>JBOEGP010000001.1:0-65384 GCA_050633485.1 Pseudooceanicola sp.
TTTGTGGTGGATTTGCCGGAATGACCGGGTGCGCAGGTTTTGGCGCTGATGTCGCAGCGACGCGATCCGTGGCCGGTGTCTTTGCACGCGCGGGATGCGGAACGTCGTCGACACGTACCGGCGCAGGCTCCGACGTATCGGAGTGGGCCAGATCACCCGGCGATGTCAGCATGGGCTTGTCGTGCGCCGTTACAGGCGGGGCCGTTTTGGCGGGATGAAACCCATCTGGCTTTGGCTCTGCCATCGGCGGATTGCGGTTGCCCACCTCTCGTGCGGGCTGCGGGCTGCTGTCGGTTGACCCGCGTGGTGACCTGTCGATTGGATCGCTGACTTTTTGGTTGATCACAGGCAGAGCTTCTCGGGCCCCGCGCACTGGGGGGTGGCCATCAGGCGTGGCCGCGACCCCATCAGTGGCAAACGTCGAACCCGGAACGGAATTGTCCGGAACCGGGTGCGTTTTCTGCCGAGGGCTGGTCGCCACACCCCGATCCGCATCGCCTGTGAACAGCGGAAACGGGGCAGTGGGCGGCGTCAAACTTGCCCTTTCGGATGTCTCGCGATTATGCCTGCCGGAATTGCGATCCAAAGGCGCGGTATCGTCGGATTCATCGTGCGAAGCGTGCCCAAAAACAATATCGACGCCCTCTGGTTCTGCACTGTCGATCGCCTTTGAATCAGTCTCTGATTCGGCTGAATGCTCATGCCCTGACCCGAACTCACTCGCCAAGTCCGCAGGCGGTTCCTGCGGTTCATGAAACAAATCGCCAAAGAATCCCCCGCGGGTTGTTTCGGGTGTCGGGGCCCTGTCCGATGGGGTGGCGCCGGTCAAGCCGGCAAGCATTGGCAAAATGTGCATATCAGTCCCGGGATTTCTTCCTCGTGAGCCGACATGTTCCTCGAACTTGGTTACCTGACCTTTACCAGTTTTGGCGCAACCTCGGGAAAGTCCTTTCAATTGGAGAGACAAGATGCCCAGCCAAATCACCCCGATTACGTCTGCCACCGTCGCGCCGCCGCCGGATGCGCGTCTGCGGCAGGTGGCGCAAGCGTTGGAGGCCACGTTTATGTCCGAAATGCTGAAATCCGCCGGGTTGGGAGAGATGAAATCGGCCTTTGGCGGTGGCACGGGTGAGGCGCAATTTGCTTCGTTCCTGCGTGATGAACAGGCCCGCGCAATGGTTCAGGCCGGGGGCATTGGACTGGCCGAATCGATCTACCAATCACTCAAGGAGACAAGAAACGATGACACATGATACGCAGACGCTGTTCGACAGCCTCGATGACTTGCTTGAACGTGAACGCAGCGCAATCCTGAACGGTGAGCTGACTGACATTTCCCCCTTGTTGGAGGAAAAAGAGGCGCTGATCGCACAATTGACCGCGATGGATCAGGTAGAAATGACAGAATTGTCCGAATTACGCGGCAAAGCGCTGCGCAATCAGGCGCTTTTGGACAACGCCTTGCAAGGCATTCGCGCGGTCGCCAACAGGGTAAATACCCTGCGTCGCTTGCGCAAAAGCTTTGATACTTACGATAAATCCGGGCGCAAAACGTCGATCCAGACACAACACAACGGACAGGTCGAAAAACGCGCGTGATCGACTTTTATCTCAAATCTCAGGGAAAGGAGGAGAGGCATTTAGGAAGTCGTTAGTTCCTCAGAGCGATGCTGGTCATGCATCCACAACGGATGGCGCAGGGCAGGGTCACCCCCGTTCTAGCACTGGTCAGAATGACGTTTGATCCGCCCTGAATCAGGGCGGGGTGTGTAACGGACGCAAAGCGTCCTATGACCAAAGGAAATAACGAATGTCCAGTATTCTAACGAACAACAGCGCGATGGTCGCGCTGCAAACGCTCAAATCCGTCAACAATTCTATGTCCGATGTGCAGTCACAGATTTCGACAGGCAAACGCGTTTCCGACGCAAAGGACAACGCAGCGGTTTGGGCCATCGCCAAAGTGATGGAATCCGATGTCAAAGGCTTCAAAGGCATTTCAGATAGCCTTGCCTTGGGTGAATCCACGGTCGCGGTTGCCCGGTCAGCGTCGGAAACAGTCACCGACCTTTTGACACAGATGAAAGGCAAGATCGTCGCGGCACAGGAGGACAACGTTGACCGCGAAAAGATTCAGACAGACATCGACGCGCTGCGCGATCAGATCGGCGCAGTCGTTGGCGCGGCCCAGTTCAACGGCCTGAATTTGCTGTCCAATACCGAAACCGATGCGGATTCAGGGTCGATCAGCGTTCTGTCATCTCTCGACAGATCGGCAACCGGTGTGGCGGTCAGCCAGATCGGCGTCGACAAACAGGACCTCGGGACAGGCGCCAGCGCGATTGCGGCCACGGGTGGCACATTCGCGGCGGACACGGGCACTTCGGCGGTCACGTTGAACGGGACGCAAACAGGCAGCATCGACATCGGGACGGACAACATCGGTTTCGACGCAGGCACGGCTTATGCGCTGAACATCTTTGGTACAGACGCAAACGATTCGAACTTTACGCAGGCGGATTACCGAACCTCGGCTGCGGCTGCATCGAACCAGGCCGAAGCGGCGGCAAACGACATTCGGTATGTAGCCCGTGATGGTGACACGGCGGTTGATGTTGCCAAAGGCCTGCAATCTGCCTGGGCGGCATATGCCGGTGAAAACGGCCTTGACGCGAGTGTGCTGGATATTTCGGCCACTGGTGACACTTTGACATTCACGTCAACGGTCACGGACGCGACGGATTCCATCCAGGTGAACCTTGTGTCGGTGACCGCCGATGCCGGCAACACCATCGGTGGCGGTCTTGAACTTCTTAACAAGATTGACGTGACATCCGCCGATGCGGCGACGGCCGCCCTGGGTGCGATCGAGGGCCTGACTCAGACCGCCATCGATTCCGCCGCGGCCTTTGGTTCGGTCCAGGGGCGCATTGAAACGCAATCCAACTTCATCGGTGCTTTGACGGACTCTCTCAAGTCCGGGATCGGCACACTTGTCGATGCGGAAATGGAAGAAGCATCGGCGCGGTTGCAAGCGCTTCAGGTGCAACAGCAGTTGGCAGTTCAAGCGATGTCTATCGCGAACCAGGCACCGCAAACTCTGTTGTCCTTGTTCCGGTAAACCGGTGACGAACGGGGGGCGCAAACTGCGTCCCCCGAACTTCCTTTGACAGCCCTTTTTCCCTGATTGGAAGGATGTGACGTGACCGCCTCCACGCTCGCTCAGCGCGCCTATGGCCAAAGCGCGACCCCTATTCGCACACCGCGCGGCGCCGAATACGACGTTTTCGCCCGCATAACCCACAGATTGGTTGCCGCTGGTCGGAATCAAAAAACCGCGTTTCCCGCCCTTGCCAAGGCCATTCATGACAACCGAAAGTTGTGGACGATCCTGGCTGTTGATGTCGCTGATGGGGCAAATAAATTACCCCAGGATCTGCGGGCGCGGATTTTTTACCTGGCCGAATTCACACAGGCACACAGCAGCAAGGTGCTGCGCGACGGTGCCTCGGTGACGCCTCTTGTTGAAATCAACGCTGCCGTCATGCGCGGTCTTCGCAAAGGGACACCAGGAACATGAGTGGACTTGTCCTAAAACTGGGGCCGAAAGAGCGCGTCCTGATCAACGGCGCGGTTATTGAAAACGGCGACCGCCGGTCGCGCCTGTCGATCGTGTCACCGAACGCAAATATCCTGCGCCTGCGCGATGCCATTCACCCCGAAGAGGCAAACACCCCAGTGCGCCGCGTGTGTTATTCCGCGCAACTTGTCCTGTCTGGCGATTCCTCGCCCGATGACACCCGTCACCTTTTGCTGCGCCGCATTGAGGAATTGAGTCAGATTTTGACGGATAGGGACAGCCGCCAATTGTTGGCATCCGCGACCGAAGCGGTCATGGATGACCAATATTATCAGTGCCTAAAGTCGCTGCGCGCGCTTTTACCCCGAGAAGAGCGCCTGTTGGGCGCTGGCCTGTCATGACCTATCAACCGGTGGTCCCAATTTCCGGTTTAACGGGGTGGCGGTTCCTGCAACGCACGCTGGAAACGCAATCAGACGCATTTGCCAAAAGCGCGTCGATTGTCCGCGACACCGACTATTTCCGTGAAAAAATAGGAGAGGTCGACACAGCCGAAGACCTTGTTTCGGATCGCCGACTTCTGCGCGTCGCGCTCGGCGCATTTGGGCTTCAGGACGATATTAACAACCGGTATTTGATTCAAAAAGTTCTAGAAGATGGGACATTAAAGGACGATACCCTCGCCAATCGGCTGGGTGATGACCGATACCGCGCAATGTCCGCTGCATTTGGCTTTGGCGATTTTCCGATCCCAAGCACCAAGATTTCCGATTTTGGGGATCGGATGGTGGCAAAATTTCGCCGCCAGCAGTTCGAAGTTGCCATCGGCGATCAGGACAATTCGATGCGCCTTGCGCTGAATGCGCAGCGCGAATTGGAGGTGTTGGCGGCCGGGACATCTTCGGAAGACACCAAATGGCTGCGGATCATGGGCACGCCGCCGCTGCGCGAGGTGTTTGAAACCGGGCTCGCCATGCCGGCAAGTTTCGGGCAGATCGACATTGATCGCCAGCTTGAGCTTTTCAAGGATCGGATGGAAAAGCTGACCGGGGATAATTCCATTGCCCAGTTTTTGGACCCGGACGCCCGTGACCAACTGGTTCAAAGGTATCTTCTACAGAACGAGGTTCGCCAATTCCAAAGCGCGTCGGTTGGGTCTGTTGCTCTTAGCCTGTTGCAGGGTGCATCAGATTTTTCGAGATCGCTCAGCAATCGCTAAGGCAGACGGTTGATTGGTTGCGGCAATTGTTTTCGGTGCCCTTGGGGCCATGGCCCCTTGGGCAAATTCATCGGCATACCGGCGCCTGGGCGATCGTTCGCCTGAGGTGGCTGTGCCAAGGGCCTGTTGCGCGTTGCGTGGCCCGCCGACTGCGCGCGTCGCAGGATCAATCGCAGACGATTGAAACTGTTTTCGCACCCGTCCAAATCCTTTTCCGCGATAAACGCATCCAGATCCGGCCAGACACTGATCGCCTGGTCCAGTTGTGGGTCACTGCCCTGCGTGTAGAGCCCTGCGCGGATCATCATTTCTGATTGCGCATAGGCACCCAGCAATGCCCGCGCAGAAGAGATCGCTGTGTTCTCATCCTCTGTCGCCGCCGCAGGCAAGCTGCGCGAGACTGAGCGCAACAAGTCGATCGCCGGGAATCGCCCGCGTTCGGCAATTTTTCGATCCAGAACGACATGGCCATCCAACACCCCGCGAAGGATGTCTGCGATGGGTTCTTCCATGTCCGATCCCGCGACGAGAACCGACAAAATCGCCGTAATGGCCCCCGCGCCTTTTACGCCCGGCCCGGCCCGTTCGCATAATTGCATGATCATGTGAGCTGTCGATGGCGGATACCCCCGCAACGCTGGCAATTCGCCGGCCGTCACTGCCACTTCGCGATGCGCTTCGGCAAACCGTGTTATGGAATCGGCCAAAAACAGCACATTTCGACCGTGATCACGAAAATGTTCCGCCACGGCCATTGCCGCCCATGCGCACCGCCGCCGCACAAGCGGTGATTGGTCCGATGTTGCGGCGATCACGATGGACCGCGCCATGCCGTCCGGGCCAAGAACGTTTTCAACAAATTCCCTAAGTTCGCGCCCGCGTTCCCCGATCAGGGCGACGACGGTCAGATCGCTTTCAAGATGCTTGGCAAAATGTGCCAACAGGTTGGATTTGCCGACACCAGATCCGGAAAACAGGCCGATCCGCTGGCCTTCGACAATTGGCAGCATGGTGTTGAACACGGCCATGCCGGTTTCCAAACGCCGCCCCAGGCCACGACGTTGTGCCGCAGGCGGCGGCGTAGCCCTTAGGTTACAGGCACTTGGCCCGTGCCGCAGGGCAAACCCATCCATCGGCTGCCCGTAAGGATCAATGATTCGCCCGATCCAGCTTTCGTCCGGGGCAAGCCGCACATCACCCACCAGCGTGACGCGATCACCCAAGGAAACGCCATCAGGGGACGCGTCCGGCAACATCAAAACCGCGTCAGTTTCGATGCAAAGAACCTCTCCTCCGAGGTGTGTTCCATCTGCGCGCGCCAGTTTCAGGAAATCGCCCATACGCGCCAGATGTCCCAACCCCGCCAGCCGCACCAAACCCGCGTCAACGGCAATGACCCGCCCCACTGGTTGCATGATCGGGATCCGCCCCAGGTCGGCCAACAGTGTTTCGAACCCGTTCGAAGACATCGCACGCTCCCTTCATCAGTCACCAACCATTTCTAAAGGAATCACGGTTAAGCCTTGGTTGAAGCCAATCGAGGGAGAAGCCCCGATGTTCAAATCACTGGAAGTGTTCCAGACTGCCAGCGCCATGGCGGCCCATGCCGGGAAACGGCAGGCCGTAATCGCGCGCAACATCGCCAACGCAGATACGCCAGGATTCCGGGCAAATGACATCGCGTCGTTCGCGACCGTATGGAAACCTGGGAAAGAGGCGATGCGCGCCACCCGTTCAGAACACTTGCACGGCGTTTTTGCCAACCAAATGCCGCGGGCGGTCCCCACCAATGGTGGCAACGTGTCCCCGAACGGCAATTCCGTGTCCCTTGAGGAAGAGATGGTCAAGGCGGCTGACACGGATCGCCAACATCAGCGTGCTTTGGCCATTTATCGCAGTGCCCTTACCGTGCTGCGCAGTTCCTTGGGCCGGCGATAGGGGGCAGACATGAATGATTTCCTCAATTCCTTGAACGTATCGGCCAGCGGGCTTCGCGCCCAGGCACAGCGTATTCGGCACCTGTCCGAAAACATCGCTAATGCCGATACGCCCGGATACCGGCGCAAAAGCATCCCCTTCGAAAGCGGGGATCGCGCCGGTGACGGCATGGGAGTGGTTCGCACCGGTCGGGTGAAACTCGATCAGTCCGATCTGACCCGGATGTTTGATCCGTCCCACCCCCTTGCCGATGAAACCGGTCACTATGATGGATCGAATGTCGATCTGGTGATCGAAATCGCTGACGCGCGCGAAGCGCAGCGCAGCTACGAAGCGAACTTGAAGATGTTCGATCAGGCACGGCAGATGTCGGGGGCACTCCTCGATCTGTTGCGCCGGTGATGGAGGTCCAGAATGGATATCAAAGCACTGAATGCGGCCCAGCGTTACGCCGCCGCGCGCCCTGCAACGGAACCTGTTTCAGGCGCCACAAACCCGGGTGAGGCTCTGCTTGGCCTCACCCAAGATTTCGAAACAACCTTGCGCGAAAGCGAAGAAATCTCAAAGGCGGCAATGATTGGCAAAGCTGACCCGCATGCCTTGGTCGAGGCGCTGGTTCAAGCGGAGCTGGCCGTCGAAACAGTTGTCACTGTGCGTGACAAGGTTGTCGAGGCGTATCAGGAAATTCTGCGAATGCCGGTGTGACCAGGGGCAGGCGTATGGAGGAATCCGTTTTCTTTGACACCCTGCGACAAGGGCTGTGGATCGCTGTCATAACGTCCTTGCCAATCCTGACCGTCGCTCTGGTCACGGGCTTGGTCGTCGGTCTGTTCCAGGCTTTGACGTCTATTCAGGAAATGACCCTGACGTTCGTGCCAAAGCTGGCCGCCATTGCCGTCGTTTTCTGGATGTCGATGGGGTTCATGACTCAGACGATGGTCGCCTTTTTTCAAAACCGGATCATCCCGATGATCATCGGAGGCTGACAAATGGAAAATGCAGTTTATGCGGCGCTGACCCGCCAATCTGGCCTGATGCGCGAAATGCAGGTGGTGGCAAACAACATCGCCAACATTTCAACAACCGGCTTTCGAAAAGAAGGCGTGGTGTTTTCAGAATTCATTCGCTCTGGCCCATCTGGTCCTTCGTTGTCGATGGCCGCGGCACGGGTCCGAACCACATCCATGCTGCAGGGTGGATTGCGCCAGACAGGCGCGCCGCTCGACCTCGCCATCGAAGGAGAGGGATTCTTTCTGATCGAAACGCCGCAGGGCGAACGTTTGACGCGCGCGGGCAGTTTTTCAACATCCGCCGAAGGCGATCTGGTCACAAATGACGGGTTTCGCGTTTTGGACGCCGGGGGCGCACCCATCTTCATCCCCTCGGACGCCCCGGATCTGAGCGTGGCAGGCGACGGAACGATCAGCGCAGGCGGGCGCCCCTTGTCCCAAGTCGGCTTGGTGAAACCAACCGATCCCAACGGCCTGGTCCGCGAGGACGGCGTGATGTTCAGATCTGACGCCGGTTTTGAACCGGTCGAGGGCGGCCGCATCGTTCAGGGTTTCATCGAAGCATCCAACGTTGACCCGGTTGGTCAGGTCGCCCGGATGATTGAGGTGCAGCGCGCCTATGAGCTTGGCCAAAGCTTTCTTGATTCCGAAAATGACCGGATCCGCAACGCGCTGAAAACCTTCCTTCGCTAATTCCACAAAACCCAAGTCAGGAGACGAAAAATGCGCGCGCTTCACATCGCGGCCACGGGAATGGCAGCCCAGCAAATGCGGGTCGAAACCATTTCGAACAACCTCGCCAATATGTCGACGACGGGCTACAACGCGCGCCGCGCCGAATTCTCGGATCTGCATTATCAACAAATGGCGCGGGCTGGCACAATCAACGCGGCCGATGGAACGGTCCTGCCCACCGGCATACAACTTGGCCTCGGGGTGCGCCCGGCGGCGGTTTCCATGCAACTGGCCCAAGGTTCGGTCAGTGCCACAGGCGGCGATCTGGATGTCGCGATCGAGGGTCGTGGATACCTTGAGGTCACCCTACCCGACGGGCAGGCCGGGTATACACGCGACGGCGGGTTAAAACGCACCGGCGAAGGGCTGATTGTGACGTCCGACGGGTACCCCGTTTCACCCGAAATCACGATTCCGACGGACGCCGTTTCCATATCGATCAATGCAAATGGCGATGTTCACGCCTATTTTGGCCGCGGTGGTGAGGGGCAGCAATTGGGTCAGATATCACTTGCGGGGTTCACGAACCCCAAGGGACTCGAAGCGATCGGTTCGAATCTGTTCGTTGCGACCGAGGCATCAGGGCCAGCCAATGTGTCCACGCCTGGTCTGGACGGCCTTGGGACCCTGCGCCAAGGCTACCTCGAAGACAGCTCTGTCGATGCCGTGCGCGAGGTCACCGAGTTGATTGAGGCGCAGCGCGGCTATGAACTGAATGCCAAGGTCATCTCGGCGGCTGACCAGATGCTTGGCGCGACGACGCAAATCCGCTGATGCGATATGGTCTTTCACTCCTCCCGCTTGTGTCGATCCTGTTTTGCACCAGTGCACAGGCAGATGTTGTTCTTGCCGCGCGCACGATCCGCGCGCACGAAATCCTGACCCTGGCCGACCTGGTCGTCGGCAAGGGAGACGTCCCCGGCGCCTATCAAAACGCCGAGGCCGTCGCAGGACAGGAAGCGCGCGTTATCTTGTACGCTGGCAGGCCCGTTCGATCCGGTGAAATCGGCCCGGCGGCGATGATCGAACGCAATCAGATTGTGCCGATGATTTTCACATATTCAGGATTGCGCATCGCCGCAGAAGGTCGCGCGCTATCCCGGGCGGCCGTTGGCGAAACGATCCGCGTCATGAACCTTACCTCGCGAACAACCGTGTCGGGTTTCGTGCAAGCAGACGGGACCGTACGTGTTGTCAGATAACGGGTTCAAAAAAGGCATCGCGATGCTGATCCTGGCCAGTTGCACTGCGGGGTGTGACCGGGTCAAACACATCGGACGGGCCCCGGATTTTTCGGAAACCGTGAACACCGGGGAACACCGCGCGATGATCGACCCCGGGCTGCCTATCGCGACAACACGCTTGCGGAATTTGGACAGATCATCGCTCTGGCGCGGCGGAAGGGCCTCGCTTCTTGGCGACAGGCGCGCGATGCGTCGCGGCGACATTCTGACCGTCGTAATTGAGATCGACGACAAGGCCGAAATTTCAAATTCAACATCCCGTTCGCGCGGGGGGTCTGAAAGTTTGGGCATACCCCAACTTCTTGGCATACCTCAGCGTATTGACGGTTTCCTTCCGGACGGCGCATCGCTGGCTGACGCCGTGTCGCTCGATTCGTCCAGCTCTTCCAACGGAGATGGCTCAGTCAGCCGCAATGAAAAGCTTACCCTGCGGGTCGCCGCAACCGTGACAGAGGTGTTGCCCAACGGAGTTCTTGCCCTGTCCGGCAATCAGGAAGTGCGCGTAAACTTCGAGATCCGTGAACTGATCGTTTCGGGATTTGTGCGACCTGAGGACATCTCGCGCCAGAATGAGATCACTTATGACAAAATGGCCTCGGCGCGAATTTCCTATGGCGGGCGCGGGCAAATCACGGATGTGCAACAACCAAGGCTTGGTCAGCAAGTGTTGGATGTCATCCTGCCATTCTAGGGAAAACCAATGCGAAAACTGCTTCCCGTAATACTAATTCTTTTGGGCGTTGGCGGCGGCGCTGGTGCCGGTTTCTTCCTAAAACCACAACAGGTTGAGGTCGTCGAAGTCGATCCCTGTGGGGACATGGAAAAGGCCAACGATGATCACGAAGCGCCCGAAGAAGATGAAACCGCGACGGACAAGGAATACGTCAAACTCAACAATCAATTTGTTGTCCCCCTGACGCGGGAAGGGCGGATCGTTGGTCTTGTCGTCATGTCGCTGAGCGTCGAAGTCGATGTTGGTCAGCGCGAAATGGTTTATTCAAAGGAACCCAAACTGCGCGACGCGTTCCTTCAGGTCCTGTTTGATCACGCGAACACCGGCGGGTTTTCCGGGGATTTTACAAATGCCAACAACATGGATGTCCTGCGAAGGGCCCTGTACGAGACGGCGCGCAAAGCGATAGGCAAAGTGGTCACCGATGTTCTGATAATGGATATCGCCCGGCAAGACAGTTGATCCGGCCGACCTAGCGCCGCCAGGCCATGCGATCGTTCAGAGTCGACATATCTTTTTGGGATCGGGCAAGTTTGGCTTGCGTTTCGGCATCTGAACGCAAAGCCTCAGCAACATTGGCACGTCCGAATGCGGTCGCAAGACGGTTTTTTGCCTCGGACTTTTCCGCAAGGATCAAAGCCAATTCCATTTGGCAAGTCTTGCGACGTTCAAGCAACCATGTCCGCCACACTTGATCCGCGCCCAATGCCGGCATTCCAGCCACCTGCGCAGAAAGCACGACGGCGTCCTTTGCTTGCGCCTCCAACGTTTGAATCGCCTCTCGCAATTGCGCTTCCTGCGCGGCAATCCGTTGCATTTTCGCCAATTCAAATTCGTACTTGGCGTCAGTCACCCTGGCAATTGCGTCAAATTCATTCGGCATCACCAACCACGCTGCTTTGCCTTGCGGCGAACCATGTCCGCGAACCGGATTGCCGCGGCGACGGCGCGATACTGGCCCGGCGCGATTTCCATTCCGATATCGGTACTGTCCCACAATAGGCGGGCTGTCGGTGGGTCGCGATGAATCGGCACCGACGATTGAATGGCAACTTCGCGAATTCGGTGCGCGACTTCGTCGACGCCTTTGGCCACAAGGACGGGCGCTGCACCCGGTGTGCGATCCCATTTCAATGCGACGGCATAATGTGTTGGGTTCACGATGACGACATCAGCTTTCGGAACCTCTGCCATCATCTGGTTCAACGCGATTTCCTGGGCGCGCTGGCGTCTTTCGCCTTTCATGTGCGGATCGCCTTCTGCGTCCTTCATCTCATCCCGGATTTCACGGTCTGACATTCTGTTCTTGCGAATATGTTCCGCGCGTTGCCACAAGAAATCGATCGTCCCCACCGACCCAGCGATGATCAGAACGACAAAGAAGAAATCGACTGCCAAACGCGCGAGTATGGTCATGCCGATCGACGGTGAAGCCAGGGCGGACCCAGCCATTTCTTCAAGCCGAGTTGCGAGGAAATATGCAAGGCAGGCAGAAAACAAAGTGAGCTTTACGAAACTTTTCGCGAACTCGAACAACCCGCCACGGCCGAATTTGTTTTTGGCGTTTGACAGGATCGAAACCCGCGACAATTTCGGCTTTACCCTGTCGGGGGCCACTACGAAACTGCGCTGCGCGGCGATCATCAAAATCACGGCAAGCGCGGGGAATAGAAACCAAGGGATCAAAGCGATGCTGGTTTGGGCCAACAAACCACCCAACGCCGCCCCGGCAGCCCCTGAAAAAACAATGGGCGCCATCATGTCCGCCCGGTCGATTAGCGCCATCAAGCCTGAACCCAGGTTTGTGATGCTCGCGGTACCTGTGACAATCAAGGCCAGCAAGAACCCGGCATAGCCAGCCGCGGTTGTCAGATCAGTTGATTTTGGCACCTCACCGCGTTCACGCGCCTTTTCCAGTTTTCGCTGGGTCGGTTCGTGTGACTTTTCTGCGTCGTCCTGACCGCCCCCACTCATGGAACGGGCCTGAACGGATTATCAAGGAACCCGGCAAGTGCCTCGAACCAAAGCGCGATCATCATCGGAGACAGGAGTGCCAAGAGGACAAGGCCACCAGCAGTGATGACCGGGGCGCCAACGAACGCAACCATAAGCTGCGGCATCGCCCGGTTCACGACACCAAGTGTCAGGTTATACAGCACCGATACGATGATAAACGGCATGGCAATGCGAAAGGCGAGTGCGAACATCGCGGCGACCTGCGCGACCCCCCATTCAGCGAGATCGCTGGCCAAAGGGAAGCGGCCGGCAGGTAGCACATCGTAGGATGCGATCAAATATTCGGCGGCACGCAGATGCAGGCCCATCATCATCGCAAATGCCAATCCGCCCATGACCAGGATGTGACCAAAAGCGGGAAGCGGTTCCGCCCCGGCCCCGCCCAGGATTTGCGACAAGGATGTCGCTTGGGCGGCCATGGATCCCGCGGTTTGCAGCGCCAGTATGAACATGCGCAGTCCCAAACCCAAAACCAATCCTGACAAAGTTTCCGTCACCATGAATCGTAACGCCACCGGTAGCGAAAACGCAGTGTTGGGCGCGAGAGACGGAAGAACAGGCGCGACGATCATGGTCATCGCAAGGGCAATGCCCAATCGAACACGCATTGGCACCGATTGTTCCGAAAACCCGGGGATCAGGGACATGACAGGCGCAACCCGCAAAAACACCAGAATGCCCTGCCAAAGTCCGGCCTCCTGGAATGCGAAAACGCGCATGACGTCTTCGGGCGTCATGCGGCCACGGTTCCGACCAGTGAGGGCCGCGCCTCTAATCCGATTTCCTCAAAGGACAGAACCGGGTTTGAAATGTTGCGTGCACTCATCAACATGCGCAGAAACCGCCGCCGCCGTGTCGAGGTTATGACGGCAGGATATATGCCGACATCGCCGGCCTCGGAAATCTGTTCGGAAAGGTTTTGTGCCAAGCGATTGAACATCTCCGGGGGCAGGGCAACATCAAGTGCGCCGCGTTCGCCTTCGATTTGGTAGCTCGAAAACGTTTCCTCCCAATCGGGGTCCAGTTGGATCAACGGGATGGTGCCATCGGCCCGGCGCATTTCGGCGACAAGCTGAAACCCAAGGCGCTGGCGCACATGTTCGCAAATAGCCTCGGGCTGAGGTGAGATCATGCGTCCCTCGGCAATCGCCTCAAGGATCAGGCCCAGATTTCGGATCGACACCTGTTCTTCCAGAAGGAGCCGCAACACCTGATGAAGGACATCAATTGGAACTTTGTCGGGGATCAGCTCGTCCAGCATTTTGCGGTTGGCCTCTCCGCGCCGGGGATCTGAAAGGTTGACCATTTCCTCGAGAATGCGACGCAGCGTTTTCAGGGTAAGCAATCGTGGGAAATTGCGTTTGATGACCTCAAGCAAATGGGTGGCGAGGATTTCTGTCGGGGTCACCATTGTTGTGCCTGACAGCGCCATTTCCTCTTGTGAATCGCCGGGGATCCATCGCGCGGGCGCGCCGTACACAGGTTCTTGGACGTCTTCCCCGGGGGGGAGATCATGCCCGGCGTCAGGGATCAAGGCGAGGATTTGATCAGGGCGCAGAACCGCCCGCGCCTGTTCGACACCTTGTATGCGCACGACATAAGACCCCGGAGCGAGAGACTGATCATCTGTCAGTCGAATTTCCGGCAAAATCATCCCGAACGAAGACGCGACGTGATTGCGCATATTCGCAATGCGCGCATCAAGCCCGGTTCCCGGATCGAGCACCATGTTGACAAGGTCGGGGGAGAATTCGACATGAATGTCGTCAATGTCCAACATGTCGCCAAGCGGTCGTTCTGTCGGGGCCTGTGGCGCAACAGTGTCAGCCACTTCGGCCTTGGCCGCGGCTTTTTGGCGGCGATGAACGGCCAGCGCGGCATAGGCCAAGGTCGCGCCGCCAATGATAAACGGAACAAACGGCAGGCCCGGAACCAACGCGAACAACACCATCAACACGGCAACCGTCGCCAGCGCGGGGGGAAAACGGCCCAATTGGCGCAGCAAGGCAAGGTCGGTTGCCCCGGTTGCGCCGCCACGTGCCAGAAGAAGGGCGGACGCGATTGAAATGATGACGGCGGGAATCTGGCTGACCAACCCGTCGCCCACCGTCAAGATTGCATATGTTTCAAAGGCCGCGCCGATGGGCATGTCATGAACCGCCACACCCATGACCAACCCCATCACGAGGTTTAGCAACGTGATCAAAAGGCCGGCAACCGCATCGCCCTTGACGAATTTCGAAGCGCCATCAAGCGAGCCAAAGAAAGTTGTTTCCTGCTGTTCGCGTTCGCGGCGGGCTTTGGCTTCTGCGTGATCAATGGCGCCGGCGGACATGTCGCTGTCGATGGCAAGTTGTTTGCCGGGCATCCCGTCCAGGGCAAAACGCGCGCCGACTTCGGCCATGCGCGCCGCGCCCTTTGTGATGACCATGAAATTGACGATCAGCAGGACACCAAACACAACAAGCCCCAGAAAGACGCTGCCGCCCATGACGAAATTGGCAAAACCTTGAATGACGTCACCTGCGGCGTGTGTGCCGGAGTGCCCCTGTCCGATGATCAGCTTGGTTGACGAAATGTTCAGCGACAATCGCAACATCAGAGAGGCGAGGAGAACTGTTGGAAAGGCCGAGAAATCAAGCGGTCGTTCGATGAACAAAGTGACAGTGAATATAAGGATGGCGAGCGCAAAGCTTGCCGCCAATCCGATATCAAGGATCGCCGCTGGCATCGGCAGGATCATCATCACGATGATCGCCATCAGGGCGAGCGCCAGCAGAATGGTTGGTTGGAATATTGCCCGCATCAGGGGTTTGCTACCCTCGCGGCCTCAGGGCGCTCACGCCGCCCAAGGGTATGAAACGACCGTCCGCAGGTCGCGATGATCGCGGGACAAGCGACCCCAACAACCCTGTCGTTGGCGACCCCGCGATCAAGGGCGACACCTTAGCGCGTGTTTTGGGTTCCGATCTGGGCGCGTTTTGTGGTGTAGGGCGGTTGGCGATGGCCTGTCTGTGGCGGTCAAATCGCTTGCGGTATTTTTCAGCCAGTGATCGCGTTCTGGAATGAAATGCGCCAGCGGCGCGGGACCAATCGCCTGTCTCGCCGAACAGGTCCAACAGGAACTGGGCCGCGTATTCAGCGTTCAACGACGGATCGAACATGTCGTCGATGGATTTGAACGCCTGACCGTGCCACCGAAAGTTGATTTGAAAGCACCCAACATCAAAGCTGCGCGCGCCGCGTTTGAAATGCTTATAAACATAAGCACGCGCGGCATCTTCGGTTTCAAACCAAATGCCCTTGCCCTCCATATTCACGGTCCAGGGCCAGGGTTCGATTTTGCCGTGGCGTTTTCGCCCGGTTTCGGTGCGGGTGATGGCCATCATCACGTCAAGTGGAACGCCACTTGCACGTGACGCGCCGCGTGCGGCTGTGTCGCAAACCAATTTGTCCGAAACGGATTCGGTCGTGCGGGCATGTAATGGCCCGGTCAACACGCCAACAAGGCACACGGTGGCGATCGCATGCGTCAAAAACAACGTAGATGAAGGTGGCCGCCCAAGTCTTAAGATCATTCTGATCATCCTTTGGCGCATTTTGCGCCTGGACCAAGCCTAAGGATCATCCGTTGAGATTCTGTTGCCGACGTTAGTCATCAAGGCCCGAATTCAGTGCCGCAGCGACAAAAAGAGAATTACCCGTCCGCCTCGTTCGCGACCGCAGCTTCGGTCAGCAATGATTCCAGAATGCCCCGGGCGGCAGAACTTGCGTCCAGCAGCGCGCGATTGCGAGCGAGCGGGCCGTCTTCCTGCTTTGTTGCACCATTGTCGGGCTGGGGCGCCGCGCTGGACTCCGGTTCAATGCCAGCGCCGCTGCGACGTTGCGCTTGTCGCAGAATCAGGTTGGCCGCCTCTGCACGGATTCCATCGCCGCTGCTTGCAACTTCTGTCCAGTTGCCAGCCAACCAGGCTTGTTCTGCGGCGCGTTCTTTGTCGGACACGGATGCAAATGTGCGGCTGGCGCTGTCGTGATTGCCGCTCAGAGCTTTGGCCTCTGCGCGAATCTGCTCGGCCTCTGGCCCTTCAATACCCAGCAACTCCGCTTCGGCACGCCGCGGGCGTCGATCCGCCACCGCGATTTTCGCCCGGATCATTCGCCTCTGCAAATTTTCATCACCACTTGCCGGACCGCTCACAAGGACGAGGGCCAGATCATTGAAACCCAGACCGGCAAGGCGTTCGGCCAAAGCGTTGCCCGCGGCCGGCGAAAGATCTGTCGGGTCGTTGTTGGCCAAACGCGCCGACAACGTGATCAGCGCAAGGTCTTCTGCGTCGCGCGCAATCATTTCTGCGACCTGCGAACGGGCTTCATGCCAGGCAGACCCTTGTAAATCACGCGCCGTATCCAAAAGGCCAAGGGCCTCGTTGTGCTGTCCGGCAGCGGCCGTTGCCAGAATGGCGACCCGTTCGATTTCCGGGGCGATTGCCTGTCCGCGCAATTCTGTGACAAAGGCCTGGGCCAACTCTACAATTGCCGGAGGCAGTGCCGACTGCTGAGAAAGCTTGGAGTCGATCAGGGCGATAAGGGCTGCGGGCGCGTCGGGCGAATTTGCTGCAATGGCTTCGTTCAAAACCGTTTCAGCATCCCGTGTTTCGCCCTTGGAAATGTTAACCTTCGCCTCGGCAACATCGTGCGGGAGGTCGCGAGTTTCCAGCCCCCTGTCGACCAATCGGAGTATGGATTCCGCCGCGTCGCGTTGACCTGCGTCTAGGAATCGTTCGGCAAGCATGGGGCCCAAATGCTGCCGCAAGTCAGCTGGCATGGCACTTAGCGCGCGAAGAATCGCGGTGACATTGGGTTTAAAACCCGACCGTAAATCATCGTGGGCCAGAGCAGCCCAAAGCGCCGAAGGCGAGTCACAGTCGATTTGGCCGTGGAATATGCCAAGTGACTCCTCCCGCCCATTTTCAATGATTTCTGCCATAGACCGAAGCAGAGTCCATTCTACGGTGTTGGAGGGGGATTCCGATAACGTTCGAAGCGCCTCAGCACCAAACCCGTAACGGATATAAAATCTGGCCAGGTTTCTGACAGCGTCCCGGTTAACGATGTCACGCTCACCGTAGAGTGCGGACCGCAATTTACCGAGTTCGATATTGAAATCATTGCCCCCCGCCCACGCCGTCACATCCAGCAGGTCGTCGGCAAAACAGGCCTCTCCGTCCGATGTGACTGGCCTCGTCCTGGCGGAGGCATTCCGGCGATCGTGATCAATGGTCGTTTCCGCGGTGATGGATCGGCGTTCATGTTCCGGGGCAAAGCGTGGCGGCAATTCCTTCGATGAATTTGGCGAATCGCGCTGTTCGGGTGTGGATCGACTCGGCACCATTCTGGATGGGTCCAACAAGCCTTGGGTGGCGGCCTTGGCCAATTGTTCCAACAATCTCTGTTCCGCGTCCCGGACTCTGCCCTGCCTGACGGCGGCATCCGGGTCATCCATATCAGGCAAGGTCGCGGGCATTTGCACCACCCGATTTTTGGGGGCAGCATTCAGCGCGTTTTGGACTGGGGTTGGGGCAACGTCGGTTGCCCTCCGCTCGACGTTTCTGACCTGCGCTTCACCTTGCACCCCCGGTTGCGGAAACCCCAATCGGGCCGTACCCATCATGATGTTCTTGAGGGGTGGTGGTGCTATCGCCATGGAAAACGCGAGGCGCGGTGGCTTGGCCGCGGTGCGTGTATCACCCCTCACATCAAGAACGAAAACCTGGCTCCCGGCCTTGAACGTCCTGATCGTGCAATCGCATTTCAATTGAAGGTCAAGTTGGCCTTGATCCGCTGAAATCGCGTTTGTGACCCGGCTCTTGGGGATGCGTGCAAAAATGCCGGTCGTGTCGAAGTTTGATCGTCGCGGGGTTGCCGAAATCCTTATGCGGTTCCCGTCTGAGCGCGCATCAACCGAGACACCCTCTGGTAAATAGAAAACGAACCGGGTGAACGTTTCATGCTCACCCGATCGAATTTTGATGTCCGCAGCCGCTGCTGAAACGGCCGATGCGCACAGGAAAATGAATGCGACTATCGGCTTCATGCGGCTTCCTGTTTGACGGCTTTCAACGCGTCTTCCAGGTCGGCGAAGCTGGGTCGATAATGCGATGGCGTGTTCTGGCGTCCCACTTCGATACAAATGTTGGTCGCGTGATTGTGGAGGTTCGCAACAAGAACTTCGCGGATCAATTGATAGAAATGACCGTCATCCTCTGTCACTGATTTCACCTTTGTCGCGAATGGGCCGACAAGGCCGTAGGCCAGGAAAACGCCAAGAAATGTTCCCACCAAAGCACCGCCGATCATTTTGCCCAGCACTTCAGGCGGTTGATCAATCGACCCCATGGTTTTGATAACGCCCAGAACCGCCGCCACAATCCCAAGTGCTGGAAGACCATCGGCAAGCGTCTGCAAGGCATGGCTGGAATGCAATGCGTGGTGCAGGTTTGCCTCCATCCGTTTGTCCAGAACCTCTTCGACCTGATGCGGGTCGTCATAGTTCATGGAGGCCGAGCGCATCGTGTCACAGATCATTCCAATGGCTTCTGAATCGCTTAGGATCTTGGAATATTTAGAAAAAATCGCGCTTTCAGCAGGCGCTTCTATGTGTTCTTCGATTGCGACAGGGTTTTGACGGGCCAAGCGGATCAACTCGAACAAAAGGCACAGCAAGTCGCTGTAATCCTCTGGTTTCCATTTGGGGCCTTTAAAGACCTTTCCAACATCCTTGATCGTATGTTTGACGCCGCCCATATCGTTGCCGACCAAAAACGCCCCGGCAGCCGCGCCGCCGATAATGATCATTTCAAACGGCAGCGCCTTGAACACAATGGTCAGGTTGCCGCCAGCCAGGAGGTAGCCACCAAAAACCATGATCAGAATAACGCAAATCCCAACGATGCCGATCATGTCACGTTCTCCGTACGATTGCCTTTGCTGCAGTTTGGGCCTGCGGGATTAACAATCCGTCATGCTCGATCATTTCTTGGGGGCATTTGCATTACGTCCTGCCATAACAGCACTCAACGTATAGGCGACCTGCGGGCTTAGGCCCGACATGATGCCGGCAGCGGCCTCTGGTTTCATGCGACTGAGGAATCCAGAAGCAAATTCCGGCGCCATTTCTTCGAACAGAGCGGCCGCATCCTTGGGTTTCATGGCCTCATAGACTGAGGTTAACCGGGCCAGGTCACCCTCGGCCGCCTCATCCGCCAGAACCAACAACCTGCGCAAGTCTCTCTCGGCCTGGACAAGTTCGGCGAGGCGCGCTTCGATTTCCTTGTCAGCGACTGCCAAGGCCTGAATTCTATCCGCGATTTGTGCCTCTCTTTTGGCAATTCGCGCTTCGCGATCCCGGAACAATTCCAATGTCTCGCGTAGGTCTTCAGGGGTTTCGCAGCTGCCTTTCACGTTGGCCATGTGCGCCGCAGGCAACTCGTCGACAGATTCTCGGGCAAAGGCGTGACCAGCCTCAAGCCCGATCCGTAATAACCCGGAACTGATGAACAGGGTGGCCACAACAACCAACGCGCCACGGGCCGGTCGGCGCCTGGATGGACGTTTTTCCTTGGATTTGGGTCTGGTTGCGCCGATCGTCATTGCTGACGTTCCATTGACCCGCCATGGCGTGTGAAAACTGCTGCGGTTTTTTGATCATTTTTATCTATGGTTTTTGGATCGGGTAAGTCGTGCATCGACGCAACCAAAAGCTCTAGCCGGCGCGCAACAGTTTCCGCGCGTGCTGTCAGGTGTTCCAGCGACTGAGACGACGATCCCGCAGTTTCACGGGCTGCATCCAACGTCACCTTCAAATCGTCAACCTGCGCCGACAGAACGGCGACGGCGCTGCCCATACCGCCCGAAAGGTCGGTGAACCGTGTCAGACGGCGCGCAAGAACAAAGCAGTAAAACCCAGCGCCCAGGGCTCCGGCGACCAACAAAATGTCCGCGATCATTTCCATCCCAATCCTCAACTCATCACAAATTCCATAATCAGCAGATCATTGACCCGTGTGGGGCCGGTGACCACCTTGACCCGCCGCAGCAATTGCGCCCGAAGCCGAACCAGCGCTGAAGGGTCTTCCAGGTCCTGGATTTCAATGGCGCGAAGATACGTGTTCATGACATCAACAACCCGCGGCAAAACCTTTTCGACGGCCGATCGTTCTGCGGCGGGCACCTCAAGTTGCGCACGAAACCGAAGATGTCTTTCGGTGCGTCCGCGCCCGATACCAATCAGCAACGGCTCAACCTCAACAAAGGCGACGTCCGGCACGGGCATCTCATCCGTCGGGTTTTCTCCGGCCGTTTCCTCTGGTGGATCGCCACCAAGAATCATGCCGGAATAGATTGCGAAAAAGCTGCCCCCGCCGCCGGCGATCGCCAGCACCAGACCCAAGATCAGGGGCAATTTCGAAGACTTTTTCTTCGGTTCTTCGTCCGCCTCTTCTTCGTCGGCCATACCCGGTTCCCATCATCGATTACAAACCGTCTATAACCTTGGATGGACTAACCGATTGTTAAGTCCGATGCGCGATTGATGCTGCCAAGCGGTGAACAGAAAGTTCGCCGGACAGGAGGCATACGTGCAGCAGCTTTCCAGTCTTTGGAACACCCTCGACATGCGACGGCGCATAATTGTTGTCGGTGCAACAATTGCTATGTTCGCAGCGGTTCTGGGCCTCGCCCGCATGGCCTCTTCGCCCAATCTGACTCTTCTTTATTCCGGGCTCGAAGGGGGCCCGGCCGGCGAGGTCGTTCGGTCCCTGGAACAACGTGGGGTTGAATACGACGTGCGCGGCGGATCAATTTTTGTCGCGTCGACACAACGCGACGAATTGCGCATGATTCTGGCAAGCGAGGGCCTGCCGCGAAACGGTGGCCAGGGGTACGAATTGCTTGATTCCCTTACCGGATTTGGCACGACATCCCAGATGTTCGATGCGGCCTATTGGCGGGCCAAGGAAGGCGAAATCGCAAGGACCATCGCGACGTCCCCGCAAATCGAATCCGCGCGGGTTCACATCGCCCATTCCGGCGCAAATCCCTTTCACCGGGAAAAACGCCCAACGGCTTCGGTCTTTGTGATCAGCGGCGCCGGGGCCGTCACCCCTGCGCATGCCAAGGCGTTGCGTTTCTTGGTCGCGTCGGCCGTAGCCGGGCTTGCCCCCGACGATGTTGCGGTGATCGATTCGTCCGGCGAATTGATCGGCACAGGGGATGAGGACGCCACCTCGTCGGGAAGCGATGAGAGATCAGATCTGTTGCGGGACAAGGTCAAACGTTTGCTTGAGGCGCGCGTTGGCGTTGGCAATGCTGTTGTCGAAGTGTCGGTCGAAACAGAAACGGACACGGAATCCATACGCGAGCGCCGCTTCGATCCGGCCAATCGCGTCGCGATCAGCACGGAAACGGAAGAAAGAACAAATTCGTCGCAAAACTCTGCGTCCGGCGGAGAAGTGACTGTCGCGTCAAACCTTCCTGACGGGGCAGGCGGTGGGGGCGGAAATTCCACCAGCCAGGACAGCGAAACCCGCGAACGCGTGAATTACGAAGTGTCCGAAGTGGAAAGAGAAGTCACAAAGTCAGCGGGCGCGATCCGGCGCATCACGGTTGCGGCCCTCGTCAATGGGATAAGTGTTCCGGGCGACGAAGAAGCGAACCTGGTGCCGCGAAACGAAGCAGAACTGACCGAAATGCGCGACCTGATCGCGTCGGCAGTGGGTTTCAATGAAACGCGTGGCGATGCAATCACCATCAAAAGCATGGCGTTTCAACCTGTCGCCGAACTGGGCACAGCGGCATCAGCGTCATGGATCGACAATCTCGCGATCGACGTAACGCGGCTTGTTCAAATGGCGGTTTTGGCGATTGTGGCGTTGTTCTTAGGGCTATTCGTTGTGCGGCCAGTATTGGCGCGCCAGGCCGGCGAACCGCCCCAATTGGCCGCCCCCACATCCCCCGCTTCGGGCGACGTGTTGAACGGGGAAATTGATGACGGCGATTTCTCTCTTCCCGACTTGCCCATTGTGTCCGGGTTTGACAGCGGACTGCCCGGTTACCCGGACTCTGATGACGGCGATCCGGTCGCGCGATTGCGTGGCCTGATCGGCGAGCGACAGGAAGAAACCGTCGAAATCCTGCGCGGATGGCTAGAAGACCGAGAGGAAACAGCCTGATGAGTCCAGGGCAATTTTTAGAGGATTTCGGAGCGACGCGGCGTGAAACCGTTGGTGCCCAAACGACTGGAGAGGACGAAATCGAGGCGCTCAAGCTCGACGCGTTCGAGAAAGGCTATCGGGATGGCTGGGACGATTCCCTAAAAGCCCAGACAGAAGACCAAACGCGGGTTTCCGCTGATCTCGAACGCAACCTTCAAGACCTGTCATTCACATTTCACGAAGCACGCCAACACATTCTGACGGCCATTCACCCGCTTCTGAACCAATTGGTTGACCTGGTTCTTCCGAACCTCGCTCGGGAAACGATGGGGCCCAGGATTGTCGAAGAATTGCGGCGCGTTGCCGAAAACAGTGTCGATCAAAGGGTTGAAATTGTCACCGCCCCGGCCTCTCGGCCTGCGTTGGACCGTCTGATGGACCAGGATTTCGGCTTTCCGGTGGATGTCACTCAGGATGACTCCCTTGGCGAAGGACAGGTTCTGCTGCGCCTTGGATCAGGCGAACACCAAATCGACATGGATCGTGTCATCGACGACATCAAAGCGGCGGTCGCCGGGTTCATTGATGAAAACAATCGGGAGAGCGCATATGGATGAAGCTGCTGAAACGGTACAACCCGACCGGAAAAACCCTTTTACGAATGTCCCGATCGAAATCACGATCTCTGTCGGCCGCGCCCGGCCGTTGATCCGTGATCTACTGACGATGGGTAAGGACGCTGTTTTGCCTCTTGATCGTAGGGTCGAAGATCCCGTTGATCTATACGTTGGGGACCGCCTGATTGCCCGGGGAGAGTTGGAGGAACTGGAAGGGGATCAAAAAGGACAGCTTGCCGTGCGCCTGACCGAAGTCGCTGATCTGCAGAACGGGCTATGATCGTTCGCGCGGGTCTCGTTTCGGCACTTGTCCTGGCACTGCTCTCGGCACCGCTTGCCGCGCAGGGGATCGACATATCCTTTGGCGACGAAAGCTCTCTGACGACGCGCAGCGTTCAGCTCATTTTCCTTGTGACGATCCTCAGCTTGGCACCGGGGATCATAATCATGATCACCTGTTTTCCGTTTTTGGTTACGGTTTTGTCGATCTTGCGGCAGGCCGTCGGGCTTCAACAATCGCCTCCCAACATGCTGATAATCAGCTTGGCCTTGTTTTTGACGTGGTACGTGATGGACCCGGTGTTCACCGCGGCCTGGCAAAATGGAATTAGCCCGCTTATCGAGGACCAGTTGGAGCTTGAAGAGGCCGCAATCCTTGCCATTGATCCATTTCGTGGGTTCATGGCGGCGCGGATTGATCCGGACACTTTTGAAACGCTGGCTAACCTCAGGGCAGAGCCTTCGGACATTTCCACGGGCCGCGACGCACCTCTTTCTGTTCTGGTGCCTTCCTTTCTGTTGTCAGAAATCTCTCGTGCATTTCAGATCGGGTTTTTGGTTTTCCTGCCATTTTTGATCATTGACCTGGTGGTGGCTGCCATCCTGATGTCGATGGGTATGATGATGGTTCCGCCGGCGATCGTTTCGTTGCCGTTCAAACTGGCGTTCTTTGTCGTCGCGGATGGGTGGCGCCTGATCGCCGCCAGCCTTGTGCGAAGTTATTCCTAGCCACCGCAAGGAAACTGATCCGACGTGTCAAAACCAGCAGGCCGGCCTGATCACGCATGGCACCTATGTCGACATAAGATGCTTCTGTACGGGAAAGCGGTGGAGTGAAGGCTAACGCGACAAGCGAAGCCGTTTCATCGAACCACGAATTCGGCATGAAGCGCCCCCGCCGCTTTAATGCTCTTCAGAATATCGATCATGTCGCGTGGCGAAACGCCAAGTGCGTTCAGCCCTGCGATCACTTCGGACAGTGACGTGCCGCCCGGAACCTCTGCCAGTCCCGTGCCAGGTTCCTCTTCGATTTCAGCGCGTGTTCGGGGAACCACGATGGTTTCGCCTTCGGCAAATGGGTTGGGTTGGACCACGACTGGGGCCTCTTCGATCCTGAGGGTGAGGTTCCCCTGAGAAACCGCAACCCGGCTGATGCGCACATCATCGCCCATGACAATTGTGCCGGAACGTTGGTCGACCACGACGCGGGCGCGACGTTCCGGTTCCACCAGAATGTTTTCGATTCTGCCCAAAGCATGGGCCGGAGACGCCATCCGCGTCGCCTTGATATCCAAACGCACGGTGCCGGCATCCATCATCCGCGCGACACTGCGGCCAAAATTGCGGTTGATAGCGGCCTCGATCCGGCCAGCGGTTGTGAAATCAGGCGTACGCAGCGCAAGGCGCAATTGGCTGAGCGTGGACAGATCAAAATCAATCTCACGTTCGACCCGTGCACCTGCCGGGATGACTCCGGCCGTTGGCACGCCCTGGGTCACGGCAGCGCCCGCGCCTTCGGCGGTGACACCGCCCGCAATCACCGTGCCTTGCGACACCGCATAGATCTGGCCATCCGCCGCGTTCAACGGCGTCATGATCAACGTACCGCCCAACAGGCTTTTCGCATCACCGATGGCCGAAACGGTCACGTCGATTTGCGCCCCCGTGCGTGCAAACGGAGGCAAGCTTGCCGTCACAAAAACGGCGGCAACGTTTTTCGGGCGAAATTGTTCACCGGTCACGTTGACGCCTAGCCGTTCAAGGATGTTGGACATGATTTCTTCTGTGAAGGGCGCGTTGCGAATGCCATCGCCGGTTCCGTTCAACCCAACGACCAACCCATGCCCAACCAGATCGTTGCCACGCACGCCGTCGAATTCGACAAGGTCTTTTAGCCGGATCGGGCTGGCATTGGACAAACACGGCCACAGAGCGAGAAGGCAAACAAGGAGTTTCAGGGTCATCGCAGGTAATCCACCAATGACAGGCGCGACAAGCGAACCGTGACCGCATAGAGGCTTTCCAACTGAAATTGCACGTCCTCCAATTCGGTGGCTGTTTCAAACGGGTCGACGGCCAGCAATTCAGTTCGCGCAATTTGAAACGAAACCTGTTCGGCCGAAATGCGCGCCTTTGTGTCCTCAACCCGGGCTTCGGCATAGCCAAGGTCGGCCCGTATCTGCACCAGTTCTGTTTGATCCAGGGCCAGGCTCTCGCCCGCTGATTGCAGAATTTCGGCCTGAAGGTCGATGCCAAACCCGAGGGTGTCATCCGAAGCCAGGGCCGCCATGGCGGCCGCCTTGAGTAAGGAACGTATCGCCGTATTGTCCCCACGCAGGTCTAGGTCCAATGTTTCACCCTCACCGACGGTGATGGGCGAAAGGGACGTGGTGCCACCAGTATAGCCCAACGTCTCGAACCCGCCGCCGATCGTGTCGAACCATGTGTCCATCGCCGCCTCGACCCCGGTCAGGGTTGTTTGCCCGGCAAGGGTGATCCGCAGATCGTCGAGCATTACGTTCGCGCTGGCCAAGGGGGGGCGATCCACCGCGGCGCCGGAAAACAACGCGCGGCCCGCGACATTCGTGTTTATCGCCGCAATCATCCGGCCCAAATCACCAACTGCCCGGAACGATGTCGATTGCACCGCTTCGGGCAGATACGATGATGCGCTCGACATTGCGGCAAGCCCCAGATCGGTGGCCAGCGTCTGAAACACATTCAGGCTTTCCTGCATCGCGCCGGTCAGCACCTTGGCCTCACCGGTCGCGGTGGCGTAACCGTCAAGGGTTGTCAGATTTCGTTCGATATCCGCCAGGTAGGAATAGCTTCCTGACAGGTGGCGCGTGACATCCGCGGTTCGCCCGCTGGCCAGTTCCTGTACCAGGGTATTCATGTGGCTTTTCAGCCTGGTGTTTTGGTGACGCAGCATGAAACTCTGCGCCATGTCCCCTATGGAAACGCGGGTCATCATCAAATCCTCAGCAGAATATTCATCATTTCATCAATGGTTTGCACCATCCGGGCATTGGCAGCATAGGATTGTTCGACAAGGATCAGGCGCTGCATTTCCTGATCTGTATCGACGCCCTCACTCAAATAGCGCTCCTCGACCTCACTGCGCCGCGCGGACGCAAAGCCCAGAACTTCTTCGGACAGGTGGCGCTCGCTTCCTGCCAGGGACAGAATGGTCGATGCCATTCCTGCGGCCGATACCGCAGCTGGCCCAAACCCGACCGAGGCCGGCACACGCTGGGTGGTCATGACATCCTTCAGGTCTTGTAAAAGGCTCGCCTGACCCACATCGCCGGGAACCGCGGCGCCCAACCCATCCCTGAGCCGCCACGTCGCACCGCCCTGGGCAGGATCGACAAGGGCATTGACCGAAATCCGGCCCGCCAGCCCGACCTCATCCGACGCCAGAAAGGCCGCGCCATTGTCTGTGAACAGGCCCGGGTCGCCCAACCCGCGCGTCGCGTCCAGGCCGGAATCCTGGAACCGTTCGACAAGGTCGCGCGCGGCAGCATCCACACGCGTCTGCGCCTCGACGGCGAGGTCGTCGCGTATTTTGAACAGCGCGGCCAAGCGCCCGCCATCTATCGGGCCACCGTCACGTAGCGGAACATCGTTGCCGTTGATCGTCAGACCCGAAAGCAAACTGGCGGTGACGGTTTGATGCGGCGTGATGACGTTTGTCGCCGCAAAGCCAAATTCTGCCGCCGCGCCGTCCAACAGAATTGCGCCACCTGAGGTGAACAGGGCAATTGTGCCCTGATCGCGCGGCACCGACCTGACCGGAACAATCTCGGACAATTCGTCAACCGCGCTTTGGCGCAGGTCGAGCAGGCCCGAGACATCGCCACCCCGGTTGCGGGTTTCTGTCACGGCCGTGTTCAGATCATCAACCTGCACCAGCAGCGCGTTGGCGCGTTCCACGGTGGTGGCGATTTCGGCGTCGGCCTCCTCGCGTAGGGTTTGGATGCGGTTCTGCGCCGTTGACAAAGTGTTGGTGACATTGCCCGCCGCGGCCAGAACTGCGTTCAACCTTTCGGGCAAGTCCGGTCGGCTTGCCGCGGCCACCAGTGCGGTTTCGAATGCCGCATAGGTTGCGGACAAGGAATAGGAATCTTCGGGCGTGCCGAATATGGTTTCGACCCTGTGCCGATAGGTTGAAATGGTATCGGCATTGGAAAAGGACGCCCCGATATCGCGGCGTTCGGTAACCAGGGCGGAATCGATGTGGCGAACGACGCCATCCAAGTTCACGCCCCCGCCGGTAAATGCGCGCGGCGACATCGCCAGTTCGCGCCGGGCGTATCCTTCGGTCAAAGAATTCGCGATATTGCTGGACGCGATCGAGGCCATGCGCGACGACGCGGTCAGGCCGCTTAAGGCGTTGGCAAGTGCAGATGAAAACGACATAGGTCGCCTCCTGGTTCAGATCAAATTGGCGGGGCAAAAGCACCCCGCCGCGCCCCTTGGGGGCTAGCGTTTGATGTTGGTCGTTTCCTGAAGCATCTCATCGACGGTCTGGAACACCTTGGCATTGGTGGAATAGGCCCGTTGAGTTTGAATCATCTCGGTCAGTTCGGCGGCCACATCAGTTGCGGATTCTTCACGGGCAAAGGCAAGGATATCGCCTGTCGGACCATCCCCAGCATCCCAAAGGTAATAAGCGCCGCTGTCCGGCGAGGGCAGGTAGGTCTGATAATCCAACGCGGTCATGCCGTTGGGGTTTGGTAGGTCAGCGAGGGGGATCTGATAGATTGTCCGTCGAACGCCGGTATCAAAATACGCGTGTACGAAACCGTTTGCGTCAACTTCGACCGAGGTCATATTCCCGACCGGAGAGCCGTCTTTCGTGATCGCGACAGGCGCGAAATTGTCCGAGAGCTGGGTCAGGCCGTTGCTTTCGCCGATCATGCCAATGTCGATGTCGATGGGGCCACCGGCGACATTGACGGTGATTTTCCCTGTCAGCGGATCATAGGCACCGCCTGCTGCGCCCAATACAACCGAGGCCAGCGTGCCGCCCGCTGTGCGGCTGTCATCGAATGTCAGGGTGTATTCACCGACGACCGCGTTGCCTTGGGCACTGTCGGTTATGATCATCGTCCATTCGTTCGATGACCCCGTCGCAGGTACGGTTGGCACCCATTCCACCGTCAATGTTTCGGATTTGCCGATGTTATCGAAATACTCAATCGACAATTCCTGGGATTCACCGGCGGATCCGGCCTCGGTCTGCGTCGCAGGAAGGTTCAGGCCAAGTCCAACACTCGTTGTGGGTTCGCCAGAGAACAAATTGACGTTCAACCGGACCGGTTCCAATCCTTCGCTTGTGTCACGCGGATAGGTCGGGATATTGCCGCCGGCATCGGACGGCCAGCCCAACAGCATCAGCCCTGATTCCGTGCGCAGGTATCCGTTGTCATCGGTGCGGAACGATCCGCTGGACGTCAACATCATCTGGCTGAACCCACCGTTTGATTCAACCTCATACGCGGCGGCGACAGGGATCAGGCCCCGTCCGCGCACGGCCAGATCGGAGGCGTTGTTGGTGCTAACAATCGAACCGCGTTGGTCGATCAGCCTTTGGGTTGTCGCGCGAACCCCGCCCGCACTGTATCCGCCGCCCGTGCCGCCAACGACAAGGGAATGAAAGTCGGCCTCGACCCGTTTATAGCCAAATGTTGAAGAGTTCGCGATGTTGTCCGCAATTGTCGCAAGCCTGGTGGCATTGGTAAAAAGTCCGGCCACGCCCGCGTTGAGGGATGAGGAAATCGTCATGGATACGCCTTTCTGCTGCATCGACAGTTTTCGTCATGCAGAGACCTAGGCGCGTGCACTTAAGATGCCGCTAACAGATAAAATCCGACAGGTTTCGCGATCACCTGATAGCGGTGTCACGGCCCGCGACATGGGGCGTTACTTACCTTTGCGCAACAAAATCACCTCCAACCGGTTGTTGCGGAACGCCATCGGGTTTCGGACCACCAATTCGCGGTCGGCATGGCCGGTAACGCGCACAACGCGGCGATAATCCAAACCCTGTTCGACCATCAATTGCCGCATTGCGTTGCTGCGTTGCGATGACAATTCCCAAACCGGGTTGTCATCCAAAACGATAGGCCGCGCGGCTACGTGGCCTTCGACGGCCATTTCGTTGGTAACAAACACCACGACGCGCGCCAGCATGTTGGCCAGATCCTCAAGCAGCGCGGTGGGTTCGGCCGAATTCTTTTTGAAAAGGGGGGCATCGGGCAGGGCGAACAGATCGATCACCAATCCTTCGTCGGTGACGCGCGTCACGACATGTTTCAGTAATTCAGGTTCAACCGCGCTTTCGCCGGAATTGCCCATCAGGGCCGCCTCGACCGAGGTGAACGCAGCCGCGTCAGCTTCGTCACTGGCGCTTGGTTGCGCGGGCGTTGCCCCGGTGCCGTTCTTGGGCAGGGTCATTTCCGAAAACACGGATTCGCCGCCAAATGCGCCATCCCCGCCGCCCGAAACCCGGTTGATCGGGATCGTCGGGGAAAAGAAATCTGCGATTCCCTTGCGTTGCTTTTCTGTCGTCGCGTTCAACAGCCACATCAAAAGGAAAAACGCCATCATGGCTGTCACGAAGTCCGCATAAGCGACCTTCCAGGCACCCCCATGGTGCCCGTCGCCTGAGACAACTTTTTTCCGTTTGATGATGACTGGCGCGGCATTTGACTGCCCGCTCATACTCACCACCTGTAACTCACCCATGATCGGTTTAGCGCACAGGTCCTTAGCGCGGCCTTAACAATTCAATTGCTCTTAACTTTGCGCCTGGGGCTTGCAGAACCACGCGTAAACATGGCGCGGGTCAGCGGGGTCACAGGCGATAAACACGCTTGGACGTGTCGTGGAACAAATCCCGCTTGTCCTGATCGCTTGCGCCCGCCGCGATGCGTTTGAACGCATTCCAAAGCACGGCATAAGAGCTTGAGACCTTATCGACGGGAAAATTGCTTTCGAACATACAACGGTCTGCGCCAAACAGGTCGATCACGGTTTCAACCCACGGCCGGAATGCATCGGCCAGGTCTTTTGATCCCGGCGGCAGCGGATTTTCAGACCAGGTGGCACCGGTGATTGGCATGCCCAATCCGCCAACCTTGACTGTTACGTTGGCACAGGTGGCCAGGTCGCTCAGGCTGGCCTTCCAATCCTTGAACACGGCGTCTTCCTTGCCGCGATACGCCCCGATACCCAGCGGGCCACCAACGTGATCAAGGATGATTGACGTGTCCGGAAATGCGCGGGCCAGATCGGTGAACCGGGACAATTGCGTGTGATACAACCAGCCATCAAAGCTGAGTCCGGCCGGCGCCAGACAGGCAAATCCTTCGCGAAACGCGTCGCTTGCCATGATTTCCGGATCGACCGGCACCAGATGCGATTCAAAGCTGGGTTCATGTGCCGTAATGTGGCGAATACCGCGAAACCGGCCCTTAGCGGCGGTTTTGTGGGCGTCTAGAACTTCGGTGATCGCGCTGCCGAACGTCAGGTCAGCGAACCCGACGATCCCTGCACAAACGTCAGTCGCATGACCCGTGGTTTGCGCCTGATCGACCACATCCATGACGGCGCGGGTTTCGCCAACCGGGCGCATTTGCACAGGGCCGTCTTCGTCATGGGCGTATCGGCATTGCACGAACACGGTTGCGGCGATGTTGTGCCCGGATCCGATGTCTTGGGAGAGTTCGTCCAACAGGTATCCGCCATTGCGATCCCACAGGTGGTGATGCGGATCAATGATTGGCAGGTCCGGTTCGATGATGTCTTCGATAACCTGATCAAGCCATTCGGCCCGTGGCCCCGAATTGATGTTGGTATCCCGATTGGTCATGACTGTCCCCCTGATAGGAGCAGCCTAACCGAAATTCCGAGCGGCAAAAGCGCCGCTCGGAATCTTGCACATTCTCAGATCGCGCTAAGCTGGTTACCAAAGAAGAACATCCGACCAACAAGGCCAAGGATATTGTTCGCCGCCGTCAGCGGGCTTTCGGTGACCAATACGGTGTCTTTTGGATTGATCTTGAACCCGCGCGCTGCAAACAGACCATCGGCGTTCGTCAGGTCGATGACGAAAACGACATGCTGCATCTCTGGCCCTTTGCCATCCTTGCGCAGCGCCCGTTTGGGATATTCGCGCAGGATCAGAACGCCCTTGGGATTCGCGCGGTCATCAAGAATACCGCCGACCATCGACATTGCCTCAAGTGCTGTGACGTGTTCGCGGTCGAAATACACCAACTCTTCGGTGCCGGTCGCGCCAAGCGCCATAAAGAAACGGTCATCTTCCTGAACGATCACCTGATCGCCACCGCGCAAGACAACATTGCGCGACGGTTTGGAGAACAGATCCTTTGCAGGAACTTCGTATCGCTTGCCATCCCGCAGCAACCGCACCAGCGGATTGCGCAAGGTGGACGCAATTCCGCCGCCTTGGGAAATCAGGCTAAGGATGCGGAAATCGCGGTTCGGAAGCGGGAATGTACCGGGGTTTGCAACGCCGCTGACCAGATCAACGGAATTGCTTTGCCCGGCAGACACCGAAAGCTGAACCTGCGCGGAAGGAAGGATATCGCTCATCCGTGCCTGAATTTCCCGTCGCGCCTGATCAGGGGTTTTCCCGCTGATCCGCACTTCGTCCACATAGGGAAGGAACACCGTGCCGGTGGTTGAAACGATCAACCCCCGCATATTCACGACCTTTTCTGCTTCGTTCGTCAGCAGAGAGTTTTCCTGACTGTCCCAGATCACAAGATCGACGCGGTCACCGGCCCGGATCACCGGAGATTTTGGCCCCCGTGTGCCCTTTAGCCAGTGATACCCACCGCTCCAGCCGGTGACCGGCCATTTCGCGATATTGGGAAGTGCTGCTCGTGTGACTTCTACAACCGAAAAACTGGGATCTTCTTCGGAGGATTCGTTGATGATTTCGGACTGCATTGCTGCGCCACGCGGCAAAGTACATGCCGCGAGCGTAAGGGCACATAGGCCCATGATGAAATATTGCAGGGTGACTTTTGTCATGGCTTGTTACTGCTCCGCCTAGCTCTGCGCGTGGCCTTCCTAGTCGAAACAGGGGGTGTTAGACAAAGCTATGATGACCGGGCGTGTCAGATTGGAGTCCGATTGTGACAGTTACAACGCATTCTGTCGAAAGGGAAAACGCGATACTCGTGCTGGGCAGCACGGGCAAACTGGGTGTTTTCCTGCGGCGTTTGTGGTCACAACCGCATAGGTCACAACGGGTGGGCGCATGGGTCGCACGGACCCCGGCGGACACAGGAATGACACGTTGGACACCCGGCGATGACCCTTCGATCCTGCCGCCTGCGGATACATTGGTGGCCCTGTGGGGCGTGACAGCCGGTGACGATGACGCCCTGACGATGAACACGACACTTGCGATCGCGGCACTGGACCTGGCCACTGCGATTGGGGCGCGGCGCGTCCTGCATTGTTCAAGTGCCGCCGTTTATCCCGGTGGCCCGACGCCCGCCGCAGAAACGGATGGTCCATTGAACCCGCACAGCGCCTATGGGCGATCAAAACGCGCGATGGAACAGGCAATCGCCGCATGGAGCACCGCGCATCCCGACGGCCCGCGATCCTGCGTCATGAGGTTGGCAAACGTCGCGGGCGCCGACCAGTTGTTCGCGGCGATGGGCCGTGCAACGCCTCTGACACTTGACCGTTTTCCGGACGGGTCGGGGCCACGGCGCAGTTATATTGCCCCATCGGACCTGGGCGATGTGATCCTTGCGTTGGCTGATGCCCCGCTGGAAACACTGCCGCCCATCGTCAACGTGACGGGGCCGTCCGTGGTGCCAATGGATGACCTGTTGCGGGCCGCTGGGTGCCCGTTCGAATGGCGACCGGCCCCGGATGGCGCTTTGCCGGTTATGGCGTTATCGGATGAACGTCTTTGTCAATTTGTGCCACCATTGACGCGCAGCGCGTCCGCGGATGCGTTGATAAAGGACTGGCAGTCACTAAAGGGTCCAGCGACATGACGTTCCTTAAAAGATTGATGGACCTCATCTCCTTTGTCATCTTTCTGACCGTGCTGTGGCCGGTCCTGATCATCGTGACAATTGTGATCCTGATCCGCGACGGTCGGCCCGTCTTTTACGTTTCGGAAAGGATGAAAGCACCGGATCAACCCTTTGGCCTTGTCAAATTCCGCACGATGTCCGTTGATCCGAACGACAGTGGCGTGTCCGGCGGCGACAAAGTGTCAAGGATAACGCCGGTTGGTCATGTCCTGCGCCGGTATCGCCTGGACGAGGTGCCCCAACTTTGGAATGTGCTGCGCGGTGACATCAGTTTTGTCGGCCCGCGCCCGCCCCTGCGCCGCTATGTCGAAATGTTCCCGGACCTTTATGCGCAAGTGCTAAAAAATCGGCCCGGATTGACCGGGCTGGCAACACTGGCGTTCCATCACCGGGAAAGCACCCTGCTGTCACGGTGCCGCACAGCGGAAGAAACCGAACAGGTCTATGTCCGCCGTTGCGTGCCGGTCAAGGCGCGGCTGGACATCGCCTATGGGCGCAAGCGCACGATTTGTTTCGACACATGGTTGATGTTCGCCACTGTTCTTAAGCGTATGCCGACACGGCTGAAATTCTAGGCACCTTGCAAGGCGAAATACCGCCATTCCTTCGCGAACGCAGAAAAACGGCTTGCGGGAATCGTGAAACTGCCACAAATTGCAGCAGTTGTAAGGGGCTAACGGGCACTTTCTGGTGCTTCTTTTCGTTTTGGCCCTGGCGGGAATTTTTTGAAGAACATTCTTGGACCCAATCAGATGATGAGTTTTCCGAGTTGCGGGGCTTCGGAATGAAATTGAAGCTAGAAGAATGGGCCGTTGATTTGCGGTTGCGTCAGAAAAGGGCAATTTTTCTGACCCTTGATGCCGTCCAGATTGTGGCCGCCGTGTCGCTTGCCGGCTTCTTGCTTCCCGACGGAAATGGTCTTCTTCCTGATCTCAAATTCCTGATCCTCTGCCTCGTCGTCGGGCTTAGCCTGACGGTCTACCTCGGGCTCGATCGGATCAAATTGTTGGCGTACGAGGCCAACGGCATCGCGGACACCGCCATCCTTGCCGCCGCAGTTGGCGCGACCTGTGCGGTTGCGAACCTGTTGCCGGGCGGAACGATGACACTGGTCGAAATCGCGATCGTGACGATGGCATTCCTGATCCTGTCAGTGACCACACGCCTGTCCATGCTGCGCGTTGTCAAATGGATGTACGTTCAGCGCGGCGACAAGAAACGTCTGTTGATCTATGGTGCCGGTCAAACCGGACGTCAGTTGGCCGCCGCCCTGTTGACCGATGACGCGGTGGTTCCCGTGGCGTTCGTAGACGACAATCCGCGCCTTCAAAGCCTGACGACCCTTGGCCTTAGGGTGCATTCGCCGGTTCATATTAAGGAACTTGTGCAACGCAACGACATTGACCGCATTGTCCTTGCCATGCCGTCTGCCGGACGTGCGGTTCAGGCGCGCATCGCCCGCCATTTGCGCGACATCGGCTGCGAGGTTCAAACGCTTCCTTCGTTCGCCCAAATGGTTGCGGAACGGAATTTCGATCGCAAACCTCTGCCCATCGACATTCGCGACTTGCTGGGCCGCAATCGGCTTGAGGCCGAACTGCCTGGGGTAAGCAACGCCTACGCCGATAAAACGATCCTGATCACCGGGGCGGGCGGGTCCATCGGTTCGGAATTGTGCCGTCAGCTGTTGGCGTGCCGTCCGGGGCGTTTGGTTCTTCTCGATCACAGCGAACTGGCATTGTACAACATCCAACGCGAATTGGTCGAAACCGAACCGGGTATAGACGTTGTTCCGATCCTTGGGTCGATCTGCGAAAAATCGCTGGTCGCGTCGGTGATCGCGGAAAACAACGTGAACGTGGTGCTGCATGCGGCGGCCTACAAACACGTGCCGATGGTTCAATGCAACTTTATCGAAGGTCTGCGCAACAACGTTCTGGGCACCAAAATCGTCGCTGATGCCGCCGGAGAGGCGGGCGTCGAACGGTTCGTCCTGATTTCGTCGGACAAGGCGGTGCGCCCGTCGTCGATCATGGGGTCCACCAAACGTCTGGCAGAACAAATTGTTCAGGACCTTGCCACGCGATCCAAACAGACACGCTATTCCATGGTGCGCTTTGGCAATGTGATCGGGTCATCCGGGTCCGTCATTCCGTTGTTCGAAGAACAGATTTCGCGCGGTGGCCCCGTCACTGTCACCCATCCCGAAGTGTCGCGTTTCTTCATGACCGTGACCGAAGCGGTGCGTCTTGTCCTTTTGGCTGATAGTTTCGCGCGCGGCGGGGATGTGTTCGTTCTGGACATGGGCGAACCTGTTACGATCCAACAGGTCGCGCGCCAGATGATCGAAGGGGCCGGATTTTCGGTGCGTGATGCCAACAATCCCAAGGGTGAAATCGCCATCGAATTCACCGGCCTTCGCAGTGGCGAAAAGCTTCACGAAGAGCTGTTGATCGGGTCCGACATGCTGACCACGCCGCATCCCAAAATCCTGAGGGCCCAAGAGGCGCATCTGTCCGAAATCGAAATGGCCGCCGCGCTGAGCGAAATTCGCCGTGCGATTGAGGCGCGTGATGCCGAAGCCGCCCAGAACGCCCTAAAGCGTTGGGTAGAAGAATATCAGGGCCCTGGTCAAATCGTCGCCAAAGAGGGCGCCTAGGTCCCTGATCGGTGCGCCCGCCGGGTACAGCGGCCGCACCGGATCGTGTTCCTCAGTCCTGAAGCTCAAGCGTGATGCCGTCTTCGGGCATGACGTTGAAATTGTTCAGGGTCACCGAAACAAAGCTGTAATAGCCGATCAACGCGACAAGATCGACCAACCGGTCCTGCCCCAAAACGTCCTTGGCCTTGGCAAATGTCGCGTCGCTGACCTGCTTGCGTGGGCTGGTAAACGCCTCAAGCGCGAAAAGGTAAACGGCCTCTTCTTCGGGGTCGGTAAAGTTTGGCGTCTGACGATCCCGGATCGCATCCGCAATGGCCGGGTCCAGACCCGCCTTGAGCGCCAGAGACTTGTGCGCGAACCATTCGAATTCAGCGTCCCAGCAGCGCGCTGTCACGATGATGGCAAGTTCAGAAAGCCGTGGGGAAAGGGAACTGTTGTACCGCAGATAGGTGCCCAATTCGGTCGCCCCATTGGCAAGCTCAGGGCGGTTCAACCAAAGCGCCAGCGGCCCGACAACCCGGCCACGCGGGCCCGATTTGATCTTGTCGTACACTTCTTGCTGGCGTGGCGTCATGGTGTCCGGATCCGGCGGCGTCAATCGCAGCTTGTCTGGATTCATCATTGTGGCGGTCTCCTCCGTTTGGGCACCGGCCTGTCGCCGGGTTGACCCAATGGTATGCCAATTTACCGAGGCTTCGAAAGCATAAATGCGTGGCAAGTACGTCTGTGTCAAAGGCGGGATGGCCAGAACGCAGGTGCCTGATCAGCCCGCCTAGGCCGCAGGCGACAGGCCGGTCACAAATGGGTTCACGGGACCAACGGCGGGATCACAGACGGGCCGTCGCCACCCCATGGGGGCGACGGCGCCTGACGGGCCCACCGGTTGGATGTCACCAACCTGTGTTCAGCGCTTCGGCCGGGCGCACGTGGCCCGCGGTGATCCCGCGCCTGTTGACCAACGGTTGTTCCAACAGGGCCTTCGCCGCTGGATGGCCAGGGTCAAGCACCCCCAAACCAGCCAGGATTGCAGCGATTGCACATTCCGCCGCCCGCGTCGCGCCGTCAGAAATCTTGATCGCGACACCCATCCGCCGTTCCGGGACAATGGCGATGTACACACCTTCGGCCCCGGTTTTGACCGCCACCCGCCCGGATGTCGCACGCATAAGGTTGGTACAGGCCTTTCCTTCGCCAGCTATCAATTCAGGATGTGCTGTCATGGCTGCAACCAATTGCGCCGCGGCCTGATCCCTCACACCCGAACGATCCCCTGCCGAGGCGAATATAGCCATGGCGCGGGCCAGACCGGTCAGCGACGTCGCAAAGTTGGGCGCGGAACACCCATCAATGCCATAGCCTGCGCTAACCTCGCCTGTCGTTTCTTCGAACGCCTGACGACAGGACAATTGCACAGGGTGGTCTGGGTCATGGTAATCGCATGCCCCGCCAAGATGTTGGTTCAATGTCAGGAACCCTGCATGTTTTCCCGAACAATTGTTGTGAACCTGACAGGGCGTTTCACCGGCGCGGATCAACCGATCCCGTTCATGGCGGTCGTCGGGTTCCTGAGGGCCACAGCGCAAATCGCTGTCGGCCAGTCCAAGCGTGGTCAACCAATCCGTGACCGGCCCGGTATGGATCGCGGCCCCGTTGTGGGATGCACAGGCCAGGGCAAGCTGCCGGGTTCCCAAACCGGCCGCAGATGCGGCCCCGCTTTCAACCAACGGCAACGCCTGAATCATCTTGCACGAGGATCTGGGCAACATGACCAAATCCGCATCGCCCCAGGCACGCACAATCTGCCCCGAATCGTCGCAAATCACCGCGTGACCGCTATGGAAACTCTCAACAAAGGGGCCCCGCGTCACTTCCACCAATGGCATAGGGTCGCTCATCCTCGCAAATCCTCACTTCTTGGCGAAAAATCGCCGTCCGGTCTTTCGTCTGCGGCTGTTTTCACGCTATTGTACATGTGTCGAGACGCAAATGATCTTCTGCTCAAAAAGCCGAACAAACGGCGGCACGGATCAGACAGATGAGGCAACGGACGGCTTGGAGGCTGGACAATGAATTCACGAGTAACCGGTGTTGCAGCGATGTTTTTCACCCTCGCTGCCGCACATGGTGCAACCGCACAAAGCGCCAGTGAAAATCAGGTTGCGGCAAAAACGGACTGGAGCGTTTTTGTAGAGCAAGACCCAAAGGAATGCTGGGCTGTTTCCGCCCCTAAGGAGACAGTGAACACCAAAGACGGGCGCGTCGTTTCGGTGCGCCGATCGGACATTCTGTTCATGGCCTTTTTCCGGCCCGGTGCCAATGTGGCCGGACAGATCGCCTTTACCGGCGGATACCCGTTCAAGGATGGATCGACGGTAAACCTGAACATCGATGGCAACGAATTTGCGCTGTTCACCGAAGGGGAATGGGCATGGTCCGCGTCGGCATCCGAAGACGCCAAGATCCTGACATCGCTGAAACGGGGGTCGGGCGCGACCATCACCGGCATGTCCGGCCGTGGCACCGTGACCAAAGATGCCTTTTCACTGCTTGGATTTACCGCGGCGGTTGAAGAGGCCGAAAAGCGCTGTAAATGACAGGCTGACACACGGCCAGGGTCAGCATCACAAAAGAACCAGACAGACGAAAACGCCGGGCCTTGGACCCGGCGTTTGCATTTTTGGGTGCAAGATGCGTCAGACGACGAACAGGAAATCGCTTTCCACCAGCGATCCGGGGGTAAACCCTTCGACGACGATATAGGGGTGCGACCCGTCGATATAGGCCAGGGTGTCCGCCCCACCGTTATAGGAATACTGGGTGATATCGGCAAAGGTGATGCCAAAGGCCGACACATCAATGATGTCGATTCCCTGTTCAAAGTCGGTGATCGAATCCTGGGTGGCTTCGACATCGGCAAACACGAAAACATCCGCCCCGGTGCCGCCGGTGTATTCGTCCCAGCCCAGGCCGCCATTCAGGGTGTCATTGCCGCTGCCGCCTTGCAGGGTGTCAAATCCGGAACCGCCCATCAGGGTGTCTTCGCCAACGCCGCCGACGATAAAGTCGCTTCCGCCATCGCCATTCAGCAGATCGCTGCCGTCGTCGCCCATCAGCGTGTCCCCGCTGTCACCGCCGTTCAGAACGTCACCGACCGCGCCACCGACAAGGCTGTCGCTGCCTGTGCCACCGTTCAATTCGTCCGCGCTATCGCCGCCCAGCAAGGTATCGTTGCCCGAACCGCCGATCATGGTGTCGCGCCCCAGCCCGCCGACCAGACGGTCGTTGCCTGACCCGCCGTCCATGGAATCGCTGCCGCCATCGCCCAACAGCGTGTCATTTCCAGAATCGCCAAACAGCGTGTCACCTAGCGCGCCACCGACCAGCACATCATCGCCTGATCCACCGTTCAACGTGTCGTTGCCGCCGATGCCGACCAACCGGTCCAGCCCATCAGAGCCGTCCAGTGAATCATCGCCAACCCCCCCAAGGAGCGTGTCGTTCCCTGACCCGCCAATCAGCGTGTCATTGTCGGCCCCACCACGCAGGATATCATCGCCAACGCCACCGTCGATCCAGTCGTTTCCATCAACACCGGACAATGTGTCGGCATCGCCCAGATAGCTGTACACCGACGTGTCCCCATAAATCACATCGTTGCCCGACCCGCCCACGACATAATCTGACCCAAGCCCAGCCTGAACCACATCGTCCCCGGACCCTGACAAAATGGTATCGGTGTTTTCGCGCCCAAAGATGGTGTCATTGCCTGCCGCTGACCGAATGATCGTGGCCTGGTCAGTTCCCAGGACCGTCTCGTCGCGGCCCGACGCCTTGATCTCGACTTCGCCGTTTGCCGTGACGCCCACGACCCAACCCGCGACGCCGGCGGTGGTGCCATAAAGGTGCTGCATCGCCTCAATATCGAACCCGCCCAACACCTGCGCGTAAGGGAATTCGATATTATAGGTCATCACCGTGTTGGCCTGAGTGTCGAGCGAACTGTCCAGAATGCGGGTTCCGCCCTCATGCGGGTGGCGTAGGCCCAGGGCGTGACCCAATTCATGCAGGTTCACCTGATGGCCATAATCGCCCGGCGCCATATTTGAATATTCATTCACGAACCGGCCTTGCCCGGTGGATGTCGCCGACGAATAAGCATAATTTGCCCAGCCTCCGACCCCCGGTGCACCGGAAGACCCGAAAATGTTGATCATGGTTGTGGTCGCTTCGACCTCAACAAAAACCACACCGGATACATCCGAATATTGCTGCAGCGCATCGCGGAACAACTGGCGATGCGTGGCGTCGTATGACCAATATTCAGACGACCCATAAGGATCATATTCCTCAAGCGTCGGCAGATCCCCCGCTTCGGTAAACGAATAGGTGATAACCGCCGCCGTTCCGACCGCCGTTTGGCCATTCCAGCGTGTGGAATCCGAATCCAGATATCGTAGCAATGCGGTGTAATCGAAAACGGTGCTCATTTTTGCCAATGTCCTAGTTGGTGTCGGGGCGCTGGTGTGTGCGTACCCGAAATGGGGATTTGGTCCTAGGTATCGCCCAAATCAGGCCCCGATAAAACAATTCGGGCGCAATTCGGTGGCATCGCGCCTTTGCGTGGCGTGTATGTAACGAATTATCCACAACCCGATGGCCCAGGCCCTGTTTCAAAAGGCGCATGTTTCCCATATAAGTCGGGCCTTCCGCCGGAGCCGTTTCATGACCCAGACACCCCCATCCGCACCGATCACCCAGGATGTTGCTACAATTGCGCGCAAATTGCCCGAAGGCGATGGCCGCGTGAACCTTGTCGGTTTGACGCGTGACGCGATGCGTGACGCATTGGCGGCGGCAGGGACGCCGGAAAAACAGGTTCGGATGCGGCTGAACCAGATCTGGCAGTGGGTCTATCACTGGGGCGTGCGCGACTTTGACGCGATGACAAACCTGTCCAAGGATTTCCGCGCCCTTCTGGCCGAAAAATTCGTGATCGCCCTGCCCGAAGTCGTGTCAAAACAGGTGTCCGAAGACGGGACACGCAAATACCTTGTCCGGATCGCCGGCGGACACGAGGTTGAAACCGTCTATATTCCCGAAACCGATCGCGGCACGCTTTGCATTTCATCGCAGGTCGGATGCACGTTGACCTGTTCGTTCTGTCACACGGGAACGCAGAAACTGGTGCGCAACCTGACGGCCGGGGAAATTGTCGGCCAGATCATGCTGGCGCGCGATGATCTGAACGAATGGCCGGAACCGGGCACACGCACCGAACCGCACAGCCGGCTTTTGTCAAACGTGGTCCTGATGGGCATGGGGGAACCTCTCTATAATTTTGACAATGTGCGAGATGCGATGAAAATCGCGATGGACGGCGAAGGCATCACCCTGTCGCGCCGCCGGATCACCCTGTCCACCAGCGGCGTCGTCCCAGAAATTGCGCGTTGTGCGGATGAAATCGGTTGTCTGCTTGCCGTCAGTTTTCACGCCACAACGGATGAGGTGCGCGACACTCTGGTCCCGATCAACCGCAAATGGAACATCGAAACCCTGCTGAACACGCTGCGCGAATACCCGCGCCTGTCGAACTCTGAACGCATCACCTTTGAATACGTGATGCTCAAGGGCGTGAATGACAGCGATGCCGATGCCCGCCGTTTGGTCGATCTGATCAAGGGCATCCCGGCCAAGATCAACCTGATCCCGTTCAACGAATGGCCCGGCGCACCTTACGAAAGGTCAGACCCGGACCGGATCAAAGCCTTTGCCGACATCGTGTTCAACGCAGGCTACGCAAGCCCCGTGCGCACCCCGCGCGGAGAGGACATCATGGCTGCCTGTGGACAGTTGAAATCGGCCACCGAACGCGCACGCAAATCCCGTGCGCAAATCGCCAAGGAATCCGGTTTGGCCGGGTGATCACGGATCATCGGTGCGCTCTGCCAGTGGCGTATCTGTCATGCAGTACATCACGACGGGGCGAGGGCTGTGTAATATCCCTTTCCTTTTCACGTCGCACTGCCATCTTTGTAGAACCAAAAAAAAGGGGACGCGCTGATGACCGCCTATACCAAAGATGCCGCCGCGATTGCTGGCCTGACACCCGAACAATTCCGTGTAACCCAGCAAAGTGGGACTGAACGGCCCGGAACCGGCCCCCTGCTGTCCAACAAGGAACCGGGCATTTACGTGGATATCGTTTCAGGCGAACCTTTGTTCGCCTCTGCCGACAAATACGATTCCGGGTGCGGGTGGCCCAGTTTCACCAAACCCATCGAACCGGCCCATGTCGCGGAATTGCAGGATACGACCCACGGCATGATCCGAACCGAGGTGCGATCGAAATACGGTGACAGCCACCTTGGCCATGTGTTTCCCGATGGGCCGCGCGACCGGGGTGGTCTGCGGTATTGCATCAACTCAGCCTCTCTCAGGTTTGTGCATCGTGACGCGATGGAGGCCGAAGGATACGGCGATTATTTGACCCAAGTGGAGGACGTCACATGAGCGAAGCGCGCGCAGTTCTGGCCGGAGGTTGTTTCTGGGGCATGCAGGATCTGATCCGCAAAATGCCCGGAGTTTCCCGCACGCGTGTCGGGTACACCGGCGGGGACATTCCCAATGCCACCTATCGCAACCATGGCACCCACGCCGAAGGGATCGAGATTTGGTTTGATCCCGACACGATCAGCTATCGTCAGATTCTTGAATACTTTTTCCAGATCCACGATCCCACCACGCTGAATCGTCAGGGCAATGACGTGGGCCTGTCGTACCGGTCAGCGATCTATTACGTGGACGAGGAACAGAAAAAGACGGCCATTGATACGATTGCGGACGTGAATGCCTGCGGTATCTGGCCCGGCCCTGTGGTGACCGAGCTGGAGCCGGTAGGCGAATTCTGGGATGCCGAACCCGAGCATCAGGATTACCTTGAACGAATCCCGAACGGGTACACATGCCATTTCCCGCGTCCGAATTGGGTCCTTCCCCGGCGGGCTGCTGCCGAATGAATGGAAATCAGCGTCCATGTGGGCGCTGATCCGCCACATCGGCAACAGGGCGCGTAAATATCCTGTTGGATCACCGCCTTACCTTGCCCAATGCCGATGCTTTTGCTTCCGTAACGCCGAACAGGGCTGACGACAGGCAAGGGCGACATCATGGCAAATGTACCAACCGCTGAACAGCGTCGCCCATCGGTGCGCAATATCCTTGGGGCGATTGGCCTGATCATGGCATTTGCATCGCCTGCCGCGATGGCACAGGACGGCGCAACCGCGCTGGAACTTCAGCCCGATTCACTGGTCAATTTCACCACCGGCAACCTGCTGCGAAAGGGTACATTTACCCTGCGTGGCGGAACACACCAGACACATCCATGGATCGACACACCCGGCACCGGGAACCAGATTTACCACGCAGGCGCCGATTTTGCGCCAATCGACGGGCTTCAGCTTGGCGTGCGGTATATGAATTTCGTCGATCCGCCACCGTTCCCGATTGCAGGCATTCGCCCCAATTCCAAAGTGTCCGGCGGCGGGGTTTCGGCCAAGGTGCGTCTGTATGACAACGGGCGACTTAGGATCGCCGGTCAGGTTGCGGGCGAATTGATGAAATTTGATTCGCCCATCTTTGGCAAATCATCGACCGAACATCTGTTCATCGCGTCGGCCCAAATGCCGCTGACGTATGACATCACGCCGACGCTTCAGGCGCATCTGACACCATCGGTCGCCTTGTTCCCCGCCAGCCGGGGCGGCAATCCGTTTTATGGCACATTGGCAAGCGTGGGCGCGGGGCTGACATGGAAACCGACAGACCGCCTGTTGGTGTTCGGCACGGTCACACAGCCTGTCATCGGATCCAACACGATCCTGGCGGATGGCAGTTTCGGCAAACGCCCGGTGATCACCTTTGGCACGCGCTATGGTTTTGCCCCCAACAGCGCCGTCGAACTGTTCGTCACGAACGGCTTTGGAACGACCGCATCAACAGGGGCGCTGACGTTCTTTCCCGATGGCGATATTGTCATGATTGGCGCGATGCTGACCCACAGCTTTGGGCGCGGTACGCCCAAAAAGGGCCCCTATGGCCGCGCGCCTGATCGAACGCTGGGTGCCGACCAAAAGGCAATGACCGGCGAAGGGTTCACCATGCTTGGGCCGCGCACCCACGAACGCGGCACCGCTGTCCTTACGGCGCATGCGGGCACGCAAGGAGCCCGCGCCGCATCAATCATTCTGGCGCCTGATCATTTCCTGGAACTGGGTGCAAACATCGACCAACTGGCCGATGACGGAAGCGGGGCCTCCGCCAAGCTTCCCAGCAGCGCAGACCGCTGGGCCGGAACGTTCAAGCTTCAGTTGATGGAGCAGTTCGACAATGCGCCGGTGTCGGCCACGTTTTTCGCGGCATTTGGGCGCGACCGAAATCTGAATGGCACCTTGTTCGTCGCGCTTCCCCTGATGCGAGAGGTCACGCCAAAGCTGGCCATCAAGGCAGAGCCGAAATTGGCGATCTATGGCAACAACGAAGAATTGGGGCTGGGCATCGGGGCGACCTATGCGCTGACGCCGGATATTCGGCTGATCGGAGAATACACATTGCGCAATTCCGGCGATCACATCTGGGCCGTTGGCGGCAAGGCACGGGTTCCCGGCGCGCCGATCGAAGTGGGCCTTCACGCGACCAATGCGATCGGGGCCTTTGGGGTGAATGCGATGACATCGCAAAGCGATCCAAAGGTGGTCCTGTCGGTGGCGGTCAATTCGAAACTGTTCCGATAACGCGCCCCAAGCATGGGCAAAGTGATTCGAAACGCCCGGATTTGCGCGACCCAGGGTTTTGCTAACCGTCCGTTAATTGGGCTGATGCGCCAATATGTCAGCGCAAACGCTGTCTAAAACGACCGGATTGTTTTCGAAATGAAAACAATCACCCCTGTTCGCCGTCATTGTTCTCTGACCAAGCGGTCAAGAATTGACGGATGACAGCAGCGTCTCCTAGCCTCGACGGTATTCCATGACCTACCCATTTTCAAAGGACCGGGCCATTCCTGTATGGCCCGGTCTTTTTGCGCGTACCGTTGCCTGACTGACCAGTTCCCGGTTTCAGCCAAACAGCCCCGCGTGACTGTCACGAAGTGCCTTCTTCTGAACCTTGCCCATCGTGTTTCGGGGCAGTTCATCAACCATGAAAATATGTTTGGGCTGTTTGAATTTCGCCAGCTTGTCCGACAATGCCGCCGCAATCGGGTCGGCATCCGTGGACCCATCGCCAACCACAACGGCAACCACGCCCTCTCCGAAATCGGGATGGGGCACACCTATGACGGCGCTTTCCACAACGCCCGGCAAATCGTCGATCACCTCTTCGACCTCTTTCGGGTAAACGTTGTAGCCACCCGAAATAATAAGATCCTTGGATCGTCCGACGATGGTGACATATCCTTCGGCGTCGATAACCCCCAGGTCACCGGTGATGAACCAACCGTCGTCACGCAATTCTTCGGCCGTTTTTTCGGGCATCTGCCAATACCCCTTGAACACGTTTGGGCCCCGCACCTCAAGCACGCCGACCGCGCCCGGCGCCACCGGCTTTCCGTCGTCCAGAACCCGCAGTTCAACCCCCGGCAACGGAAAGCCAACAGTCCCGGCGCGGCGATCCCCGTCGTAGGGATTCGACGTGTTCATATTGGTTTCTGTCATCCCATAGCGTTCCAGAATGCGGTGACCTGTGGCGTCTTCCCACTGGCGATGCGTTTCTGCCAACAACGGGGCCGATCCGGAGATGAACAATCGCATCCCGGCCACGGCGTCTTTGGTCAGGCGTGGGCTTTTCAGCAGGCGGGTATAAAAGGTCGGAACACCCATCATCGCCGTGGCTTTGGGCATGGCATCCATAACGGCATCCGGGTTGAAACCGGGTAGGAAAACCACCGCGGATCCCGCCAAAAGCGCGGTGTTCGTCGCCACAAACAGTCCATGGCTGTGAAAAATCGGCAAGGCATGGATCAAAACATCGGTTTCATCGAACCGCCAGTATTCGCGCAAAACACTTGCGTTGGACAAAAGGTTGTCGTGGGTCAGCATCGCGCCTTTGGACCGGCCCGTCGTACCCGAGGTGTAAAGGATAGCGGCCAGGTCATCCCCCCCGCGGGCCACGGCCGTGAAATCCGACACGTCGCCAAGTGCGTCGATCAGCGTGCCGGTGCCATCACTTCCCAGATCGAACACATGCGCATCGCCCGCCAAAGGTGCCACGCCATCACGGCGGGCGGGATCACAGACCACAACAGCCGGGGTCGCATCCCCCAGGAAATACCCCAATTCAGTGTCTGTATAGGCGGTATTGAGCGGCAAAAAGACCCCGCCGGCCAGCACGGCGCCCAAATACAACTGGATCGCTTCCAGCGATTTTTCAACCTGAACCGCCACGCGATCACCGGGCTGCAACCCCGCTGCGTGCAACGCCGCAGCCATGCGTTCCGCGCCGGCAAAAAGGTCACCGAAACTGACATCGGTTAGGCCGGGGCGATACGCGAAAATCCGATCCGGAGTCAGGGCGGCGTGTTGTGAAAGCTGGCTGGCAAGGTGGTTCTGGCTGTACATTTATGACCTCAAGGAAATGGTATACTGGTTTTCAGCCTGTGCAGTCGAAAAAGCAAGCCTGACTATGCGATTGACCTTTCCCGTCCTGCCGGTCAGGTTCGCCGCATGCACGAAAGTCGTTGTTTATGAAATCGCCTTTTCGCGGAATCGCCCTGAAACTTGGCGCAGTGATGTGTTTCATCACGATGTTCGTCCTGATCAAGTCCAGCCATGTACCGGCGGGCGAAGGCGTTTTCTTTCGGTCGTTTTTTGCCATGCCGGTGATCGTCATCTGGTTGGCGATGCGCGGTGATCTGGCAAGTGGATTCCGGGTGATATCTGTGCCCGCCCACGTTCTGCGCGGTGTGATGGGCACCATGGCAATGGGGTCAACCTTTGGTGCGGTTTTGTTATTGCCGCTGCCCGAGGTGACGGCGCTTGGTTATGCGATGCCGCTTCTGGTTGTTGTTTTCGCCTATATGTTCCTGAATGAAAAAGTGGGGATGTTCCGGTTTGGCGCCGTTGCTGTTGGCCTTGTCGGTGTGATGATCGTCATGCAGCCACGGTTGTCTATCGGGGCGAATGGATCGGTTGAAACACAACAGATGATGGGCGTCGTGCTGGTTCTGTTCGGGGCCGTCTGTGGGGCTTTGTCACAAATCCACATCCGCAATATGGTTCAGGTTGAACAAACCTCGGCGATCGTTTTTTACTTTTCACTCACCTCGTCTTGTCTTGCGCTTTTGTCGATCCCGTTTGGGTGGGTGATGCCCCAGGGTTGGGATTGGGTTGTCCTGATTTCGTGCGGTTTGGTCGGTGGGTTGGGCCAGATCATGCTGACATCGTCCTACAAATTTGCCGATGCATCGCTATTGGCGCCGTTCGATTACGCGTCGATGCTTTTCGCGGTGCTGCTGGGTTATTTCCTGTTCGAAGAGGTGCCGACCCTGCAAACCCTGGTCGGCGCGGCCGTGGTGATTGCGGCTGGCGTCGCTATCATCCTGCGCGAACGGCACCTTGGGTTGCAACGCGGCAAGGCCCCTCAGGCAAAGACCCCGCTGGGATAACGATCAGGCCGGCAGCGGGGCGGTTGGCGGGCGCAACAGTGCAACCGCGATTTGCACGATGCCGGCGATCAACCCAAGGCTGACACCGAATTGAACCGCCAAGGTGTAATTGCCAAACAGGTCGAACACGATCCCGCCGCCGATCGCGCCCAGAAAGCTGCCGATCTGGTGGCAAAAGAACGTGACGCCCTGAAGCATTGCCTGCCACCTAAGCCCGAAGCGATCAGCCACGGATCCGGCCACCAAAGGACCAACGCCCAGCCACAGGAATCCCATCAAAGCCGCAAAAATCACGGTGGATTGCGGCGTAGGAAGATCCAGAAAATACCATGCGATCACCAGGGACCGGCAGATGTATATGCCACCCAAGAGAACCTGTTTTGACCAGCGTCCCCCGGCCCAGCCAAAGAACAGGCTGCCCAGGACATTCATGCCCCCGATAACCCCAAGCGCGGTGGCAGCCAGCATAGGGTCGGCCCCGCACAGGGCCAAATAGGCTGGCAAATGCGTGGTCAGGAAAATCAACTGCATCCCGCACACGAAATAGGCCAATGACATGACCACAAAGGGCAGATCGGCCAGTGCCATGGACAATGCCCCACCCATGCCTTTGTCATCGGCTGTGTTGGGGCTAACCGGTGGCGCGGGCAGGTCGTCAACGCGCCCCGCTGTCCAGGCCGCAGGCAGGATCAAAAGGGCCAACACGCAGAATGCCGCCAATGCCCATCTCCAGTCCGCGGCCTGCATGACCGATTGCCCCAACGGCGCGGCGATCAACGCGCCAAGCGATCCGGCGGCCGAAACGATTCCCAAAACCATGGATCGGACAGACGCAGGCACCGACCGCGCGGCGACAGCCATCGACAATGCGGTTGATGAACAGGCCATTCCCAACCCGATCAAAAGGCCCGCGCCCAACAGGACGGTGACAAACCCCTGCGCCAGCATGAGGCACGCCAAGCCAACGACATAGGCGACGCCGCCCCAGACCATGATCGGGCGGAATCCAAAGCGTGGGGTAAGGGACCCGACCAAGGGCTGAAACAACCCCCATGACAGGTTTTGCACGGCGATGGCGATGGTGAACTGGGTAACCGTAATCGACACGTTTTCGGTGATTGCGGGCATGAACAGCCCAAGGCTTTGGCGCAAACCCATTGTCAGTGACAACATGATCGACACGCCCACAAGGATCGGAAGAACTGCCCGCAACTCGGGTCGCAACTTGATCAGCATCGCATGTCCTGGCGAAATTTGGGTTGGGCCATTGCCCGTGCATTTGCACAGGTTATCTTACCGACCGGTAAGTGCAATAGGGATTAGACTGATCAGTCTAGGCAGGTGAATGCAACCGAAGGCGTGGCCAGCCGATGTTTGGTCAGTCAGGGGCGAGCATATAGCCCGCGCCGCGCACCGTCTGAAGGTAACGCGGTTGTTTTGGATCGTCTTCGATCTTGCGGCGCAAACGGGTGATCTGAACATCCACGGCGCGTTCCTGCGCCCGCCCGCCGTCGCGACCCGAGGACCGGCCCAAATCCTCGACCAGGCGCATGCGCGACATCGCCTCGCCCGGATGAGCGGAAAACAGGCGCATCAGCTGACTTTCAGTCGCGGTCAAACGCACCGGAGCGTCGCCGCGCCACATCTCTCCCTTGTCGATGTCATATCGCACGTCGCCCAGATGCAGCACCTTTGGCGCATGCTTGGTTGTTTCGGAGTCAGGAACACGGCGCAGAATGGCGTTGATCCGCAGCAGCAATTCGCGTGGCTCGAACGGTTTTGGCAGGTAATCGTCGGCGCCTGCCTCAAGCCCGTTTATGCGATCGCGGGCTTCGCCCCGCGCGGTCAGGATCAGGATCGGTGTGGTCAGGGTTTCGCGCAATGCGCGCGTCAGGGTAATGCCGTCTTCGCCGGGCATCATCACGTCCAACACGATCAGGTCAAATTCCAACCCGGCCAACAGGCGACGGGCGTGATCGGAATCGCGTGCGGCGGAAACAAGAAACCCGTTGCGTTTAAGAAATTTTGCCAGCAATTCGCGAATGCGTTCATCGTCATCGACGATCAACAGATGTGGGGCGGGGTCAGTCATTTGCCACCATCGCGCAGCGCGCCATAAGTTGTGCGCATGCCTGTATCCATCATCGCCTCAAGCACTTGGCGAAAACCGGCGACGGCATCGGGACCGGCCTGACGATAGGCTGCGCGCATCTGCCGACGCTGCGCTTCGGACAGGCGGCCTTCGAGGGCGGCACCTTTTTCAGTCAGGTACAGGTGGCGTTCGCGTTTGTCCGCGGTGCCCACGCGACTATCGACAAGGTTGTCTTCGATCAGGGTGCGCAGAACGCGGTTCAGCGATTGTTTCGTAACCCCGAGGATCTGCAAAAGCCGTTTCACATTCATCCCCGGCGCGCGGGCGATAAAGTGCAAGGCACGGTGGTGGGCGCGACCGTAATCCAGCCCCTCAAGAATGGCATCAGGCCCGGCGGTGAACCCGCGATAGGCAAAAAACATCGCCTCGATTCCCTGACGCAATTGTTCATCTGTCAGGAACAAAAGGCTTTCGCCGCTGGTGACCTCGCCCATACGCTTGCCGCTTTTTATCATGCTCATCCTTTTGGCAGCTTATGTCAGCCTTGTTGACATTCCAAGGGGCTTTTGTTAGCGATTCCCAAGTTTGACGCAATAAAATGACCGAAACGGCCATAACGAACGCAATAAATGCAAACACTGCACCCGATGGGTGAGCGAAAGGACAAGACGATGGACGGCGCATATGATGATCGCGACGGCAAAATCTGGATGGACGGCAAGATGGTGGAATGGCGCGATGCCAACGTACATCTGCTGACCCACGCGCTACATTATGCTTCGTCGGTGTTTGAGGGCGAGCGGTGTTACAATGGCACGATCTTTAAGGGTGTCGAGCATTCGGAACGGTTGCGCAAATCCGCCCAGATGTTGGATTTCGAGATCCCCTATACGGTCGAGGAAATCGAAGCAGCCAAGTACGAGATGCTGGCGGCAAATGGCTGGACAGATGCCTATGTGCGCGCGATCGCCTGGCGTGGCGCGGGCGAAGATATGGGTGTCAGCGCGTCGCACAATCCTGTCCGCCTTGCCGTCGCGGGATGGGAATGGGGCAATTACTACGGTGATGCCAAGTTCAAGGGCGCCAAGCTGGACATTTCCAAATGGAAGCGTCCAGGCCCCGAGACGATTCCGGTCCATGCCAAGGCTGCTGGCCTCTACATGATTTGTACCACGTCCAAGCATGCGGCTGAGGCAAAGGGATGTTCAGACGCGCTGTTCATGGATTACCGTGGATATGTGGCCGAGGCGACCGGGGCGAATATCTTTTTCGTCAAGGACGGAGAGGTGCACACGCCAACGCCCGATTGTTTCCTGAATGGCATCACCCGGCGCACGGTTATCGGGATGCTGGAAGAAAAGGGCGTAAAAGTCATTGAGCGCCATATCATGCCCGACGAATTGGAAGGGTTTGAACAATGCTGGCTGACCGGTACGGCGGCCGAAGTGACACCGGTGGGGCAGATCGGTGATTTCCGTTTCGATGTGGGCGCCCTGGCGCGGGACATTGCGCAAAGCTATGAAACGCTGGTGCGCAGCTGAGGTATATTGATTGCGCCGCCTGTCTGGCGGCGCGGCGGGATCGAAAGAGGCGGGCATCGAGCCCGCCCCTTTCGTGCCTCTGGCGGAAGTATTTTTGGAAAGATGAAGGTCGGGCCGGTGGTTTCATCGGTGGATTGACCGCCGGCGGCGGAGCGGGCAGGTAGGGTTATGCTGTCGTATCAACATGCTTATCATGCCGGAAATCTGGCAGATGTTCACAAGCACGCGCTGTTGGCGGTTGCGGTTGAGTATCTGACGCGCAAGCCCAAGCCGTTATCCTATATCGAGACGCATTCCGGCCGCGCGTTGTATGATCTGAACGCGGCGGAAGCGATCAAGACCGGGGAGGCGGCGCAAGGGATCGAGCGGGTCGGGGATTGGTTTGCTGATGATCATCCCTATACGCGTTCGATTGCCGCAGCGCGTGCCCAGCAGGGGCCCAATGCCTATCCCGGTTCTCCGTTCATCGCCCGCCATCTGCTGCGCGAAGAGGACCGGATCACCCTGGCGGAATTGCATCCCCAGGAGGCCGCGGCATTGCGTTATGCCCTGCCACGCGCGGATGTGCATCAGAGTGACGGGCCGGAACTGGCGCTTTCGGTTTGTCCGCCGACGCCGCGACGGGGAATGTTGCTGGTTGATCCGTCCTATGAGGTGAAGTCGGAATATGCGGCGATGCCCCGGTTGATCGCGCAGGTTCATCGCAAGTGGAACGTGGGCGTTCTGGTACTGTGGTATCCGATATTGGTGAATGGCGCGCAGGTTGAGATGTGCGCGACGCTGGATGCATTGGCGATTGACGGGGCGATCCGTCACGAGGTGCGTTTTCCGCCAGCGCGCCAGGGCCACGGGATGATTGGATCGGGTCTTTTTGTTGTGAACCCGCCTTGGGGGTGGGAGGCCGCCGCGCAGGAATTGAGTGCCCGGTTTTTGACATTGGGCAAGTGACAGCCGCGCGCCGTGACGCCGGGTGATGGGCCATCTGGGCCGCAGGTGCAAAAAGGGCGGGAAGTTCCCGCCCTGATCGTCGCAATTATCGTTTCAGTGTTTTCACCCCGGGCTTAGCCCGCGCAGGCGTTCGGAGCGGCGGCGCAGCAATTCGACAACAGTCAGCAGCAGGATAGAGATCGCCACGAGCATTGTTGCCACCGCAAGGATCGTTGGCGAGATTTGTTCGCGAAGGCCGATGAACATTTGCCATGGCAGGGTCTTTTGACCGGCGGAGCCGACGAACAGCACCACGACCACCTCATCAAATGAGGTGATAAAGGCAAACAATCCGCCGGAAATCACCCCCGGCAGGATCAGTGGCATCTGCACCCGAAAGAACGTGGTCACCGGATCAGCACCCATGTTGGCCGCAGCCCGTGTGAGGGAGCGGTCAAATCCGACGAGGGTGGCCGTGACGGTGATGATCACGAAGGGGATGCCAAGCGCGGCGTGGGCCAGAACGACACCCATATAGGTCCCCTGCAGGCCAATGCGGGAATAAAAGAAATACATGCCCGCCGCCGAAATGATCAGCGGCACGATCATCGGAGAAATCAGGATCGCCATGATCGCCCGGCGAAATGGCACGTGTTCCGAACTGAGGCCGATGGCCGCCAATGTCCCAAAGCCCACAGACAATATCGTTGCCATCGGCGCGATCTTGAGCGAATTCCACATCGCCTGTTGCCAGTCCGATGTTTCAAAGAAATCCCGATAGTGTTTGAGAGAGTAACCTTCGGGATCAAGGCGGAGCATTTCGGGCGTGAAAGTAAAGAAATCCTGCGCATTAAAGCTGAGTGGGATGATCACGACGATGGGCGCGATCAGAAAGAAAAAGATCAGCCCACAGATCACCCGAAAGGCGTAATACCAGACCCGTTGGCCGGTTGTGGCGTATGGAGGAAGTCCGCTCATATCCGTTATCCCAGCTTGACGTTGTCGATGCCCACAATCTTGTCATAGGCCCAGTAGAGCAGCAGAACCGCCGCCAGAAGGATCGCGCCGAGTGCGGCCCCGAGGCCCCAGTTCAACGATGACGAGATGTGATAGGCGATCCGGTTCGAAATGAATGTGCCGGTTGTACCACCAACGATTTCCGGCGTGATGTAATACCCAATCGCAAGGATGAAGACGAGGATGGAGCCCGCGCCAATCCCCGGCACCGACTGCGGGAAATAGACCCGCCAGAACGCTGTCCAGTTCGTCGCGCCCAAGGATTTCGCCGCCCGCAGGTATGTCGGCGGGATCGTTTGCATTACGGAATACAGCGGCAAAATCATGAACGGCAGCAGGATATGGGTCATGGCCACGATCGTGCCGAATTGGTTGTTGATCATGGTTAACCTGCTGTCGTCGGCCACCAGCCCTATCCAGACCAACACATCGTTGATCACCCCCTGTTGTTGCAACATCACCTTCCATGCGGATGTGCGCACCAAAAGCGATGTCCAGAACGGCAACAGCACAAGGATCATCAATAGGTTGGCCGTGCGCATGGGCAGGTTGGCCAGGATCCAAGCGACGGGATAGCCCAGAATGATGCAGGAGAGCGTGATCGAAATGGACATGAATATCGTGCGTTTGAACAGCAGCGCATAGATCTGCTGGTTTTCGGGACGCGCCTCGATCCCGTCCGGGGTCAGCTGCATGTCCACCGCGTTCAAAAAGTATCCCGGCGTATATTTGGGCGAATAGGTTTTGATCGTTGCCCAGACCTGCGGATCTGCCCAATCCTTGTCGGCCTTTTCAAAGGCGGGACGCAGTTCAAGTTTTTCGAACGATGGTGCGGCGGCACGGGCTTGTTGGATCAGATCGGCGTTCGGACCGGAATAGGGCGTGTCGGAATCCGTCAAATCCCAAACCAGCGAAGTATGAACCAATGTCCATGGGTCTTCTTCGGTGGGGCTATCGGTATCTACTGTCTGAATGAAGTCCGCAAACGCCGCATAGGCATCCGAAGCATTGGGCAAAAGCGTCGCAACCCCGTCGCGCATTTTGAATGTGGGTTCCGCGCCGGATTTCGTCTTGGCCCAATCTGCCTGTGCGACGATCCATTCGGGCGCCGCAAAAATCGCAACCCACGTGCGCGGGTCCTTCCAGGCCGGGTTCAGGTCGTTCAGCGCGTCTTCGTAGACTTCGCCAAAATCATCCACCTTGCGGCCGGTTTTTCGGAAAAGCGACGAGATCCCCGTCATTTCGTAATTCAGGCGGGTGCCCAGGCGTGTGTGCAGCTTACGCTCGGCGGCGATGAAAATGTCGGTATAGATCGCCCTGAACGCTTCGTCTCCCGGCACTTCGCCAGCATCGGGGTCCCAGTCTTCCAAAGTGGCAACTGTGCGGGGAAGCGTTTCACTGACGATTTCGTTTTCGACCGATCGGAACAACATGTCCGCGATCGGCGCAATGAACGTGACCAGCACAAAAATCAGCAGCGGTGAAATCAGCAGGAGCGCCCGTATTTTCTGACGCCGCAATGCGCGCGCTAAAGATTTCTTGAGCGGGGTTCCATCCGCTGCAAGCATCGGGCCACCATTCGTCGCGTTTGCGCCTGCGGAGTGATCAGACATTTTCAGGCGCCCTCTACAACGATAATGGTGCTGGTTGCGGATCGCCTGCGGATCGCCGCGACCTCTTGATATTCGGGGTCATGATACGCCTTCAAAGCGGCCTCATAACTGGGGAATTCTATGACAACGTGGCGGCTTTCGGCCTGGCCTTCGGTGACTTCGCCCGTTCCGCCGCGGACGATAAACGTGCCGCCCAGCTTGGCCAGGATCGGCGTGTCCAACCGGATGTATTCGGCATAATCCTCAGGGTCGTTCACGGTGATATGTCCGATGATGTATCCCTTTGGCATTGCGCGTCCCGTCGATGTCTTTGGGCAGGAAATCCCGCCGGTTTCGTGCGCGGCCCCCACCCCATATCGGGGAAGGGGCCTGTGGATTGATCAGAAAACCAATCGCTTTGGCTTATTGGGCCAACCATGCCTGGAATTTCGCGTCGATGTCGTCGCGATAATCCGCCCAGAACTCATAGTTATAAAGGAATGTGTTCTTGGCGTTGTTTGGATCGGTCGGCATGTGTGGACCCATCGCGATACCCAGTTCGGCGTGGTCACCGACCAATGGTGCCGACGATGCGCGTGCAGGACCGTAAGAGATGTATTTCGCCTGGTCCGCCAGACGCTGTGTGTCTGTCGCGAATTTCAGGAAATCTTTCACACGTGCCAGACGATCAGCAGGCAGGCCAGCAGGAATGATCCAGCCGTCAAGGTCGAACACTTGCGCGTCCCACATCATGCCGACAGGTTGTTTCTGCTCTTCGATGACCGAAAAGAGACGCCCGTTGTATGTCGAGCCCATGAAGACTTCGCCATCAGCAAGAAGTTGTGGCGTGTCAGCACCGGCAGACCACCAGACAACGCTGTCTTTGATCGTGCCCAATTTGGCGAGCGCTTTTTCCTGGCCTTCTTCTGTGGCCAGAACGTCATAGACATCTTCCTTGGCAACGCCGTCACACAGCAATGCCCATTCCATGTTGTTGATAGGGCGCTTTTCCAAGGCACGTTTGCCAGGATATTTCGCCAGATCGAACACGTCACAGATTTTGCTAGGCGCTTCGACACCGGCGGGCACTTTGTCGGTGCGATAGCCGAACGTTGTCGAATACACGATCTGCGGGATAAAGCAGTCGCTTACCAGAAGATCGCCAAAGTCGTCTTCGGCCGAGGAACCATCGGCCCCGACAGCAAGGTCTTCTTCAGGATCGATTTCCAGCGCCAGACCTTCGTCACACAGGCGGATGGCATCGGATGCCACGACATCAACCAAATCCCAGGTGATGTTTCCCGCTTCGTTCATGGCGCGCAGCTTGGCTACGGCCTCGGCCGAACTTTCGTCCCAGGTGACGGACACGCCGCCATTGGCCGCAATGTAAGGTTCGACATACGCTTTTTGCTGGCTGGACTGATACGCACCGCCCCACGACACAAGCGTAAGTTCCTTGCCCATGCCGTGGCTCCCGGCATAGGCCATGCCAGCCGCGGAAACCGCGATACCGGCAATCAGAGTTTTGGTCAGTTTCATACTGGACTCCCATAGTTCCCGTTTTGATTTTGAGACCCTGCGTTACGGGTTAAACAAGCAGGGTCTGTTTTTTCCGGCCCGCATGGCGGCCCGAAGTCATCCTGTCAGGCATCAAGTGCGTGGCAATCGGTCGGCAACCAGCCGATTTCGATCTGTTGACCACGCTTTAGGCGAACCTGATCAGGAGCGTTCCGTGTCTTGATGACGAAATCTTCACGGCCTGCGACACGCAGGCGCGTCCGGAAAATGTCGCCCATGTAAATGAACTCTAGCACTTCGGCTTTCAGCGTATGCGCGCCCTCGGGCATCCGGTCGGCATTGTATTCAACACGTTCCGGGCGGATCGACACTTGGGTTTTGTCCCCAACGGCCGACACGTTCACTGCCTTGGCCGCGATAATGCCGCCGTCATCCAGTTTGACTGTGCACAGATCCCCGTTGATTTCGGTGACTGTACCGGCCAGCGTGTTGTTTTCACCGATAAATTGCGCGACGAAACTGTTCTGCGGGCTTTCATACAATTGATCCGGCGGGGCCAGCTGTTGGATCCGGCCATCGTCAAACACGGCAACCCGATCTGACATTGTCAGCGCTTCGGTTTGGTCGTGTGTCACGTAAACGGTGGTAATGCCGAGATTGTGCGCAAGGCTGGTGATCTCGAACTGCATGTGTTCGCGCAATTGTTTGTCCAGGGCACCCAGCGGTTCGTCCATCAGGACCAGTTCGGGTTCGAACACCAATGCGCGGGCCAATGCGATCCGCTGTTGCTGACCCCCGGAAAGCTGCGCGGGACGGCGGCCGCCAAAGGCCCCCATCTGAACCATATCCAATGCGCGCTTCACCTTGGCCTCGCGATCGGACTTGCCGATCTTGCGAACCTCAAGGGGGAAGGCCAGGTTTTCGGCCACTGTCATGTGCGGAAACAGAGCGTAGTTCTGAAACACCATCCCAATACCGCGTTTATGCGGCGGGATATTGTTAATCGGTTTGCCGTCCAACATGATTTCACCATGTGTCGCGGTTTCAAACCCAGCAAGCATCATGAGGCATGTTGTCTTGCCCGAACCCGAAGGTCCAAGCATCGTCAAAAATTCGCCCTTGGGCAAAGAAAGATTCAGATCTTTGACAACTAGAATTTCGCCATCATAGCTTTTCTGAACACGGTCAAAGACGACGAAAGCGTCGTCTGTATCTGATTCTGCCAAGTGTTCTTCCCCGTCGTTGTCTTATGTGCGGCTGTTTTCCGCTTGTTTTCTTGATAGTAAATCGCCCGTTCGCCCATGTGGCAACCTGAACGCGCCGTTTTAGAGCGGTTTACGACACGTCATGTTTGAAATCACGTCATATTCCTTGGGTCCTGCCGGACGAGCCAGCGTTTTATCGACTCCTATTCGACCAAATCAGAATCACCGTTTCCGACCCGAATTGACGATTCATTTGGCGCCGCACGGAATTTGGCGCATGCGTTTCCTTACCTATTCAGTACAAGTATCGCCCGATTGTCCGGTCCGATTGTTCCGTGAATGCAATGTCGGCCAACACCCCTTGAGCCAAGAGATCTGGCTGTCACAACGCAATTGTCTGATCGCGGCCCCTTTGACATTCCCCGCCAACCCCAGGATCGGATCCAAGGGCGTTGTCATGGTTGTACACAACATCTGATTCTGAGCAGGGCCGTCAACGAAATTGCGACCAAATTGGCCATGATTATCTAAAAACGACCCCAAATGTTCGGATTCAAAGCCGACAGGTTGTGCACAACATGCCTGACTGGGCGCGAAACCATCACTATTTGGGCCACGCCATGCCGCGAAAATCGATCCCGTTTTCCCGATCTGAATACCAACGCCGTTTGGCCAAGACCCGCGCCGCGATGGACACTGCGGGTGTTGACGTTCTGTGTGTGACCGATCCGTCGAACATGGCCTGGCTGACAGGATATGACGGGTGGAGCTTCTATGTTCATCAGGGTGTTGTCGTCTTTCAGGACCGTGATCCGATCTGGTGGGGGCGACGTCAGGACAAGAACGGCGCCTTGCGCACTGTCTGGATGGATGACGACGACGTGCTTGGATACGCGGACACCTATGTTCAATCGACGCAAAGCCACCCGATGGAGGTGTTGGCACAAACCCTGAAAGACATGCGCGCCGGAACATCCCGCATCGGGGTCGAGTTGGAGAATTATTACTACACGGCCAAGGCGCATGCCGTTCTGACCGCTGAAATGCCGGACGCGCGGTTTGTTGATGCCACGGCGTTGGTCAATTGGTGCCGGGCCGTCAAAAGTGACGAAGAGCTGGCGTTCATGCGCAAGGCGGCGGGCATATCCGAAAAGATCGTGGATGGCTTGTTGGATCGAATTGAACCGGGCGTGCCCAAAAACGAAGTGGTCGCTGAAATCTACCGCGATGCGATCCGCGGGACGCAGGACGCATGGGGCGACTACGCGGCGATTGTGCCTTTGTTGCCGTCAGGATCCGACGCCTCTGCGCCCCACCTGACATGGGACGGGCGACCGTTTGAAAGCGGTGAGGCGACATTTTTTGAAATTGCAGGCTGTTATCGCCGGTATCACGTACCGTTTTGCCGAACATTGTTCCTTGGCACCCCGTCCGACATGCTGCTGCGCGCCGAAGCCGCACTAGTCGAAGGACTTGAGGCCGGCCTGAACGCCGCGCGTGCCGGCAACCGCGCCTGCGATGTGGCAAATGCCCTTGCTGCGCCGCTGGAAAAAGCCGGGATCGACCGGGCGGCCCGTTGCGGATACCCGATCGGGGTGTCCTATCCGCCGGATTGGGGCGAACGCACCATCAGTTTCCGAGAGGAGGATACAACCGTTCTGGAACCGGGAATGACGTTCCATTTCATGCCCGGTCTGTGGATGTCCGACTGGGGTCTTGAGATTACGGAATCAATTCTGATCACCCCGGATGGTCCTGCCGAATGTTTCTGTGACCGCCCGCGCAAGATGTTCGTCAAACCATGAGTGATCTTAACCGCGCCACGGAAATCCTAGGTCAGCTTGTTGCGCGTCCGACGGTTTCGGCCAACAGCAACCTCGACATCGTTCATGACATGGCCAACCTGCTGGCCGACCATGGCGCGCGGGTCGAAGTGATGCGCGACACATCCGGGCAAAAGGCCAACCTGTTCGCAACGATCGGGCCGGACGCACCCGGCGGGATCATGTTGGCCGGGCACAGTGATGTTGTCCCGGTGGATGATCAGGATTGGTCATCGGACCCGTTTGTGATGCGCGTGGCGGATGGGCGCGCATATGGGCGAGGCACCTGCGACATGAAGGGGTTCATCGCCGCCTGTTTGGCCAAGGCCCCGGATTTCGCCGCGCGCGATCTGTCGCGCCCGGTTCATTTTGCCTTTACCCATGACGAAGAGGTCGGTTGCCTTGGCGGTCAATCACTTGCCCTGGCCCTAAAACACCGTGAGGCGCGGCCAAATCTGGCCATTGTGGGCGAACCGACAATGATGCGCATCGTCGAAGGGCACAAAGGCTGTTGCGAATACCGGGTGTCTTTCACCGGGGCCGAAGGCCACGGAAGCCGCCCGGAACTGGGCGTGAACGCGGTGGAATACGCCACCCGATACGTCGCGCGCCTGATGGAACTGCGTGACGAACTGATGCATCGCGCCCCGCCGGGCGGGCGATTTGAACCACCGTGGACCAGCATAAATCTGGGTCGGCTTGTGGGTGGCCATGTTCCAAACGTGATTCCCGGCCACGCCGAAGTTGAATGGGAAATGCGCCCCGTCCAACCCGGCGACGCCGATTTCGTGAACCACGCGATTCGCACCTTTGCTGACGGGGTCCTGTTGCCTGAAATGCGGCGCATCCACCCCGAAGCGGCGATTGAAACCGAGGTATTGGGCGAAATCGTCGGACTGGAACCGGCCGACACAAACGCCGCCCGCCGGTTGGTGGCGGAATTGACCGGGGCAAATGGCGCCGATGTTTTGGCATTCAGCACCGAGGCGGGGCTGTACCAGGGCGTGGGAATGGATGTCGTCGTTTGCGGGCCGGGATCAATTGATCAGGCACATAAGCCGGATGAATTTCTGGGATTGTCACAGCTTGTTTCGTGTCTGGATATGCTTGACGGGCTGGTAAACCGTTTGGGTGGACATGGTTAAGGACGCTCGCAACCGACATGACAGACTGCATCGCGCGATGCGGGAAAAGATCTGTCTTTTGGACTGGGCGCCCGGCGCAAAACTGTCCGAAACGACAATCGCGGCCGAATTTGGCACATCGCGCACCCCCATACGCCGCGCTCTGGCCCGGCTTGAGGACGGCGGTCTGGTCCGTTCGAAACACGGGGTCGGCACATTCGTGACCGAGCCGGACGTTCACGAGATCGCGGACATCTATGCCATGCGCTGCGAATTGGTTGAACTGGCCGGTGTTCTGTCTCCGGTTTCACCGACGGATGATCACATGGCGATTCTGGCGGCCCTGGCGGAACGGGCACATGCCTTGAAACGCGCGCCGGACGCCCGCGCATTGGCCAGATTGAACATGGATTTCTTTGATTTCGGCCTAAGCCTTACCGCCAACAAGACGCTAAAGGACATGTCCGAGAGGCTGTATTATCAGACAGCGCGGCTTTGGCTTCAACAGATCAGTGCGCTGGACCTTGACCAGGAATGCAACATCGCAACAACCGAGATCGAGGAAACGTCACGCGCCTTGGGTGTCGGTGACACCCGCGCCGCCGCCGCGATCCGCCGCGCACATGTGTCGATGTCGGCCCTGCGTATCAACCGGGCAAAAACCATCTGAACGGAGTGAAACGCCCCGCGCGACGACGGGGCTGACTTTCGCAGAGGCGGGATTAGAAAACCCTGTCTTTTACCCGCATTTGGCGGGCACGGGTCAGGATCGCATCCTCAACCGCGCGCTGGGTGGATGCGCTGACGGGGCGGCCACCACGGGTTTGAATGGCCACGTTCAACGATCGCGCCTCAAGCGCGGGGTCCCTGATATACACGGTGGCCCGATAGGCACGTCCGCCGCCTGGCGGGGTACCGTACCCGGTGACGATGACGCCGGTGAACGGATCAACAGACTGAACGGGCAGGAAATCCAGAACATCCAGGGACGCATTCCAAAGATAACGGTTCACGCCAACCTTGGTGCCATCGTCGCGTTGCCGAAACAGATCCAGAATCGACGTCCCGTCGCCCTGTTCCTGCGGGTTGCCGACAGGCGCGTCGCGATTGGTGTTTCCTTCGCCCTGAATCGCGCCATCGTTCGCGTTCCCGAAAGAAATCAAACGACTGCCGCTTCCGCTGCATGCGGCCATCGCAATCATAAGAACGCCCGCGACCGTAAGCCTTAAAACACGAGAAAAATCCATCTTTGCGCCTGCTCCCTCCGTGTTGGTCCGTCCTACCGAAGGCCAGAACACGGGGCAAGCGATTTAACGTTTGGGATTAGCTCCCGGCGCAACCTCGCGGGAACCAAGGCGGGCATGTGGCATCACTGTGGCATTGCTGCACCAATTCAAGGTCCAATCCCGTACGGTTCTGCCGCGCCCTTGCAAACCGCCCCCCAAAAGAGCGAAACACCCTCCATACCCAAATCGGATTCCCCGTTTTGGGGTGACTGAGAAAACCCGAGGGAAAACGATGAAAAAGATTCTCTTTGCCACGACAGCGCTGGTTGCCACAGCAAGCATGGCCGCTGCCGAAGTTAAACTGAGCGGTTACGGCCGCTTTGGTGTTTTGTACCAAGAAGGTGCAGCTGAAGAAACACGCATCGAATCGCGCTTCCGCCTGAACATCGACGGCTCCACAACTGCCGACAACGGTGTTACTTTTGGTGCCCGCGTTCGCATGCAAGCTGACGACGCAGCCAACGGCGACCAAGGCGCTGCTGGCCTGAACGGCGCACGCTTCTACGCAACAGCTGGCGGCCTGACCGTTGCTGCTGGTAACACGCTGGGCGCAATCGACTCCATGCCGAACATCTACACTGGTTCGGTTGGCCTGTCCGGTCTTGGCTATGCCAACGTTGTGACTGATTTCGGCGCAGACGACTACTCGTCGACAGCTTCCGGCCGTAACGGCATCGAAGTCATCTACAAAGCTGACATGTTCAAAGTGCACGCTTCGTGGTCCGAGCCTTCGACAGGCACACGTCGCATCGCATTGTCCGGTTCGGCAACATTCAGCGGCTACACCATTGCTGCTGGTTACCAAGACTCCTCCGCAGCTAACGACGTTGAGTTCATCGTGACTGCTGGCGGTAAAGTTGGCCCAGCCAAAGTTGCTCTGGCATTTGCCCGCGACCACGGCGGCAACAACCAGATCACTCTGTCGGCTGATGCAAGCGTTGCAGCTTCCACTTCGATCCAAGCTTACGTCACACACGACGCAGGCCAAGCGACCGAAATGGCATACGGCGTTGGCTTCAAGCACGGCCTCGGTGGCGGCGCTTCGATCCGCGGCGGTGTTGCTTCGACACACGGCACCATGCGTGGCGATTTGGGTGTATTCTTCACATTCTGATCTTGATCAGATGGGACGACCCAGAAGGGCAGGCCAATCGGCCTGCCCTTTTTCTTTGCCCGCCTCATGAATCTGTTTGCACAGGCCCGTGGCACGATATGGCCGGCCTTTCGACGCGCCCTTGCGGGCCATAGGCAATCCACGCATCCTGACTTCACGATTCCAAAACCCAAAGTGATGTCTCATGCGTTCACTCATATTGCTGGTCCTCACTGCAACGTCATCTTCGGCGTTGGCGGACCCGTCCCTTTCGTTCTCGGGCGATGCGCGATTTGGCGTGACGTATCAGGGCGGCAAGGTGGATCAGGCGGACCCCTATGGGCTATTGCGCATCGATTCCCGGATATCGACTGTCACTGACAGCGGCATCACCCTTGGCGTGCAGCTTCGAATGACCAAACGAATGGCCGGTGCCGACCCCGACGTCGCACCGCGTTTCACGATTTCCACGGGTGATACGGCACCGCTGAACGGCACGGACCCATTGCCGCGCATTCCCTAGCCGGGCTTTCCAACGCTGGCGTTCTGGTGTTCTGTCGGCGCGAAAACCGAAGAGGAAACCCATGTCCCTTTCCGAGATAAATGCACGCATCGCCAAGGCCGAATCTGCTGCGGATCGTGCGCCTGGATCAACGACATTGATCGCGGTGTCAAAGATGCAACCGGATGAACGGGTCGAAGACGTGCTGCGCGAAGGTCACCGCGTGTTCGGTGAAAACCGGGTGCAAGAGGCTGCGGGAAAATGGCCAGGATTTCGCGATACGTATGACGGGATCAAATTGCACATCATTGGACCGCTGCAGACCAACAAGGCCCGTCAGGCGATGGATTTGGCGGATGCCATCCATTCCCTTGATCGGCCCAAACTGGCCACCACCCTGGCCCGGTTGGCCCAAGAAACGGGCGCCTGCCCGGATCTGTTCATTCAGGTGAACACCGGCGAAGAACCGCAAAAAGCCGGGGTTTTGCCAGCCGATGCCGACGCTTTTGTTGCCGATTGCCGCGCGCTGGACCTGCCCATTGTGGGTCTGATGTGCATTCCACCGGCAGAGGAAGAAGCATCATTGCACTTTGCGCTTTTGGCTAAGATCGCGGCGCGCAATGGGTTGGATGGCCTGTCCATGGGCATGTCAGGCGATTTCGAAAAAGCGATCCGGCTGGGGGCCACCCATGTGCGGGTCGGGTCCGCGATATTCGGGGATCGCGCCTGACGCCACCGGTTTGGCGGGTGCCAATATGCATGCCTGCGGCAGTGTTTAGCTGCGCACAAGAATGCGGGTGCCCGGCGCAACCCTATTCGAAATCCAGCGCAAATGATCCGGGCGAAAGGCGATGCAGCCTTCGGTCGGAAACCCGGCGCGCCGCCATCGGTGAAGGAAAATCGCTGACCCACGACCGGGTCTTGCCACCGGCCAGTTCCAGTCAGTGATCAGCACGATGTCGTAAAGCGGGTCGCCGCGGCGCAGACTTTCGTGGCTATGTGCAAAGGGCGCGGTGACAAGGTGATTATACGCGGCGTCCTTGGGTGCATCGCACCACAGATCGCGCGGGCCGATCGGGTCAGCCCAGGCGGCAGGTCGGGCCATACGATCGGCGCGATACAACATGCCGACTATTCGATGCGCGCCAACCGGTGTAGCACCGTCGCCTTCGGCTTTGTCGGCACGGATACCGCCGCGCCCAATAACGCAAGGAAACCGCCGCCCCCGCCAACGCAGCCCCGTTCGGGTCAGGACCATGTCGTCTGGCGTCACAGCAAATGCCCGGATTTCCTGGCCTTGGTCGCCAGGTAGGCACGATTATGGGTGTTTTCGCCTACTTTCAACGGCACCCGTTCTGTCACGGTGATTCCGGTTTTTTCCATCATCGCGATCTTGGCGGGGTTGTTTGTCAGCAACCGGACCGAATGAAAGCCCATGCGTTTCAAAATCTCGGCCCCCAGGCGGAAATCCCTTTCGTCGTCTTCAAACCCCAGCCTGTGGTTCGCTTCGACCGTGTCGAACCCCTGATCCTGAAGCGAATAGGCCCGCATCTTGTTGGCCAGCCCAATGCCGCGCCCTTCCTGGTTCAGGTACAAAAGCACCCCTGCGCCTTCGGCCCCCATCTGTGCCAGGGCGCCACGCAATTGCGGGCCGCAATCGC
>JBOEGP010000001.1:65477-65918 GCA_050633485.1 Pseudooceanicola sp.
GCGGCGATTGGGTGCAGCGGGCTCATCTCATCGACGACGGCGGCCGCGCGCACGGCATGGACCAGGCTTAGGCTGTGCGCCCTTGCGAATCCCGACGGGTCGTCCAACGGCACAACAACCGCCGCGGGTAGAATCCGCGCGGTCTTGGCAATTTTCAACGCCAGCCGGTGCAGATGCGCCGCCCCGTCACGTTCCGCCAGAAGCGGCCCCTTCATCGGTGACTTTAGATCATCGGCAGGGTCCGCGACCGCGTTGATCCATCCAAGCGTAACATCACGCGGCAATACGATCCGCGCCAAATCCCCGTCATATGCACGCGCCTTAAGCGTCGCGGCCCGGCGTGCGGTGATGGCCAACACCGGGTTGGAGGTCAGGGCGATCAGGTCGCGCAACCGTTCGTCAGACAGGGTTTCGGCGGCAAAAACCAATGCCCCGGCGCCC
>JBOEGP010000002.1:0-135181 GCA_050633485.1 Pseudooceanicola sp.
TGGCCGACATCTATCACCGTCAGGAAATCATTCGGGCGGGGCGCATCCCTGAATCCATCATCGCCGGGAACGAGGCGTTTCTGCCCCAAATGATCGGTGTGTCCCCACCCGGTGGGGTCTATACGCATATTGTCGGCACGGATCTGGTGCGAACTGGCGAAAATGAATTCTATGTGCTTGAGGACAATTGCCGCACCCCGTCCGGTGTCAGCTATATGCTGGAAAACCGTGAAACCATGCTTCAGATGTTTCCGGAATTGTTCAGCAGGATGCGGGTGAAACCGGTTTCAGGGTATCCGATGCAATTGCGCCGATCGCTACGTGAAAGCGCGCCACCCGGATATGCGGGCAACACGCCCTGCCTAGCGGTTCTGACACCAGGAATTCACAATTCAGCGTTCTTTGAACACAGCTTTCTGGCCGATCAAATGGGGGCCGAACTGGTCGAGGCGCGTGACCTTAAGATCGTCGATGGCCGTGTCGCCATGCGCACGATCCGCGGGTTCAAGCCAATTGATGTGATTTATCGCCGGGTCGATGACGACTATCTTGATCCGCTGAATTTCAATCCCGACAGCCTTTTGGGGGTGCCGGGGATCATGGATGTTTACCGCGCGGGCAACATCACCATTGCCAATGCGCCGGGAACCGGAATTGCGGATGACAAGGCGCTGTATTCTTACATGCCCGACATCGTTCAGTTTTATACCGGCGAAAAAGCGATCCTTAAGAATGTGCCGACATGGCGCTGTTCCGAGGCCGAAAGCCTTGCCTATGTTCTGGATCACTTGCCGGAACTTGTGGTCAAGGAAGTGCACGGGTCAGGTGGATACGGCATGTTGGTCGGCCCTGCGGCGTCGAAGAAAGAGTTGGCCGCGTTCGAGGCCAAACTGCGCGCCAAGCCCGGCAATTATATCGCCCAGCCGACGCTGGCCTTGTCCACGGTGCCGATCATGACAAAGTCCGGTCTGGCGCCGCGCCATGTGGATCTGCGCCCCTTTGTTCTGGTCAGCCCCAAGTCCGTGCATATCACCGCCGGTGGTCTGACACGTGTGGCCCTGAAAGAAGGATCATTGGTGGTGAATTCCAGCCAGGGCGGCGGGACCAAAGACACCTGGGTTTTGGGGGATTAGACCATGTTGGGACGTACAGCAGGCGGTCTTTTCTGGATGTTCCGTTATCTTGAGCGCAGCGAAAATACCGCGCGTTTGCTGGATACCGGATTTCGCATCGCTTTGACCGGGTCCGACAGCGCGGAATCGGAATGGGAAAGCATCGTTTCCACAGCCGGGGTGCGCGATCAGTACCTTGAAAAATATGACACCTTTGATCAGGCGCATGTGACCAATTTCCTTTTGCGCGACAAGGATAATCCGTCATCGGTGATGTCCGTTATTGATGCGGCGCGGTCCAATGCACGGATGGTGCGCACCGCCCTGAGTTCTGAGGTCTGGGAGGCGACGAACGAAACCTGGATGACGATGAAAGACGCGCTGAGCCGGCAGGTGTCGGTCAAGAATCTGGCAGATGTTCTGGCCGGTGTGCGCCAGCATTCCAGCCTGGTGCGCGGCGCGCTACATGGCACCATGCTGCGCAATGAAATCTTTGATTTCGCGCGTATCGGCACATTTGTGGAACGGGCTGACAACACGGCGCGCATTCTGGATGTGAAATACTATGTCCTTCTGCCTTCGGCTGCCTTTGTGGGATCGTCGATGGACAATGCCCAATGGGAAACCATTTTGCGGTCTGTCAGCGCCTTCCGGTCGTACCGGTGGCTGAACGAGGCGGAAACGACGCCCAAGACCATCGCAAGTTTCCTGATCCTGGATCGGCGAATGCCGCGATCCCTGGCCTTTTGTTATTCCAAGATCGTCGGAAACCTTGGGTATCTTGCGCAACAGCATGTCGGGGGGCTGCCGTGTCTGGATATGGCGCAGGACATCTTTGCCAAGCTGGACAATCGCGACATTGAAACGGTGTTCGATCAAGGGCTTCATGAGTTTCTTGAGGGAAGCATTCATGACACCACGCGGCTTGCGGCCCAGATTCAGGAAGATTTCCGCTTTTACGGATAACAAAGGATTTGGCCATGCGGCTTAAGATTTCGCACAAAACGGTCTATCGTTACGATGAGCCGGTGCATTATGCGCTTCAGCAAATCCGCCTGACCCCGCGCGACGGGGCGGGGCAGAAAGTGCTGTCGTGGCAATCGACGATCACCGGGGGCTCGCATCAGCTCAGCTTTGATGACGCATTCCGCAATCACGTCGATCTGGTCATGACCGAAGGCGTTGATCATCTGGAAATCCACAGCGAAGGCGAGGTCGAGGTCGAAGACCGTTCAGGTGTGGTTGGCCCCGGATTGGGGTTCGCGCCACTTTGGTTGTTTCGACAATCCACATCCGTGACAACAGCCGGGGCACAGGTGCGCAAGTTGGCCCGCGACTTTGAAAAGCCGTTTCAAACCGACCAACTTAAGGCAATGCATGACCTGAGCGTGGCGATCGCGGACAGCGTGACCTACACCGTTGGGTCAACGACCCCGCAAACGACAGCCGAAGAATCCATGTCGCTGGGCATGGGCGTGTGTCAGGACCACGCGCATGTGTTGATTGCCACGGTGCGGCATCTGGGCCGGCCGGCACGTTATGTTTCGGGGTATCTGATGATGGATGGCGTCACGGATCAGGATGCAAGCCACGCCTGGTGCGAGGTTTGGCTGGATGATTTGGGGTGGGTCGGGTTTGATGTGTCGAACGCGATTTCGCCCGATGACAGGTATGTCAGGGTCGCCGTGGGGCGGGATTATTCCGATGCTGCCCCGGTTCACGGGCTACGTCACGGCACCGGCGAAGAAGAGCTTTGCGTTTCCTTACAGGTTCAGCAATAGAAAGGGTTGGCAGCATGTCGCACGATCATGTGCGACCTTCAAAGGAGCCATTCAGGTGACATATTGCGTTGGTGTTCAGTTGGACCGAGGCATCGTTTTTATGTCTGACACGCGGACCAATTCCGGTGTCGATAACATATCCACTTTCCAGAAAATGGTCACTTTTGAGGTGCCCGGTGACCGGTCCATAACGTTGATGACGTCCGGCAATCTGGCGACAACGCAGGCGCTTGTCAGCCTGTTGCAGGAACGATCAAAGCACCCGTCCGACCGTTCGCCGGGTATTTTTCAGTGTGAATCGATGTTTCGGGTTGCCCAGCTGGTCGGGGAAACACTGCGTGAGGTGATCAGGGAACATGCTGACGAAGGTCAGCGCGCCGACAGCGCCTTTGGCGCCACGCTTATCCTTGGCGGTCAGGTCCGGGGCGGCGAACCCCGGCTTTTCCTGATCTATCCCGAAGGCAATTTCATCGAGGCGAGCAAGGACACCCCGTTCTTTCAGATAGGTGAAACAAAGTATGGCCGCCCGATCCTGCTGCGCGCCTATGATCCCAAGATGAGCTTTGAGGCGGCGATCAAGCTGTTGCTGGTGTCATTCGACAGCACGATCAAGGCCAACCTGTCTGTCGCGCTGCCCCTGGATTGGCATATTTATAAATCCGACACCTTTGCCAATGGGCGGATGGGGCGGGTCGAAGCGGGCGATGCTTATTTCGAACTCATTTCCAACCGGTGGGGCGGCGCATTGCGTGATGCCTTTGACGCGCTGCCGGATTTCGGGATCGAAGCCCAATCGGACGATTGATCATCGGGTCGTGGGGGACGGCAGCCTGAAGCTTGACGCCTGAAGCATGATGCAGGCTCGGTGGCAATGCGCCCCCCTGACTCTGTTCATTCAGGTGAATGATGGCGGCAACCCAAGCTGAAAATTGAATATTTCATCAATGGCCGCCACCGATTCACCGCGCCGATTCCTGTCTTTGGCGACTCAAACAAATGCGACAGACGCCTCTTTTGGCGTCAGTTGAACACCTGACGGTTAATACCTTTGCACTAATTTTTGGCACACGTAATTATTTTGCCCGAAAAGTGGGCATTTTTGCCGGGCGGGCCGCCATCAACCGGGCGCGATCCGTTCGTCTGATTTCCCTAAGGATGCAAAGCCGCTCTGTATGTCCCTGCGCCACGATGGCGCGACTTAACGATTGCGGTGGCAAGCTATTTTGCCGGTCGCTCACCACCGCACTGACGCAACAAGACGTCGCCTGGGGATGTATAGGGGGAGGCTGCTGGATTCAACCGGCAGCGAGACTTGTACTCGTGGGGTGACGCTCCATAAGGGATACCTCACCACCATGTCGCATTTTCTGAAAACCATGCTGGGCGCTGCTGCCGGGTCGCTGATGATCAGCACCGCTGCATTTGCCGCTGACACCATCAAGGTCGGCGTTTTGCATTCGCTGTCCGGCACGATGGCGATTTCTGAAACCACCTTGAAAGACACCATGCTGATGCTCATCGAAGAGCAGAACAAAAAAGGTGGTGTTCTGGGCAAGCAACTGGAAGCCGTGGTCGTGGACCCTGCTTCGGATTGGCCGCTGTTCGCTGAAAAAGCACGCGAATTGCTGACAGTTTCCGAAGTGGACGTGATGTTCGGTTGCTGGACATCGGTCAGCCGGAAATCGGTTCTGCCAGTGATCGAAGAACTGAACGGCCTGCTGTTCTATCCGGTTCAATACGAGGGCGAAGAAAGCTCGAAAAACGTGTTCTACACCGGTGCTGCTCCGAACCAGCAGGCGATCCCTGCGGTTGACTATTACCTCGAAGAGCTTGGCGTCGAAAAATTCGCCCTGCTTGGCACCGACTATGTCTATCCGCGCACCACGAACAACATCCTTGAAAGCTATCTCAAGGGCAAAGGCATCGCGGCTGACGACATCTTTGTGAACTACACGCCGTTTGGTCATTCGGACTGGTCGAAAATCGTCGCGGACGTTGTCGCACTGGGCGCTGACGGCAAAAAAGTTGGCGTTGTGTCCACCATCAACGGTGACGCGAACATCGGTTTCTACAAGGAATTGGCCGCTGCGGGCGTCAGCGCGGATGACATTCCCGTCGTCGCATTCTCGGTCGGTGAAGAAGAGCTTTCGGGCCTGGACACATCGAACCTTGTTGGCCACCTGGCGGCCTGGAACTATTTCCAGTCGGCTGAATCGGATGCCAACACCGCCTTCATCAAACAATGGAAAGCATTCGCAGGCGAAGAGCGTGTGACCAATGACCCAATGGAAGCGCATTTCATCGGTTTCAACATGTGGGTGAACGCGGTCGAACAGGCAGGCACAACCGATGTTGACGCCGTGCGCACAGCCATGTGGGGCCAGGAATATCCGAACCTGACAGGCGGCACAGCCGTGATGGGCACCAACCACCACCTGTCCAAGCCGGTTCTGATCGGTGAAATCCTTGACGATGGACAATTCGACATCATCTCGGCGACCGACCCGGTTCCAGGCGATGCATGGACAGATTACCTGCCTGAATCCGCGCCTTTGATGTCGGATTGGAAAGACAAGGAATGCGGGATGTACAATTCCGAAACCAGTTCCTGTGTGCAGCTGAAATCGAACTACTGATTTCGATGTGCCACCGGACCGGCGGGGCAAATGCCTTGCCGGTCCCATCCTACGACCAATTCACATTCAAGATCGGGCAGGCCCTCTCATGAACCGCATTCTTCGCGCGGCACTGCTTTTCTTCGCCCTGATGATGGCGTGGAACGCTCCGGCGCTGGCGCAATCCGCCACTCAGGATTTGCTGCAAAAGCACCGAGATGTGATCGTGAAATCATCACGCCGGACCATTCAACCCGCGATCGACGCCCTGCGCGATTCCGACCTGCCGACGGCCGCATTGGTTCTGGAAAAATGGGGCGCGCGTGAAATGTATGCGCGCAAATCCGACGGGCTCTTCTTTTACACGGAGAAACTGGACAGCAAGACGTTTCGCCTGTTCGATTTCGACACTCAGACAGCGGTTGGCGATGCGGCCAAGGGCGACCTCAAACAGATCAAACCGAATTCCGGGATCCGGGCCTTGATCGCCTCGGCGCTGGTCAAGTTTCAGCTCAACGATCCGGACCCGGCCAAACGCGCCGATGCGTTGGATGCGCTGTCACGCAATGGCAATGCCGATCACCTGCCGGTTCTTCGCGACAGCATCGCGGCCGAGTCCGACGCGACCCTCAAACTTCGCAAGGAACGACTGGAACGGCTGTTGACGATTTCCTTTGGCGACAGCGACGCCGAGCGGATCGCGGCCATCGAACATTTTCGCGGCGATCTGGGCGTCGATGTCCGGGCCAGCCTGAACCCGATCCTTGCCACCAAACGCCAGGCCAGCGCAGGGGACACCCCGCCCGAAGGCCTGAACATTGCGCGGATTTTGCGGGTCGGCTCGGGCGACCTTGCACCGGATCAGGCCTATGATCTGTTGATCTCTGCCAAACTGGCCGCGCCCCGCCTGACGCTGGATGATCAGCGCGCGGCATTGATCGCCAATATTGACGGGGACAAGGTCGGTGATGTGCCCGTCGCATCGCTCAACCAGATCGCGGCGCGCGATCGTGCCTATGCGGCCCTTGTGGCCTCCGGCCTTGCCCCCGCAGCGGCCACTGCGGATGAGGTGACAGCGGCCTTGGATGCCCATGTGTTTTACGAAACCTATGCCGAACCCGCCCGCGCCGTGACTGAGGCGGCGAACGTGGTTCTGCGCTCGATCGAACGCAAGGTTGCGCTGCATCAGGGGATTGATCTTGGGCTGGACGCATTGTCGCTGGCGTCGATCTATTTCCTTGCCGCGATCGGTCTGGCGATCACATTCGGCGTGATGGGTGTCATCAACATGGCGCATGGCGAATTCATCATGATGGGGGCCTACACAGGCTATGTGGTCCAACAGATCATCCCTGATTACACCTTGTCGCTGATCGTCGCGATCCCCTGTGCCTTTGCGGTGACCTTTGCGGCCGGGGTCGCCATGGAACGGCTGGTGATCCGCTGGCTCTATTCGCGCCCGCTGGAAACACTTTTGGCGACGTTCGGCATATCCATCGCGCTGCAACAAATTGCCAAGAACATCTTTGGAACCCAGGCCCGCCCGCTGACGTCGCCCGGCTGGCTTGATGGGGCGCTGGTGTTCAATGATGTCGTCGCCATCTCGTATATCCGGATCGCGATCTTTGTCCTGGCGCTCGCCTTTCTTGGTTTCTTCCTGTTCCTGATGAAGAAAACGCGCCTTGGTCTGGAAACGCGTGCGGTCACGCAAAACCCCAAAATGGCCGCCTCCATGGGCATCAATCCTGACCGTGTGAACATGCTGACTTTCGGTCTTGGCTCCGGGATCGCGGGGATCGCGGGGGTCGCCATCGGACTATATGCCAAGGTCACCTCGGAACTCGGCGCGGATTATATCGTTCAAAGCTTCATGACGGTCGTGGTCGGCGGCGTCGGAAATATCTGGGGCACGCTTTTGGGCGCGTCGATGATCGGCTTCCTGCAAAAAGGCATCGAATGGTTGAACCCGTCCAACACGCTGGCGGCGCAAACCTATATGATCGTCTTCATAATCATCTTCATCCAATTCCGCCCGCGCGGCATCATCGCGCTCAAGGGCCGGGCCGCAGGGGATTAATGCCATGATGTTCGCGCCCCTTACCCAAATCGCCAACGCAAATCGCCGGCCCCTGCGCCTGATCCATTCGAATGGCGCCCCGCAAACACGGCCCCGAACGATGGCACATGCCAAGGTCTCGCGCCCCGCGCCCCTGGTTCATCTTTCCAAAAATACTTCGGGGGAGGCGCGGCAAAGCCGCGACGGGGGCAGCGCCCCCATCCCCCCAAGAAAGGAGCGCGACGCATGAAAAACAGCTTCATACTGCGCAATCCATCCATCCTGATCTTTCTCGCAGCACTTGCGGCGTTCACTCTCGTCGTCACCCTCCTCAGTCACGCTTACGGCACCGCTTTCATATCGACGTCCTTCGTCAAGACGCTGGGCAAAACCCTGTGCCTGTGCCTGGTGGCCATCGCGATGGACCTTGTCTGGGGCTATTGCGGCATTCTCTCGCTTGGTCATTTCGCCTTTTTCGGGCTGGGCGGCTACATGGTCGGGATGTGGCTGATGTATGCGCGCACCGGGCTGATCGTTGCGGATAGCCTTGCCAATGCCGCCATCCCTCCAACCCCGGATGAGGTACGCGATGCCATCGGCACCCAGATTTTCGGCGTTGTCGGTTCCTCGGATTTTCCGGCGATCTGGATGTTTGCCCATTCGTTCTGGGCGCAGATGGCCCTTGTGGTGCTGATCCCGGGCCTATTGGCATTTGTGTTCGGCTGGTTGGCGTTCCGCAGCCGGGTCACGGGCGTTTACCTGTCGATCCTGACCCAGGCGATGACGCTGGCGCTGTCGCTTTACCTTTTTCAGAACGAAAGCGGGCTGCGCGGCAACAATGGACTGTCGGGCCTGCAAAACCTGCCCGGTGTCACCGCGTCTCAGGATTACGTTTCGATCTGGTTCCTGTGGGCTTCCGCACTGGCCCTTGGGCTTGGCTATGTCCTGGCCGCTTGGGTCGTGTCGGGCAAGTTCGGCTCGGTCATCCGCGGCATCCGCGATGATGAGGCCCGCGTGCGGTTCCTTGGCTATTCGGTCGAAGGATACAAGCTGTTCGTCTTCACCCTCACCGCCATCATCGCGGCCGTGGCCGGTGCGCTTTATTACCCACAGGCCGGGATCATCAACCCCGGAGAAGTCGCGCCAATCGCGTCGATCTACCTTGCGGTCTGGGTGGCGATTGGCGGGCGGGGGCGGCTTTACGGGGCGGTCATCGGTGCCGCTCTTGTCTCGCTTGTGTCCACGTGGTTCACCGGCGGTCAGGTGCCGTCAATCCCACTGGGATTTTACACGATCGACTGGGTCGATTGGTGGCTTGTCCTGCTGGGCCTGTCTTTTGTTCTGGTCACTCTTTTCGCGCCAAAAGGCATCGGCGGATTGTTCGACATGATTTCAGGGCGGATCGCCCCCAACCGCCACGGTGCGGCCTATGGACCTGACAAGGGCAGCCTGCGCGAAGCGGAGGGCCGGGAATGAGCAACCTTCTGGAAGTTTCGGGCGTTTCGGTCACTTTTGACGGCTTTCGTGCCATCAACAATCTGTCCTTTCAGATTGGCGAAGCGGAGCTGCGCGCGATCATTGGTCCGAACGGGGCCGGGAAAACCACCTTTATGGACATTGTCACCGGCAAGACCCGCCCGGATGAAGGCCGGGTGATCTGGGGTGAAAAATCGCAAAATCTGCTCAAGATGTCCGAAGCACGCATCGCCCAGGCCGGGGTTGGCCGCAAGTTTCAGCGCCCCACGGTGTTCGAAGATCAAAGCGTATTCGACAATCTGATGATGGCAGTGCGCAACGCACGCGCCCCGGTGCCGGTGCTGTTTTGGCGTCCCGGCTTTAAGGACAACGCGCGGGTCGAAGAACTGGCCTCGGAAATCGGGTTGTCCGACGAATTGCGCCGCAAGTCCGGAGAGTTGAGCCATGGCCAGAAACAATGGTTGGAAATCGGCATGTTGCTGGCGCAGGAACCGCGCCTCTTGCTGGTGGACGAACCCGCCGCCGGAATGACACTGGCAGAACGCGAACACACCACCGATCTGCTCAAGGAGGCGGCCAAGACCCGCGCGGTTGTGGTTGTCGAACATGACATGGAATTCGTCCGCCGGCTTGGGTGCAAGGTGACCGTCCTGCACGAAGGATCGGTGCTGGCCGAAGGATCGCTGGATCACGTCACCGGCAACAAGGAGGTGATTGATGTCTATCTGGGACGCTGACATGTGCGCGGGGCCGCGTTTGGGTGGCGATGTTGCAAACCCATGTTCGGGGGGCATTGTGTCATGCTGAAAACCGAAGGCCTGACTTTGCATTATGGCCAAAGCCAAATCCTGAATGGCATCGACCTTGAGGCGGCGAAAGGCGAAGTCACCTGCATCATGGGCACCAACGGCGTGGGGAAAACATCGCTTCTCAAGGCGATATCGGGCACCCATGTCCGGTCCGGCGGGCAGGTCATGCTGGATGGACAGGATATGGGCCGCATGCCGGCGCATTCACTGGCCCGGTCCGGCATCGGATATGTGCCACAGGGGCGCATGATATTTCCGCTTTTGACGGTCAAGGAAAACCTTGAAACAGCCTTTGCCTGCCTGCCAAAATCCGAACATGTGATCCCGGACGAAGTGTACGAGTTGTTTCCGATCCTAAAGGAATTTCTGGCCCGTCGCGGTGGCGATCTGTCCGGCGGTCAGCAGCAACAATTGGCCATCGCCCGCGCAATGCTGACCAAGCCCAAGCTGTTGTTGCTGGATGAACCGACCGAAGGCATTCAGCCCAACATCATTCAACAGATTGGCCGCGTCATCGAATACCTGCGTGACAAGGGCGACATGGCCATTGTGCTGGTCGAACAATATTTCGAATTCGCCTATGCGCTTGCCGACCGGTTCTACGTGATGAAACGCGGGGCCGTTACAGCATCCGGCGCCAAAGGTGAAATCACAAAGGACGCGCTGATGGCCGAGGTGTCGGTTTAACGGCGGTGCCCCGCGATGATCTGGCCCGATGGTTCGTTTGAAACTGTCCGGCAGGGCACGGGGCGCTTGATCCTGCAGCCGGTTTCCCCTGTTTCGGCAGGGTATATCGCAGCTTGCACCGACAGTCAGGACCATTGTGCTTTTGACACTGCGTCCTGTGTGCTTTTGACACTGTGTCCTGGCCCGCCACCAAAGGCCGGGTTTGCTGGCAATCGGTTTGGTCAGCGCCCCAAAAAGACAGATCAGAAAATGCGCGGAGGGCCTATAAGCCGGATTTTGTTCCCCGGCCCGTTGCCGGGACCGGTTCGATGACCATTCCTCTTGACCCGCCGTTACCGACGCGCCTCTAGCTGCCAACCCGGATCGCGGGGCCAAGGCGGCCTGCGGTGGTATCGCCACCTCCCGAAGAAGGCGCGACCGATCCGCGTGCGATCCCTATTCGGCATTGCTCCCGGTGGGGCTTGCCGTGCCGGTCCGGTTGCCCGTCCCGCGGTGCGCTCTTACCGCACCGTTTCACCCTGACCATGCCGGGGCATGGCGGTCTGTTCTCTGTGGCGCTTTCCCTGGGGTTGCCCCCGCCGGGCGTTACCCGGCACCGTTGCCTTGTGGAGTCCGGACTTTCCTCGGTCGGCGAACCGCCCGCGGCCATCCGGCCCTCCGCGCCGTGTGGCGGTAGCGTGGAAGCGGGGGCTTGGTCAATACTCTTGGCTTGTGGGCCACGCGGGGTTGGTGCCATTTGGCGGCCCGTCCCCACCCGCGATCACCCGTTTGACATCACCGGGCGATCAGGCGCTGATGTGGGCCGTAACTGACATAGGCGCGGGTATCATGACGCAGCAATTTTCCCTGGAACCGGGATTTCCGCCAGATCAGCGTGATGTCGTGGCGGCGTTGTTCTGGCAGGCGTTTCAGGGCAAATTGACCGCTCTTATGGGGCCAGAACAGCGCGCACGGGAATTTCTGGCGCGGGTCGCTGATCCGTCCCATGCCATCTGTGCCGTTGCGCCATCGGGGGGCGTATTGGGCGTCGCGGGGTTCAAAACCGAAACCGGCGCGTTTATCGGTGGCGGGCTTGGCGATCTGGCGGCGATATATGGCTGGGTCGGGGCGTGTTGGCGCGCTGTGCCTCTGTCGCTGATCGAACGGCCGGTCACGCCGGGATATCTGTTGATGGACGGCATCATGGTTGACCAATCCGCGCGCGGGCAGGGGGTGGGAACCGCATTGCTGTCCGCGGTCAAGGCGCATGCCATTGCCCAGGGGTGCAACCGGGTGCGGTTGGATGTGATAGAAGACAACACAAGGGCGCGGGCCTTGTATGAACGGCAGGGTTTTGTGGCTGAGGCGACAAGCGATATTGGCCCCTTGCGCCATGTGTTCGGTTTTCGACGATCGACCCGCATGGCCTGTGACGTATGAACCGGGGATGTGTTGCCGCGCGGCGGTCACAAATGCCCATAGACGTGCCAGCAACCATCCGCCATCATCACGCCGAGGGAGAGCACAGCCATGCGCAAGTTTCTTGTCATTCTGGATGATAGCCGCGAATGCCTGAATGCAATGCGGTTCGCCGCCATGCGGGCGGCCAGGACCGGGGGTGGCGTCGCGATCCTGTCGATCATCCCACCCGAAGAATTCAGCCATTGGATCGGTGTTGGTGACATCATGCGCGAAGAGGCGCGGGAACGGATCGTCGCGCATTTCGAGGTGTTCGCGAAATGGATGCGGGACAAGCAGGGCGTTGACCCCGAACTGATCATCCGCGAAGGCGAAGCAGTGCCAGAGATTCTGGCGCAGATTCGGAATGATACGGAAATAGGTGTTCTAGTGCTTGGCGCGGGAACCGATAAATCCGGACCCGGTCCGCTGGTCAACCAACTGAGCAAGAGCGCGGGCGCCTTGCCTGTGCCCATCACCATTGTGCCCGGCGATTTGTCCAAGGAACGCCTTGAGGCGATCACCTAGGTTTGGCGGCTTTGGTGTCTTGATCATCATCAAGGCGTGCGCGCGACATTCCTGTCATCATAAATGGTGGGGAGACCGAGTATGCCTGCCAAATCCAAGCCCGAGCTAATCGCCGTGTCGCGCAAGGAATTCGACAATTTTTCCAAGCTGTTGGATGATTTTCCCGAAGCATTGCGCCTGCAACCCGACGGTGACGGAATCAGCCCCAAGGACATTGTCGGCCACCGCGCCCATTGGATCGGGCTGTTCCTTGGCTGGTATCGGGATGGCGAGGATGGCGTGCCGGTTGCGATACCCGCGCCGGGATACAAATGGAACGATCTGGTTCGTTATAACGCCGACTTGCGTGCCCGGCAGGCGGGCATGGGTTGGGATGCGGCGCGCGGCCTTTTGGGTGACAATCACGATGCTCTGATGCGGTTGATCGGTTCGCTGGACGATGCCCAGCTTTATGGCGATGCGATGAAGGGTGGCGGGAATGCCTGGACGACCGGGCGTTGGGCCGAAGCCTCTGGGCCCAGCCATTACCGTTCCGCCACCAAGTATCTGCGTCACCGGCTGCGCGCCGCGCCGGTTTAGAATGGTTCCAAACATTGACAATGCCGGGGCGCAGGCGCATATCTGAGCAATGTGATAAGGATCCCTGCCGATGTTCATTCAGACCGAATCCACCCCAAATCCGGCAACGTTGAAATTCATGCCGGGCCAATCCGTGCTTGAGGCCGGAACAGCCGATTTCCCGGCAGCCGAGGCCGCAGGCGGATCCCCCCTTGCGCAACGCGTCTTTGCGGTGAACGGCGTGTCGGGCGTGTTCTTTGGCACCGATTTCGTGACGGTGACCAAGACGGACGCGGTGGAATGGGATCACATCAAACCCGCGATCCTTGGCGCGATCATGGAACATTTCCAATCGGGCGATCCGGTCATGGCGGCGGATGGCGTGGCCGCATCAGGGCATGCCGAACACAGCGGCGAAGACGGTGAAATCGTGGGCCAGATCAAGGAATTGCTGGACACGCGCGTGCGCCCCGCAGTGGCGCAGGATGGCGGCGATATCACGTTCCACGGCTTTGATCGCGGCGTCGTTTACCTGCACATGCAGGGTGCCTGCGCCGGGTGTCCGTCTTCGACCCTGACTCTGAAAATGGGCATCGAAAACCTGCTGCGTCATTACATCCCCGAAGTGACCGAGGTGCGCCCGGTTGCTGTCTGACACGACGTCTGGCGGATTGACCGGACGGTGTTATTGCGGGCGAATGTCGCTGCGCATTTCAGGGCACCCCTTGGCCGTTGCCTATTGCCACTGCATTGATTGCCGCCGCTGGACCGGAGCACCAGTCGCGGCTTTTGCCGCTGTCACGCCGGACGCGGTGCGCTCTGTGCCCGATCTCGGGGTCGGATCATCGGTTTCGCCGGGGGTGCGGCGATGGAATTGCGCGGATTGCGGATCGCCTTTGGCCTGCACGTTCGATTATTTGCCGGACCAGGTTTATGTGCCCGTCGGGATCATTGATCAGGCTGCGGAATTGGCCCCGCAAACCCACAGTTATGAAGATGCGCGTTTGCCCTGGCTTCATATCCAGGATGATTTGCCGCGTGCCGATGGCTCTGGCCGGGCAATGTTGAACGGGGTGTGACACGTGACGCTTGTTCTGGCCTTTGATACCTCGGCTGCGCATTGCGCGGCGGCCCTGCTGTCCGGCGGCGAAATTCTGGTTGAACGGTACGAGGAAATGGGGCGCGGTCAGGCGGAACGCCTTGTCCCCATGCTCGAAGACGTGCTGGAGGAGGCTGGCAAAACCTGGGGTGATCTGGATGCGGTCGCCACCGGTGTCGGGCCGGGCAATTTCACCGGCATTCGAATTTCCGTGGCATTGGCGCGGGGGTTGGCTCTGTCGCTCGGGCGGCCAGCGATTGGAGTGTCCGGGTTCGAGGCGCTGGCCGAAGGGCGATCCGGTCAGGTCCTGGCCAGCATCGCGGCGCCACGAGGCAATGTATATGTGCAATTGCTGGATGACATGACCCAAAGCGCGGCCGAAGTGATTTCCTATAATTCGGTGCCACGGCACATGCGCCGGCGCGAGGCGACCTGCATCGGGGCGCACAGCGCGGCCATCGCCGCGGAAATCGGGGCGAAAAGCCTGACTGCGCCGCACAACCCTGCGCCTGCCATTGCGCGGATTGCGGCCAACCGACTGACCGGCGCCGACGCGATTGCCCCGCCTGCGCCATTGTACGTGCGCGCCGCCGATGCCGCGCCACCACGCGACACCCCCCCGGTGATTGTCGATGACGCCTGAGGTGATGGCGGCGGTGCATGCCGCTTGTTTCACCACACCGCGCCCGTGGCGTGTGGCGGAATTTTCCGCATTTCTAAATGATCCCAAAGTTTTCTGCGAAAGCAGCGCGGGTGGGTTTGCCCTGGGCAGGGTGATCGCGGGCGAAGCTGAATTGCTGACCCTTGCGGTTGTGCCCGAAGCACGACGCGAAGGCCGGGGCCGCGCCTTGCTGGACGCCTTTGAGGCGGCCGCCGCCGCGCGGGGCGGACATGACGGGTATCTTGAGGTCGCCGCCACCAACAACGCGGCACGCGCGCTGTATCGGGGGGCTGGTTGGGCGGAAAGCGGGCAGCGCGGCGGATATTACCGGATGCCGGACGGACGGCGCATAGATGCCATTATTATGGGCAAAACATTGGGCTGACGTTGCGCCCGAATTCAGGGATCCGTGTTGGTCTGACCGAATTCGCTATTGACGCCGTTTCGCACCATGGTCCTAACTTGTCCGGGTGATAAAAAATTATCTGTTCGCATAACAGGGGATCGGGCAATCGCCCGCCAACCCGCACAACCTGGGAGAAAGACATGACCCTTATGACAAAATTCTTCGGTGCTGCCGCCGCAATCGCGCTGAGCGCGGGTGCCGCATTGGCCGAACCAGCGCTGATCTTTGATCTGGGCGGAAAATTCGACAAATCATTCAACGAAGCGGCATTCAGCGGTGCGAAACGCTGGGCCGACGAAACCGGCGGGTCCTTCCGCGAAATCGAACTGCAGTCCGAAGCACAGCGTGAACAGGCCCTGCGCCGGTTCGCAGAAGCAGGTGCAAACCCGGTGATCATGACCGGCTTTGCCTTTGGCAACGTGTTGTCCGAAGTGGCGCCCGATTACCCGGACACCAAATTCGCTATCATCGACATGGTGGTTGATCAGCCCAACGTGCGGTCGGTCGTGTTCAACGAACACGAAGGGTCCTATCTGGTTGGCATGATGGCGGCGATGGCGTCGAAATCCGGCACAGTCGGCTTTATCGGTGGCATGGACATTCCGCTGATCCGCAAATTCGCCTGTGGCTATGTTCAGGGCGTCAAGGCGGTGAACCCGGACGCCAAGATCATTCAGAACATGACCGGCACGACACCCACCGCTTGGAATGACCCGGTCAAAGGGTCGGAATTGACCAAGGCGCAGATTTCCCAAGGCGCGGACGTGGTTTATGCCGCCGCTGGTGGCACGGGTGTTGGTGTTCTGCAAACCGCCGCTGACGAAGGTATCCTTTCGGTCGGCGTGGACAGCAACCAGAACTACATGCACCCCGGCAAGGTTCTGACATCGATGCTGAAACGTGTGGACAACGCCGTTTACGAGGCAATGTCGGCCGGCACTGACCTGGAAACCGGTTTCAACGTCATGGGGATTGCCAACGGTGGCATCAGCTTTGCGATGGATGAAAACAACGCACCTCTGGTCAGCGACAAAATGCTTGCGATGACCTATAAGGCGGCATTGGACATCGCGACCGGCGCTGTTGCGGTTCATGATTACATGTCCGACAACGCCTGCCCGGTCGAATGATCGCCCAAGGCTGAAACCAAGCGGAGCGGCGGGCGACTGCCGCTTCTGCCCCTTTTGGGGGGCGCATGGCCAGTGACGATCCGGGGTGCTTTGGCGTTGGGATCGCGGTCACGACTAGGGGGTTGATATGATGGGTTGCACGCAGATTTGCGCGGCGCGGGTGTGGGTTGCATGAGCGTTGTGCCTGCCATCGAACTCAAAGGTATTTCAAAGGCGTTTGGCCCGGTTCAGGCCAACAAGGACATCTCGCTGAGTGTCATGCCCGGCACGATCCACGGTATTATCGGTGAAAACGGGGCCGGAAAATCGACGATGATGTCGATCCTTTATGGGTTCTACAAGGCCGATAAGGGCGAAATCTGGATCAACGGCAAGCACACTGAGATCCCCGATAGCCAGGCCGCGATTGCCGCCGGGATCGGGATGGTATTCCAGCATTTCAAATTGGTCGAAAATTTTACCGTTCTGGAAAACGTGATCCTTGGGGCCGAGGATGGCGCGCTGTTGCGTCCATCCCTTGCCAAGGCGCGCAAATCCCTGAAACAGCTGGCCGACGAATATGAGCTGAACGTCGATCCCGACGCCCTGATCGAAGAGCTGTCCGTCGGTCATCAGCAGCGTGTCGAAATCCTTAAGGCGCTGTATCGTCAGGCCGATATTCTGATCCTTGATGAACCCACCGGCGTTTTGACCCCGGCCGAGGCGGATCATCTGTTCCGCATTCTGGATAACCTGCGCAACGAGGGTAAGACAATTGTCCTCATCACCCACAAATTGCGCGAAATCATGGAAATCACCGACACGGTCAGCGTGATGCGCCGCGGAGAGATGACGGCGACCGTCAAGACATCCGAGACCGATCCCGAGCATCTGGCCGAGATGATGGTGGGGCGCAAGGTGTTGTTACGGGTGGACAAACAGCCCGCCAAGCCCGGCGATGTCGTGTTGTCCGTTGAGGACCTGCGGGCCGTGGATGATGACGGAGTCGAACGGATCAAGGGCATCAGCTTTGACATACGGCGCGGCGAGATTCTGGGGCTTGCCGGGGTTGCGGGGAATGGGCAATCCGATCTGATGCACATTTTGGGCGGGATCACGCATGGCACCGGAAAGGTGCGGATCAACGGGCAGGACATCGACCTGACCGGACGGCATTCTGATGGCCAGTCGCGCCGCCGGCGCGGCATCGCCCATGTGCCCGAAGACCGTCAGCGCGAAGGCCTGATCATGGAGTTTTCCGCATGGGAAAACACGATCTTTGGCTATCATCTGGATCCAAAATGGCGGTCCGGCCCATTGATGAACAATGCCGCGATAATTGCCGAGGCCGCGGCCAAGATGCAGCGGTTCGACGTGCGCCCGCCCAATCCGAAACTGGCCGCGCGCAATTTTTCGGGCGGCAATCAGCAAAAAATCGTGCTGGCCCGAGAAATCGAACAAAGCCCCGACCTGTTGCTGGTCGGTCAGCCGACGCGCGGCGTGGACATCGGGGCGATTGAATTCATCCATCAGGAAATCATCCGTCTGCGCGATCAGGGGGCCGCGATCCTGTTGGTGTCGGTCGAGTTGGACGAGATCATGTCGATGTCCGATCGGGTCGCGGTGATGTTTGACGGACAGATCATGGGGTTCCGTGATCCTGCTGAAACCAACCAGAGCGAATTGGGTCTGATGATGGCCGGGATTGCCCAAGCGTCAGGTGCGGCGCCTGCACAGGGCTCGCAAGGGGGGCTTTCAAATGGATAAGATGCCGGCCTGGGCGGATGTGATCCTGATCCCGTTGATCTCTCTTTTGTTGGCGGCGGGCCTGTCGGCGTTGGTGATCCTTGGTATCGGGGAAAACCCGATTGCGGCGTTCAAGCTGATGGTGGACGGCGCGCTGATGCGGTCTGCCGGGTGGGGCTATACGCTGTATTACGCGACGAACTTCATCTTTACCGGGCTTGCGGTTTCCATCGCCTTTCACGCGCGCATGTTCAACATCGGTGGCGAAGGTCAGGCCATGCTGGGCGGGCTTGGCGTTGCCTTGATGTGCCTATATGTGCCCTGGCCGCACTGGAGCCTTGCGATCCTTGGATCCGCCCTCGGTGCGGCGGTGTTCGGGGCGTTCTGGGCATTGATCCCAGCCTATCTTCAGGCCAAACGCGGCAGTCATATCGTGATCACCACGATCATGTTCAATTTCATCGCGGCCGCGCTTCTCAACTACTTGCTCGTCAACTTGTTGCGCCCGGTCGGCGCGATGGACCCGGCCACGGCCAAATTCCCCGAACCGACCCATCTGCCCACCTTTCGCGATATGTTTTCCACCGCTGACACGATCCTGTTCCGCGGATCGCCTGCCAATGTCAGTTTCTTTCTGGCGCTGGTGGCCTGTGTGGCGGTCTGGTTCCTGATCTGGCGGACACGATTGGGGTATGAAATCCGCGCGTTCGGGCATTCCGAAAGCGGCGCGCGCTATGCCGGGATTTCGCCCACGCGCATCATCGTTGTGGCGATGCTGATTTCTGGCGGCTTGGCTGGCCTGATGGCGGTGAACACGACCCAGGGCGAGGCCGAGCGGCTGATCCTGAATTCCACCGAAGGCGCGGGGTTCATCGGGATTGCCGTGGCGTTGATGGGGCGCAATCACCCGTTCGGGGTGTTTCTGGCCGCGATCCTGTTCGGGTTCCTGTATCAGGGCGGGGCGGAATTGGCGTTGTGGACAACCATTCCGCGCGAATTGATCGTCGTCATTCAGGCCCTGGTGATCCTGTTCACCGGTGCGCTCGACAATATGGTGCGCATGCCGCTGGAACGTCTGTTCCTGGCATTTCGCCGCAAGGATGCGTGACAATGCTGACTGAACACCTTCCCCAACTTTTGCTGGCCTGGAGCATTCAGGCGACGGGCGTCATGTCGCCGGGGCCGGGGGTGATGTTGATCCTCGGGGTTGCCAGCACGCGGGGCCGCGGGGCGGCATTGACCACCTGCGTCGGGATCGGCGGCGCGGCCATGGTGCTGGCCACGGTGACGGTGGTCGGGCTGGCGGCGGTATTCGCGCAGATCGCCGGGCTTATGTTGATCGTCAAGTTGATCGGCGCGGCCTATCTTTTGTGGCTCGCCTGGGGGTCATTCAATAAGGCCCTTTCGCCGCCACCGCTCAGCGCGCGTGATGTGGCGCCGCAATCGGCGCTGAAAACCCTTTTGCTGGGCTTCACCATGCAAATGTCCAATCCCAAGGCGCTGGTCTTTTGGCTGGCGATTGCGGCGATTGGCGGTGTCGGGGACGCGCCGCTTGGCATTGTGGTGCTGTTCATCCTCGGGGCCTTTGTCATCTCGTTCACGGGGCATGCCACCTGGGCGCTTGCCCTGTCGTCCGGCCCCTTTCGCGCGCTATATGCCCGCGCCCGCCGCCCAATCGAAGCAACGCTGGGGCTGCTCTTTTGTGTCTTCGCGGTGAAGCTCGCCTTTAGTCGGACCTGACCTCATGGATTTTGCCACACTCCTCCAAGTTCTTGATGCCACGATCCGCCTGGGCACCCCTTTGCTGTTGGCATGCCTTGCGGGGCTGATTTCTGAACGCGCCGGTATTTTCGACATCGGGCTTGAGGGCAAGATGCTGATCGCGGCGTTCTTTTCGGCGGCGATTGCCTTCATGTCCGGCTCTGTCTGGCTGGGCCTGTTGGCGGGGGTTGCGGCGTCGATGGCGCTGTCGGCACTGCATGGGCTGGCGTCGATCACGTTCCGGGGCAATCAGCTGATTTCGGGTGTCGCGATCAACTTTCTGGCGGCCGGGATGACGGTTCTGATCGCCCAGGATTGGTTTTCGCAAGGGGGGCGCACGCCGTCTCTCATCGGCGGTGCGCGGTTTGAACCTGTCACCTTGCCCTTCGCCGATGCGCTGCGCGACGTGCCGATCCTCGGACCGATCTATTACGATCTGATCTCAGGGCACACAATTCTGGTCTATGTCGCCTTTGCCTGCGTGCCCGCGACATGGTGGTTGCTGTATCGCACACGTTTCGGATTGCGCCTGCGCGCTGTCGGGGAAAACCCCGCGGCGGTGGACACCGCCGGCGTGTCGGTGATCGGATTGCGCTACGCGGCCGTTGCCATCTGCGGCGTGCTCTGCGGCATCGCAGGGGCCTATCTTGCCACCGCCCTTCAGGCCGGCTTTGTCAAAGACATGTCGGCAGGGCGTGGGTATATCGCCCTTGCGGCCATGATCTTTGCCAAATGGCGGCCATGGTATGCGCTCTTTGCCACGATGCTGTTCGGCTTCCTTCAGGCCCTCGCCCTGCGCCCGGACCTCATCGAAGGTGCGACAGGGGTCAAGGTTCAGGTGCAACTCCTCGATGCGTTGCCCTACATCCTGACGGTGATCATCCTCGCGGGCTTTGTCGGTAAGGCGATTCCGCCACGGGCGGGCGGGCAACCTTACGTAAAAGAACGCTGATCCCCAGGCTTCATCTTTCCCTAAATACTTCCGCCGGAGGCACGATCCTTTGCCCCAGGCAAAGGATCAGATGAAAAAGCATTCCACCAAAATGCGCATGCCCCGTTGCGGCAGCGCGGCATTCGCGCGAAAGTGGCGGCATGCAAGTCTACCTGCCCATTGCCGAAGTGTCGGTGAACCTCTTTCTTCTGCTGGGCATTGGTGGCCTTGTCGGGGTTCTGTCGGGCATGTTTGGCGTCGGCGGCGGGTTCCTGATCACGCCCTTGCTGTTTTTCACCGGCATCCCCCCGGCGGTCGCCGTGGCAACCAGTGCCAATCAGATCGTCGCCTCATCGTTTTCCGGCCTGCTTGCGCATCTTCGGCGCAAAACGGTGGATATCCGGATGGGGCTGATCCTGCTTTTGGGCGGGTTGATCGGGTCTGGCGCGGGGGTCTTTGTCTTCAACTGGCTCAAGGCGCTTGGGCAGGTCGATCTGCTGGTCAAGCTTTGCTATGTCATCTTCCTTGGCGTTGTCGGCGCGCTTATGCTGGTTGAATCCGTGCGTGCCCTGCGCCGGGCGCGGGGGATGGGCGGGCCGATCAAGCCGCGCCGACAGCGCAATTGGGTGCACACCTGGCCGCTCAAGATGCGGTTTCGCACGTCGCAACTTTACATCTCGGCCATTCCCCCGGTTCTTGTGGGCCTGTCCGTCGGTGTGTTGGCTGCCATCATGGGGGTTGGCGGCGGGTTCATCATGGTGCCCGCGATGATCTATCTGTTGGGCATGCCCACAAAGGTTGTTGTCGGAACATCCCTGTTCCAGATCATCTTTGTCACCGCTTTCACCACGCTGCTGCACGCCACCACGAACCATACCGTTGACCTGATGCTGGCGCTGGTGCTGATCGTTGGCGGGGTCATCGGCGCGCAATTCGGCACCCGGATTGGTCTTCGGATGAAGGCCGAACAACTGCGCGTGCTGCTGGCCAGCCTTGTCCTGTTGGTCTGCGGCAAACTGGCCTTTGATTTGTTGCTGCGCCCAAGCGAATTGTTCGCAATCGGCGGGGTGGGGGGATGATCCGCGCCCTGATCCTTTTGTGTGCAAGTCTTGTGCCCCAGATCGCCCAGGCGCAGGAGGCGGTCGTTCTGGGCCTGTCCCAAAACCGGGTTCAGATTACGGCGAACTTTGACGGGTCCGAAATCCTGATCTTTGGCGCTGTGAAACGCGAAACCGCGATTCCCGATACCGCGCTTGAGGCGCTGATCACCGTCGAAGGCCCGTCAGGCGAAGTCACGGTGCATCGCAAGGACCGCCGCTTTGGCATCTGGGTCAACGTCGAAACCATCCGCATTGATCGCGCGCCCAGTTTCTATGCCGTGGCCACCACAGCGCCCTTGCGCCAGGTTCTCAGCCACACCGAGGATTTGCGCCATGCGATCACCATTCCACGCGCGGTGCGCTCGGTGGGAAGCGGCGCGGAAAATCCTGGTGATTTCACCGCCGCCCTGATCCGCATTCGCGAAAACGAAGGCCTTTATCAGACGCTGGAAAACACAGTTGCGATGGAACAGGACACGTTGTTTCGCACCCGCGTCGCTTTGCCTGCCAACCTGACCGAAGGCGGCTATCGCACCCGCGTATTTCTGACCCGCAGAGGGCAGGTCGTGGCCCAATATGAAACAACGATTGATGTGGGCAAGGTAGGGCTTGAAAAATGGCTTTATGCGCTGTCGCGCGACCAATCGTTGATCTATGGGCTTTTGTCCCTGGTCGTCGCAGTTCTGGCGGGTTGGGCCGCATCAACCGGGTTCCGCATGTTGCGCGGCTAGGATCGGTCCAGCTTTGGCTCGCCCGCAATCCAAACGGCCTTTGTGGCGCGGTCATCGCCCATCATGATGGTCGCAAAGACCTCCTCCCAGACATCATTCGCCCGCGCGGCGCGCTGTTCGATCGCCGGGGTCGAGGCAAGGTCGATCGCAATGATGTCCGCCTCGGCCCCGACGGACAGGGTGCCGATCTGCGCATCAAGCCGCATGGCGCGTGCTGACCCGGTGGTGGCAAGCCAGATCAACTGGGCCGCGTGCAATGGCGTTCCGGTCAATTGCCCGATTTCATAGGCCGCCGCCATCGTGCGCAGCATCGAAAAACTGGACCCGCCCCCGGTGTCCGTGGCCAGCCCGATACGCTGACCTTCGCGCATGCGCGCGCCCATATCGAACAGGCCGGACCCGATAAAGGTGTTGGATGTCGGGCAATGGACAAGGGCGGCATCGGCCTCCTTCAGGCGGGCGCGTTCGCGCGCGGTCAGATGGATGGCATGGCCGAACATCGCGCCGGGCCCGATCAGGCCGTGCGCTTCGTAGGTATCAAGGTAATCGCGTGCCTGTGGGTCAAGCGATGCGACCCATGCGATTTCGTCGGTCTGTTCACTTAGGTGGGTTTGCATCAGACAGCCGGGGTTTTCGGCCCATAGCGCGCCAAGCGCGGCAAGCTGTTCCGGCGTCGATGTCGGGGTAAAGCGCGGCGTGATCGCATAGGTTGCCCGCCCTTTCCCGTGCCATTTGTTCAACAGGGCGCGGCTGTCGTCATAGGCCGATTGCGCCGTATCGCGCAGGCCATCCGGTGCGTTGCGGTCCATACATGTCTTGCCCCCTGCGACACGCTGACCACGCCGTTCCGCTTCGTTGAAAAACGCATCAACGCTGGCGGGGTGACTGGTGCAAAAGGAACAAATCGTCGTGGTGCCGCCCGCCAGCGTCAGGTCAAAATACCTGGCCGCTATGTCACCGGCATAGGCCGGGTCGTGAAACCGTGTTTCTTCGGGGAAAGTGTATGTGTTCAGCCAATCAATCAGGCGTTTCCCCCAGGACGCGATGATCGCGGTTTGCGGGTAATGGGCATGGGCGTCAACGAATCCGGGCAGGATCAACGCCTGACCCATGTCCTGATGCAGCGCGTCCGGGTGTTGCGCCTTCAGGGATGCGGCATCACCAATCGCGGCGATCACCCCGTCGCGCACCAGAACGCCGCCAGACGGATTGATGTGTGCCGTGTCGCCCACGGGGGCGCTAAACGGATCGCCGGAAAAGGTCAAAACCCGCCCGCAAATCAACCGATCTGTCATACCCGCCCCCATAATGTTGCCCCACCACGCTAACCCGCGCGGATCGGCGCGTAAATTGCTGTGCGGGGCATTGTCGTTCCCACATTGCGAACCCTATTGTCGGTAAGCGACGCGAAGAGGTGTCAAATGAACGACGAAGCCGACCAAACACCAGAAGACGACATCGACGCAACGGGCGAAGACAACGCTTATGTGTTGGAACGCCGCACGGTCGCGGCGATCCTTTATGCCGTGGACACCGGTGACCGGCAGCAGTTGATCGAATTGATGGAGCCGATGCACGCGGCCGACATCGCGGACCTTTTGGAACAGGTGAACGCGTTTGATCGGCGGCGGCTGGTCAAGCTTTACGATCAGGAATTCGATGGCGAAATCCTGTCGGAACTGGACGATTCCGTTCGCGAAGAGGTGATTTCCCTTCTGTCGCCCGAGGTGTTGAGCGACGCGGTCAGGGAATTGGACAGCGACGATGTTGTTGACCTTTTGGAATATCTTGAGGAACCCCAGCAGGAACAGATCCTTGAGGCGCTGGAAGACAGCGATCGGGTCGCAGTTGAACAGGCCCTTACCTTTCCCGAAGAATCCGCCGGGCGGCTTATGCAGCGCGAGGTGGTCGCGGCGCCCGAGCATTGGAGCGTGGGCGAAGCGATTGATTTCATGCGCGCCAAAGAGGACATGCCCGATCAGTTCTACCATGTGATCCTTGTCGATCCGCGCATGAAGCCAACGGGATACGTGGCCTTGGGGCGTTTGATGGCCTCACCGCGCGACACGGCGCTTTTGGATATTCTGGAACCATCGTTTCGCACGATACCAGCAGATCAGGACGAAGAAGATGTCGCCTATGCGTTCAACCAGTATCACCTGATTTCGGCACCTGTTGTTGATGGGGACGAACGGCTTGTCGGTGTGATCACCATTGATGATGCAATGGCCGTTCTGGATGAAGAACACGAAGAGGATATTCTGCGCCTTGCCGGTGTTGGCGAAGGATCACTAAGCGATTCCGTGTTCAACACGACAAAGCGGCGGTTCCCTTGGTTGGCGGTGAACCTTGTGACCGCGATCATCGCGTCGATCGTGATTGCGCAATTCGAAGCCACGATTGCACAATTTGTCGCGCTGGCCGTGTTGATGCCGATCGTCGCGTCCATGGGCGGCAATGCGGGCACGCAATCCCTTACCGTGGCGGTGCGCGCCATCGCGTCACGCGATTTGACGGGGTCAAACGTTTGGCGGGTGATCCGGCGCGAATGTCTTGTCGGGCTGGTCAACGGGGTGGCATTCGCGGTGGCCATGGGGGTGATTGGCGTCATCTGGTTCGGCACGCCGATGCTGGGCGTGGTCATCGCGGTCGCGATGGTGATCAATCTGGTGATCGCGGGGTTTGCCGGAACGGTAATTCCGGTGGTGTTGGACAAAATGGGTGTGGACCCCGCGCTTGCCTCTGGCGCTTTCGTGACGACGGTGACGGATATTGTAGGGTTCTTTGCCTTTCTCGGGCTGGCCGGGGCGTTGTTGTTATGACCCTGCACCGTTGCGATAAGGCGCTGTGCCATGTCTGATCCGGCTGATGATCCAAAGGGTGCGGCGCGCAAGGCGGCGTTTGTCAGACGCAAGGCGGCCTATGACAGTGCGGGCGGCGGGCGTGCGGGCGTTCTGTCATCTGTTTTGGCCGGTTTTCGCGGTGTTCCCCTGGCAGGGTACATGCCCATTCGAACCGAAATTTCGCCCCTGCCAGCGATGGAGGAGGCAACAGCCCATGGCCCCGTCGGGGTTCCGGTGATCGAGGCAAATGACCACCCCCTGCGGTTTGCGCTTTGGGAACCGGGGTGTTGCATGGTTGACGGGCCTTTTGGCGCAAAAGTCCCGAAAAACTGTCAATGGATGGTGCCCGAGATCCTGATCGTGCCCTTGGTTGCGTTTGACCGTGCGGGCAATCGTTTGGGGTATGGCGGCGGATTTTACGATCGCACATTGGCACAATTGCGCGCGCGCGGCCCCGTGATGGCGATCGGATTTGCCTTTGGCGCGCAAGAGGATGCCAATCTGCCGATAAATGCGACAGATGCGCCGCTGGATTTGATCGTTACCGAAGCGGAGGTTATTAAATCAAAGCGTTAGGGGGACAAGATGGCGCAGAACAAGACGCAGGCGACAAACGCAGATGTCACCGCATTTCTGGATCAGGTTGAACCGGCCCGGCGGCGCGCGCAGGGGCAGGTTTTGTTGCCGTTCTTTGAAAAAGTGAGCGGATATCCCGCCCGGATGTGGGGACCAAGCATCATCGGGTTTGGCCGCTATGATTACCGCTATGAAAGCGGCCGCGAAGGATCGTTCCTGGCCACGGGGTTTTCACCACGAAAAGCGTCGATCAGCATCTATATCATGCCGGGATATGCGGATTTCAGCGGTATTCTGGATCGGTTGGGGCCACATAAGATTGGCAAATCCTGTCTGTATGTCACCAAGCTTGACGCCATAGACATGGATGTTCTGGCCGAATTGATCCGCGCCGGGTTGGCCGATCTGGACGCACGCTGGCCCGTGTCGGCCGAATGACCGCGCGGCGATGGACAATCCGGGCCGTCTGTGGAATTGCATCGCTCAAGGAGACAAGCCATGACCACAACGCGTTTCGCCCCGTCGCCCACGGGATATATCCACGTCGGAAACCTGCGCACCGCGCTGTTTAACTGGCTGATCGCCCGCAAGGCCGGTGGTACGTTTATCCTGCGGATTGACGATACGGATCCCGAGCGGTCGAAAGAAGAATATGTCGATGCCATCAAGGAAGATCTGGAATGGCTGGGCCTGACGTGGGATCGGGTCGAACGCCAATCGGATCGTCTGGACCGTTACGCGGCGGCGGCCGACAGGTTGCGCGGAATTGAACGGTTCTACGAATGCTTCGAGACTCCGACCGAATTGGATCTTAAGCGCAAGAAGCAACTGAACATGGGCAAGCCGCCGGTATATGATCGTGCGGCCCTGGGATTGTCGGAGGAAGACCGCGCCAAATTGCGCGCTGATCGCGGGCAGGGGCATTGGCGGTTCAAACTGGATCACCAGCGGATCGAATGGACCGACGGTATTCTGAACGACATCAGCATTGATGCGTCCAGCGTGTCTGACCCGGTGTTGATCCGTGGGGACGGTCAGGTTCTATATACCCTTGCGTCGGTCGTGGACGACATGGACATGGGGGTAAGCCATGTTGTGCGCGGGTCCGATCACGTGACCAACACCGCAACGCAAATCCAGATGATTGAGGCGCTTGGCGGGACGCCGCCCGAATTTGCACACCATTCCCTGTTGACCGGCCCTCAGGGCGAGGCATTGTCAAAACGCCTTGGCACCTTGTCCATCCGTGACCTCAGGGCGCGGGGCGTGGCCCCTATGGCGCTGCTCAGCCTGATGGCGCGGCTTGGGTCTTCTGATCCGGTCGAACTTTGCGAAACGCCCGAAGCTTTGGTGGATGGGTTTGAGTTGAGCCATTTTGGGGCCGCCCCGACGAAATTTGACGAAAAAGACCTGTTTCCGCTGACCGCGCATGTGTTGCAGGCCACGCCGTTGGCCGATGTCGCCGCGACTCTGGCCGAATTGGGTGTCCCCGAGGGCGACGCAGAAGGTTTCTGGACCGTCGTGCGCAACAACATCACCACCCTGGGAGAGGCCAAGGATTGGTGGACATTGTTCAGCGAAGGCGCCGATCCGGTGATCGACGATGACGACGCCGCGTTTGTGACCGAGGCGCTGTCGCTGTTGCCCGATGGCCCTTATGACAACGAAAGCTGGGGCAAATGGACGGCCGAGGTCAAGGCAAAGACCGGGCGCAAGGGGCGCGGGCTGTTCATGCCGCTGCGCAAGGCATTGACGGGGCAGGAACATGGGCCTGACATGGCGCATCTGTTGCCGCTTCTGCGCGTGATCCGCGCCAAGGGCTAAGGGAATTCAATGATGGACGATCTGATCAATTCTTTCATGACCGGACCTGACGACAAGGGCCGGTTTGGGCAATTTGGCGGGCGCTTCGTATCGGAAACGCTGATGCCTTTGATCCTTGAGCTGGAAGAGCAATACGAATTTGCCAAGACCGATCCGCTTTTCTGGGCGGAAATGGACGATCTGTGGAAACACTATGTCGGTCGCCCCAGTCCGCTCTACCACGCCAACCGGCTGAGCGAACACCTGGGCGGGGCCAAGATTTATCTTAAGCGGGACGAGTTGAACCACACCGGCGCGCACAAGATCAACAATGTTCTGGGACAGATCATTCTGGCGCGCCGCATGGGCAAGACGCGGATCATCGCGGAAACGGGGGCGGGCCAACACGGCGTTGCCACCGCGACCGTCTGTGCCAAATTCGGGTTGAAATGTGTGGTCTATATGGGCGCGCACGATGTGGAACGTCAGGCACCCAATGTGTTTCGGATGCGCCTGTTGGGGGCCGAAGTGGTTCCTGTGACATCTGGCCGTGGCACATTGAAGGACGCAATGAACGATGCGTTGCGCGATTGGGTGACCAATGTGCGCGACACGTTCTATTGCATCGGTACGGTCGCGGGGCCGCATCCCTATCCGGCGATGGTGCGTGATTTTCAGGCGATCATTGGCAAAGAAGTCCGCTGGCAATTGGCCGAACAGGAAGGCGAGGGGCGACTGCCGGACACGCTTATCGCTGCCATTGGTGGCGGGTCAAATGCCATGGGGCTTTTTTACGAATTCCTGAATGACAAGGACGTCGGGATTATCGGGGTTGAGGCCGGGGGCAAGGGCGTTAACGACAAGATGGAACATTGCGCGTCCCTGACCGGTGGCCGCCCCGGTGTCTTGCATGGGAACCGGACCTATCTTCTTCAGGATGATGATGGCCAAATCCTTGAGGGGCATTCGATTTCCGCCGGGCTGGATTATCCCGGAATTGGGCCGGAACATTCGTGGCTACACGATACGGGCCGCGCCGAATATGTCGCGATCACGGATCAAGAGGCGCTTGGCGCGTTCCAGTTGAGTTGTGCGACCGAAGGGATCATTCCCGCGTTGGAACCCTGTCACGCCCTGGCCCATGTGATGAAGATTGCGCCGCAATTGCCGCCTGACCATATCATCGTGATGAACATGTGCGGACGCGGTGACAAAGACATCTTTACCGTTGCCAAACATCTGGGCGTTGATATCGCGACCTGATCGGGCACCCCAAGGAAACCGCTGAATTCGGTGGCCCCGGCATCTGTGTCGTTGGGTGGGGGCAGGGTGTTCCCGGCGCCAATTTCACGCGCAAAGTGGCCTGTCGGTTCGTCACTGAAATCATTTCGTTTTGCAAAAACCGTTCCCATAAACTCGGGTTTACGCATGTGGGCCTGGGGTTGGTTCCCTTTCGAATAAACGCGCGTCCAATGGCCGGGGGCCATGGGTCGATGTGGTGTGCGGCGTGCCTCTGGCGACTTGTCAGGGGTTTTGCACAATCGAAAGGGACATGAGATGGTTGTTAAGCATTTTGGAATTGGCGCTTGGGGCGTCGCATTGACAGTGTTGGCCAGTCAGGCCGGGGCGCAGTCGGCATCGGATCAAATGGTGCGTGATTTTCAGGCGCAGGGTTACACACATATTGAGGTCAAGAATGGGCCTTCTCAGACCAAGGTCGAAGCGACCAGAGGCCGGGACAAGGTCGAGGTGATCGTGGATCAGGCCACTGGGCAAGTTCTGAAATCGGAACGCGAAACTCTGGACGAAGAACCTGCCGGCAGGGGATATGTTTCGGTGCGGGCCCGTGACGACGATTTCACAGATGGCCGGGTTTCGACACGCGGCACAGATGATGACGATGACGATTCGCATCGAAATCGGTCGCGCGGGCGTAACAGTTCGGATGACGACGATGATGATCATTCGCGCCGGTCCGGCCATGATGACGATGATGACGACGATGATCATGATGACGACGATGATCGCTCCGACGATCGCTCTGATGACAGTGACGATGACGGAGATGATGACAGCGATGATGATGACAGCGATGACGATGACAGTGACAGCGACGACAGCGACGACAGCGATGACAGCGATGACAGCGATGACAGCGACGATGATTAACCGTTCTGGTCCGGGTCTGTCATCCGCGCTAATTTGATCAATTATGCGCCCCCTTCGGGGGGCGCTAAGATGCAAGGCCGGGAGGCGCGATTAATTTGCGACGCAGGTTCTTTATTTTAGCATTGGCAACGGTGTTGTTTCAGTCGCCAGGCACTGCCGTGGCGGCCGATGTTGTCGACCTGATTGCCAACAAACTGAGCGCACTGGGTTATACACGTGTGACGGTTTCGCGCACGTTCCTTGGGCGGATGCGCTTTGTCGCGACCGGCCCCGTTGGGCAACGCGAAATTATTGTTAACCCCCGCACCGGAGAGATTTTACGCGACCTTTCAGAAGGTGGTGAGCAAGACCTTGTTCCGACATCTAAAGACAACCGCGGGGCAAATCGCGGCTCAGGATCGGCGGACAAGACAGAAGATGACGACACCGAAGAAGATGAGGATGACAAGTCAGGAAGAGGCGGCCGCGGGCACGGCGACGATAGCGAAGACGACGACGACCGTGATGACGACGACGATTCCGATGACGACGACGATTCCGACGATGATGACGGTGACGATGACGATGGAGACGATGACGGAGACGACGCCGGAGACGATGGCGAGGAAGGTGAAGACGGTGAAGACGGAGATGATTGATCACCTTCCATCGGAGAGCATGCCCGGCGCATGTTGAAACGGGCGGGCATAATCCTTCTGTTTGCGGTTCAATTGGGCTGTGCGTTGTTCTTCGTGTCTGGGATTTTGTCGTCAATCATCGGATTCCGCGCCACGCCACTTAGCTGGCGCGCCCGCGAAATGATCGAAATCGGTGCGGCTTTTGGGCTTGTCCTTGGGGTTGTTCTGGGGGCCGTGATATTGCGCCAAACACTGCGTGAAAAACACCGCGCGGAAAATCGTCTGCGATTGGCATCAGGCGCATTCATGGACATGGTTCTGTCAGCGTTCGATGAGTGGGAATTGACACCAGCCGAACGCGATGTTGCGCTTTTTTCGGTCAAGGGAATGTCGCTGGCGGAAATCGCTGACATGCGATCGGTCAGCGAAGGGACCGTGAAGGCACAAACAAACGCGATTTACCGAAAAGCAGGGGTGAGCGGGCGCGCGCAATTGCTGTCCCACTTCATTGATGAACTGGTGGAATTGCCCACTGGTGTTGCCGCCTTGGCAGGGTCTGACGAAGATGGCGAAGTTCAGGCGCAGTCATCCCAGACTTTGCCACCCGCAGCCTGACCTATCCGGATGCACTGGGCGCGATTTGCACCCAAGGGGGCGGGGTTACCCGCAAGGTTCAGGCGAAAAGCGGAAATGGCTACCTTGTCAAAGACGCCGACGCGGCACTTGTGTGATGCGACCCTGCCGCCGTTTTCGGATATGGGAAAGTGCCCCGCCGGTCACCGCGGCGGGGCATAGAAGGTTTTAAATCAATAGCTTGTCGGCATTCCGCGCAGCGCCTGGTCAAGTGCGGCATAGGCCCAGGTTTCGCGGCCGCCACGGTTTTCAATCTCGTGCAGTTGGGCAAGGGCACCGACCAGGTCGCCCTGTTCGATCAATCCCTGGCCCATATAGGATCGGGCAAGGATATAATCAGGATCAGCAGCGATGGCGTCACGGTAGGATGCCATTGCCTTGTCCATGTTGCCCAATTTGCGGTTAACAAAACCGCGATAGTTCAGGATGCGGGGATCGTTCTGATTCTCAGCGGCGTCCAAAGCGGCCATCGCGCTTTCGTACCGTTCGCCATAGGCAAGTTCGCGGGCGGCGAGATAGCGCATATCGTCATTCAAAATTGATGCATCGGCTTTGACGCATTTCTTTGTCTTTTTGTCGAAAATCATACCGTCCTTGCAGGACTTGGTCGTTTCCGTCGGTTTGGGCGGTGTTGTACTGTCGCTGCCTGCGGCAAAGGCCGCCGTGGCGATTGTCAGCGAAAAAAGGGCACTGGAAACGATGGGTAGAGCGCGCATTTCAATTCCTTTCAGGTTGATGTGCGCGGACGTTAGCATGAGGTTTCTGTTTTCCGGCTTCACTCCGGCGTGATCAGAGATTTCAGGCTCGTGGAAAAAAATTTCGGAACGGCAAAAAAAGTCTTGATCCGACTCGCGTTTGGCCCGATATGCGCGATCAAGACGCCAACGCACGCGCCTCTGGCGAGAGGGGTTATTCCCCTGCGGTTACGTAGCGACGGTAACGTCTCCCTTGGAAGTGAGCGGTCATATATGGCCGGGTCTATTGGAGATGACCATGAACGCCTACGTAACCGAATTTTCGGTGCGCACCCCTGTGCGCGCATCCCGTGTCGAAACCTTTATTCGATCGACTGAATTCGACCGCCCGACGCTTGTCATCGACGTGGACCGAGTAGAAGAGCAGTTTCGCGCGCTGAGCACTGGCCTGGGCCGTGCCCGTATCCACTACGCTGTCAAAGCCAACCCCGAGCGTGAGATCATCGAACGTCTGGTCGATCTTGGGTCAGGTTTTGACGCGGCATCGCGCGCCGAGGTGGAATTGTGCCTGTCACTTGGGGCGCGTCCCGATCATATTTCGTTCGGAAACACAGTCAAAAAGCCGCGCGACATCGAATTTGCATTCCACGCGGGTATTCGCCTTTTCGCCGCAGATGCGGAAGAAGAGCTGGAAAAGATTGCGGAATTCGCACCCGGATCAGATGTCTACATTCGCCTGATCGTCGACGCGTCACAGGCCGATTGGCCATTGTCGCGCAAGTTTGGGGTTGCCCGTGAAAAGGCAGTGTTTTTGTTGGACATGGCGCGTGATCTTGGGCTGAACCCGGTTGGGTTTTCGTTCCACGTGGGCAGCCAGACACGTCTTGCCGCGATGTGGACAGACACATTGGATCAGGTTGCCGCCGTGTGGAAGGCGGCACAGGATGCGGGGCACGCCCTGACCCTTTTGAACATTGGCGGTGGTTTCCCGGCCTTTTACGGCGAAGAAATCGACGGCCCCACCCCCTATGCCCGCAAGGTCATGGCGCTGGTCACTGAACGGTTCGGAGACACGGTACAGGTGATGGCGGAACCGGGCCGCGGTCTGGTTGCCGAGGCAGGGATGATCGCCGCCGAAGTGTTGCTTGTGTCGCGCAAATCGGACGACGATGTGCACCGTTGGGTGTATCTGGATATTGGCAAATTCTCGGGGTTGGCCGAAACCATGGACGAAGCGATCCGGTATCAATTCGTGACCGACCGTGATCACGAGGCCTTTGGCCCTTGTGTCCTGGCCGGGCCGTCCTGTGACAGCGCCGATGTCCTGTATGAAAAACGCCCGGTTGAATTGCCTGTCGGGCTAAAATCCGGGGATCGGATCCTGATCCGCAATTGCGGTGCGTACACATCGACCTATGCGTCGATCGGGTTCAATGGGTTCCCGCCGCTGGATGTTGTGGTGATCTGACCCGTTTGTGGGCGGCGACCCGATTTATGGGCATTAACAGGCGGCCCGGCGATTTGTCCGGGCCGCCTTTTTTCACGCGATGACATGTTCCGCCTTTTGGCCAATGACGCCTAGGCGGTTGGGTTCAATTTGTCTTCGGTGCGCAGATCAAAATCGCTGGCGTCGTGGCGTTCATGGAGCTGGGTGGATGGATCGCCCGAGGTGCGATTGACCATCCGTCCACGTTGCACGGCCGGGCGCGCCGCCATGGTGTTGGCCCAGCGTAGGACATTGGTATAACTTTCCGCCTCAAGGAATGTCGCGGCCTCGTACACGACGTTCTTGACCAACCCGCCGTACCAGGGCCAGATCGCCATATCGGCGATGGAATAATCCGCGCCGCCGAACCATTCATTGTCTGCAAGATGCCGGTCCATCACGTCCAACTGGCGTTTGACCTCCATCGTGAAACGGTCGATCGGGTATTGCCACCGTTCCGGCGCGTATTTGTAGAAATGGCCGAACCCGCCACCCAGATAGGGCGCGCTTCCCTGAAGCCAGAACAGCCAATTCAGGGTTTCGGTGCGTGCGCGGTGATCAGACGGGATAAAGGCCCCGAATTTGTCAGCCAGATACAACAAGATGGCACCGGATTCGAACACCCGGATTGGCGCGCCGTCGGAATGATCCATCAGGGCAGGGATTTTCGAATTCGGGTTCGCCCCGACAAAGCCTGACCCGAATTGATCACCCTCGTGGATGCGGACCAGCCAGGCGTCGTATTCTGCGCCCGTGTGTCCGGCGGCCAGCAATTCCTCAAACATCACGGTGACCTTGATACCGTTGGGGGTGGCAAGCGAATACAGCTGGAAAGGGTGTTTCCCGACCGGCAATTCCTTGTCCTGAGTCGCACCGGCGATGGGGCGGTTGATGCTGGCGAAACGCCCGCCGCTTTCTTTGATCCAGGTCCAGACTTCGGGCGGTGTGTAGGTATCTTGAGGCATGAGTATTCGTCCGTTTTGATGGCTGATAAACGTGTCTGGCGCGCATGCCCGACGGGCTGCGCGCCGTCTGTAACGGATTACGCGAAGGCGGAGTCCAGCGCGATTTCGACCATGTCGCCAAAGCTTTCCTGACGGTCGGCTGAGGGCAGTGCCTCGCCCGTCAAAAGGTGGTCGGACACCGTCAGGATGGCCAGGGCGCGTACCCCGTGACGCGCGGCAAGGGTGTAAAGCTCGGCTGCCTCCATTTCGACGGCAAGGATACCGTGGCGGGTCATTTGTTCGGTCAGGTCGGGGCGTTCGTCATAGAATACATCCGAAGAATAAATGCCGCCGGTGTGCACGGTCACATCACGTTCCTGCGCCCGGTGCCACGCCAGATGGGTCAGGCGGAAATCGGCGGTGGGGGCAAAGTTCAGTTCCCGGAATATCCCGCGTGAAGGCGTGGACATGGTTGTCGCGCTCAGGGCCAGAACGATATCGCGCACCTTGACGTTTTCCTGCATGGCGCCGCAGGAACCGATGCGGATAAGTGTTTTCGCCCCGTAATCGCGGATCAATTCATTCACATAGATCGACAGCGATGGCATCCCCATGCCCGACCCCTGAATAGTGACGCGATTGCCCTTGTACGTGCCGGTAAACCCCAGCATGCCGCGCACCTCGTTCACGCATTTCGCATCATCAAGAAAGGTTTCGGCGGCCCATCGGGCGCGATACGGGTCACCAGGCATAAGGACGGTTTCAGCAATCTGGCCGGGTTCGGCGCCGATATGGATGGACATCTGGTGGCTCCTTTGCTGTGAAATTCCTGACGCCGACTATCCACCCGCCAGCGAGCGAAAGTAAATGGCGCGTGCATGTTTTCCCGTCCAATGAACCGGTTTGGAGCGGCAGGGCGTGGCGTCAACCGCGCCCGATATAGGGCATCGTGGTGGCCATGATCGTCATGAATTGCACGTTTGCTTCGGCCGGAAGGCCAGCCATGTGGAGCACCGCATCGGCGGCGTGGGCGACATCCATCGTCACGGGGGCATCCCCCGCGCGGCCCGATTTCACCGCCTCGTCCAGCAGGGGCGTGCGGGCATTACCGATGTCGATCTGTCCGCAGGCAATGCCAAAGGCGCGCCCGTCCAGCGACAGGGTTTTTGTCAGCCCGGTGATCGCGTGTTTCGTGGTCGTATAGGCCACGGATTTTTCGCGCGGCGTATGCGCCGAGATCGAGCCGTTGTTGATGATCCGCCCGCCTTGCGGGTCCTGCGCACGCATCTGGGCGAATGCGGCGCGGGCACACAGGAACATGCCGGTCACGTTCAGATCGACAATGGCGCGGAATTCGTCCGGGGACAGGTCGTCGATAAGCGCCGCGCGCCCAAAGGCACCAGCGTTGTTGAACAGGACGTCGATGCGTCCCGCCCAACCGGCAAATCGCGCAAAGGCATCTGCGACGGCGTTTTCGTCCGTGACATCGGCGGGCAGGATCATGGCGTTGGGGTTGTCTTTTGCAACGCCTTCAAGGGCGTCGGCGCGCCGTGCCAAAAGACCGACACGCCAGCCTTGGTCCAGAAACTTGTCCGCGCAGGTCGCGCCGATGCCCGAAGATGCGCCGGTGATCAGGATGGATTTCATGGCTCGTCCGATTGTGTTGTCAGGGTAAGGGGCGCAGGGGCCACGCGCAGGTCATCCACCCGCAGCGGCCCCGTGGGTTTGGACAGGCGATTGCGCACAACCCACAACAGCCGTTCTTCGGCGCGGGTGATCGCGACATAGGCCAGACGTTTCCACAGGGGATGCCCGGCCTCGTTCCGGCCGGTGCGGGCGGCGGCATAAAGATCAGGGGCAAAGACCTGAACGTTTTCCCATTGCGACCCTTGGGCCTTGTGGATGGTCACCGCGGCGCCGTGCAAAAACGTGGCCCCCATGCGGGCGGCAAACGGGATAAAGGGTTCTTCTTCGTCCGGTTTTTCGATTTTGACGATGGATGCGGCGGACACCTGCGGGCTTTCCGCGCCCATGACATGCAGCCGGGAAAACCCTGGCTTTGTTCCCGGCCCAAGGTAAACGACCTGTGCACCCTTGATCAGGCCGCGGGCCTCAAGATCCAGTCGTTTCTTGCGGTGTTTCAGGGGCAGTTCGATACCGTCGCAAATCAGCGGTTCGCCCTCAAGCAGCGCGTCTTCGGGCGCGCCGTGGACGCTCCGGAATGCGTTGATCAGGCGGATGCGTGTTACATTGCGCCAGACAAGAACCGGCGACCGGGCCATCAGGTCAACCTCGACCCGTTGTGCCCAGACAACGCGATCATCCTTGGCGGCTTTTTCTTCGACCAAGCGTTCGAAGGATTGGAAATCCAAGGCAGGATCGGCCAGGGCATGGGCCAGATCAAGGATCGGGTTGTCGGCGTCCTGACGGTGAATGCGGTTAAGGGACATGATCGCCGGGGCGGGCAGATCATCAAATATCATTTTGCCGGATTGGTTGACCGGGGCCAACTGGGCCGGATCGCCGAACATCAAAAGGGTGGGAAAAATCTCTTTCAGATCAGCGAACTGGCGTTCGTCCAGCATTGATGCTTCATCGACAAGGCCAAGGTCGAGCGGATCATCGCGCCGTTTCCAGCCGGTGATGAAATCCGACCCCCGCAACCCTGCGGCGGCAAGCGCGCCGGGGATCGAATTGTTGGATTGATAGAACGCAAAAGCCCGGTCAAGGGCAATATCGGCAAGGCCTTCGATCACCGGGCGTTCGCCATCGCCGGTCAGCCATTCGGCGATGCGTTCGTATTCCGGATCGTAAACGGGCGTGTAAATAATGCGGTGAATCGTCGTCGCCGGGACACCGCGCAGGCGAAGAACCGACGCCGCCTTGTTCGTCGGGGCCAGAATGGCGAGGGTGCGGCGCCCGCGCTGCCGTTTGGGTTCGTAATCGCCTGACACGATGCTGACCCCTGCGGATCGGCACGCGCGCACGATTTCACCCAACAACATGGTTTTGCCCGACCCCGCCTTACCGGTCACCGCCATAACCCGGGCATGGGCATCACGCGGCGGTGTGGTCGTCGCGTCGTCAATGTCGATCCCGGCCTCGCGCAGCATGTCTGATATGGCGTCATGCGCTTCGGCCTGATCATGGCTTAGCGTCAGGTCACCCCCTTGGGGCGTTTCGTGTTCCGACGGGTCAGAAATGCCCGAAACAGACCCCGGATCCTGGGCCGAATTCGGGTCAGTCCCAAGCCCGGCAAGGGGCAGGGGGGCGTCGGGATTGGGGATGGTCATGGGGCGACAGTAACGTCTGTTTCAACCGCGCGCCAGCGGATCAGGCCACGATTTGTCCGCCCGAAATTGCCCGCGCGACCGCTTCGGTCGTTGTGCGGGATTTCAGCTTGCGGCGGGCCGAATCCAGATGGTCCCGCAAGGTATGTTCAGAGATACTGAGCATTTCCGCCGCCTCTGCCCGGCTGTTGCCGCGCGCGATCAGGGTAATGACGCTTGTCTCTCTTTCGGAGAGTTCGATTGGTTCGCTGAACGGTTGGGTCCAAATGCTTCTTGCCCGGCGATGAAAGCAGTGACCCAACAGGAAAAGCGCGTTCTGGTTGCGGTGGACAAAGTCATGCCAATATTCGTCGTCGCAGTCGTGATTGATGGAAAACACGGCCAGTTCGCCGTGCGGGCCATGGATCGGAAACGAATACCCTTGATGTGCGAACCCCAGGTTCATGGATGTCATCAAGAACTTGAAAACGTCTTTGCCGCTCCAGTCCAGGTCTTTCCAGTCGAATGCCTCAAAGCTCCGGGCGGCACGCAGGTAAACGGGGTCACGCAGGTATTGGCCTGAGGAATAGTAAAGTTCGGTCCAGGCATCCGGGACGGTCGCAACGACTTCGCCTGACTTGGGGCCGGAAACACAGTGGAACAGGACGTGCGTAACGCCCAACGTGTCGCGTGAGGTTTCGATCAGCGTTTGAAGAGCCGGAATATCAGTGGCAATTTCCAGCCTGAGCAGGAGGTTTGCGATTGAGATTTTCCGCGACGAGTGCATCGCTGCTCCGCTGCTGCATGGTTTGACCGGATGATGGGTCTGCTGCGACGATCGCGCCTTCCAGCCATTCTGCCAGAACGTCGTTTCCTTCGTTCCTTGAATAGTCTCTCAGGTCGCGAAGAACGCCGACGATCCAATCATCTGATATATTTTTCAAAGACATGTTCATCCAATATTCGTTAACAGGTGGTTAATGTGCCTGCTCTCAGGATCTCGGGTATTTGCGGCAATATCAATTCGCTGTTTTGGGGGGGGTCCTGGGCCCTAAGTGGCTGAATTCTATAGGGCGTGCGCCAAAACAAATTGTCCCCCACAACCAAAGGGTTGCAGGGGACATATTCGCGAGTCGCAAAATTTTTTTCGTGACGTTGGGTCAGCTTCCTGCTTCGACAACGTCCTCGACCGTGCGCAGACCGGCGCGCGGGGATTGAACCAGCACGGCCATGTTGCCCGGCTTGTGTTCGTTGCGCATCATCTTCATATGCGCCGCCGGAATTTCGTCCCAGGCGAACAGTTCAGACATGCAGGGGTCCAGCCGCCGTTCCAGCATCAGCCGGTTGGCCGACGCCGCCTGTTTCAGGTTGGCGAAGTGGCTGCCCTGAAGACGCTTCTGGTGCATCCACATATAGCGCACGTCGAACGTCGTGTTGAAACCGGATGTCCCGGCGCAGATCACCACGATGCCGCCCTTTTTCACCACCAGGGTCGAGACGGGGAAAGTCGCCTCTCCGGGGTGTTCAAAGACCATGTCGACCGACACGCCCTTGCCGGTGATGTCCCAGATCGCCTTGCCGAACTTGCGGGCCTCTTTCAGCCATTCGTTGTATTCGGGGCTGTTCACCGTGGGCAATTGGCCCCAACAGTTGAAATCCTTGCGGTTGATGACACCTTTGGCGCCCTGATCCATCACAAACTGGCGTTTGCTTTCGTCGGAAATCACGCCGATGGCATTGGCACCTGCGGTGTTGGCCAACTGGATCGCATAGGAGCCGAGGCCGCCCGACGCGCCCCAGACCAGCACGTTCTGACCGGGTTTAAGCTCATGCGGGTGGTGGCCGAACAGCATCCGATAGGCGGTGGCCAGCGTCAGCGTGTAACAGGCGGCCTCTTCCCAGGTCAGGTGCTTGGGGCGCGGCATCAATTGCTGCGCTTGCACCCGGCAGAACTGGGCAAAGGACCCGTCGCCGGTTTCATAGCCCCAGATCCGCTGGCTGGGCGAAAACATCGGATCGCCGCCGTTGCATTCCTCGTCGTCGCCGTCGTCCTGGTTACAGTGGATGACGACCTCGTCCCCCACTTTCCAGTTCTTGACCTTGTCGCCGACAGCCCAGATCACGCCCGAGGCGTCGGAGCCGGCGATGTGGTAATCTTGCTTGTGCACGTCAAAGGGGCTGATCGGCTGGCCGAGTCCGGCCCAGACGCCGTTGTAATTCACACCCGCCGCCATCACCAGGACAAGCACCTCGTGGCTGTCGATGTCCCAGGTGTCCACGACTTCCTGCTGGAATGACACATCCGGTTCGCCGTGCCGTTCGCGACGGATCGCCCAGGCATACATCTGTTTCGGCACGTGGCCGAGTGGGGGCATTTCGCCCACTTCGTAAAGGTCTTTTTTGGGGGCGTCGTACGCCGCAATGCCCGTGTTTGTGTCGAGCGCCATGGGAGCCTCCTGTCGAGTTTTCGCTGCGATGCAGAATCAATTTCGTCGCCACCGAATACCGATAGGTGCGCAACAATGCAATGGCTGAGGGGCTGATTTTGTAATTTTATGACCGGCCGGATCGCGGGCAGCCGCCGCCGGTGTCCGCATGGTCAGGGGGTGTTCCCCTGCCGCGTCCGTCACGTGACCATTGGCAGGCGGCATAAAGGGTGTCCCCGAACAAACGAGACGGCCCCAAAGGGCCGCCTCGCGTGTTCGGATATGGTTTCGATCCTTGGACCGGAGCAGGTATCAGGCGGCCTTGCGGCGCCCTGAGTACCCAAGCAGTCCAAGACCGGCAAGCAGAAGCGGAAGGGCCGCGGGAAGCGGAACTGTGCTGATCGAAATTGTGGTGTTGCGCAAGTTCGGTGGCGATTCAGCCCCGATCGCATCACCCGTCTGAGCACCCAAAGCGTCTGTATAATAAAGGACGCGGTTGTGTGAGTTAAGGTAGATCTCAAAGAACGTCTGGCCGTTGACGTCAGAGCCCGAAAACTCAATCGGCGAAATGTTCAACACAGACAAAAGGCCGGCGGCATCGGTTTGCACGGTGGCAAATCCGCCCATAAGTGTGTCACCAAACACGGAATACCCGCTTGAGGTGGTTGAGGTGACGCTCACAAAGTGGCTGGCATCCCAGGACTGGGACGCAAGGCTGGTGCCGCCATTGTCAAACACCATCGAGATCGAAAAAGCGTCGCCGACGTTGCTGTTGGCCAGGTCGGTCGAGCTGACCACGCCTTCATATGTAAGAGTGACCGGCGCGGCATAGGCCGCCACAGCGACGGTGGATGCCAGCGCTGTGGTCAACGCAAAAACGGTTTTTTTCATTGTCAGTTCCCCGGAAAAAATTCGTTAATCAGGTTTGAAATCTTGGTAAAGCACAACCAAATGCGTACGGCCGTCTTCAACAAAAATTCCACCCCGCGATCAGCGTGATCGCGGGTGACGTAAGGGGATGCGAAAACAGCGATTCGGTCAATAGTTGGGCAGCGATTCGATTCTGCCCTGTACGGGTGCGGTTATTGGCCCCAGGCGCGAAATCCCCTCACACGCGGGAAAAGGCGGTTTGAGCCCTAAAAACATACGTTTTGACAATGGGTTGGGTGGGGCCCTTCACCGTTTTTCCTCACGGAAATGTGCCAATTATTTGACCTTACGTAGGCGGAATTACTCTGTTTCCGCTGCCGAAACAGCTTTCGCCTGACTTCGGACAGGTTTATGAGTACGTTTAGTCGACGCTTCGTGCGTCCTATAAATTTCATTGTTCCTAATTCTGGGGGAAAACAAATGAAGACATTCGCTTTGGCGGCGGCCTTTGGTTTCGCGGTGGCTACGGCGGCACATGCCGCACCGGTCACAGTTGATTTTGAAGGTTTTGCAGACGGCACCGATCTTACGGGTGCAACCATTGGTATGATGACCTTGTCAGCTGGTGGCGAAACTATTGAAGTAACCAGTAATGTACCTGGCGGTGGAAGTTCACGCTCGATTAATACGAACCCATTTTCAGGTACCAACTTGTTCCGTGCTGATTTCAGCACGTCGATCACCGCGTTTTCGGTCGATCTGGGTGACTTTGGGCCTTCGGATGACGACCTGCTGACAATCGCCGCCTATACTTCGGGCGGCACACTGCTGGATTCCAACAGCTTCCAGTACGGGACAGCCGGCAGCTACTTGCACACGATGAGCGTTGCCGCAGCCAACATCGGCTACGTTCTGTTCGGTGGCGGGTCTCAGCAGTTCCCGCAATCTGTATTTGCGGACAACATCACTTATTCCGCAGCTGTTTCCACTGTGCCGCTGCCGGCTGGTGGTCTGCTGTTGTTGTCGGGCCTGGGCGCATTCGCAGCCTCGCGCCGTCGCAAGTAAACCAGATTCAATTGTGATGACTGCTCGGGCCGCGATTTCGCGGCCCGACGCATTTCTGGGCATGTCCTTGGCCTGAATGGCCCTTTGCGGCACGCGGGCATTGGCCAACAATGCGATTTCGGGCTAAAGTCGATCTGCTTTTGCCGCGCCGCGGCGCGATTGACATCGCCACATTCTTTCACATAAATGCGCGCGAACGAAAGATTGTTGCTTAACAGATTCTTATAGGGGCCCGACATGACTGACGCTGCTCAAAAGGACAGACCTTGGCTGTTCCGTACATATTCCGGGCATTCAACGGCGGCTGCGTCAAACGCATTGTATCGGTCGAACCTGCAAAAGGGGCAGACCGGGTTGTCTGTGGCCTTCGATCTTCCGACGCAGACGGGGTATGACAGCGATCACATTCTGGCACGGGGCGAGGTCGGCAAGGTTGGCGTGCCGATCAGCCATCTGGGCGACATGCGCCAATTGTTTGACGACATCCCGTTGGCACAGATGAACACGTCGATGACGATCAATGCGACGGCACCCTGGTTGTTGGCGCTTTATATCGCCGTGGCCGAGGAGCAGGGCGCGGATACGGCCCAGCTTCAGGGGACTGTGCAGAACGATCTGATCAAGGAATACCTGTCGCGGGGAACATATATTTGCCCGCCAGAGCCATCGTTGAAGATGATCGCGGATGTGGCTGAATATTGCTATCAAAGCGTGCCGAAATGGAACCCGATGAACGTGTGTTCCTATCACCTGCAAGAGGCAGGCGCGACGCCGGAACAGGAACTGGCATACGCATTGGCCACCGGCATGGCCGTTTTGGATGAATTGAAGCCGCGTGTTCCGGCCGCGGATTTTCCGACTGTGGTTGGGCGGATTTCGTTCTTTGTGAATGCGGGCATCCGGTTCGTGACCGAGATGTGCAAAATGCGTGCCTTTGTGGACCTGTGGGACGAGATTTGCGCCGAGCGTTACGGTGTAGAGGATCCGAAGTTTCGGCGTTTCCGGTACGGAGTTCAGGTGAATTCGCTTGGCCTGACTGAACAGCAGCCCGAGAATAACGTTTATCGCATCCTTTTGGAGATGCTGGCTGTGACCCTGTCGAAAAAGGCGCGGGCGCGTGCTGTGCAGCTTCCTGCGTGGAACGAGGCACTTGGCCTGCCGCGCCCATGGGATCAGCAATGGTCGCTGCGCATGCAGCAAATCATGGCTTATGAGACTGACCTGCTGGAATATGACGATCTGTTTGATGGCAACCCGGCTGTGGATCGCAAGGTTGCTGCGCTGAAAGAAGGCGCGCGGGCCGAATTGGCCAACCTTGAATCCATGGGCGGCGCCGTCAAGGCGATCGACTATATGAAGTCGCGACTGGTGGATTCCAATGCCGAACGGGTGAACCGGATTGAACGCAACGAGACTGTTGTGGTTGGCGTGAACCGCTGGACCGAGGCAGAGCCGTCGCCATTGGTGGGTGAAGATGGGGGGATCATGACCGTTGATCCCGCTGTTGAGGCCGAACAAGTTGGCCGGTTGAACGCATGGCGGGATGCCCGCGACGCGGCGGCGGTGGCTGCCGCCCTTGCCGATCTGCGGGCCGCGGCGGCCAATGGGGAAAACGTGATGCCCGCGTCAATCGCGGCGGCCAAGGCCGGTGTGACAACCGGCGAATGGGCGGCGCAGATGCGCAGCGTGCATGGTGAATACCGCGGACCAACCGGTGTTGCGGCAGGTGTGTCCAACAAGACCGAAGGTCTGGACGATATTCGCGAAGCGGTGGATGCGGTCAGTGACCGGCTGGGGCGGCGGTTGAAATTCGTGATCGGCAAACCGGGGCTTGATGGGCATTCCAACGGTGCCGAGCAGATTGCCTTTCGCGCCCGTGATTGCGGCATGGATATCGAATACGAAGGCATCCGGCTGACTCCGGAGGAGATCGTGGCCAAGGCCAAGGCCGAGGGTGCGCATGTTGTTGGGCTTTCGATTCTTTCGGGATCGCATATGCCGTTGGTCGAGGATGTGTTGGCCCGGATGCGCAGCGACGGGATGGGTGACATCCCGGTGATCGTGGGCGGGATCATCCCGGACGCGGATGCGACGCGGTTGCTGGAACAGGGTGTGTCGCGGGTTTATACCCCGAAGGATTTTGAACTGAATACGATCATGATGGATGTGGTCGCCCTGGCCGATGCCAAGGCTGTTGCCGCGCAATAGGTTTTGATGGCGCGGCAGGTGTTCAGAGGCCTTTTCGGAACTTGAGTGAGGCTGCGCGCATTGCGGCCATCGAGGCCGCCCTGCGCGGGGCCTGTGGCCCTGGGGGCTGTCCGCCCCCCGGCACGGCTTTGCCGTGCCTTCCCCCCGACAGTATTTTCGGCCAGAGGAAGGGGGCAGGGGCGCAGTGGCCTGGTGTTTGGCGCGGGGCGTTGATGCGTCAACGGGTCGGGATTGGTTCATCGCCGCGATAATCGTAAAAGCCGCGTCCGGTCTTGCGGCCCAGCCAGCCGGCTTCGACGTATTTGGTGAGCAGGGGGCAGGGGCGGTATTTGGTGTCTGCGAGGCCGTCGTGCAGCACGTGCATGATGGCGAGACAGGTATCAAGGCCGATGAAATCGGCCAGTTCCAGTGGCCCCATCGGGTGGTTTGCGCCGAGTTTCATTGCGCGGTCGATGGAGCGGACATTTCCGACGCCTTCGTACAGAGTGTAGACGGCTTCGTTGATCATTGGCATCAGGATTCGGTTGACGATGAAGGCTGGAAAGTCTTCGGCGGTGGCCGCCGTTTTTCCGATGCGGTCCACGATGGACAGGCAAACGTCGAAAGTTTCCTGATCAGTGGCGATGCCGCGGATCAATTCGACCAGTTGCATCACTGGCACCGGGTTCATGAAGTGGAACCCCATGAATTTTTCGGGGCGGTCCGTGCGCGAAGCAAGGCGGGTGATCGAGATGGATGATGTGTTGGATGTCAGGATCGTGTGATCCTGAAGGTGGGGCACCAGTTCGCGGAAAATGGCGTCTTTGATGGTTTCGCGTTCTGCCGCGGCTTCGATCACGAGGTCAGTCTGTCCGAGGTCTGTGAGGGTGAGGGTCGTTTTGATCCGTCCCAGGGCCGCTGTTTTGTCGGCGGATGAAATGAGGTCGCGGCTGACCTGACGGTCAAGGTTGCGGTCAATCAGGCTGATTGCGCTGTCCAGCGCCTCTTGGTTGAGGTCGGTCAGCAGGATGTCATAACCCGCCGTGGCCATGACATGTGCGATTCCGTTGCCCATTTGGCCTGCGCCGATCACGCCGATGCGTTGGATGTCCATTACTGCCCCTTATGTTTGATCCTTTTGACCATATGCATGGGGGCGGGGGCACTGCAAGGTCGCGCGGGTTTGAGATGAATGCGATGCTTAGGGAGGCATTAGGGAATATGCGCGATACCGGCTGTGGGTGAGTTAACACAGTGGTGGGTTGTATGACCTATGAAACATGGGGCGCGGGTGCGCTCGATTACTTTGCGTGTCGGTATGGTGAGTCGCGCAATCGGTTCCGGGGGCCCAAGCGCAAGCTGGAAGGCGAGTATCTGGCGTTCCTGGGGGGAACGGATACCTATGGGCGGTTCATTCCGCGCCCGTATCCCGCCTTGGTCGAAGATCGGTTGGGGATACCTTGCGTAAATTTCGGTTGGGCGAATGCGGGGATAGATGCGTTCATGCATGATCTGACCGTGCTTGAGGCTGCGCGGGCCGCGAAAGCCGTCGTGTTGCAGGTGCCGGGCGCACAGAATATGTCGAACCGCTATTATGCTGTCCATCCGCGCCGCAATGACCGGTTTCTTCAGGCTTCGGGTTTGATGCGAAAGGTTTTCCCTAACACGGATTTCACCGAGTTCCACTTTACGCGGCATTTGTTGAACAAGCTGCGCAGAACCGATGTGGACCGGTTTGCCATTCTGGTGGCCGAGCTGCAATTCGCCTGGGTCGCGCGCATGGGCGAATTCCTGAGCCTGATTGACGTGCCGGTGATCCTGTTGTGGTTTTCTGATCATGCGCCGGAGAGCGATGTCAAAGCGACGGCGATGGAGCATGATCCGTTGTTCGTTACGGATGAGATGCTGGCATCGGTTGAGCCAAGACCACTGGCGATACTGGATGCGACGGCCAGCGCCAATGCGATCGCGGCGGGGACGCTGGGGATGGTGTTTTCCGAAGTCGAAGCCCCGGCGGCGGGCGAGGCTCTGGGTCCTGCCGCGCATGAAGAGGCGGCAGAAAAACTGGCCCCTGTTCTGGCGGATCTAATTCATTTGCTGTGAGGTGGGGTAGCGCAACAGGCACAAAAAACGGGCCCGCAGAGCGCGCCCGTTTTGTTGGTTTTTGCGTCGGTTCAAAGCTTTTCGAGCAGCTCTGGCACGGCGTCAAAGAGATCGGCGACAAGGCCGTAGTCAGCGACCTGGAAGATCGGGGCTTCTTCGTCCTTGTTGATCGCAACAATGACTTTGGAATCCTTCATCCCGGCAAGGTGCTGGATGGCACCGGAAATGCCGACGGCAACATAGAGGTCAGGCGCGACCACTTTGCCTGTCTGTCCGACCTGCCAGTCGTTCGGGGCATAGCCCGAGTCGACAGCGGCACGGGACGCGCCAACCGCGGCGCCCAGTTTGTCAGCCAGTTTTTCGATCAGGCCAAAGTTTTCTTCCGAGCCGACACCGCGACCACCGGAGACAACAACGCCCGCCGAGGTCAATTCGGGACGATCGCTTTCTGCGACCTTGTCTTCGACCCATTCCGAAAGACCGGGGTCTTCGGCGGTAGGGGTGGCATCAACCGAGGCTGACCCGCCCGTCGCGGCCGCATCAAACGTGGATGTGCGGAAGGTGATGACCTTTTTCGCATCGGCCGATTTCACCGTCTGGATCGCGTTGCCCGCATAGATGGGGCGTTCGAACGTGTCGGCATCGACCACGGCGGTCACGTCGGTCAGGATCATCACGTCAAGCAGCGCGGCCACGCGCGGCAGGATGTTCTTGGCATCGGTGGTCGCGGGGGCGACGATATGGCTGTAATCCCCGGCGAGCGACACGATCAGGGCCGACACGGGTTCGGCCAGGCGGTGCCCATAGAGCGCGTCTTCGGCGACAAGCACCTTGGACACACCGGCAATTGTTGCAGCTTCGTCAGCTGCGGCCTTGGCCGAGGCCCCGACACAAAGCACGGTGACATCGCCCAGAGCGGCGCAGGCAGAGACGGCTTTGGCGGTGGCGTCCATCGCCAACGCGCCGTCGTTCACTTCGGCAAGCAGAAGAACGGCCATTACACGATCCCCTTCTCTTTAAGTTTCGCGACAAGCGTATCGACATCGGCCACCATTTCACCGGCTTTGCGTGTCTCAGGCTCGGTTGTCTTGACGATTTCCAGACGCGGGCTGACATCAACGCCATAATCCGCTGCCGATTTCTCATCCAGCGGTTTCTTCTTGGCTTTCATGATGTTGGGCAGCGATGCGTAGCGTGGTTCGTTCAACCGCAAATCGGCGGTGACGATGGCAGGCATCTTGACCTTGATGGTCTGAAGGCCGCCGTCCACTTCGCGGGTCACAACGGCATGGTCCCCGTCGATGTCCAGCGCGTTGGCGAATGTCGCCTGCGACCAACCGGTCAGCGCGGCCAGCATCTGGCCGGTGGCGTTCATGTCGTTGTCGATCGCCTGTTTACCGGCGATGACAAGGCCGGGGGCCTCTTCGTCAATCACGGCTTTCAGGATCTTGGCGACGGCAAGCGGTTCGATATCCTGATGCACGTCATCCGCGGCGACAATCAGGATCGCCCGGTCAGCGCCCATGGCCAGCGCAGTCCGCAGTGTTTCTTGCGCCTGCTTCACGCCGATCGAAACGACGACGATTTCTTCGGCTTTCCCGGCTTCCTTAAGGCGGATCGCCTCTTCTACCGAGATTTCGTCGAACGGGTTCATCGACATTTTGACATTGGCGAGATCGACACCGCTGCCGTCCGATTTAACACGGACTTTCACGTTATAATCGATCACGCGTTTGACAGGCACCAACACCTTCATTTGCGGTCACTCCACTTTTTGCACTTCCAATACGCGCGGATTCGCGGCGCTTACTTCTGGGCGTTGATATATTCTTAGCCCCCGAGGGGACAGACGAAAAACGCCCGGATTTTGCGACCAGACGTCGCGATATTTCGCTGTACGGGCTGTAATTCCGACATGCAGAATATCTTTTGCGGTTGTTATCAGGACTAACTGTGCGGCTTCGAATCCGATTAGCATACCGGGAATCGCAGGAACTGGGCCGCTGGCGGGCGGTGTATGGCATGAGGGGCAAAGACCGTGTTTAAACCGTTTCTAGTCGCGCTTTCCGCATTGATGGCGCATCCGGTGCTTGCGCAACAGGCCACTGACGCCATCCCACCTGAAATGACCACAGACCTGTCCGCGCCGCTGACATCGACCGAACTTGGGGCCGCGCAACGGGCCAAAGCGGCAGGTATACCGTATGTTGCCCAGGATTGGATGATCGCGGCGGCGCATCCGTTGGCGGTGCGTGCGGGGGCGGATGTATTGCGCGCGGGCGGCACGGCGGCGGATGCCATGGTCGCCGCCCAAACAGTTCTGGGGCTGGTTGAACCCCAAAGCTCGGGGTTGGGCGGGGGTGGGTTCCTGATCTACTTTGATGCCAAGACGGGTCAGTTGGTCACGCTGGACGGGCGCGAAACCGCGCCTTTTGCTGCGACGCCCCGGTTGTTTCAATCTGACGACGGAACGCCGATGGGCTTTTTCGACGCGGTCGTCGGTGGGCTGTCTGTCGGTGTGCCGGGCACGCCTGCCCTGATGGCCGAAGCGCATCAGCGGTGGGGTAATGTGGCATGGGCCCGGTTGCTGGACCCGGCGATTGATTTGGCCGAGGAAGGGTTCCCGGTTTCGGCGCGGTTGTCCGCAATGATCGGATTTGATGCCAAGCGATTGGCCGTTCACCCGGACACGGCGGCCTATTTCCTGCCCAATGGCGTGCCCTTGGCGGCGGGTGACACCCTAGCCAACCCTGCCTATGCCGCCAGCCTAAGGGCATTGGCCAGGGACGGGATCGCGGCGTTCTATCAGGGCGCTATCGCGGATCAAATCTTGGATGCGGTTGCTGGTGCGGCGCAACCCGGAGTGTTGTCGGACGTTGATTTGCGGGCCTACAGGGTCAAGGATCGTGCGCCAGTTTGTCTGCCGTTTCAAACGGTTGAGGTTTGTGGTATGGGGCCGCCTTCGTCGGGGGGCGTGACTGTCGCGCAGATTTTGGGGCTGACGGCCGCCTATCGTGACGGCAAGGCGGGCGTTTCAGAACCCGCATCCGAGGCAGAGCTTGATCACTTGACCCTGCTGGGCAATGTCAGCCGAATGGCGTTTGCGGATCGCGGGCGATACCTGGCGGATAGTGATTTTCAACCCGTTCCGGTCGAAGGTTTGATTGATCCGGGGTATCTTGGTTCTCGGGCTGGCGGGGCCGATGACAAGGCGGCGCTGGACAAGGTGTCAGCGGGGACACCGGAATTCGACCACGCGATGTTGGCGGATCATTCTGGGCGCAGTCTGCCGTCAACCACGCATATGTCGATCATCGACAGCCATGGCAACGCGCTAAGCATGACGTCGAGTGTTGAAAACGCATTCGGGTCGCGGGTGATGGCGGGTGGATTCCTGTTGAACAACCAGTTGACCGATTTTTCGTTCCGGTCGCACAGAAATGGCGTGGCGATTGCCAATCGGGTTGAACCGGGCAAACGCCCCCGGTCATCCATGGCGCCGACGATCGTTTTAAGGGGTGGCAAACCGGTGTTGGTCATCGGATCCCCGGGGGGAAGCCGGATCATTGGCTATGTCGCTGAGGCGATCTGGCGCCATGTGGTTGAAGGGCACGATGTGCAGCAGGCCATCGCATTGCCGCACCGGGTCAATCGGTTTGGAACCTATGACATCGAAAAAGGGGATGGCGATGCGCGTTTGGCCGCCGATCTTGAGGCGCGCGGGTTCAAGACCAAGGTGCGAAACCTGAACAGCGGGTTGCACGCGATCGCCGTGACGGATCGCGGGTTGGAAGGCGGGGCTGATCCCCGCCGCGAGGGCCTTGCCTATGGCGAATAATCTTACGAATTGGGCGACAAGGTCGGTTTCAGGCCGGATTGTGTCGGCTGGACCCAGAGGATCCTGCGCGGCCTGCTAAACCTGTGAAAGGTCAGGTCAACAGAGGTCCGCAAAATGAAAGCCCATGTCAAAGCCTTGGTTGTTGGAGGCGGTGCCGTTGGCACGTCTATTGCCTATCATCTTGCACGGGCGGGCTGGTCGGATGTCGTTCTGTTGGAACGCGATGAACTGACCAGCGGATCGACATGGCATGCCGCCGGGCTGTTGCCGCTGTTCAACATGTCCTATGCGACGACGCATATCCACAAGTATTCCGTCGATTTCTACAAGTCGCTTGAGGCCGAAACGGGGCTGAATGCCGGGTTTTCCATTGTTGGTAACCTGCGTATGGCGCAGACGGATGCGCGGATGGATGAATACATGCTGTATGCGTCCATCGCGGAAACGGCGGATGTGCCCTATGAATGGATGACCCCGGCACAGATCAAGGATCGCTGGCCCCTGGTGCGCACCGAGGATTTGAAAGGTGCGATTTATCATCCGACGGATGGGTATATTAACCCCGCCGATGTGACGATGGCGATGGCCAAAGGCGCGCGCCAGCTGGGGGTGAGCATTGAGCGCAAGTGGCAGGTGGATGCTTATCACTGGACCGGTGACGCCTGGGAGGTGACCTGCACCAAGATGGTGGAAAAGGGTGGCAACCTTGTACCGTCTGACGAACAGATCGTGGTGACAGCAGAACATGTCGTGACGGCCACGGGCAACCACGCACAGCGCACCGCGCGGCTGTTGGGGATCAAGACACCGGCGATTCCGGTGGAACATCAGTTCATTGTCACTGAACCTGATCCTGAACTGGTCGCCTATCGCAAGGGGGGCGGGGACGAACACCCGGTTCTGCGTGATGCCGATGCGAAATGGTATGTGCGCGAGGAACGCGGTGGCTGGATCCTTGGCCCGTATGAGCGCAACGCCCCTGCGCGGTTTGCATACGGTGTGCCTGACAGTTTCCGCGCGGATCTGTTCCCTCTCGATCTGGATCGGATCGAAGAGGAATACCTGTCGATGATCCATCGGATCCCGTCATCCGAAAACGCCGGGCTAAAGGACGATTTCAACGGCCCGATCTGTTACACGCCCGATGGCAATCCGCTGGTCGGCCCCGCACCGGGGTTGCGCAACATGTGGCTGGCCGAAGGATTTTCGTTTGGCATCACTGCGGCGGGCGGCACTGGCCATTACCTTGCCCAGTTGATGGTCGAGGGCGAGGCCGAAATCGACATGGCGTCGCTTGACCCCAAGCGGTACGGGCCGTGGATGACGACGGACTATGCCGTGTCCAAGAACGAAGAATGCTATGAACACGTCTATATCCTTCACCACCCGGACGAGGAGCGCCCGGCCGCGCGGCCTTTGCGCATGTCGCCTGCTTATGATCGTCAAAAGGCAGCGGGCGCGCAATTTGGACAGGTGAATGGTTGGGAACGTCCAAATTATTATGCCCCGCAAGGGTTTGATGATCATGGCGCGCGATCCTTCCGGCGCGGCGGCTGGTGGCAATATGCTGTGGACGAGGCCAGGGCGGTGCGTGAAGGCGTGGGTCTGATTGATGCGACGGCCTTTACCAAACATGTGGTCAAAGGCCCCGGTGCCACCGCGTTTCTGGATTGGTTTACCTGCAACAAGCTGCCCAAGGTCGGGCGGATCAATCTGACATATGCGCTGACCGCAGCGGGGACCACGCGGACCGAATACACCATCGTCCGGTTGGCCGAGGACGAATATTACCTAGTGTCCGCCGGGGCGTGGAGCGCCTATGACGCCGATTTCCTGAGCAAGGCGGTGGCCGACAAAGAGGCCGAGTTCGGCCGGATCGACGTGCAGGATGTCACCACTCAATGGGGTGTCTTTGCCATTGCCGGGCCAAAGTCGCGCGACGTTCTGCGCGGCCTGGTGCGGGACGCGGAGCCGGAAACCGTGTTGTCCAACAAGCGGTCGCCGTGGCTGACCTGTCGGGACATGGAATTGGGTATGGTGCCGGTGCGGGCGATCCGCGTTGCCTATACCGGGGAATTGGGGTGGGAATTGCACCACCCGATCGAGATGCAGAACCACCTGTGGGATGCGCTGATCGCTGCGGGTGAACCGCATGGCCTGAAGCTGGTCGGTGCACGGGCGCAGAACTGGTTGCGCCAGGAGAAATCTTATCGCGCGTTCGGGACGGAACTGGGACGGGATGCGACCCCGGTAGAAGCCGATTTGCCCCGGTTTGTGGACATGTCCAAGGCGTTTCACGGCAAGGAAGCGATGGAAGCGTTGGGGGTTCGGGCCAAATGCGTGACGCTGTTGATCGACGGGCCCGAGGATGCGGACCCCTGGGGGCGCGAGGCGCTTTATGACGGGGGCGAGAAGATCGGGCGCCTGACCTCGGGCGGGTATTCCGTGGCCTTTGGGAAAAGCATCGGGATGGGCTATGTGCGCCCTGATCTCGCGGTTGAGGGGCAAAAGCTGAAGGTGCGGATGTTTGATAAATTGTGGGATGCGGTTGTGAGTTGTGACAGCCCGTATGACCCAAGCAACGCTGCGATCCGCAAGGATATCTGAGCGCATTTCTGTGCCGCGCGTGCGGGTTGGCCCCCGCGACCCATCGAGGGTCGCCTGGGCCATGCCTCTGGCAGAAGTATTTAAGGAAAGATGAAGGGCAAGAGGGTGCGATTTGATCGCGTCAGCCGCGACCGAAATCGTCGGTGGTGATGGCACCGTCGCCTGATCTGTCCATGGTTTTGAACCACGCGGGGACGCGGGCGAGGAATTCCTGTCGGGTGACAAGGCCATCACCGTTCGCGTCGTTGAACTGGCGTTGCATGCCTTGTTGGACTTTGCGCATGCCGTTTCTGCCCTGGCCGCCTTTGCCGTGCCCGGGTTGGCCGGCCATATCGGCGGCGCGGGCGGCATCGAATGCGGCGAATTCCTCGGCGTTCAGGCGGTCGTCTTCGTTTTCATCAAAGGTTGTGAAAATGTCGTCGCGCCGTTCTGTGGCCTCGGCGAGGGAGACTTTGCCGTCTTCGTCAAGGTCCCAGTTTTCAATGAAATGGGCGCCGGGTTGTCCCTGTTGGGCCAATGCGGGAAGGGCAAGAGCGGGAAGGGCGAGGGCGGTGGCCAGGAGGAAGACGGGTAGTTTTGACATGATGCGATCCTTTGAATTCCATAGTTTGCATATGTAATACGGAAGGGGCGCCAGGTTCCGTCGTGTCAGGATGTCGCAGCCTTTGTCAGGGGGAAGTCGAGAATTCGTCAAAGCATTCCAGTGCTTTGGCTGCATACATCATGGCTGGGCCGCCGCCCATTTGGATTGTCATGGCCAGAACGTCGCCGATTTCGTCGCGGGTTGCGCCGGTTTTGATCAACGTGTCGATATGCAGGGCGATGCAGGAGTCGCAGCCTTGGGTCACGGCGATTCCGAGGGCGACGAATTCCTTTGATTTGAAATCGATGGTGCCGCTGTCCTTGACCGCTTTGTTCAAAGCGCCAAAGGCGCGGGTCGTGTCGGGAATTGTTTTGTTCAAAGCGCGCAATTGGTTGCGGGTGCTGTCGAGTTTGTTGGTCCAGGATGTCACGTTCTGCTCCTTGAATGTGTTGCGCGTGTCAGACCATGTTTGTGCGCCCGGTACTTTGATCCGGATCATATTGCGGCCGGGGAAGGTGCGACCGGGCGCGTGGCGGAGTCATTGGCGGTGGCGGGCAAGCCATTTCTGGAACGCCGCGCGGCTTCCGTTGAACAGGTTCAGGTCCACCTTGGTGTAAAAGCCTGGAGCGAGGCCGGTCCCGGTGTATTGCCAGAAAGTCCAAGCGTGGTCGGGATAGGTTTTGGCGGGGGGGGCCGCGGTGCTGCGCAGCCAGAAGTGATAGCCCGCCAGCAGGTGCATTTGATTGCGTTCGAAAAAGTCGGGTGTCGAATAGATCACCGGACGGGTGCCGTAATGCGCCTCGAGGGCACGCAGGAACACCAATGCTTCGGCGCGGACTGTTTCGGCGGGGGGGCGAATTGTGCAGGTGGGGGAAAACGGGGTCCATTCCATGTCCAGGACCGGGGGCAATGCGCCCTTGGTTGCGGGCACGTTCTGGATGAACCAGCGGGCCTGTTCGATGGCAGGTCGGCACCAGTAATAGAAATGATAGGCCCCGCGTGGGATCCCGGCCCGCGCCGCGCCGCGCCAATTTGCGCGAAATTCGGGATCGACACGATCGCCGCCTTCGGTGGCTTTAATCCAGGCGAATTGCAGGCCGGCGGCCGCGGCGCGGTCCCAATACACGCGCCCCTGGAACCGCGAGACATCTGTTCCGTGCACCGGGTAGCTGGCGGGCGTTTGTCCGGCCCAATCATGCGGGTCGGTGTCACCAAAAGCGGCGGGAAGGCCCGCGACCGGGCGGATAACCGGCGCGGTGCGCGTTTCGGTGTCACAGGCGGACAGGAGGGCGACAAAAGCTGAGAGAGCGAGGAGGCGGGCGCGCATGAACGGGATCCAATCAAGTGAAACGGGCGGGAGAGAGGGCCTGGACGATTGAGGCGGGCAGGTGAGGGGGGGCGCCCGAGATCACCTCGGAGAGGAGTTGGCTGGCCGCTGGTGCGGTTTGGAACCCATAGCCCCCCTGACCGGCGCACCAGACGAATTCGGGGTGCGATACGTCGCGCCCGATGACAAGGCTGCGATCGGGGGCAAAGCTGCGCAGGCCAGCCCAGCTGTGTTCAACCCGCGTCACGGGTTCGGTGACCATATCGGCGTAGCGTGCCAATCCTTCGGCCAGAACCATGTCGTCGGCAAAGGCATCGTGGGGCGGCATCGGGTCTTCTTCGGATGGGGAAACGATCAGCTTTCCGGCGTCTGGCTTGGCGTACCAGCGTTCTGCGACTGCTTCGACAAACGGCCAATTGGTTATGTCGTACCCGCCGGGGGCGGGAATGCGCGCCATGGATCGGCGGTGGGGGGTGATGCCAATCGGGGCGATCCCGGCCATTTGCGCGATCTGATCGGCCCATGCGCCTGCGGCGTTGATCAATGTGGTCGCCGTGATCGTGTCGTCGCCTGCCTGCACCCGCCAGTGGCCATTCGTATAGGCGATGTCTGTGACATTGGCCGATTGGCGAAAGTCGGCCCCGTGTGATCGGGCGGTGCGGGCGAAATTCTGGATCAACAGGTGGGTATCAAGATCGCAGGCGTCGGCGCGTATTGCCGCTTGGGTAACGGTTTGCGGATTGAGGATGGGCATCCTGGCGCGGGCATCGCTGATGGAAACAGGCGTCAGGCCGCCGCGTTTGCATTCGCTGTCAAAAAGGGCGGCATCCTGGGGGCGCGCGACCAGCATCATGGGGCGCGGGGACAACACGCCGCCATCGGCCGTCCGGTGGTGGTCTTCGCTGGCTTCGTTCAGGGCGCGCACGGCGTCGCGGCCATATGCCTTGAGAAACATTGCGGCTGACCGGCCCGATGCGTGATAGGCCAAGGCAGATTCGGCTTCGACCAAAACGAGGCGCCCCAAAGGGGCAAGCCGCGCGGCGGCTGACACGCCCGCAACACCGCCCCCGATGATCAGAAAATCCGCCTGTACGCTCATAACGCGGAGGATGCCACGGACCCGGGGCAGGGCAAAGTACGAAACCGGCACCACCCACATCCGCACCCAATTGGGGTATTTGATTGATCCTGGCGCGGGGGCTTTGTTCTGCGATTGCAATCGCTTCGGCAAGCGGGCGTAAACCAGATTGGAATTCGGCGCAGGCCGTGTATTTGGAATAAAGTGGATGGCGTACAAAATATCGCAGGGTCAGCCCCATTGGGACGTTTGCAAAAGAACATTATTCGTCTAAGCATTCAGCCAGCAAAAAAGCAGGCATATGTTCGATAATTCCGAATCCACTCCGCCAAAACCTGAAGCACGAGCAGCGACAGAATGGGTCAAGATACTCTCGAAATATCGTGAACCGAATGCGTTGCGCAGCTCTTATGAGCTTGCCGTGACAGCGGGACCGTTTGTGTTGCTGTGGGGGCTTGCCTGGTGGTCACTGTCCATCAGTTATTGGCTGACATTGGGAATTTCACTGTGCAACGCGGCGTTTTTGTTGCGGTTGTTTGCCATTCAGCACGATTGCGGGCATGGCGCGTTCTTGTCCAACAGGACGGCAAGCGATTGGTTGGGGCGGATTCTGGGGGTTTTGACCCTGACACCCTATGATGTCTGGCGGCGCACGCATTCCATTCACCACAGTTCGGCGGGCAACCTTGGGCGGCGTGGGATCGGTGATATCGCCACGCTGACCGTGGCCGAATATCGCGATTTGTCGGCGTGGAACCGTTTGATGTATCGCCTGTATCGTCACCCCCTTGTGCTGTTTGGCCTTGGGCCGGGGTATTTGTTCCTGTTGCAGAACCGGTTGCCGCTGGGGTTGATGGGCAAGGCTAAATACTGGGTCAGCGCCATGGGCACAAACGCCAGTATTCTGGCCGCTTTGGCGGTGATCCTGTATTTTGGCGGGGTGATGCCAATTGTGTTGATTTTTCTGCCATCGACCCTGTTGGCGGCGACGGCGGGCATGTGGCTGTTCTATGTCCAGCATCAGTTCGAAACGACCCATTGGGAAACCGACGAAGACTGGCAATTGCACGACGCGGCGCTGCACGGCAGTTCGCATTATGTGTTGCCCGGCTGGTTGCAATGGTTAAGTGCGAACATCGGTATTCATCATGTCCACCATGTGAACAGCCGCATTCCGTTCTATCGCCTGCCCGAGGTGTTGCGTGATCACGCCGACCTAGCCGAAGGCAACCGCATGACGATCCGCGAAAGCCTGCGCAACGCGCGGCTGCATCTGTGGGATGAACAGACCAAGCGGTTGTTGTCGTTTGCCCAGGCGCGGGCCCAATACCAATAGGCCAATAGACCCCGACGACCTGAAATGGTCAGCCGCGACGTGTTCCCGTGACGCGGGCCGTCACGCGGTGCGAACAGGCCCTGTTTTGTCCGGCATTCCCCGCAATCCTCGCAACCGCCGCGCCCGGCGGTCGGGATGCCCGCCGAACCACATTTGTCTGCGCCAAACCGGCCCGATAATTCCTGCCATGCGGATATGCAAAAGGCCCGCGCATGATGCGCGGGCCTTTCGGTTATTTCTGCGGCTGGTGCCTTATTGCGGAATGTCGCCTTCCAGGCCTTCGACATAGAAATTCATTCCGGCCAAGGTTCCGTCATCCGCCGTTTCGCCATCGGCCAGCCAATCGGACCCGTCCTGCTTTTTCAGCGGACCGGTGAAGGGCATGTAGGTGCCGTTCGCGATGCTGTCCTTAAGCGCCAGCGCTTCGGCTTTGACATCGGCGGGCACTTCGCTGGAGATTTCACCGATGCCGACCATGCCCGCGCCGATGCCGTCCCAGGTCATCTGGCTGGTCCATGTGCCATCCATAACCGCTTTGGTCTGCTGTATGTAATAAGGCGCCCAGTTATCAATGATCGAACTGATGCGCGGCTTGGGGCCGAATTCGGCCATGTCGGACGCCTGACCAAAGGTATAGACGTTTCCGGCCGCTTCGGCTGCGGCTTGTGGCGCGGTGGAATCCGTGTGTTGCAGGATGATGTCGGCCCCCTGTTCGATCAGAACCTTGGCGGCGTCGGCCTCCTTCGCGGGATCAAACCAGGTAAAGGCCCAAACGATTTTGAACTGAACGTCAGGATTGACCTTTTTGGCGTGGATATAGGCCGAATTGATGCCCCGGATGACTTCGGGGATCGGGTAGGATCCGATATAACCGATGACGTTGGATTTCGTCATTTGGCCGGCGATGATGCCTTGAACTGCGCGGCCTTCGTAAAAGCGGGCGGAATAAGTACCAACGTTCGGCGCGGTCTTGTATCCCGTTGCGTGTTCGAATTTCACGTTCGGGAATTTCTTGGCCACGTTGATCGTCGGGTCCATATAGCCGAACGAGGTGGTAAAGATCAGCTTGGCACCATCCAGGGCCATCTGGGTCATCACACGCTCTGCGTCAGGTCCTTCGGGGACATTTTCGACATAAACGGTTTCGACCTTGTCGCCGAATTCAGCCTCAACCGCTTTGCGGCCCTGATCATGTTCATAGGTCCAGCCGCCGTCGCCTACGGGTCCGACATAAACAAAACCGACCTTGGTTTTTTCAGAATGGCTGCCCGCAAATGCGGTGCTGGCCATCGCGAGCGACATTGCAGCTGTGGCAAGGAATGTTCTTTTCTTCATCAGTGACTCCCCTCAGTCAGTCGTGCCGCCTATTGTGCGGCGTGGAATATCCGGCCCAGTGCAGCCGGGGCGCGGCTTTTGTCAGCGGACATGATCACCAGCACAAGGATCGTGATCAGGTATGGGCTCATGGAAAGGTATTCCACAGGAATGGCAATACCCGCCGCCTGAAGATTAAGCTGAAGCACAGTGACCCCGCCGAACAAATAGGCACCCAAAAGGACCCGCCAGGGCTTCCATGACGCAAACACAACCAGCGCAAGGGCGATCCAGCCTGCGCCAGCGGTCATGCCTTCGGTCCATTGGGGGACGCGGATCAGGCTGACATAGGCGCCGCCAAGGCCTGCACAGGCCCCCCCGAACATGATCGCCAGCACCCGGATACGCCGCACCTTGTAGCCAAGCGCGTGGGCCGCATCGTGGTTTTCACCCACCGCCCGCAGAACCAGCCCGGCCCGGCTGTATTTCAGAAAGGCCCAGACAATCGCGACAAGAGCGATGCCAAAATAGACCATGACATCGTGCCCAAACAGGATGTGGCCAATCACCGGCAGATCGCTTAGCACCGGAATGTCGATTTTCGCGGTCGCCGGAGGTTTGATCCCCACATAGCTTTGCCCCAAAAGCGATGACAGCCCAAGCCCGAACAGGGTGAGAGCAAGGCCAGATGCCACCTGATTGGCCAAGGCGTATTGGGTGAGAAACGCAAACAACAGGGACAATGCGGCCCCGCCGGCCGCGGCCGCGACAAACCCCAGCATTGGCGACCCGGTGATCACCGCGATCGCAAATCCACAGATGGCGCCGGTGATCATCATCCCCTCGACACCCAGGTTCAGAACGCCCGCACGTTCCACGACCAGCTCTCCGATGCCGGCCAACAGGATCGGTGTTGCCGCCACCATAAGCGAGGCGATCAAAAGGACGGGGTTGATGGCACTTAGGTCCATGCCGCGCCCTCCTGTTTGGTGTGTCTCAGCCCTGTCGGCGACACTGCGATGCATAGACCTGCATCTTTTGGTTCTGATACCGATGGGTAAAGGCCATGTCCGATTGGCCCATCAGCTTGGATTGAAAGAAAAACGTTTCCTGCGGGCTGAAACTCATCCCGCCGTATTTCTGGCCCTGAACGATGAACATGCCATTCTGAACGGCCCATTGCGCCTGGAACTGGAACGGAAAATACCCGGCACTGCCCATATCCTGACCTTGCCCCTGGGCCTGACCGTTCGGATAGACCGCAATGTTGAATTGCATGCCGACGGCTTCGGGTTTTACGCCGGGCGCGGTGTTGTGAAACCCCATCTCGCANNTGTTGCTGCTGTTGATTGGGGTTCTGGCGCTGCCAATCCTGCCGGTTCTGAAGCTGTGGCAAAATGTTTAGCAAATCGCTTTGCGCGATTGCCTGCGTGCCCAGGGAAATCACGACCGCTGCGGTCGCGGCAATTGCGGCTTTGTTCATAACAATGCTCCTCCGATGAAATGCGTATTCGCAAATCATAGGTCAGCAGGGGCGTATTGCAAATCACGGGCGCGTCCAATGCGGCCTGTTCGGGCGCGCGGCCACGGGGGTGGCCACGGCGGACGTCATTGGCGCGCAGTGGCATTTGGCTTTCATACGTCATGCGCGCGCGCCCCTTCTAACCCGGATCCGGTAATGAGTTGTCACATCCAGAGCGAGAAGAAAGAACAACAACATCCCCTGAAACACCTGGATCGCCGCCGCTGGCAGGCCCAGGTTGGATTGGGCAATTTCCCCGCCAATATACGTCAGCGCCAACAACAATCCGGCCAGCGTGATCCCGACCGGATGCAACCGGCCCAGAAACGCAACGATGATCGCGGTGAACCCGTAGCCGACGTTGAAATCAATGCTGATCTGTCCCGCGGGTCCGGCCACTTCGAACAACCCAGCCAGCCCCGCCAATGCGCCGCCGCAGCCCAGACAGAACAACACCAGCCTGGTTGGGGCAACCCCGGCAAAACGGGCGGCGCGCGGTGCCTCGCCCGTCAGGCGAATGTGAAACCCCAGCATGTGGCGGTTCAACAGGATATAGGCGAAAATGACCGCAATAATGGCCCCCGCGACACCCCAGTGCATCCCGCTGCCAGTGATCAGTTCGCCGTTATGCGCGCTTTCATATTGTTGCAGGTTTCGGCTTCCGGGAAATCCAAATCCTTGCGGGTTTTTCAACAACCCCAACGACATTGATGCCAAAAGCTGCTCTGCGACATAGACCAACATCAGGCTGACAAGAATTTCATTCGTGCCAAACCGAACCTTAAGGATCGCCGGTATCATTGCCCACAGAAAACCGCCAAGTGCCCCGCAGAAAACCATCAACGGAAAGATGAACCAGGCCTCCATCGGGTAAAACGCCAATGCGCATCCCGCGCCGCAAATTGCCCCTACAATATACTGTCCCTCGGCCCCGATATTCCAGATGCCCGCCCTGAACCCCAGGCTTAGCCCAATGGCAATCAGAACAAGCGGCGCGGCCTTGACCAGCAATTGCGGGCGATAATAAAACGCGTGTTGCCCGAACAATGGGTCGAAAAAGATTGTCCGTATGGCGGCCACCGGATCCTTGCCAAGCACTGCAAACAACAATCCGCCAAACACGATCGTTGCCAAAACCGCGACGACCGGCGTGATCCAGGCCCATGCCTTTGACGGCTCGCGCCGTTTTTCCAGCATCAACATGCGCACCCCCACACCAATCGCGCCGCGTTGCGCTTCATCTTTCCAAAAATACTTCCGCCGGAGGCTCCGCAATTCGCCAAACCGTCCCAGGCCGGGACATTGCACATCCTAAACATGGGCCACCTCCATGCCATGCGCCCCACCCATCATCAGCCCGATCTGTTCCACGGACAGGCCCGCCGCGGGCACGACCTCGCTCAACCGGCCTTCGTTCAGCGCCCCGAACCGGTCTGAAACCTCCATCAACTCATCCAAATCCTGGCTGATCACGACAACGGCCGCGCCGCCGGTCGCCAGATCCAGCAATGCCTGGCGGATCACGGCGGCCGCTGCGGCATCCACGCCCCATGTCGGTTGATTGACCACCAGAACCTCGGGGCGCTGCATCACTTCGCGCCCGATAACGAATTTCTGTAAATTCCCGCCGGACAGGGATCGCGCCGCATTTTCGGTGCCGGGCGTGCGCACGTCGAACCGTTCTATCACACGGGTCGCAAAGGCACGTGCCTTGCCCCAGTTCAAAAACCCATGGGTTGCCAGGTTTTCGCGTTGCGCACCGGTCAAAAGCGCGTTCTCGGTCAGGCTCATATCGGGTGCCGCAGCATGGCCCAACCGCTCCTCGGGTGCCGACAAAATCCCCATACGCCTGCGTTCGCTTGGGCCGCGCTGCGCGATGTCCACACCGTCAAACGTCACCATGCTTGGCGCTGTCAGGATTTCGCCGGACAGGGCGGCCAACAATTCGTCCTGCCCGTTCCCCGCCACCCCGGCCAGTCCCAAAACCTCGCCGCCGCGCACGTCAAAAGTTATGTCCTTAAGAGAGGTGCCAAATTGCGATGGCGATGGCACGCTCAACCCGCTGATGGCAAGACGCACGTTTCCCAATGCCCGTGTGGCCCTCTCGGGCACATGTAGTTCCGTGCCAACCATCAACTCGGCCATGTCGCGCGCCGTCGTGTCGCGCGGCACGCAGGTCGCCACCTTCTTGCCCAACCGCAGGATTGTCGCCTCGTCGCATAGGGTGCGAATTTCCTCAAGCTTATGAGATATATACAGAATTGCGGTGCCTTCCGCGGAAAGCTTTCGCAAGGTGGCGAACAGGATCTCAACCTCCTGCGGGGTTAGCACGCTGGTCGGTTCGTCCATGATCAGCAATTTGGGATCCTGAAGCAGGCAGCGCACAATCTCGACCCGTTGTCGTTCCCCGGCACTCAGGTCACCGACCACCCGCGACGGATCAAGCGGAAGCCCATATTGCTCTGAAACCTCCCGGATACGGGCCGCAAGATCACGCATCGGAGGCGGGTCAGCCATGCCAAGCGCGATGTTTTCTGCCACGTTCAGGGCGTCAAACAGCGAAAAATGCTGAAACACCATGGCGACCCCGGCGGCGCGTGCCGCCTGTGGCTCGGCCGGGGCAAAAGCGGCGGAATTCAGGGTCATGTCACCTGCGTCCGGCTTGACCAACCCATAGATCATTTTGACCAAAGTGGATTTTCCGGCGCCATTTTCCCCCAACAGCGCGTGCACTTCTCCGCGTAAGATGTCGAAGGAAATGTCATCATTGGCCACCACACCCGGATAGGCCTTGGTGACTCCGCGGATCGAAAGAAGTACGTCATCCCGTTGTGTCACGCGATCTTCCCCTCTTGGGCGCTGTTCCCAACCTGTTTCTTAATTAAGTCGGCAGCAACCCCAACAGCAATGGCGGAGGGATGTTTGCCAAGGGCCGGGTCGCCAATCGGGCACTGGATGCCTGAAATCCGGGCTTGGCTGTGGCCCATCTCGTGCAATCGTTTCTGAAAACGGGCCCATTTGGTCTTTGATCCGATCAGCCCGATGGCACCAAATCCGCGCCGCAACAGGCCATCACAGATCGCAAGGTCGAAGGCATGTGAATATGTCAGCACCAGATGTTCGCCAGCGGGGGGGGCATGTTGGCACAGGTGTCCCGGATCGGCTGCAACAAGTTTGCTCACGCCATTCGGTATCGTATCGGGAAACCTCTTGTCGCTCGTGTCAATCCAGACAATGTCGAAATCCGGCAACGGGGCAAGCGTGTTGACCAAGGCGCGGCCGACATGGCCTGCCCCCCATATCCACAAGGGGCGTTTTGGCGGGCTGACAGGTTCCATCAGCCATCCGTCGAGCAAAAGCGTTTCTGCTTCAACGCCTTCGCTTCTTGCGGCATTTGCGCGTCGTCGGATTTCCATCGGCATTTCGCCCGCGTCCGGTGAAACGCGTCGGGCCAGAAATGACCCCGTGACCGAAGCGATCCGCGCGGTGTCCCATGGTTCGATGACCAGGGTTACGTTGCCGCCACAGCATTGGCCCAATTCCGGCCCCAACGACCGGCGCAAAATCAGTGTTTCGTTCAATCGCCGCGCCAAAGCGATGGCTTCATACTCCAGCGCTCCGCCGCCGATTGTCCCGCTCAGCCCGTCCCGGCCAACGATCATCTCGGCACCCACATCGCGTGGCGCTGATCCCTGAACACCGGCGATGACAACGCGGGTGACAGGGCCCTCGGCCTCAACACGGGCACGTATGGTTTCCAGATCAATGGCCATGTCGCACCGCCGCGATGGCGCTCAAGACATGCTCGGGCGTGGCCGGCGCGTTCAGGTTCGGGTACCCCGGCCCGCAGGCCGCGATCGCGTCAGACAGCGCAAGGAACGCCGAAATGCCCAGCATGAATGGGGGTTCCCCGACTGCTTTTGATCGATGCACGGACTCCTCGCGATTTGGCGCATCCCAAAGCGCGACATTGAACACATCCGGACGATCGCCACAGGCCGGGATCTTGTATGTTGACGGCGCATGGGTGCGCAGCCGTCCGGCGTCATCCCAAACCAGGTCTTCCGTGGTCAACCAGCCCGCGCCTTGAACATATCCGCCCTCGATCTGGCCAATATCAATGGCCGGGTTCAGGCTGTTGCCCGCGTCATGAAGGATGTCTGCCCTCAGGATGCGGTATTCCCCGGTCAACGTGTCAATCACGACCTCGCTCACCGCCGCCCCATACGCAAAATAGAAAAATGGGCGCCCCTGACCCTTGATCCGGTCCCACGCGACTTTGGGCGTGCGGTAAAACCCGGTCGCCGACAGGCTTACCCGACTTTCATAAGCCCGCTTTGCTGCCGCGGCAAAACTTTCCTCATGGCCGTCAACCCTGACTTGACCATCGCCAAAGGCCACATCTTCCAAACGACACCCAAAATCCCCGGCCATAACCTGCGCCATTCGTCCGCGAATGGTCTTGCAGGCCTCCAAAACCGCCATCCCGTTCAGGTCGGAGCCGCTGGATGCCGCCGTCGCGGATGTATTTGGAACCTTGGCCGTGTCCGTCGCCGTGATGCGTACGTGGTCAACATCAATCCCAAAAGCCCGCGCCGCGACTTGTTGCACTTTGCGGTTCAACCCCTGTCCCATTTCAGTGCCGCCGTGGTTCAACGATACGGACCCGTCCTGATAAACATGAACCAGCGCACCGGCCTGGTTCAAATGGGTCAAGGTAAAGGAAATCCCGAACTTCACCGGGGTCAGAGCAATGCCCTTTTTCAAAATTGGCTCGGCAGCGTTCCATTCGGATATCGCCTTGCGTCGCGCGTGGTAATCGCAACGCGCCACCAATGCCCCGGTCAGCCCGCCCAATACAAAATCTTCAACCGCCATCCCATACGGAGTCGTCTGCTGTGCCCCGTTCTTCTTTTCGCCCTTGTTCATCTTTCCCGAAATACTTTCGGGGGGGCTCGGCTCTGCCGAGTGGGGGGCAGACAGCCCCCCTGCGCCGTCGATGTCCGTGACATCGGCATAATAATTCACCATCCGCACCGCCAATGGGTCCATTTCCAGATGATGGGCGATATGGTCCAGCACGCGCTCGATCCCGACCATGCCCTGTGGTCCGCCGAACCCGCGAAAGGCAGTGGCGCTTTGGGTGTTGGTTTTCAGACGGTGGCTTTCGATCCGTGCGTTTTCCAAAAGATAGGCATTGTCGGCATGCAACATCGCACGATCGGCAACCGGCAGGCTCAGGTCCTGCGCCCAACCGCAGCGCGCGAAGTGCACGAAATCCACACCGCAAATACGTCCATTCCCATCAAATCCAACGCGGTAAGTGATGCGAAAATCATGCCGCTTGCCGGTGATCATCATGTCATCGTCACGATCATATCGCATGCGGCAGGGGCGGTTCGTCGCGCGTGCGGCGATGGCACAGGCCACGGCCAGGGCGTTGCCCTGGCTTTCCTTGCCGCCGAACCCGCCGCCCATGCGGCGCATTTCGACGCGCACGTCATGCATCGGGCGCCCGATGGCTTCGGCCACCTTGTGTTGAATTTCGCTTGGGTGCTGGGTCGATGAATGAACGATCATCTGACCGCTTTCCTGCGGCAGCACCATCGCGGCCTGACCCTCAAGATAGAAATGCTCTTGCCCGCCGATCTCCATTTCGCCGCTCAGCTGATGATCCGCCCGCGCAATGGCGCTGGCCGCGTCACCCTTTTGATATATTCGCGGCCCGTCCTCGAACCTGCTGTTGGCGGCCAGGGCGTCGTCGATTGTCAGAATTGCGGGGGCGGCGTCGATCGTGATCACCCCCTTGCGGGCGGCGTGGCGCGCGGCCATGTGGCTGCGCGCGATCACCAGAAATATCGGTTGCCCGACATAATGAACCGTGTCCGTCGCAAGCAGGGGTTCATCATGTACCGATGGCGACACATCGTTCGCATAGGGCAGGTCCGCCGCGGTCATCACCTTGATCACACCCGGCGATTGGCGCACCTGCGACAGGTCCATCGCGGTGATGCGCCCGTGGGCGATGTCGCTAACCCCGAATGCCAGGTGAAGCGCCCCGATCGGCGCTGGCAGGTCGTCGATGTAACGCGCGGCGCCGGTGACATGCAGGTCGGCGCTGTCATGGGGAAGGGGGGCGCCGGTGCTCATGCGGTCACCGCGCGCACACGGGTTGCGCTTCCTTTCCCTTCCAGGAAATATCGGGTCAACATATTCCGCGCGGTTTCGATCCGATACCAGGCCGAGGCGCGCATGTCGCTCATCGGCTGGAAATCCTTTTCCCACGCCTCGCGGACATTTGCGATTGTCTCTTCGCTCCAGGGGGCGCCGTTCAGGGCGGCTTCGACTGTTGCGGCGCGTTTGGGCACGCCGGCAAGGCCGCCAAAGGCAATGCGCGCATGTTCGACGTGGCCCTGATTGATCCGGATATTGAAACACCCGCAAACGGCGGAAATGTCTTGATCGAACCGTTTGCTCAGCTTGTAACAGGCCAGCCTGTCGGATTGGCGGGGGATGGTGATCGCCTCGATGAATTCGCCGGGCTTTCGGTCCTGTTTGCCGTAGGACAGGAAAAAATCCTCAACCGGGAGGGTGCGGCGGGTATCGCCATGGCGCAGATGCAGGGCCGCCCCCAGGGCGATCAGGGCGGGCGGCGCATCGCCTATGGGGGACCCGTTGGCGATGTTGCCGCCGATTGTTGCGGCGTTGCGGACCTGAACCGAACCGAACCGGCCAAGCATGGCGGAAAAATCGGGATGAAACGGGCGTAGGGCGCGGGCCAGTTCGGTTATCGTGACGGCGGCACCGATCCGGATTTCGCCGTCCGACACATCTATCTGGCGCAGATCATGACAGCGCCCGACAAAGGCCGCCGGGCCAATTGTTTCAAGCTTTTTGGTGACCCACAGCCCAACGTCGGTTGCGCCGCCAATCACGCGCCCCTTGGGGTGGGCCAGGCACCAGTCCGCCAATGCATCAGCGGATTGAATGACAGCGACCGCGCCTTTGGACAAATCGTCTTCGGCCAGCGAAACAGGAAGCGCGTCGGGCAACCCAGCCAGATGCGCCGGGATTGGCTGATCGGCGGCGGCGTCGGCGGCGCGGATGATCGGCGCATACCCGGTGCAACGGCACAGGTTGCCAGCCAACACGCTGTCGTGGTCACGCTCGCCTCCGGCATGCGCGGCGGCCAGTGACATGACGATGCCCGGCGTGCAGAACCCGCATTGGGACCCATGATGATCAATCATCGCGCGTTGTACCGGGTGCATCACCCCATCCGGCCCGGCCAGGCCTTCGACGGTGGTGACCTCGCGCCCATGAATTTGGGGCATCAACAGGATGCAGGCGTTCAGCGCCCGCCGCCCCGCGTCATCGCGCACCATAACGGTGCAGGCGCCACAATCGCCTTCGTTGCACCCTTCTTTGGTGCCGGTCAGACCACGGACGATGCGCAGGTAATCCAGGAGGGTCATCTGGGGCGAAACGCCAGTCAGATCAACCCGTTCTCCGTTCAGCAGAAAGGAGACTTTCATATTGCAAGTTCCGCCGCGTTACCCAATTGGCCCGCCTTTTGCCCCTTCGATGCGGCGTAGAAGGAAGCAGGGCTGTCGGATCAAGAAAAGCGCATCGCCCGTGCATTTGGCAAGTGTTTCGTTCGCAAAAACGCGGTACAGATTTCTTTGCGCCTTAGTTATTGGCGGTTTAATTGGTGTTTGGCGGATTTCGCGGATAGGATGACAAAATGACTTTGATCGCAATCCATCATGTCCAACTTGCCATGCCCAAAGGCGGAGAGGATGACGCACGCGCATTCTATACCGATCTGTTGGGTCTGAGCGAGGTTTCCAAACCGGCGGAACTGGCCAAGCGCGGTGGTTGCTGGTTCGAAGCGGGTTCAGTGCGCGTCCATGTCGGGGTCGAGGAAGATTTCCAACCTGCGCTAAAGGCGCATCCGGCTTTCAAGGTTGCAAACATGAACGCGTTGACCGTCCGATTGGAAGCCGCCGAAGTGGAAATGACGCCCGACACATCAATTCCGGGAATTGTGCGGTGCTATGTTGCCGACCCGTTCGGCAACCGGATCGAATTGATGTCGGCGGATTGATGTCGGTCGATTGACCCGGGATCGGCGGTAACTCTGCTTTCGCCTGTCCCCCCCCGACGCTAAGCTTGCCGGATGAGCAACACGCCCCGATTCATTCACCTGCGCACCCATACCGAATATTCCCTGTTGGAAGGCGCGATGCGGCTGAAAAAGCTGCCCGGGCTTTGTGCCGATATGGATATGCCCGCCGTGGCCGTAACGGACACCAATTCGATGTTCTGCGCGTTGGAGTTTTCTGTTTCCGCCGCCGGGGCCGGTGTGCAGCCGATCCTTGGGTGTCAGGTCGATGTCGCCTATCTTGCTGAGGTGACGGGCCAATTGCCCAAGCCGCCCGCGCCCATGGTCCTGCTGGCCCAGAATGAGGCCGGATATGCCAATCTGATGCGGCTATCCAGCAGCCTTTATGTGGAAAAGAACGGGCAGCAGCCCCATGTCACCGTCGCGGATTTACAGGCCCATTGTGATGGTCTGATCTGTCTGACCGGGGGCGCTGACGGGCCGGTGGGCATGTTGTTGCAATCGGGGCAGGGTCCCGCCGCGCAGGACCTGATGGCGCAGTTGCATGGGATCTATGGTGATCGGCTTTATGTTGAGCTTCAGCGCCACCCCGGCGATGGCGGCCTGCCGGAAAATGAACGTGCGACGGAACGCGGGTTCATCGAAATGGCCTATGCGATGGACCTGCCGCTGGTGGCGACCAACGATGTCTATTTCCCCAAATCCACGATGTACGAGGCCCATGACGCCCTGATCTGCATCGCCGAAGGTGCCTATGTCGATCAACAGGAACCGCGCCGGCGGTTGACCCCGCAGCACTATTTCAAATCCCCGCGTGAGATGGAAACCCTGTTTGCCGATCTGCCCGAGGCGATTGAAAACACCGTTGAAATCGCTCGTCGCTGCGCATTTGCCGCGCCGCGTCGTGATCCGATTTTGCCGAAATTCGCGGATGATGAGGTCGCGGAACTGCGACGCATGGCCAACAAGGGTCTGCAAGACCGGCTGGCCGTGATCCCCCACGCCGTCAGCGTCGAAGAATACCAGAAACGGCTGGATTTCGAACTGGGCATTATCGAAGGCATGGGGTTTCCCGGTTACTTTCTGATCGTTGCCGATTTCATCCAATGGTCCAAGGATCACGACATTCCTGTCGGGCCGGGCCGGGGGTCTGGTGCCGGCAGTCTTGTCGCCTATGCCCTGACGATCACCGACCTTGACCCGCTGCGGTATTCGCTTCTGTTCGAACGGTTCTTGAACCCGGAACGTGTGTCGATGCCTGATTTCGACATCGATTTCTGCATGGACCGGCGTGAAGAGGTCATTCGCTACGTTCAGGAAAAATACGGACGCGACAAGGTGGGCCAGATCATCACCTTTGGCGCGCTGTTGTCCAAGGCCGCGGTGCGTGACATCGGGCGGGTTTTGCAGATGCCATATGGGCAGGTGGATCGCCTGTCCAAGATGATCCCGGTCGAAGGGGTGAAACCCGTTTCGATCGAACAGGCGCTGGCGCAAGAGGAACGCTTGCGCGCCGAGGCCAAGAACGAAGAGGTGGTCAAACGCCTGCTGGATTATGGGATGCAGGTCGAAGGGTTGCTGCGCAACGCATCGACCCATGCGGCGGGTGTCGTGATCGGGGACCGGCCTTTGGATCAGTTGGTGCCGATCTATCAGGATCCGCGGTCTGATATGCCCGCGACCCAATTCAACATGAAATGGGTGGAACAGGCCGGGTTGGTGAAATTCGACTTTCTGGGCCTGAAAACACTGACGGTCATCCAGAACGCGATTGACCAAATCCATGCGTCCGGGCGCCCCCTGCATGTGGCGGCGGATGGCACCCAGCTTTATGAACCGGCCGAAGGCGCGGAAAACCAGATCAACGCGATCCCGCTGGACGACACAAAAACGTATGAGCTTTATGCCCGCGCCAAAACGGTAGCGGTGTTTCAGGTGGAAAGTTCGGGCATGATGGATGCCCTGAAACGGATGAAGCCGACCTGCATCGAGGACATCGTTGCCCTTGTCGCGCTGTATCGCCCCGGCCCGATGGAAAACATTCCCACCTATTGCGAGGTCAAGAATGGCCAGAGAAAACTAGAGAGTGTTCACCCGCTGATTGACCATATTCTTGAGGAAACTCAGGGCATTATCGTTTATCAAGAACAGGTGATGCAGATCGCGCAGGAAATGGCGGGATACAGCCTTGGGGGCGCTGATCTGTTGCGCCGGGCCATGGGCAAAAAGATCGCCGAAGAAATGGCCAAGGAGCGCCCGAAATTCGAAAAGGGCGCGATGGAAAACGGCGTCGACAAGGCCAAGGCGTCCGAGGTCTTTGACCTTCTTGAGAAATTTGCGAACTACGGGTTCAACAAATCCCATGCGGCGGCCTATGCAGTCGTGTCGTACCAGACCGCATGGCTCAAGGCGAACCACCCCGTTGAATTCATGGCCGGGGTCATGAATTGCGATATCCATTTGACCGACAAGCTGGCCACCTATTTCGAAGAGGTGAAAAAGGCACTGGACCTGCCCTGGGTGCCGCCATGCGTGAACCGGTCGGATGCGACGTTCCGGGTGGTGGACGGCGCGTTGGTCTATGCGCTTGGCGCGCTGAAGAACGTCGGGGCGGATGCCATGCGACTGGTGGTTGAGGGGCGTCAGGCCGACGGGGCGGACAAACCATTCGCGACGTTGTTTGATTTTGCGCGCCGGGTTGAATTGAAACGCATTGGCAAGCGTCCGTTGGAAATGATGGCGCGATCCGGGGCGTTTGACGTGCTTGATCCCAATCGACGGCGGGTGTTTGACAGCCTTGATGCGCTGGTGGGGTATTCGGCGGCGATCTGGGATCAAAAGACATCAAACCAGGTGTCCCTGTTCGGTGAGGCGGGCGATGACCTGCCTGAACCGCGCCTGTCACCAGTGGCGGATTGGTTGCCCGCCGAACGTTTGGCCGAGGAATTCAAGGCGGTCGGGTTTTACCTGTCGGGTCACCCGTTGGACGATTACATGGGGCCGCTGAAACGCAAGGACGTCAAAACACTCGACGAGGTTTTGAAGCTGTCACAGGGCGGGCCTTTGGTGGCGCGGATGGCCGGGGTTGTTGCCGGTCGTCAGGAGCGTAAATCGGCGCGCGGGAACCGGTTTGCGTTTTGCCAATTGTCCGACACAACCGGCGCTTATGAGGTCACGATCTTTTCCGACACGCTAGAGGCCTGCCGCGATCATCTGGAAAATGGTGCCAAGGTTGTTCTGACGGTCGAGGCGACGCTGGAAAGCGATCAGCTCAAACTTCTGGCGCGGGGAATTCAGCCGATTGATGGCGTCGTGGCCGATGCCGGGGCGACAGGGCTAATGATCTATATCGAGGACGAGGGCGCGATCCCCTCTGTCGCATCGGTTCTCAGCGGGGCGGCGGAATCCGTCAAGGTCGCCGCGCGCGGGCCGATTTGGTTTTGTCTGATCGACAACGGACTGCCCGGTGAGGTCGAAATCGACACCGGCACCGAATTCCCCGTCACGCCCGAGATCAAGGGCGCGATCAAGGGTCTGGGCGGCGTTATGGCAGTAGAAGAGCTGTAACGTTAACCCGCCGGTTGGCGACCTTTCCGTTCGAAGACGTAGACGCCGGTTGCCGCTTTCGTCTAAATGGTGCGTCAGGGGCCGGTGCGTTCGCCGGGCGGAATTAGGGGAATGGTTTGAAACGCTTGGCGCTTTGTGTTGGCTTGGCCCTTGTGGTCGCGGGCTGTGGCAACCCGCTGGACCGGATGCCGCGCCTGTCTGAGATGGCGTTGTCCAAGGACGCGCCAAAAGTCGATGCGCTTGCTGATCCTGATGCGCCAGGCATTGTTGCACAGGTGCGCGCCGGACAGCAGGCAGCAGATGACACGCCCGCGCCGGACTCGGCGGGCGCGACACCCCGCAAACGCGGGCTGCTGGGGTTTCTGCGCAGGGCCCCCAAGGGTGACAATGACGCATCCCAGGCCCCTGCGGTGACCGCACCGAATGGCCCCACCACACCACCGCCGTCATCTGGTTCCGCGATTGCCACAGGCCCGGCCGCGGTGCCTGCGCCCGAGGCGTCGGCGCCACCGCGTCGCGCCGGACTGCTTGGGCTGTTTTCGCGCAAAAAAGTGACGGAACCCGCCCCGGATGACCGTTTGGCAAGTGCCGAGGTTGATGAACCTTCCGCGCAAGCACCCGCTGACACGCCAACGGCAAAGCCACGGCGTGCCGGTCTGTTGGGGTTGTTCGGCGGGGGCGGTTCGGTCGGATCCGCAAGCGTGGTGGATGAATTGGCCGGGACAACCGGGCCGCTGGCCTTTGGCGTATTGCGCCGGGTGTGCAACCTGTCTGGCAGTGATCGTGGCAAACAGGTCGCTAGGCATCCCGGCAGGGGCGGACGTTACCGGATTTACGATTCTCAGCCGGGCAAATCGTCTGCGCATGCGTTCTATATCACCGGGTTTTCCGACAATTGCGCGCGCGAAGTCACGGCGGCATTCGCGGTGTTCGGCGGTGCTGCGCTGCATGAAACCCTGCGCTATTCCACATCGTCCAAACGCCGCAGCTGGGGCGATGTCGATAACGCCTATGAACGGATCAAGGGCCAGGTGTGCGGCGCGCGGCGGGGGAAACCCTGTGGCAAACAGTTGAACCAACTTGAACGCAGCACAGTGTTCCTGACAGTCTATGAAAGCTTTTCGGACAGGTCGCGCTGGACCAATTTGCTATTGCACAACGGGCGTATCGTGGCGAGCGAACTTAAAGCACCCTAAGCGATCGCCGGATGCGTGACAGCCTTACCAATGTGGTGGGCGTTGGTCGGCCATATGAACTGCTCCGGGGGCGTCTGACTCGCGTTCAGCTTCGCGTTCCATCAATAATTGAACGCGCCGGGTCAGCATGGCGATTTCGGTCTGCTGTCGTGCCATGACATCGGACAGGTCTTCGACCGTGCGTTCCAGATGGGCCAGCTTTTCCTCGAACTCTTGCATCTGTGCGATCAGCCTCACTTGCGTCCTGTCCTATTCATATGGGGTTTCGCCGCGATTAGGCAAACCTTATCGCCACGCATAGGCGCCGCTGTGCTTGCCTGCCCCCGGCCCATCGGATAGACCGCGCCGCGTAGCCTGACCGGGACAAGCAGATGACCAAGCAAAAGAAAACCCCGCGCCCCAAGGCCGAAACGCCCAAAGGTTTCCGCGATTATTTTGGTGCCGAAGTAAGTGAACGCGCCGAGATGCTGGCAAAGATCGGCGCGGTGTATCATCGCTATGGGTTTGAGGCGCTGGAAAGTGCGGCGGTCGAAACGGTCGAGGCGTTGGGGAAATTCCTGCCCGATGTGGATCGCCCGAACGAAGGTGTTTTTGCCTGGCAAGAAGGTGACGACAGCGGGAATGGCGATTGGCTGGCACTGCGATATGATCTGACCGCGCCTTTGGCACGGGTATTTGCTCAGCATCGCAATGACCTGCCGACGCCCTATCGCCGGTTCGCCATGGGCCCGGTTTGGCGCAATGAAAAACCCGGTCCCGGGCGGTATCGCCAGTTTTATCAATGCGATGCGGACACCGTTGGCACCGCATCCGTTGCGGCGGACGCCGAAATTTGCGCGATGTTGGCCGATTGTCTTGAGGATGTCGGGATTCCCCGTGGCGATTACGTTGTGCGGGTGAATAACCGAAAGGTTTTGAACGGGGTGCTTGAGGTCGCGGGATTGGCGGATGATCAACAACGCGACGCGGTTCTGCGCACCATCGACAAGTTCGACAAGGTCGGTGAATCCGGCGTGCGCGAATTGCTGGGCAAAGGGCGGCTGGATGCGTCGGGGGCCTATATCGACGGTGTTGGCTTGTCTGATGCGCAGGCCGATCCTGTCGTTGCGTTTCTGACCTCAAAAGGGGCGAATGCTGTCGAAACCCTGGGCAATCTGCGATCCGCCGTTGGGGGATCTGCGATTGGGGCCGAAGGTGTGGATGAATTGACGCAGATCGCTGACCTGTTGTCCGCCCAAGGCTATGGCCCGGACCGGATTGACATAGACCCGTCCGTGGTACGTGGCCTCGGTTACTATACCGGGCCGGTGTTCGAGGCCGAATTGACCTTTGAAATCCTTGACGAAAAGGGCCGCAAACGGCAATTCGGGTCGGTCGCGGGTGGCGGGCGGTATGATGACCTTGTCAAACGGTTCACCGGTCAGGCGGTGCCTGCCACCGGCGTGTCCATTGGTGTGGATCGCCTGTTGGCGGCCTTGCGCGAAAAGGGGCGGATCGGGGGCGTGTCCCAAGGGCCCGTTGTTGTCACCGTCATGGACCGCGACCGGATGGCCGATTACATGACCATGGTCAGCGAAATCCGCAGCGCGGGCATCCGCGCCGAGGTGTATCTGGGGAACCCCAAGAATTTCGGCAATCAGTTGAAATATGCGGATCGGCGCAATTCACCGGCGGCGGTGATTGAAGGCGACGATGAAAAGGCGCGCGGTGTGGTCCAGATCAAGGATCTGATCCTTGGGGCCAAGATCGCGGAAAACGCCACGCTGGAAGAATGGAAAGAACGTCCCTCGCAATTCGAAGTGCCGCGCGATCAATTGGTCGCCAAGCTGCGCGAGATTCTGGCGGGGCAGGTGGAATGACCCTTTGGCGCCGAGTGTTGGGACGCGTGTGATGGCACAGACCCGTCCGCCCTTTACCCCCGCCAACGGTGATCGTGCCGCCGCGCGCGCCGAAGCGATGCGTCTGCGCGCCGCGTTCGAGGCCGAAGGCGCGCAACCGGTCGATGCGGCGATCCTGCAACCGGCGGCGACCCTGTTGGACCTTTACGGCGAAGACATCCGCGCACGGGCCTATGTCACGTCGGACGCGTTGCGCGGCGAACAAATGCTGCGCCCGGATTTTACCGTGCCCGTGGTTCAGATGCACATGGATGGCGGCGCGGAACCGGCCCGGTATTGTTACGCGGGCGAAGTGTTTCGGCGTCAGGAAGAGGACGAAGATCGCGCCAACGAATACCAGCAAGTCGGGTTCGAACTGTTCGACGGGTCAAACCCGCCGGATGCAGACGCCGAAGTGTTCGCGTTGTTCCAACGGATGCTGGCGCCATTGAACTTGCGCGCGGCGACCGGGGATATCGGTATTTTGACCGCTGTGGTGACCGGGCTTGATACATCGGACAAACGCAAGCGCGCCTTGTTGCGCCACATCTGGCGGCCCCGCCGGTTTCGCGCCCTGCTGGATCGGTTTTCCGCGGGCCGAGGGGTGAGCGACGATCGCGCGACGCTTTTGCAATCGGCGGATCCCTTTGCCGGGGCGGGGGCCGAAATCGGCCTGCGCAGCCGCGCCGAAGTGTCCGAGCGTCTGGACAACCTGCGCCAGGAGGCTGCGACAGACCCGATCCCGGCATCGGTTGTGGAACTGATCGATACCATTCTGGCGGTGCGTGAAAAAATGCCGTTTGCGTTGGAACATCTGCGTGACATTGCCGTTGATCTGCCGTGGATCGCCCCGGCGATTGACCGGGTGTCGGCACGGGCCGATGCGATGGCGGCGCGCGGTGTTGCGGTCGATGATCTGGATTTCGAAGCCAGCTATGGGCGCACCCACATGGAATATTACGACGGGTTCGTTTTCGGGTTCTACGCGGAAAGCCGCCCGGATTTGCCCCCTGTCGCCACCGGCGGGCGTTTCGATGCGTTGACGCGGCAATTGGGGCAGGGGCGCGCGATTCCGGCCGTTGGGGGTGTGATCCGTCCGGGACTGGTTTTGAACCTTGGGGAACAGGCATGAGCATCAAGCTGGGCGTGCCCTCCAAGGGGCGGTTGATGGAAAAGACATTCGATTGGTTCGGTGCGCGTGGCGTGACGTTGGGCCGGGCAGGGTCGGATCGCGAATATGCAGGCCGGGTGGATGGGATTGACGGGATCGAACTGGTCTTGCTTGCCGCGGGTGAGATCCCGCGCGAATTGTCCGCCGGGCGCATTCACCTTGGGGTGACGGGCCTGGACCTGGTTCAGGAAAAACTCGCCCGGTGGGACATGCAAGTCGAGGTGCTGGCCGAATTGGGGTTTGGCCATGCCGATCTGATCATTGCCGTGCCGGATTTTTGGGTCGATGTGGAAACGCTGGATGATCTGGATGCCGCTGCGGCGGCGTTTCGGCGTCAGCACGGGTTCCGCATGCGGATTGCCACGAAATACCACCGGTTGATCCGCGACCACATGCGCGAAAACGGCGTGGCCGATTACCAATTGGTCGACAGTCAGGGCGCGACCGAAGGCACGGTCAAAAATGAAACCGCCGAGGCGGTTGCAGACATCACGTCCACCGGCGAAACCCTGCGCGCCAATCACCTGCGCCCCCTGTCCGATGGACCGGTGTTGAAAAGCCAGGCAACCTTGTTTCGCGCCCGGAATGCCATTCTGGACGAAGATGACCGGCGCGCGATGACCGCGCTGATGGATCAGTTGGGGATCGGTTGAACCGGCGCGGGCGGCGCAGGGTGTCCGGCGTCAGCCGCCTGCCACCGGATCAACGCGGAACACGGCCCTAAGGGGCCCGTATTCCGGCCATCGGGTCATGTCGATGTCACTGGTCAGGGTCAGGTGACCGGTCTTGGCGGTGATCTGGCGCAGCACCTCGCGCAGCAAAAGCCGGGCAAGGGGGGAACCGGGGCACATATGCGGGCCACGCCCAAAGGTCAGCAGATCGCGTGATGGACGATCAAGCCGGTATTCGTCCGGATCTTCAAACACCGCGCCGTCGCGATTGGCTGAGGTGAAGACAACCGCCAGCGGATCGCCCGCCTTGATCTGGCGCCCGCCCAGTTCGGTGTCTTTGCGGGCGGTGCGCGCAAAGCCGCGATAGGGCGTGTAAAGGCGCAGCAGTTCTTCGGTGGCGTCGGGGATCAGGGACGGGTTGGCGCGCAGGTGCGCGTGATGATCAGGGTGGCGTGACAAATGTACGGCCATCGACCCGATGAACGTTGTCGGCGCGATGATGCCCACCAACAGGAATTGCCTGAGGGCACCCAACACCAGATCATGCGCCAGTGGCGCCCCATCGACCCGCACAGCCAACAGGCTGGCGGTCGGGTCCGTGTCGGGGTCGCGCGGATGGGCGATCCGGTCCGCGATCAATGCACGGGCGATGTCGTACAGTTCATCCGATTTTTCGCGCAGCAGGTCGAAATCCTGACGTTGCAGCGCCATGTTGAATTCCGATCCGACAATGCGAATGCGTTCGGCATCATCCGGTGGCAGGTTAAAGAATTCGGCCAGCAATGCGATAGGCAACAGGAACGAAAAATCCTTGCAGATGTCGCCGCCGCCCTTGGCCACCCACGGGTCAAGGAATTGCGCGACCATCGTTTCGATACGTGGTTCCCATGCCTTGATCCGTTCGGGGCTTAGGAACCGTAGGATCGCGTTGCGATAGGGAATGTTGCCCGGCGGGTCCAGGTGCAGAGGCGGGCGGCGCTGTGTGGTTGCGACCGGGGGCACAACGTTCTGGACGGTGGTTGTGAACATTTGCCAATCTTCCAGCACCGCCTTGGCGTCGGCATGGCGTGTGACGGCCCAGAACCCGCCCATGTCATTGGACCAGGCAACCGGGCAATGGCCCCGCAGATGGGCGAACATGGCGTGTGGGCTGTCAAAATCTTCGGTTTCGGGCACATCAAAGTCAGGCGGATGGGTCATTGCGGCCCCCTTAGGTTCAGTGTGAGTCCCGTGACGCCATATTCTGTCCAGCGGGCCCATGTTGCCGGTCCGGCAAGGGCAAGGCCCGGCGCGCTGAGCAATGCGTCAAGGGTGATGCGCGCCTGAAGTTTGGCCATGGCGATGCCCAGGCACATATGCGGGCCGATGCCGAATGCCAGGTGCCGGTTCGGGGTGCGATCGGGAATGAATTCCATGGGGCGGTCGAACACGGCCTCGTCCCGGTTCGCGGACAGAAAATTCAGCGCGACAGGGCATCCCGACGGGATGGCGCGCCCGCCGATTTCCGTGTCACGGGTCGCCACCCGGACCAGCGCCTGATTGGACGCATAAAATCGCAGCAATTCCTCGATCACAGGTTTTTCAAGCGCGGGGTCCGCGCGCAGTGCGGCCAGGTGTTCGGGGTGTGTGGCCATGTGCCATGCGACCGAACACAGGAAATTGCGCGGCACCACATGGCCCCCGATCAGCATCAGGCGCACCATTCCGGCCAATTCTTCGGGGTCAAAGGGGCCTGTTTCGGGCGGGTTGGCCATCAGTCCCGATACGATGTCCGTTTCGGGATCACGGGGCGCGGCCAGCCGGTTGTCGACCAGTTTCACGGCAAAGCCATCGACCTTCCGGCTCAATTCTCCGGCAGTTGGCAAATCTTCGGCTTGCACCGCATCGACATAGCGATGTGACAGGCGCCCGATTTCCAGTGCTTCGTCCGGGTCCAGCCCCAACAGGATGCCAAGCGCGCCTTGGGTGAAAGGTTCTGCGAAATCGCCTGCGAAATTGGCCGCGTCGGGATTGGCCAGCAGTTTGGCCATCAGCGTGTCGGCCAGCGCCCGCAGCGCGGGTTCCCAGCTGCGCACCTTGTTTTCTTTGAAAAACGGGTTCAACCCCTTGCGGTAACGGTCACTTTCCGGCGGGTCCCGTTGCAACGGCAGGCGCGGAAGCCCCTTGCGCGGGGACGACGGGATGACTGTCATCCTGGTGGCGGTGAATGTGTCCGGGTCCCGGCTTGCCGCGATTACATCGGCGTGGCGCATCAGGGTAAAGAACCCGCCCCAATTGTCTGACCAGGCAACCGGGGCCACGGCACGCAACCGTTCATGCGCGGCCGGATAATCGGCCAGGACATCGGGCGCGACCGGATCCCAGTCAGCATCCCAGTCAGCGCCTAGTTCATCATCGTTCGAGGAAGCCACAGCGAAATCTCCGGGATATAGGTTATGAGCATCAGGAATACCGCCATGATCGCCACAAAGGGGATCATGCCGCGCACCGCTTCGGACATCGGAGCGCGTGCGATAGACGACAGCACGAACAGGTTCAGCCCGATTGGCGGGGTCAGGAATGCGATTTCCATGTTCACGATCAGGACGATGCCGAAATGCACCGGATCAATCCCCAGCTGATTAAGGACAGGCAGCACGATCGGCGTGACGATCAACATCACCGCGACCGCATCCAGGAACATGCCAAGGATGATCATCAAAATGTTCAGGGCCAGCAGGAATTGCCATTTCTCAAGCTCCATCGCGATGGCGAAATCGACCAGGCGGGTGGGCACGCCAGATCCGGTGATCCAATGGGCGAACAACAGGGCAAACATCACGATGAAGGTCACGGCAGACGCGGATTTCATCCCCTCGGTTGCCATCTGGAACACTTGGCTTGGCTTTACCTCGCGATAAACAAACATCGCGATCAGGACCGATGCAATGGCGGCGACGCCCGCGCTTTCCGTGACGGTGGTATAGCCCGAATATATTCCGGCAAAGACGGACACGGGGATTGCGACAGCCGGAAGCGCCTTTAGGTTCTTGGATATGAATTCAGATCTGGTCGCCATCGTTCCGCTGGCATATCCGCGCCGACGCGAAAAATAGATCACCCATCCGCCCAGCAATACCGCCTGAAGCAGCCCCGGAATGACCCCGGCCATAAACAGACGTGGCACGGATTGTTCCGCGATCAGACCGTACAGGATCATCGACAGGCTGGGTGGGATCAGGATGCCCAATGTGCCCGATGCGCCAACCAGCCCAAGCGCGAAGGGGCGGTCATAGCCGCGCGCGACCATGGCCGGGATCAGGAAGGTGCCCATGGCCATTGCCGTCACCACCGATGACCCTGAAATCGCCGCAAACAAAGTGGTTGCGATGACCGCGACAAGGGCCAGCCCGCCACGGAAATGGCCAACCCAGGTTTCCGCCGCCTCAATGATGATGCGGGCAATGCCGCCTTTTTGCATGAACGTGGCCGCCATGACAAAGAAGGGCACGGCCAGGAAGGTTGTCGAATTGATGCCGTTGATCGAATGCGCGGCGGCGTCCATCAGGGGGCGGCCTTCGCCCGCCAGCATCAGCAATGCGGCCACGCCCAGGGCCACGAAAATCGGCGCGCCAAGCGCCATCAGCACCAGCATCCCGAGAAGGCCAATCAATGCGTCCATGTCAGGGTTTTCCGGTCTGTGGCAGGTGGGTTTCGCCGCTGAACGGGCGTTCGCCCATCAGGATCATCATCGCAATGCGCCCAAGGATCAGCGCCATTCCCACCGGCAGTGCCAGGAACACCGCATACCCCTGTGGGGTGCGCAGGGACGATGCCGACCGTTCGTCAAGAAGCAGGGCGAATTCATAGGCTTGCCAGCCAAAAATCATCATCGCCGTGCAAAAACCGGCGGCCAAAAGCGTCATCGCCCACCCCAGAAGCAATCGGTATCTGGTGGGCAGGGCGGTCACAAAAATCTCGGTGTTGATGTGGCGTCCTTCGGCAACCAAGGACGATCCGGCCAGAACCGTCGCCCAGACAATGCAATAGAGAGAAACCTCTTCGGCCCAGTCCACGGCATGGCCGGGGGCCACCGCGCGCAAGACTGCACCACCCAGAAATATGACCAGGGCGGTGATGATCAGACAGCCGATCAGGATCGTTTCGATCCTGGTCCAGATGCGAAGGATTTTGGACAACATTGGGTGCTCGGGCTAAGTGCTGCCGCCCTGCATCACGCGGGGCGGCAGGCGGTGATCAATTGCTGGCCAGCGCCTTGGCCACGCGGGACACGAAATCGGCATTCATGCCGGATTTTTCGACGATGGCATCCTGCGCCGCGACCATCTTTTCGCGCATCGCCGCAACATCGGCGGGGGTTGCATCGTGATAGGTCACGCCGTTGGATTCATTGACGGCACGGGCCTGGGCCAGTTCATTGGCGGCATAATCGCGCGCCCAGCCGACAACATCGCTCCAGGCGTCGTTGACGATGGCCTGTTCCTCGGCCGACAGTTTGGACAGTGACGCCTTGGACATCAGCGGAATATAGACACCCCAGCCGGAATTGTCGGCAAACGCATTGGCGATGCCTGCCTCCCACAATTTGCCGCCCTTGATCGTCAGATCGGTGACCGACCCCAGCCCGTCAATCTGGCCCTGGGTCAGTTGCAGCACGATTTCGGACCGAGGCGTGGCCTGTGGGGCGGCGCCCATTTCTTTCATGATTGCCACGACAACAGGCGATGGGGGCGTGGCCAGTTTCACACCAGCCAGATCGCCATAATTGGCGACAACCTTTTTCGTCGTATAGGCGGAATTGTTGGGTGCGAATTCAAAATGTCCGCCGCCGGGCACAACGATGCCTTTCTTGGCGACCATGCCCCACAATTCCGCGCCCAATTCGCCGTCAAGAATGGCGCGCACGTCTTCGCGGGATGCGCCAAAGAACATGGGTAGGGTGATCACGGACAGGTTCGGTTCAAACCGGCTGAGCGTGGGGGACGCCTGGATCGACATGTCCAATGCGCCGGACGCCAAAGCGCGGATCGCGTCAGAGGATTTGTAAAGTTGCGCGGCCGGAAACACGGTGACCGTAATCTTGCCCCCAGATTTTTCCGAGATCGCTTCGGCCCATTTCTCAGCGGCAAGGTTGCGCACGTGGCCCGGAGGGGTTTCGACAGACAGCCTGAGTTCGGTTGCGATGGCGGTTGTGGCCAAACCCGTGGCAAGGGCGGCAATCGCGGTAATCTTGAAAAAATCCTTCATCTTTTCCTCCCTGAAGGTCGCTTTTGTTGGTCAGGCCCGGCGTCTTTGTCCGGGCGCAGGTGGTTTGGTCGTGGTGTCGGTATGGGCCCCCAATTCGGGTGCCCCCCGATTGATGCCGGGGCCATCGTGGCGAAATTGGAAACCTGCGTTCAGAACGCGGTCGCCCTGAACATTCATGATCAGGTCACGATCGGCCAGATGGGGCAGGGCCAGCGCCTGTTCCACATTCAGTACACGCGCGGCAGGCAGGCCGACAGCCTGAAGCCGCGCCTCCCAATCCTTGGCCTGGCGGGTGGCAAATGCACGGGCCAGAACGGCATGCATCGCGTCGGCGTTTTCGATACGCGCGATGCGGGTGGCATAGGCGGGATCGGTCAACAGGTGGGACAGGTCCAGCACCTCTAACAACTTGACGACCTGGGCGTCTTCGACCGCGCCGATCGTGATGTCGCCATCAGCGCAGGTGAATGTGTCGGCGGTGGGGGCACGGCTGAAACCGCGGTTGCCGGTGCGCATTGGCGTTTCCCCGGCCATCAGCAACGGGTTCACAACCGACAACAGCATGACAAGCGAGGCATCCAGCATGGCCACGTCAATGCATTGCCCTATGCCTTTGCCGCGGTCCCGTTGAACCAGCGCGGTTTGAATGGCAAAGGCGGCCAACAGGCCGGTGAACGTGTCCACGATGGGAAAACCGACGCGCATCGCCGGGTCGTCTTGCATGCCGGACAGGGTCATAACCCCCGAAAGGCTTTGGACAATCTGATCAATCGCGGCGACATCACACATTGCGCCGGTTTGGCCAAATCCCGATACCGCGCAATAGATCAATCCCGGATTGTCGGCCCTGAGAGTATCGTAATCCAACCCCAGGCGGGCCATTACGCCGGGGCGGAAGTTTTCCACAACGATGTCAGCCTGCGCGACAAGCCGCTTTGCCTCGGCGTGGCCATGTTTGGATTTCAGATCAAGAACGACTGACTCCTTGCCAAGGTTGATGCCCTTGAACGCCGGTGCCATGCCCGCCTGATCACGGTTCGCGGTGTAATTGCGCAAGGGGTCGCCTGTTGGCTGTTCGATCTTGATCACCCGCGCGCCATTCAACGCAAGGAAATGCGTGGCCAACGGCCCCGCCACCACATGGCTGAAATCAACCACGGTAATCCCCTCAAGCGCCTGGCCCACGAGATGTTTTCCCCCTCAATAGTTATATCAGTGAACTAATTTTTGATTCTGTCAATGCTGAACTGCGCGCTTGATCCCATCGGTGACGGCGGCCATGGCGCTGTGGCTGTTCCATTTTCGCGCATCCACCATGTCGGCGGTGATTTCGACCACTTCGACCCCTGCGGCGCGCAGATCCTCGACTATGAACCGGGTTCCGTACCCAGATGGGCGGTCATTTTCCGGCACCAGAACAACGGCCAGATCAATGCGGTAATCGCGGGCTTGTTTGACCAGCCATTCGTTCGCCCAGGGCGGTTGGTGAAGCTGTTCATTCATGCTGACCACCCGCGCGGCCAGGGCGCGCAGGTAATCCCCTTTGGCGTGGCGAACATAGCCATCGGCCGCAAAGGGCAGGTACATGGACCAGGCAAAAACCGCTCCGAATTCACGTTCGAACGCGGTGTAGAATTTGGTGTCAAACCACAGGCCCGCACCGATCCACATCATGCGCACCCGTTCATTCGGGCAGACGGCGCTGCCTTGGGCGACGCGGTCGGCCACCTCGGCGCGGAATCTGTGGGCATGGGCGACGGCCCAGTCAGATCCCCGGTGCCATTGCGGGATCATAACATTCGGAATTTGTTCAGAAATGCGCACCGGAAGCCGTTCGGCAGCGGCAATCATGTGCGACACGTCCTCATAGATCAGTTCCTGTTCTTCGATCCGTTCCATATAGGCGCCAAACGCCTTTGGGTCGAAATCGCGCCCGGTCAGGGTTTCGACCTGTGCAATCAGGTCCTGGATCTGCGCCTGCATCAGGTCCAGTCGTGCGGTGCCATAGAACGCTTCCCAATCATCGCGGGCACGTGCCCACCATTCGGGTGCGTTGCGCGGTGGGGCCGGGGCGTGGAACAGCGCTAGCGGGGCGCCAGTGTGCCGTGACCAGTGTTGGAATATGCGCTGATGATCGTCCGCGCTTTGGCGGGCACATAATATCGCCGGGTCTGGCAATCCGCCCCATGGCTGGCGGTCTGTGTCGCCGTCCAGCGCCGCGATCAGCGGAAGGGCCGAGTATTTGGCAAGCGCGTCGTGAAACCCCATTTCAGCAGCGCGATCAAGGTAATGCGTCGATTGTTGCTTGGCGGCGATCACCGATGACCACCATTGGTTGACCACCACAGGCATGCCCATGGCATGAAACACCTCGTGCGGGGTATCGGCATTCACAAAGGCATATGGGGTGCCGTTCGCAAGGTCCCCGCGCAGGGATTTTGCCCAATCACGTTGAAAGGCAAGCGCTTGGGCTGACACGCTCAGGTGCCCGTGACTGGTCATTGTGCGACCTCAGCGAAAAGGCGTTCTTTGACATGGGTCAGACAGGCTTCTTTTGGCCAACGGGGCAGGTGCCCCAGATCGATGAAACCGGCCCCGGCCCGTTTTGATGCCGCACGGACATCGGGGGCCAGCCACCCCCACAGGTCATCATGCGTGTCCACCTGCCACACGACCTGTTCGATGCTTTGCGAGATAATCGTTTCGGAAATGGTGTCGGCAAAGACGTCGCAGGGTTGCCGGGCCGCATAGGGGTTGGCGGATTGCGCGGCAAGCGCGGTTTGAAAATCATCCCCCGCCGCCGCGCGGGTTTGATCAAGCGCCTGTTGGTCAATGGCAAGGGTGCCGATCTGATCCAGCAGCCCGTGCAGGGCGCTGTTGCCAAAGGGGGTGCCCAACAGGGCGATACGGGGGGATTTTGGCGGTGTGGATGCGGGGGGCTGGACAGCCGGGGAAATGAATGGGCTGTCTGCGATTGCGGCGCGTAGATCAAAGGCATCCGCGCCGGATATCTGCCCGTCTGCCTGCGCCAGTTCCAGCGATTGCAGAGCGGTCGCCGGGGCGGGGTGTTTGGGTGGGGATGGCGCGCATTCGGCTTGGGCCAGTTCCGCCTTAACCCGCGCAATTTCGCTTTGATTGAATGGGTCGGCAGCCGACGATGCCACCGGAATCAGGTTGAACAGGATCAGGCGGGGCGCGTCCGCTGGCAACGCTCCGCGCCGTTCAAATTCACAGGCATAGTGAAACGCATGAACCGCGCCGGGGCTTTCGCGCATGAAAATCAGGGCCGCCAGATGGTTTAACGTGCCCGCAGCCAGACGATGCAGCACCGATGCGCAAAACGGGTCCATAAAGGGTTCGATGAAATCTGCGATCGGCGGATGTGGGGGGGACGGCGGCAACGTCACATCGGTGACCTGAAACCCCATCGCCCCAAACAGCCCATGGGGCAGGCCAAAGCCGAAACCGCCGATATCCATTTTCGCGTCTCCCGTTTCGCTGGCTTAGTTCATGCCGTGAACCAAATCGCACCGTCAAGCCTTCACTTTACTCGTCCCCTTTTGTTCGGGTAACCAATGCCCAGCAGGGGCGGGTAAAGGGCCGGCAGGTGAGCAAGCTTAAGACACAATCGGGATCCGAGGTTGAGCTGGGGCCGCTGGCACATGATCTGATGTTCATGATCCGCAACATGCAAACGCTTTTGCGCCCCGAGGCACAGGCGGTGCGCGGGGCGCTGAACCTTGAACCGGGGGTGATCGGGGTGCTCAGCATTGTCTGGCTGAACCCGGATATTTCACAGAACGATCTGGCCGCGTCCCTTGTCCTAAAGAAATCTGCGGTGACCAAGTTGGTCAAATCGCTTGAGGCGGACGGGTTGTTGACCCGCCGCAAGGTGAGCGCGGACAGGCGCCGGAACGCGCTGACCCTGACGTCAGACGGGCATGCGTTGATTTCCGAAATGCGCGGGATGACCGATGCGCTGCATGACCGCCTGTTTGACGGCGTGGCCGAAGATGACCGCGCGGCATTCTTTCGCGTGATGTTCGGGTTGTTTTCCCGGCTTGAATCCCAAGGCAAGGGCGGCGATCAGCCCAAGTAGAACGCCGGTTGTTCGATTTTCCGCCGACTTGGTCATCAGCAGTCTAAAGCACACCGATTTCCGCGAGCGCCGCGGACAATGTCGGGGGCAGGGCATCTTCGCTAACCCGTGTTGCGGACAGGTCGGGCGGGGCATCGGATTGGGCAAGATAACGCCACCCTTGAAAGGCCCGGCGCGGGGCCGGTGTGGTGCGGATCAATTGCCGGTCAAGGACGATGGCGCAGAACCGAATGCCGTCTTCGCGCGTTACCTCGTCCAGGCGCAGGATCCGTTGGCGGCATTGGATCACGCCTTTGATCACCCAAAAGATCGACCCGTTGTTCAACAGCTCTTTGGATCGCTTGGGCCACATGCGGGTGACATGGCGGGGCAGGCCGTCATCGGTTTGTGCCACAGCCGACGCTTGCCATTCGGTCAGCGATTCGACGCTTTCCGTTCCAACGCTCAGCTTAACAAGATTTACAGTTTTCGCCACGATACCCCCAAGATGTTGTGGCCGATTTGCATGCAGGCACGATATATTGCCCGCTCCTGACGATAACGCAATTGAGGCTGAATGCAACAGGTGCTAGGGTGGCTGCTCCCTTAGCCCTGCCACCGGATGTTGCCCATGACCCGTTTTACCGCCCCGATTGCCGAACAGGTTTGGGACATGAAATACCGCATGAAAGAGGCGGATGGCACGCCCATCGACATGTCTGTCGAAGATAGCTGGCGGCGAATCGCCAACGCCCTTGCCGCGGTCGAGGACACGCCAGCAGAATGGGAAGGCGCGTTTTACGAGGCGCTGGAGGATTTCAAATTCCTGCCCGCCGGGCGGATCACCGCGGGGGCGGGTACGGGCCGCAAGGTCACGCTGTTCAACTGTTTCGTTATGGGCACTGTGCCGGACAGCCTGGGCGGCATTTTCGAGATGCTGAAAGAGGCCGCGCTGACCATGCAGCAGGGCGGCGGCATCGGATATGATTTCAGCACGATCCGCCCCAAGGGCGCGGGTGTTAAGGGCGTCGCGGCGGATGCATCGGGCCCATTGTCGTTCATGGATGTCTGGGACGCGATGTGCCGCACGATCATGTCCGCCGGGTCGCGCCGGGGCGCGATGATGGCGACGATGCGCTGCGATCACCCGGATATCGAAGACTTCATCACCGCCAAATCCGATCCTGCCCGCCTGCGGATGTTCAATGTCAGCGTGCTGATCACCGATCCCTTCATGGAGGCGGTCAAGGCCGACGGCCCGTGGGATTTGCAGTTTGACGGCAAGGTTTATCATACGGTTCAGGCGCGCGATCTGTGGAACAAGATCATGCAATCCACGTATGATTACGCCGAACCCGGCGTGATTTTCATTGACCGGATCAATGCCGCCAACAACCTGAATTACGCGGAAACCATCGCCGCGACAAACCCTTGCGGCGAACAGCCCTTGCCGCCTTATGGTGCCTGTCTGCTAGGGTCGGTGAACCTTGCCCGGCTTGTCGCGGATCCGTTTTCGGATGCCGCGCGGCTGGATCAGGCGGCGCTGTCGAAACTGGTGCGCACAGCCATCCGGATGATGGACAACACGGTCGATGCGTCCAATTTTCCGCTGCCGCAACAAAAGGCCGAGGCGCAGGCGAAACGTCGTATCGGGCTGGGTGTCACCGGGTTGGCGGATGCGCTGTTGATGCTGGGCCTGCGCTATGGGTCTGACGCCGCAGCGGCCCAGACCGAGGAATGGCTGCGCCTGATCGCGCGCGAGGCTTACCTGGCCTCGGTCGATCTGGCCCGCGAAAAGGGCGCGTTTCCGCTGTTTGATGCCGATCCTTACCTGGCATCCGGCACGATGCAGGCCATGGATGACGACGTGCGCGATGCCGTGCGCGCACACGGCATTCGCAATGCGTTGTTGACCTCGATCGCGCCGACCGGAACGATCAGCCTTTATGCCGGGAACGTGTCATCGGGGATCGAACCGGTGTTCGCCTATGCCTATACCCGCAAAGTGCTGCAAAAAGACGGATCACGCACCGAAGAGAAGGTCGTCGATTACGCTGTCCAGATGTGGCGCGATCTAAAGGGCGATGCGGAATTGCCCGATTATTTTGTCAACGCGCAGACACTTGCCCCGTTGGATCACGTCAAAATGCAGGCGGCGGCACAGAAATGGGTGGATTCATCCATTTCCAAAACGATCAACTGCCCCGAGGACATTTCTTTTGATGATTTCAAGGATGTCTATATGGCCGCCTGGGATCAGGGCTGTAAGGGCTGCACGACCTATCGGCCGAATGATGTGACCGGATCGGTGTTGAGCGTGGCAGAGGAAACCGAAGATGCCCCCGCGCCCATGCCGGTCGAGGGCGGCGAGGTGGTCTATATGTCCGAACCGCTTGATCGCCCGCACGAGCTTGAGGGGAACACCTACAAGCTTAAGTGGCCCGACAGCGAACACGCGATCTATATCACCATCAACGACATCGTCATCGGTGGGCATCGCCGCCCGTTTGAAGTGTTTATCAATTCTAAAAACATGGAACATTTCGCCTGGACCGTGGCGCTGACCCGAATGATTTCGGCGGTGTTCCGGCGCGGGGGCGATGTGTCCTTTGTGGTCGAGGAATTGAAGGCGGTGTTTGATCCGCGCGGCGGCGCCTGGGTTCAGGGGAAATACATTCCCTCGATCCTGGCGGCCATCGGTGGGGTGATCGAACGGCACATGATCGCAATCGGGTTCATCGAAGGCGAGGGGCTGGGCCTGAAGACTGATCCGCAGGCCAAGGTTGTCGGCCTGGAAGGCGGGCGGCGCGGCAAGGCCTGCCCATCCTGCGGCCAATTCGAAATGGTGATGCGCGAAGGCTGCATGACCTGCACATCCTGCGGCCATTCTAAGTGCGGCTAGGCGCGCGTGGAGTTGTAGGGTCGGACTGCAACATGACCCATAGGGGGCATGCCGATCTGATGTGGATCGATTGCCCGCACTGACCTGAACCCCTTAGCCTGCCGATGGTTTGCGCAATCGCTTGAACCGCAGGGGCCTTTGTTACACACGCGGGAGAGCCGCCGTGTTCATCAAGGGCGGTATTGCGGTTGACGTTAGCGGTTCTTCCATCCCGTGAATTCCAATAACTGAAACAGTAACCTCAATAATTCTAATTTTTTAAACTAACGATATTTCGTAAGTAGGGATGATAGATGCTTTCTGGGAGGACACATCATGTTGAGACTTGCGACATCAGCATTCGCGTTGGCGGCTGCTTTGACATTGGCCACACCGGCGTTTGCGGATAAATCTGACGACACGCTGCGTGTTGCCCTGGCCGAAGAAATTCTGAGCCTAGATTATCTTTATACCACCAAACGCGAATACATCATTCTGGCACAGATGACAGACGCGACGCTCTTCGAGCTGAACCCAGAGACGGCTGAATACATGCCGTCCGTGGCATCGGGTTTCACATGGATTGACGAGACGACGCTGGAAGTCACGCTTCGTGATGATGTTAAATTTCACGATGGCAGCGCACTGACGGCGGATGATGTCGTTTACACATATAATTGGATCGTATCCGATGTAAGTGAATCGTCGGCCAAAGGCGCGATTGGGCGTTGGTTGGAATCTGCCGAAAAGACCGGCCCGAATACCGTCCAGTTCAACCTCAAGACAGTGTATCCGTTGGTTTTCCGCGACATGGCGCAACGCGTGATGCTGCGCAAAAATGGCGCGTACAAAGTTGGCGATGTCATCAACCAAGACAGCATGGCCAATAACCTGATCGGCGCTGGCCCATATATGGTCAAGACGTTTGAACCGGGGCAGGAACTGGTCTTGCAGCGTTTTGACGCCTACTTTGATGCCGCCCCGGCGATTGAGAATGTCGTCGTGCGCAACCTGCCCGATGTCGGCACCCAGCAAGCGGAAATGATGTCCGGCGGGATCGACTGGATGTTCAAGGTTCCGCTGGACCTTGCGCAATCGCTTGGCGCGACGCCGATGGCTGAACACCTGTCAGGCAATGACATGCGCGTCGGGTTCCTGGTGTTGGATGCGGCCGGTTACACCGACCCGGACGGCCCATTGACCAAGGTCAAGGTACGTCAGGCGATCAATCATGCATTGAACACAGCCGAGATGGCGGAATACCTGATCGGCGGCAGTTCGGCGCCAATCCACACACCGTGCCACCCTGTTCAATTCGGGTGCACAACCGACATCGCGCAATACCCATATGACCCGGCCAAGGCGAAAGAACTGCTTGCTGCGGCGGGATATCCAGACGGTTTCCCACTGGAACTTTGGGCGTACCGCGACAAAGAAATCTCCGAAGCGATTGCGGCGGACCTTACAGCGGTGGGGATCAAAGTTGACCTGCGCTATGTGAAATTGGCAAGCCTCAATCAGGCGCGCGCCAATCGGGAAATCCCGGCCTATTTCGGCACCTGGGGATCAGGCGGGACAGCCGACACCGCAGCGATTGCACGCGTCCACTTTTCGGAAACGTCTGACAGAAACCTGTCTGGCGACAGCACGCTGACTGCGGCGGTTCTGGCCGCGGAAAGCACCAATGATCGTGCCAAGCGTGTGGAACACTATGACACCGCGTTGAACATCATTGCGGATCAAGCGTACTGGGCACCGTTGTTCACATATTCTGCGAACTATCTGGTATCGCCTGAGCTGAACTTCCCGCTGAGCCCGGACGGTTTGCCCCGTTTGGATCAGGCCAGCTGGAAATAAGTCGGCTCAATGCGTCGCGAGCGATCGCGGCGCATGTCCATCAAAGGAAGGTAATATGCTTAAGTATGTTCTTCAACGCGGGCTATTGGCCGTCGCGGTGGCTTTCTGCGTGTCGCTCGCAACATTTTTCTTGCTGAATATCGCAACCGATCCTGCCTATGCCATCGCCGGAGAAGACGCAGAACCCGAGGTCGTCGAACAAATTCGCGAAACCTACGGGCTAAACCGGTCGGTGGCTGTGCGCTACTTTGATTGGCTTGGCGGGGTGCTCCAAGGCGATTTCGGTGAAAGCTATTACTGGAAAAAACCCGTTGCAGAGCTGGTCATCGACCGCGCCCCAACGACCATCAAGCTGGCGCTGTCAGCGCTGTTTGTGACGATCGTTGTTGCAATCCCATTGGGGGCCTGGGCCGCATTGAACCCCAACAGTTGGACGGATCGTTTCGCGCTTGGTGTGGCGGTGTCCGCGCAGGCGGTGCCCAACTTCTGGCTTGGCTTGATCATGATCATCCTGTTTTCCGTCACCTTTCCAATCTTTCCGGTGTCCGGTGACAGCACGTGGCGGCACTTCATTCTGCCCGCCTTTGTTCTGGGTGCCAGTTCGGTTCCCGCAGTTATGCGCCTGACGCGCACCGGCCTGATCGACGTGATGGCAAGTGACTATATCCGCACGGCACGGTCAAAGGGATATCGTGGCACCGCGTTGTTGACACGCCACGCGATGCGCAATGCTTTGTTGCCTGTGGTGTCTGTTCTTGCCGTACAGCTGGGGCAGAAATTCGGCGGCTCTGTCATCACCGAAAGTATATTCGCGATCAACGGGTTAGGGCGGCTCGCGCTGGAATCGATCCTGGGATCGGACATCCCGACAGTCCAAATGCTGATCTTTGTCTTTGCGATTGTATTCGTCGCGATGAACCTTCTCGCAGATATCCTGAATGCTGCACTTGACCCAAGGATCCGCATCACATGAGCAGTGTTGATACACCCGATATGACCGAAGATCTGCCGCTCGCGCCAAGGCAAGTCATGCTCCAGCGCGCCAAGACACACGGCGGGTTCTTGATCGGCGCGACAATCTTGCTGGGCCTGATCCTGATCGCGATTTTCGCACCGGTGATCGCGCCGATGGACCCGAATGCGCAATCTCTCAGTTCACGGATGCTGCCACCTGTCTGGCACCAAGACGGCACCTGGGATCACCTGCTAGGCACTGATGGCAACGGTCGCGATTACTTGTCACGGCTGATCTTTGGCGCCCGAATTTCGATTTTGATCGGGTTGGGGGCGGCCACGATCGGCCTTGTTATCGGTGTCACGCTTGGCGTGTGCGCGGGTTACTTTGGCGGGTGGGTTGACCATGCGGTCAGTTTCCTGCTGACAGCACAATTGGCGTTGCCGGGTTTGCTGCTGGCGATGGCGCTTGTGTTCATTATCGGGCCGTCCGTGCTTGTCGTTATTTGCATCATCGGTGTGTTGCACTGGACATATTATTTGGTGGTAACGCGGGCCGCGACACAACGCATCCGTTCGCTTGATTTCGTTGCCGCCGCGCAATCGGCAGGATCAACCCCGCGTCAGGTGATCTGGCACGAAATTCTACCGAACTTGATCCCACAGATCATCGTGATTTTCACATTTGAACTGGGCATCGCGATCTTGGCCGAGTCGAGCCTGTCGTTTCTGGGTGTGGGCATCCAGCCCCCCACAGCGTCTTGGGGCTTGATGATCGCAGAAGGCAAACAAGCCATGTTCTATCGCCCGTGGTTGGTCGTCTTGCCTGGCATTTGCCTGTTTCTGACTGTGATCGGCGCAAATCTTTTGGGTGATGGTCTGCGCGATATCACGTCGCCAGGGGGGCGGAACTGACATGGCATTGCTAGATATCAAGAACCTGTCGATCAACATTGATCTTCCAACCGGCAGGCTGTTTGCCGTGCGTGATGTCAGCTTACGGCTGGAACGCGGGCAATCCCTTGGCGTCGTGGGGGAAAGCGGGTCTGGCAAATCGCTGACCGCGTTGGCCTTGATGCGTCTGTTGCCCAAGGCGGCAAATGTGCAGGCAGATGTGTTGGCATATGACGGGATCGGTCTGCCGTCAGTCACAGACGCAACATTCGGCAAAGATTTCCTTGGTGCGCGGATTGCGATGATCTTCCAAGAGCCGATGACATCCCTGAACCCGGTCTATTCCATCGGGCGTCAACTTACCGAGGCCAGTGTTCGCACGGGGCATTTCACCCCAGCCCAGGCCAAATCCCGTGCCATTGATTTGTTGGCGCGTGTCGGCATTCGCGACCCAAAGGTGCGGATGCAGCAATATCCGCACCAGCTTTCCGGTGGACAACGCCAACGGGTGATGATCGCGATGGCGCTGATGCTCGAACCTGAATTGTTGATCGCGGACGAACCAACGACAGCGCTCGATGTGACGGTGCAGGCCCAGATAATGGAGCTGCTTTCGGACCTTCGAAAAGAGATGGACATGGCGATGATCCTGATCACGCATGATCTGGCCGTTGTGTCGTCGAATGTCGATAAAATCGCGGTGATGTACGGCGGTGAAATCGTCGAACAGGGCGACGCATCCGCAGTGCTGAGCCAACCCTGCCATCCCTACACGCGCGCATTGCTTAGCGCGATCCCGCGTATGGATGGCGATGCCCGCGAGCTTCTGGCCATTCCGGGAACCGTGCCGTCGCTGATGGACCCCCCAACGGCCTGCGTGTTTGCGCCGCGCTGTGGCGTTTCGAAACCGATGTGCACACAGCAACGCCCGCCCGACATCGGCACCCCATCCCATATGCGGCGGTGCCTTTTGACGGATGATGATATCGCTGAAATGGTTGCGACCGTGCCCGCAATCGTTGCCAAACGTGCGCAAGTTAAAGACGATGTCGTGCTATCGGCACGTCATGTCACACGGGTGTTCGAAACACGCCGCGGCTTATTCGCAGCCAAGCATGAAATCCGCGCAGTGGACGACGTTTCACTGGATGTTCATTCTGGCGAAACGCTTGCTCTGGTCGGGGAAAGCGGTTCGGGCAAATCGACCCTGTCCAAGATTTTGCTTGGGCTTGATGCGCCAACGACGGGGACGGTTTTGTTGGCCGGGGAACCTGTGGCGCAGATGGAACCGGCCAAACGCGCGGGGTTCGTCCAACCCGTTTTCCAGGACCCGTATTCGTCGCTCAACCCGCGCCGGACCCTGGCAGAAATCATTGCGCGTCCATTGGTGTTGCGGGGCGATAAATCCGCGGCAGACAACCTGAAAGCCGCCCGTGACATGCTGGACTTGGTGCGTTTGCCTGCGCGGCTTTTGTATTCCTATCCTTCGCAACTGTCGGGCGGACAACGGCAACGTGTTGCGATTGCACGCGCGCTGATCACGTCGCCCAAGATGTTGATCTGTGACGAACCGACTTCGGCGCTGGACGTCAGCGTGCAGGCGCAGATTCTGGGTCTGCTGGGTGATTTGCAACGTGATCTGCAACTGACCTGTCTGATCATCACCCACGATATGGCGGTGGTTCACCAAATCGCGGACCGTGTGGCCGTGATGCTGAACGGCCAGATCGTGGAACTAAGCACGTCCCAGGATGTTTTCGCATCGCCGTCCAACGCTTATACAAAATCCCTGTTGGCCGCCGCCCCTCAGTTCAAACAAGACATGGTGTCGGCATGAAAGACGCGACCGCAGCCGATTTTTCACCAGCGACCGTTTTCTCGGACGAGAACCTTTGGCAATCCTGGCTGGACGTCGAAGCCGCACTGGCCCGCAGCCAGGCGCGTTTGGGGATCATACCGCAATCCGCAGCTGATGAGATTACGGCCAATGCATCGGTAGACATCATCGGGACCGAAGCAATCGCGGCATCCGTCGCACAAACGATGGCCCCTGTTCTGTCGCTGACCCGGTGCTTGGCCGCCAAATGCGGAGAAAGCGGACATTACGTGCATTGGGGCGCGACGACCCAGAACGTTGCGCAAACCGGCAGGCTGTTGTTGATGCGACGTGCCGAGGCGCAGACGTTGGGCGCACTTGGGCGCGCATTGAATACGTTGGGCGATTGGGCAACGGAATTTTGTGACACGCCGATGGTCGCGCGCACAAACCGGTCCCATGCCTTGCCGATCACCTTCGGGTTCAAGGTCGCAGGCTGGATCGCGGAACTGGACCGTGCGATCACGCGGATCACCGACAGCCAAAAGCGTGTCTATCAGCTTTCGTTTGGTGGCGCTGTCGGGGCGTTTCACAGCTTTGGTGATCATGGGCCGGCGTTGGCACAGGAACTGGCGCGGGAACTGGGATTGGGCGTGCTGCCTGTCCCGAACCGGACAGCCAATGACCTGTTCGTTGACCATGTGATCCAAATTTCAATGCTGGGGATGAGCCTTGAGCGGATCGCAATGGAATTCTATCAGATGATGGAAACCGAAGTGTCCGAAATACGCGAACGGTTGGATGATGGCGTTGTCGGCAGTTCGACCATGCCACACAAGTATAACCCGAAATACGTTGTGAACGTGATCGCAAAATGCGCGGCCTTGCGCGCGAAAGCGGCCCCCGCAATGGAAGCAGGGCGCCCCAGCCACGAAGGCGATGCCGCGTCCAATCAATTGTTGACGATGGTACTGGACGAAGCTTTGCCGCTTGCGTGGACTGTGACGCAGCGGTTTGCCAATTTGGTGGAAATTCTGGAACCAGACTCCGCACAGATGCAGCATAACCTGTCGCTTCATGGTGAAATTCTGGCCACCGAAAACCTGATGATGGGGCTGGCCAAGCATACCGGGCGCGGCGTGGCGCATGATTTGATCCACCACACCATTCAAGAGGCGCAAAGCAAGGGTGGATCGGTAACAGACGCATTGCTCTCTATCCCGCAAGTTGGCCAAATGGGACAGGACAAGGCCAAGGCGTTGCTGGATGCGCGTCATTACACCGGCAGCAGTGCCGAGATCGCGAAAACGGCGGCGGCGCGGGCAAAGGCATTGGCCACCGCGCTAGATAAGCTCCAATAGCTGGGGATCATTTTTGATCCGCTGTGCCAACTGGGTTTTGATCGCCGCAATAAAGGCGGTCGATAGCTTGTTGCGCGTTCCTTTGGGGTGCAGAAATGCGTAAGTGTGCCAACGCGCGGGCGCGAGGGGACATAGAACCAGATCGCCTTCAAGTGCCGGATTGATCGCCGTTTGATCGATCAGGGCAAGCCCCAATCCGTCGCGCACCATTTGTAATGCAACCACTGTCGAACTGGTCTCAAAATCGACCTCAACCTGATGGCCTTCTGACAGGAAAAGATCCTCCAGACGGTCACGCCAGCGTTGCCCACGCCTTAGGCCGATAAAGCTAGAATCCTTGATATCGTTCATTGTCAGTTCGGAATGGGCAGCAAGCGGGTGCCCCTTTGGCATGAGGACACCGACGCGGGCGCGCAAAAAGGGTTCGATCTCAAGCTCGAGGATCGCGTTTTCTATCGGCAATGACACAAGCCCGAGCGATGACCCGCGCGCGGCAACACGGCTTTCGATATCAAATCTGGTTTCGACGTTAAGTGAGCATTGGAAGCCTGGCTCTTGCTGGCGCAATTGCGCCAGCGCCGGCGACACAATCGAGTTGGCCATCGGTGCCGCTGTCACGATGGAAAGCGAACGCAGGGATTTTTCGTCAATGTCGCGGGCGACCCTTGGTATGTCTTCCAGCCCGTCCAGGGTATGAACGATCCGGCGATAAAACAGATCACCCGCCTGCGAAAGACGCAATTGCCGCTTGTCTCGTTCAAACAGGACAATGCCAATTTCGGATTCCAACAGGGACACAAGCCTGCTTGCCGCCGGGGTCGAAACGTTCAACGCGCGCGATGCCTCGGCCAGTGAGCCAGTGAGGACAATCTGGCGAAAAATGCGCAATGCCTTGAGATTCAAAAAGTCACCTCGCCATCAAAGACCCAGGGATGGGCTGCCCCCAGATCAGGAGCGAGGCCACCGCAGTCAGAGACTATCATATTCGCAGGCGTACAAAATGGCTCTTTGTTTCAGCATGGTTGGACAAATCCCGTGAAGGACATTCTCGCTCCTTCCCGCACCAAGGGGCATCGCCTTTGGGCGCCATGCGGGCGGCGGGATTGATTGGCACCAGGACAGCACATTCAACAGATCGCTTGCGGGGCGCGGAACCCTGACGGTGTAAGAAACTGCCGGGCAAAGAACCTTGGAAACACTTGCCACGTACGGGCATCAAACTGGCCCCTGCGCGCGCCCCAATGGGCAATCGGTGGTCAGCGCATTTTGTTGCTGACCGATCTGGCCGGATAGGGAAATAGGAAACGGCCCGTGGCGGAAACCGCGGGCCGTTTGATTTTTGATGCGAACCCTTTGGGGCCAATTGCCCCGCCAAGTGTCAGGTCAAAGTGGCAAGGGCAGTGGCGTCGAAACCTTCGACGGCGACACCGGTGCGCACCTTTTCAGCCCAATGCGCATCGCTGACCAGGATACGGCCAACGGCGATCAGGTCGAATTCGTCCTTTTCCATCCGCTCGATCAGCTTTTCAACGCCGGCTGCCTCGGCGCTTTTGCCCCGGAAGGCGCCAAAGAAATCACCGTCCAATCCAACGGATCCGACACTGCACGTCACCTTGCCCGTCAGTTTTTTCGCCCATCCGGCAAAGTTTAACCCATTCTCGCCGTCCAGTTCGGGGTATTCCGGCTCCCAGAACCGCCGCTGAGAGCAATGGAAAACGTCGATGCCTGCGTCGGCCAGCGGGGTCAGCCATGCTTCCATTTCGTCCGGGGTGTGGGCCAGGCGGACGCTGTAATCCTGTTGTTTCCATTGGCTCAGCCGCAGGAAAATCGGGAAATCAGGGCTGACAAGGGCGCGGGTGGCCTTGGCGATTTCCACCATGATGCGTGCGCGGTCAGGCAGGGTTGGCCCGCCCACATTGTCGTCGCGCAGGTTCGTGCCTTCCCACAGGAATTGATCCAGAAGATAGCCATGCGCACCGTGGATTTCGGCCATGTCGAACCCAAGGCGTTCGGCGTCGGCGGCGGCGCGGGCAAAGGCGTCGATCGTGTCCGCAACATCGGCGTCCGACATTGCGCGGCCGCGTGGATCGTCAGGGCCAACTATGCCCGATGGGCTTTCCACTTCGGACTCCGGCTCCCATCCGGCGGAACCGCGTGTTGATCCGGTGTGCCAGATTTGCGGACCCATTTTGCCACCCGCATCATGGACCGCGTCGATCACTTGTTTCCAGCCCGCCAATGCCGCATCGCCGTGAAAGAACGGCACATTGGGCAGGTTGCGCGATGCGGGGCGGTCAATCACGGTGCCTTCGGACAGGATCAGCCCGACACCGCCTTCGGCGCGGCGTTGGTAATACGCCACGTTGGGCTGTGCGACGACCCCGTCGGGGGCCATGTTGCGGGTCATCGGGGCCATGACGATCCGGTTCTTAAGGTCAAGCGACCCAATCGTGATCGGGCGGAAAAGGGTTTCGACAGCCTTGGCTGTATCTGTGGTGGTCATTGGTGTGCGTTCTCCTGAGTTGAGGCTGAGATAACAGGTCTGAGTGGGGTTTCAACCAACTGGCGTCACATGCAGCCACACAGGATTGGACATCAGGGCGGGATATTGGTTTGAACCGCGCAGTTCGGGGCTGCGGCGCGGGTGTCGGTGCCACAGCGCGCTATCGGCAAACGGCTGTTTTGGTGTTGTTGGATCGCCGTTGCAGCATGTCATGATTGGGCATGGCCGACCGATGCGAGGGTTTACGCCCTTGGTTTCAGCCTTACCCACGCTCAAAGGGGGGCAGGGCGCGACTATGACCTGCAAATGCCGGCCAATGCCCGGACATCGTTTCGTGGCCCTGTGCCCGCGGCAGGATCGATCAAACAGGATTTGTCTACACGACAGGACGTTTGGGCCGCATTGGTTCCAATCACCCTGACGACATCGGCGCGCAGTCGCGCTTCTGGCCATTCCTGAGCGTTCGAGTTACTGTTCAAACGATCGTATGACCCCGGTTTTGTTCCAAGACAAACGCACCAGAACCGGCCAGACTCGGATAAGACTGACCAATCCGCATGACCCCAAAGCAGCAAGTAACCGCAAAAAGGCAGAGGGTATCACACGCTGCCCGCCTGTCTGTTGCACCGATGATGGATTGGACCGATCGCCATTGTCGCTATCTGCACCGTCTGCTTAGCCGTGAGGCGTTGCTTTATACGGAAATGGTGACGGCCCCGGCCTTGGTGCGGGGTGGTGCGTTGCATTTGCTGGAATTTTCACCGGCCGAACATCCCGTGGCATTGCAATTGGGCGGCTCTGACCCTGTGGAATTGGCCAAGGCCGCACAATTGGGGGCCGCAGCCGGATATGACGAAGTGAACCTGAACGTCGGGTGCCCGTCTGACCGGGTGCAATCCGGGACATTCGGTGCGGTTCTGATGAAAGACGCGCCCCTTGTCAGTGAATGCGTGGCGGCCATGCGCGCGGCCACGGATGTCGAGGTGACGGTGAAATGCCGCATCGGCGTGGACGATCAGGTGCCCGAGGTGGTTCTGCCCGACTTCCTGACGCGGATCGCGGATGCGGGTGTTTCGCGCGTGGCGATCCACGCGCGCAAGGCGTGGTTGCAAGGGCTAAGCCCCAAGGAAAATCGCGACATTCCACCGTTGGATTATCCGTTGGTACACCGGATGAAACAGGCGTTTCCGGCCCTGCATATTTCAGTGAACGGTGGCATCGCGTCGCTGTCCCAAGCGTCTGCGTTCCTTGATAACGGATTGGACGGTGTGATGATCGGACGGGCGGCATATCACGCGCCGGGCGACATTCTGGCGTCGGCGGATCGGGTGATATTCGGGCGCGATGTGCCCGACGCCGACCCGGTTGCCGTGGCCCGCGCGATGCTGCCGTATATCGACGCGCATCTGACGGCGGGCGGCAAGCTGGCGCATGTGACCCGGCATATGCTGGGCCTGTTTGCCGGGCGACCCGGCGCGCGCATTTGGCGGCGTGTTCTGTCCGAAGGCGCGCATCGCGACGGCGCGGGACCGGAACTGGTTGAAACCGCGCTGACGCGCATGGAAGCGGCCGGCGCGGATGCCACGCATGGCGCATACGCCACCGGGCGCTAAAGCGCCTAGGCGCTGCGCCGATCCCGTCCCAGAACAAAGATTGTCAGGCTCAGGCTGACGGTTGCGCAGGCGACGATGGCCAAAAGCATGGGTGTTGCCGTGCCGTCAAAGAACAGGCCCGACAGGGCGATCATGATGCCGCCCGCCAGCATTTGCAGTGTGCCGCCCAGTGATGACGCCAGCCCTGCGATTTCACCGTGGTCTTCCAGGGCCAACACCATGGTCGTTGGAATCACCACCCCAAGACAGGCGTTGGCACAGAACAGCCCGGCGATGATTACCGGCAGGCTGGCCAAGCCCGACAGCGCGACAAGCGCCAGAAGGGCGGTGAACCCAAAGAAACCAAACACCCCCATCCGCACGACTTTGGGAATGCCAAACCGCGCCCCCAAAACACCCGCCGTCTGTGACGCGCCAAAGAACCCAACCGCGTTGACGGCAAAGGCCAGCGAGAATCCCGTGGGGCTAAGGCCGAATTGCCCGGTGTAAACAAAGCTGGCCGACGCGATAAACACAAAGAAGCTGGCCATGCCGAACCCGCCGGTCAGTGTCAGCCCAAGGAACATCGGATCGCGGAACAGAATGCCCATGCCACGCCGCATCGACATCAGGTTGACCGGCACCCGTTTTTCCCGTGGCAGGGTTTCGGGCAGGGCGAAAGTTGCCAAAAGCAAATCCAGAACGGCAATCGCGGCCAGCACGGCGAAAATGGCGCGCCAACTGGACACTGCGATCACCCCGGATCCCGCCAGTGGGGCCAGCATCGGTGACACCGAAATGACCAGCATCAACATGGCCATCAGTCGGGTGGCATCCGTGCCGGTATAGCGGTCGCGGATCACGGCGCGGGTGACAACCATCAATGCGGCCCCGCCCGTGGCCTGCACCGCGCGCCACAGGGTCAGTGACAGGTTGGTATCGGCCAGTGTCGCCCCGACAGAACCGGCAAGGAAAACGCACAGGCCCAAAATGATAGGTGGCTTGCGCCCGGTCTGATCGGCCATCGGGCCATAGATCAACTGGGCCAGGCCAAAGGCAATGAAATAACTGGTAAGCGTGCTCTGGACCTGGGATTCCGAAACACCAAGGTCAGCCGCGATAATCGGCATCGCGGGCAGGTACATATCGGTTGCAAAAGGACCGATCAGGCCCAAAAGGCCCAGAATGATGGCAAGCCTAAGCATGAGCGGGGGAGCTTTCCGGAAGGGTAGTGCAGGGTCGCCGGCACGCTAGGCCCGTCTTGCGCGAAAGCCAATCGTGCAATCGCGCACAGACACCGGTGTGACATTGCAGAGGCGCGCAAAAAGTGTTTGTGGTTCATTAGACGGCACTGGGGCAAAGGGGCAGGCCATGACCGATCCGATGTTGATCCTGACCATGACGGTTTTGTTGTTGGTCATCGGCGCCTTTGCGGGGGTTCTGGCCGGGCTTTTGGGAGTTGGCGGCGGCATCGTTCTGGTGCCTGCGTTCTTTTATGCGTTTCAGACATTGGGGTTCGGCGGCGCGAACCTGATGCAGATTTGTCTGGCCACGTCGCTGGCAACCATCATTGTCACCTCAATGCGGTCACTGCATTCGCACAACAAAAAGGGCGCGGTTGATTGGCCGATCCTGCGCAGTTGGGCGCCGGGCATCGTGATTGGTGCGGTTGCGGGGATGGTGGTGGCGGCCTCGGTGCGTTCGGTCGCGCTTCAGATGTTGTTCGGGGTGCTTGGTATCGTGGTGGGGCTCTATCTGGCGTTTGGCAAACCGGAATGGCGTCTGTCCGAGGACATGCCGACAGGGGCCAAACGGGCCGGGCTTTCGCCGCTGTTGGGGTTCCTGTCCGTTTTGATGGGGATCGGTGGGGGCAGTTTTGGCGTGCCGCTGATGACCCTGTTTGGCCGTCCGATTCACCGGGCTGTGGCCACGGCCAGCGGGTTCGGCGTGTTGATCGCGGTGCCGTCTGTCATCGGGTTCTTGATGTACACGCCGCAGGGGCAGGTGATCCCGCCCTATACCGTCGGCGCGGTCAACCTTCCTGCGTTTGGATTGGTCATTGCGATGACGATGATCACCACCCCGATGGGGGTGAAACTGGCCCATGCGACCGACCCGAAACCGCTGCGCCGCATCTTTGCGGGTTTCTTGTTGCTGGTGGCCGCAAACATGCTGCGTAAGGCATTCATGGGCTGAAACTGCCGCCGGGTTTCCCGGACATGGCCCCCGGATCGTCATGATCGGGCCGCATTCCCTTGCCAATCTCAGGGGGACAAAATGCAGGAATCCGGCCATGCTAGAGCTTATTCTTATCTTCGCACTCGCGTCCATCGGGGTCTATTTCACGACCACGACCAATGATCCGCGGTTGGTGAACGGACCGCGCGCTGATGGCGACGATGATGGCCTTGGTGACCAAGAAGACGAAGGCGGCATTGGCATTTTCGGCATCGACATCGGGCGCAAATCCCGTGCCCGCAAAAAGGCCGCGTCCGAAGCCGCGCTTGGCGAAGACAGCGCAGCGCCTGTTGATTTCGCTGATGCCCGCGCGGCCGTGGGGCGCGACAATTCCCCTGACGCAACCCTTGGGGGTGACGGTCAGGATGCGTTTGGTGGTGACGATCACCTGGATGCGATTGATGGCGATGACGCCCAATTGGGAAATGCCATTCGTTCAATGATGGGCGGACATGGTGGCCTTGATGATGCTATGCAGGATCGCGCGACCGCCACCGCGATGAACGACGGATTTGAAGATGACATGAACCGCATGGCCGCGTCCGAGGATACCCTTGACCGCGCGCCAACCTATGATGCCCTGCCCAATGACGATGCGCTGGACAGCTTTGACATGTCATCGTTGGAACAATCCTTGTCCCGCGACGAAACGGATGATGACCACATGCCTATGTCGCGGGCGGATGACACATCTGACTATGACAATTTTGACGACGGATTTGGCCCCGCGCCTGACTATGGTGTCCAGGCGGATGCGTTGGATGATGATTTCGACACGTTCCAGGATGATCCGGACGCAGACTTTGACGATATGTCCGGTGGTGACACGGATCACCCCATGACGGCGCAGGACGTGGTTCCTGCCCCTGCCGGGGATGGGCCGCCGGTCATCGAAGGGTTCGATCCGCAAGAGGATCAGATCGTCATTGGCTATCACAGCACAGATGTCGGAAATGGCCGGATCGGTATCACGGAAGACCCCGCAGCCCCCGGCACTGCCCATGTCACGCTTGGCGGTCGTGTGGTCGCAATTGTGCCCGGTGGCTATGGCAAGGTGCGCGTGCACCATATCGAGCTTTATTCGCTGGATCGGGCGGCCTGATCACCGGTCACGAACCGGACAAGGCGCCCCTGCCAGCACAACACACCATCATGATTGCCGATCGTCTGACCGGTTCAGCCGTGCGGCCCGCCCGCCGCGCCGCCGGGTCAGGTGCGCCTTGCGCGATGGCAGTTCATCCATGATCGCGCGGCGTTCATCATCGGAATATCGTGACCACAGCGCAATTTCGTCGCCCGTGCGCAGGCATCCGGTGCACAGTTTTGCATCCGGGTGCATCAGGCAAACCTTGACGCAGGGCGACGCGATTTCGGCGCGTTTCCATACATCATCATTCATGGGTCGGCCTTCATGTGGCGCAGTCGGTCCAAAGCCCCCTGAAGGATATATCCAGCCGCGACCTGGTCGATCACCTCGGCGCGCCGCGCGCGGGATGTGTCGGCCTGAATAAGGACACGTTCGGCGGCGACGGTGGACAGGCGTTCATCCCAGAATGCCGTTGGCAGGGCCAGAAACCGCTGGAAATTGCGCGCAAAGGCACGGGTGGATTGGCATCGCGGCCCTTCGGACCCGTCCATGTTGCGCGGCAGACCCAGCACGATGCCCGCAATCTCGCGCCCCTTAAAAAGGTCGGCTAGCGCTTCGGCGTCTGCGGTGAATTTCTTGCGCCGGATGGTGGACAGGGGGGTCGCCACGGACAAACCGGTGTCGGAAATCGCAACGCCGATCGTCTTGTCACCTAGGTCAAGCCCGGCAATGGCGCGGCGCGCGGGCAGGGCGGCCGCAAAGTCTGCCAGATCGTCAAAGATCATGGTGCCCGTCATTCTGTCAGGCCTGCGCGTTTCGCCGCCGCTTCGATCAAGGCCAGATCGTTCTGGCGCCCGGCGAACACTTGCAATGCCTCGTCTCGGATCGCGCGGGCACGGGTGGATTCCCCCAGAACGCCATAGGCCCCGATCAGGCGCGCCCATTCTTCGGCCGATCCGCCCTGGGATGCCAGCCGTTCGGACAGGCGTGACACCATGCCCCTGATCATGTCCTGACGGTCTTGGGCGCTCATCTCCTTTGAGGCCTCGATATCCTCGGCCGATGGCCCGGCAAGCGTTTCAGACGGGCGGGGTTGATCATAATCGACACCGGCCAACGCGGCGGCTTCGTCTATTTGCGCGCGGATTGGCGGGATCCACGCCGCGTCTTCGGGACCTTTGCGCAACAGGCGATCCCAGATGCGAAACGCCACATCCGGGCGTCCGGTCTGGCGCCACATCAGCGCAACATAATATTGCGCAGCACCGTTGGCGGCGTCACGCGCAAGGGCGGCACGTAGGGATGCTTCGGCCTGGGGCGAAACGTATCCGCCCGCCGCGACGATCAGCAATTCGGCATAATCCAGATAATCCTGCGCCTCTGCCTTGTCCCCAAGCAGGGCCAGGATTTGTTCCTGTGCGGTATAGGCCGCCTTAAAGTTGTTCAGCGCCGCCTCGTTGCGCGCCAATAGGCGCAAGCCGCGAAGGTCATCGGGACGGTCAGCAACCGCGGTGCGAAGTCGTTCCATAAGGGTTTGGAATTCTTCGGAAACCTCCGGTGCTGGAACGGCGGGCATATCGGCTTCGGCTTCGGATTGGGGGGGGCGGGTTTCGCGCACTTCCTTGGCGTGGTCCAACCGGTCCGCCAGGGCCATGTCGCCGTATCCCGGCGCACCAAGTGTCAGGTAAAGCCCAAGCGCCCCGCCCACAACGATCACCCCGAGAAGACCCAAGGCGACCGGGCCCGCGCGCCCTGCGGCGGCCGAGGCATTGCGCGCGGCGGCATCGGCGGCCAACAGGCGGCGCGAAATCTCGTTGCGCAGCCGGTCGCCTTCGTCGCCTGCGATAACGCCCCGCGCCAGGTCGCGTTCAACTTCGACCAATTGCGCGCGGTAAACCGGCACATCCGTGGCACCCGCCGTTTCGGATTGCCCGCGCGCGCGCAGACCCGCCAAACCGATAACGCTCGCCACCGAAATGGACAGGGCAATAACGATGATCCAGAAGAACATGGGCGTTTCCTTTCCGTTTGCCCCTTTACCTTGCGCGGCCGTTTGGAAAAAGGGCAAATGGGCGCAACGCGGGCGCATGTCGCAACTGTGATCTTAGGTGACGCTCATGGTCGGATGCCCGATGCGCTATGGGTTCAGATATTCCTAGGCCACTTAGGGGAGTCGCACGCCGTCATGAAACGCTATTCCGCATTCGCAATTGTCCGCGAGGCGATGCGCAACCACACAGGGTGGGACCGCGCATGGGCCGCCGCGCAGCCAAAGCCGCGTTATGATGTGATCATCGTCGGGGCGGGCGGGCACGGATTGGCAACGGCCTATTACCTTGGGAAAAACCACGGGATCACCAATGTTGCCGTGATCGAAAAGGGCTGGCTTGGCGGCGGCAACACCGGGCGCAACACGACGATCATCCGGTCCAATTACCTTCAGGATGCCTCGGCGGCGATCTATGAAAAGGCGCGCGACCTTTATGAAACCCTGTCGCAGGACCTGAACTATAACATCATGTTCAGCCCGCGTGGCGTCATGATGCTGGCCCAGACAGAACACGAGGTGCGCGGGTATAAACGCACCGCTCACGCCAATGCATTGCAAGGGGTCACAACCGAATATATCACGCCCGACCGGGTCAAGGATCTCTGCCCGATCATCAACATCGACGGGCCGCGCTATCCGGTTCTGGGCGCGCTGTGGCAGGCACGCGGCGGCACCGCACGCCATGACGCGGTCGCCTGGGGCTACGCACGGGCCTGTTCCGCCATGGGCATGGACATTATCCAGCAATGCGAGGTCACGGGCGTGCGTTCGGAAAACGGCCAGGTCACGGGCGTGTCCACCACCAAGGGTGACATCGCCTGTGGCAAACTCGGCATGGTCGTTGCGGGCCATTCCGGGGTGCTCGCCGGGATGGCCGGGTTCCGCCTCCCGATCGAAAGCGTCGCGCTTCAGGCATTGGTCAGCGAACCGATCAAACCCTGTATGGATGTGGTCGTCATGGCCAACACCGTGCATGGCTACATGAGCCAGTCAGACAAGGGCGAAATGGTCATCGGCGGCGGTGCGGATGGCTATAACAACTACACACAACGCGGAAGCTTTCACCACATCGAAGAAACCGTGCGCGCACTGGTGGAAACCTTTCCGATGATATCGCGGCTCAAGATGCTGCGCCAATGGGGCGGGATCGTGGATATGACAGGCGACCGGTCGCCGATCATCTCTAAAACCCCGCTGGACGGGTGTTTCATCAATTGCGGCTGGGGCACCGGCGGTTTCAAATCCATCCCCGGATCCGGGTGGGGCTTTGCCGAACTGATGGCCACAGGGCACTCCCCCCTGACGGACGAATTTGGCCTCGACCGCTTCCGCGAAGGCCGCTTCATCGACGAAAGCGTTGCGGCCGGGGTGGCGCATTGATGCCCTATTGCGAACCCATGGCTGAAACGATGCGCGCCGACCTCGGCGTCGAACCCGGCCTCAGCGAAAAGAAAATGTTCGGGGGCCTGTGTTTCCTGCTCCATGGCCACATGGTGTGCGGCGTGCACAAGGGCGGCGCGATGTACCGCCCCGGCAAACCGCGCGAAGCCGACGCGCTGGACGCCGGCGCGCAACCGCTGTCCTTCACCGGGCGGCCCATGGGCGGCATGGTCGAACTCGACAACGCCAGCTTCCAGGACGCCGCCCTGCGCGCGAAACTCACCGAAATGTCGCTGGCCAACGCCGCCAGCCTGCCGCCAAAAGGATAATCCGGTGCTGATCCTCACCTGCCCCTATTGCCACGTCACCGCCGAAGAAACCGAATTCCACGGCGGAGGAGAAGCGCATATCAAACGGTTCGGCCCCGAAAGCTCGGACTCCGAATTCGAGACCTACCTGTTCCAGCGCGAAAACCCCAAGGGCGTGCATTTGGAACGCTGGCGCCACGCCAACGGCTGCGGGAAATGGTTCCACGCGGCCCGATGCACAATGACACTCGAAGTGTTCGGAACCTATTCCGCCCAGGTCTTCGCGCCGCCTCAGGACCTGCTTGCCACAATCAGCGCAAAGCGCCCCGGCTGGTCATGGAGGGAGTTCTCATGATCCTTCATCTTTCCAAAAATACTTTCGGGGGGCACGGGGGGCAGACAGCCCCCCGCCCGACCATCAGCGCGCGGGGCGACAGATGAGCACACGACTATCCACCGGCGGCCGCCTGATTGACCGCACCAAACGGATCGACTTCTCATTCAACGGCAAATCCATGTCCGGCCATCCCGGTGACACGCTGGCCGCCGCTCTCCTGGCCAATAACCAGATGCTGATGGGGCGCAGCTTCAAATACCACCGTCCGCGCGGGGCTGTTGCCTCGGGGGCCGAAGAACCCAACGCCCTGGTCGGGCTGGGGCAGGGCGCGCGGTTCGAACCCAATCAACGCGCCACCACAACCGAATTGTTCGACGGGCTCAGCGCCCAAAGCCAGAACCACTGGCCCAGCCTTGACCTTGACGTTGGTGCGGTGAACACGCGCCTGTCGCGGTTTTTCCCTGCCGGGTTTTATTACAAAACCTTCATGGCCCCCCGTGGCCTTTGGAAACATGTCTACGAACCGATCATCCGCCAATCTGCCGGGCTGGGTAAGGCCCCCAGGGACCGCGACGCGGATCGCTACGAACATTTCTATGCCTTTAGCGATGTTCTGGTCATCGGCGGCGGGATCGCCGGGTTGACGGCGGCCAGGTCCGCGGCTTTGTCCGGTGCTCAGGTTATGATCCTTGAACAAAGCGCCCATTGGGGTGGGCGGGCCCCGGTTGACGGTTCCCTTGACGGCGACAGTGTCAACGACACGCCGGTACAGGCCCATATCGAAACGCTGGTGGGCGAACTGGCGGCCATGCCAAACGTTCGGATGCGCCTGCGGTGCATGGGGGCTGGCGTATACGATCACGGCTATGTCCTGGGCTACGAACGGCTGAGCGATCACGCGCCAAAGGCCGCAGAGGGTCCGCGCCACCGCCTGTGGCGCATACGCGCCAAACAGGTGATCACGGCGACGGGCGCGATTGAACGCCCCATCAGCTTTGCGGGCAACGACGTTCCCGGTGTCATGCTGGCCTCGGCCATTCGCGATTACGTGGTCAACTGGGCGGTGTCACCCGGTGATCGCACCGTGGTTGTCACCAATAACGACGATGCCTATCGCACCGCCCTTGTGCTGGTTCAGGCGGGGCTGACGGTGCCGGTGATCCTTGACACCCGCGCGGGCGGCGGCGGTGCCCTGGCGGATCAGGCGCGTGCGGCGGGCATCCGGGTGGAACACGGCAAGGGCATCGCCAAGGTGATTGGCGCCAAACGCGTGACCGGCGTGGCCATTTGCGCGCAGGCGGGCGAAGGCGCGGTTCTGGAAACAATGCCATGCGATGCGGTCGCCATGTCGGGCGGCTGGTCGCCGGTTGTGCACCTGTGGTCCCATTGCGGCGGCAAACTGATCTGGGACGACACTGCGGCGATGTTCCGCCCCGACGCATCCCGCCCGCCGACCGGCCATGACGGCGCGGGTTTTGTCACCACGGCGGGCAGTGCCAATGGCGAAATGCGCCTGGATGACGGGATTGGCGATGCGCACCGCGCCGGGATCGCCGCCGCTCTGGCCGCGGGCATAGACGCTGCCGCAGACGCTGCCGCAGACGCTGCGGCGGGCGATGCCCCCAAGGTGATCACCACTGCCGAAGCCGAAATGGACCCTGTCTGGATGATGCCCCAGGGCGCGTCCAAGGCACTGCGTTCCAAAGCGTTTCTGGATTACCAGAACGACGTGAAAGTGTCGGACATGCAACTGGCGGCGCAAGAAGGGTTCGAAAGCGTCGAACACGCCAAACGCTATACCACACTCGGCATGGCGACTGATCAGGGAAAGCTTAGCAATATCAACGGCCTTGCAACCCTGTCCGGTGCGCTGAACACGCCGATCCCCAAGGTGGGCACCACCACGTTCCGCCCGCCCTATACCCCCATCTCAATGGGCGCGATCGCAGGCGAGGCGCGCGATGACGCGTTCCAACCCCTGCGCCGTACCCCGATTCACGACTGGCACGAGGATGCCGGGGCCTATTGGGAACCGGTTGGCCACTGGCGCCGCCCCTATTGTTATCCGCGCGACGGCGAAAGCCATGGCGATGCGGTCACCCGTGAAATCAACCAGGTGCGCGGGGCGGTCGGCCTGCTTGATGCATCCACCCTTGGCAAAATCGTGGTCAAGGGGCCTGACGCGGGCAGGTTCCTGGACATGCTTTATACCAACATGATGTCCAATCTTAAGCCGGGCAAATGCCGCTATGGCCTGATGTGCAACGAAAACGGCTTTCTCAGTGATGACGGCGTGGTGGCCCGCTGGGACGACGATACGTTCCTGTGCCACACGACGACAGGCGGGGCCGACCGCATCCATGCGCATATGGAAGAATGGCTTCAGACCGAGTGGTGGGACTGGCAAGTTTACACTGCCAATGTCACTGAACAATATGCCCAGATCGCCGTGGTCGGCCCCAAGGCCCGCGATGTGATCGAAACCTTGGGCGCCCAAGGCATGGACAGTCAGACCCTGCCATTCATGGGCTGGGCGGATCGCGACATCGCCGGGATCACCGCGCGGGTCTACCGGATCAGTTTCTCGGGCGAACTCAGCTATGAAATCGCCGTGCCGGCATCGCAAGGGCGTGCCCTGTGGGATCAGCTGGTTAAGGCCGGCGCACAGCATGGCATCATGCCCTACGGGACCGAGGCGCTGCATGTCATGCGCGCCGAAAAGGGGTTCATCATGATCGGGGACGAAACCGATGGCACGGTGATCCCGCAGGACCTTGGCCTGACCTGGGCGATTTCCAAGAAAAAGACCGACTTTCTGGGGAAACGGGCGCAACAACGCCCCCATATGACCAACCCGGATCGCTGGAAGCTGGTGGGTCTGGAAACCTTGGATGGGTCTGTTCTGCCGGATGGGGCCTATGCCGTGGGGCAGGGGCAGAATGCGAATGGTCAGGCCAACGTAATTGGGCGCGTCACATCGACCTATTATTCACCAACCCTTGGGCATGGCATTGCCATGGGGCTGGTTCTGGGTGGACCTGACCGCATGGGCGACGTCATCGAATTTGCCAAGGTTGACGGCACGCGCGTCGCCACGCGGATCGTTGATCCGGTGTTTTATGACAAGGATGGGGAAAAACAGAATGTCTGAACCTGTCACACCACTGGCCGGGGCCAGTTTCAACGGCGACATCCGCATTCAGGAATGCCCAAGGCGCGGCATGATCACCCTGCGCGGTGATTTGTCAGCCGCCGCGTTGCGCGCGACGATCAAGGCGGTGACCGGTGCGCCTGTTCCAGGCATTGGCACGATTGTCGAAGCAGGCGCATGCCAGGTGGCCTGGATGTCGCCGGACGAGGTGATGCTGATGCTGCCGGTTCAGGATGTGCCCGCCGCGTTGGACCGTATCGCGGGCGATTTGGCCGACATGCACCATATGGCCGTCGATGTCAGCGATGCGCGCGTGGTGTTCGAACTGGACGCGGGCACCGCATCGCGTGAGGTTCTGGGCAAATTGGCCCCGATCGATTTCGCACCGGATGCCTTTGCGCCCGGAACATTTCGTCGATCCCGGCTGGCGCAGGTTCCTGCGGCGATCTGGGGCAACCAATCCGGCACATTTTGCGTCATGTGTTTTCGTTCGGTTGCGGAATATGCTTTTGGAATTCTGTCGACGGCTGCCTTGCCAGGGGGCGCGGTCGGACATTATTGATTGTCGGGTGTTTGCGGCTGGCGTGGCCGCCGCGATGGGGCCTATGGTGGTTTGGGCATCCATCCATTTGACGTGATATGTGATTTCGGAGGCGGGTTTGGCGAACAAGGTAAAGATGTTGCTGACAGCGGCCGTTTTGGCAGGGGTCATGGGGCAGGGGGCACAGTCACAAACGTACAATTGCGCCGTCAAAACCTTTGGCCGGAACGACGGTATCTCTCCGATCATGATTTTCACCATCAATCCGAACTCGGACAAGATGTTGGTGCATGACGTGCATTCGTTGGCAATGAAACGCCCGCCTTGGGGCGGAAAAATTCGCAAACGTACTGACAAGCGGATCGATTTTTCTTGGACGATCAAGGCTATGGGAACGGCCAACGGTTCCCCCATGACGGTGATCGGGGATTATTCAGCGGCGTTCATCCTGACCAGTGGCAAGATTTTCATCAATGCAGCGTTTCGCGGTGCTGACAACCGGTTGGACGGAACCGGCAGATGTCAGATCAAGAAATGACATTGGCCGCGGCGCGGTCGGGATGCGCCCGTTTTTCGTGCCGGGACACCAATGAACCTTTGTCGAAGGCCCATCTTGTCTGCCCCACCCCCTTGACCTTCGGGGCGGGTGCGTAACATCTAGGGCAAGATCACCTTTGACCAACCCCGAGAGGACCCTCAGATGGCTTTCGAACTCCCCGACCTTCCGTATGCGCACGACGCCCTGGCAGATCTTGGCATGTCCAAAGAGACGCTGGAATACCACCATGACATTCACCACAAAGCCTATGTGGACAATGGCAACAACCTGGTCAAAGGCACCGAATGGGAAGGCAAGTCAGTCGAAGACGTCATCAAAGGCACGTATGCTGCCGGTGCGGTCGCACAGAATGGCATCTTTAACAACGCCAGCCAATTCTGGAACCACAACCAGTTTTGGGAAATGATGGGGCCAGGCGAAAGCAAGATGCCGGGCGACCTGGAAAAGGCGCTGACCGAGGCATTCGGGTCCGTTGACGAATTCAAAACCCAGTTTTCCGCTGCTGGCGCGGGCCAGTTCGGGTCAGGCTGGTGCTGGTTGGTAAAAGACACCGATGGCAGCCTTAAGGTGACCAAGACGGAAAATGGTGTGAACCCATTGTGCTTTGGCCAGACGGCATTGCTGGGCTGCGATGTGTGGGAACATTCCTACTACATTGATTTCCGTAACAAACGCCCGGCCTACCTGTCGAACTTCCTCGACAAGCTGGTGAATTGGGAAAACGTCGCATCGCGCATGTGACAACGGCCTGACGGCTGATGTGATTGACCCCGTCGCGCAAGCGGCGGGGTTTTCGTTTGTGCCCGTTCCATGCGATTTGCGTGGCCGGTTTGCCCCTGTGCCCATTCCGGTTATCGGCCGGTGCGGGCTTTGGGCATTGCCGCCCCGCAATGGTATGTCACCTAGCTGGCCCTGGCCTGTGCGCGCCGGGCGCTGATGGCGGTGGCGATCGCTTCGGCCTCTTGGCTCATTTCAAATATCTGGCCGCGGGGGGACACGCGGAAGCTACAGAAATAAAGGCCGTCGCGCCCGCTCGTCGCGCCGCTCGATTTCGGGGTGCCGCCTGAATCCAGCAAATCAGCCGCTCCGGGCAATAGCGCGCGCAGATCGGGCCGATACCCTGTCGCCATCAGGATCACGTCGAACGCATCGCTGGTGCCATCGGCAAAGGCCACGGTGGACCCGTCGATATGTGTCACGCCCGGACGCGCCATTAGTTTTCCGGACCGCAGGCGATCCAGCGCGCCAATGTCGATCAACGGCACTTTCTGATCTTCGACCACCTGCGTGCTTGGCCCCTTGTTCGCGCGGCGCAGGCCCAGCTTGGTTATGTCACCGACGACAAGGCGCAGGATCGGGGCGGTCAGGGCATCGGCAAAGCGTGGCGACGTCAATTGCTGCACCATCGACATCGAGGTGATGGGAATGCCGAACAATTCACGCGGAACCACATTCACCGCGCCGCGCACGGCCATGTGGGTGGTGACACCGGCATCGGCCAGGTCCATCGCGATTTCACCGCCAGAATTGCCAAAGCCCACCACAAGGACACGTTGACCGGCAAAGGGGGTGGGGTTTCGGTATTCATTTGAATGCAAAACCGTGCCGGTGAACCCCGACAGGCCGGGCCAGTCGGCCCGTTTGGGGTGGCTGACCTGTCCGGTCGCGATGACCACCTCATCGGCGTGCCATGCGCGGCCGTCGGCGGCCTTGATTTGCCAACCGCTGTCGTGGGTGATGTCAGTGACCGTGATACCAAATTCTGGGCTGATCCCGTTCTGTGCGGCGTAGGTGTCAAAGTAATCGACGACCTGTGCGCGGGTGGGATACTTTGGGTAATCCCCCGGCATTTTCATCCCCGGCAGGCCCGATCGGTTGCGATGCGTGTGCAGGTGCAGACGGTCGTAATGCCCCCGCCACGACGACGCGACCGCGTCCGACTTTTCCAGAATTGTGCTTGGGATTCCGGCCGCCCTGAGCGTTGCCGCAGTGGCCAATCCCGCCGGGCCTGCGCCCACGATGATTACCTTGTTGGTCATGATCCGTGGGGCCCTTATTGCGGTGTCCTACAAGGTCTAGCCGATATTGCGCAATTGTTCCAATGCTTTGGGCACATCGGGGGCGCGGTCGATCATTTCAAGGATTGATTTGTCCGCGAACCCTTGGTCCACCACATGGTCCATCAAACTGATCAGCGGCCCCCAATACCCCTGGGTATCCAGCAAGATGATCGGTTTGTCATGAAGCCCAAGCTGGCGCCATGTCAGCACTTCGAAAAATTCATCCAATGACCCCGCACCACCGGGCAGAACGACAATGGCGTCGGAATTCATGAACATCACCTTTTTGCGTTCGTGCATGTTTTCGGTGATGACGAAATGGGTCAGGTCACGCTTGCCGACCTCCATCTGCATCAGGTGCACGGGGATCACGCCAAAGGTTTGCCCGCCTGCCGCCTGTGCCGCGCGCGCGGTCAACCCCATAAGCCCCACGTCGCCCGCGCCGTAAACCAGCCGCCAGCCTTCGTCGGCGATGGCGGTGCCAAGAGCTTTGGCGTCCGCGGCATATTCGGCTTTGGCCCCTGACCGGGATCCACAGAAAACGCAGATGGAGAGATTTGTCATGCGACCGCCTTTTCAGATGAGGTAAACTGCACCGAAGACCCAAGGGGCATTGTGCTTTTGACCCCTGATACCCTTGTTGATATACACGCTCAACTACAGAGCGGGGGATGCTCTGGATACGAAGGACCAAGTGATGAGCAATCAGGCAGGGCTGGGCGGTTGGCCCGGCATCGTCGCGGGAATTGGCGTGGCGGGCCTCGTGATCGGCGCGGTCGTTTATTATCCCGAAATTCTGATGCAGGAAGTCGCGCAGACGACTCAGCCATGGCCGGTTGAAACATCCAAGAATGACGCAGAAACCGCCGGTAGCGGCGGCAGCGGCGGCGGTGGCGAAAGCGGCGGACGTGGCGATGAACGCCCCGTTGCGGCTGATGCCAACGCGCCCAGGGATGCCTCCCAACCGCCGACACAGGCGGACCCGGTGCGGGTTGGCGAACCTGTCCCGGCGCGACCCGACCCGGCAAATCCGGACACGGCCCCTGATGAGCCTTTGCAAAACGATCAGACCGCCGGTGATCGCGGCCCGGCCGATCCGACAAAGCCTGACACCGATCAACCCGTGGACACCGCCAAGGTTGATCCGTCCGCCCCCGCCGATGCCCCCGCCGATGCCAATGCTAATGCCGATGCGGGCGCGGATGCCAAACCTGATGTCGGGCAGGACGTGCCCGGCGGCACGGACGATGGGGCGATTGCGGCGGCCACCCCGCCCGCGAACGGTCCTGCGGTTGACAACCCTGTCGCTGGTGGGGGTGTTCCTGACCTTCCTGGCCCGCCAAGTTTTGATGTTGTGCGCGTCGAAGCGGATGGGTCTGCTCTTGTCGCCGGTAAGGGTGAACCTGACTGGGCGATCGCGGTTGAGTTGGACGGCGACGAGGTGACCCGCCAGGTCACAGGGCGTGACGGCAAATTTGCCGCGTTCCTAAGCCTTCCCTTGGCCGATGCGCCACGGGTTCTGACATTGGCCATGTATGGCCCAGACGGCGAAGGGCCGGTTGCGTCCACGGACAGGGTGATCCTTGCGCCACGCCGCCCGGTCCAAACCGCCGAAGCAGACAGCACCGCCCCCGCGGCCCCCGTGGCCCCGGCAGCGCCTGATGCAGGCCCGGCCCCGGATACACCGCAAAACGATCCCGCGCCGGACGGCGGGGCACCAAATCGGCCCGCAGATGCCGATGTGATCGCGTCCGCAGATACGAAAAGCGCGCCGGTTCCCGGTCAGGCGGACGCCCCGGCAGAACCAGCGCCGGTCGCCACCGCCGACGGCGTGTCGCCCGATGCACCGGCGTCAACCGTGCCGCCCGCGTCGGCCAAACCGCCTGCGGCCAAACCTGCAGAACAGCCCCAGCCGCCGACCGTTATCCTGGCCGGCAAGGACGATACCCGCGTCCTGCAAGGCCCCGAACCCCAGCCCGAGGTGATGGACGAGGTGTCTCTGGACACGATTTCCTACACCGAAGAGGGCGAGGTCGAGTTGAGCGGCCGTGGCCGCGCCGGTGGCTATGTGCGTGTCTATCTGGACAATAAACCCGTGACGGATGGCCGTATTGCCGAAGATGGCACATGGCGCACCGATCTGCCGGACGTGGATCGCGGTGTCTATGATCTTCGGGTGGACGAGGTGGACAAAGACGGCAATGTGCGATCCCGCACCGGCACCCCGTTCGAACGCGAAGACGAAGAAGCGGTGCGCAAGGCACTTAGGGCGCAGATGCGCAACGGGGTCATGCAGGTGACGGTTCAACCCGGTTTCACCCTCTGGGCGATCGCGCGTGAAAACTACGGCGACGGGCTTCAGTATGTGCAGGTCTATGAGGCGAACCGCGACCGGATCGGAAATCCTGACCTGATCTATCCCGGTCAGATCTTTAAGGTGCCGGATGGCGTCGAAGGCGCCGCATCATCCGATTGATTTTGGCCGCCGCCGTGCAGGCGGCACCGGTCCCGCACCTCGGGCGCGTTGGCGCAGCAATCGCTGATCAGATAGTGGACAAGCCCGCCCATTTGCTCGCAGTTAAGTGCATAGATGACCTTGCGACCGTCACGCCGGGCGGTGATCAGATCGGCCTGTTCCAGCAATTTCAGGTGAAACGTCAGGCCCGAAGCCGAGGTGTTCACAGCCTGCGCGATACTGCCTGCGGGCATGCCACCCGGCCGATGGCGCACCAACAGGCGCACGATGTCCAATCGGGTGTCATGGGCCAGCGCGGAAAGCGCGGCGAGGGCTGGACTCTTCTCCATCGTTCAACTACTCATGAAATGTTGAAGCTTTCCGGTGATACCCCGGATCTTTTGATCCGGCAAGTCCCTGACCCAAGAACGGGGCCACAATGAACCGCACCACCATCACAACCACTGAAATGCCCAGCAACGGGCGCGAGATCGTGCGCCGCGTCATCCCCTATTTGTGGCCAGATGACGAACCCTGGGTGCGCCGCCGGGTGATCTGGTCACTGGTGGCGCTGTTTGCTGCCAAGGTGGTGGCAATCATCACGCCGTTCTTTTTCAAGGCGGCGGTCGATGCCCTGGCCGGGGACGGGACAAGCGCGGCCTGGATGTTGGCGCTTGGGGCGGTTGGCCTGACTGTCGCCTATGGCGCGGCGCGGGCGCTGAACGTCGGGTTCCAGCAATTGCGCGATGTGATCTTTGCCCGCGTGGGGCAACGCGCCCTGCGCAAACTGGCGCTTGAGACGTTTCAGCACATTCATCGCCTGTCGATGCGGTATCACATCACCCGGCGCACCGGCGGGCTTAGCCGGATTATCGAACGCGGTGTCAAAGGTGTCGATTTCCTGTTGCGGTTCATGTTGCTGTCGATGGGGCCGCTGATCCTTGAACTGGCGATGGTCGCGATCGTTCTGTGGTGGGTGTTTGATATTCGGTATCTTATGGTCGTCGTGGCCGTTGTTGCCGCCTATGTCGCCTTTACGTTCAAGGTCACGGAATGGCGCGTGAAACTGCGCAAAGAGATGAACGATCAGGACACCGACGCCAATCAAAAGGCAATCGACAGCCTGTTGAATTTTGAAACCGTCAAATATTTTGGCGCCGAAGACCGCGAGGCGGCGCGTTACGACGTGGCAATGGAACGTTACGAGGATGCCGCCCTCAAGACCGCGTATTCGCTGGCATTCCTGAACGCAGGTCAGTCCGTTTTGATCACTGTGGGCCTTGTCGCGGTGATGGCGATGGCCGCGCTTGGGGTTCAGGGGGGCACCTTGACCGTGGGCGATTTCGTCATGGTCAACGCCTATATGCTTCAGATCACCATGCCGCTGAATTTTCTTGGAACGGTGTATCGCGAAATCCGTCAGGCCCTGGTGGACATGGGGGAAATGTTCGGCCTTTTGGATCAACCGGCCGAGATTGTGACCCGCCCCGGCGCGCCCGCCCTGAACGTCAATGGCGGTGAGGTGACGCTGGACAATGTGCATTTTGCCTATGATCCGCAACGCCCGATCCTCAGGGGGGTGACGATCCATGTGGGCGCCGGTCAGAAGGTGGCGATTGTCGGCCCGTCCGGGTCGGGGAAATCGACCATTGGGCGTTTGTTGTTCCGGTTTTACGATGTCACCGACGGGGCGTTGAAAATTGACGGACAGGACGTGCGCGATGTGACACAAACCAGCCTGCATGATGCGATCGGCGTGGTGCCCCAGGACACGGTGCTGTTCAACGACACGATCCGTTACAACATCGCCTATGGCCGTGCGGGGGCCACGCAGGACGATATCGAAGGCGCGGCCAAGGCGGCGCAGATTCACGATTTCATCCTGTCCCTGCCGGAAGGGTACGACACGACGGTGGGCGAACGCGGGCTAAAGCTTTCCGGTGGTGAAAAGCAACGGGTGGGCATTGCGCGCACCCTGCTCAAGAACCCGCCGATCCTGTTGCTGGACGAGGCGACCTCGGCGCTGGATACGGAAACCGAACGCGATATCCAATCGGCGCTGGCATTGGCGGGGCAGGGGCGCACGGTTCTGACCATCGCGCACCGCCTGTCCACCGTTGCGGATTCCGACCGGATCGTTGTGCTTGAGGCAGGTCACATCGTCGAGGAAGGCACACATACCGATCTGTTGGAACGCGGCGGGCGCTATGCGGCGCTGTGGTCGCGTCAACAGGCCGAAGCGGACGGGATCGCCGCCGAATGACGGTGATGCCGTGCCGTGGCAGCGTTCAGGCAAAGTCGAAATAGCCGTCCAGCCCTGCCAATGCGGAACCAGCGTATGCGCAGATTCCGCCACCAGGTGAACGGGCCCAATTTCCTGAAAGCAGGGTGCGCCCCAAGGCCGGTTATTCGGCGGCCTTGAGGGGGGTGTTTGTGCCCTTGTGCGGCTGTGTCGCAATGGACGCCACGGCGTCGTCTTCGACTGGCCAGATGATTTCCGGCGCCTTCACACGGCGTGCCGCGCGGCGCAGCGCAAAGTCACGTGCGGCGCGGCTGGATCGGCCCATCGACAGGCTGGCCAGGACCCGTGCGAGCACCAACAGGTATGTCGTTGCCCAGACCCGAAGGGCCAGAAGCGATGGCGTCACCACAAGGGTCAGGACCGTGGCAATGCCAAGCCCGAACACAACAGCCGTGGCCAGTTGTTTCCACCACAGCGCTGTTGGGCTGTCGATGGAATAACCACCGCCAAAGAAGTCGAGCGAAAGGCCCAGCATCATCGGGGCAAGACCGGCCATGGTTGTGATCGTGGTTAACAGCACCGGGCGAATACGTGATTCAGCGGTGCGGATGATGGCCTCGATCCTTGGCATATAGGTGGAATATTCCTGATAGGTGTCGATCAGGACGATGTTGTTGTTCACCACGATTCCCGCCAGGGCGACGATCCCGGTTCCGGTCATGATGATCGAAAACGGCTGTTCCATAACCAGCATGCCGATCAACACGCCGGTGGTGGACAGAACCACAGCCAACAGGACCAGCGTGGCATTATAGAACGAATTAAACTGGGCCAGCAGAATGATGAACATCAGGGCAAGCGCCGCTGAAAAGGCCTTCATCAGGAATGCGCCACTTTCGGCCTGATCCTCTTGGTCGCCGGTCCATTCCCATTCGATGCTGGGGGGCAGGTCGGCCTCTTGGGTCAACCATGTGGTCAGCGTTTCGATCCGCTCTGCCGCGGTCAGCGGCACGGGTTTTCCATCGGCCCCGTCGACGGTCAGACCGGTGGCAACACCTGCTTTGACGTCAAAGAACCGTTTCTGATCCACGCGTTTGATCTGGGCCAGTTTTGCAACCGGTTCGCGCGTGATGAAATTGGACAGCGGGACCAGACCTTCGGCTGTGCGCACCTTGAGCGTATCCAGGGTGGACAGCACCCGGTATTCTTCGGGCAGGCGCACGCGAATTTCGATTTCTTCGTCGGAAGTGTCCACGCTCATTGAATCAAGGAACAAACCGCGTGTGACAAGCTGAACCATGGCACCGACGGTCAGCACATTCGCACCATATCGCCCGGCCTTTTCGACATCGACGTCGATCTGCCAGTCAATGCCGGGCAGGGGCAGGGTGTCTTCGATAAGGGTCAGGCCACGGGTTTCGTCAAACCGCGCGTGGACCTTTTCGGTGGCGGCCACAAGGTCATCCCAATCGTCGCCCTTAAGGCGCAGGTGCACGGGTTTGGCCGATGCGGGGCCACGGCTGGCGGCAAGGATTTCAATCTTGATGCCCGGCAGCGTTTCGATCATTTGGGTCAGTTCGTCGATGACCAGATCGCCGTCCAGGTCAGGCCGGTCGCGGCGGTCTTCCCACGGCAGGATTTCCAGCTGGATTTGGCCGATGGTGTCCAACGGGGGCTGCGCGCCACCGGTGTTGGTGTTCAAACCACCGTCACCGGAAAACGAAAACGCGTTCAACACGCCGGGGTGGGTCAGAACAATCTCTTCGGCCCGTTCGACAAGCATGTCCTTTTGTTCCAGCGACAGGTTGCCCCGTGCGCGGACATAGACGATGGCCTGTTCCGGTTCCGTCGCGGTAAAGAATTCAACGCCTTTGTTGTTTTCACCAAAGTATTTGAATGTTGACGCGACAAAGACAGCCACGATTGCAATCGTCACGATCGGCATGACCGGATTGCCTGCGATCGCTTTGATGAACATGCCAAAGGGCGTGCGGCGATACCCGGCGCGCACCTTCTTGCGGGTCCATTCGATCCGCGCGGCGCCCAGGGCAATGGACGCAAACGCGGCGGCGATCAGGAACAGGATCATCCCCGGAAGCGCATCTGTCGGCGCCGCGGCGGCGCGTTCACCACCGGTCAGGTAGGCCGGGTTGATTGTTTGCATCGCGCCAACGAACATCAGCCACAATGCCGGCGGAACCAAGGCAATGCGCACCCACCAGGGCAGGCGCGCGCGCAGATAATCCGATGCTTGCCCAAGGCTGCGCGACACGCGCCCGGACACGCCGCCCATGACGGGCAGATAGATCAGGGCAACGATCAGCGACGCCGACAGAACAAAGATCAGCGTGACCGGCAGCATGCCCATGAACTGCCCCGGCACACCGGGCCAAAACAACATGGGCAGGAACGCACACAACGTTGTCGCGGTGGACGAGATGACGGGCCAGAACATGCGTTTGGCGGCCTCGACATAGGCGTGCATCGGGCCAGAGCCTTCGGCGATGCGTTTGTCGGCGTATTCGACGACAACAATGGCACCATCCACCAGCATCCCAACCGCCAGGATCAGGCCGAACATGACGATGTTGGAAATCGTGATCCCCATGAGCCCCAGCAGGACAAAGCACAACAGGAACGATGTCGGAATCGAAAACCCAACCAGCAGGGCAGGGCGCGGACCAAGGGCGGCCAGAACAACCATCATCACCAGCGCGATAGCGGTCAGAACCGATCCTTCCAATTGTTGAACCATGGAACCGACAACGCGGCTTTGGTCGTTTGATGTGCCCACCTCTACGGCGGCCTTAAGGTCGTCGGGCCAGGCATCCGCCGCCTCGGCGACGATTTTCTTCACGTCGGCCACCGTGTCGATCAGGTTGAAACCTTTGCGTTTGACAACCTGAAGGGCCACGGTGTTTTCGCCGTTGAACCGGGCCGTCCCGGTGCGGTCTTCAAAGGTCAGGCGGATTTCGGCCAGTTCGCCCAAGGTTACGGTGCGGTCGCCGTTGCGTTTGACCGGCAGGGAATAGATGTCGCGCGGTTCGTCAAAGGAACCGGGGATCTTCACGGCAAAGGTGCCGCCGGTGTTCGAAATCTCGCCCGCTGCGATCAACTGGTTGTTCTGGGTGACGACATCTATCAGTTCGTTCGCCGTGACGTTATAGCTTTCCAGCCGCAGCGGATCGATGATCACCTCGACCATCTCGTCGCGGTTGCCCGCGATCCCGGCCTCAAGAACGGCATCAAGGCTTTCGATTTTTTCCTGCAACGCTGTCGCGACCTTGGTCATTGTGCGTTCGGGCACCTGACCGGTCAGGTTGATGATGATGATCGGGAATTCGGAAAAGTTGATTTCATTGACGGAATATTTGTCAAACCCGGTCGGAAACTTGCTTTCCGCGGTGGACATGGCATCGCGCACGTCCGCCATCGTCTTGGTCTTGTCCCAGCCAAATTCAAATTCCAGCGCGACACCGGCGTACCCTTCGGACGCGGTTGCGGTCATGCGGTCAAGGCCATCCAGATCGGCCAATTCGGATTCCATTGGCTTGACCAGCAGGGTTTCCGCATCTGATGCGGAAATGCCGGGGAACGGAACCGAAATGAACAGCGCCGGGATTTCGATGTCCGGCTCGCCCTCTTTGGGCAATGTCCCATAGGCAAAACCCCCCGCCAAAAGCGAGAGGGCAATGAAGGCCAGAATCATTCGGGCGCGTGACGCCGCCCAATCGACAATTCCCGTCATTGGGTCGGCTCCTCATAGGACGGGGCGACGGGGACACCGGCCACCACGTATTCTTGCCCGATGACGATCACATCTGCCTTTTCCGGCAAGCCGTTCAACCAAACGCCCTGCGGCGTGTCGCGGATCATCGTGACAGGGATGAATTCGGCTGCGTTGTCTTTGCCGACAATGCGCACACCCAACGTGCCGTCGTCATTCAGTGTCAGGGCCGATTGCGGCAACAAATGCGCCAGCGATCCCGCAGCGGAAATGCCGATTTCGGCAGTCTGGCCGTCGCGGATCGCGAGATCATTGTTGGGAACCGTGATTTCCACGCGGAACGTGCGGGTTTGTGGATCGGCTGACCGCGACAAAAAACTGACTGTGCCCAGAACTTCGCGGTTGCCTGCGGCCAGTCGTGCGCCCGCCTTGGCGCCGGTGACAACGCGGTCCACTTCGGTTTCGGGCAGGTAGCCGACCAGTTTCATTGGGTTCAGTTGCAGGACCGTTGCGCAAAGCCCGCCCGTCTGAAGCAAGGATCCAAGTTCCGCGGTGTCACTTTCCAGCAAACCGGCAAAAGGGGCCGAAATTGTCAGGCGATCAATTTCGCGCGTTGCGGCGGCAACGCCGGCCTCGGCGGCCTGAATGGCGGCGCTGACAGTGGCCAGACCGGATTCCGATGATGCAACAGCGGCTTCGGCTGATCGTACACCGGCGCGCGCGGCGGCGACGCGGGTTTCCGAGGCAAAGCCACCTTCGGACAACTTGATGGCGGCGTTTTCGTTGATCTTTGCTTCGTCCAGGGCGGCTTTGGCTTCTTCTACACGTGCTTTTGATGTTGAAACTGTTGCGCGTGCCTCGGCCAGGCGGGCCTGCGCTTCGGCCAGGGCGCTGTCGCGCGTGCCGGGGTCAAGTTCGCACAGAAGATCGCCCTTGGCGACCTGCGTGCCCTTGCGAAGCGGCTCTGAAACCACGCGGCTTGACGTTTCGGCGCGCAATTCCACCTGCCGGGTGGCTTCGGTCTGACCGCGCAACAACACGGCTCCGCCGATCTCGCGGGCGGTGGAATGAATGGCAATGACGCCCACTGGCTTGGCTTCGGTCTTTTGGGCCGATGCCCCCATTTCTGTTGGGTCTTTGGCCGGGACTTCGTCGGTTTTGGCGATGTCCACTGCCTCATCGACACTGGCGCCGTTGGCAAACGCAATCAGGGCGTCACGGTGAAGAATGGATACATAAAGCACAGCGGCAACGATGATAGCCGTGAGAATGGGAAGCAGTCGCATTTTTGGGTCCGAAATTGTCGCGCGCCCGCAATGGGCTTCTCGGTCGAGGTAAACTCTGAGTGACGCGTTGCAAGAGGGGAAGCGGAATTCTGAACTATTCGGTTCAGAATAGACATTTCTGCAACGCCGCGCAAGGGCGCGATACATCGGGTTGCAGGTATTGGCAGTGGCCGGTCAAAGCTGTAAGAGAGGCCGGAAATCAAGGGGGATCTGGGGCGTGAGTCAATCTGACAGCTTCATCGAGGAAGTCACCGAAGAGGTCCGCCGCGACCGTTTGTTTGCGTTGATGCGCCGATATGGCTGGATCGCTGTATTGCTGGTCGTGTTGATCGTGGGGGCGGCGGCCTGGAATGAATACCGCAAGGGCCAGGCGCGCGCTTCGGCCGAGGCATTGGGCGACGCGCTGCTGTCCGCGGTTGAGCTTTCTTCGCCCGAAGAACGCATCGCCGCGCTTAGAAAGATCGAAACCGATACAAGCAGCCAAAAGGCCATCGCCGGGTTCCTTGAGGCATCTCAATCCGTGGCGGCGGGCACCCCCGCCATCGCGGCGGAACGGTTGGAAGAACTGGCAGCATTGCCTGATCTCGCGCCGATTTATCGCAATTTGGCGAAATTCCGCGCACTCGGCCTTTTGGCCGGAACCAAGAACACGTCCGAGCTGCGCGATGGATACCAGTCCCTTGCGGTGCCCGGCTCCTCTCTCAGGCTTTTGGCGGAAGAACAGATCGCGCTGACCTATGTACGGGACGGCGACACAGACGCGGCAATAACGCGGTTGAAAGCGATCCTTGAAGACGCCGAAGTGACCGCAGGCTTGCGTCAGCGCGTTTCACAGTTGATGGTGGCCCTGGGCGAAGACCCAACGAGCAATGACTAAAGAATAAGGGGCCAAAGGGCATGTCCGACGCAGGCAAGTTCACCTTAGCATGGGGTACGACGATACGCCCAAGGGATGTCATGCGCGGCATTCTGATCGCGGCTGTCGCCCTTGTCGCCGCCTGCGATGAACGCGAAGTCGTCCTGCCGGGCAAACGCGAAGACCCGCGATCGGTTCTTGTGACCGAGTCCCCGACGCCCGAAGATATGCGCAATACGTCCAAGCCGATCCGCCTGCCACGGGCGGTGGCCAATGCGGAATGGACGCAGCGCCCCGGAACCCCTGCAACGCGCACGACCCACCCCGCGCTTTCGGCCACACCGACACTGGCCTGGTCCGCGCCAATCGGGGCAGGGGACAGCCGCCGCCACCGGATCACGGCCGATCCGGTGATAGCAAAGGGGCACATTTACACGCTGGATGCCGCAGCAACGGTGACGGCCACAAACACAGGCGGCGCGACCGTCTGGCAAACAGATTTGGTGCCAAGCCGGGAAACCGCGCGTGATGCGACCGGCGGCGGGTTGGCGTTTGGCGGTGGAAAGCTGTTCGTGTCGTCGGGCTTTGGGCTGTTGACGGCATTGGATGCCGCGTCGGGTGAAATTGTCTGGCAACAGGATCTGGACGCCATCGGAAACGGGACCCCGACCTATTACAAGGGCGTCGTGTTTATCGTGTCGGGCAATGCAAGCGCATCGGCCCTTGATGCGGACACGGGGCGCGTGCGCTGGCAGGTCAGCGGTGCCGCAAAGATCGCGGATGTGTTGGGCGGCGCTGCACCGGCGGTCAATGACACCTATGCCGTTTTCCCGTTCAGTTCGGGCGAATTGCTGGCGGTGTTCCGCAAGGGCGGTTTGCGCCGCTGGAACAGTTTTCTGGCCGGCCGTCGCGAGGGAATGGCCCGCGCAAATGCAAGCGACATCACCGGTGATCCGGTCATCGTGGGCGAAACGCTTTATGCCGGGACATCGGCGGGACGTCTTGCCGCGATCAGCCTTGGCAATGGCGAACGCATCTGGACCGCACCCGAAGGGCCGATGTCGCCGGTCACCGTGATTGGCGGATCCGTGTTCCTGGTGTCGGACCGCAACGAATTGCTGCGCCTTGACGCGGCCACGGGTGATCGGATTTGGGGCGTTGAATTGCCCTATTTCGTAGGCACAGTCGCGCGCCGCCAGAAAGAGGTTTACGCCCATTACGGCCCGATCATGGCCGGTGGTCAATTGTTCGTCGGATCGAACGACGGCAAACTGCGCGTCTATGATCCGGCCTCGGGCGCGTTGAAACGCACGATAGACGCCCCCGGTGGGGTGACGGTGAACCCGGTTGTTGCGGGCGGTGTGCTTTACGTCGTCACGTCAAAGGGCGCATTGCTGGCCTATCGCTGATTGCAAGGGCGCTTTCAGCGGCGCCGCGATTGGTGTATCGGGGCGCTTCGTGACACGCGGAGTCTGATCGATGTCCTTTACCCTTGCCATTGTGGGCCGTCCCAACGTCGGGAAATCCACCCTGTTCAACCGGCTTGTCGGCAAGCGTCTGGCGCTGGTCGATAACCAACCCGGTGTGACCCGCGACCTGCGCGAAGGCGAGGCGCGGTTGGGCGGTATCAAGTTCACGGTGATCGACACCGCCGGTCTGGAAGAGGCAACCGACGAAAGCCTGCAGGGCCGGATGCGCAAGCTGACCGAACGTGCGGTGGATATGGCAGATGTCTGTTTGTTCGTGATTGACGCCCGTGTCGGGGTGACGCCAACCGACGAAATATTCGCGGACATCCTGCGCAAACGGTCGGCCCATGTGCTGTTGGCGGCGAACAAGGCCGAAGGCGCGGCCGCTGATGCCGGGATGCTTGAGGCATGGAACCTGGGCCTGGGCGAACCGATCCGGTTGTCGGCCGAACACGGCGAAGGCATGGCCGATCTGCTGCGCGAATTGATGCCGCTTTCGGACGCTTACGAGGCCAAGGCCGCCCGCGCCGACGCCGAAGCCGCCGCCGAAGCGCCGCTGACCGACGTCAGCCTGAGCGAAGAAGAAGCCGAAGCAGGCGCAAACGAAGATGATGCGGCATGGCGCCCGTCAGACCGGCGCCCCCTTCAGGTTGCGGTTGTTGGGCGCCCGAATGCCGGAAAATCCACGCTTATTAACAAGATCATCGGTGAAGACCGGCTGTTGACCGGCCCCGAGGCCGGGATCACCCGCGATTCAATCTCGCTTCCGATCAACTGGGACGGGGTGCCGATGCGCTTGTTTGACACCGCAGGCATGCGCAAACGGGCGAAGATTCAGGACAAGCTGGAAAAGTTGTCGGTGTCCGATGGGTTGCGCGCGGTCAAATTTGCCGAAGTTGTTGTTGTCTTGCTGGATGCTGCTATCCCGTTTGAACAACAGGACCTCAGGATCGCGGATCTGGCCGAACGCGAAGGGCGCGCGGTGGTCGTGGCGGTCAACAAGTGGGATCTTGAGGACGAAAAGCAATCCAAACTGGCCGGGTTGAAAGAAGCATTCGAACGCCTGTTGCCGCAATTGCGCGGGGCCCCACTGGTGACGGTTTCCGCCAAGACAGGGCGCGGGATTGACCGTTTGCAAGCGGCCATCGTACGGGCGCACGAGGTGTGGAACCGGCGAGTGTCCACCGGGCAATTGAACCGTTGGCTGATGGGAATGGTCGAAGCACATCCGCCCCCCGCCCCGCAGGGCAAGCGGATCAAGCTGCGTTACATGACACAGGCCAAAACCCGCCCACCGGGGTTTGTGGTGATGTGTTCGCATCCCGACAAGATGCCGGAAAGCTATTCGCGTTACCTTGTGAACGGGTTGCGCGCGGATTTTGACATGCCGGGCACGCCCATTCGCCTGAACCTGCGTAATCAGAACGACAAGAACCCGTTCAAGGGGCGCAAAAAGGCCGGCCCGTCCCGCCTGCGCAAACATCTGGGCAAACCGGGGCAACCGGGCACGGGGCGCAACAGGTGAAACAGATGTGGTGCACCCCGCCTTGGCCACACGGGCATGGGTCAGCGCGATGATCGACAAGCTTGAAATGCTGATCGCCCTTGCGCGCGAGGAGCATTTCGGGCGCGCCGCCGAAAGCATCGGCGTGACGCAACCCAGCCTGAGTGGCGGCATCAAGCAGCTAGAGGCGCAATTGGGGGTGCAACTGGTCTGGCGCGGTTCACGCTATGGCGGTTTGACACCCGAAGGCCAGCGGGCGCTGGAATGGGCCCGCCGAATTGTTGGCGACGCGCGCAGCCTGCGCCAGGAAATGCGCGCGGTGCACGAAGGGTTGTCCGGCACGTTGCGCATCGCGGTGATCCCGACTGCTCTGACCGTGGCCGCGCGCCTGACCGGGGCGTTCTGTTCTGCGCATCCGGGCGTGAATGTTTCGGTCCTGTCGCGGTCATCCGTCGAAATCCTTCAGATGATCGAAGGGCTTGAGGCCGACGCCGGTGTCACCTACCTCGACAATGAACCACTTGGGCGGATGGTCACTGTTCCACTCTATAGCGAGGAATATCACCTTGTTTGTCCCGTCGGATCCCCCCTGGCCGGGCGCGAGGTCGTGGCCTGGGGGGATCTGGGGGCGGAACCTTTGTGCCTTTTGACCCCGGATATGCAAAACCGCCGTATCGTGAACCAGATGCTGTTCGATGCCGGTGTCGCCCCCGAGGTGCGGGTGGAATCCAATTCGACCGTTGTGTTGATGAGTCACGTCGAAGACGGCGGGTGGTCAACCATCTTGCCCCGCGAAACCGCGATGTTTCTGGCCGCAGGGCGGGACGTGCGCTGTGTGCCGATACGACAGGGGCGCGCCGCGCATTCCGTCGGGCTGATTGCCCCGTGGCGGGAACCGCATACGCCGGTGCTTGAGGCGTTGATCGATGCGGGGCGATCTCTAAGGTCACGATAGGAGATGCCTATTGCTTGACGGATTATTGATATTGATATTTGATTGGACGCGGCGCAGAACCAACATCTGACCCATTGCCCAACAAGGCCCCCATAATGACCGCTTTGCCTGCCCCGAGTCCCGATGTTCCTGTGGACGAAATTGATCGTATCATCGCCGAAAACCGTGATGTCGAAGGACCAATGCTGCCCATATTGCATGGGCTTCAGGCGGCGTTTGGGTTTATCCCTGATGCGGCGATCCAGCGGATTGGCGACGCGTTGAACCAGACCCGCGCCGAAGTGCACGGCGTCGTCAGCTTTTACCACGATTTTCGCACGGCTCCGGGCGGGGCGCATATCTTGCGCATCTGCCGCGCCGAGGCATGTCAGGCCCAGGGTGGCGCAGCGCTAGAGTCGGCGGCGCTTGGCCTTTTGGGCACGGATTGGCACGGCACCGGGGCGGGGGATGTGACGATCGAACCGGTTTATTGCCTGGGCCTGTGCGCCTGTGGCCCCGCGGTGCAACTTGACGGGCGGCTGCATGGGCGGGTGGATGCGGATCGTTTGGCGCATTTGCTGGAGGACGCGACATGATCCGAATTTTCGTGCCCCGTGACGCCGCCGCCCGCGCGCTTGGCGCCGATGACGTCGCCGCGGCGATCCAACGCGAAGCCGCCGCGCGCGGGATCGAGATTGATCTTGTGCGCAACGGAACGCGCGGAATGATCTGGCTGGAACCGTTGGTCGAGGTGCAAACAGATGCGGGCCGCGTCGGGTTTGGCCCGGTGGCCGCCAGCGACGTGCCCGGCCTTTTCGCCAGCAATTTCGGCGACGATGCGCTTGCACTTGGCCCGGTCGAAGACATCGCGTTTTTCAAACGGCAAACCCGTCTGACATTTGCACGCTGCGGTGTGACGGACCCATTGTCTCTGCCCGATTACGAGGCACACGGCGGCTTGGCCGGCCTGCGCCGGGCGCTTGACATGGCACCACAGGATGTCGTTGCCGAAGTCACCGAAAGCGGGCTGCGCGGACGCGGCGGGGCCGGTTTCCCCACCGGCATCAAATGGGACACGGTGCGCAAGGCCGATGCGGATCGCAAATACATCGTGTGCAACGCAGACGAAGGCGACAGCGGCACCTTTGCCGATCGAATGATCATGGAAGGCGATCCATTCTCGCTAATCGAAGGGATGATCATCGCGGGGCTGGGAACCGGTGCTGAAAAGGGGTTCGTCTATCTGCGGTCGGAATATCCCGATGCGATCACGGTGATGGGCCAGGCCGTCGAAATCGCGCGGGACGCTGGGCTTCTTGGGGGCGATGTTCTCGGCACGGGCCGCGCGTTTGACATGGAAATTCGCGTCGGGGCAGGGGCATATGTGTGCGGCGAAGAAACCTCGCTGCTCAACTCGCTCGAAGGCAAACGCGGCATTGTGCGCGCGAAACCACCGCTGCCCGCGCTTGAGGGGGCATTCGGAAAACCGACCGTGGTCAACAATGTGATATCACTGGCCACGGTGCCGGTCATCTTTGAAAAGGGCGCGGCCCATTACGCGGCCTTCGGACTTGGCCGCTCGCGGGGCACCATCCCGATCCAGATCGCCGGCAACGCAAAACACGGGGGGCTGTTTGAAACCGCCTTCGGCATGCCGCTTGGGGACCTGGTGGAAACCATCGCTGGTGGCACGGCTTCGGGGCGCCCGGTCAAGGCGGTTCAGGTTGGCGGGCCACTGGGTGCCTATTTCGCCCCCCACCAGTTCGATACACATTTCGGATACGAGGAATTCGACAGTCAGGGCGGGTTGATCGGCCACGCCGGGATTGTCCTGTTCGACGACACCGCAGACATGGGGGCCATGGCCCGCTTCGCAATGGAATTCTGCGCGGTGGAAAGCTGTGGCAAATGCACGCCTTGCAGGATCGGCGCGGTGCGCGGCGTCGAAACCATCGACCGCATCCGGGGCGGCGACGCAGCCGCCGTCACCCTCCTGACCGACCTGTGCGAAACGATGACAGACGGTTCCCTCTGCGCGCTCGGCGGTTTCACACCCTATCCGGTGCTGTCCGCCCTGCGCCTTTTCCCATCCGATTTTGCCCCCGCCACGAACGAGGCCGCAGAATGACACCCGCCGCTCGCCCCCTGCGGGCGCGTCGCCCCGCCCGCCATCCCGCGCGCCCCACCCCCTTCATCTTTCTTCAAATACTTCGGGGGAGCCGTGGCGCAGCCACGGCGGGGGCAGAGCCCCCAGCAACATCCATCTGTTTTCCAAAGGCCTGCTCATGAAAGACTTCATCATCCCGCCAAAAGACTGGGACATGGGCACGCCCCTTGTGCGCGCGCAAACAGACGTGACCCTTTCGATCGATGGTTTTGACGTCACCGTGCCCGAAGGCACCTCCGTAATGCGCGCCGCCGCCGAGGCCGGGCTCAGAATCCCCAAACTCTGTGCCACGGACTCTGTTGAGGCATTCGGCTCCTGCCGCCTTTGCGTGGTCGAGATCGAGGGCCGCCGCGGCACGCCTGCCTCCTGTACCACCCCGGCGGTTGACGGCATGATCGTTCACACGCAATCGCCAAAGGTCAAAAAGATCCGCAAGGGCGTGATGGAGCTTTATATCTCGGATCACCCTCTGGATTGCCTGACCTGTTCGGCCAATGGCGATTGCGAGCTTCAGGACATGGCGGGCATGGTTGGCCTGCGCGATGTGCGCTACGCTGCGCCCTCGGATGCGCCTTTGGTCAATCATTTTGAACCCCGCGCGCCCGATGGACAGGACAATTTCCGCTATATCCCCAAGGACGACAGCAACCCGTATTTCACCTATGACCCGGCCAAATGCATCGTCTGTTCGCGCTGTGTGCGTGCCTGCGAAGAAGTGCAGGGCACCTTTGCCCTGACGATCGAGGGGCGCGGCTTTGACAGCCGGGTCAGTGCCGGGGCCGCGGGTGACGATTTCCTGTCGTCGGATTGCGTGTCCTGTGGTGCTTGTGTTCAGGCCTGCCCGACAGGCACGCTTCAGGAAAAATCGGTCATCGACCTGGGCACTCCGGACAAATCCGTCATCACCACCTGCGCCTATTGCGGTGTCGGCTGTTCGTTCAAGGCGGAATTGAACGGCGATGAACTGGTTCGCATGACGCCCTATCGCCATGGCAAGGCAAACCGGGGCCATTCCTGCGTCAAGGGGCGGTTCGCCTATGGCTATGCCAGCCACAAGGATCGTATCCTGAATCCGATGATCCGCGACCGGATCCAAGACCCATGGCGCGAGGTGTCCTGGGACGAGGCGCTGGAATTCTCGGCCAAAAAGCTGCGCGGGATTCAGGCGGAACACGGGCAGAAATCCATTGGTGTCATCACCTCGTCGCGCTGCACCAACGAAGAAACGTTCCTGGTCCAGAAACTGACCCGCGCCGTTTTTGGCAATAACAACACGGACACCTGCGCGCGCGTGTGCCATTCGCCAACCGGATACGGGCTGGGCCAGACGTTTGGGACATCCGCGGGCACGCAGGATTTTGATTCCGTGGAACATACGGATGTGGCCATCGTCATCGGGGCCAATCCCACCGACGGGCACCCGGTCTTTGCCTCGCGCCTCAAGAAACGGTTGCGCCAGGGTGCCAAGCTGATCGTGATTGACCCGCGCCGGATCGATCTGGTGAAATCCGCCCATATTGAGGCCGCGCATCATCTGCCGCTGCGCCCGGGCACCAATGTCGCGGTTGTCACCGCGCTGGCCCATGTGATCGTCACCGAAGGGCTGTTCGACGAAGCCTTTATCAGGGACCGCTGCGATTGGGACGAATTCCAGATCTACGCAGAGTTTGTCAAAGACCCCCGCCATTCCCCCGAGGCGGTTGAACTGCTGACCGGGGTGCCTGCGGGCGATCTTCGCGCGGCGGCGCGCACCTTTGCCAACGGGGGCAACGGGGCGATCTATTACGGGCTGGGCGTGACAGAACATTCCCAAGGGTCCACCACGGTGATGGGCATCGCCAACCTTGCCATGTTGACGGGCAATGTCGGGCGGCCCGGCGTGGGCGTGAACCCGTTGCGCGGGCAGAACAACGTTCAGGGCTCGTGCGATATGGGGTCGTTCCCGCATGAACTTCCTGGGTATCGCCATGTCAAAAACGCCGATGTCCGCGAGATTTTTGAATCCCTGTGGGGTGTCACGATCGACCCCGAACCGGGCCTGCGCATTCCCAACATGCTGGACGCGGCGGTCAATGGCACGTTCAAGGGGCTATATTGTCAGGGCGAGGATATCCTGCAATCGGACCCGGACACCAAACATGTCGCCGCGGGACTGGCGGCAATGGATTGCGTGATCGTGCATGACCTGTTTCTGAACGAAACCGCCAATTACGCCCATGTGTTCCTGCCCGGTTCCACCTTTCTTGAAAAGGACGGCACGTTCACCAATGCCGAACGGCGGATCAACCGGGTGCGCAAGGTGATGGCCCCGCGCAATGGCTATGCCGACTGGGAGGTCACGCAATTGCTGGCCAATGCCATGGGCGCGGGGTGGCATTACACCCATCCCTCGCAGATCATGGATGAAATCGCCGCGACGACGCCATCCTTTGCCGGGGTTGATTACGCCCTGCTTGAGGAAAAGGGATCGGTGCAATGGCCCTGCAACGAAGCCCACCCGGAAGGCACACCGATGATGCATGTGGATGGGTTCGTACGCGGCAAGGGGCGGTTTATCGTGACGGAATATGTCGCCACGGATGAACGCACCGGCCCACGGTTTCCGCTGTTGCTGACCACCGGGCGAATCCTGTCGCAATACAATGTCGGGGCACAGACACGGCGGACCGAAAACGTCGTGTGGCATGATCAGGATGTGCTTGAGATCCACCCACATGACGCGGAAAATCGCGGATTGAAGGACGGCGATTGGATCAAGCTGGCATCGCGGTCGGGCGAGACGTCATTGCGTGCGCAGATCACCGACCGGGTGTCGCCCGGCGTGGTTTACACGACGTTCCATCACCCGGACACCCAGGCCAATGTGATCACCACCGATTATTCCGACTGGGCCACAAATTGCCCGGAATACAAGGTTACGGCGGTGCAGGTGTCACATTCCAACGGGCCGACGGACTGGCAAGAGGATTACGCCGCCCAGGCGGCCAAGGCCCGGCGTATCCTTCCGGCGGCGGAATGATCATGGGCGTGGGGGGCGGCAAACGCGCCATCACGGCGGCTGTGGAAAACGGCGACGCAGGGCCGCGCCAATTGCCACAAGAGGTCGCGGTTGCCATGGTCTGTCAGGGCAGCAGCCAGGCGGTGATGATGTGTTCGCCGCCGGACCTTGAGGATTTTGCCATAGGGTTTTGCCTGAGCGAGGGGATCGTTGCGGCCCCTGACGAAATTGAAACGCTTGAGGTTGTTGAACATCCCAACGGGCTTGAGGTGCAGATGTGGTTGCGCGCGGATCGGGCGGCCGCCTTGGGCGCACGGCGCCGCACGATGGCGGGGGCCGTGGGATGTGGGATGTGCGGGCTTGAATCCCTGGATCAGGCGGCGCGCGTTCTGCCACAGATTCCGCACCGGGCGCGGGGTCTGCGGGTGCCGGAAGGCGAATTGCGCGGCGCTGTTGACGCGTTGCGCCACCACCAGCCATTGCATGACCTGAGCCGGGGCATGCATGCCGCCGGGTTCTGGGTGCCGGGCGATGGTATCGCCCTGGCGCGCGAGGATGTCGGGCGTCACAACGCGCTGGACAAGTTGATCGGCGCATTGGCGCGCGCGGATGTGGACCTGTGTTCTGGCGCGGCGGTTCTGACCAGCCGGGTGTCCGTGGACATGGTGCAAAAATGCGCGATGGCCGGGATCGCGGTGGTGATTGCCGCGGGCGCGCCAACGGATCTGGCCATGCGCAATGCGAAAGAGGTCGGGATGACCCTTGTGACGTCGGCGCGTCGGGACGGGTTCGATCTCTGGCCGGACGGGGCGCGGGTGATTGAGGAGCATGAGAATGTCTGCTGACAAACTGGTCTACATGGCCAATCAGATCGCGACGTTTTTTGAAACCCAGCCGGGTGCCGACGGGGCGGGCAAAGTGGCCGCGCATATTCTGGATTTCTGGGAACCGCGGATGCGGGCCGAATTGATCGGGCTTGTCGACGCTGGTGAGGCGGGGTTAAAGCCGCTGGCCTTGGACGCCATTGCCCTGGTGCGCGCCAAGGCCTGATCCAATTGTGCGCTTGCGCGCATTCTGAACACAGACATCGGACAGGCGACGCGCATGGCTGGCCGGGGTTCTGGCCTTTGGTGGTGCCGGTTTTGCGGGCGGGCGTCGGGTGCGATGTCTTGGGTGGTTCTGGCCTTAGCGGGGTTTCAATTTGCTGAGAGGCGCTTCAGGGGCCTGTGTGCCCCTGAAGGCGCGCTGTCAATTCTGGGGCGAGTCGCGCCCGCGTCAAGGACAGGCCGCCTGCGGCGGTGCGCTTTGCGCATCCTTGACCCGGCCCCGACTCACGTTGGGGCCGGGCGGATCAGGACAGGGTGCCGTCCGCTGACAATGTGGTTTTGCCGCCGAGGTAGGTGTGCAGGGCGGCGGGCAAGGTGACAGAGCCGTCGGCCTGTTGGCCGTTTTCCAGCACGGCGATCAGGGCGCGCCCGACGGCGAGTCCGGACCCGTTGAGGGTGTGGACGTAATCGGGTTTGCCGCCGCCGGATGGGCGGAATCGGGCGTTCATGCGCCGCGCCTGAAAGTCACCGCAAACCGAGACCGAGGAGATTTCGCGGTAGGTGTTCTGACCGGGCAGCCAGACTTCGATGTCGTGGGTTTTCTGTGCGCCAAAACCCATGTCGCCGGTGCACAGGACCACGGTGCGATAGGGCAGGTCCAGCGCTTCGAGGATGCCTTGAGCGCATTTGGTCATCCGGTCGTGTTCGGCCATGGAGGCATCGGGGTGGGTGACCGAGACCATTTCGACCTTTTCGAACTGGTGCTGGCGCAGCATCCCGGCCGTGTCGCGTCCGGCGCTGCCGGCTTCGGAGCGGAAGCATTGGGTGTGGGCCACGTAACGGCGTGGCAGATAACCCTGGTCGATGATGGTGTCGTTGACGATGTTGGTCAGCGAAACCTCGGCGGTTGGGACCAGCCACCAGCCATCGCGGGTCTGATAGCTGTCTTCGCCGAATTTCGGCAACTGGCCGGTGCCCAACATCATTTCTTCGCGCACGAGGACCGGGGTCCAGGTTTCGGTCAGGCCGTTTTCATCGACATGGGTGTTGACCATGAATTGCGCCAGGGCCCGGTGGATGCGGGCCACCCCGCCGGACAGGA
>JBOEGP010000002.1:135360-193443 GCA_050633485.1 Pseudooceanicola sp.
AGGCGTTCGAATTCTGCGTCATCACCGCTGGCCTTGGCCGCGCCGACGGATTTGGAGGCCTTGTTTTGATCGGCCTGGGCGGTTTCGGCGGCGTGAATCTTGGCCCGGCGGGCTTCGTCCAGGGACAGGATATCCGACGACAGGGCGGCGGCGCCGCGGCGGGCAAGGCCCGCGTCAAAGGCGGTGGGATTGTCGCGTATCTGGCGGATATCGTGCATCGGGCTGCTCCCTTGGATCGGATTCGTCGCGGTTATGCCGCAAAATCCGGATCAGTGTAACTGGTCATGATGCCCGGAGCAGGCGCGCGCAGGTTTGACGCGCCTAGCGCCCCTTGAACACGGGTTTGCGTTTTTCCATGAAGGAGCGGGTCGCCTCGCGGAAATCTTCGCTGTCGCGGGCCTCAAGCCCCATGGCTTTTATGCGGGGGTGATCGCGTTTTGCGGGTTCCAGCCCCAGTTGATCAATGAACACTTTGGCGGCTTTGACGGACAATGGCGCATTGTCCGCAAGTGTCTGGGCGTAGGCGCGTGTTTCGTCCTCAAGCGTTTCGGGGGTGAAGATGCGGTTCAACAGGCCCAGTTGGAATGCTTCGTCGGCCTTCATCCGCCGGCCTGTCATCATGATGTCCTTGGCCCGGCTGGGACCGACAAGGTCAACCAGCGGTTTCAATCCGTCGAGTGGATAGGCGACCCCGCGCAGGGCGGCAGGGATGCCCATTTGGGCCGTGGGCGTGCCGAACCGAAGGTCAGCGCACAGGGCCACCCCCATGCCGCCACCCAGGCAATAGCCGTGGATCATGGCGATCAGGGGCTTTTCCAATGCAGACAAATCGCGGCGCAGTGTGTCAAACGGGGATTCCCCTTGTTCGGCGGCCGGGGTTTTGAACCGGGTTTCTTCGAATTTGGAAATGTCCCCGCCCGAAATAAAGGCCTTTTCGCCTGCGCCGCGCATGATCACCGTGCGAATGTCCGGGTCTTGGGAAAAATCGCGGATGATGTCGATGGCTTCGGCGATCATCGCCCCGCTGATCGCATTCAGGCGTGCGGGGTTTTCGAATGTCAGCCATCCGATTGAACCGTCTTTGGTGGCATAGGCGCGATCTTCGCGGGCGGCAGTGGTGGGCATGGGGTGGGTCCTTTGTGTTTTCATGAACCGGAAAAGGGTGAGGGCAGTGCCGGGCGGGGTGTCATTCCTTAGCAAGGGGCGTTTCGCCCATGCTGCGCAGGCCCGCCGCCCATTTGTCCAGCCACCAGGCATATTGTTCGGGCCAATTGTCGAAATGGCCGGTCACGCCAAGGGTTTCGGCGGCGTGATGCGCCCAGAACGGGTTGAACAGCATCTGACGGCCCAGGGCGATAATGTCAGCGGCCCCTTGTTGAAGAAGGTCTTCGGCCAATGCGGGGGTGCGGATCAGGCCAACGGCCTGTGTCAGGATCCCGGTTTCCGCACGGATGCGTTTGGCAAAGGGCGCTTGAAACGCCGGCCCACGGGCAAGGTTGGAATTGGTGGCCCCGGCGACAAGGTTGCCGCCGGATGAACAATCGATCAGATCGACGCCGGTGTCTTTCAACGCACGGGCCAGAACCACGCTGTCCTCAGGCTCCCAACCGCCATCGATCCAGTCGGTCGCGGATATACGCGCCAGAAGCGGCACGTCGTTTGGCAGGGCGGCGCGCACTGCCTTGGCGACTTCGACAGGGAACCGCATACGGTTTTCCAGTGACCCGCCATAGTCATCGGTGCGTTTGTTCGCAATTGGCGACAGAAAGCTCTGAAGCAAGTAGCCGTGCGCCATGTGCAATTCGACCATGTCGAACCCGGCCTTTAGGGCGCGCAGGGCGGCGGCGACAAAGGCGTCGCGGATGTCGTCCATGCCGGCCCGGTCCAGCGGCCGAGGCGTCAGCCACCCGCCGGCAAAGGCATTGTCAGACGGGGCCAGCGGGGTCCATGTTTCATCACCATTGGCAAGGTTTTCCGCGGTGAGCGGCCCGTTCCCTTCCCAGGCGCGTTGCGTGCTGCCCTTGCGCCCGGAATGGGCCAGTTGCAGACAGGACGCGGCACCCTGATCGCGCAATTGCGTGGTGATCGGGCGATAGGCATCAATCTGGTCATCGTCCCACAGTCCAAGGCAGCCATTGGTGATGCGCCCGGTGCGGGTGACGCCGGTGGCCTCAACAAACACCAACCCCGCGCCGCCCATGGCGAATTTGCCGTAATGGGTGCGGTGAAAGGCGGTGGGATACCCGTTTTCCGCGCAATACATATCCATCGGCGCGACGGCGATGCGATTGCGCAGGGTGACGCCGCGCAGGGTCAGCGGGGTGAACAAAAGAGGCGTTGTCATGGTCGCGGTGTCCTGTGATCAGTCCTGATGCGCAGCGGTGCCGGTCAGGCGCTGTGCGGAGTCAGAACCTGACGGAGCGCCTCACCGGCTGCAAGGCGTTCAAAGCCATTGTTGATGTCATCAAAGCCGATTTTACGGTCAATCAGCTGATCGACGGGCAATGCGCCGCTTTGGTACATTTTCAGGAACCGGGGAATGTCGCGCACGGGCACGCATGATCCCATGTAACTGCCAAGGATCGCTTTTTCGTTGGTGACAAGATCCGCGTGTTCGAACCCGAATTCAGCGCCGATCGGGGACAGGCCCGCCGTCACAACGCGCCCGCCGCGCACGGTGATCGCATAGGCGGATTGCATGGCCGCAATGGCCCCGGCCAGTTCAACGGCCACATCCACACCGCCATGGGTGATGTCCATCACCTTGGTCACCAATTCCGGATCGGCGGCGTTAAAGGCATGGGTCGCGCCCAGTGTTTTCGCCTTGGCCAGTTTGCGGTCGTCAATGTCCACCGCGATGATCGTTTGCGCGCCGGACACCTTGGCCCCCATCACCCCGCACAGGCCAACCCCGCCAAGGCCAAAGATCGCAACGCTTTCACCGGGTGAAATCCTGGCGGTGTTCACAAGGGCACCAACGCCGGTCATCACGGCACAGCCAAAAATCGCCGCGTCTTCGGGGGCGATGCTGTCATCAATAACCACGACACTGCCGCGGTTCATCACGGCGTATTCGGAAAAGCACGATACACCCGCCTGATGGCGGATGGTGTTGCCCGCCGCGTCGCGGATGCGCGACCCGCCCGAGATCAGTTCGCCGTGCGCGCGCGCCTTTGGGGCCTCTTCGCAAATCTGGGGGCGACCGCCCTGACAATTGCGGCAGCGCCCACAGGACACCGAGAATTGAAAGACCACGGGATCACCGACCTTGACGTCGGTGATGGCCGATCCGATTTCGACGACTTCGCCCGCGCCTTCGTGGCCCAGCACCATCGGCACATCGCGCCCACGGTTGCCGTTGATCACGGACAGGTCCGAATGACACAGGCCCGCGCCCGCCACTTTGATCACCAGATCACTGGGGGCAGGGGGCATGAGCGTCATCTCTTCGATGCACAGCGGATTGCTTTGGGAATACGGGCGGGGCAAGGCCAATTCGCGCAGGACGGCGGCTTTGGTTTTCATGGTCATCCTCCTCAGGGTGCGCGGATGGCCGGTGAGGGGCCCCGCAACCCCTGTGATGGCCGAGGCGTACATGCTTGGCAAGAATACCGGCGAACGTCACACAATCCTGAAACGCGGGGCCAACCGGAACGGCCCATGGTTCATACGACAAAGCCGCGCCAGGGTGCCTGCCGCGTGGGGGTGTCCATGGGTGAATTTTTCGGGGGGGCGGGTAGGGGCGCGCGACCGCGCGGAGTGGCCGGGGCCCAAAGGCCCCGACCGGCAAGCGGTTATTTCCAGCTTGCAATCAATTCGTCATAGCTGACGGTTTTTGGTGCATCGTCGTCGTTGCGCGCGGGCTTGGGGGCCCCAGGCTGAGCAAGCCAGTGATCGGCGCCCATCTCTTTGTTGAGTTTGGGGCCGATGTCACCCTGAACGCCTGCGCGTTCAAGACGTTGCAGGACCTTTTCCATGTCCGAGCACAGCGAATCCAGCGCCTGTTGCGATGTTTTCGCGCCAGACATTGCATCACCGATGTTCTGCCACCACAGCTGTGCCAGCTTGGGGTAATCAGGAACGTTTGTACCCGTTGGCGACCAGGCAACACGCGCCGGCGAACGATAGAATTCGATCAGACCGCCAAGCTTGTCCGCACGGTCGGTAAAGCTTTGGTGTTGAATGGTGGATTCACGGATGAAGGTCAGGCCGGTGTGGGCCTTTTTCGTGTCGATGGTTTTCGAGGTCACGAACTGGGCATAGAGCCAGGCCGCTTTCGCACGATCAACCGGGGTCGATTTCATCAGCGTCCAGGACCCAACATCCTGATAGCCGACTTTCATGCCGTCTTCCCAGTATTTGCCGTGTGGGCTTGGGGCCATACGCCATTTTGGTGTGCCGTCTTCGTTCATCACGGGCAGGTCAGGCAGCACGGTCGCCGCAGTAAAGGCCGTGTACCAGAACATCTGTTGGGCAACGTTGCCCTGCGCCGGAATTGGGCCTGCTTCGCCAAAGGTCATGCCTTGGGCCGCTGGTGGAGAGTAGTTCTTGAGCCAGTCGATTGCCTTGTCCACGGCATAGACAGCCGCAGGAGAGTTGGCCGCACCGCCGCGGGACACGCAAGCGCCGACAGGTTGGGATTTGTCGTTGACGCGGATACCCCATTCGTCAACTGGCAGGCCGTTTGGTTCACCCTTGTCGCCCATACCAGCCATGGACATCCACGCATCGGTATAACGCCAACCCAGGCTGGGGTCTTTCTTGCCGTAGTCCATGTTGCCATAGACGTCGCCCTTTACGCCCAGATACGACAGGTCGCGTCCGGTAAAGAATTCGGCAATGTCTTCGTAGGCCGACCAGTTGACAGGAACCCCAAGGTCATAGCCGTATTTGGCTTTGAAATCGGCCTTGTTCTTGTCGTCGTTGAACCAGTCATAGCGGAACCAGTAAAGGTTCGCGAATTGCTGGTCGGGCAGTTGGTACAATTTGCCATCGGGGGCGGTTGTGAATTGTGTCCCGATGAAATCAGGAATGTCGATGCCGGGGTTGGTGACGTCCTTGCCTTCGCCCGCCATCCAGTCTGTCAGGTTGCGCACCTGCTGATAGCGCCAGTGGGTGCCAATCAGGTCCGAGTCATTGACGAAAGCATCATAGATATTTTCGCCGGTCTGCATCTGCGTTTGCAGTTTCTCGACAACATCGCCTTCTCCGATCAGATCGTGGGTGATCTTGATCCCGGTGATGGCTGTGAACGCAGGCGCAAGAACCTGACTTTCATAGGTGTGCGTGTCGATGGTTTCGGACACAACCTTGATTTCCATGCCGACGAACGGCTTGGCCGCGTCGACAAAGAACTGCATTTCGGCCTCTTGTCCGGCGCGGTCAAGCACCGACAGATCGCCGATTTCCGAGTCAAGAAATGCCTTTGCGGCATTCATGTCGGCCATCGCCGGGGCGGATGTCATCGCAAGCGCGAATATCACCGCCGTGGTGGATTTGAGTGACAAGTTCATAATTCCCTCCCTAGGAACTGAGTGTCGAAGCGCGGTTTGAACGTTGGCATTCAAAACTGCGCCGTTTTTGGCCTGCTATACCCAGCGAAACACCGCTGCCGCATAGATCAGACAAACGATCAGAGCGTATGGTTGATGCGCTCCGACCAATCCAAGCCAGGCCAGGTTTATGAAGGCCGAGCCAAGCAGGGTGATGAAGAGACGATCTCCTCGTGTCGTCTCGATCCGCAGAACGCCCACCCTAGGCGTTTCCGGGAATTTGATTGCCAGGATCGTGAACACGATCAGCAGGCTTGCGATAACGGCGAAAAAGATCGCGGTCGGTCCGGTCCATGCCATCCAATCCATGTCATCCCCTCCAACTGGGCAAAGGTTTCTGGTGGCACCCACAGGCCAAAGAATTCAAAGCGGGGTGTTCGCAATAAAGTTCACGGTGCGCCATGGACACGACCTTGCCCGCGATTTCGACCATGATGCCGCCATTGGCCCAACACCAATGGCCCTTGCCCAATTTGGCGTTGAAGGCGTCGCAGCTTTTCCCGAGATAGGTTTTTGCCCCCGAATAATGGCCCCTGTCCTCGGTGATGACATAGCCGTTTTCGTTGCAGCTCTGCGCATCTCCATAGGCGGGGGGCGATACAGCGACGATCATCAGGCAGATGGCCAACCCTTTGGTTATGTGTTGAAATCTCATCATCACACCCTCCCCAGGGCAAAGCCCTTGGCGATGTAATTGCGCACGAAATAGATGACCAAGGCGCCGGGCACGATGGTCAGAACGCCGGCGGCGGCCAGCACGCCCCAATCCACGCCGGATGCGCCGACTGTGCGGGTCATCGTGGCGGCGATCGGCTTGGCGTTGACAGTTGTCAACGTGCGCGACAACAGCAATTCGACCCAAGAAAACATGAAGCAAAAGAATGCCGCGACCCCGATGCCCGATGCGATCAACGGCATAAAGATTTTCACAAAGAACCGGCCAAACGAATAGCCGTCGATATAGGCGGTTTCGTCGATTTCCTTGGGCACGCCGCGCATGAACCCTTCCAAAATCCAGACGGCCAGCGGCACGTTGAACAGGCAATGGGCAATGGCCACGGCAATATGCGTGTCGAACAATCCAACGGATGAATAAAGCTGAAAGAACGGCAAGGCGAAAACCGCCGGTGGCGCCATCCTGTTGGTCAGCAACCAAAAGAACAGATGCTTGTCGCCAAGGAACGAATAACGGCTGAACGCATAGGCGGCGGGCAGGGCCACGATGACCGAAATCAACGTGTTCATCACCACGTAGATCAGCGAATTCACATAGCCCATGTACCAGCTTGGATCGGTCAGGATCGTCGCGTAATTGGCCAGCGTAAAATCCTGAGGGATCAGGGTGAAGGAATTCAGGATTTCCGTGTTTGTCTTAAAGCTCATGTTCAAGAGCCAATAGATCGGCAGCATCAGAAACAGCAGGTAAAGCCCCATGACAACCGCCTTGGAACGCAGTTTGGGCAGGCCAAAGCTGCGGGTTGCTGCGGGTTGAACGGATAGGTCAGCCATGCCTCAATCCCCCCGTTTGTCCAGGTTGACCATCACGGTGTAAAACACCCACGAGATCAGCAGGATCACCAGAAAATACATGATGGAAAACGCGGCTGCGGGGCCAAGATCGAACTGGCCAAGCGCCATTTTGACAAGGTCGATGGACAGGAATGTCGTCGAATTGCCCGGCCCGCCACCTGTCACAACAAAGGGTTCGGTGTAGATCATGAAACTGTCCATGAACCGCAGCAGGATGGCGATCATCATCACGCCCATGATCTTGGGCAGTTCGATGAACCGGAACACTTTCCAGCGCGATGCCTGATCGATCTTGGCGGCCTGATAATAGGCGTCGGGAATGGATTGCAGCCCGGCATACGCCAGCAAGGCGACCAGCGATGTCCAATGCCAGACATCCATGACGACCACGGTGGCCCAGGCGGCATAGAAATTCTGGGTATAGTTATAATCGATCCCAAGCTTGTCGAGCGTGTAGCCCAGCAGGCCAATATCCACGCGTCCAAAGATCTGCCAGATCGTGCCGACGACGTTCCAAGGGATCAGCAGGGGCAGGGACATCATGACAAGGCAAAAGGACGCCCAAAAGCCGGATTTCGGCATGTTCAGCGCCACGAAGATGCCCAGTGGCACCTCGATCGCCAGGATAATGCTGGAAAAGGCCAATTGGCGCCCAAGCGCGTTCCACATCCGGTCACTGGCCAAAAGGTCGGAAAACCATTCCAGACCGGCCCAGAAGAATTGATTGTTCCCGAACGTGTCCTGAACCGAATAATTCACCACGGTCATCAGCGGAACGACCGCCGAAAACGCGACAAGGATAAGGACGGGCAGGACAAGGAGCCATGCCTTGTGATTGACGGTCTTTTCCATCAGGCGGCTTCTCCCTTTACCAGCCAGTCATTGGCGTAAACGTTCACATGTGGCGTATCGAAACTGACGCGGTTCATGTCGGCGCTGACGTGGTCGCCTTCGCCCGCGATGATGTTGATTTCGGTGCCAAAGAATTCGGCGCGCACAATCTTGTGGCGGCCCACATCTTCGACGCGGCGGACCCGCACCGGCAGGCCGTCTGTCTGGCTTAGTCGCGCGTATTCCGGGCGCACGCCGATTTCGACCTTACCGTCGAGCGGCTTGTACCCGCCGGACAGCTGCACGTAAGAGCCGTTAACATAGGCCTTGTCGCCATCAATTCGCGCCGGAATGACGTTCATACCGGGCGAGCCGATGAAATATCCGACAAAGGTGTGTTCGGGGCGTTCAAACAATTCTTCGGGCGTGCCGATCTGAACGACGCGGCCGTCATACATGACCACGACCTTGTCCGCAAAGGTCAGGGCTTCGGTCTGGTCGTGCGTGACGTAGATCATCGTGTGGCCGAATTCGTGATGCAGCGCCTTGAGCTGGGTGCGCAATTCCCATTTCATATGCGGGTCGATCATCGTCAGGGGTTCGTCAAACAGCAGGGCGTTGACGTCTTCGCGCACCATCCCGCGCCCCAGCGATATCTTTTGTTTGGCATCCGCCGTCAGACCGCGCGCCTTGCGGCTTAGCGTGTCTTCCATCCCGATCATCTGGGCAATTTTTTGAACCCGGCTTGCGACATATGCGGCATCCATCCCGCGATTGCGCAGGGGAAAGGCCAGATTGTCGCGAACAGTCATCGTGTCGTAAACGACGGGAAACTGGAACACCTGCGCGATATTGCGTTCGGCTGTCGGGGCGTGGGTCACATCGACATCGTTGAACAGAATGCGCCCCTGCGACGGTTGCAACAGCCCCGAAATGATATTGAGCAGTGTTGATTTCCCGCACCCGGACGACCCCAAAAGCGCATAGGCTTCGCCATCGACCCAATCGTGGTTCATTTCCTTGAGCGCGAAATCATCTTCTGATGTCGGCTTGCGCAGGTAGGAATGCGCCAGGTTGTCGAGCGTGATTTTCGCCATGATCGCCCCCTATGCGGCCAGGGCATAGGCGGCGGGCGCGATCAGCCTGCCGTCTTCGCCAAAAATGTAAACATGCGACGGGTCCAGATAGACCCGCAGATCGGTGCCTAGCGGCAATTCATGCACGCCGTGGATCAATCCGACCCAGCGTTCGCCGTGATGATCAAGGTGGATAAAGGTTTCCGACCCGGTCAGTTCGGTCACCAAAAGCTGTGTGGCGAATTCCATCGCCTCGGGCGCGTGTTTTTCGATTTCCAGATGGTTGGGGCGGAACCCGGCGGTGTAACGCCCATCCGCAAGCGCGGCGAGATGCCCGGTGACCGATGCGGTTTGGCCATCGCCAAACATCAATTTCGTGCCCGTCTTGCTGACTGGAAGAAAGTTCATCGGCGGATCACTGAACACCCGCGCGGTCGTGGCATCCACCGGGCGGCGATACACGTCGGCGGTGGTCCCGAATTGGGTCACGCGCCCTTCCCACAGGGTGGCGGTATTCCCCCCAAGCAACAATGCCTCTTCGGGTTCGGTGGTGGCATAGACAAAGATGCTGCCGGATTCTTCGAATATCTTGGGGATTTCGACGCGCAATTCCTCGCGCAGCTTGTAATCAAGGTTGGCAAGGGGTTCGTCCAACAGGACCAGCCCGGCCTCTTTGACCAATGCGCGGGCAAGGGCACAGCGCTGTTGCTGACCGCCGGACAATTCCAGCGGCTTGCGATCCAGCATCGGGGTCAATTGCATCAGATCGGCGGTCTTTTTGACAGCCGCATCAATGTCCGCCGCGCTTTTGCCCATCAACCGCAGAGGCGAGGCGATGTTGTCGTACACTGTCATCGCCGGATAGTTGATGAACTGTTGATAGACCATCGCGATCTTGCGGTCCTGAACGCGCATGCCGGTCACATCGGTGCCGTCCCAGATAACGCGCCCTGCGTTCGGAACATCCAGCCCGGCCATCAGGCGCATCAACGACGTTTTTCCCGACAGCGATGGCCCCAGCAGGACGTTCATAGTGCCTTTTTCAAGCGTCAGGTTGGTTGGGTATATGTGCGTCTGCCCGCCCATAACCTTTGACACGCCGTCCAGAACCAATGTCATTTTCCCGTCCCTCCCTTTTCTTACCCGGCTGCGGCCGCGGCGGTGGCCGGGGCGCTGGTCGTGGCGTTTGTGTCGATCCAGTCTTGCAGGGCGTCGATCTGTTGCGAATTTAGGCGCAGGCCCAGTTTGGTGCGCCGCCACACGATGTCTTCGGCCTTGCGTGCGAATTCGTTGTCAATTTGCCAGCGGACTTCGGCCTCTCGCAGTGTCGCGCCGAAATCCTGTCCCAGATCGTCGGGCGATTTTGCACCGGCCAGGATTGTCCAGGCTTCGGTGCCATAGGCGCGGATCAGGCGTTTGGCCCAGAATTCGGACAGGAACGGAAATTCGGATTTCAACCGTTCCAGAATTGATCCGGTGCGGGCCACATCGAAATCGCCGCCGGGCAAGGGCACGCCCGCCGTCCATTTCCCCGGCAGTTCCGGGAAAAATTCGGAAATCTTGTTCATCGCGCTTTCGGCCAGTCGGCGGTATGTCGTGATCTTTCCGCCAAAAATGTTGAGCAATGGCGCACCACCGGTCGCGTCCAGTTTCAGCGTGTAATCGCGGGTCGCGGCAGTGGCGGAATGCGCGCCGTCGTCAAACAACGGGCGCACCCCGGAATAGGTTGCCACGATGTCATCAACGCCAAGCTGACGTTTGAAATACTGATTGGCAAAGGCCAAAAGGTAATCGCGTTCTGCGTCGGTGCAGACCGGGGCGACTGATGGATCGGCATGTTCCACATCCGTCGTGCCGATCAGGGTGAAATCCTGTTCATATGGAATGGCAAAGATGATCCGCCCGTCTGTCCCTTGAAAGAAATAGCATTTTTCGTGGTCAAACAGCTGTTTGGTGATGATGTGGCTGCCCCGGACAAGGCGCACGCCTTCGGTGGAATTGCTGCGCACCGTATGGCGGATGATGTCGCCCACCCATGGGCCGCCCGCGTTCACGATCAGGCGCGCGAAATGGGTGGCGGTGGTGCCGGTGTCGGTGTCCTGCGTTTCGATGCGCCACAGGCCAGAGACACGTTCGGCTGACACCACCTTGGTGCGGACCATGATCGTGGCCCCGCGCGCAACGGCGTCACGTGCATTCAAAACGACCAGTCGGGCATCTTCGACCCAGCAATCGGAATATTCAAAAGCCTTGGCAAACCGGTCATTCAGCGGCGCGCCTTCGGCGGTGCCGGTCAGATCCAGCGTGCTGGTGCCCCGAAGGATTTTGCGCCCGCCCAGATTGTCGTACATGAACAGCGCCAGCCGGATCAGCCACGCCGGGCGGCGGTCCTTCATCCAAGGCATGATCGTTGACAGCAGGCGCGCGGTGGGCGTGCCGCCTTCGAACCGCATGTCTTTGTGATAGGGCAGGACAAATCGCATCGGCCAGCTGATATGGGGCATCGCTTTCAGCAGGGTTTCGCGTTCGATCAATGCCTCGCGGACAAGGCGGAATTCGAAATATTCCAGATACCGCAAGCCGCCGTGAAACAGTTTCGTCGATGCGCTGGATGTGGCCGAGGCAAGATCGTTCATTTCCGCCAAGGCAACGGATAGGCCACGCCCCGCCGCATCCCGAGCGATACCGCATCCGTTGATGCCGCCACCGATCACGAAAACATCGTGCGGCAAATCTGGCGTCGATACGGCCACAGTGTCCCCCCGTTTGCCTCCGCGACTTGGGGCGATTCATCCCATAAGTGGTCTAAAAAAGAAAGCGTTGAGTTTTCGTTTGTGTTCGTTTTGTCTAGCAATTTGAAATCAGGGAAAAATTCGGCCCCCTCGACAGGGGCGCCGCGCGTTGGTTACAAGAATTGGTGCCGTTGGGTCACCTTGGGGTGAAGAATCGCGTTGATCCGGCTTTGGGGCCGGGCGCACAGGTGTTCGCCAGGGCTGTCGTGCTTGCGAATGGGCGCGGTGTCGCGGTAATTGTTGTTGGGTAACGGGCGGGGGGTCCTTTCGTGTCGCAAGTCTTTCGTCATCCCGAAATCCTTGAAATCGCGCGCCGTGACGGCAAGGTGACCGTCGAAGGTTTGGCGGACCATTTTGGTGTCACGCTTCAGACGATCCGGCGTGACCTGACCGATCTGGCGGATGCGGGCCGGTTGGAACGTGTTCATGGCGGCGCTGTGCTGCCATCGGGCACCACAAACATCGGGTATGAGGAACGGCGCGCCCTAAATCAGGGGGCCAAACAACGCATCGCCAAGGCATGTGCCGCAGAAATTCCCGATAATGCGTCGCTGTTTTTGAACATCGGCACCAGCACCGAAGCGGTCGCCTATGAGCTGTTGCAGCACCGCAATATCATGGTGGTGACCAACAACATGAACGTGGCGAATATTCTGGTGGCCAACCCGGATTGCGAAATCATCGTGGCGGGCGGGGAATTGCGCCGGTCGGATGGTGGATTGGTCGGGAACCTGACCACGGAAACCATCGCGCGGTTCAAGTTCGACTATGCGATTGTCGGGTGTTCCGCCGTGGACGAAGATGGGGACATGTTGGATTACGATTTCAAGGAGGTCGGCGTGAGCCAATCGATCATCCGCCGGTCGCGCAAGACATTCCTGATCGCGGACCGATCCAAATTTAGCCGAAGCGCCCCGGCGCGTATTGCGTCGATCGGGGATTTGGATGCGCTGTTCACCGATCAAAGCCTGCCCGGCGACCTGTCGGACAAGTGCGTGGAATGGGGTGTCGATGTGCGGGTGGTGGACGGATAACGCCACGGGCACCGCCATCGCGGGCCTGGGGCCTTAGGGCGCCTGATGCCCCTGGGCCAGACGTGTGTTGATGGTGTCGGCCGTGTGCATCAACCGTTCGAGTAGAAAATCCTGACGCCCCGGTTCCTTTAGCCGTGCGGGCGAAAGCGAGATGTTGGCAGACGCGATGACGCGGCCCGCCGCCGACCGGATCGGCACGGCGATGCCTGCGATGCCTTCCTCCAACTCTCGGCTGACAAGGGACCAGCCCTGGGCGCGGTCGCGTTCAATGGCGCGGCGCAGACGATCCGGGTCGGTAATGGTCCAGGGGGTCAGGGGTTCCAACCGGGCGGTGGTCAGATAGCTGCGCAATTCCCGGTCGGGCAATGCGGCCAGTTGGATACGCCCCATCGAAATGGCATGGGCGGGCACCCTGCTTGCGACATTCAGGGCGCTTTTCAGGATGCGCCGGGTCTGCACCCTTAGGACATAGACGATGTCATGGCCGTCGAGCACGGAAATGGATGAACTTTCCCCGACTTCATTCGCCAATGCCTGAATATCCTCTTCGGCAAAGCGCCAGATTTCCGAAGACGCCAGATAGGCAAACCCAAGGTCGAGGATTTTCGGTGTCAGCGAAAAGTGTTTCCCGTCCGTGGCCGCGTATCCCAGCGTGACAAGGGTGTGCAAAAGGCGGCGGGCGGTTGCACGGGTGACATCGGTGCGCGCGGCGACCTGGGTCAGGGTCAGGGCCTGCGACCCTTCGTTAAACGCCGTGATGACGGCCAGCCCACGCGCAAAGCTTTGGGCAAAGGTGTTTGACGGGGCGGGGGATGGGGCAGTTTCGGTCACGGCGTTTTCTATTCAAACAAATGATCGGATTTCACCGGATTGCGCGCCGGGCCTGTTGACCAACCGCCAATCCATCGCAATCGTCAGACGATGTTGTTTGTATAGGTAACGGATGTTTGAATTACAAACAATTCGATTTGGGACAGGAAAAAGGCGCAGACCATGAATGTGATGGGCGAAGATTTCGAAACGGATTTCTGGAAGGAAGTCAGCGAAAGAAAGACATGGGATATGATCGTTCCGGGCGAATTGCGTGAAACGCGCCCGGTGACGCTGACCAAGCGGATCATCGCAGAATATGCCCGCAAGGTGGGCGAAGATAACCCGCTCTATTTCGACGAAGACTATGCCAGCACGACCATCTATGGCGGGATCATCGCGCCGCCCAGCATCCACATCCTTTTGATGTTCGCCTGCACCACGTCGCAGGATTGGATGCGATCGCCGGGTACAATCAATGCGGGACAGAATTGGTATTACAACATTCCGATCCGCCCCGGTGACACCATCGAAATGCGCGGCACGGCGTTGGACAAGTTCATCAAGAAAGATCGGCTGTTTGCCGTTCATGAAAACCTGTTCACCAATCAGCACGGTCAGGTGGTTTGCACCGGCCGTGGCCAGACAATTCGGCCGGTTTAAGGGGGGTAGGACATGTCAGCACAAGAGCAATTCGATCAGATCGCCGCGGGCGAAATTATCATGGGCCGCCCGTTCACGGTGACCACAGACACCATTCAGGATTTCGGGGATGCGTCGCTTGACTATAATCCGCTGCATTTTGACCCAGAGTGGATGGAAAAGAACAGCTTTGGCCACACTTCTTTCGGGGGGGTGATCATGCATGGGATGCAGAATTTCGCGCTGATCAGCCGGACGTTGACCGATTGGCTGGTGCCGCGCGGTGGCTTTCACCGACGTTTGGAAACCCGCTGGATCAAACCGGTAATGCTGGGCGACACGATCACGCCCGAGGCAACGATCAGCCGCAAGAATCCGACGGACGGCGGACTTTGGGTGCAATTCGACATTTCGGTCAGGAACCAGCGCGGCGAACCTGTTGCGACGGGTCAGGCGCTGGCCGAATTCCGCGACGCGATCCCAGCCTGAACAGGGTCAGCGTTTTCGCGGGGCGGTGACGGTGCGCTGCGCAGCCTGTGCCGCGCGCCGTCATGCGCACCTCTGGACGTTGCTGTGGCGTCAGCGCAGACTGGGCAGGCCGGTGTCGGGATCGGGCGCGGTATTATCGCGATCTCTGGGGCGGGGTGTTTTGGTAAAAGGGATGTTACGTGACTGATAAAAAACCGTTTTCTGACCTGAGGGTGTTGGATTTCACTGCCGGTGTCGCAGGCCCCCATGCGACCCAGATCATGTCCCAAAATGGGGCCGACGTGATCAAGATCGAACCGCTGCATGGAGATTGGGTGCGCGCGCTTGGGAAATCCTATGGCGACGTGTCTGCCCATTCCATCGCCTTTAACCGGGGCAAGCAAAGCCTTGCCATCGACATGAAAGCCCCCGAGGGCCGTGCAATTGTTCAAAAGCTGGCCGAAGGCGCCGATATCGTGGCCGAAAGCTTTCGCCCCGGCGTCATGGCGCGGTTTGGCCTGTCGCATGCGGATCTGGCGGCAAAAAAGCCCGAACTGATCTATCTGTCGGTGTCCGGGTTCGGGCAAGACGGCCCCTATAATGACCGCCCCGTGACCGATGCGGTTATTCAGGCGTTTTCCGGCTGGATGGTCATGAACAAGAACGGCGAAGGCGTGCCGCAGCGGTCTGGCATGGTGGCGATGGACGTTCTGACCGGGCTTTATGCCTATAACGCCGTGGCCAGTGCGGTGATCGAACGGTTTCGGTATGGCACCGGGAAATGGATCGAATGCAGCCTGATGCAGGCAGCAGCGGCGTTTCAGATTGCCAAGGTGATCGAATATCATTTGCAGGACGGTCAGGTCGGCAACCTGTATGCGCCCGTCGGGGCGTTTGGCACTGTTGACGGGCAGATCAGCATCACAACGATGCGCGACGATCATTTTACCGCGCTGTGCCGAGTGTTGGAACTGGACGCATTGCCCGGCGATACGCGGTTTGCCACGGTGGAGACACGGCTGGCCAACGAACCCGCCCTGAAGGAGATTTTGGCGGCAGCGTTCAAGACCCGCACGTCACAGGAATGGGCCGAAAAACTGACCGCCGCCGAGGTGATGAATTCGATTGTGAATTCCTATGGCGATTTCCTGAACAACCCGCATGTTCAGGCCGTCGGCGCTGTCAAATGGCTGGATCAACCGGGGCTTGGGTCGGTTCCTGTTGTGCAATCGCCGGGCATTGCCAATACCGATGTGTCCAGCCCGCATATCGGTCAGGACAGTCGCGCTGTTCTAAGGGCGGCGGGATATGGCGATAGTGATGTTGCATCGCTGATCCAACGCGGGATTGTCGGGGTGCCGGAACCGACTTAGGCGCGCTGGCCGCGTGACTGTTTGGCCGCGTGATCGCGTGACGGCGCGGCTGGGTGGCGGCGCGGCTGGGTGGCGCTGGGGCGTCCAAACAAACGCCCCGAGCAGTAAACCTTACCCGTTGAAATTCAGGCGCAGGCCCGGATAGGGCCATCGGCAATGGTATAGCACCCCGGTGCCCGAGGCCGTGACCCATGCGTCACGCATGTCAGGCCCGCCGAAACAGATGTTGGTGATATAGGGATCGCCGGGAAACTGGATGTATTCCACGCTGCCGTCTTCGCCCACAATGCTGATCCCGCCGCGCATCAGGGTGGCAACACAGACGCGGCCGTCCTCTTGCATCGCCAGGCTGTCGAGAAGTTGGAAATCCGGCAGGGTGGTCAGCAGACGCCCGGGCAGGAACCCGGTGGGCTTTTTCACCTGACCCGGCGCGGTGATGTCAAACCCCCAGACACGGCTGGTGCGGGTTTCAGCGACATAGACGGAAGTGCCATCGGGGGACAATCCGATGCCGTTGGTGGTGATCATGGGGCCAAAGACCCGGTTGATATGCGATCCATCCGCCTTGGCATAATAAAACGCGCCATGGTGCATGTATTCCTTGGTCGATTTTCCCAGATCGGTGAAATACATGCCCCCTTCGGCATCGAAAACGATGTCGTTGGGGCCACGCAGCGGATAGCCGTCGCATTCCGTATAAAGCGTGGTGACCGCACCGGTGGTCAGGTCAACACGCTGGATCGACCCGGTTTCGTAATCGTCGGCAATGCCGCCGGGCAGGGTCAGCCCATCACGTTCGGCCCATGCAAAGCCACCGTTGTTGCACACGTAAACCGCCCCGTCCGGGCCGATGGCCGCGCCGTTTGGTCCGCCGTCCAGTTTCGCGATCACCTGTTTCTTGCCGTCCGGGGTGACGCGTGTCAGGGCCTGACCCTTGATTTCGACAAGGATGATTGATCCGTCGTTCATCGCGATCGGGCCTTCGGGGAAATCGAGCCCTTCGCAAACCTTGGTGAATTCCATGATCTTGTCCTTTGCTGTGTCGGTTTATCAATCCTTGCAATCCGCGCGGTGACAGCAAGGGGGAAGTCCTGTGATCCTGCCGGCCATTGCCGTCGGAGTTGGACCGGAATGCGTTACCCGTGCGCGGCGGCCCGGCGTTTTGTGAGCGGGCCGGTTACCACGCATCAACCATGGGGCGTTTTTGCCCGGATAAGGGGGGGCGCAGTTTGACGGACCGCAACCCTGCCAGAACCCATTCGCGGGTCTTGATGGGGTCGATCACCGCGTCAATTTCCAGGGTTTGCGCCGCTTTGATCGCTTTGCCCTGTTCATAGTATTCCGCCAACAGCCTGTCATAGAGCGCCTTTTTCTCATCCGGGTCTTCGACCGCGTCCAGTTCCTTGCGGAACCCAAGCGTGACCGCCCCTTCAAGGCCCATTGGCCCGAATTCCCCGGTGGGCCAGGACACGGTCATGAAGTTGTCATAGGAACCGCCGCCAATCATCCCCATGGCACCAAGGCCATAACATTTGCGCAGAACCACCCCGAACATGGGCACGGTCAGTGACCGGCCTGTGACAAACATCCGGCTGACATGGCGCACGAGGCCGGTCTTTTCCGCCTCGGGTCCGACCATGAAGCCGGGTGAATCGCACAGCGAAATCATGGGGATATCAAAAGCATCGCAAAGCTGCATGAAACGGCTTGCCTTGTCGGCCGCGGGGCCGTCGATGGCGCCGCCCAGATGTTTGGTGTTGTTGGCCATGACACCAAAGGGTTTGCCTTCGATCCGGATAAAGGCTGTCACAATTCCAACGCCGAAATCCCGCCGCAACTCAAGAACCGAGCCGAGATCGGCCATGCCGTCGATGGCATCGCGCACTTCGTAGACCCGCAGCCGGTTTTCGGGGACCACATGGCGCAATTTGCGGGCGTCGGGGGCTGTCCAGTCGTCAATGGGCCCTTGGAAATACGAAATGTATTTGCGGGCGACGGCACAGGCTTCGGCCTCGTCCTTGACGCGGATATCGACAACCCCGTTGGCACATGTTTCGTCAATTGGCCCGATCGCTTCGGGTGGATAGATGCCAAGGCCGCCGCCTTCGATCATGGCCGGGCCGGCCATCCCGATATTTGAACTTTCGTCCGCGATGATCACGTCGCAACATCCCAGAAACGCGGCATTGCCTGCGAAACACCGGCCCGACACGATGCCGACAATCGGCACCTTGCCCGACAGGGTGGCAAAGCTGGAAAAGGTGCGGTTGGCCATGCCGGTATAGGTGAAACGTTCGGTATCGCCGGGCCGACCGCCGCCGCCTTCGGCAAAAAACACAAGCGGTATGGTCCAGTCGTTGGCGATGTGCAGGAGCCGGTCAAGCCTGCGGTGGTGGCGTTGTCCTTGCGTGCCTGCCAGCACCATATAATCGCCAATTGCAAAGGCACAGCGCGCCTGATCGTCGCCAAAAAGGTCAGCGTTGATTGTGCCAAGCCCGGTCAGCATCCCGTCACCGGATGTGCGTTCGACAAGGTCTTCGATCGTTCGGCGCTGAATCTGGGCTGCGACGGCGAATTCACCGAATTCAACAAAGCTGTCTTTGTCGCAGACCTGGGACAGGTTTTCGCGGGCGGTTTGGTGCCCGCGTGCGTGGCGTTTCTTGACCGCTTCGGGGCGGTTTTCATCCAGTCCGAATGCGCGGCGGTCTTCGACCTCCTGCAGGTCGGGGCGGATGCGATCCAGGTCGATGTCCACGTCAGCGGTTCGCCCGGCATCGCCGCCGGCGCCGGAGGCCATGGCAAGGATCGCATCGCCTTCCATCAATGTCTTGCCGGGGTCCCCGAACAGGGCTGTGACACGGCCCGATGTGGGGGCGGTGATGACATGTTCCATCTTCATCGCCTCAAGTATGGCGAGTTGTTGACCAGCGGTGACGGTATCACCCGGCGCGACGGACAGCGACACGATGGTCGCCTGCATCGGGGTCGGGACGGGAATGCTGCCTTCGGGGATTACAGCCGCGGATTGGGTGGCATCACCGGATGCGTCCCCGTCGAACGGATCGTCGGTTTTCAACGCCTCGGCCGCCTGTGCCAATTCGGCGGCATGGGTTTCGATGAACTTGGTCGTGACCGTGTTTGCAATGACTTCGGGGCGGTCCAGCAATGCGCGCAGCCAGGTGATGTTGGTGTCCAATCCGACAATGCGGAAATCGGCAAGGGTCAGGGCCGCCTTGCGCAGCGTGCCTGCAAAGTCACCGGATTTAGAATGCACGATCAGCTTGGCCAGCAGGCTGTCAAAATTGGCTGATGTCAGATACCCGGCATAGCCGAACCCATCGACGCGAATTCCTGCCCCGGCGGGGGGTTCATAAACACTGATCCGCCCACCAGTCGGCATCGCCTGCGCGGTCGTGTCCATGCGTTCCATGTTGATGCGCATCTGAATGGCACATCCGCGCGGGGCCTGTTGACCGTCGCGCGACAGCCCCAATGCGCCCAAGGTGGCCCCGCCCGCGATGGCCAGTTGCAAGGCAACAAGGTCGTGACCAAAGATTTCTTCGGTGACGGTGTGTTCAACCTGAATGCGTGGGTTCGCTTCGATAAAGAACAGGGTTTCACCGTCCAGCCCGTCGTCGGACACCAGGAATTCGAATGTTCCAAGGGATCGGTAATCGTCGCTTTGCGCCAGTTTCAGCGCCCTGTCGATCAGGGTAGAGCGCTGGGCGTCGGAAAGGCTGGGGCTGGGCGCGATTTCGACAACCTTTTGGTGGCGGCGTTGCAGGGTGCATTCGCGTTCTGCGAAATCAACGCAGGTGCCGCTGCCGTCGCCAAGCACCTGAACCTCAAGGTGGCGTGCGGCGGGCAGGTAACGTTCGACATAGACATCCGGGTTGCCAAAGGCCGATTGCGCCTCGGACCGGCAACGTTGCCATGCGTCGGCAAGATCGGCCTTGGCCGAAACGACGCGCATGCCGCGACCGCCGCCGCCCGCGACCGCCTTGATCAACATCGCCGCGCCGGTTGGCAATGTGTCGAAAAAGGCGGTGGCGGCGTCCAATGATGTTGCCCCGGCGGTGCCGGGCAGGATGGGAACACCCAAATCCGTCGCCCGTTGGCGCGCGGCGATCTTGTCTCCGAACAGGGCAAGGCTGTCGGGCGTCGGGCCGACAAAGATCAACCCCGCCTTTTCCACTGCGCGGGCAAAGTCCGCGTTTTCGGCCAGAAACCCATAACCGGGATGCACCGCCTGCGCGCCGCTTTCAACGGCGGCTGCCACGACGGCATGGATGTCCAGATAGGCGGACGCGCCGCGACCGGGCAATTCAACGGTTTCCGCAGAGCGCAGGACGTGAAGGCTTTCGCTGTCATCGGCGGAATGGACCGCGACCGTCGCAATCCCCATTTCGGCCGCCGTTCGGGCGATGCGCAGGGCAATTTCACCCCGGTTCGCGATCAAAAGCTTGCGGATCGGGGCGGCGGGGTGGCCATTGGCCGATTGCGTCGTGGTCATGCGAATTGGGTTTCCCGAAATGTAAATCTGAACGGCTGCGCCGCTGCGGACCGCAGGGGCCGCATTGCCATGCTGACAAGTGTCAGGCTATGGTTGCGACAAGCGACGGTCAAGTTGTGCGTCACAGCCTTCCCAGATGGGTCGGTCCGGGGCGGGGCAATTCACCCGGACCGAAGTTCCGGGGCGACCGGCGGCGCTGAGGCACGGATATCAAAGGGGGCATGCGCGTGTCAGTGGATAACCGCGATCAGGGTGACAGGTCACCGCAGGGCGATCTGCTGAAAGAGGCAGAGATCAAAAGCGTTCAGAACGTCGATCTGGTTCAGGTCCGTCGCGAACAGATTTGCGACGCAGCGCTAGAGCTGTTTCTGGAAAAAGGGTTCGCCGCCACGACCATTCGCGACATCTGTGCCAAGTCCGGGGTGAACCAGGCGAGCATTTACGATTACATCGCCAACAAGAACGATATCCTGCGGCGGATCCTGAACCAGCTTTGGTTTCGCAAGGACGTGCTTAGCCTGCCCGAACTGCTTGAGGGCGATGGCGCGACGCTGGAAAGCGCGTTCGAGACGTATTTCCGCGAAGGTTGGGACAAAAAGCGCAAAGGCACATTGCTGGTGTACCGATCGGTGCCTCACATGCTGGCCGAAGACCGCAAAGCGATGCGCGCCCGTGATATCGCGCTGATCAAGGCATTGTCGGATGGGTTGGCCCGCCACGCGGGTTTGGAACGCGATGATGACCGGATCGAAGTCATGGCCAACCTGTTGATATTCCTGTCTGCCTTTGGGCCCATGCGCGATTGGCTGCACAGCGATGTTCCCGACGAAACCATTGTGCGCACAGTTGCCGCCGGGGCGGCGGCGATGGTGCGCGAATTGGCCAAGGATGCGCCGACCTCACCCAATGGGCCAACCGCGTCACAGGCATAAGCGCCGGGGCGACACAGCCACGGGCGCGCAGGGGCGTCAGATCTCAACCCTGGCTTTGTCCATGCCACGGGCGATTTCAGCGCCGATTTCGGCCACACGACGCGCGCGGGCGCCATCGAATTCGGCATTGGCGCTGGCGCTGCTGGCATTGCCGCTGGCCGCGCGGGCCGCGACGCCCTGAACGATGGCGGCGTATCGGAAACAGGCAAATGCCAAATGGACCGGCCAATCGGGAATGGCGCTGCGCCCGGCTGTGTCGCAATAGCGGGCCAGCACCGCGTCTTCGGTTGGCAGGCCTGCTTTGGCGATGTCCACGAACCAGGGATTTCCCTTGGGCATTCTGAAGGGCAGGCACATATAGGCCAGATCCGCGATAGGGTGGCCAATGGTGGCCAATTCCCAATCCAATATCGAAATGACGCGTGGTTCGGTGGGGTGAACGATGACGTTGCCAAGGCGGTAATCCCCGTGGGCAATCGCGCTTTCGTCCGCGATATCGGCGTGTTCGCCCAGCCAGTCGCGCAGCCAGTCAAACTGGGAATAGTCAAAATCAGCCGGCAAATCGGCCTTGGCTGTTTCATATTGCGATGACCAGCGCGCAGTTTGGCGGGCAAGGTATCCTTCCGGGCGCCCGAACCCTTTTAGTCCGACGGCGCGCCAATCCACGGCGTGCAGATGGGCCAGCGTGTCCACCAGAGAATGCATAAGCGGGACGCGATCCGGCCGGGCGACGGGGTCCATCGCGGTTGAGGTGATGACCCGGCCATCGACATAATGCATCACATAGAATTCCGCGCCGATCACGGTCGGGTCATCGCAATAGGCCAGCATTCGCGGCGCGGGCACATTGGTTTGGCCAAGCGCCCCCATGACCCGGTATTCGCGATCCACTGCATGGGCCTTGGGCAACAGTTTGCCTGGTGGTTTCTTGCGCAGGACAAATTTGGACCCGGCCGCCGTGGTCAACAGAAAGGTCGGGTTCGACATGCCGCCCTGAAATTGCGCCACCTCAAGGCCATCGCGCGCCTCGGGCAGGGGGTCGGACAACCAGTTTTGCAAAGCGGCTTCGTCAAAGCGGTGGTTCGCCAAGGGGGCGATGACGATCGGTGACGCGCTAGTGTTGGGCGAGGGCATGTTGGCGTCCTGTGATTGGGGTGGCGGGCTGTTTCGCAACCGGTTTGGAGCGATTTGGTACGTTGCAGGTAACGGGCCGTTGGGTACCGGACCGGGGGGGCAGAGGCATGGGCAATACCGGTGCCGTGGCGTGGCGCGCGTGGGTTTGCATCGGGTGTCCGGCTCCGTCCTGACGTCTGTCAGGGTTTGATCCTACGTCAGCGCCGACGCCGCGGTCAATCGGTGTCACCGCGCGCGGATGGTGCGCCATGACGGGGACTTGACCTTGGTCGGCAAAGGGCATTACGTAAAGCTGACAAGCGTCAGGTTTGGCATTGCGTGACCGGAGGGGAGGCCGGGATCGACAGGTATCAGCACGGTTTTCGCGCGATTGGACGGATGATTTAAGGGGCTGAAATGCCCTGATGATCAGGCCAATGGCGCGCCGAAAGATCCCCCCGGCATGGGCCGGGAATTCCAATTCCTGGCCGCTTGGCCATTGGCATGCATCAGTGTGGCCCGGTCACTAGAGCGGTCATTGGCATGGTCTGCGCATCACCCCGCGCACGAGGAGGAGAACGACACATGGCCATTTACCTGCGTCAGATTTGTCTTGTGGCGGACAAGCTTGGCCCGGTCATGGACGATCTTGAGGCGGTCTTTGGAACGCCGATCTGCCATGTCGATCCCGCCGTTGGAAAGTTCGGATTGGAAAACGCATTGATGGCGTTTGGAACCCAGTTCCTTGAGGTCGTGGTGCCGACACAGGCGGGCACGGCGGCGGGTCGGTATCTGGAACGGCGCGGCGGTGATGGCGGGTACATGGTCATCACCCAGGTGCGTGAAAAGGCGGAACAGGACGTGATCCGCGCCAATGCTGCCGCCAACGGCGTACGCGTGGCGTATGATTCCGACCGTGGGCATTGGCATCTGATGCAACTTCATCCCGGTGACATGCGCGCCGCGTTTTTCGAAATCGAATGGGACGACGTCGCAGATGTCACCGGATTTTGGAACCCTGTCGGCGGCACCGGCTGGGAGGACAAAGTGAACACAGATCTGGTGTCCGCCATCACCGTGGCCGAACTTCAGTCTGACGATCCTGCGGGCCTTGCCGCGCATTGGGCGGCAGTGGCGGGCGTTGCGGTTCAGGACCGTGATGGCGTGCCCCATGTGCCCTTTGCCAACGCCGATTTGCGGTTTGTTCAGGCGGTTGACGGGCGCGGCCCCGGATTGGGGGCGCTGGACGTTACGGCGCATGATCCCGATCGTATTCTGGCGGCGGCCCAGCAACGCGGTTTGGCCGTTTCCGGCCACCAGGTGACGATCTGCGGCACGCGTTTCAATTTGACAGGCTGACGCGATCGGCCTTCTGAAAATGATCCAAAGGAGAAATGGACCCAATGGCAAATCCAAACGACGAACTTCACAATCTGGCCATGTCGGATGGCGCGCGCCCGCTGCTGGACCGGGTGACAAAACACATCCACGAAAACTGTAATCCAGCCTATGAAGAATTCGAACGCCTGGGCCGCGACCGCGCGGACCGGTTTTCCTATGCCCCCGGTCAGCTTGAGATCCTTGAGGGGCTAAAGACCAAGGCCAAGGAAGCCGGGCTTTGGAATTTCTTTTTGCCGAATGCCGAAACGGGCGAAGGTTTGTCGAACCTTGATTACGCATATATCGCGTTTGAATTGGGAAAAAGCCCACTGGCGCCGCAATCCATGAACTGCGCCGCACCGGACACTGGCAACATGGAAGTGCTGGAACGTGTTGGTACGCCTGAACAAAAAGAAAAATGGCTGAAACCGCTGTTGGCTGGTGAAATCCGGTCGGCTTTTGCGATGACCGAACCTGATCGCGCGTCATCAGATGCCAAAAACGTTTCGACCCGCGCCGTGTTGGAAAACGGCGAATGGGTGATTGACGGCGAAAAGTATTTTATTTCCGGTGTTGGTGATCCGCGTTGCAAAATCATGATCGTCATGGTGAAAACATCGCCCGACGCCGAAACCTTTCGCCAGCAGTCCCAGATCCTTGTGCCCGTGGACACGCCCGGTGTCGAAATCGTTGGCCCGATGACCGTGTTCGGCCATGACGACGCGCCGCACGGCCACATGCATATCAAATTCAACAACGTCCGCGTGCCCGAAGGCAATATGCTGTGGGGCGAAGGACGCGGGTTTGAGATTTCGCAGGTGCGCCTTGGACCTGGCCGTATTCACCATTGCATGCGTTCGATTGGGGCGGCGGAAAAAGCGCTGGATCTGATGATCCATCGCGGTCTGACGCGCGAGGCGTTTGGCAAAAAGATCATCGACCTTGGCAAGAACATGGAAACCATTTCCCGGTCGCGGATCGAAATTGATGCGATGCGGTTAATGGTTCTAAAGGCCGCCAAGGCAATGGATGTTCTGGGCAACAAAGAGGCCCGCATCTGGGTGTCCAAGATCAAGGCGATGGTGCCCGAAAAATGCTGCAAGATCATTGATGACGCAATGCAGGTTCACGGTGCAACCGGGATCAGCCAATGGTCGCCCCTGTCTGCGATGTACATGAAACAACGCACCCTGCGGTTCGCGGATGGCCCGGACGAGGTGCACCACCACGTCATCGCCCGTTCCGAGCGCAATGACTTCGAAAGCTCGAACGAACGGCAGGCTGCGGCGCGTGCGGAAACCAAGGGCGGCGGAAACATCTTTGATGGGCCATAAGGCACGCCGATTTAGCACCGGATGATTAAGAAATGCGGGCCTGCAAGGGCCCGCATTTTCCACAAAAGGGGACGGGGAATGGATATCAGGGACAAGATCGTGGTGGTCACTGGCGCCGCCGGCGGAATTGGCAATGCATTGGCCGTGCGGTTTCATGCGGCTGGGGCGAAACGGATCATCTGTGCCGATCTGGACGAGGCAGGCGCCAAGGCGACCGCCGATCAGGTTGGCGGGGTCGGGCGCAAGGTTGACGTGACAAGCGAGGCCGAGATCAAAGCGCTGATCGACGATGTCGAAGCGCAGGAAGGCCCGATCGACCTGTTTTGTTGCAACGCCGGGATTTCGGTGCGCGGCGGGCCGGAAGTGCCCGACGACAAATGGCAGAACATATGGGAAATCAATGTGATGGCCCATATATGGGCCGCGCGTCATCTGGTGCCTTTGATGATCGAACGGGGCGGCGGGTATTTCCTGAACACCGCGTCGGCGGCCGGATTGCTAAGTCAGGTTGGGTCGGCCCCCTATGCGGTGACAAAACACGCGGCGGTCGGGTTCGCGGAATGGCTTGCCCTGACCTATGGTGATGACGGGGTCAAGGTGTCTGTCCTGTGCCCGCAGGCCGTGCGCACGAACATGACCAAGGGCAAAGAGGGCGGGGTGGCCAGTGTCAATGGCATGATGGAACCTGAACCCGTTGCCGACGCCTGTCTCAAGGCGATCGAAGAGGAAACGTTCCTTGTTCTGCCCCATCCCGAAGTGCTGGCGTACATGCGCAACAAGACCAACGATTACGACCGCTGGATCGGCGGCATGCGCAAGCTGAACCGCAAATACAATCCACCCAGTTCAAAGGGTTAAGGCGCCGGGCGGGGCGCTGTCCTTGGCGATGTCGCGCAAGGAAATCGCCCACGAAATGATGATTGGGCTTGACCTTGGGGCCCAAGGCTTGTGCCAATGTCCCCCAATGCGTCGGATCCTGTCTGGTCCGTCGCAATTCGGGCGAAACAGCCCGCAAGGGGGGATAGAATGAGCGAAACACCGCAAGACCGAGCGATCCTGTGGCGTCCGTCGCCCGAACGTGCCGCCGCGACTTCGATGGCGCGGTTCATGGCCTGGCTCAAGGCCGAGCGGGGGCTGACGTTTTCGGATTATCAGGCTTTGTGGGATTGGTCGGTCACCGAACTGGATGCGTTCTGGCGTGCGATTATTGACTTTCAGAACCTTCCGATTGCCAACCTGACCGACATTCTTGGTGACCGGGGGGTGGAAACCGCCGAATGGTGCCCCGGCGCGCGCACGAATTATGCGGGCCATGTGCTTCACCACGCTGACACGCGCCCTGACACCGTCGCGCTGGTGCTTCAATCCCAGACCTTTGGGCGGCAAAGCTACACCTGGGCCGAACTCCGCGACCGGGTTGGGTCGGTTCAGGCGTCTTTGCGCGCGATGGGGGTCGAACACGGGGATCGGGTTGTCGCGATCCTGCCCAACACGGCGGAATCGGTGATCGCCTTTCTGGCCACGACAAGCCTTGGCGCGGTGTTTTCCCTATGTGCGCCAGACATGGGCGAAAACGCGATCATGGATCGGTTCCGTCAAATCACGCCCAAAGTGCTGATCGCGCAGGACGGTTACGTGTTGGGTGAGCGTGAGTTTGACCTGTCTGAAACGCTGGAACGGATCGCTGCGGACCTGCCCAGCCTTGGAACCAAGGTGATGGTCAAGGCGCGCGCCGACACGCCCGCCGGTTGGGTCAGTTGGAGCGAGATGACGCATGCGCCCCAGGCCCCCCAGATCGTCGAGGTCGCCTTTTCGCACCCGATCTGGATCGTCTATTCGTCGGGCACGACGGGCAATCCAAAACCGATCGTGCATGGACATGGCGGTGTGCTTTTGGAGGGGGCCAAGCAGGAACTGCATCAGAATGTGGGGCCGGACGATCATTTCTCGTGGTTGACGTCTTCTGGGTGGATAATGTGGAACACTCAGGTCGGTGCATTGGCGAATGGTGCGCGTGTGGTGCTGTTCGATGGCGCGCCGAACCATCCCGACATGCTTGAAGTCTGGCGGATGGTTGAACGCGAGCGTCTGACATATTTCGGCGCGGGCGCGGCATTTTTCATGGCCTGCCAGAAACAGGCGATCACGCCGGGCGCGGCGCTGGATCTGTCGTCATTGCGTGCGCTTGGCGCGACGGGATCGCCGCTTAGCCAGGAAGGGTATGATTGGATTTATGCCAATGTGAAATCCGATGTCTGGCTGGCCCCGATCAGCGGTGGCACTGACATCGCAGGGTGTTTCGTGTGCGGCAACCCGATGCTTCCTGTGCGGGCGGGCGAAATGCAATGCCGTGCCCTGGGCAATGCGACGCGCGCCTTTGATGACGACGGCGCGGAGGTGATCGGCACGGTTGGGGAACTTGTCTGTACGCAGCCGCTGCCGTCCATGCCGCTGTATTTCTGGGGCGATGATGACGGATCGCGCCTGCATGACAGTTATTTTGACACGTACCCCGGCGTTTGGCGTCATGGTGACTGGATTGAGATCACGTCCGAAGGCGGCGCGGTGATCTATGGCAGGTCGGATGCGACGATCAACCGGCGTGGGCTGCGTCTTGGCACGTCCGAGATTTACCGCGCCGTCGAAGGGTTGGCCGAAGTGGCTGACAGCCTTGTCGTTGATCTGGAATTTCTTGGGCGCGACAGCTTTATGGTGTTGTTCGTGGTGCCAAGTGATGGTCCGCTGGATGACACGCTGCGCGACAAGATCAAACTGGCGATCCGCAACGCCGTTTCGCCCCGGTTCGTACCTGATGATATTGTCGGAATTTCCGACGTACCGCGCACGATTTCCGGCAAAAAGCTGGAGGTCCCGGTGAAAAAGCTGTTGCTGGGCGGTGATGAAGACAAGGTCGTCAATCGCGAAGCGATGGCCAACCCGAAAAGCTTTGACGTGTTCGTGGACTATGCCAAGGCGCGCGGGTCTTGATGCGTCGGCGGGTGGCGCGCGCCGCCTGGGGTTTCGGTGAATGAGGCAGGTTGGATCCTTCACGCGGTGTGGGGCCGGATTGCGTCGGATCGACGCCCCTGCGCTGTTGTCCCACGGGGGCGGGTATCAATTTTCAACCGGGCGCAGGCGGCCGACCCTGAGGGGCGGTTTTCGGTCATGCAGTGGCGGTGAGGTTTACGAGGAGACAGGTTTGGATCAGTTTACAACCAACGACGCCAGGGCACACAGGCATCGGACATTTTGCGCAAAAAGTTCGGATTTTTGCACACATACACAGGAGGGGGCGAAATGGGGCCACTAAAAGGGCTAAAGGTTTTGGACCTGACAACGGTGTTGATGGGGCCTTTTGCGACCCAGACACTCGGGGATTTCGGGGCCGAGGTGATCAAGGTCGAAGCCCCCGCGGGGGACGTGGTGCGCCAGATCGGCCCGGCCCGGAACAAGGGCATGGGGCCTGTGTACCTGAACACCAACCGGTCCAAACAAAGCATCGCGCTGGATCTGAAATCTGATGCCGGTCGCAAGGCGGTTTTGCGGCTGGCCGAACGCGCCGATATCCTTGTGACCAATGTGCGCCCGAACGCGATGGAACGCCTTGGGCTGTCTTACACAGAATTGGCAAAGGCCAATCCACGCATGATCTATGCATCGCTTGTCGGGTTCGATCAAAATGGCCCCTACGCGGCGCAACCGGCCTATGACGATCTGATTCAGGGTGGGTCGTGCATTGCGCATAGTTTTACCCGCGCGGGTCAGCGGCCATCGTATGTTCCTGCTGCGGTGGCGGACCGGATTGTGGGGTTGGCGGCGGTGAATGCCATCCTGTCGGCGGTGATTGAACGTCAGGCATCGGGGGTGGGTCAAAAGGTTGAAATCCCGATGTACGAAACGATGGTGTCGATGATTTTGGGCGATCATCTGGGCGGGCTGACCTATGAACCGCCCCTTGATAAGGGCGGATATGCGCGGCATCTGTCGCCTGATCGGCGCCCCTATCAGACCAGCGATGGTTATGTCTGTGCTCTGGTCTATACGGACGCGCATTGGGAACGGTTCTTTGCCGCCATTGGCCGCCCCGAGATGCCCGCCGCCGATCCGCGTTTTGTCAATTTTTCCGCGCGGATGGACAATATCGACGCGGTCTATGCCGAATTGGGCAAAATCCTTTTGACCCGGACGACGGCCGAATGGCTGGACCTGTTCAAAAAGGCCGATGTGCCCGCCATGCCGATGCATTCTTATGAATCCGTGATCAAGGATCCGCATCTGACCGCCACCGGGTTTTTCCAGTCTGTCGAACACCCCACCGAAGGCCCAATCCTGTCGATGAAAGTGCCCGCACAGTTTTCGCGCAGCCCGGCGGTGCCTGATCGTCTTGCCCCGCAATTGGGGGCTGACGGCGAACGCATCCTGCGGGATGCCGGGTTTTCACCCGAGGAAATCGCGGAAATGGTGCCGAAAACAGCCACTTGATCGCCGGGATGGCCGTGCAAGACATCGCGCGCCCAAGGGGTGCGCATGGGACAACAGGAAGAGACAATGGATTTCGCAGTAACCCAAGACCACAAGGCCATTCAAAGCGCGATCGAGCGGATTTGTTCCGCGTTTGGTGATGATTACTGGTTGGACCGGGACCGCAATGGCGGGTTTCCCAACGAATTTTATGATGCCTTGGCGGGCGAGGGATGGCTGGGCATTTGCACAGCCGAGGCACAGGGCGGTGCCGGGCTGGGCGTGACCGAGGCGTCGATCATGATGCGCACGATCGCGGAATCTGGCGCGGGATTGTCTGGCGCGTCAGCGGTTCATATCAACATCTTTGGTCTGAAACCGGTGGATGTGTTCGGCACGCCGGATCAGAAAAACCGCATGATCCGCCCCATGGCCGAAGGGCGCGAAAAGGCCTGTTTCGGGGTCACAGAACCGAACACGGGGCTGAACACCACGCAGTTGAAATTACGCGCCGACAAACGCGGTGATCGCTATGTCGTCAACGGGCAGAAGGTGTGGATTTCCACTGCGCAGGTGGCTGACAATATCCTTTTGTTGGCCCGCACAACCCCGCTTGATCAGGTGGCCAAGCCGACGCATGGCCTGTCCCTGTTTTACACACCGTTTGATCGCGACCGCATCAAGGTCAGCGAAATCGACAAAATGGGCCGCAAATGCGTGGATTCAAACGAGCTGTTCTTTGAGGATTTTGAAATCCCCGAGGCGGATCGCATCGGAGAAGAGGGGCGCGGGTTCGAATATATCCTTCAGGGGATGAACCCCGAACGTATCCTTATCGCGGCCGAGGCGGTTGGCCTGGGTTTTGCTGCGCTGAAAAAGGCAACGGCCTATGCCAAGGAACGCCATGTGTTCAATCGCCCGATTGGCCAGAACCAGGCGATCCAACATCCCCTGGCGATCTGCCAGTCCGAGCTTGAGGCCGCGTGGCTTTTGACGATGAAGGCGGCATGGGAATACGACAATGGTTTGCCCTGTGGTGCGGCGGCCAACATGGCCAAATACCTGGCCGGTGAGGCAGGGTACAATGCCTGTCAGCAGGCGGTCATGACCCATGGCGGGTTCGGCTATGCCAAGGAATACCACGTCGAACGCTACCTGCGCGAAAGCCTGATCCCGCGCATTGCGCCTGTTTCACCCCAGCTTGCCTTGTGTTTCATTGCGGAACGCGTTCTGGGCCTGCCCAAGTCCTATTGACCCGACACAACAAGGAGACACCCCAATGGCCGGACTCTGGTTCGAAGAATTCACCGTAGGTCAGCATTTTCGTCACGAACTGACGCGCACGGTCACCGAAGCGGACAACACGATGTTCAGCCTGATGTCGATGAACCCGCAACCTCTTCACATTGATGCGCATTTTTCCGAAGGTACGGAATGGGGGCAGCGTTTGTTCAATTCGATGTTCACCTTTGCAATCATGATCGGGATGACGGTGCAGGACACAACCTTGGGCACCACGATCGGCAACCTTGGATTTTCCGATGTGACGTTCCCGAACCCAGTGTTTCATGGTGACACGATCCGTGCGGAAACCACCGTTTTGTCCGTCCGCGAAAGCAAATCGCGCCCGGAACAGGGGTTGGTTGAATTCGAACACACCTGTTTCAAACAGGACGGCACATTGGTGGGCAAATGCAAACGCATGGCCCTGATGCGCAAAAAGCCGGAGTCGGCGTGATGCGGTCATTTCTGTTTGTCCCCGGTGACAGTGCGCGCAAATTCGAAAAGGCGCGCATGGGCGACGCCGACGCTCTGATCCTTGATCTTGAGGATTCCGTGGCCGCATCAGCCAAAGAGGCGGCGCGGGCCTGCGTTGGCGACATGCTGGACGCCCCGCGCGAAGGGCCGGCCCTGTTTGTGCGGGTCAACGCGCTGGACACCGGGATGACCTTGGGGGATTTGACGGCGGTCATGTCGCATCGGCCCGACGGGATTGTCCTTCCTAAATGTGAGGGGCCGGATGACCTGCGTCAGGCGGCGCATTACCTTGCCGCGTTCGAGGCGGTTCATGATCTGCCCCCGACCAGGATTTTGGCGATTGCGACGGAAACGGCCGCATCCCTGTTCACCATCGGTCAATACGCCGGGGCGGATGAACGCCTGTGGGGGATGATGTGGGGCGCCGAAGATCTGGCCGCTTCGCTTGGCGCGCGGGAAAATGGCGCCAAGGAAGGTTATCACGAACCCTTCCGCCTGGCACGGAACCTGTGTCTGGCGGGGGCGGCGGCGGCGGGTGTTGTCGCGGTGGATTCGATCTGTGCCGTGCTTGACGATCTTTCAATCGTCGAAAAAGAAGCGCATGAGGCGCGCCGCGACGGGTTCGGGGCCAAGGCGGTGATCCATCCCAAACATGTCGCGCCGGTCAACAGGGCCTTTACCCCAACCAAAGACGAACTCGCCTGGGCGCAAAAGGTGCTTGATGCCTTTGCCGCCGACCCGTCTGCCGGGGTTGTGCGCATTGATGGCCAGATGATCGACAAGCCGCATGAACGCGCGGCGCAAAAAATCATGGCCGCCGCCGCGAACCTTTAAGGTGATCAGATACCGGGGCCCGCGTCATGGACGGGGGCCCCGAAAAAGCGACCCCTTGGGTGTGCAGGTCACCGCCCGGCAACCAGTTTCTTCAGCACCCGTCGCAACGCCTTGGCATCGCGTGGTCCCAGCCGTTTTTCCAGCGCCTGTTCAAACCCTTCGGCATGCCCCGTCAGATCCCGATAGGCGGATTGCCCCGGTGGCCGCAGGCGCAGGACTTCGCTGCGCCGGTCCGAATGCAGGGGCGCGCGGTGCAGAAACCGCTTGGCTTCCAATGCGCTGACGGCGCGGCTGATCTTGGTCTTGTGGATGCGCGATCTCTGGCCGATCTCGGTGGCGGTCATCGCACCATAGCGCCCAAGGTGGAACAACACGCGCCATTCCGGCCGCGTCATCCCGTATCGTGCCTTGTAAACGGCTGAAAACTCCAGGCTTTCAACCTCGGCCGCGATGTTCAGCAGATAGGGGGTGAAATCCGTCAGGTCAAAATTGGGTGGCGTTTGGGGGGGTTTGTCCATCCTGGAAAATAGACCGTTGTTAGTTACAAAATCAACTAATACCACCATCCCAAGGCAATGCGCAAAAGGACAGGACCATGACCGATCAAAGCACCCATTCGGGGCTGACCCGCGCGGTTGGGATTTCGGCACTGCACGATGGATACATGCCCGGCTTTGGCAATGATTTCGAAACCGAAGCGTTGCCCGGTGCCTTGCCCGAAGGCATGAACAGCCCTCAGAAATGCGCCTATGGGCTTTACGGCGAACAGCTTTCCGGTACGGCCTTTACCGCGCCCAGCCACCAAAATGAACGCACTTGGTGTTACCGCATTCGCCCGTCGGTCAAACATTCCGGGCGGTATCACAAGATCGATCTGCCCTATTGGATCACCGCCCCGCATGTGGACCCGGGTGTGATATCACTCGGGCAATACCGCTGGGATCCCGTGCCTCATTCAGATGCTCCGCTGACATGGCTGACGGGGATGCGCACGATGACCTCGGCGGGGGATGTGAACACCCAGGTGGGCATGGCGACCCATATCTATCTTGTCACCGCCTCGATGCAGGATGCGTATTTCTATTCCGCCGACAGCGAAATGCTTGTGGTCCCCCAGGAAGGGCGGCTCAGGTTTTGCACCGAACTCGGGATCATCGACGTGGCACCGCAGGAAATCGCGATCCTTCCGCGCGGCCTCGTCTACCGGGTCGAAGTGCTCGAAGGGCCGGCGCGTGGCTTCGTGTGCGAAAATTATGGCCAGAAATTCGAACTGCCCGGGCGCGGCCCGATCGGTGCGAATTGCATGGCCAATCGGCGCGATTTCAAAACCCCCGTCGCGGCGTTTGAGGATCGCGAAGTGCCCTCGACCCTGACGATCAAATGGTGCGGTCAGTTTCATGAAACCGAAATCGGGCACAGCCCGCTTGATGTGGTGGCCTGGCACGGCAATTATTGCCCGGTGAAATATGACCTGACCACCTATTGCCCGGTCGGCGCCATCCTGTTCGATCACCCTGATCCGTCGATCTTCACCGTGCTGACCGCGCCCTCGGGACAGCCCGGAACCGCAAACATCGATTTCGTCCTGTTTCGCGAACGCTGGATGGTCGCGGAAAACACATTCCGCCCGCCGTGGTACCACAAGAACGTCATGTCCGAACTCATGGGCAATATCTATGGCCAATACGACGCGAAACCGCAGGGCTTCGTTCCCGGCGGCATGTCGCTCCACAATATGATGCTGCCCCACGGGCCGGACCGGGACGCCTTCGAAGGCGCCTCAAACGCGGAACTTGCCCCGCACAAGCTGGACAACACGATGTCCTTCATGTTCGAAACCCGATTTCCCCAGCACCTCACCCATTTCGCCGCGAACGAAGCCCCGCTTCAGGACGATTACATTGATTGCTGGGCGAGCCTGGAAAAGAAATTCGACGCAACCCCCGGAAAAAAGTAACCCGCGCGCCGCCGCCCACCCCTTCATCTTTCCCCTAAATACTTCCGCCGGAGGCATCCGACAGCCCCGCCCGGCACGACCTAACAAGGAAACGCACCATGGCCAAAGCATTCGCATCCGCAGGCGATATGGAAGACAAGAAAATCAGCTTTACCCAGATCGGTGACGGGCTTTATGCCTTTACCGCCGAAGGCGATCCGAACACCGGTGTGATCATTGGCGATGACAGCGTGATGATCGTCGAAGCCCAAGCCACCCCGCGTCTGGCGCGCATGGTCATCGAAAAGGTCCGCAGCGTGACGGACAAACCCATCAGCCACATTGTCCTGACCCATTACCACGCGGTCCGCGTCCTTGGGGCCAGTGCCTATGGCGCCGGTGAAATCATCATGTCCGATGTGGCGCGCGCCATGGTCGCCGAACGCGGTCAAGAGGATTGGGACAGCGAATTCGATCGTTTTCCACGCCTGTTCCAGGGGCACGAAGAAATTCCCGGCCTCACATGGCCAACCACGACCTTCAGCGATGCCATGACGGTTTATCTTGGCAATCGCAGGGTCGATATCATGCAATTGGGCCGCGCCCATACAGCGGGGGATGCCGTCGTCTGGGTGCCGGACCAGGAGGTGATGTTCACCGGCGATATCGTCGAATACAAATCCGCCTGCTATTGCGGCGACGGTCATTACACGGATTGGGCTGATACCCTGGCCAATATCGCGGCCTTTGAACCCCAAAGCATCGCGCCGGGACGCGGTGACGCGCTTGTCGGCCCTGACATGGTGGCCAAGGCCATCGCCCTGACCGAAGATTTCGTGCGCTCAACCTACAAACCCGTCGAAAAGATCGTCGCCCGTGGCGGCACGCTGAAAGAGGCATGGAACGCCGTGCGGGCCGAATGCGATCCGAAATTTTCCGATTACGCGATCTATGAACATTGCCTGCCTTTCAACGTCGCCCGCGCCTATGACGAGGCCCGCGGCATCGACACCCCCCGCGTCTGGACCGCCGCCCGCGACAAGGAAATGTGGGACGCGCTTCAGGACTGACGTGGGGCGATCGCGCTGAACACCTTGGGGAGGAACCCGTCATGCCCGCCTATGTTTCCAAAGCCGAAGCCTTTGTTCAGCCGCCGGAAATGCGCGGGGGCACAACGGATGTTGCGGTGGCCATCATCGGGGCGGGGCCGGTCGGCCTTGCCTTGGCCATTGATCTGGCGCAACGCGGGGTCGCCTCGGTCGTGCTGGATGACAATAACGTCGTGTCCGTGGGCAGCAGGGCGATTTGCTGGTCCAAGCGGACGCTGGAAATCCTTGATCGGCTTGGCGTCGGTGACCGGATGCTGGCCAAGGGCGTGACATGGAAGGTCGGGCGGCTGTTTCATGGTGCCGATGCGGTTTATGATTTCGATCTGTTGCCCGAGGCAGGGCACAAATATCCGGCCTTTATCAACCTTCAGCAATATTACGTCGAAGAATACCTGATCGACCGTGCCCGCGATTTCCCTGACCTGATCGACCTTCGGTTTTGTTCCGATGTGGTGGGCCATTCGCAGGAAAACGGTCAGGTCTGGCTGAAAGTTCAAACGCCCGAAGGCCGCTATGACTTTGCCGTGCCCTGGCTTGTCGCGTGTGACGGGGCCAAATCCCCCACCCGCGACAGGATGGGCCTGTCGTTTGAAGGCGAAACATTCCAGGAGCAATTCCTGATCGCGGATATCGAGATGGACAAAAGCCCGTTAGGCGATGGTCCGCCGGAGCGTTGGTTCTGGTTCGATCCAGTGTTCCACCCCGGCAAATCCGCGCTGTTGCACCAACAGCCGGACAACATCTATCGCATTGACCTGCAACTGGACCGCGACAGCGATGTCAGGGCCGAAGCGACAGAGGAAAAGGTTATCCCCCGGATCAGGGCCATTGTCGGGGACACGCCGTTCCGGCTGGACTGGATGAGCGTTTATTCCTTTCGCTGTATCAAGCTGGATCGCTTTGTGCATGGTCAGGTGATCTTTGCCGGGGACAGTGCGCATGTTGTGTCGCCCTTTGGCGCGCGGGGCGGAAACGGCGGCATTCAGGACATCGACAATCTCGGCTGGAAACTCGCCGCCGTCATCGCGGGCGATGCGCCGCGCGGGCTGATCGACACCTATGATGCCGAACGCGCGCATGGCGCGGCGGAAAACATCCGACATTCGACCCGCTCCACCAATTTCATGACCCCGAAATCCCCGATCGAGGCGTTGTTCAGGTCCGAAACCCTGCGCATGGCCCATGACCAGCCCTTTGCGCGTCGGATCATCAATTCGGGGCGACTGTCGCAACCTTGTTTGTTGAACGGGTTCGCCCTGCAGACGCCGGGAACGGCGCCCGTCGCACCGGGGCGGCCATTGCTTGATGCGCCGCTGGGGGATGACTGGTTGATTTCCGCCTTACCGGCAGGGTTTGTGTTGCTGGGGCTTGGGGATGTGGACCTGCCTGATGTTGCTGGCATTGCGCGTGTCGGGATTGTTCCCGGCTCTGCCGGTGGGGCGGCCCCTTTGGGGGCGGATTATCCCTGCCTGCCGGATCGCGAAGGATTTGCCCTGGAACGATACGGGCGAAACCGCGCCTATCTGATCCGCCCCGATGGCCATGTCGCAGCCGCCTTTGATGCGCCGCGGGCGGATGCGGTTGCGCAGGCACGCGACCGCGCCTTGGGGTTCGAATTGTCAAAGGAGCCGCTGGGATGACACACACGATATTTGACAGCCAGACGGGCGAGGCAACGGACGATATCTATGCCGCGTTGATGGCCGCCCATGATGGCCTGAGCGAAGCGGAAAGCCATGCGCTGAACGCCCGCCTGGTCCTGCTTATGGCCAATGAAATCGCGGATGCCAAAAGGTTATCGGCCGTGTTTGCCACGGCACGATCCTATGCCAGCGGCGCGTGACGCGACACGGTTCGCGCGGTTTCTTGTGAAAACGGCCCGGTGACCTTATGGCTTGGGTCAGCGCCGTCCATGTTTGGCCTAGCCGAACGCGGCGTGCCATGTGTCTTTCGCGATAGGAGCCTGTGCAATGACCCATTCTGTCGTTGTGTTCGATATTGGCGGTGTTCTGGTGAATTGGCAGCCCCAATTGGCATGGCTGGACGAACTTGGCACACATGCGGCTGTTGATGCCTTTATGGAGCGGATCAATTTCAGCGCATTGAACAAACGCGCGGACGGCGGCGAACGCTTTAGCGACCTCGCGCGCGAACTGGATGACCCGGAGGATCAGCGCCGGTTGCTGGGCTATGTGGTGAACCACGGGCGGACCATTCAGGATGCGATCAAGGGAACATGGGATGTGCTGGACAGGTTGCGCGCACGGGGCATTGCGGTGCATGCGATCACCAACTGGTCCGCCGAAACCTGGCCCCATGGGCTGATCGCGCAACCACGGCTGGGCGAGGTGTTCGGCACAACGATTGTATCCGGGCAAGAGGGGATCATGAAGCCCGATCCGCAGATATTCCGCCGGTTCTGTGATCGCGCCGGGGTTCCGGCCGGGTCATGTGTTTTCATTGACGATGGCGCGAAAAACGTTGCCGGGTCCATCGCGGCGGGCATGGATGGCGTCCATTTTACCGGGGCCGATAGGCTTGAGTCTGACCTTAAGGATCGCGGGTTGCTGTGACCAATCGCGTCTTGATCTTATGGCGCCGCTGGCCGTTGGCGGGTTCGGGTGCGGGTGCGGCCCTGACACGCCGCTATTCTTTGGGGGGGGTGAACGGGTTTCTGACACCCCGCGTGGTTCAGGCGGAAACCGGCACCAGGTGATTGTCCCATTGCAAGGGATGCGTTGCCTCAGGTGATACGTTTTTGCCGGTGATCGCGCCCGATTGGCCCGTGCCTGCGGTGTATTGCAGCCCCTTGCGCCCGGCACTGATGCCGCAAATATCTGTCACCGAAAGGGTTGTCACGAATGCGCCTGAAGCAATCTGAAACACCTGCGCGATGCCCCCCCGCGGAGAGGTGATGGCGACCTGACGCGCGTCGCGCGTTATGGCGATGCTGCCGACATATCCGTTCAGCTTGCGATGATGTTCAGGCGGGGCGGTGATCAGGGTGGATCGCTGGCCGCGTTTGTGCAGCCCAAGCAACGGGGGATTGTCGCCTTTTGCGCCCTGCCATTGCATTGCAAAGGCGACCAGCCCATCTGCGCGGGTGGCCAGGTGGCGGATGGAATTCTTGTGCAGCGACGCCGGGAGTTCCATCTGTTCCTGCACGCCTCCTGACAAGCTGACATAGCTTAGGTTTGGTTGCATGGTCGCGATGTTCAGTTTTGTGCGCCCGCTGTCAGGGTGGGTTTCAATCCCACCGTTTGCGATCACCAGAGCATCGCCGCCCGGCATCAGTTTGATGTCATGCGGGCCAATCCCGCCCGATGCAAATTCGCCAATCCGCTGATAGGATCGGGTGGCATCCCAGACACCCACGATGCCCGCGCCGGTGTCCAGATCGTTTTCGGTGGTGAACAGGGTGCGGCCATCCCCGGAAAATGCGCCATGCCCATAGAAATGCCGCCCCCGAGGCGCGTTTAATGTGGCGGACTGGGTGCCATTGACGCAGTTGATGACCATTGCAAACACACCGGGTCTGCGGGCAAAGGCGACCGCCTCGGGGCGTGTGGGGTGGGTTGCCGCCGCGTGTCCGCGACCGGGCAGGGGGATCTGAAAGGTGATCGCCGCGCTATCGGTTAACCCGACAAGGACAAAAGCCCCATCCTGTGTTCGCGCGGATGACAGAAAGGCGGGGCCACCTGCGTCGGCCCAGGTCAAACGGGGCGTCAGGCCCGTGGCAATCATCCCGGTGATGAAAGCGCGGCGCGATGTCATTTCAATCTCCGTCCAGGGCGTTGAACCCGGCGCTGACACCAAGGTGGGGACCAAGACTGCTGGTGATGCGATCGCGCAGACCTGTGATGGATTGCTGAAGGATCTCAACCTTTAGCCGCGCCTGGGGGGATGCAACCCCGGCAAAAACCGGGTCATTCAGGGCGGTGGCCTGTGACAGCGTTTCGTCAAATGCACCACTAAGGGTGGTTGCCAAGGCGGTGTCATCGCCTGCCAGCATCGTGGCCAATTCCCGCGCCGCTTCCAGGGACAGCACGACATGGCGCAGCGACCGGCCGGAACGGCGTGCCTCGGCCCGGGTTGGGCGCGGCCTGTCGAAGGTGCCCAAGGGGCGTCCAAGCCGGGTGTCGGCGGTGAATTGCAGCCCGCCGACCAGCGATTTGTATAATTCCTGCATCGATTCCTGGGCAGTTTCATAGGTACGCCCGGCACCGGGGCGGGTCAGCGTGTCTGTATAGCCCGCCCGCCAATCGGCAAGGATTGCAGCGGCGTTGTCCGCGATGTCCTGGGTGATGGCACGGGTCAGCGCGCATCGATAGCCCGCGTCGCCCAAGGTGGACAACCCGGCGTCATACAACAGGAATTCAAGCGCATAAAACCCGCGCCCAGCTATCGAGATTTGGCGAAAGTCATCCCTGTCATACGCGGCCTTGTCACGGGCGGTCATAAGACGGGTCAGGGTTTTCGGTGTGAACCCCTTGGTGTCGGGCCAATACGCCAATGCAAAGGCGCGGTCATCGAATTCGGTTGGGCCAAACCGCAGGTGCCCGACGCGGATCCATGCATCAAAGCTGTCGTTGAATGCCTGGGTCAATCTGGGCGATCCCGCGCGGCAATCGGCTGTCGCGGCCGCGTGCAGCTCCTTGGTTTCCTGCGCAAAGTTTGAAAACCCCGGCAAGACATGCTGGTCAATGACGGATGTGACGGTGACGCTGTGGTCCGCCGCATGGGACGGGGTCGGCAGGGCCAGAAACATTGCGGTGATCAGGCTACGCATGGGTCACAGGCTTTCCAGGAAACGGATAAGATCGGCGCGGTCGCTCTTGGGCATGTTGATAACCCTGTCCTTTGCAGTCTCGGCTTCGCCGCCATGCCACAGGATGGCCTCAAGCAGGGATCGCGCACGGCCATCGTGCAGGAAAAAGCTGTGTCCGCTGACCTGTTTGGTCAGGCCGATGCCCCACAGTGGGGGGGTGCGCCATTCCCGGCCTGTGGCGCGTGCTTCGGGGCGATTGTCGGCCAGGCCGGGGCCCATGTCGTGCAACAGCATATCGCTGTAGGGCCATATCAGTTGAAAGCTTTGGGCGGGCTGGTCGTTCAGGCGATGCGTCACGAATGACGGCGTGTGACAGGCGGCGCAGCCCGACGTGTAAAACACCTTTTTTCCGCGCAAAACCTGCGCGTCGCCAACGTCGCGGCGCGCGGGCACGGCGACGTTGCGGCTGTAGAATGTGACCAGGTCCAGCCCTTGGGCGTCAATCTCATGTGTGCGGGTGTCACCATCGCCGTGGGGGGCGTTGATGCAGGCGGTTTGCGCGGGTGTGCATTCCCCGTGGGGGGCGGGAAACAGCGGGTTGGAAATGCCGATATCCCCGGCGAATGCGGCGGCAGATTGATGTTTGACGGTCGGGGTCCCGGCCTTGAGCCCGAACCGGCCCAGCATTGGCCGGTCGTATTCGATGGACCAGACCACATTCGGGCGCCCTGAAATGCCATCCTTATTTGCGTCGTCCGGATCGGCCAGGGCGATGATATCGGCCGCCGGGATCGCCTCAAGCAGGCCAAGGCCCAGCATTTGCTGGGCCACGCGCGGGCTTAACATCGCTTGGGGGTGCAGGGGGCCATAGCCAAGGTCGGTGGCGGTGTATGTGGGGGTGCGCAGGGAAGCGGTTTCACCTTCAGACAGTGCCACCGTCGTTTCGGAATAGATGATGCCAAGCCGATATTCCGCCGGATGGCCGGGCAGAGCGAAATCCTGAAGCTGGGTTCCATAATTCGGATCGGGCAGGGTGGCGAGGTAACCTTTGATCGCGTGTGCCGGGTCATTGGTGTGATTGGCGGGATCGCCCGGAATCGAAATGCGCAAAAACATCGACACGGCGGTGTCATCCGCACCTTTGGGCGGGTGACCGCGCCCGTCTTTCACGTGACAGCGTTGGCAGGATCGCGCGTTGTAGAGAGGGCCCAACCCATCCGATGCCAGGGTGGACGATGGCGCCGACACCCAGATTTTTCGAAACAAGCCATTGCCGACCTTAAAGTTCAACTCTCCGTCAAATCCGATGTTGGCGGAGGGTTGTGAAAACGCATCTGCATTCAGACGGGCGCGCACGGTCGCCGCGCCGCCGGAAAGCTCTTCGAACCGGGACGGCGCGGAAAAATCCGTGACAGGGCGGGTGACACGGTGAACCCGTTCGATTTCCGCGGCGGTCCGGGGAACAACGTCAAGGTGGTCGTCACCCAACATATCCCAAGGCGCGGCATGGGACATCGTGGCCAGGGCGGCGATACAGGCGGACAGAATGATCGTTGTGTTCAAGTTGCGTTGTCTTTTCTTGCACCGGTGCGGCGGTGGTTTGTGAAAGGAATGGCCCTTGCCGGCAAATCTTTCCTGCGGGCAAGGGCCGGTGTCTAGCCCGAGATGGGGATCACAAAGGCGAGTCCAAACATGTGCGATTTTGTTCCGCCTTCGTTGGCGAAACCATATCCGCCCGTCAAGGTAATGCCATTGGTCAATTCATAATCGATGCCGACAGAAACAAGGTGATCCACGCCGCTGCTGGTGATGTCGCGGCGGGTATAGGCGGCATTATAGGTGATTGGGCCGCGCGCGTAACTGGCACCGATGGTGGCATAGGTGGCGGTGTCCGAACTGCCGCCATATCCGTCAAATGCCGCGACTTCGGCCAGAACACTTACCGCGTCATTGACGGCATGTGCCACGCCAAGCGACAGACCCTTTTCATCGGACACGTCGCCTGTCCCCGCCGACAAGAACCGCGCGCCTGCGGACAGGGTGGTTTCCCCGAATGCCACGTCATAGTGCAGGGCAAAGTTGTTCAGGGTTCCAGTGTTGCCCGCGCCACCGTCGCTTGTCGATGTGCGGCCACGGTTCGTGCCCAAAGATTCGCTTAGCGGTGTGGTGTCGGCAAAGAAAACTGCCGCTGACAAGGTGCCCTGCCCAAGGGCAATGTCGGCCCTTGCGCCGATCATTTCCGCCAGCTCGTAATCTTCGGCATAAGATGTGCCAAAGAAACCGGGGGTCTGATCCCACGCGATGCCAAAGGCCGGGCTGATTTTGCCCGCGGCCACCTGCGCAACGCCCAGATCAAAGGCCAGGCCCAACTCTGCGACGTAAAGCCCCATATCCTTGAAGACACGATCGCCCGCCGGGTCCAGTACCGATTCAAATGTCAGGCCTGCAAACGCCGTGACGCGATCACTCAGGGCGAATTCCAACCCAAGACTGGCGGCCCCGTAAACGTCCGTGACCTCATCGGCGGGCACGTCAGAGTCAAAGACAGTCGTGACGCCGATTTCCAGTTCGATTTCATGCGAAAAGCCAACGTTGCCTTCGGCCCGCAGGGCCGGTGACGCCAACGTGAGCGCGCAGGCGGTGCCCGCGCAAAGAAGTGTCGTTTTCATGGTTTTTCCTTTTGGGGTTCCCCATGCGGGTGGTTGGCGTCAGGCTGGCCACCCGCCGAGGGAACCGATGTTATTGAAAGACAGCCGCCGCATTGTCGAGACTGTCGGAACCTTCGAATTCGATCTGATCAAGGCCCAGTTTGGCGACGATCCGTTCGATTGTTTTTGTCTGTGCGATCAGGCCGTTTACCCCGCCCATGATCAGGGCATCGCCCTTTGCATTGCCCCGTTCCAGCATCTGGTCATAGGCAAACCCCGCTTCGGCAGACGCCTTGATCGCGCCCAGGGCGGCCATGGTCGCCGCCAGTTTTGCGCGCATGTCTCGATCCAGCGCGGGGTCCGTTTGCGCGACAAGATCAGACAGTGATGGGCCGTTGATCACAGTGCCATCAACGCGGGTATAACTGCCCAGATAGACGTTCTGAATGCCTTGACCGTCATAATAGTGGCTGTTGTGGGTGTTGTCGGAAAAGCAATCGTGTTCCTCTTCGGGATCGTTGAGCATGAGGCCAAGGCGCATCCGTTCGCCCGCCTGTTCCCCGTATGACAATGACCCCATCCCGGTCAGGATCGTGGCAAGCCCGGCCTCTTGGTTGGCCATCACCGCCGCGCGGCCTGCGCCCCCTTCGATCCATTGTGCAGCCATCCATTCCAGATCACTGACCAGCAGGTCGGTTGCGGCGCGCAAATACGCGGCGCGGCGGTCGCAATGCCCGCCTGTGCAATCTTTGCCCGATGCAAAATCCGTGTAGGGGCGATTGCCGGCGCCGGCATCATGCCCGTTCAGGTCCTGCCCCCACAGCAGGAATTCAATCGCGTGATAGCCCGTTGCAACATTCGCCTCGACCCCGTCCACCTCGTGCAGCGTGTCTGCCAATAGGGTGGGGGTGATGCTTGTGGCGTCGATGGTCCTGCCCGACAACGACAGCTTTGCGTTCGCGATCACGTTCAGTGCCGCGTGTTCGTTTTCGTCCGATGGGCCGCCATAGGTTGCATCGACATAGTCGATCAGCCCTTCGTCCAGCGGCCAGGCGTTTACCTTGCCCTCCCAGTCATCGACGATCGCATTGCCAAAGCGATACACCTCGGTCTGTTGATACGGCACGCGCGCGGCGATCCACGCGGTTCTGGCGTCTTGCAAGGTGGCGGGGGATGGCGTTTCGATCAGCTTTGCCACCGCGCGCCGCAGGGCCTGGGCCGTTGTCAGGCTGTCGGCATATTTCGCCTCGGCGATGTCGGAATACGTGTCCAGAACGGCCGTTTTGTCGATCGCCATTGCGGGGGCGGTCAGCCCCATGCAGATCGCCGTGGATAGAAGGAATGCGCGTTTCATTTTTGTCCCTTTAGTGAAGCGTTGTTTCGTGGCGTGTGAACGCCGATGGTTGGGTGTTTCTACCCGATGCGACCCGGCGCAGCGCGAAACCGAAATCTTCGGCCAGCCCGACCAGGCTTGGCGCGAAATCCGGGCGTACGATCAATGTCGCGATCAGCATTGCGTCTTCTCTGGCCCCTTCGGATGCGGCGGCGACAAAGTTCGCAAAACAGGCTTCGTCCGCGCCAAGACATTTGCAGGTGACCTGATGGCGCAACAAAGGGCGGCGCCCATGGCGCATGCACAGATCACAGATCGCGTCGAGCGCCTGAAATGCCACGTCACCGTATTCGGGGCCAAAAATCTGTCCGAATTCATGGCTGATGGCGTGGCGGTCATTGGCGCGCGATTGCCACAGGCGAAAACACATGACGGCGCTTGCCTCGATCGGGGGCAATTCGGTCAGGAACCCGACGGGCGCGCCACCGCGGTTGGGGGAATGTGCCGTCATTTTGTCAGGATCAGTTTGCCCGCCCGCGTGATGCGGAGCGTGTAAACCTGCCCTTCGTGTTCAATTCGCGCCAACGTGCCACCGTCCATCAAAGCGCCCGCCTGATGTAACGGGGCCTGTAACGGACCATTGGCTGTGCGTGCCAGTTTGGATGCAGACATCATCGTGACGCCCTGCATGGATTGATCGAGGCCTGACGGCAGAACCCGCTGGCAAAAGCGCCGGTGGTCTTACGGCACTCGTCATCGGTTTGTCTGCCCCGGTTGCGTGTCAAAAATAGGCGGTCACTGTTCACCATGGCCGGTGTCCCCTTGTTGGTTTGCGTCTGGCTTCCCCAAACGCGAATCTTCGGGGTGGCTGTGTGAATAAATCTGACTAATTTTGTCAGATACGTCAACCTTAGTGATTTTGTCGGATATTATTCGGGGAACCGGCTGATGGTGACCACGGTGGCAGAGCACAGTGCCTGGCCCATCAATGCATTTGCGCGGCACCAAAACTTTGTGTGACACATTGCTGTTTTTTTGCGCCCGGCCGCCATCCGCACATGCGTGCCCATGCAAAAGCCGTTAATAGCGGATTAGAAACCTCATTCTTCAGAATATCGGGCGGCACCTTGAGCGAAAAGAAAGTCACCATTCTTGACGTCGCCAAAGCGGCAGGCGTGTCCGTCGGCAGCACGTCGCGTGTTTTGAACAACGTCGCCGGGGTGAAACCGAAAACGCGCAACGCTGTACTAAAGGCCGCGAAAAAGCTGAATTATACACCAAATCAGGCCGCGCGGGCGTTGCGGACACGGTCGTCAGGGCAGATCGGAATCCAATTCACCGACCTGTCCAATCCGCTGCAAATTCAGCTTTATGGCAACCTTGTCGAACGCTTTGCCGAAGCGGGGTTCGTGTCCCTGATGTCAACGTCGTCAAATCATGTGGAACGGGAACGTCAAATTCTTCAGTCGTTCATGGAACGTGGGTTGGATGCGTTGGTTGCGGCGCCGGTGAATGAAACCGATCCTGCAATCAATGACCTGTTGGCGAAATTTCCAGCGCCGGTCATCTTGATTGACCGCGAAATGGAGGTGACGGCAGACCACGTGAACTATGATCACAAGGATGCCATGCGGATCGGGCTGGATTACCTTATGTCGCTGGGGCACCGCAGGATCGCGCCGGTGTTCGGCAGCTTTGCCCGCCGTCCGGGTCTTATGCGGCAAGCGGCGTTCGAGGATGCAGCGCGGCGTTCGCAGCTTAACCTGCTTGATTGCCCTTGGATCCAACCCGCAACCCCAAGCACTCCGGTGACGGCGGAAACGATCAAGGTGTTGTCCAGCCCGAACAGACCCACCGCCCTTATCGTTCAAGGGACACAGGTTCTGCATTCAGTGTTGAATGCGGTCGCCGTTATGGGGCTGCGTATTCCCGAAGACATTTCCATTCTTGCCGTGGGTGACAGCAATCTGACGGCCGATCACATGCCGGCCATGTCGGTCCTGACTCTGGATCAACAGGAACTGGTCGACACCATTTCGAACCGGGTGTTGGAAAAAGTCCGTGGTCAGGCGACAGGATGCGCAGACTTTTCGCTGAACTATCGCCTTATTGAACGGGAATCCTGTGGGCCGCCGTCACATTCCTGATGTGGAACGGAAACGCCGGGGATGTTTTTGGCGGCGGTTATGAGGCGTTAGGGGGCTGATTTAATTGACAAATGTTCGCTCGCTTCCCCTTTCGGGGACCGGCGTCTTGTTTTTGATTATTGCGAATTCCACACCGTGTGCCTGACACCCGCCCCCCATAAATGGAACGGTTCATGTGCTGGCATTTTACTTCTGTTTCGATGGCGTGCGGGGGCCTTGGTCATCTTTTCCTGATGATCCCCGCAGGGGCGGGCGTTTCGGGCGGTTCCCAATCCGGGGCCGCCCGTTTGTCGTTTCATGGCCTTGGGCGCTGAACACATGATCCGGTACTAGCGATCCCCGATCACCTGAAATGGTGCCCATAGGGCCGGGTGGGAAAAGGCGGGGTTTGTGGTGTCAGTCATGATCTCCCGCATGGCTGTTTGCAACGCCTCGGCGCGGCCCATGCGATCGTTTTTGGCTAGCGACACTGTCCGGGTGGTTAACCGCGCAGCGACCGCATCATCCACGGGCCAGTGCGACACCAGCAGGGCGCGCGCGCCCGCATAAAAGAATGCGCGCGCCAGGCCGGACAAACCGTCTGCACCCGGCGTGGCCCCCGATGCGGTATCGCAAGCCGACAGGATCACCCAATTCGCGTTCAGTTTCAGCCGAGCTGCTTCTGATGCTTTCAAAAGCCCGTCGTTGACCCGCCTTTGGTCTGCGGGAATGTCGGGGTTTTCCCGGTCAATCGGTTCGGGTCCGTCCGACGGGGGGCTGAGGGCAAGCGCGGGTTCGGCCAACCCGCTAAAGGCACCGGACAAAAGCCCATGGGTGGCCATTAGGACAATATCGGCCTGGGCCAGCGTGCCGCTGTCGCTGATCCCGGCAAGGCGGGCCTCGTTCGCGTCAACGCCGATTAACACGTCAGCGTCGCTTGCGCCCAAAATTTTGGCCATCGCCCTAATTTCCCGGCGGGTGCCAGGCAGGCCGGGCAGATCGCGCACCGCGTCAACGTTGCCGGTCCCGTCGCGGAAAAACCCACCACCATCGCCCAATCGGGCGCCACCTGCCTGACGCCGTGGTTTGCCGGAAAACGACGGGTCGCCCAGCCCGAAGAATGCGCGTTGTGCCGGGGCATCGGTGTTTGCATAACGGCGCAAGGCCCGTACGGACGCCACCGATGGCGCAACGACAAGCGCCTTTTCCAGGCCCAGCCAACCTGTTTGGCGCAGGGCCGCCGGATCGTCATCATCCCCCTGTGGCGGGCGGGTGACCAGCGCGGTAAAGGGCAGGCCGGTCAGCGGACCCTTGGGCACAAGAATCCAGTTTGGTTTGTCCTTTAACAGGGCCGAAATTGCGGGATCGCCAAACAAGGTGCGGTAAAAACCGTGGGCCAATGTCCGGTCATACCCGTTACTTAGGCGTGGTCCCTTGCCGTTGACGGCCTCTTTCAGCGGCACGCCGCCACGCACGCGGCCACCGTCCAAAGTTGCGCGCATCTGGCCGATCTGGTCCAACATCACCGCGTTCGATTGGGGGATTTGCGCCCATGCCGCGCCCTCGCGGGTGACGGCCCAGATAAATCCGGGCGCATCCGCGTGTCCGGGTGTCAACAGGATCAGCGCTTCGTCCTTGTCCAACAGCGGTTTGCCCCGCCAGGCGCTGCCTTGTGCGCCCTGAAGTTCGCCAATAGCGACCGGCGCGGGGTTGGCCAATTCAAAGAAACGCGGCGCCTGGGCGGCAAGGCGGGCGCGGATCGCGTCGATCTGTTCGCCCAGTTCCTTGCGCTGCGGGGCGGTGCCAAGCTGACCTTCCATGGCATTGCGACGGCGCAGGCTGTCGGTCCAGCTTCGGACCAGGTCCGCGACATCGCCGTTGCTTTCGGTGTTGCGGGCCATGGCCTGAACCAGCGCTTGCGATGCGCCCGACCCGGCGGCTTGCATATGGGCAAATGCCTCATCGCGCGCGGCAATCGCCTCGGTCTTGCTGGCCTCGGGTGAGGCCGCGAAATCCCACCGTATGACCGATGACATCACCGCATCACCCAGCCGCGCGTCCCGTTGCGCTGCTGACAATTCACCCGATGCGGACATGAATTCTGCCATGAAATCCTGGGTCACCGCTTCGCTGTAACGAATGTTTTCCAATGCCTCTCGGTATCGCCCGGCCTTGTGCAGCAAGATGCCCTTGAACGCCCTGAGCTGTGAAAGCTGCTGATCGGGGCCATCTGAAACCTGGCTTTGGACCGAAATTGCGCGGTCGATAAACGACATGGCTTCGTCGACCCGACCGGGGGCCGATGCATCAAGCTGGATGGCCAGTGTTGCATAATAAAGGCTTGTCCACAGCAATGCCTGACGGGTGACGCGGTGATAGGGGCCAAACCCCTGGTTCGCACGTTCATAGACGCCCGCAATATACCTGATGCGTTCCGCGAAATCGGGAATGGCAGCATGGCCAAAGGCGGTCATGTAATCCAGGCGTACCAACAATCCCGCGTCGCCAAGGTCATCCAAAAGCTGGCGCAGGCGCGTGTCGGTGGCCGACATCAGATCGTGTTGCTTCTGGCCTGCGTATATCCGGGTCAGCGTCATCAACAATTGGGCGAATTCGGCGGATTTTTCGCCCGGACTGCCTGCCTTGTCATTCATGGCCGCGACGATGAAATCGCGGGCGGCAATGGCGTGCCCTTGGGCGAAAAGAAGGGTGCCGCGCAAATCCACCGCGTCAAAGAATTGTGCGTCCTTGTCCGGTGATCGGCCATCGAAAAGGGTGATCAACGTGTCCAGTTTGTCCGCCGCTTGTTTGGTTTGCCCCGACGCGACCAGCGCCCGCGCCAGATCCAGGCGGACCTGCAATGTGACATCATCATCCTGGCCCAGAATGTTGGTCAGATAGCTGGCGAGATCCTCAAGATAATCGACGGCCCCGGCAGGTGATCGCATCTGAAGCAGCATCGTTGCGGCGAATTGTTTAAGGCGAATGACCTCTTTGTGGTCGGGGCCAAGGATGCGTTCGTGTTGGGTGACAGCGAATTTCAAACGGTCGATCGCGTCGGCCTGTTGCGCGGCCTTTAGGACAGATTTGGCGGTATAGGCCGGGATTTCGTCCAGACGTGCCTGATAGCCTGCGACGATTGGATCGTCCGGGTCGGCAAGTTCCAAAATCCGGATCAGGATCGGGCGTTCCAACCCGGTGCGTTTCAGCGCGTCTGACAGGCCCGCCATAAAGACGAATGCGCCCAGTTCCAACTGTTTCAGGCCCTGTGTGCGGGCGTGCGACGTGACGGTCAGCCCATATTTCATGGCCTGCGTGGCCTTGTCTTCGCTGTCAAGTTCCTGTGCGGCGCGCAGCATGGCAAGCAACAGGTATGGGTGTTCAACGCCCAGTGTTTTTACATAGCTGCGCATCGCCGCCTTGTTCATCGAATGACCGCCGGCAACCAATGTGGCCTTTGTTTCATCCGGCAGGGACTTTTGCGTTTGGGCCGTCATGAACAGGAATTCGGCCAGATGCTGGGTGATGCGCCCGGTGACAACGTGGGATTTGCCCCAATTGTCGGCCTGAAGGGCGACAAGCCGGCGAAAGTCACGAAAATTGTCGCTAAACCCGCGCCTTTGCGCGGGTGGGGTGGCAAGGGTGGCTGACAGGCGCCGGGTGATATCTGCGATTTCGGCGCGTTCGGCTGTGTTGGGGTGGCGGTGTTCGGGGGGGTGGTCAAGCAGGGTGAAATCAGTGCTTAGGCCCCAACCGTCGGCCAAGGCGCGTATGCGGACCTGTTCCCATTTGGTGATCCAGTCCGATGTCGCGGGCGCATCGGCCCCGATGGTGGCTTCGACCAGCGCGACGATGCGGGTCACAACGACCAGCGCGTCGCCATGACGGTCGGCGGATTCAAGAACATCAGAGATGGTTTTCAAGGACCGGTAGCGCAGCGCAACGGCACTTTGCGGGGTCAAAAGATCAAAGGCGGCCCGCGCTTGGATCATTGCCTGTTCGGTTTGGCCAAGCTGGAACAGGGTTTCGGCCAGGGTGATCTGACTTTCAAGTGTTCCGGCGGCATCGGCCCCAAGACGCTGCCGCAATATATCAAAGTGGCGCTGATCGTGTTTCAGCGCGGCGGCAACATTGCCAAGCCCCTTGAACGCCTCGGCCCTGAAACGATGGGTCGCGGCGGTGATAGGGTGGTCCGGGCCAAAGGTTTTTTCCTGAAGGACCAAAAGGTCGGCGGTCAGGGCCAGAACCGTGGCAAAATCCTTGGCCTTGGATCCGGCCTGAATGCGGGTGACCAGGGTGTTTATCTGTGTGCGTTCGTCGCGCGTCGGGTGGCGCAGATCCGGTCGGGTCAGGTCAAAGGCGGGTTTGGTTGTTTGGCCGGATGCCGCACCGTTCGGGGCGGTTGTCTGGGCTGTCACAGGGGCGGCCAACCCGCCCAGCATCAGAAAAAGGGCCGCACCCTTAAGCACGGATCGTGGCATGTGGGATGGAGTTTTCGGCACTGTTTGTCCCTTCCTCTTTCGCCTGTGTCGCAGGTTCAGATTGGACCGCAGGCGCGCAACCCTCAACCACAAGCCACGCCTGTGTCGGTTTTTGTCATGATTATTCTACATTATCGGGCACGGAATGGCCGGTAATGATCTGCGAAATGCGCCGGGCAGGCACGTGGCACCGTGGGCATGTGCCAAATTCCGGTCAGTTGTCCAAAATGGGTTTCTGAATGATCGCGTCTTCCCATTCCGCCAGAAACTTGCGCCGTTTCAGCGCATCAAGAAATGTCATAAGCGCGGGTTCCAACGCAATTGTTGCTGGCCCGACCTCATCCCTTTGCGGATCCAAGAGCGGCAAAGGTTGATCCGCCGTCCCCATGGAAGATGTGAGGGTAATCAAATGCCTGATGAATTCGGTGGCCAATTTGGGTTGCGGCGCCGCGTTTGACACCAGCGCCGTGCGCATCATCGTGGTGGGAAAATCCGATGGCAGGATGATGGCGAGCGCGTCCTTGCTGTCGATCCGGGCGCGCGCGTAGCTTTCCAAGACGTTATAGGCGATCAGGATGGTGCCATCGGCCAGATCGTCGATCATGTCGCCTGAACAGCAATACAAACGCGCATCCAGTCCGCCCATGACCTCCATCAGCCGCCAGAACGTTTCTGACGCGCGGGCATCTTGGGTTGCGAACAGATATCCCAAGCCGGATTTGCGAATGTCATAGGTGCCCACCTTGTTGCGAAACACGCCGGGCGCGGCGCGCATGGCCTGGATCAAATCCTGGCGTGTCTTTGGAATGGGCTGGCCGGTGAAAGCCTTGCGATTGATGACAATCGCGGCGGGTTCGGTGGTAAAGGCGAACAAGCTTTGACGCCATTGCGCCCAGGCCGGGTGGTCCACATTGCGCAACCGCAGTGCAAATCCATCATTGGCGAGTTTGAGTTGCAGATCCATCGCGCTGGAAATGACAATGTCATAGGCACCCGGATCCTGCCGGAAAACACGATTGATGTCGGCCGTGCCCGTTACAAGGTAGTCGACCTGGACGTCAGGATTGTCAGACACGAACCGTTCAATGATCGGTGCGAATATCGCAGTGTCGGTGCTGGACAGCACGCGCAAGGCCGGACCGGTGGCCGTTCCGTTGAACATTTTGCGGTCTTCCCAATCCTGCGCGGCGCTGACACTGGCCAAAAGGCACAGGATCAAAGCGAAAGTGTAACGCATGCGCCGCCCTCCGTTCGGTTTGACAAGGTAAGGTCGCCCCCGTGGGCCGTCGCCACGTCCTTGGCGATTGTCAGGCCCAGGCCGGATCCGATGATCCCGTCCGAATTCTTGCCGCGCTTGAAACGGATCGCCAATGCGCGCACCTCCTCAACCGGAAATCCGGCCCCGCGGTCACAAATCCTGATCTGAACCTGGGGCGATGCGGTGACAGAAATATCCACGACGCTTTCGTTTGGCGCATATTTTATAGCGTTATCAATCAGGTTCCGAATGGCATTCTGAAGCAGGACCGGATCACCGGAATAGGCGACAGGCCCGTCACCCGTCAGGCGCAGATCCAGATCGTTCATTTCCGCAATCGGCGTAAGCCGCATGACAAGGTCACGGACCAGATCGACAAGGTCGATGTCCTGACGTTCCAAATGGTCGGCCCGAAAGGTGATCATGGCGTGATCCAGCAACTGGCCGGCCGCGCGCGAACTTTCGTCGATGGCCCGCACCATTGATCGCAAGGCCTTGCGGTTTTCTTCTTTGTCCACGCGCTGCAACGTGGCATCGGCATAGGATCGCACCGTGGCCAAGGGGGTGCGCACGCGATGTGCGGCTTCGGCGATGAAATCTTCGGATTGCTTCAGGGAATGATCCAAACGCCCCATCAGTGAATTCAGGGACGTCACCAGGGGCACCATTTCGGTCGGCATCGGTTTGGCAAACGGGCTTAGGTCTTTTGGGCCGCGCCGGGTCACGGAATCTGTCAGACGTTTGAGTTGGCCAATGGTGGCCGAGGTCGCCCAGAATGACAGGACGGTGGCCAGCGCAAAGAAACCGGCCCCGAACAGGGCGGCCCTGCGCGAAATCTGATCCAGCATGCCTGACAACGCATCCTGTGATTGGGCCAGCGCGATCCTGACTTCGGTTTTGTGACCAGCCCCGATTAGGGTTCGCGTTGCGGTGACCACGCGAACCCGATCGCCCTGAAAAACCGTGGTTTCAAACACGCCCAGGCGTGTCACAGTTCCCGTGGCCGGTGTCAGGTCACGATACCCCGAAAGAAAGGTATCATCCTGATAAATAGCATAAAAAACGCGATCATCTGACGGGGTGGCCAGCATTGAGAACGCCGCATAAGGAATGTCGATTTCCACACTGCCATCATGCAAGGCTGCGGCGTCCAGAATGGATGTGACCGAGGCCCCCAAAATGTTGTCCTGCCCTTGCTGTGCGATCTGGTTGGCATAGTCGCGGATCGCGAAAAACAGCACCAATGCCAGGATCGCGGCCCCCCCGATCAGCGTCAGGACAAGCCGATTACGGAGCGACCCCGAGACAGGAAGGCTACTGGTCATTTTCCAGCCGGTACCCCAACCCGCGCAAGGTGCGGATCTTTAGGTCGGAATTTTCAAGATGTTTGCGCAGCCGCCCGATATAAACCTCGATCGCGTTTTCCGAGGCGTCGTCGTCATATGAAAACAGCCGGTCGGCCAGTTTCTGTTTCGAAAAAATCTGACCCGGCGCATTGATCAATAATTCCAGCAGGCGCAATTCGCGGTTGCGCAGGCGGACAACCTGATTTCGCACCTTGAGTTGCCCAGCCAAGGGATCAAAGACAATGCCGCCCATTTCAACGACGGTCTTGGCCTTGCCCGCCTTGCGGCGCAGAACCGCACGACACCGGGCTTCAAGCTCGGCGTGGTCAAAGGGTTTTGTCATGTAGTCGTCGGCCCCAAGATCCAGCGAACCGATTCTGTCGGATACCTGACTGCGGGCGGTCAGAACGATCACCGGCGTGTCATGTTCGCTGGCGCGATGCTGTTTAAGAAAGCTGCGCCCATCCCCGTCAGGCAGCATGATATCAAGCAGGATAAGGTCATAATCCCCGGTTTCGACAAAGGCGGTCGCGTCCTGCAATTTGTCAGCGTGATCAACGACATGGCCATCCAGCCGCATGCGCGACGACACGGCATTGGCCAGCTCTTGGTTGTCTTCGACTAAAAGGAACTTCATGTGACGTGATCGCCCCCGCAAATGCGTGACAGGTCTGTGTCAGGTTGCCGTGGTCTAACCCCCGTAACTGAGCCGCATCGCGGACAGTTGTCAAACGGGAGGACATCATGACGACATTGAAACTGGGCCGTCGCGCCCTGATCGCGACCGCTGTTGCGGCACTTGGTTTTGCAGCACCGGCGATGGCCGAAGGGCACAAAGTGCTCGACAAGATCCACTTTCTGATCCCCGGCGGTGCCGGTGGCGGCTGGGACGGAACCGCGCGTGGAACCGGCGAGGCACTGACAGGCGCTGGCCTGGTCGCAAGTGCGTCTTATGAAAACATGTCAGGCGGCGGCGGTGGCAAGGCCATCGGGTATCTGATCGAAAACGCCGACAGCAACCACGGCACGCTGATGGTCAATTCGACACCAATCGTGATCCGGTCCCTGACCGGCGTGTTCCCTTACAACTTTCGCGACCTGACATTGGTGTCCGGCACGATCGGGGATTATGCCGCGATTGTCGTCAACAAGAACAGCCCGATCAATTCGATGGCTGATCTGATCGCCGCATATGACGCCGATCCATCGGCAACAGCGATTGGCGGCGGGTCTGTGCCCGGTGGCATGGATCACCTTGTTGCCGCCATGGTGATGGAAGCCGCGGGCAAGGATGCGCTTGGGGTGAAATACATCCCCTATGACGCAGGCGGCAAGGCGATGGCAGCCCTTTTGTCAGGCGAAATCGCAGCCCTTTCGACCGGATTTTCCGAGGCGGTCGATCTGTCCAACGCGGGCGAAGTGAAAATCATCGGCGTCACGTCGGATGACCGGGTGGCTGCAGCGCCAGACGCAAAAACGATGAAGGAACAGGGCATCGATACCAGCTTTGTGAACTGGCGCGGGTTCTTTGGGGCGCCCGGCCTGCCTGCGGATCAGCTTGCCATGTACCAGGATGCGCTGACCAAAATGTATGCGACGCCTGAATGGGAAACCGTTCGCGCCCGCAACGGTTGGGTGAACATCCACAACAGCGGCGATGATTTCAAAACCTTCCTTGAAGGTCAGGAAAAGGTCATCGGCGATCTGATGAAAAAGCTGGGCTTTCTCTAAGGTCTGACTGGCAGAGCGGGCGACCGCTCTGCCGCCATCGTTCGGGGGGAAGTGGAAATGGCACTGGATCGTTGGATCGCTTTGGTCCTGTTGGGAATCTGTCTGGCGTATGGATATGCCGCGTGGTTCACCATGGATGGTGCCCTGCCGCCGTTTATGAAACGAAACCCGATCTGGCCCAGCACCTTTCCCAAGGTGTTGTCGGTGCTGGGAATTTTCGCGTCCATGATCATCCTGCTTGGTTTGGAAAAGGGCCAAGCCAAAGACCCGGAAATTGATTACAGGCGTTTGGGCGACTACCAGATTTGGCCGGCCATCTTATTGCTGGCCCTGATGGTGGCCTATGCCCTTGGGCTGCGGCCGCTTGGCTTTCTGTTGTCGACGTCGGCATTTCTGATCGGCGGGGCGTTCATTCTGGGTGAACGCAAATGGCAGGTCATGGTGCCTGTCGCGCTGATCGCGACCGGCATCGTGTGGTATCTGGTCCAGCAGGTTTTGGGTATTTATTTGCGCCCCTATCCGGGCTTTTGGGGAAACTGACATGCTTGAAGGATTGTTGATTGGCCTCCAGACGGCGTTGTCTGTTCAAAACCTGCTGATGGTCATTGGGGGCTGTCTGATCGGGACATTCATCGGCATGCTTCCCGGTCTTGGGCCGATGTCGATCATCGCGATCATGATCCCGGTTGCGATTTCCATGGGCGATCCGTCTGCCGCCCTTATTCTGCTGGCCGGGGTGTATTACGGGGCGATCTTTGGTGGTTCGACGTCTTCTATCCTATTGAATGCGCCGGGTGTCGCGGGAACCGTCGCGTCAAGTTTTGATGGCTATCCAATGGCGCGTCAGGGCAAGGCGGGCAAGGCGTTGACCATTGCCGCCATCGCCAGTTTCGCGGGCGGCACGGTGGGCGCGCTGTTGCTGATGGTGTTCGCCCCGGCGTTGTCATCGGTCGCGTTGTTGTTTCATTCGGCGGAATATTTTGCCCTGATGGTCGTGGGCCTTTCGGCCATCGCGGCTTTTGCGGGCACCGGTCAGGTGGCCAAGGCGCTGATGATGACCGTGCTGGGCCTGATCATGGCCACGGTGGGTGAGGGGGCGCTATATAACCTGCCGCGCTTCACCATGGGGATCATGGATCTGCAATCCGGGTTTGGCTTTATCACCTTGGCGATGGCGATGTTTGCCCTGCCCGAGGCGCTGTTTCTGGTTCTGAAACCAAGGGTCACCGCAGGCGATGGCGGTGGCGAGATCAAGGACCTGAGGATCAGCCGCGCCGAAGCGAAAGCGATCACGCCGGTGATCGCGCGCCAATCGGTTCAGGGGTTCTTTATCGGGGTTCTACCGGGTGCGGGGGCCACGATTGCCAGTTTCCTGGGCTATGCGGTGGAACGCAACATCGCGACAAAGGAAGAACAGGCCGAATTTGGCAAAGGGTCGATCAAAGGGTTGGCCGCGCCGGAAACCGCCAACAACGCCGCCTGTACCGGGTCATTTGTGCCACTGCTGACGCTGGGCATTCCGGGGTCGGGGACAACGGCGATCCTGTTGGGGGCGTTGATCGCGTTGAATGTGACGCCGGGACCACGCCTGATGATTGATCAGCCACAGATTTTCTGGGCAGTGATCATGTCGATGTTCATCGGAAACCTTGTTCTGCTGATCCTGAATCTGCCACTGATCCCGTATATTGCCAAAGTGTTGGCGATCCCGCGTAATTATCTGATTCCGTTCATCTTATTCTTTACGCTAATGGGGGCCTACATTGGCCAGAACAACGCAACGGAACTTTTGCTGCTGGTCGGGTTTGGTGTGTGCGCGACGGCGCTGAAATTCGCGGATTACCCTCTGGCCCCTTTGCTGATCGGGTTCATCCTTGGCGGTATGCTTGAGGACAATTTTGCCCGATCCATGCAGCTTTATGATGGTGTGGCGTTCATCTGGGAACGTCCGATGACATTGGGCCTGCTGGTCATTGCGGCGATCCTTGTGGTGTTGCCCAGCTATCGTTCGCGCCGCGCCCGGATACGTGCGCGCGGTGTGGCCGACGGGGACTGACGGCGGCGCAATCGCATTCGCGGATCATGCGAATTGGACCTGGTCGAATTGGCATGATCCGCGGCCTACGCCCCACGGGACCCAAACCGCCTGTCATGCCTTTGACAATGGGCCACAGGTCAGCGTGGATTGCCAAGGCGCCGCGCTGCTGCGGGGGCGGGCAGGTGTTTGCATGATTATTGCTTCGGTTTGATCGGGTGTTGGCGCAATATGAAATGTATTGCACATTGCCGCATCAATTTGTCCATGCAACGCACGTTTGATCCGGCGGACACAGGCCTGAAAGGAACAATGGATGAGGGAGCAAACCCGCACGTCAGAATTTGACCTTGCCATTAACCGCCACGCTCAGGCCGAGCACACGCGGCGCGAAGTGATCAAGTCCTACTATCGGGTGCGTCAGGCGTTGGGATATCTTGGCTTGTCATTGCCGATCTTGCTGATGCTCAGCAGCGCTGCTGTCAACTCCGGGCTTGAACCCTCACTCAGCGACTTTTTCCATACGGTGTCCCGCGATGTGTTCGTCGGCGTGTTGATCGCGATCGGCACTTTTCTGGTGATTTACGAAGGATACGAACGGGAGCCGGGCGAAACCTTTACCGATAATTGGCTGGCCACGGTCGCAGGCATTTCGGTGTTCTGCGTCGCGTTGTTTCCGAACGAAAGCCCGACGGGGCAGGTTGCCGCGCTGTCCCAACAGCTTGTCGGGGTGAACATCAGCCCGATTTTCCATTATTCCAGTTGCTTGGTGTTCTTCTACTGCATGGGGCATTTCTGTATGTTTCGGTTTTCAAAAACCAGAAACCAGGCTCGGCGACGGTTCTATCGGTTCTGCGGTTGGACAATCGTGTTTTGTGG
>JBOEGP010000003.1:0-51464 GCA_050633485.1 Pseudooceanicola sp.
GTGATGGCGAATGGTCGAGGCAAGCTCTACCTCGTCCTCGGCAAAAATCATCGCGATTGGCCCTTTGGCCAGGGCTTCGCGCCCGTCTTTCAGGAAGTCAGCCAGGCTGGCAAACCGCATCCGCTCATCCTCATCTTCTTTCGCATCAGAATCGCTGCTTGCGGCGCGCATTGCAAGCAGGGCGTGACATGGTGTAATCACGCGCTCTGAAACCCGGCATAAGGCGCGCGACATGGGCGAGGCAAAAAAGCTTTATATCAAGACCTATGGCTGTCAGATGAACGTTTATGACAGTGAACGCATGGCCGAAGCCCTGGGTGGAAATGGCTATGTCGAGGTGGGATCGCCAGAAGAAGCGGACATGATCCTTCTGAACACGTGTCATATCCGCGAAAAGGCAGCTGAAAAGGTGTATTCCGAATTGGGCCGGTTCAAGGGGCTAAAGGCGGACAAGCCCGACCTCAAGATCGGCGTGGCAGGCTGCGTCGCACAGGCCGAAGGCGCCGAAATCATGGCCCGTCAGCCGCTTGTCGATATGATCGTCGGCCCGCAAAGCTATCACCGGCTGCCCGAGATGGAGACAAAGGCCCGCGCGGGCGAAAAGGTGTTGGACACTGATTTCCCCGAAGAGGACAAATTCGAAAAACTGAAATCCCGTCCCAAGGCCAAACGCGGCCCCACCGCGTTCCTGACCGTTCAGGAAGGCTGTGACAAATTCTGCGCGTTCTGCGTTGTGCCCTATACGCGCGGTGCCGAAGTCAGCCGCCCGACCGCGCGCATTCTGGACGAGGCCCGCGATCTGGTTGAACGTGGCGTGCGCGAAATCACTTTGCTGGGCCAAAACGTAAACGCCTATCATGGCGAGGGGACCGATGGATCGTCCCAAAGCCTTGCCCAGCTGATCTGGGCCTTGAACGATATCGACGGGTTGGAACGCATTCGTTTCACCACCAGCCACCCCAACGACATGTCCGATGATCTGATCGCGGCCCATGGGGAATGCGCCAAGTTGATGCCCTATCTTCATTTGCCTGTGCAATCGGGCAGCGACCGCATCCTGAAACGGATGAACCGCCAGCATACCGCCGAAGACTATTTGCGTGTGATCGAACGGATCCGCGCGGCGCGCCCCGATATCCTGATTTCGGGCGACTTCATCGTCGGGTTCCCCGAAGAGACAGAGGCCGATTTTCAGGCGACGATGGACCTGATCACGGCGGTGAATTACGGGCAGGCCTTTAGCTTTAAGTATTCGACACGCCCTGGCACACCTGCCGCAGAGCGTCCCCAGGTTGATGCGAACGAGGCCAGCGAACGATTGCAGCGCCTGCAGGCTTTGATAACGAAACAACAACGTGCGATTCAGGATGCCATGATCGGGCAAGAGGTCGGTGTTCTGTTTGAACGCCCCGGCCGCATGCCGGGCCAAATGGTTGGCAAATCGGATCACCTGCATGCCGTTCACGTTCAGGGCGGTGCCGATCTGACCGGCAGAATTGCGCGCGTCAGAGTGATTGAAAGCGGTACGAATTCGCTTTCTGCTGTTCTGGTTTAACGCAACACGCCACTTTTGGTCCGGTTCTGTCGGGTGATCGCACCCGGACGGCGCAATTTTCGTGTCGTTTTGGGGACAATCCACAGGTTCATTGGCGTTTGGTTGCCATTCCGGCTACAATATATGGTGAAAAACCCTTCACTTTGTGGCATAACCCGGTAGACTACCCCACAGACTTATCCACATTCTGCCTGTGGACGATGCAACGCCAATTGCAAGGCGTTTTCGCGTTCCAGGCCCCGGGGGAAGAAAAAGGATTACGGACGTGGCCCAGCCAATTTCCACAACCATTGCCAAGATTATCGGCACAGCCGCCGCTGCGGTCGTCGCCACATTGTTCATGGTGGCGCCAGCCGCCGCACAACAAGAGCCTTATGTACCGACCATCTGGGTTGATCCCGACGGGTGCGAACACTGGGCCATGGATGACGGTGCCGAAGGGTATATGACACCCCACGTCAGCCGCCACGGAATCCCGGTTTGCCAACGCGGCAATGTCTGCGGTGTTCTGGAATCGGATCAGTTCTTTGCCACCGACAAATACTATATTTCTGCCGCCAACAAAAAACGTCTGGCGCAGTTCTTTAAAACGTCGCCCGCGTCGGCCTTTATCATCACGGGCCACACCGACAGCCGCGCCAGCGATGACTACAATATGCGCCTCAGCTTTAACCGCGCCAACGCGGTGGCCAAGGTCGCGAAATCCGCAGGCGCACGCATCGCTGACATTCGTGGTTATGGCGAACGCATGCCCGCCGCGTCCAACCGCACCCGCGCAGGCATGGCCAAGAACCGCCGCGTGGAAATCATCTGCATCCGCTGAGAGGGACGAGACCCATGAACATCTTTAAGATCATCGCGGGCGTGTCCATCATCGGCACCCTGTCAGCCTGTCACGTCGGGAACGTTCCCGGAGACAAAAGCATTGACCGTGGCATCAATTCGCACCACCTGAGTACGCTCAAGGCGGGCATCTGGGTTGATCCGAACGGGTGTGATCACTGGATCATCGATGATGGTCTTGAGGGATATCTGTCCGCGCGTCTTGACCAGTTTGGCAAACCAGTCTGTTCCGGCACCGCCGGGCCGCCAAACACGGCCAACGGCCCGTTCAAAAAGGGCACGTTCATCCCTGATCCGACACGCAACGCGGCTGGTCAGCCTATCGGACCAACCAGCGGATGATCCGCCCCGGCCCAAAGGCCGGACGATCGCAGGCAATCATGTGCCGCAAGCGCCCACGCTTGCGGCACATTTTGGTTTTTGGCCGGTGCCCTGCCGCCAAAGCTGCAATGTCACATTCTTTTGGCTTGCACGTTTCCGTGCCGCTTGGCACGCTTCCTTTGAAACCCTATTCAGGGCAATCCCATTCAGGAGATGTGTTTGGCCACCACAGTGCTTCCCCCGCCCGGAAATGACGCACCCCTTGCAGAGGTGCAGGTCGATTTTCCCGACAATTATCTGTTGATCACCCTGTGTGGCGAATATGATCGCAACCTGGCCGAGATCGAACAAAAGCTGTCGGTCCAAATCCTGAGACGCGGCAATCACCTTGTCGCCATCGGGGAAAAAGACACCGCCGAACAGGCAATCGCTTTGCTCAAATCCCTTTACGCCCGGCTTGAGGCCGGTCGCGAGGTTGGCCCGGCCGACATTGACCGCGAACTTAGGATGACAGCGCCGGAACCCAGCCGGAAATCGCGGGATGGCAATCAATTCGAAATGTTTGGCGATGGCCCGGTCGAAATCAAAACCCGCAAGAAGATGGTCGAACCGCGCACGGACGGACAAAAGGCCTATGTCAGGTCCTTGTTCAACAACGAACTGGCGTTCGGGATCGGCCCTGCGGGAACGGGCAAGACATATCTGGCGGTCGCTGTTGGCGTATCGATGTTTATCGAAGGCCATGTCGACAAGATCATTCTGTCCCGTCCCGCCGTCGAAGCGGGCGAAAAGCTGGGGTATTTGCCCGGCGATATGAAGGACAAGGTCGATCCATACATGCAGCCGTTGTACGACGCGCTGAACGATTTCATGCCCGCCAAACAGCTGGCCAAGATGTTCGAAGAAAAACGGGTGGAAATCGCGCCGCTGGCCTTTATGCGGGGCAGGACTTTGTCCAATGCCTATGTCGTGTTGGACGAGGCCCAGAACGCAACCACCATGCAGATGAAAATGTTCCTGACCCGTCTTGGCGAAGGATCCCGCATGGTCATCACCGGGGATCGCACCCAGATTGACCTGCCGCGCGGCGTGCCATCCGGCCTTGCCGATGCCGAACGCATTCTGGCGCATGTGCCCAACATCAGTTTCAACTATTTCACTGCCAAGGATGTGGTGCGCCATCCTCTTGTCGCTGCGATCATTGAGGCATACGAAGCCGACGCATAAGGCCCAACCACGGCTGATCACCCTTTTCTGATCGGCCGCGGTCAGGGCAACAGCTGGCCCAAGGTACGCAATGCATCAAACGACAGACGTCATGATCGAAGACCCCCATTGGGCGGACGTGGATCTGCCGATGCTGGCCGAATCGGCGGCGCGGGGGGCTCTGGAACATCTGGGTATGGACCCGAACGCATATGAAATTGCCATTCTGGCCTGTGATGACGCGCGCATTTCCGTTCTGAACACCGATTTCCGCGCCAAGGCGTCCGCGACCAATGTCCTGTCCTGGCCATCCCAAGAACGCGGCGCGCAGGCGCCGGGGCATGCGCCCGACCTTCCCGATGCCGATGATCCCGAACTGGGCGACATCGCGATCGCTTATGGCACTTGCGCCAAAGAGGCGTCAGAGGGCAAGAAACCGCTGGCGGATCATGTGACGCATCTGATCGTTCATGCAACTTTGCATCTGCTGGGCTATGATCACGAATGTGACCAAGATGCCACTTTGATGGAAGGCTTGGAAACCGCCATACTTGGCAAAATGGGTCTGTCGGACCCATATGCATAATTGCTCGGGCATTTCCGCCCGACCGCACCGGAAAGGACCGATGGGCGACAGCACCGACGGGTCGATGAGCGCAGCGCAAAGCGCGCTGCCAACTGGCCAGACAAATCCCGTGGCACCGGCGGCAATTCCCGCCAAACGCCGCACTATCCTTTCACGCTTATTCGCACGCGGCACAAATGCCGTGCCCGAACCCAAGCCGCAGACGGTTGCACCCGCGCCGCCGCGCCCGACGCATGGCATGGTCAATCTGCGCCGCATGCGGGTCGAAGACGTGCTGGTTCCCAAGGCGGAAATCGTCGCGGTGCCATCGACAATCACGCGCGATGATCTGGTCAAGCTTTTCCGTGAAACCGGGATGACGCGCCTGCCGGTGTATCAGGGCACGCTGGATACCCCGACCGGGTTTATCCACCTCAAGGATTTTGCCCTGAAACACGGGTTCAACGGAACCGGCGAACGGTTTTCCGCCAAGGCGCTGTTGCGGCCATTGTTGTTTGTGCCGCCATCCATGCCGATCGGCGTGTTGCTGCAAAAGATGCAACAAGAACGCCGTCACATGGCCTTGGTCATTGACGAATACGGCGGTGTGGACGGGCTGGTCACCATCGAAGACCTGATCGAACAGGTTATCGGCCAGATCGAAGACGAACACGACATCGAAGAAGACGCGCTGTGGTCGCAGGAAAAGTCGGGAAGTTGGCTGGCTCTGGCCAAGGCCCCGCTGGACGAATTCGAAGCGGAAACTGGCGTGTCCCTGACCGATCATGACAGCGTGGACGAAGAAGAAATCGACACGTTGGGCGGCCTGGTCTTTATGCTGTCGGGCCGTGTTCCCGCACGGGGCGAGGTGGTGGAACACCCCGCCGGGCATGAGTTCGAAGTGATCGACGCTGATCCACGGCGGATCAAGCGCCTGCGCGTGCGACTGGTCGATCCAGACCCCAACGATGCATGACACGCCCAGTGACACGACGCCCATAACAGACCCGCCGCCCCCGCGCAGGGGCAGGTGGCGCCGGATTGCGCCGGACAGACCGCGTGCGGTTCTGGTTGCGGCCACGTTTGGCATCGTGTCCGCATTTGGTCAGGCACCGTTTGATCTTTGGCCGGTTGCGCTGATAGCTCTGGCGGGATTCGCCTGGGTGTTTGATCGTGCCACAAGCACGAAACAGGCCACCTGGATCGGATGGGCGGCGGGCACGGGATATTTCGCCGGCGCGTTGCACTGGATCGTCGAACCATTCCTTGTTGATGTGGCGCGTCACGGCTGGATGGCCCCCTTTGCCGTGGTATTTCTGGCCGGGGGGCTGGCCCTGTTCTGGGGGCTGGCACTGGGCGTGGCACATCGCATGGCCCCGACCGGCCCCATGCGCCTGACGATGTTCGTTGCAGCACTCAGCGGCGCGGAAATCCTGCGCGGTCTCGTCATGACGGGGTTTCCGTGGGCATCGGTAGGGCATGTGCTGATTGATTCTGCGTTCATCCATATCGCGGCGTGGGGTGGGCCAAACGCCCTGACCGTGCTGACGCTGGCCTTTGCGGCGGCCTTGTCCTGTGTGCCCGCGCGGCCGATGCGGGCCGGTGTCCCCTTGGCGGTGGTCGGCGCGGGGTTGATCGTGACGGCGCCCGCCTTTGCAACCCGCGTGCCGCCGACACCTGCCGATGCCCCGGTGCTGCGTCTGATGCAGCCGAATGCATCCCAACATGAGAAATGGGATCCGCGACTGATCCCGATGTTTCTGGACCGTATGCTGGCGTTTTCCGCGCAACAGCCGACCGCGGATGTGGTGATCTGGCCCGAAACCTCGGTTCCCAGCATACTGGACCGGGCCGACACATTGCTGAACATAATCGCGCAACAGGCGGGCGGCGCGATCAGCGTGGTTGGCATCGAACGCCGTGATGACAATGGGTATTACAATTCCCTAGTCGTCGTAGGGCCGGACGGCACGGCTGGCGATGTCTATGACAAACATCACCTTGTGCCCTTTGGCGAATACCTTCCGCTTGGCGCATTGCTGTCACGCCTGGGACTGGCGCCGATGGTCAACCGGTTTGGCGGGTTCACCGCCGGGTCTGGGCCAGAGCTTGTCAATCTGGGCGATGCCGGGCGCGCATTGCCCCTGATCTGTTACGAGGCCGTCTTTGCCCGTGATGTCGCAGCCGCCCCTGAACGCCCCGATCTGCTTTTGCAAATCACCAATGACGCATGGTTCGGCACGTTTTCCGGCCCGTTCCAACATCTGGCCCAGGCGCGATTGCGCGCCGTTGAACAGGGCCTGCCCATGGTGCGTGTGGCCAACACCGGCGTGTCCGCAGTCATCGCGGCAGATGGCGAAATCCTTGGTTCTATTCCGCTTGGGCAGGCAGGGTATCTGGACCTGCCCAAACCACCGGCGGCGGCACAAACGTTATATGCACGCTCCGGCGACTGGCCGATCTGGTTGCTGGTTATCGCGATGTTTGTTGTGGCTCTGGTGCATGGACGGTTCCAATTGCGCATGTCTGGGCATTGACGGTCACCGCAAGCGGTCGTAACGACGGCATAATTCCCGTCACAACGGCTTCCTGACGTGGCGGGTGAACCCGAATGGAGCACTATTCATGTCACGACAGAATTACATCTTCACCTCGGAATCCGTTTCCGAGGGGCACCCCGACAAGGTCTGCGATCGGATTTCAGACGCGGTTCTGGATGCCTTGCTGACCGAAGAACCCCAAGCACGTGTCGCTTGCGAAACCTTTGCAACCACCAATCGCGTCGTCATCGGCGGAGAAGTGGGCCTGGCCGATCAGGCCAAGCTTAAGCAATGCATGGACCGTGTGGACGCCATCGCCCGCGATTGCATTCGTGACATCGGATACGAACAGGACAAGTTTCACCACGAAACGGTGGAAATCACCAACCTGCTGCATGAACAATCCGCCCACATCGCCCAAGGTGTCGATGCCCGCGACAACAAGGACGAAGGCGCTGGCGATCAGGGCATCATGTTCGGCTATGCCACGACGGAAACCGATGCGCTCATGCCCGCGCCGATCCAATATGCCCATGCGATCCTGCGCCGGTTGAGCGAAGTGCGCAAAAGCGGTGAGGCGGAAAGCCTGCGCCCGGACGCGAAAAGCCAGCTGAGCCTGCGCTATGAAAATGGCAAGCCGGTTGAGGTGACGTCGCTGGTTCTGTCAACGCAGCATGCGTATGAAAACCAATCAAGCGATGATATCCGCGCCATCGTCGAACCCTATATTCGCGACGTTCTGCCTGACGGTTGGTTGACCGACAAAACCGAATGGTGGGTGAACCCGACAGGTACGTTTGTGATCGGCGGACCGGATGGCGACGCCGGCCTGACAGGGCGCAAGATCATTGTGGATACCTATGGTGGTGCCGCCCCGCATGGTGGCGGCGCGTTCTCAGGCAAGGATCCAACCAAGGTTGACCGATCAGCCGCTTACGCCGCGCGCTATCTGGCCAAGAATGTGGTTGCGTCCGGCATGGCAGATCGCTGTACCATTCAGCTGTCCTATGCCATCGGGATTTCCAAGCCCTTGTCGATTTACTGCGATACCCATGGCACCGGCCAGGTGGACGAGGCCGCGATTGAACGCGCGGTGTCCCAGGCGATGGACCTGACGCCCCGTGGCATTCGCGAACATCTTGCCATGAACAAACCGATCTATCAGCGCACCGCCGCCTATGGCCATTTTGGCCGCACGCCGGATGCGGATGGCGGTTTCTCCTGGGAACGCACCGATCTGGCCGAGGCGCTGAAGAAAGCGGTGTGATATCGGCTGTTTCCCGTTCTTAGGATGCGAAAAACGTGACATGCGATCGGGGTATCCCCGGTCGCATGTGCATTTCGGGCAGGGTCCGCGGGGCATTTGGCGCCCTTGTGGTGACGCTGTGTGGTTGATCCTGCCCGCCTGGCCCGTTATGGCGCGGCCATGACACAGGATCACCCGAACACAGGCGCGCCCTGGCGCAATTTTTATGGCCGATTGAAAGGCAAGCATCTGCGCAAGTCGCAAGAGGTTTACCTGGACGAGGATCTGGCGGCATTGTCGCCGGGGCCGGTGGATTGGGATGTGAACCCGGACCGCACCAATCTGGACCTTGCCGCGATGTTCGGCGGGCGCGATGTCTGGCTTGAGGTCGGGTTTGGCGGGGGCGAACACCTGGTGCATCAGGCGGTGTCGAACCCGGATGTAGGGATTATCGGGGCCGAACCCTATATCAATGGCGTTGCCATGCTGTTGGGCAAAATTCGCAAGGCTGGCGGCGACAATATCCGGGTGCATCCGGGCGATGCGCGTGATCTGTTCGATGTGTTACCGGATGCGAGCGTTTCCAAGGCATTTCTTTTGTACCCCGACCCCTGGCCGAAAAAGCGCCACCACCGGCGCCGGTTCGTGACGGGTGAGCATTTGGTCCCGCTTGCCCGTGTTCTTAAGCCCGGTGCCGAGTTTCGTGTGGCCACCGACATTCCCGATTACGTGCGCCAAACCCTGGAAGAAGTGCCGCGCCATGGGTTTGACTGGTTGGCCGAGGGCCCGGGGGATTGGCGTGAGCCGTGGGGTGACTGGATCGCGACCCGGTATGAACAAAAGGCGCTGCGCGAGGGGCGTGTGCCCCATTACCTGACGTTTCGGCGCAACGATCAGGTCCCCTCCGGGGGAAGTATTTAGAGAAAGATGAACCAGGGGCGCGGCGATGGACGGGGCCGGTGTGACCTTGTATCAGGCGGTGACAGGATAGGAGTTGGCTGATGGGTGCGCATGGAGAACCGGTACCGATGCGGGCGCGCAAGGGTGCGCCGCTAAAGGGTGTTGCGCATGTTCCGGGTGACAAGTCGATCAGTCACAGGGCGCTGATTCTCGGGGCGTTGTCGGTTGGTGAAACGAATATCACCGGATTGCTGGAAGGGCAGGACGTGCTGGACACGGCAAAGGCGATGCGGGCCTTTGGCGCCGAGGTTGATGATCTGGGTGGCGGGGCATGGCGCGTGCACGGTGTTGGTGTCGGCGGGTTTGGCGAGCCGGATCAGGTGATTGATTGCGGCAATTCGGGCACCGGCGTGCGGTTGATCATCGGGGCCATGGCGACATCACCGATCGTTGCGACCTTTACCGGCGATGCCAGTCTGAATGGCCGCCCGATGGCGCGGGTGACGGACCCGTTGGCGTTGTTTGGCATGCGCGCCTATGGGCGCAGCGGCGGGCGTTTGCCGATGACGGTGGTTGGTGCGGCTGATCCGGTGCCCGTGCGCTATGCGACACCGGTGCCATCGGCGCAGGTGAAATCCGCCGTTCTGTTGGCCGGGTTGAATGCGCCGGGTGAAACCGTGGTGATCGAGCGCGAAGCGACGCGCGATCACAGCGAACGGATGTTGCGTGGGTTCGGGGCCGATGTTGACGTCACCGACAGCGCCGAGGGCCGGGTTATCACGCTTAAGGGGCACCCCGAATTGCGCGGGCAAAACGTCGATGTGCCGCGCGATCCGTCCAGCGCGGCGTTTCCGGTCTGTGCGGCCCTGATCACCGAAGGATCGGACGTGTTGGTTCCCAATATTGGACTGAATCCAACACGCGCGGGTCTGTTTGAAACCCTGCGTGATATGGGCGCGGACCTGACATATGAAAACCCGCGCGAAGAGGGCGGTGAACCTGTGGCCGACCTGCGCGCGCGTTTTTCGCCGGACATGAAGGGTATTTCGGTGCCCCCGACGCGCGCGGCCAGCATGATTGACGAATATCCCATCCTGTCTGTCGTCGCGGCCTGTGCCGAAGGGCGCACAGAGATGCGCGGTGTCAAGGAATTGCGCGTCAAGGAAAGCGACCGGATTGACGCGATGGCAGTTGGACTGCGCGCCTGTGGCGTGCATGTGGACGAGGGTGAAGATTGGTGGGCCGTTGACGGGCTGGGGGCGGGCGGCGTTTCCGGCGGCGCGACGGTGGAAAGCCGTCTGGATCACCGTATCGCCATGTCGTTCCTGTGCCTTGGCTTCGCGGCCCAAAACCCGGTGACAGTTGACGACGGCGGCCCGATCACCACGTCCTTTCCGATTTTCGAGGGATTGATGAGCGATCTGGGGGCTTTGATCGAGCCGGCGGGCAATTGATGGAACGCCGGTCGGTCTGGATTGGTTTCTGGTTATTCTTTGTAATCGCCGGGGCGCTTTATATGACCATGGTCCTGGTCACACTGCCACAGCTCTTGGTGGGGCCTGACAATCTGCGCCCGTTTGATGCACGCCCATTTGGATACACACCCGAGGCGGCGCGGGCCTATCTGGCCGGGTTGAGCGAGGCGGCGCGCGCGACATACCTTGGCCTTCAGCATCGGTTGGATGCCTTTTTCCCGGCGGCCAATGCGCTTTGGATGGGGTGTGCCGTGGTGCTGGCGTTTGCCGGGCGGGTGCGGTTTGGCCTTATCGCGGCGATCGGTGTTTTCACCCTGTGCGATTATCTGGAAAACGCGGCCGTTTCGGGGATGCTTTCGGCCGGACCTGCGGGACCGGGCGACGATGAAATCACGCGGGCAAGCCTGTTCACGTTGGGCAAATCCATGGGGACAACAATCGTGTGGATTTCCCTGATCTTTGGGGGTGTCACCAATTGGCTAAGGCGGCGGCGCGGATGAAATTCACCGTGGCGATTGACGGTCCGGCCGCAGCCGGCAAGGGGACGATTTCCAAGGCCGTGGCGGCGCATTTTGGCTTTGCCCATCTGGACACCGGGTTGATCTATCGCGCGACGGGAAAACGTGTGTTGCAAGGCGCGGCCCCTGTGGACGCGGCCCGAAGCCTGCGCCCCGAGGATCTGAACAGCGACGGGCTGCGCACGCCCGAGGTTGCCCAGGCCGCCAGCAAGGTTGCCATAATCCCCGAGGTGCGCGCCGCACTGACCGAATTTCAACGTGATTTCGCCCGGCGCGACGGCGGGGCTGTTCTGGACGGGCGCGACATAGGCACGGTGATTTGCCCGCAGGCAGAGGTGAAGCTGTTCGTCACCGCAAAGGATACGGTGCGCGCGCATCGCCGGTTTCTGGAACTGACGGCAGCCGGTCATGACGTGAGCGAAGAGGCGGTTCTGGCCGACGTGCAATCACGGGACGCGCGCGATGCAGAGCGGGAGGCCGCACCGATGATGGCGGCGCCGACTGCTGTCATCCTCGACACGTCGGAGTTGTCGATCCCGGACGCGGTTGCAGCCGCCATTCGCACGGTTGCGGCGCAACTGGGATAGCGCACCTGCCCAAGCGGTTCATTCTTGTCACGCGCCCGATATGTCGTGCCCCGCCCGGATTGTTCGGCCATGACATGATCTGTATCTTGCCCACACATTGCCACATCAGGCGGTTAAGCCGGGGGCAAGGTGAGGGCAGACATGGCACCAGGCAGAACGCTTGAGGACACGACAATACCGACTTCGGGGCAGGTCCCTTCGGAGGTCGATTTGCCTGTGTTGGTATGTGATCTTGACAGCACTTTGGTGCGCACGGACACGCTTTACGAAAGCTTTTGGGCTGCGGTCACGGCCCATTGGACGGCGCCATTCGGGGCCATTGCGGCCCTGACACGTGGCCGCGCCGCGCTAAAGGCGCATCTTGCGGGAAAAACCGTTCTCAAGGTCGCGTCGCTACCTTACAATCAGGCGGTTCTGGACGAACTGCGCGCCTGGCGGGCCAAAGGCGGGCGCACGGCATTGGTCAGCGCAGCGGATCAATCCATTGTCGATGCCGTGGCGGCCCATATCGACCTGTTTGACGAAGCCCATGGGTCGGATGGAAAGCAAAACCTGAAAGGCCGCGACAAGGCGCGTTTTCTGAACGACCGCTATGGCGCGCGCCAGTATATCTATTTTGGTGACAGCCGGTCCGACCTTGCGGTGTGGAGCGAAGCGGCCGAAGGCGTCGGCGTAAACCTGAAGCCCGCCCTGCGCGCAAAGGCCGATGCCCAGGCCAAAATGCGCCACATCGGACAATCGGCGCCCGTCATCAAACCAATGATCCGCGCACTTAGACCACACCAATGGGCCAAAAACGTCCTTGTGCTTTTGCCGATGATCGCGGGGCATGCTTTGACCACCGGCGCCCTTGTGCAGTCGATTTGGGCCTTTGTCGCCTTTAGTCTGGTGGCATCAAGCGTCTATGTGCTGAACGATCTTCTGGACCTTGCCGCTGACCGCGCCCACCCACGCAAACGCGACCGCCCCTTTGCCAGCGGTGACCTGCCATTGGTGCATGGGACATGGATGGCCCCGGCATTGCTGTTTACCGGTGTGGCGATTTCCGTCGCACTTGGCCCCGCCTTTCTGGGGGTCATGGCGCTCTATTACCTGACGACGACGCTGTATTCCCTATGGCTCAAACGTCGCCCGGTGATCGACATCTGCACGCTTGCCGCGCTTTATGCTTTGCGGGTCATGGCGGGCAGTGCCGCGACGGGAATTGAACTGTCGGTCTGGCTGTTGGCATTTTCAACGTTCTTCTTCTTTGCGCTGGCGGCGGTGAAACGTCAGGCGGAACTGGTGGATGCAGCTGCATCGGGGCGCGAATTGTCCGGGCGCGGCTATCAATTAAACGATCTGCCCCTTATCACCATGATGGCGCTGGCCTCTGGCAACGTGTCGGTCATGGTTATGGCGCTTTATGTGAATTCACCCGAGGTGACAGAGCTTTATTCACGCCCCGAAATGCTGTGGGGAATTTGTGCTGTCCTGCTATATTGGCTTAGCCGGATGGTGTTCATCACCCACCGGGGGCGCATGCATGACGATCCGGTCGTCTTTGCCGCCAAGGACCGGCTTAGCCACGTGATGTTCATTGTGATCCTTGTGTTTTTTGCAGGAGGAAGCCTGTTTTGACACGGTCAACGCTCATCCTACGGTATGCGCTGTTTGCCGTGGTTGCGACGTTGGCCAACCTTGCGGCGCAGCGGTGGGTTCTGGCCCAGGACAACAGTGCATTTGGATATGTCGGTGCCGTTCTGGTGGGCACAGGCGTGGGATTGGTCATCAAATATCTGCTGGATAAGCGCTGGATATTCGCGGATCGTGACGCTGGCCTTGCCGCCCACGGGCGCAAGTTTTCGCTGTACACCCTGATGGGCGTTGCGACGACGGCGATCTTTTGGGGGGCGGAAACAGCGTTCTGGTTGATCTGGAATACGGATGCGATGCGTGAACTGGGCGCGGTCCTTGGGCTCGGGCTCGGATATGTCGTGAAATACCAACTGGACCGCCGGTTCGTGTTCAACCCCACGCCAAACGGATCAGGGGGACAGGCCGCATGATGCGCAAATTGTCCGGTTGGGGCCGTTTCCCGGTGGCCGAGTGCGACGTGGTGACCCCGCGCATCCAAGACGCCGTGCGCGCAGCGATCGCCAATGGCCCCGTGATCGCACGCGGCAACGGGCGCGCATACGGTGACAGCGCCATGCAATCCGCCGGCACAATCGACATGCGCGCGATGAACAACATCCTGTCCTTTGATCCCGCAACCGGTGTGGTCGAGGCGGAATCCGGCGTGATGCTGGGCGATCTCATCTCGTCATTCCTACCGCATGGCTGGTTTCCCGCGGTCACGCCAGGCACCAAATTGGTGACGATTGGCGGCTGCATTGCGTCGGACGTGCATGGCAAGAACCATCGCCGTGACGGCAGCTTTTCGCGCTACCTGGACTGGATCGATGTGATGGACGGCGCGGGCGATGTGATCCGCTGCAACGCGCAATCAAATTCGGACCTGTTCCATTGGACACCCGGCGCCATGGGGCTGACCGGGGTGATCCTGCGCGCTGGGTTCCGTTTGCGCCCGGTCGAAAGCGGCTGGATCGCCCAGGACACGCGCCCGGCCCGCAACCTGACCGAAGCGATGGAGATTTTCGAAAACGCGGAATCGACATATTCCGTCGCCTGGTTCGATTGCCTTGGCCGTGGGGAAAACCTGGGCCGTTCGCTTGTCATGCTGGGTGATCACGCGCGCCGCGCCGATCTGCCATCGTCAAAACGCGATCGCCCATTCCATGTGCCCGCGCGCCAACGCCGCCGGGTGCCATTGGACGCGCCCACCATGGCGCTGAACCGCTATACCCTTCGGGCGTTTAACCGGATGTATCACTGGAACGGGTCGCGCAAGGCGGGCAAGACACTTGTCGATTGGGACAGTTATTTCTATCCGCTTGATGCGCTGTTGGAATGGAACCGCATCTATGGCCGCCGCGGGTTCGCGCAATTCCAATGTGTGATCCCGCTGGAATCCGCCAAGGATGGGCTTGGCAAACTGCTGGAAACCATCGCCGCATCCGGGCAGGGGTCCTTTCTGGCGGTTCTGAAACGGCTTGGCCAACAGGACAGCCCCTTTGCCTTCCCGATGGAAGGTTACACCCTTGCGCTCGACTTCCCTGTCAGTCCGACCACTCTCGCGTTGATGCAGGAGCTTGACGCGATCACCGTTGACCATGGCGGGCGCATATACCTCACCAAAGACAGCCGCCTGTCGGCCGAAACCCTGCGTGCGTCGGATGGGCGTGTGGACGGGTTCACGGCGATGCGTGCGGACACCGGCCTGACGGGCAAATTCGCCTCGGGCCAATCGGAAAGGCTCAAGCTTTGAAAGACACTGTTCTCATCCTTGGTGGTCGCTCTGACATCGGGTTGGCCACGGCCCATGCGTTCGCCGCCCAAGGCCACCCAATTCAATTGGCCGCGCGCAATGTCGCCACGCTGGAAACAGCGCGCAATGATTTGGCCCTGCGCCATTCGGTCGAGGTTTCGCTGCATGAAATCGACGCGCTTGCCACACAAGGCCACGCCGATTTCGCCGCCAGCCTGACGCCGGAACCGGGAATCGTGATCTGTGCCATCGGCGCGCTAGGCAACCAGGATAAGGACGAAGAGGATCACGCCAACGCGGTTCAGGTGATGCGGGCAAATTTCGAAGGCCCCGCCAGCCTGATGGCCGTGTTTGCCAACCGCATGGCCGCTCGTGGTCAGGGGACATTGGTTGGCATATCGTCCGTCGCCGGGGATCGGGGACGTGCGGCCAACTATATCTACGGGTCTGCCAAGGCCGGGTTCACCGCCTATCTGTCCGGGCTTCGCAACCGGTTGGCCAAACAGGGCGTGCATGTCGTGACCGTCAAGCCCGGCTTTGTCGCGACCAGCATGACCGAAGGCATGGACCTGCCCGAAAAGCTGACCGCGGAACCTGAACAGGTCGGTGCCGCGATCCTTAAGGCGGTCCAGAAACGTCGCAACATTGTCTATGTGAAACCCATTTGGTGGGTCGTGATGTCAGTGATTTGTTCCATCCCGGAAACAATCTTTAAGAAGCTGTCGATCTGATCAGGAAACGGTGCGGTCGGGTCCGGAATCCCTGACTTACCGAAATGGCCCAAGCGGGTGACGGTGGGGGCGTTGATTTGAAACTGCCTTTTTGAACCGGACCTATTGCCATGCCCCAGAAACCCGACACTTCCCGTGACCCTATCCCCCACGCCACGCCAACCCGCGATGACCGCGATTGGCGTGCCTTTGACTTTGCCGAGGATTGCCTGATCCCGCGCAAACCGCGTGAGGACGACAAAGCCGGGTAAACCTCGGTCAGGTGTGACACCCCCACGCACCAGCGGCATTCGGCGCGAAAACGTGCCGAATGCCGTGTGCGGTGTGCCACGGGGCTTGCATTTCGACCGGCCCACCCGTAAGACGCGCGCGTCGACAAGGTGAAAACGCCGCGAACAAGAATCGAGCAGGGTCGGGTGCTACCGGCCCTATTTTGTTTGCGGTCCTTATGACCAAATGACCAACCCAAGACCGGCGGAGACAACCGCGCGGCCAGATAAACCGAAACAAAGGAAACCATAGGCCACATGGCTCAGAACACATCGATGGAGGAATTCGAAGCCCTCCTTAATGAAAGCCTCGAAATGGACACGCCCGACGAAGGGTCTGTTGTCAAAGGTAAAGTCATCGCCATCGAGGCGGGACAAGCCATCATCGACGTCGGCTATAAAATGGAAGGCCGCGTTGATCTGAAAGAATTCGCAAATCCAGGCGAAGCACCCGACATCAGCGTTGGCGACGAAGTCGAAGTCTTCCTTCGTTCCGCTGAAAACTCTCGTGGCGAAGCTGTTATCTCTCGCGAGATGGCGCGCCGCGAAGAAGCATGGGACCGTCTGGAAAAAGCATATGCCGACGACGCGCGCGTCGAAGGGGCGATCTTTGGCCGTGTCAAAGGTGGCTTTACTGTCGATCTTGGCGGCGCGGTTGCGTTCCTGCCCGGTTCGCAGGTTGACGTCCGCCCAGTGCGCGACGCTGGCCCATTGATGGGTCTGAAACAACCGTTCCAAATCCTGAAAATGGACCGTCGCCGTGGCAACATCGTTGTGTCGCGCCGCGCGATCCTGGAAGAATCCCGCGCCGAACAGCGCGCCGAAGTCATTGGCAACCTGACCGAAGGTCAAACCGTCGAAGGCGTGGTCAAGAACATCACCGAATACGGTGCGTTTGTTGATCTGGGCGGCGTTGACGGGTTGCTGCACGTCACCGATATGGCGTGGCGCCGCGTGAACCATCCGTCGGAAATCCTGTCGATCGGTGAAACTGTCAACGTGCAGGTCATCAAGATCAACAAGGACACCCACCGGATTTCCCTGGGCATGAAACAGCTGCAAGAGGATCCTTGGAACCTGGTCGCGGCGAAATTCCCACTGAATTCGGTCCACAAGGGCCGCGTGACCAACATCACCGATTACGGTGCATTTGTTGAGCTGGAGCCAGGCGTCGAAGGTCTGGTTCACGTCAGTGAGATGTCCTGGACGAAAAAGAACGTCCACCCCGGCAAGATCGTTTCGACCTCGCAAGAGGTGGACGTCATGGTTCTGGAAATCGACCAGACCAAACGCCGCGTTTCGCTGGGCCTGAAACAGACCATGCGCAACCCTTGGGAAGTGTTCGCGGAAAGCCACCCTGTCGGCACCGCTGTCGAAGGCGAAGTCAAGAACATCACCGAATTCGGTCTGTTCGTTGGCCTGCCGGGCGACATCGACGGCATGGTTCACCTGTCGGACCTGTCTTGGGACGAACGGGGTGAGGACGCGATCCAGAACTACCGCAAAGGTGACGAAGTGCGCGCCGTCGTATCCGAAGTGGATACCGACAAGGAACGTATCTCGCTTTCGATCAAGAACGTTGACGGTGACAAATTCGCAGACGCCGTTGGCGGCGTGAAACGCGGTTCGATCATCACCGTCGAAGTGACGTCGATCGAAGAAGGCGGTGTCGAAGTGGAATATGAAGGCATGAAATCCTTCATCCGCCGCTCTGACCTGTCGCGTGACCGTTCCGAACAGCGCCCCGAGCGTTTCTCGGTCGGTGACAAGGTTGACGTTCGGGTCACCAACGTCGATGCGAAATCGCACCGTCTTGGCCTGTCGATCAAGGCACGCGAAATCGCCGAAGAAAAAGAAGCTGTGCAACAATACGGTTCTTCGGACTCGGGCGCTTCGCTGGGCGATATCCTTGGCGCGGCCCTGAAAGCGGACGACGAATAATAACAATTCCAATTATTCGGAATGAAAGGCCCCGGCAAAATGCCGGGGCCTTTTTACGTGCCCGAATCATGTGTCTTAACGCTGCGGCGCGGCAAGTTGACGTTAATGCGATTCACGTAATTTCCTGTAGGAAAACTCCAAAAACCGCCTCGAAATTCCTCGCAAGGTGCAGTAATCAACAAGATTTTCGCTCTCAGGTGTCAGACTCAAGGTTCCCGCATCAAATAATTGCGCCTATAGTCTGTGACTGTGACCAAAGAAATTGGATAGCTGCCGGGGGGTGCTTTTTACAATGATCCGATCTGAATTGATCCAACGAATTGCAGACGACAATCCCCACTTGTACCAGCGGGATGTCGAAAGAATCGTCAATACGATCTTCGAAGAAGTCATCTCGGCTTTGTCCAACGGTGACCGCGTCGAACTGCGCGGCTTTGGCGCCTTTTCCGTCAAGAAGCGGGACGGTAGGGTGGGTCGAAACCCACGCACCGGCGAATCTGTTGAAGTCGAAGAAAAGCACGTGCCGTTCTTCAAAACAGGGAAGCTGCTGCGCGACCGCCTGAACGGAAAGGCCTGACCCCAATGCGCTACATTCGCTATGCGTTCCTGGCTGTGCTTGCTGCGGCCCTGATCTCTGTGGCACTTGCCAATCGTGACCTTGTGACCCTGACATTGCTGCCCGCTGGGCTGGCGCGGATCGTCGGCGTCAACACATCGATTCAACTGCCGATGTTCGTGGTCATTTTTTCCGGCATCATTGCCGGGGTTTTCATCGGCTTTTTCTGGGAATGGCTGCGCGAACACAAACACCGCGCAGAAGCACGGCGCAGCACCAAAGAAGCAGGCAAGCTGGAACGCGAAGTGCGCCGCCTGAAGGGCGAAAAGCACAAGGGCAAGGACGAGGTTCTGGCCCTGTTGGAATAACCGCGCTGACGGTTTTCAAAACCTGCACTTTCGCATAAGCCTGACCGCATGAACGTGCGCGTGAAGATCTGCGGCCTCAGCCGACAAGCCGACGTGGCGGCATCTGCCGCCGCCGGCGCGGCATATGTCGGCTTTGTGTTCTTTCCGAAATCACCACGCTACATCACCTTGGAAACAGCGCGCGTGCTGGCGTTGAATGTGCCGATGGGCATTGCCAAGGTCGCCCTGGTCGTTGATGCGGACAACGCCGAGCTGGACACGTTGATGGACACGGTGCCGTTGGACATGCTGCAATTGCATGGGCACGAATCCCCGGATCGGGTCACCGACATTCGCGCACGGTATGGCCTTCCGGTGATGAAAGCGGTTGGCATCGCGGACGAAAGCGATCTTGCCCTTCTCGACGACCATTTGCAGGTCGCGGATCAGGTTCTGGTTGATGCCAAACCGCCGAAAACCGCTGATATTCCCGGCGGCAACGGGCTTAGCTTTGATTGGCGTCTGATCGCGGGGCGCCGTTGGCCCATTCCGTGGATGTTGGCCGGCGGTTTGACGCCTGACAACGTTGCCGAAGCGATCCGCCTGACCGGGGCGCGACAGGTCGATGTATCGACCGGGGTCGAAGCGTCCCGCGGTGTCAAAGACCCGGATTTGATCAGCGCCTTTGCCGCGGCGGCCAAGGGATGACTGTGGTTTTCCGCCCCGCGACCCGCGATGACGTGCCTGCGGTCGTGGCATTGTTGGCCGATGACAGCCTTGGCGCGACACGCGAGTCATCGGCAGATTTGGCGGCATACCTTGCCGCCTTTGACGCGATGCAGTCCGAGGCCGCGAACCAGCTTTTCGTGGCCGAAGCCGACGGGCAAATCATCGCGACCTACCAACTGACCTTTATTTCCGGTCTGTCCCTGCGCGCCACACGACGCGCCCAGATCGAAAGCGTCCGTGTGGCCGCCAGGATGCGCAGTTCCGGTATCGGCGCTGACCTGATGGCTGACGCGCAATCCCGCGCGCACGCCGCAGGCTGTGGGCTGATCCAGCTGACCACGAACCGCACACGTGCGGACGCGCATCGGTTTTATGACCGCATGGGATATGTGCCCAGCCACGTGGGTTACAAGAAATCGCTGGACTAAATGCGGGTTATGCCACGCGCGGACAATTCCGCATCAACAAATGCGCGCTCGCCGCTGTTCAGGATTTGGTGGCGCGGATAGACCGGCGCGGCACGATCATCCTGAACCCACCCCCAGCCATCTGTCGTGTCGAAAAACTGTCGCGCGGCATCTGGCCCGAACACCGACAGATACCCCTGCACAACAACATCCAGATAGCTGAGAAGGACGGGCCGCTGTTCTGATGCGACCCGGTGTTTGTCTGCCGGAATCGTATAGATCGCCATCGCCGCGCCAGCGCCCAGATCATGGTCAACCGCCCCGGCCGCATCCACGCGATCATACGCTTCTTCGCGCTGATCCAGCGCCGCCCAATCCGCATCCGGCACTGCGGCGATCAACCCGTGGATGTCACACCCCGCAACCGGCACAGCCGCCAATACCGCATAGGCACGATCGTCAAGGTGGCGCCAGACCCGGCGCCAGCCCCGTGCAACCGCAGGACGGGCATCGGGATAGGCATGCGTCCCCCGATTCACCAGACTGCCATAGCCAAAAAAGTACGGGGGTGGGTGTGCCATCAGGATCCGCGCCTTGATCTGTATCATGTATCAAAATGTCAGCTTCATGCAGACTGACGTACACTGTTCAAAGGAGGCGATACCATGCGCCTGACAAAACGGACAAATATATCGATGCGCGTGCTGATGTATTGCGCCGCGCACGAAGGCCGCCTGGTCACAAAATCCGAAATCGCGGACCGGTGCAATACGTCGGAAAATCATTTGGCGCAAGTCATCAACCGCCTTGGTCAATTGGGGTTCCTGCACACGCAGCGGGGCCGCAACGGCGGGCTGACACTTGGGCGGGCCCAGGCGGATATCAGGGTGGGCGACGTGTTCCGCGCCATCGAATCCGGCGTGCCGATCACCGAATGCTTTGCCGATGCTGAAAACACCTGTCCGCTGGTCGATGCCTGCCTGTTGCGCCCGGCAATTGCCGACGCGACCGAGGCATTTTATGCCCGGATGGATCAGGTGACCCTGGATCAACTGGTTTGCGGCAATGATCATCTGCTGGAAATCATGTCAACTCCGGCCAACTGCGCCCAGGTCGCGCCGGTTTGACTTGCATCGGCCAGCGCGGCTGGTAATCATCCCCCAAGGATCGGGAGAACCGGCAATCGCCGGTGCCGAAGGAGCAACCGCCCCGGAAACTCTCAGGCTCATGGGACCGATCCTGTTACGACGCTCTGGAGAGAGGCGCGCCCGTCGCGTCCGCCGAAGGGATAACGATCTCAGGCCAATGGACAGAGGGGGCATTGCATCGGATAGGATTATCCTGTCCGAATTTGTGATGCCGGTCCCCGAGTTATCCTCGCCCGGCGGATGAACCGGAGGGATGATGGCAAAGCTGTTAAAGACACCGTTGTATGATCTGCACGTATCGCTAGGCGCGAAGATGGTCGAATTCGCCGGCCACACGATGCCGGTTCAGTATCCGTTGGGTGTGATGAAGGAACATCTGCACACACGGGCCGCCGCCGGGCTGTTTGATGTCAGCCATATGGGGCAGGTGATTCTGCGCGGCGACACGTTTCAGGCCACCGCATCCGCGCTAGAGGCGCTGATCCCGATCAGTATTGCCAATCTTGAACAGGGGCGGCAGCGATATGGATTCTTTACCAATGATGACGGCGGTCTGCTGGATGATCTGATGCTGGCCAACCGCGGCGATCACGTGTTCATGGTGGTCAACGCGGCCTGCAAGGACGCCGACCTTGCGCATTTGCGGGCCAATCTGGCCGGGGTCGAGATCACGGAAATCACCGACCGGGCGTTGATCGCATTGCAAGGCCCGGCCGCTGAACAGGTGTTGGCCGCCCTTGCGCCGGACACCGCCGCGATGCGATTCATGGATGTGATCACCACTGATATTCTGGGGGCAGAATGCTGGGTGTCCCGATCCGGATACACCGGCGAAGACGGGTTCGAAATTTCGATCCCCGCGGAAAAGGCTGGCCCGGTTACCCGCGCCATTCTGGATGATGACCGCGCCCAGCCTATTGGCCTTGGCGCGCGCGACAGCCTGCGGCTTGAGGCCGGGTTGTGCCTCTATGGGCACGATATCGACACGGCGACATCTCCGGTCGAAGCCGGGTTGACCTGGGCAATCCAAAAGGTGCGCCGCACTGGCGGGGACCGTGCGGGCGGTTTCCCCGGCGCTGACCGTATCCTGGGCGAAATCACAAACGGCCCGACCCGCCGCCGCGTTGGTCTGTTGCCCGAAGGGCGCGCGCCAATGCGCGAGGGAACGCAGCTGTTCGCTTCGGAAACGGCGGATACGCCAATCGGGCACGTCACATCGGGCGCATTTGGCCCAACCCTTGGCGCGCCCATGTCCATGGGCTATGTCCCCGCCGAACACGCCGCCCCCGGCACCACCATTTTCGGAGAGGTCCGCAACCGTCGCATGCCCGCGACAATCGCCCCCCTTCCTTTTGTCCCGGCGCGGTTCAAACGTTAAATCCAAAAACTCGAAATCCAACAGACCAAGTGAGGCACGATGAAATTCACAGAAGAACACGAATGGCTCCGCCCCGAAGACGATCTGATCGTCGTGGGCATCACGGAACATGCCGCTGAACAACTGGGCGATATCGTCTTTGTCGAATTGCCCGAGGCCGGGACCGAAGTCACCAAGGACGAAGAGGCCGTGGTGATCGAATCCGTCAAGGCCGCGTCGGACATTCTGGCCCCGCTGGATGGCGAAATCGTCGAGGTAAACGATGCGCTGATCGACAATCCGGGCAAGATCAACGACGACCCGATGGGCGACGCCTGGTTTTTCAAGATCAAGCCAGCAGACCTGAGCCAGATGGACGATTACCTGTCCGAAGCCGAATACAAGGCCCTGATCGCGTGACCCGATGAATGTTGTACGCATTGTCCCGAATATCCTGACCGATGACCCCGCAGGGCTGTCGGTGTTTTATGCGCGGGTGTTCAGTTTGGACGTTGCGATGAACATGGGCTTTATCACCACGATGCAGCCACAAGGCGGTGGATCGGCGCAAACGCCGCAACTGTCGCTTGCCTCAGAAGGGGGGGCAGGCACGCCGTTGCCCGCCCTGTCGATCGAGGTGGAAGACCTGGCCTGCGTTATCGCGGCGTGCCGCGATTTGGCGGTGCCGATTGAATATGGGCCGGTGGACGAACCCTGGGGTGTCCGCCGTCTTTACCTGCGCGATCCCGCAGGCACCCTTGTGAACGTTCTGACACACACACAGTCCGAGGCCACCACATGACCCGCTTTTCCGCCACCGACTACGAACCCTACGATTTTGCCAACCGCCGCCACATCGGCCCGTCGCCCAAAGAAATGGCCGAAATGCTTGACCTGGTCGGGGCCGCGTCACTTGATGCGTTGATTGACGATACGGTGCCCAAAGGCATCCGTCAGGATGATCCGCTGGATTTCGGTGCGCCGATGTCGGAACAGGAATTGCTGGTGCATATGCGGGCGGTGTCCAAAAAGAACCAGGTGTTCACATCACTGATCGGCCAAGGGTATCACGCCACGATCACCCCGCCCGCGATCAAACGGAACATTTTTGAAAATCCCGCGTGGTACACCGCCTATACCCCCTATCAACCCGAAATATCCCAAGGGCGCCTTGAGGCGCTGTTGAATTACCAGACGATGATTTCGGACCTGACGGGCCTGCCAATTGCCAATGCATCCCTTCTGGATGAGGCGACAGCGGCCGCCGAAGCGATGACAATGGCCCAACGATCCGCCAAATCCAAAGCCACGGCGTTCTTTGTGGACGAAGCATGCCACCCGCAGAACATCGCGGTGATTCAGACGCGGGCCAGACCATTGGGGATCGACATTATCGTTGGTCGCCCGTCAGACCTGGACGCTAAACAAGTGTTCGGCGCCGTGTTCCAATACCCCGGCACAAATGGGGTTCTGCGCGATTTCACACCACAGATGGAGGCCCTGCACGCCGCCCGCGCCATCGGGATTGTGATTGCCGATCCGCTGGCGCTGTGCCTGCTGAAGGAACCCGGCGCCATGGGGGCCGACATCGCCGTCGGATCAACCCAGCGGTTCGGCGTGCCCGTTGGGTATGGCGGCCCGCACGCGGCCTATATGGCCTGCGCGGATGCGCTGAAACGCGGCATGCCCGGACGGCTGGTCGGCGTGTCGATTGATGCGCGCGGGAACCGTGCCTATCGGTTGGCGCTGCAAACCCGCGAACAACATATCAGGCGCGAAAAGGCGACATCGAATGTCTGCACCGCGCAGGCATTGCTGGCGGTGATGGCGTCGATGTTCGCGGTGTTTCATGGGCCAAAGGGCCTGAAGGCGATCGCGCAAGGCGTCCATGCCCGGACCGTGGACATGGCCAACGGATTGCGCGACGCGGGGTTTGACGTGTTCCCGAAGCGTGTCTTTGACACCGTGACAGTCGAGGTCGGCCCGTTTCAGGGCGCGATCCTGAAATCAGCGCGCGAAGAAGGCATCAACCTGCGTCAGGTGGGCACGACCAAGATCGGCATCACGCTGGATGAATGCACGCGCCCCGAAACCATCGAAGCGGTCTGGCGCGCCTTTGGGGTCACCGATCGCAGGGTCGCGGACAGCCCGGTCTATGACCTGCCCAAGGCGTTGGTGCGCGAGTCTGAGTACCTTAGCCATGACATATTCCACATGAACCGGGCCGAGACTGAAATGATGCGCTATATGCGCCGGCTGTCAGATCGCGACCTTGCCCTGGATCGCGCGATGATCCCCCTGGGGTCCTGCACGATGAAGCTGAACGCGGCCGCGGAAATGATCCCGGTCAGTTGGGATGAATTCGCTGCGATCCACCCCTTTGCGCCGGTGGATCAGGCGCAGGGATATGGCGAACTGATTGACGATCTGTCTGCGAAATTGTGCGATGTGACCGGGTATGCCGCGTTTTCGATGCAACCCAATTCCGGTGCTCAGGGGGAATATGCGGGGCTTTTGACAATCTCGGGGTATCACGCATCCCGTGGTCAGGGGCATCGCAATGTCTGTCTGATCCCCACATCGGCCCACGGGACCAACCCGGCGTCTGCGCAAATGGTTGGCTGGAAGGTCGTGCCGGTCAAATCGCTCGACAATGGGGATATCGACCTGAACGATTTCCTTGCCAAGGCGGCACAGCATTCCGACAATCTGGCCGCGTGCATGATCACCTATCCGTCCACCCATGGCGTGTTCGAGGAAACGGTGCGCGAAGTCTGCCAGATCACCCATGACCACGGCGGGCAGGTCTATATCGACGGCGCGAACCTGAACGCGATGGTCGGCCTGTCACGCCCCGGCGATTTGGGCGGTGATGTCAGCCACCTGAACCTGCACAAGACGTTTTGCATTCCCCATGGCGGCGGCGGCCCCGGCATGGGCCCCATCGGGGTGCAATCGCATCTGGTGGCGCATTTGCCGGGCCATCCGCATTTTGGAACTGATGGCGCCGTGTCGGCGGCCCCTTACGGGTCGCCTTCGATCCTGCCGATTTCCTGGGCCTATTGCCTGATGATGGGCGGCGAGGGGCTGACCCAGGCAACGCGGGTGGCAATTTTGAACGCCAACTATATCGCGGCGCGGTTGCAAGGGGCATTCGAAGTGCTTTACCGCGGGCCATCCGGGCGGGTGGCGCATGAATGCATCCTGGACACCCGGCCCTTTGCCGACAGCGCCGGTGTGACAGTGGATGACATCGCCAAGCGGTTGATGGATTGCGGGTTCCACGCCCCGACAATGTCCTGGCCGATCGCGGGCACGCTAATGGTTGAACCGACGGAAAGCGAAACCAAGGCCGAGCTGGACCGGTTCTGCGACGCCATGTTGGCGATCCGTGCTGAAATCCGCGATATCGAAGAGGGGCGGGTTGCCCCCGACGCATCGCCGCTGAAATTCGCACCCCACACGGTCGAGGATTTGGTGGGCGATTGGGACCGCGCCTATGGGCGCGAACAGGGGTGTTTCCCACCCGGCGCGTTCCGCGTGGACAAATACTGGCCACCGGTCAATCGGGTGGACAATGTCTGGGGTGATCGCAACCTGACCTGCACGTGCCCGCCCATGTCCGACTATGCGGACGCAGCGGAATAGAGGTGTCAAAGCCTGTGGCGCATCCGGTTAACGGCATCGACCATTGTTTTGCCCTTGTCGCTGATCTTGACCTTGCGGCGCAACGCTATGCGGCCCTTGGATTCACCCTTTCGCCGCGCGGATTGCATTCGGCGGCGAAAGGGTCGGGGAACCACACGATCATGTTTCCCAAAGATTATGTTGAGTTGCTGGGAATCGTCCATCCGACGGAATTGAACGCCCCGCGCCGCCAATTGCTGCAAACGCAGGGGCAGGGGTTGCACGCCATTGCCTGCCGTGTGGATGATGCCGAACAGGCGGCCAGGGACCTTGCCGCGCTTGGCCTGAGGACCGAAGGGTTCGGAAGTTTTGATCGCCCCGTGCCACTGACCGACGGGACGACCGGTCGGGCGGCGTTTTCCATTGTCAGTTTCGCGCCCGACGAAACGCCCCGCAGCACGGTTTTTATGTGCCAGCACAAAACGCCGGAAACGGTTTGGTTGCCGGAGCTGTTGGACCATCCCAACACGGCTTGCGGCCTGGAGTCCGTGCAGGCAGTTTCGGATCACCCTGAAACCGAGGCGGCCGCCTTTGCGCGCCTTTGGCGCCATGGCACGGTGCAGGGTGCCGAGGGCTGTTTCACGGTCACAACCGGCCCGGATTCGGCCGCGATCAAGATCATGACCCAAACGGCCATGGCCAAGTATTTCCCGGGCATGGATCTGGACAGAACCCCGCGGCAGGCGTTTTCGGCCATGACGATCCGGGTCGAACGGCTTCAATCGGTGACCGATTGCCTTAGGGCTGCTGGCATCACCCCGGTCGCCACTGCAAATGGCCTTGCGGTTGCGCCGGATCACGCGGCTGGCGTCATCGTCGAATTTGTTCCCGCCAAAGGCTGACGTCCCTGCGGGCGGTCCGGGGCAACGGGGCGCGGCAGTTCGACATTTGTGTAAGATGTGTCGCCCTGACCAAATGGTGGTTTGGAATCCGAACCTGCGCCTCCGGCGGAAGTATTTTTAGAAAGATGAAGCGAAAAGGGGCTGTCGGCGTCATTTGGCGGGACATACTTTTGTTAGGGGCGCCTTTTCATTCCCGCGCGCGCAAAACGCGGGCCGGGCGCGCGGCCAAGGGGGCCCAGGCAAAGGCGAGGCCGGTCAGCAGGTTTGCGATCAGCCCGCCGATCACGATGGCAAACGCGGAAGGCCAAATCACGGCATAATCGGTTTCCATCACAAAACGGCAAACGGCCCATCCGCCCGCGATGCCCGCCGCCAACGCGACGCTGCCTGCGGCGGCGCCGAGCAGGGCAGAGCGCAGCGCCAGGCTGGTCAGGATACGCCCACGGGTCGCGCCCAGAACTTTGAGAACTGCGGCCTCTTGCACGCGGGCGGATTCTCCGGACACGGCGGCACCGATCAGGACCAGGAAGCCGGTCAGAAGTGTAGCCGCAGCGCCATAGGAAGTGGCGGAGGCCAGGCCCGACAGGAGGTCAGACACGCGATCAATCGCATCGCGCACGCGGATTGCTGTGACGTTCGGATAGAGTGTTGAAATATCACGTAGGATCGTCCCTTCGGCGGGGGCGTCGGCATATATCGTTGCGATGAAACTGTGGGGCGCCCCGGACAAGGCCGCAGGGTTCATCGCGGTGACAAAGCCCATGCCGGCCGATGAAAAATCGACCTCGCGAAAGCTGGTGAGCGTGGCGGTGATGTCGCGCCCCAAAATGTTGACCGTGATCGCATCGCCCAGCTTGAGGCCCATTTCCATGGCTTCCTGGGCCGCAAAGCTCATCTGGGCGGGCCCGTTGTAGTCTGACGGCCACCATTGGCCCGCTGTCAGTCTGGTCGTTGCGGGCTGGACTGCGGAATAGGTTATGCCACGGTCCCCGCGCACCACCCAGTGATCGCCCGCGACCTCGCGCGCGGGGCGTCCGTTGATCTTGGTGATTACGCCGCGCAGCATTGGGGCGCTGTCCACCCGGCTGACGGCTGTGTCGCCGTTGACCCGGGCAAGGAAGCCGTCGATTTGGTCCTTTTGGATATCGACGAAAAAGAACGATGGCGCGCGTTCTGGCAAATCGCGCGATATCGCTGCGCGTAGGTTGCCATCAATTTGCCCGACCGCCGCCAGGACCGACAGGCCGAGGCCGAGGGACATGACCACGGCGATCGCGTCCGTACGCGGCCCGCCAATCGCGGCAAGGGCCCATCTGAGGGGCGGGCGGCCCCGTGCGCCGCGCCGGAACCGCCGCGCCAAAGCGCGGATCGCAAGGGCCGCCAGGGACAACAGGACGAGGGCGAAAACGATGCCGCCTGCTGTCCAGAGCGTTAGGCGAATGTTGCCCGAAAACATGGCGGCCGTACCGACCAACAGCGCGGCAAGCGCGGCGATCGCGGCGAGATATGGCAGCGGTGGCAGCGCGCGCCCGGCCCCTATCGCATCGCGAAAGAGGGCCGCGGCGCGGATGTCACCGGCCCGCGATAGGGGCCAGAGCGTGAACAACAGCGCGGTCAACACGCCATAGACCGCCGCTTCGGCGAGGGGGGCGGGGTAGACACCAAAGACCGCCGGAATTGGCAAGGCGTCAGAGATCAGCGGCGCAAGGGCCACCGGGGCCATGGCCCCAAGGATCAGCCCCAGAACGATCCCCACCAACGCCAATGCGCCGATTTGTATGAAATAGCTGGCGAAGATGGTGCTGCGTTCGGCCCCCAGGGTGCGCAACGTGGCGATCACAGAGGTTTTGTCGGCAAGGTATCCCCGGACTGAGGACGCAACCCCGACACCACCCACGGCCAGCCCGGACAGGCCCACAAGGATCAAGAACGCGCCAAGGCGGTCCACGAAAGCGCGCACACCGGGTGCCCCGTTGCGCGCATCGCGCCAGCGGAGCCCTGAATCCTCGAACCGGGATTTGGCCCGGTCAGCCACATCCGCAAGAACGGTGTCAGGCGGCAGGTCGAGGCGGTATTTGGAATCAAACAACGTGCCCGGTTCCAACAGGCCGGACGCCGCCAAATCCGTTCGCAGCACAAGGCTGCGCGGCCCGAGCGAAAATCCGGCCGCCCCTGCATCGGGTTCGTTTTCCAGCGCGGCCATGACCACAAATTCCTGGGTTCCCAAGCGAATCCGGTCACCCACCGTGATGCCCAGCCGATCAATCAAGAGAGGATCGAGCACCGCACCGGGCACGCCATCTGCCCCCTGGAATGCCCGCGCCAGGGGCATATCGGGTGACAATGCGACGCTGCCGACCAGCGGATAGGCATCATCGACAGCCTTGACCTGTGTCAGACCACGTTCCGCGGCATCGCCGCTGCCCGCCACGGCCATCGACCGGAAATCGGCGATTTCGGATACGGCTATGGCATTTTCCGCCATCCACGCGCGTTCCTCATCGCTGGCGAACCGGTAGGTGAACGACATTTCCGCATCGCCCCCCAGCAGCGCGGCCCCCTCTTGTGCCAATCCCGCTTCGATCGCGGAACGCACGCTGCCCACACCGGCAATGGCGGCAACACCTAGGGCAAGACAGGCGATCAGGATGCGGAAACCACGCAGGCCGCCGCGCAATTCCCGCATGGCAAGGCGGGCGGAAATGCGCAGGCTCATGCGGTTGCCCCGGCGACGACGGGCGCGTCGCCCACGCTGGACGACAAACGCCCATCGTTCAGGCGCACCACCCGGTCACATCGCGCCGCAAGGTCATGGGCATGTGTGACCAGAATGAGGGTCGCGCCGTGACGGTCGCGCAGGCCGAACAACAGGTCGATAATCGCCTCACCGTTGGTACCATCAAGATTGCCGGTCGGTTCATCCGCCAACAGGATTTCCGGCCGGGTCACCGACGCGCGGGCCAGCGCCACGCGCTGTTGTTCGCCGCCCGACATCTGACTGGGGTAGTGGCCCATGCGGTGTGACAGCCCGACGGCCTCCAATTCCGCCTTGGCCCGGGCAAAGGCATCGGGCGCGCCGGACAGTTCAAGCGGTGTTGCGACATTTTCCAAAGCGGTCATTGTGGGAATAAGGTGGAAGGATTGAAACACCACCCCCATATGATCTCTGCGAAAGCGGGCGAGCGCGTCTTCGTTCATCGCGGTAAGGTCATGGCCAAGGGCCATGATCGTTCCGCCGGTGGCGCGTTCCAACCCGCCCATCAGCATAAGGAGCGATGATTTGCCCGATCCCGAAGGCCCGACCAGACCCAGTGTTTCGCCACGCATCACGTCCAGCGTAATGCCATGCAGAATATCGACCCGGCCCGCATTGCCATCAAGGGAAAGTCGGGTGTCCGTCAGGGACATGATCGCATCATTCATCTGGGTGGCCCTTTGCCTGTCGCGCTCTGTTTCATATGGGCGCGGGGCGCTGCGCCGCAAGGTGATGGCTGCAATCCTTTGCATTCTGGCCCTGCCTGTGGCCGCGGATGAGGTCACAGTGTTGGCCCTGGGTGACAGTTTAACCCATGGTTACGGCCTTCCGACCGAAGATGGGCTTGTGCCGCAATTGCAGGCTTGGTTGGGTGAAAACGGCGCTGATGTGCGGGTTATCAACGCAGGCGTGTCGGGCGACACAACCCAAGGCGCGCGCAACCGCGTGGAATGGTCCCTGACACCCGATGTCGATGCGATGATCGTGGAACTGGGCGGAAACGACGTGCTACGCGGCATAGATCCGGCGATCAGCCGGGCCAACCTTGATGCGATCCTTGCGGTGGCCAAGGACCGCGCGCTTCCTGTTCTGTTGATCGGTTTGCCGGCATCCGGGAATTACGGCCCGGAATACAAACGCGACTTTGATGCGATATTTCCCGACCTCGCCGCGAAATACGGCACTCTGTTGATCGAAAACTTCTTTGAAGCCTTGGCAGCAGACGGTGATCCGGGTGCCGCGCGCCGTTGGATGCAGGCGGATGGGCTGCACCCGAATGCACAGGGCGTGTCACGCATAGTCGGGGCGATCGGGCCGGTCGTTCTGCGGTTGGTGGCGGAGGTGGATTAACCGCCCGCCCACGTGTCAGCCGCCCTTGGCCAGCCCAAAGAACCAGCGAATGTCGTTCCAAAGGGTTGGGGCGGTGATGAACAACAGATGCCCTTGGCCATCGTATACCTTGATTCCGTCCGCCGGAATCTGCCCGGCGAATTTGCGCGTATCCTCAATCGAAAAAATCGAATCCGCGCTTCCGTGGAACACGCCGATCCTTGCGTCGGCCAACCCGCCGTCACGGGGCAGAGTCCATGTCAGCAGGTCGGATGTGTGGGCCAATGTCATCTTGCCCTTGGGGGTGCGCAGGTTTCCGCGCTGGCGTTCGGCCAGTTTCCGGCTTTTCCTTGCTGTTTTGCCTTTGGAAAAATGGCCGCGCCCATAAAGAAGGGTCCGATAGTTTTCCAGCCATGCCTCATCCATCGACTTGCCGCCTGATCGAATGAACGCCTTGGCCACGTCAAAGACCCCTTTGATTGACGCGTTGACCCCCGATGGGAATGGTCCGGCCGAAGACACCAGCGCAACACTGACTTTTTTGCCTTTTATCCGGCTGGCCGCCTCAAGGGCGACGGGGCCGCCGGTGGAAAATCCAATCAAATAAACCTCTTGGACCTTTAGGCGGTCCAGGGTGTCTGCGATCAATTCGCCCGCCTCGGGAATGGCCAGCCTATGGTCAAGTTTCAGCCCGTCCAGCCCCGGAAACCGATAGGCGAGCACGGCACCATCGGGCACATTCCAGTCAAGGACCGGTTCGAACAACCCAACCGACGCCAAGGCACCCGGTATCACGACAACCGCCCGTTTCATCCCCTTGCGGGCGTTCCCATCATGCACCAGCGGCATCACGTCCGCCTCTTGCGGGGTCGGCAGGGTGGAACAGGCCGCGACAAGCGACAGGGCAAGGACCGGAATGATTTTAAGGATGCGCGCGACCATTGCCGACAGATAATGCTGTGCGCCGGGGCAGGGTCAAGCCGGTTCAACCCCCTTTGGGGTTGAGGAATGACGTGAACAACATATATCGTTTGAGGAATGTGAATGGAGGGTCAGATGGCCGGACACAAAATCATCTGTCTTGAGTGTGCTCAGGCAAACAATGTGCCGCAGGACAAGTTGGGCGCAGGACCGAAATGCGGCACATGCGGCGCACCGCTGATTGCCGCCAAACCGATCGAAGTTGACGCGGCGACGCTGGCGAAAGCATCCCGGCGCGATGAGGTTCCCCTGGTCGTGGATTTCTGGGCGCCATGGTGTGGCCCCTGTCGCACGATGGCCCCGCAATTCGCGCAAGCGGCCAAAGTTTTGGCCGGGCAGGCGCGATTGGCCAAGGTGGACACGCAACAGCACCCGAATGCAGGCGCGTCCCAAGGCATTCGCGGTATCCCGACGATGGTGATTTATCGCGGCGGAAAAGAGATCGCCCGCAAATCCGGCGCGATGCCCGCCAACCAGATTGTCGAATGGGTGCGCCAGCAGACCGCGGCGCGGGCCTGAAAGGATTTCGGGCCGTCGTCATTCGGCCATGCATGGTGCCGGGCAAGCCGGACTGCGTTCGGCTGAAACTTACCCAATGCCCCTGCAAAACCTGAACAGAACCAGGGCGGCAAAAACGAAACGGACGGCACCGATCAAGGGGCCGCCCGTTCCTTGTCCCTCGTTCGCGACTTGCGCGTCAGAGTACCGTCACCGTGGTGCCGAGTGGAACCCGGTCGTATAGGTCGATGACGTTTTCGTTCAGCATTCGGAAACACCCTGACGATGCGCGCCGGCCAATGCTGGACGGGGCGATCGTGCCGTGGATGCGGACGTAAGTGTCTTTGTTGCCCTCGTAAAGATACATCGCCCGCGCGCCGAGCGGGTTGTTTGGCCCGCCTTCCATGCGGTCGTCGTTGTCTTTGAACTTGCCGTAATGGGCCGGGTCGCGTTCGATCATTTCGTCGGTCGGGCGCCATGTGGGCCATTCAACCTTGCGTTTGATCAACGCTTTGCCTTGCCAGCCAAGGCCGGGCTTGGCCACGGCTATGCCGTAACGCAGTGCCTTGCCGGGGGCGGTCACGTAGTAAAGGAAATAGGCCGCAGGCACGACAACGATTTCGCCGGGCTGGTACGCCGACGAAATGGTCACTTCGGTCTTGGCAAGGATGTTGCGTTTGACCTGTGCAAATGCCGGCACAGGCAAGGTCAGCGCGGCCGCTCCTGCGGCGGCTGTGGTCAGAAAATTGCGACGTGTGGTCATGGTGGGGCAGCTCCCATGCTTAAATCAATGGATCTGGTATTGGATAGTTTTCGGAAAAGAAACAGTGCAGGAGGCCGCGCTCTGTGTTCGAGATCCAAAGACTGTGGCAGGGATGTCGCGCCTATCACCGGATTGTGAACATAAGGTTTCCGCGCCCCGGCGAAATCAGGCCCATATCCCTTCGAGTTCGGCCCGAATCCACGCGCGGAAACGGATGAATTGGGGCATCGACTCGGACCGGTCCGGATAGATCAGCGTATAGGCCTGGCCCGACTCCACCTCGCGTTGCGAGGCGCGGATCAACTTGCCTTGCCGCAACGGTTCGCGGGTCAGCACTTCGGGGACAAGGGCGACGCCCATACCTGCGATAGCGGCATCAATCACCATGTCGAAATGTTCAAACCGCGCGCCGCGCAGAATGCGCCGGGGGTCAAGCTGTGCGTGACGGAACCAATCAAGCCACAATGTCGGGCGGGTCATTTGCTGCAACAGCGGCAGAGTCAACAGATCCTGATCGCTTAACACCTTTTGCCCGACCAGGGACGGCGATGCGACGGCCACCAGGGTTTCGTCCAGCAGGCGCAAATGATGGGCATCGCCGCTGCGATGTTGTGACCGCTGGATCGCAAGGTCGAAGGGATCGTTGCGAAAATCGATGGGGGACAACCGGGCCGCAACATCCACGCTGGTGCCCGGTGCGGCGGACAAAAACGTGCCAAGGCGCGGGATCAGCCAGGCCCGGCCGAATGTGGGCAAAACCGCAATCCGCAACACCGTTGATTGCCCGCCAAAGGCCATTACCCCAACCGCCGCGGCGTTCAGATCTACCAGAAGCGCCTGCGCCTTGGGCAGGAACGCGCGCCCGGCATCCGACAGCGTCATGCGCTGGCGTTCCCGCAGGAACAGGGACACGCCCAACCGGTCCTCAAGCGTGCGGATGGACCGGCTGACGGCTGTTTGGCTTAGGTTGACGCGCCGGGCGGTCAAATGGGTGGTTCCGCTTCGCGCCAATTCGCAAAACGCTTCAAGTTCGCGGATGGTTGGTATGAAATGTTCGGGCATGTAAGTTCAGTTGATGCGTTTTTGTAATCGGTTCTATCGAATTCCTCGTTAGCAATAAAACCAACGGGGCACTAGGGTCCGCCCCAGTTCAATCGGGCGGGATTTTCGTTCGCCCAACAGGAGGATCACATGACCAACCCAGACCGTCCGGTTATCAAGGACAAAGATCGCCCCAACATGTCGTCGTTTTCGTGGGACGATCCGTTCCTGATCGACGATCAGCTTGACGAAGATGAACGCATGATCCGCGACAGCGCCCACGCGTTCTGTCAGGAAAAACTGATGCCGCGTGTCGAACAGATGTATATGGAAGAAGGCGTTGACCCGTCGATTTTTGCGGAAATGGGCGAACAGGGCATTCTTGGCGTCACGGTTCCCGAACAATATGGCGGGATTGGTGCAAATTACGTGTCCTACGGCCTTGTCGCGCGCGAGGTTGAGCGCGTGGACAGTGGGTTTCGGTCGATGTGTTCGGTGCAATCCAGCCTCGTGATGTATCCGATCTATGCCTATGGGTCGGAAGAGCAGCGGATGAAATACCTGCCCAAGCTTGCCAGCGGTGAGTGGATTGGCTGTTTCGGTCTGACCGAACCCGAAGCCGGATCGGATCCCGGCGGCATGAAGACGCGCGCCACCAAGACCGATGGCGGCTATGTTCTGAATGGCGCCAAGATGTGGATTTCGAATGCGCCGATCGCGGATGTGTTTGTTGTCTGGGCCAAGTCGGATGCCCATGACGGTGCGATCCGTGGTTTCGTGCTGGAAAAAGGCATGAAGGGTCTGAGTGCGCCGAAGGTTGGCGGCAAACTGTCCCTGCGTGCGTCGATCACCGGCGAAATTGTGCTGGAGAATGTCGAAGTCGGCGAAGAGGCGTTGTTGCCGCATGTGTCCGGGTTGAAAGGACCGTTCGGCTGTTTGAACCGCGCGCGTTACGGCATCGGTTGGGGTGTGATGGGCGCAGCAGAAGATTGCTGGTTCCAGGCGCGCCAATACGGGTTGGATCGCACGCAATTCGGCAAGCCGCTGGCGGGCACGCAGCTTTTCCAGAAGAAACTGGCGGATATGCAGACCGAGATTGCCCTGGGGCTTCAGGCGTCGCTACGGGTCGGGCGGCTGTTTGACCAGGCGCGCGCCGCCCCCGAGATGGTGTCGATCATCAAGCGCAACAATTGCGGCAAGGCGCTGGATATCGCGCGGCTGGCGCGGGACATGCACGGCGGCAATGGCATTCAGATTGGATACAAGGTGATGCGCCATTCTGCGAACCTTGAGACGGTGAATACCTATGAGGGGACGCATGATGTTCATGCGCTGATCCTGGGGCGTGCGCAGACCGGGCTGCAGGCCTTTGTCTGAGGGGACGTCGCGGGGGCTCTGCCCCCGCACCCCCGAAGTATTTATGGAAAGATGAAGAGGGGGCGGCGGCGCAGCATGTGCCGCCGTTTTCATTGGTGGGTGAGGAAGGTGATCCAGCTGTCGCCGTAGCGGCGGGCATCGTGTTTGGTATAGCCCGGCGGGGCGGATTGTTCGGTGGCCTCCTCCCAGACGATCAGGGCGTTGGGGGCAATCCAGCCGCCGGATTGCGCCGCGCAAAGGGCAGGCAGGCCGAGAGATTTTCCGTAAGGGGGATCAAGGAACACAAGTGTGGCAGGTGGACCTTCGTTTGCCGGCAGGCGGCGGGCATCGCGGGCGATGACGCGGGTGCATTCGGTCGCGTTGAGGGTGGCGATGTTTTGGCGGATCAGGCGCAGAGCGGCGCGACCGTCATCGACAAAGGTGGTGTGAGCGGCGCCGCGAGAGAGGGATTCCAGCCCAAGGGCACCGGTGCCCGCGAAGAGGTCGAGCGTGACTGCGTCGGTAAGCGGATCGCCGTAGCGCCCACCGGCGAGGGCGGAAAACAGGCTTTCGCGCACCCGGTCGGTGGTTGGGCGCAAATGTGCGCCGGCGTCGCCTTTGCCAAGGGCTGCAAGCGGGCGGCCGCGCCAGTCGCCTGCGATGATCCTCATGCGGTGAGCAGGGATTTGAGCGGCGTCGCGGGGTCGGCGACAAGGGATGAGTCGGGGCTTTGGCCGCTTTCGATCAGGCGTTTTCCGGTCATATAGGCGCGCGGATCATTCATGGCGTCGACTGCGAGAAGCGTGTCGCCGTTGTAATACCAAAACGACACGGATTGCGCGTCACCGGGGCGTGTGATCACCCGGTCATAGCCTGTGTTCAACCCGGCGATTTGCAATTTCACGTCGTATTGATCGGACCAGAACCACGGTTTGGGCACGTATTCCGCCTGCGCGCCCAGCATGTTGTCGGCCACCGCTTCGGCCTGATCGATGGCGTTTTGCACGGATTCAAGGCGTATGCGCTGGCCGCGATAGGGGAGCGAGGCGCAATCGCCCGCCGCCCAGATCGCCGGGTCCGAGGTTTGGCCGTGGGCATCAGTTGCGATGCCGTTGTCGATGGTCAGTCCGGCGGTTTCGGCCAAGGCCGTGTTCGGCGTGACGCCAATGCCGACACATGCAAAATCGCAGGTGATTTCAGCCCCGTCTGACAGGATGGCCCCGGTGACATGGGTGTCGCCCGTCAGCCGCGTCAGGCCGGTGGATTCCAGGATGTTGACCCCATGCGCCTGATGCAATGCGCGAAACCAATCGGCCGTTTCCGGTGCGGCAACACGGCCCAGAATACGGCTGGATGCCTCAACCAGGGTAACCTTGAGGCCGGATTTGGCCGCGACGGCCGCCGCTTCGAGCCCGATATATCCTCCGCCTATGACCAGCAGGTGGTTTCCGGCCAGAAGATAGGGTCGCATTGCATCGGCATCGGCAAGGGATCGCATGGTGAAAACGCCGGGCAGGTCGCCCCCGATTGTGCCGGGCAGGCGGCGCGGCGTTGACCCGGTTGTCAGCGCCAGGCGGTCATAAGCCAGCGTTCCCCCGTCGCTGAGTGTGATCACCCGCGTGCCGGGATCAATCGCGCCGACATGTGCGCCGGGTCGCAAGGTGATGTCGTTGTCCTTGTAAAAGGCGGCAGGGCGCAGAAACAGCCGTTCGGCCGCCATGTCGCCCAAAAGATACGCTTTGGACAGGGGCGGGCGTTGATAGGGGGGAACAGGTTCCTCCCCGATCAGGGTGATCTGGCCTGTGTCGCCTTGCTTGCGCAACCGCGCAACAAGGGCCGCGCCCGCCTGCCCGGCACCGATGACAACTGTGTGTGCCATGTGCTTGCCTTTCGTTTCCCACTGGTCCTTGCCTGCGCCTAGCCTATATCGTCGTCATCACGAAGCACAACGAACGCGCACTCATATCAACAGGATACAGCATGACAATTTCCCAAGGGGATAAAGTACCCGACGCAATGTTGCTAGAAACCTCTGGCGATAAACCGCAACCCGTCCAGATGGCGGACAAGCTTGCCGGGCGCAAGGTTGTTGTCTTTGGCGTTCCCGCGGCATTCAGCGGCACGTGTTCCACTGCGCATGTGCCCAGCTTTATGCGCAACCGCGAAAAGCTGGCCGAAAAGGGCGTTGACGAGGTGATCTGCGTCGCGGTCAACGATTGTTTCGCCATGAAAGCCTGGGACGAAACCCTGGGGGCAAGCAAGGGCGGCATCACCATGCTGGCCGATGGCATGTCCGAATTCACCACGGCCATCGGGATGAATTTCAGTGCGCCGGCCGTTGGCTTCATGGAACGGTCAAAGCGGTATGCGATGTTGATCGAAGACGGGATCGTCACCCAGTTGAACATCGAAGCTCCGGGCCCGGAATGCAACATTTCCGCCGCCGAAACCATGCTGGACGCGATGTGATTTAACCCAAGTTTCCGGGCGGACAAGGCGGCCAAAATTGCCAACCTGTCTGCCCGGATGTGCCACAGGGTTTGTGGCATTTGGAACAGGCCGACGAAATGGGGATGCGTCAAACCTATACGAAAGCATAGGGCGGTCCACAGCCGAGGTCAAATCACAAGTAGTACGGCGATCAGTGGCCTGACCGCTGTGCACCCCGGACGGTGGGGCACCCGCCGGTCACTTGGCCACGCCAGCCGCATCGACCGGTGATATGTCGTCGGTCTGTTCGATGACAAGCGTGCGGGTCGGGAACGGAATGCTAACACCGCCTTTGTCCAGCGCCTCTTTCACCGCGCGTTTCATATCGGCCTGATAGGCAAAGAAATCCGACGCGTCGCACCACACGCGGACAAGGAAATCGACCGAGCTGTCGCCGAGGTTGTTCACCTGCACAAAGGGTGCCGGGTCGACGTGCGCGCGCGGATCAATGGTGACCGTGTCGCGGATGATCGTTTCGGCCAGCTTGAGATCGCTGTCATAGCTGACGCCAAACGTCCATTCGGCCCGGCGCGTCGGATAGGTCGAAAAGTTGGTGATCGTGTTGCCCCAAACCTTGGAATTGGGAATGATGACCTGAACGTTTCCCGCGCTGGCCAGTTCGGTAAAGTTCAACGTGATGTCCTTTACCGTGCCATTTTCACCCGCCACGCCGACAAAATCACCGATTTTGATGGGGCGGAACAGGATCAGCATCACGCCTGCCGCGACGTTTGACAGCGTGCCCTGAAGGGCAAGACCAATCGCCAGGCCCGCCGCACCGATGACGGCGACAAAGCTTGTCGTTTGGACGCCAAAGGCGTTCAGGACAAACAGGAACGTGAAACCAAGGATCGCATAGCGCGCAAGTGATCCAAAGAAATTGAAAAGCGTGTCATCCAGCCGGGCGTGGCGTTTGGCCAATAAGGTGATCCGCCGGTTGGCCCACGCCGACACGATAAAGCCGATGGTCACAATGGCCATTGCGGCCAGAATATTGCCAACCAGGGCCGCCAGGACGTCAAGCGTCAACAGATCGCCGAGGGTCTTGCCGTTCCAGATTTCGGTCGTCAAAAGCTCTTGCATCAGTGGTCCACCAGTTGATCAAATTTGCGGGCAAGTTTGGCATCCAGCGCCGACAATCCGCCAACATCATGCGTGGTCAAACGCACTGTCACGCGCGCATAAGTGTTGGACCAATCAGGGTGATGATCCCATTTTTCCGCCCACAATGCCGCGCGGGTCATGAAAGCAAAGGCTTCGGGAAAGTCTTGGAACACGAATGTCTTGGTGATTGCGTCAACCCCTTCGGCCCATTGCCAACCGGTTTCCAAAAGCGGTTCGATCAGGGTTTTTCGGGCGGTGTCGGACAACAATTCCATCAATCCTGTTCCTCTCTCTTGTCGCGTCGGAAGGGGCCATAGGCGGTCAACACCTCGATGTCCTGTTCGATGGCGCGGCGTTCCTGATCCAGGAATGTTTCAACCGCGCGCGCAAAGCCGGGTTCGCTGACCCAGTGCAACGAATGCGTCTGGGTTGGAAGGTATCCGCGCGCCAGCTTGTGTTCGCCCTGTGCCCCTGCTTCGACCCGCGCCATGCCATGGGCGATGGCATAGTCGATGGCGCGGTAATAACAGGCCTCAAAATGCAGACAATCGTGGTGTTCCAACGCGCCCCAATATCGGCCGAACAGGGTTTCGCGCCCGATGAAGTTCAATGCACCGGCCACGTCCTGACCGTCGCGATGGCACATCGCCAAAAGGATGTCATCGCGCAGGGTTTCATGGGCAATGTCAAAGAAGTGCCGCGTCAGATATGGCGTGCCCCATTTGCGGCTTCCGGTGTCCTGATAAAAATCCCAGAACGCGTCCCAGTGGTGCGGTTCGATCTGATCGCCACTTAGCATGTGGATGGTGCCGCCGAAATCGTTGGCCCTGGCGCGTTCCTTGCGGATTGTCTTGCGCTTGCGCGAGGACAAAGAGGCGAGGAAACCGTCGAAATCCGCGTATCCGTCGTTCAGCCAATGGAATTGTTGGGATACCCGGTGCATCAGCCCCATGGCCGTACCGGCCAGTGCCTCGGCTTCGGTGCAAAAGGTGATATGCAGAGACGAAAGTTGGTTGTCCGATGCCAGTTTCACCGCCCCCTGAACCAGAGCGTTTACACCGGCCACCTCTTCGCCCGGACGGGTCAGGAAACGCCGGCCACTGGCCGGGGTGAATGGCACCGCGATTTGCAGCTTTGGGTAATATTGACCGCCCGCGTTTTCGAACGCATGCGCCCATGAAAAATCAAAGATGTATTCGCCCTGGCTGTGCGATTTGACATAGAGCGGCGCGACGCCGATCAGGTCGGACCCCCGATAGGCGGCAAGGTGGCGGGGATCCCAGCCGGTGCCGCCTCCGACCGATCCGCTGTCTTCGAGCGCCTTGAGAAACCGATAGGTTGTGAACGGGTCCACCGGCCGCCCGCCGTCCGCGGTTTCAGGACAGGCACAGGCATCCCAATCGGCCTCTGACACATCGGACAGGCCGGGCAAAACGTGAATTTCGATCAGATCGTTCATCGGCTGGTGCATACGCCTGAATCTGGGCCAAAGTCATGGCGGATCAAGACGAACTTACCTTGGGATCGCGGCGGCGTAACCTTCAAAGGTGACATTCTGGGCCACCTTTCGCGCCTCGGCCTCTTCTTCGGCGGATCGGATGGTCCAACACAGTATTGTCACCCCTTGGGCGCGCAATGCGCTGACACGGGGGCGGGTCAGGTCATTGGCCTCGTGGCTGATGAACGCCGCCCCTGACCCTTCGATGTCGGGAATGCCCCGCAAGCGTACGCGTGTCGGGGCGGGCACCAGCATCCAGTCGGCGGGCCGATAGGCCGAGGTCACGATGCCGCGCGGCACATCAGGCGCCAACCCCGCCAAGGCGCGCACGGAATGCGGATTGAACGACATGAAGGCCAGCGGCCCGGTGTATCCCTGAACCGCCTTTGCCGCCGCTTCTTCCAGACGGCCAACGCCGGGCCCAAGCGCGCCATCCTGATCTTTGACCTCAACCAAAAGCGGCACGCGCCCCGCGACGATCTTTAGCACCTCGGTGAATGTCGGAATGCCGGTCGCGCCACCCGTCAACGCGATCTGGCCCAAATCCCCGGCGCTGATCTGGCGCACGGCACCGGGACGACCTGTCAGGCGTTCCAGATCGTAATCGTGAAACACCATCGCCTGTCCATCACTGGACAATTGCAGATCAATCTCGATCCCATAGCCTGCGGCGATGGCCGCCTTGATCGCCTCGCGCGAGTTTTCGGGGCGGCCTGCGGCAATGTCATGCAACGCGCGATGCGCCAAGGGCGCGCGCAGGAACGATGCTGGAAGGGGCGGAACATTCATGACGCAGCCCCGTTTCAGGTGATCTGAAAAATGCCTTCGATTTCGACGGCCACGCCAAAGGGCAGCGCCCCGGCCGACACGGCCGACCGCGAATGCCGACCGGCGTCGCCCAACACCTCGACCAGGAAGTCAGACGCGCCATTCACCACCTTTGGCTGATCACCAAAATCGGGGCCGGAATTCACGAACCCGGTCAGCTTGACCGCCCGTTTCAGACGCGACAGATCCCCGCCGCACGCCGCTTTGACCTGCGTGAGCAGGCCAATGGCACAGGTGCGCGCGGCTGCGACACCGTCTTCGACGCTCATGTCTTCACCGACCTTGCCCTGGATCAACTTGCCATCGGCCATCGAAACCTGACCCGAAACAAACAGGATATCCCCGACCTGAACAAAGGGAACATAATTCGCGGCGGGTGCGGATGCCTCGGGCAGGGTGATGCCCATTTCGGCAAGTTTGGTTTCGATGGGGTTAGTCATTGCGGCCTCCGTCGGCAAAAGGTATCGCCCCGGACGCTAAGCGCAGGGGGTGGGATTGCAACCGGTTTCTGGCCCGCGCGACGCGGATCAGGTCTCGCGGAATGCCCGGCTGAAATAGACCATGAACGGCTTGATCAGGTAATCCAGCGGGGATTGTTCGCCGGTGGTGATATACGCCTCGGCTGGCATGCCGGGCAAAAGCGTTTGATCGCCTGTCAGTTTGGACAATTCGTTTTCGTCGATCTGGATCTCGACCCGGTAATAGCTGCGCAAACCGTCCTGATCCGAAAAGGCGTCCGGGGATACCTGGGTGACCGTGCCGAAGAAGTCTGGCATCTGGCTTTGATCAAACGCGGAAAACCGCAACAGCACCTGTTGTGTGACATGCACCTGATCAATGCTGGTTGGATCGACCTGCGCGGCAATCAACAGCGGGCGGTCCTGGGGCATGATATAAAGCACGGGTTCGGCAGGGCGGATCACCTCGCGCGTGTTGAACACCTTTAGCCCATAGACAATGCCGGATGCGGGTGCCTTGATTTCCAACCGCGCGATCCGTTGCAATTGCGACCGGCGCTGTTCGGCCAGCTCCAGCTCGCGGTACTGAAGATCACGCAACCGGGTGATCGCCTCTTCGCGCCGCCGCGTGTTCAGCTTGAGAACCTCAAGATCAATTTCGGTCATGCGTCCTTCGGATTGGGCGCGCCCGGCCTTCAATTCCCCGACAGACCCAAACAGACGGGCCCGTTCGCGTTGCAGGCCCAAAACCCGCGCCGCCTGGGCAAGCCCGCGGTCCAACAGGCTTTGCTGGCTGGCAAGTTCCTGTTCGATCAACGCCAATTGTTCCTCAAGCGCGGCACTTTGCGCATCATATCCGTCGATCTGGCTTGCGATCTGACTGCGCCGTTTATTCAGCTGTTCAACCTCGCGCGCCATGCTGTCGTTGCGCGCTTCGAACAGGCGGACCTGTCCATCCATCAGATCACCGGCATCGGGGTGGGTTTCGGCAGCAGTGATCAACAGCGGATCAAAGGTGATCACGTCGGCGGCGTCACGTTCCGCCTCAAGACGGCCGCGCCGGGACATGAGTTCGAACAGCAGGCCTTCGGTGATGGCCAGTTCCGATTTCAACGCATCCGCGTCCAGCCGGATCAGGACTTCTTCGGCTTCGACATATTGGCCATCATCCACCAGAACCGCGCCCACCAGCCCGCCATCCGGGTGCTGAACGACCTGCCGGTTGCTGTCCACCTCGATGCGGCCAGCGGCGATGACCGCGCCGGTCAGTTCGCTGGTCGCCGCCCAAGTGCCGAACCCCCCGACAAGCGCGAGAAGCGACAGGAATCCGATGGTCAGAGGCGATGCGGCGGACCAGCGGCCTTCTTTTTCAGCCTTGGCACCGGGTTGATCTGGGTTGCTCATTGCACACCTCCCGGGCCCTTGGCCGTTTGGATTTGTTTGTGGTTCGTCACAACTTCGCGCAGGACATCATCCTTTGGGCCAAACGCGGCGCGGCTGCCGTTTTCCAGCATCAACAACAGGTCACATTCCTGAATGGCCGCAGGACGGTGCGCCATGATCAGCACCGAACAACCGCGTTCCTTAAGCAGGCGAATGGAATTGTTCAGCGCCTGGCTGCCTTCGTTGTCCAGGTTGGAATTGGGTTCATCCAGCACAAGGATGACGGGGCTGTCGTACATCGCCCGCGCCAATCCGATCCGTTGGATCTGTCCGCCCGACAGGCGGCCACCATTGGCGGTGACGCGGGTGTCATACCCTTCGGGCAGTTTCAGGATCATGTCATGGGCATCGGCCAGCCGGGCGGCTTCGACGATCTTGGCGTCATCGCGTTGCGGGCTGAGGCGGGCGATGTTTTCGGCAATCGTGCCGTCAAACAACTGCACCCGCTGTGGCAGATACCCGATATAGCGGCCCAGGTCGGACGGATCATATTGATCAAGCGCAGCGCCATCCAACCGGATTTTGCCACCCGCGACCCGCCAGGCACCCGTCAGGGCCCGCGCAAGGGTCGATTTGCCCGCCCCGGATGGTCCGATCACGCCAACCGCCTGACCCGGTTGCACGGAAAACGAAACAAGCCGCAATGCCGCGACGGATTCACCGGGCGGCACGACAGTGGCCTGAACCACGTCCAGCTTGGCCTTGGGGGCAGGCAGGGCTGTTCTTGCCTCTTCTGGTGGCACCTCGGTCAGCAATTGCCCAAGGTTCTGCCAGCCCTTTGATGCGTTCTGAACCGTTGACCATTGGCCAATGGCCATTTCGATCGGGGCCAGGGCGCGCCCCATCAGGATTGAACCGGCGATCATCGCACCGGGCGACAATTCACCCTGCAACACCAGATACGCGCCCAGGCCCAACATGGCCGATTGCAGGAACAGGCGGAACGTTTTGGTCAGCGCCGAAAATGTCCCCCCCACGTCCGAACTTTTCAACTGGGTTTTCAGGGCCAGATTGCGGGTTTGCAACCAGCGGCTGAACGCCGAATCCCGCATCCCCATCGCCTGAAGCATTTCGGATTCATTGCGCAATTGTTCGGTCATCAGTTCCGATTGAACGGTGGCGCGCATCGCATCGGATTGGGGGCGGCTGGACATCCATTGGTTCAGGATCGTCAGCACCACCAGCAAAGCGCCGCCAACCAGCGCAAGTATGCCCAACCAAGGATGGAACAAGGAAATTCCGGCCAGAAAGATCGGAGTCCACGGCATATCAAACAAGGCGATCAACGCGGGCGAGGTCAGCAGACGGCGGATCGATTCCAGGTCTTTCAAACCTGTTGCCGCGACCTGATCCGACCGCAAGGCAGACCGACGCACGACGGCGTTGAACACACGTTTGTCCAGACGGGCCTGAAACCGCGCCCCGACCCGTGACAGGATTCGTGCGCGCGCAAAGTCCAGTATGCCCATGATCAGGAACAGAAACGCCACGATCGACGTCAATGCCACCAGCGTCGCAACCGACCGAGAGCTGAGAACGCGGTCATAGACCTGAAGCATGTAGAGCGGGCCGGTCAGCATCAGAATATTGGCAAACATGCTGAAAAGCGCAGCGGCCCAATACAATGATCGGCTTTCGCGCCGCGCCGCGCGAAGTTCGTTCAGCCCCTTGTCGATATTCGTCGTTGCCTTCGGCATGATTGCGCCTGTCTTTCAATATTGTTTGCCGCTGCAATGAACCACGGCCTTGAAAAAATGTCGTGCATCCTACATCGAAGGCAGAGAAGGGGCGAGTCGTCGCCTATCATCCATCCCGTGATGCGGGTATCGTTTCGATGGCCAGCATTAGCAGAATAACGTGGAAGATCCATTGTCATCAACATTATCGCAGCGTGATCCAAAAACGATTGCCGCCATACTTGCGCGGTTCCTCGCCGTTTTGGCAATTCCGGTTTTCCTGACCGCCTGCACGACGACGGGTCCGGTCGGGCCGGACGGTGTTTTTGACCCGTATGAGAAGACGAACCGCCGCATTCACGAACGCAACAAGGCCGTGGATCGCGCAGTTTTGCGCCCTTTGGCCATTGGGTACAACGAACATGTGCCCCCTGGGCTGAGGGACAGTATTTCCAACTTTAGCGTGAATTTTCAGACGCCGGGCATGATCGTGAACAACCTGCTTCAGATGAATGGCGAAGACGCGCTGGTGAACACGTTGCGGTTCGTTTTGAACACGACGCTCGGTCTGGGCGGGCTGGTTGATGTTGCGGGTATGAACGGTGTTCCGGCGCGCGATACGGATTTCGGTGAAACCCTGCATTTCTGGCAGGTGGGCGAGGGGGCCTATCTGGAATTGCCCATGATGGGGCCATCCACTCAGCGTGATTTGGCCGGCCGTGTTGCCGATTTTTTCACCAATCCACTGCGGGTGATCGTGCCGGCGCCTTACAAATATGCAGGAACCGGATCACGATTGGTTGAACGCATTGGGGTGCGTGGCAGGTTCATGAACACCTTTGATAGCGTGCTTTATGACAGTGCGGATAGTTATGCGCAGACACGCAATGCCTATCTTCAAAAGCGCCGTTTCGAACTGGGGGGTGACGAAGCGGGAAGCGATCCCTACTTAGATTCGTATGGAGCAAGTAATCCCTATGAAGACCCTTATTCCGAATAAACCCACACGCCGCGCTTTTATGTTCGGACTGGCCGCTTTGGGCGCAACCGCGCTGCTGCCGCGTCAGGCCGCCGCGCTTAGCGGGCAAACGGCAAAGTCACTGGTGGACAAACTGGTCGCTGCGATCAACGGCGTCATTGCTTCGGGCAAATCCGAAGCCGCGATGATCCGCGATTTCGAAGCCATCTTTGTGAAATATGCGGATGTGAACATTATTGCGCGATCCTGTCTTGGCGCGGATGCCCGGCGGTTCAGTTCTTCGCAAATCGCGGCGTACACCCGTGCGTTTCAAGGGTACATCGGCCGCAAATACGGCAAACGGTTCCGTGAATTCATTGGCGGCAAAATCGCCGTTGAATCTGTGAAAACGGTGAAAACCTGGCAAGAGGTCTCTGCGACCGCATATCTACAGGGGCGCTCACCATTTGATCTGCGTTTCATGGTGTCGGACAAATCGGGCAGGCCGCTGTTTTTCGATATGCTGATCGAAGGCGTGTCGATGCGATTGAGCGAACGGACCGAGATTGGCGCGATGCTGGACGCCAATGGTGGCGACATCGCCCGCCTGACCGAGGCCTTGAAGCGCGCCGGCTAACCGGGTTGTTTGGTTCCGACGTGTTGCTCAGATGACAGCGCACCGCAGTCGCTTGGCCGGATCAGTTGCTGCCCAATAGGTCCTTAAGCAACTTTTCAATCGGGTTTTCGCGTGGTCTTGGGGCCGTGCGCGGCGTTTCCGAAATGGTCTGGCGCGGGCGTTCGGGTGCCAGCATGGGCAGGGCATGGCGTTCTTGTCCCGCATGAACCCGTTCCATCGTCTCGCGCCATATCTCGGCAGGAAGCCCGGACCCCGTGACGCCCGTCAGCGGTGTGTTGTCGTCATACCCCATCCAGACACCGGCAACGTAATCAGCAGAAAAGCCAACGAACCACGCATCGCGCGCGGCTTGTGTCGTTCCGGTTTTTCCGGCCACCTCAAGCCCGTCGATATTGGCGCGCCCGCCCGTGCCGGACAGAACGACCTGTCGCATCATCCAGATCAGTTGGCGCGCCGCGGCTTCCCGAATGACGCGTTCCCCTATACCGCCTTCGGTCACCATTAGCGGTTCGGATTCCCCCTGAAGCGTCAGTTCGACCAGCCCATAAGGTTCCACCGAAGAGCCGCCATTCAAAATACCCGCATAGGCACCAACCATTTCGACCAAGGTGCTTTCCGACACGCCAAGCGCCAGTGCAGGCCCGGCGGCGAGATCGGACTTGATCCCAAAGTCGCTGGCGATCTTGCGGACATTGTCCAGCCCGACTTCGCGCGCGACGCGCACGGCCGGGATGTTCAGCGAATTCTTCAACGCATCAACAAGGGTCACCTTGCCCCGGAATTTATGGTCATAGTTTTCCGGGCTCCACGGCGCGGACCCCGGAATGGTGATGGTCAGCGGTTCATCCTGCACCGTGGCATAGGGGCTGTGCCCCAAATCCAGCGCGGCGGCATACACGAATGGTTTGAATGATGAACCTGTCTGACGCAGCGCTTGGGTTGCCCGGTTGAACCCACCGGAAAGCTTGACCTCGCGCCCGCCAACCATGGCACGCACCGCGCCGTCCGCGCTCATCACCACAATGGCGGCTTGGGCCTTGGACCCTTCGCGCACCTTGTCGGTAAAAATCTTGGTCATCGCCTCTTCGGCGGCGGTTTGAATTCGGTGATCCAGCGTGGTGCGAATGATCACATCCTCGGTTGTTTTCCGTGTCAGGAAATCAGGTCCCGATGCCATCACCCAATCCGCGAAATACCCGCCCGCCTTGGCTTCGGCCGCTTCGGACAGTTTTGCGGGGTTGTCGCGTGCATCGCGTGCGGCGCTGTCAGACAGATATCCCTGGTCGTGCATCAATGCGATGATGACAGCCGCACGATCCTGGGACCGGGCCAGATTGTTGGTGGGCGCATATCGCGTTGGCGCCTTAAGCAATCCGGCCAGCATCGCGGCCTCGGCCGGGGTGACGTTGGTCGCCGACTTGCCGAAATACCGCTGGCTTGCCGCCTCGAACCCGCGTGCGCCGGCACCCAGAAACGCCCGGTTCATATAGATCGTCAGAACCTCGTCCTTGGTATAACGCATTTCCATCGCGACGGCGTAAACCGCTTCTTTGGCTTTGCGCCAAAGCGTCGTGCGACGGCAATCGGCTTCGTAGGCTGCCTCGTTCTTCCAATCTTCGGGGACATAGGGCACGCCAAGACAAAGAAGTTTCGCCGTTTGTTGGGTGATCGTGGACCCGCCATGCCCTTCGAGTGGCCCGCGCCCTTCGCGCATGTTGATGCGCACAGCCCCCGCAATGCCGCGCGGGGACACGCCGAAATGGCGATAGAAACGTTTGTCTTCGGTGGCGACGATGGCATTGCGCAGATGCGGCGATACGGATTGCGCGGTCACAACCCCGCCGAATTGATCCCCGCGCCATGCGAATACGTCGCCCTGATCGTCCAGCAGGGTGACCGATCCGCGCGCACGCCCATCCAACAGGTCCTGGGAATCAGGAAGGTTCATCGCAACGAACCCGGACATCATCAGGATGATCATTCCGACGATCAGTCCCATGCGCCATGACAGGCCCCAGATGATCCTCCAGACCCACCGCAACAGCCGCAGAAAAGCTGCGACAATCGGATTGCGTTTGCTGGCGGCCTTGCGTTTGGCTGGTTTCGCCGGGCTTTTCCGGCGTTTGGCAGGTGTGCTGCCCCGCCCGCCGCCCGCGCCGCCTTTGCCTGTGCCACCCTTACCGGACCCGGCACCGGGGCCACGTTTGGCCGTCGGTTTTGCGGATTTGGACGGATACCGCCGGTCCGCGACCAGTGGCTTACGTTTTCCAGACTCACTCATGCTGCCCTGCCCGGCGCCTGTTTGTTTCGGGCACCATACAGGCAGTTGCAGCCGTTGTTGAGGCCGCTTCGAGCGCATCTCGCTTTTTGTGATGCCCAATTATTGTGCATTACCGAGTTAACGCACAAAATTTGAGCACACGCTGTCGATCCGCACAGGATTCAATCAGCCGAATCTTTCTGCCGGGCGGCGGCGCGGATTAGTTGAAGGCGCACATTCAGCGGGGCCCGCCCGCACCTAGGAAGGGGATCACAGTGAAACTCATCATTGCAACGATCAAACCGTTCAAGCTGGAAGAGGTCCGCGAAGCGCTGACCGAAATCGGCGTACGCGGCATGATGGTGACAGAAATCAAGGGCTTCGGCTCGCAATCCGGTCACACGGAAATCTATCGCGGCGCTGAATACGCTGTGAATTTCGTGCCCAAGATCAAACTCGAAATCGCCGTCACGGCGGCCATGGCCGATCAGGTCGTGGAAACCATCACCAACACAGCCAAAACCGGCAAGATCGGCGATGGCAAAATCTTTGTTCTGGATGTCACCCAGGCGGTCCGTGTCCGCACCGGTGAAACCAACGAAGACGCGCTGTGATCGCGGTAAGAGGGGAAAAGAAATGCAAATGAAAACACTTACAAAACTAGGGCTGGCCGCCGCATTCGTCGCGGTCCCGAGCCTTGGTCTGGCACAGGACGGTCCGACACCCGGCGTAAACGCGTCGACGGACAGTGTCTTTATTTTGAACTCTCTGCTGTTCCTTGTCGGCGGCTTCCTTGTGTTCTGGATGGCCGCTGGTTTTGCGATGCTCGAAGCGGGCCTGGTGCGTTCCAAGAACGTGGCCATGCAGTTGACCAAGAACATCGCGCTCTTTTCGCTGGCTGCGATCTTTTACTATCTGATCGGCTACAACCTTATGTATCCACTGGGCACTTGGTCCGTGGACGGTATCCTGTCAGGTGTCTGGGGCCCCGGTGTTCTTGAAGCCGTTGGCGTGACTGCAGAAAACGCAGACGATTACAGCTATGCATCGACTGGTTCAGACTTCTTCTTTCAGTTGATGTTCTGCGCAACCACAGCATCGATTGTTTCGGGTACATTGGCCGAACGTATCAAACTGTGGCCGTTCCTTGCCTTTACGATCGCGCTGACCGCAGTGATCTATCCGTTGCAGGCATCCTGGAAATGGGGCGGTGGCTTCCTTGACGAAATGGGCTTCCTCGATTTCGCCGGGTCCACTGTTGTTCACTCGGTCGGTGGCTGGGCCGCTCTGACGGGCGCCATCATCCTTGGGCCGCGCCTTGGCAAGTACAACAAAGAAGGCCGTGTCATTCCGATGCCAGGTTCCAACCTGACACTGGCAACGCTGGGGACATTCATCCTGTGGCTTGGTTGGTTCGGCTTTAACGGCGGATCGCAGCTGGCAATGGGCACCGTGGGCGATGTTGCGGACGTTTCGCGCATCTTTGCCAACACCAACACGGCGGCTGCCGGTGGTGCAATCGCGGCACTGATCCTGACACAGCTTCTTTACAAGAAGCCTGACCTTACCATGGTGCTGAACGGCGCTCTGGCTGGCCTGGTGTCCATCACGGCCGAACCGCTGACCCCGTCGCTTGGCGCGGCCACAATCATCGGTGCAATCGGCGGCGTGATCGTGGTGTTTGCGGTTCCAATGCTCGACAANNCTCAAGATCGACGATGTCGTTGGCGCCATTCCGGTGCACTTGATCGCCGGTATCTGGGGCACGATCGCGGTTGTCTTTACGAACCCCGATGCAAGCCTTGGCACCCAGCTCTATTCGATCTTCGTGGTTGGCATCTTTGTTGTCGTCACCTCCGCTGTTGTCTGGTTCATCCTTAAGGCAATCGTGGGTCTGCGCGTCAGCGAAGAAGACGAGATCATGGGGCTCGACATGGCCGAACTGGGCATGGAAGCCTACCCAGAATTCTCCAAGGGCTGACGTCTCCTCCCTAGTCAGTTCTTTGAAACCTGCCCGGGCATTCGTGCCCGGGCTTTTTCGTGGGCGACGGCCCGGCAGATTGACACGGCACACCCATGTGACACCTTGGCCCCATGCCATTGCTTATCGCCAATCGCCCGTTCCGATACCTGTTCACCGCAACGGCGATTTCCAATTTGGGGGATGGCGTTGCGGCGCTGGCATTACCGTGGCTGGCCACATTATTCACCGGCGATCCCGTGCTGATCGCTTTGGTGGCCTTTGCCAC
>JBOEGP010000004.1:0-43589 GCA_050633485.1 Pseudooceanicola sp.
CCCGAGCGATCGCGTTGCGCTGGCTCTTGATCAGCGCACCGCCACCTTGGCGTTCAACCTGTCCTTGTTCAACGACGTCTCGCATTTTTGTGGCACCGGACCGTTGGTCGCACAGTGGACTGGCGTTGAATTTGTGGCATTGGATGGCGCTTGCACCCTGACCTTGTCGCCGGGGGAAACATCGATCCGCATCAGCGCGACCCCGATGGGTGCCTGTCAGGCGCAATATTGCGGGGCCCGCGCGGTGATCCCTGTTCTGGACGTGCCATATTCCAGCAAATCGTCAAAAATTAGCGACCCGATGGCGTGGAACTGGATGGAAAACGGGTGCTGACGCCAGCGCCGTTCTGCGCATCGGACACCACGCCCCCCCCCCAAATGAAGCGGGTTGAAGGCCGTTGAACCAACGCCTCAGGCGTCTTGGTCAGCGCCGTGTGTAGGAATGGTTGCGGATACGGCCAATGCTTCGGCCTGTGCCTCTTGCTGATCGACGTGGCGCACGTAAAGCGCGGCCCAAAGGCCCATCACGCTAAGCGCCACCATCAAAAATGGCACAAGGATCAATCCGTTTTCTGCTGTCACCACATTGCCCGTCACCGTCGTAATGATCGCCCCAAGGCCAACAATCAACGCGGCTGACAGGCCGGATGCGCTTCCCGCCAGGTGGGGCCGGACAGACAATGACCCAGCCGCCGCATTGGGCGAGGTCAGCCCATTGCCGACCCCCGACAGGATCATGGCCCCAAAGAAGATCAATTCGTGGACATAGCCGACGGCGATCAGAACCCCCGGCACCCCGATCCCGACAACAGCGACGATGCGCCCCGCGATCATCATCGTGGTGAGCGGAAAGTTTCTGGACACTCGGCTGGACAGAGCAGTCCCGATCATGAACCCAAGGGTGATCGACCCCATCCACATGCCCAGTTCCGCCGTTCCCATGCCAAATGCCGGTGGTGCGACAAGGGGCGCGGCGGTGACGAAAACGTGGAACGTGCCCACGGACAGCGCGGCGCAAACCGAATATCCCCAAAACCGCCGCGAGGTGAAAAGTGCAGGATATTCACGGAATTGCGCGCCGAAACTGTCCGACCGGTTGTGATGGGTTTCGCCCACATCGACATAGCACAACACGAACAGGATCGCGCCCGCCGCCGAATAGGCGAAAAAGTTGGCGCGCCAGCCAAAGACGGAATCCATGAACCCACCGATCATCGGTCCCATCATCGGCGCAACGGCCATCAGGGTTGAGATCAGGGCGAGTTTGGACGCGGCCTCTTGGGTGTCGAATTGATCGCGAATGGCTGCACGACTAAGCGCCATGCCAGTGGCGGCGGCGCTTTGCATCATGCGCCCGACAAGGAAGGTGGTAAAGTTTTCCGTCACCGCACAGATCAAGGACGCGATCAAGAACACCGCCATACCGACAAGCACAACGGGCCGGCGGCCATAGCGATCCGAAATGGGGCCAGTGACAATCTGGGTGATCGCCGTCATCGCCAGGTAACCGCCGATGGCCAGGCTCATCACCCCGTAATCCACGCCGAAATCTTCGGCCATGTGGGCCAGGGACGGCAGGAACATGTTCAACGTCAACACCGAGGTGCCGGTCAACATCACAAGCGTGGTGATATGCGGGGGGGTCGTCGCGGCGCGCAGGGCCATGAAAGTCCGAACTTTGGTTGCAATACCCCGTCATACGCCCGTCCGGCGGCAAAGAATAGGCCCTGACTTGCCGGTCGGCCAGCAAGGCAGCCATGCATAGGGCGAATGCCTATTCCGGTGGTGCCTGATCCGGGTCTTCGCGCCCGACGCCGCGAAACACCGCCTTAAAGGGCAACGCCCAGACTATGCCCAAGGCCACATAAACGAACAGTTCGACAAGGATGTGCGGCCGCCCCAACCAGTTCATGATTGTCACGGCGGCCACGATATAAACCGGCAATCCGATCAACAGGATAATCAGTGCCCAGCGACGCCGCCCCTTGTGTGTCAACGCCATGCGATCAATCCGCGAACGGGTCGGTGACAAGGATCGTGTCGTCGCGTTCCGGGCTGGTGGACAGCAACGCGACCGGGCATTCGATCAGTTCTTCGACCCGGCGCACATATTTGATCGCATTGGCTGGCAGGTCTGCCCAACTGCGCGCGCCTTCGGTGGATTCAGACCACCCCGGCATTTCTTCGTAGATCGGAACGCAGCGCGCCTGACGATCCGCCGCGGTCGGCAGGTAATCAAGCCGTTCCCCATCCAGATCATAAGCGACACAGATTTTCAGGGTTTCGAACCCGTCAAGCACATCAAGTTTCGTCAGGGCGATTCCGTTGACCCCAGATGTCGCACAGGTCTGGCGCAAAAGGGCCGCGTCAAACCACCCGCACCGGCGTTTTCGCCCGGTGGTCGTGCCAAATTCATGGCCACGTTCACCCAGTCTCTGGCCGTCTTCATCGTCCAGTTCACTTGGAAACGGGCCCTCTCCTACGCGGGTTGTATAGGCCTTGACGATGCCAAGGACGAAATCAATCGCGCCGGGTCCGACACCCACACCCGTGGCCGCCTGCCCCGCGATCACATTTGACGAGGTGACAAAAGGGTATGTTCCGAAATCGATGTCCAACAACGCGCCTTGCGCCCCTTCGAACAGGATGCGTTTGCCGGACTTGCGCTTTTCGTTCAGCACCTTCCAGACAGGTGCGGCAAAGGGCAGGATTTTTTCCGCGATGCCTTCAAGCTTTGCGATCAGCGCCTGGCGATCCACCGGCTGAAGCCCAAGCCCGGATCGCAGCGCATTATGGTGCACCAAGGCGCGGTCCACGCGGGTTTCCAGTGTCGCACGGTCGGCCAGATCGGCAACCCGGATGGCGCGCCGCCCCACCTTATCCTCATACGCCGGGCCGATGCCGCGGCCCGTCGTGCCGATCTTGGCCATGGAATTCTGGCTTTCACGGGCGCGATCCAATTCACCATGAAACGGCAGGATCAGCGGCGTGTTTTCCGCGATCATCAACGTTTCCGGGGTGATTTCGACACCCTGTTCGCGAATTGTGGCGATCTCTTCCATCAGGTGCCAAGGGTCCAACACGACACCGTTGCCGATCACGCTCAGCTTGCCGCCCCGTACCACGCCGGATGGCAGGGCGTGCAGCTTGTAAACCTCGCCGTCGATGACCAGGGTGTGGCCCGCATTGTGCCCGCCCTGAAACCGGCAAATGATGTCGGCGCGCTCGCTCAGCCAGTCGACAATCTTGCCTTTGCCTTCGTCGCCCCATTGTGCGCCCACGACAACCACATTGGCCATGTTTTCTGTCCCTCCGGCGAAAAAACCCTGCCCCTCTTATCTGCTGCATGACACCGGCGAAACCGAATTCTGACCGGCGCGGCGCGAAAAGCCTGCAACAGCGTCAATACGCCCGAAACGCAACTGTAACCGTGGCTGCGTACCTTAGTCGAAAAACGGTTTCCTCAGAAAGGGCAAGCCATGCAGGTTACGAGCACAACGACAACAACGACCACACAGTTCAGTCGCAGCGCCCCGATCGACAGCGGCGACAACCACCAATCCGGGCGCGGCAAGCGCGGATTGGCCCTGGGCCACGGCAATCGTGGGCATTCGCCCGAACACAGTCGGCGGTCTGACGCAATGGACCACGGCCCCCGTGGCCGCGCCATCGGGCATCAACGCCACCACGGTGGCGGCGATATGCGCAGCGACACGTCCTGCCGGACAAGCCATTGCGCCCCGGCGGAAAACGCCGAAAACCCGACAAGCACGCAGCAGCCATCTATGTTTGCGATGGTGATTGTGTTCATCGCGCCGGTATCGGCGGGTGGCGCACCTGTGATCGACGGTGGCGACGGTGTTCCGGTGGTTGGCGACGAATCATTGCCGCCGGTAGAAGATGCCGAACTGGTCGAAGAAGAAGAAACCGGTTCGAACACATCGGTTGGTGGCTTTGCCGATAGCTTTCCCCCCGATCCTGACAAAGAGACAGGGCTGGCCCTTGTCGCCTTTGCCTTGGAAAGCGTGACTGCGATGTACCGGGCCGCGGCGCAAAACGGCTAAGGTCAAGGTGGCGCGCCTGACGACAGGTCGGGCCACGCACCGGCCAGCCAAGCCATGGGTGCAGGCCAAGCGGCCTGCCCCGGCCCGGCGGGGTGTCTGATCACTGACACCCTGGGGGTGTGCCTGAACTTCGCACCGGCACCGCCCCAGCGACCGGTGGGCTGACTGCGCGCGGATGCGCCCAAACCCGCACGTCGCGGGCCTGTCGCACTGCCAAGGCCCAGTTCCGGGTCGCAAACCACTGGACAGACCGCCCAGCATTGGGTCAGATCCCGGAACGGGGATCATGAGGTACAAGATGGGTTTCATTTTACGCTGGCTTGCCGCATTTCTTTTGCTGGCCGCCACGTTCAACCCGGGAAAATACAATTACATCGGTTGGTCACAGGCCAATTGGCCGGATGCGATGCCTTTGATCCTGTTCCTGGGGTTGCTGCTTTTTACCGGCTACATCATCTTTTTGCGCGCCACGCTCAGGTCCATCGGGATATTCGGGATGGCCCTTATTCTTGCCCTTGTCGGAACGCTTGGCTGGGTGCTGGTCGATTATGGCATCCTGTCGCTTAGCAATCCGAAGCTGAACACCTGGCTGGGGCTGTTTGCGCTTTCGCTGGTTCTGGGAACGGGGTTGTCATGGTCGCTTGTGCGTCGTCGCCTGTCCGGGCAGGCCGATGTGGATGACATTGACGATGATGAATAACGCCGTGAAACACGCACCACGGCGCGCCGATTTTCCCGCCCCGATGAGCGCCACAGAACTGCATTGAAACGGCGGCCAGGTGATGCGCCGTGATTAGGCCGCCAAGCTGACTGTCAGGCAGGGGTTGCGATAGACCCATCAGTGGCCTAGATACCCTCGATAACCCGCGAAAGGGCGGTTCGGCGTGCGCGTCGATATGGCCCCGATGCAAGAACCGACAGGCCTGAGTCATGGAAAACGTCGTCCTTATCATCCACCTGATCATCTCGCTCTCGTTGATTGGCGTCGTGCTTCTTCAGCGATCCGAAGGCGGTGGCCTTGGGATGGGCGGCGGGGGCGGTGGTGCCGTGTCCGGGCGCAGTGCCGCAACGGCTTTGGGGCGGGTGACATGGATTCTGGCGATTGCCTTTATCAGCACGTCGATCTTTCTGACAGTGATCGCAGCGCAGAAAAGCGCGGGAACCTCGGTTCTTGACCGCCTTTCGCCAGCCGCCGAAGCGCCCGCCGATGACACGGCCCCGGCCCTGCCCGGTGCTGGTGATGGCCTGGTGCCGCCACCCGCAGGCGGAACAGATGGCAACCTGACACCGTCAGCCGATTGATCCACCAGTGATTGAGGGTGGCGTTCCACCCCCAACATCATATAGCGGTCGGCTTGCGTCACGATCGCGAATCTGTTAGGTCTTAAATCCCGTGGAATGTGGTTTTCTGAACCGCGTTCTGTCGTGGATTTTGCGCCCTTAAACCCGGTCGCAGACGCCAGAATAACACGGGGATTCCAAACATATGGCCAGGTTCATATTCATCACCGGCGGCGTTGTGTCGTCACTTGGCAAAGGGTTGGCGTCAGCCGCTTTGGGATCGTTGCTTCAGGCGCGCGGCTTCACCGTTCGCTTGCGCAAGCTTGACCCCTATCTGAACGTCGATCCGGGCACGATGTCACCGTTTGAACATGGCGAAGTGTTCGTGACCGATGACGGGGCGGAAACCGATCTGGATCTGGGCCATTACGAACGGTTCACCGGCGTGGCTGCGCGCAAGACCGATTCTGTCAGTTCGGGGCGCATCTACCAGAACGTTCTGGATAAGGAACGCCGGGGCGACTACCTGGGTAAGACCATTCAGGTCATTCCGCATGTGACCAACGAAATCAAAGATTTCATCGCGATTGGCGAGGATGAGGTTGATTTCATGCTGTGCGAAATCGGCGGCACGGTCGGCGATATCGAAGGGCTGCCGTTCTTTGAAGCGATCCGCCAATTCAGCCAGGACAAACCGCGCGGTCAATGCATGTTCATGCATCTGACCCTGTTGCCGTGGCTGGCCGCGAGCGGTGAGTTGAAGACCAAGCCGACGCAGCACTCGGTCAAGGAATTGCGTTCGATCGGGCTTCAGCCGGATATCCTGGTGTGCCGATCCGAACAGCCGATCCCTGAAAAGGAACGTGCCAAGATCGCCCTGTTCTGTAATGTGCGCCCCGAAGCGGTGATCCCGGCCTATGACCTTGAATCCATTTACGAGGCCCCGCTCGCCTATCACAAACAGGGCCTGGATCAGGCCGTTCTGGACGCCTTTCAGATCAGCCCCGCCCCCCGTCCCGATCTAAGCCGTTGGGAAGATGTCTATGACCGCATCAAGAACACCGATGGTGAGGTCAACATCGCGATTGTCGGCAAATACATCCAGCTTGAGGATGCGTATAAGTCGATCAAAGAGGCCTTGACCCACGGCGGCATGGCCAACCGGATCAAGGTGAATGTCGAATGGGTCGATGCCGAGGTGTTCGATCACGAAGACGCGGCCCCCCATCTTGAGGGATATCACGCGATCCTTGTGCCTGGCGGTTTTGGGGAACGCGGCACCGAGGGCAAGATCAAGGCGGCGCAATTCGCCCGAGAGCGCAAGATCCCGTATCTGGGCATCTGCCTTGGGATGCAGATGGCGGTGATCGAAACGGCGCGCAACCTGGCCGGTCTAAAGTCCGCCGGGTCCGAAGAATTCGATCACGAAGCCGGGGAAAAACGTTTTGAACCCGTTGTTTACCACCTGAAGGAATGGATTCAGGGCAACCATGCCATCAGCCGCAAGGTCGGTGATGACAAGGGCGGAACAATGCGTTTGGGCGCCTATGACGCCACGCTGGAAACCGGATCAAAGGTTGCCGAAGTCTATGGCGGCACTGCGATCGAAGAACGCCATCGCCACCGGTATGAAGTTGACGTGAAGTACCGGGAAAAACTGGAAAAATTCGGACTCAGGTTTTCAGGAATGTCGCCGGACGGCCGCTTGCCCGAAATCGTCGAGGTCAAGGATCACCCGTGGTTCATCGGCGTGCAATTCCACCCCGAACTGAAATCAAAACCGTTCGATCCGCACCCATTGTTCGCCGATTTCGTTCGGGCGGCCAAGGATGTGTCGCGTTTGGTGTGACCCTGTCTGGCTGGCTGACCCAGCCTCAGACGACAATATTGTTTTTGCGGTCCGGTCCTGACTGGCACAACGGGGCCGCGCGGTTGCGGTGGCGGATGGTTGTCTGGCGTCAAACGTTACGCACTGATCGGGCGCAAGACCCTGCGGAACAAACGACTGTTGTTCGCTGATTTCGGCGCGAAGCGGCTCGGCTTGGCCTGAAACCGGATATCCGAGATCATGGGCGCAACAACGACGGGATTGAACTGCCAGCGGCCCTTGCGGCCCGATTGGCGATCGCTTTCCTGAACACGCATCCATGCGCTGAAATCACGGGGGTTGGTCATCGGCGCGTCCGGGCTGGGCAGGTAATAGCCACAGTTGATGCGCTGTGCCAAAGCATCCAACGCGACGCACAAGCGGCGGTCGGCGTCGTTCAGCTCTTCGCGATCCGTGTGGTTGAACCGGTGCGGGCGGGCATTCAGGAACATTGTCATGGCAGTGCCCAGATCGACGCTGCGCTGTGCACAGATCCACCCCATCACTTCGGCGCTTGTGATGGACCAATCCAGCTGACGCGCCTGCACACACAATTGACGCGCTGAAAGCATCTTGAGCCGGTCAAGAACATGTGTGTCGCGGCTTTTCAGCCAATCTTTGTCTACGTTGGGCAGCATTCCAGCTGTCTCCTTGTTATTCCCGCAACCCTAAGCTGCACGCCATTCCGGGAGAAATTGAGAGGGGAATGTGGCGAAATGGGGAAATTCTGGGGAACCCTCGTGGCCGTTTACGCCTCGTAAGGGCGCGGCAATTCACGTGGTCGTGCATCTTGATGATTGGCGTGGGCGCGCAGGCGCATTATGTCTTATGCATGTTTGCAGACCTACTTGCCCGCTTGATCGCGCCCGCCCCCGCCCCGCTTGCCGCACCAGATGCGCAATTGGCCCTGTCCGCCCTTCTTGTGCGCGTGGCGCGCAGCGACGGGCGATATGACACCACCGAAAGCGCGCGGATCACCCGCATAGCCATGGAACGGTTCAACATGACCGAATCCGAGGCCCAGGCCCTGCGCCAAGAGGCCGAGGGTCTGGAAGCCGAAGCCCCGGACACGGTACGGTTCACGCGGGCCATCAAGGATGCCGTGCCATTGGACGATCGGATCGGCGTGGTCGAGGCATTGTGGTCTGTCGTTCTGGATGACGGCGAACGCCACCAAAACGAAGACGCCATGATGCGCCTTGTCGCCAATTTGTTGGGCGTCACCGATCAGCACAGCAATGCCGCCCGTTTGCGCGTGGCCAAGGGGTGACACCACCCGCCCCAATCGCGACCCTGCCGATGTATGATCATCCTGCGATCACGCGGGATACCGATGCGCTGTGGTGTGCACTGCGCGACCAGTTGCGTATCGCAGGGGTGGACGCGCCCCATGCCTTGCAGCGCGATCAGGATCTTTGGGCGGGATGGTATGCGCCCGAACTGGTCCTGTCGCAAACCTGCGGCCTGCCCTTTCGCGCACGGTTGCATGATGCCGTCACCCTGATCGGAACACCCGATTACGCTTTGCCGGGGTGTCCGCCGGGGTATTACAATTCGGTCATTTTGATGCGGCGTGACGATCCGCGGCGTGACCCGTCGGACTGGGGCGCGCTTCGCCTGGCCTATAATGATGCGCTTTCGCAATCCGGTTGGGCAGCCGCTATGCGTCACGCCGAGGAATTCGGGGCACGGTTTGACAGGTTTGTCATGACCGGCGCACATCGCGCATCCGCCCAATCCGTTGCGGACGACCGTGCCGACATCGCATTCCTGGATGCGCAGACCTGGCGATTGATGCAGCGGCATGACCCGATTTCCGGCGCGCTGGATGAAATCGGGCGTACCGTTCCGACGCCCGGCCTGCCGCTGATCGCCGGCATTGGCGCGGATCGGGATGCTACCGCCGATGCGGTTAAGAAGGCGATTGCCGCGCTGGCCCCGCACAACAGGGCTGCGCTGGACATCACCGGGTTGGTTCAAATTCCTGTTGGCGACTACCTGGATCAACCCATTCCGCTGGCGCCACCGGGCACCCGCGCGCGTGGCGAAGACGAATGACGTCTGTCGTGGCGGGGTAAGGGCCTGCGTGACAGGGGGGCCTGCATGACAGGTGCGACGGCACCCCAAAACACCCCACGATTTCAGGCGGATTGCACTGAAATGCCGGGTTCCAGATCACAGGAAAGGGCTGGCAGGCGTTCCATTGATTTTTGCGACACCTCAGCCGCGCGGCGCTGTTTGCGCGCACCAAGGTGGCGGTAAATACCGATCAACGACACACAGATATACCCGCCCTGCACCACAAGCGCGGCAAGGTTCAGCGTGTGCAAAAGGCTGACAACAACCATCGAGGACGAAATGATGCTGGTCAGGTAATACCAAGGCGATTGGCTGGGCAGGCGATCAAAGGCAACGCAGACGTATCGGACCAGCACACAAACCGCGCCTACGATGCCGATGATCTGAAACACGTTCCATTCGATGGCGGGAAAACCGGACATTGGGCCCTCATTTGTCGTAAATTGATTTCTAGATATGCGTGCCCAAACGGGGGCTGAAACGTGTCACCTTGTGGCGGTTTGTGCATCCGCCACACATGTCGGGCCTTGGTCGCGGCGCACGCTTTGGCGCGGACACCATGGGCGGCCTTTGCCAACAAGGCGGCTGTGTCGGCACCTAACGGCGCCAATGACGAAATCAGCCTAAATATATGAAAATGAACATTGTTTACCCCACCCTGTTCGCAACTTTTTCTGGCGGTCACTGCAATCTTCGGTATCGTGCCGCCGTTTTCTTGTCCCCAGACAACCAGATTGACGCTGGGTCCGACAGTCGGGAATACCATACCAAGGGGGCGCATTTTGCCGTTGGTGTGCGCATGCATTCTGATCGGACGATGCGCCGGTCTTTGCCCACAGACATCGCGGCGTCACAAGACAGCGGAACCATGGCGGTCACACTGGCCGCAATTCGCACAACGCCACCTTGGCGCGCCCACCCGCCCCGCCTATAAGGCCCGAGCAAGCCAATCGGAGGCGACATGCGCAGCGCAGACATCAATCGTAAAACCGCCGAGACGAAAATCTCGGTCAGCATCAATCTGGACGGCACCGGGCGGTATGACATTCGCACCGGGATCGGATTCTTTGATCACATGCTGGATCAACTTGCGCGCCATTCTCTGATCGACATGACCATCGCCTGCGACGGCGACACGCATATTGATGACCACCATTCGGTCGAAGATACCGGCATCGCCCTGGGACAGGCTTTGGCCACGGCGCTTGGGGATAAACGGGGAATCCGGCGATATGGCGATTGCCTGTTGGCGATGGATGATGCGCTTGTGCGCTGTGCACTGGACCTGTCGGGGCGTCCGTTCCTTGTGTGGAATGTCGATTTGCCGACCGCCAAGATCGGGACATTTGACACCGAACTTGTGCGCGAATTCTTTCAGGCATTCAGCACCCATGGCGGCATCACCCTGCACGTCGATGCGTTGCACGGGTTGAACAGCCACCACATTGCCGAAGCGGCATTCAAATCCGTCGCGCGCGCGCTGCGCGAAGCGGTGGAAACCGATCCGCGCAAGGCCGATGCGGTGCCATCGACCAAGGGCATTCTGTAAGCCGATGCTGACCGTCATCATCGATTACGAAAGCGGCAACCTGCATTCCGCCGAAAAGGCGTTTCAACGCATGGCCGCCGAGGTCGGAAGCGGTCAGGTCATCGTGTCGGACCGGGCCGAAGATGTGGCCCGTGCGGATCACATCGTTTTGCCCGGCGACGGGGCCTTTCCGGCCTGTTGCGCCGCCCTTAAGGGGCGCGAAAACCTGTTTGACGCAATGAAAGAGGCGGTCGAACAGCGCGGTCGCCCCTTTATGGGCATCTGCGTGGGCATGCAGTTGATGGCGCGCGTCGGCCATGAATACGAAGAAACCCAAGGGCTGGGCTGGATCGACGGTGAGGTGGTCAAAATCACCCCTGACGACCCGACACTCAAGGTGCCGCATATGGGGTGGAACGATCTGGTGATTGATCACCCCCACCCGGTACTTGCCGGAATTGACAGCGGTCAACACGCCTATTTCGTGCATTCCTATCACATGCAGGTGGGCGATCCTGATCAATTGCTGGCGCATGCGGATTACGGCACGCCGATCACTGCAATTGTCGGGCGCGACACGATGATCGGCACACAGTTTCACCCGGAAAAAAGCCAGGCGACGGGCCTGCGAATGATCGCCAATTTCCTGACCTGGCGCCCCTAGGGCCGCCGGGTCAGGCATTAGGCGCGCGGGCGTGTCGCCGGGCGCGTTATTTGACGCGCTGCCATGTTTGCCCGCGACAGATCGGCCCGATACAGCCCGATACCTTCAGGCTTTTGCCCGAAAGCTTCATCTTGGATTTATAGACCTTGTCCTTTGCCGGGTCCCAGATCTTGCCGCCGGAATATTTCCCGCCGCCGTTCGGGCTCATGTCCCAGACCACGTTTTTGCCGGTGTTCTTGGATTTGAACGCCTTGCCATCGGCATGAAAGCTTTGTCCGATCCGGCCACAGATATGGGCGCCGCACTGGCTGAAGATCACCGTGCCAGAATCGCCATTGTCCAAGGGTTCTGATCGCCATGTGCCGAACACCGGATCGGCCAGAGCCATACCCGCCATCATGACCCAGACGACGGCCCCGCTTGCCAACTTACGCATTTTCTGTCTCCTCAATATCTTTCCTTTTGCCACGTTGACCGCGCCGCGCCCGTCAGACAAGCCCGATTGCAAATCTCGCCACGTCATGTAACACCGCGCGCGCATCCCAATTCGGAGCCTGACCATGATCCTTTACCCCGCAATCGACCTGAAAGACGGGAACGCCGTCCGCCTGCTGCGTGGCGAAATGGACAAGGCGACCGTGTTCAACGACGATCCTGCCGCGCAAGCCAGGGAGTTTGTCGCGGCCGGGTGCGAATGGCTCCACCTTGTTGATCTGAATGGCGCTTTTGCCGGTGAGCCGGTGAACGGCGCGGCGGTTGAGGCGATCCTGGCCGCCTGCCCGGTGCCGGCGCAACTGGGCGGCGGTATCCGCGACATGGCCACGATCGAAGGCTGGCTGACCAAAGGGCTGGCGCGCGTGATCCTTGGCACCGTGGCCGTTGAAAACCCCGACCTTGTGCGCGAAGCGGCAAAGGCGTTTCCGGGCCAGGTCGCCGTTGGAATTGACGCACGCAATGGCCGTGTGGCGACCAAGGGCTGGGCAACGGAAACGGATGTGATGGTGACCGACCTTGCCCAATCCTTTGAAGACGCGGGCGTGGCGGCGATCATTTATACCGACATCAACCGTGACGGCGCCATGCAGGGCCCGAACGTCGAAGCCACGGCGGCACTGGCCCGCGCCGTGTCGATCCCGGTGATCGCATCCGGCGGGGTGTCATCGCTGGCCGATCTGATCGCGCTGCGCGATTGCGGCGTGGCGCTTGACGGCGCGATTTCAGGTCGCGCGCTTTATGACGGGGCGCTGGATTTGCAACAGGCGCTTCGAACTCTGGCCACCTGATATGCGCCGCACGCTCTATGTCATATTGGGCGTTCTTATCACTGCCTGCTTTGCCCCGGTCCTGGCGGTGTTCTATTCCAGCACACTTGCCGAACGCCATGGCTGCACCCTGCACGAAGGGTTCGTAAATCCCTGCATCATCGACGGCGTGGACAAGGGCGCGACGCTGTCGGCGCTATTCGTGTCGGGATGGCTCATGCTGGTGACACTGCCGCTGGCGGCGGTCCTTGCAATCATCCTGGCGGCCCTGATCATCTGGGATCTTATCGGGTGGCTGCGCCGTCGCCGAACAGAGTGAAGCGGATTGCCCTTGTGGCGGCACTGGCCTAGAACCCACGCGACACGATCGGAACCTTGCCCATGCTGAAAACCCGCATCATTCCCTGCCTTGACGTGGCCGATGGCCGCGTGGTCAAGGGCGTGAATTTTGTCGGCCTGCGTGATGCGGGCGATCCGGTGGATGCCGCGCGGGCCTATGATGCGGCGGGGGCGGATGAAATCTGTTTCCTCGACATCCATGCGACCCATGAAAACCGGGGCACGATGTTTGATGTTGTCACCCGCACCGCCGAAAGCTGTTATGTCCCGCTGACCGTGGGCGGGGGCGTGCGCAGCCGTGCGGATGTGCGCAACCTGTTGCTGGCCGGGGCAGACAAGGTTTCGTTCAACTCTGCCGCTGTGGCCGACCCCAATGTCGTGGCCGACGCGGCAGATCATTTCGGCAGTCAATGCATCGTCGTGGCCATAGACGCCAAAACCGTGTCGCCCGGCAAATGGGAGATTTTCACCCACGGCGGGCGCAAATCAACCGGCATTGACGCGGTGGAATTCGCCCTGACCGTCGCGGCCAAGGGCGCGGGCGAAATCCTTTTGACCTCGATGGATCGGGACGGCACGCGGGCGGGGTTCAACCTTCCTCTGACGCGCGCGATTGCCGATGCGGTGCCGATCCCCGTGATCGCGTCGGGCGGGGTTGGCACGTTGGATCACCTTGTCGAAGGCATCACATTAGGTCACGCAAGCGCCGTTCTGGCCGCGTCGATCTTTCACTTTGGCGATCACACAATAGCCGAGGCCAAGGCCCATATGGCCGCCGCCGGTATCCCGATGAGGCTGACATGAGCACATTGCACGACCTGGCCGCCACCATCACCGCCCGCAAAGACGCGGACCCGGACAGTTCATGGACCGCCAAGCTGTTGGCCAAAGGCCCCGAGAAATGCGCCGAAAAATTTGGCGAAGAAGCGATCGAGGCCATCGTCGAAGCCGTGAAAGGCAACCGCGAGGCGCTGGCGTCCGAGGCTGCGGATGTGCTGTATCATCTGCTTGTCATGCTGGCATCGCGCGACGTTACCTTGGCCGAGGTCGAGGCCGAGCTGGCGCGGCGCGAAGGCACATCGGGGCTGGACGAAAAAGCCGCCCGCCCCAAGGGGTAAGCGGCCCACATTTGTCACCACACCGCGGGCTTGGGCCTGCGCCTAGCGCCCCTTGAATTCGGGTTTTCGTTTTTCAAGAAACGCGGCGCGGGCTTCTTTGCCGTCTTCGCTGCCGAACGCCACGCGGATATTGGCGACCTCATAGCGCAATTGCTGTTCCATGTCGGCCATCTGCGCCGATTGCACGATCCCGCGTTTCAACAGGCGCAACGTGATGGGCGACCAATCGCATAAGGATTGGCAATATTCGGCCAGCCGGTCCTGCAGGGCGTCGTCTTCTGCGACCTCACCTGCCATGCCCCAGTCCAGTGCTTCGGCACCTGTAACGGTGCGATTTTCCATCATGAACCGCATGGATTTTTCGTGACCCATGGCCTGTGGCAACGTGATGGTCAGACCAGCGTCGGGGGAACCGCCAATCCGGGTATACCCGGCCATCAGGCGCGCGCTGGACCCGATCAGGCGCATATCGGCCGCCATGGCAAGGCCAAGCCCCGCGCCAACCGCCACGCCGTTGATCCCGGCGACCACGGGTTTGTCACACCGTTTGCGAATGGCCAGCAGAAAATTTCCAACCCAGCCAATATCGTCAAGCTGGGCGTCCTGTGGGGATTTGGGCGAATAATCGTCCGGCCCGCTCAGGTCCAGACCGGCGCAAAAGGCGCGCCCGTTTCCGGTGATCGCGATCACCCAAACGTTGTCCTCGTGGGCGGCGGCATCCACGGCGTCAATGATCGCCCAAGCCAACCGGCGACTAAGCGCGTTCATCTTATCGGGGCGGTTCAAGGTGATGGTGCGGACATGGCCCACATCCGAAATCGTCACAAGTTCGGTCATTTTTGCCAATTCCTGTCTGCTGTCATCGGTTGTTGAATATCCCGCAGGGCGGCGCGTCGAACCATCGCCCCACCCAAGAATTCAGAAATCTGTCGGACTGGTTCGGGCACATCACAGGCGCGATGACACGATCCCCGTGGCGAAACCACCCATCCGCAATTCGCCAAACAGGCGTTGATATTCGATTTTCGGGCAGCGGTTCATGATCACGTCGATCCCGCGCGCTTGGGCTGTCGCGGCGGCCTCTGCGTTTTCGATTCCGATTTGCATCCAGACGGTTTTCAGCGTCGCAAAGGCCGCGATCGCCTCGTCCACAATCGGGGGAACGTGATCGGACCGGCGGAAAATATCCACCATATCGACCGGCTCGGTGATCTCGGACAGGGTTTCACGGACGGTTTCGCCCAGCAATTCCTTACCGGCGTTGACCGGGTTCACCGGAATCACCCGGTATCCTTTCAACTGAAGATACCGCGCCACATAAAAGCTGGGCCGCGTTTGGTTCAGGGACACGCCGACCACGGCAATCACCTTGGTCCGGGTCAACACGTCTTTTAGAAATGTGTCGCTGTATGTTTCGCTCATCCTGTCAGCCTAAGCCAACGGCGCGAACTGGCAAGCAGATATCGCAGGCAATTGCTGCGGCATCATCGGTGCGAAAAAAAGCGCCCGGACGAACCGGGCGCAGTCACGGAACGAGGGACAGTGATAAGAAGCATTGGTGTTCCGTACCAACGCCTCGGGGATTCACATATGATCCAACGCCAGTTTAGGAATAGGGTGTAATATAAATGTGAACGCGCGTGCGCGCCCGCTCACTTTTCTGCGCGCGACGCATACAGCGCGACCGCCGCCGCGTTGGACACGTTAAGCGATCCGAAATCACCCATCGACGGGATACGCACCAGGGCATCACAGGTATCACGGGTCTTTTCGCGCAGCCCCGGCCCTTCGGCCCCCAGCACCAGCGCCACCGCGCGGTCACGCCGCCCCTCAAGCGCCTGCCCGATGCTTTGTTCCCCCGCGCCGTCAAGGCCAAGGATCAGGTATCCCATGCCGCGCAGTTCCTCCATCGTGTCGGCCAGATTGCGCACCCTGAGATAGGGCTGTCGTTCCAGCGCCCCGCTGGCGGTTTTGGCCAATGCACCGGTTTCCGGTGCCGCGTGATGGCGCATACCTATGACGGCGACCGCGCCGAACACTTCGGCTGAACGCAGGATCGCGCCGACGTTGTGCGGGTCTGTCACCCGGTCCAGCAACACGACGCGCGGCGGATGGATGCCATCGCCAAGGCAGCGTTCGCTGACCTGCCCCCAATCCAGCGGCTTGACCTCAAGTGCGGCGCCCTGATGCACCGATCCGGGATCAAGCGGGGCGGGGAATTTGCGCGGTTCGGCGATTTCAGGGTCGATACCACCGATGTCCACCGCGTCACCCAGCCGGTCAGCGGCGTTTTTGGTGACGATCAGCTTTAGTTTCTGACGGGCGGGGTTCAACAAGGCATCGCGCACGGCATGGATCCCGAACAGCCAGACGGTTTCCGCCCCGGTCGCCTTTTTGGTGCGTTCCTTTTCGACCACCCACTTTGGCTTTTTCATCGCGCCCTCATACCGTCATTGCCGTCTGTCTGTCGCATCGCCGCGCGTCCGACGCAAGGGGCGGCCACGGCAGGGATTTTCCGGTTGACGCTTAGAAAAGTCCCAGATAATCACCCCACACGATCCGCGCGCCCAATGGGCGGGCATGATCAGGGCGACGTGCTGCAAGGTGCGGCAGCGGACTGTAACTCCGCCGGGGAGACCCACGCCTGGTTCGATTCCAGGGTCGCCCACCATTTTCCCCTTTGATGTCACTGGTGCAACCGTCAGATCACGCGCTTTGCGCCATCGATCCCGCGTGGCACGGCAAATGTACCTTCGGTTCGCATGGGCGCGCGGTCAGCAAGACACGGCTTGCGCGAACAACGCGGTGTGCATTGCGATGCCCGGCAAACGGATTGATCCCCGGCTCGCCGTTCTGGCCGAATCCGTTTGAACCGCGATATACAATATCCGCAAAGCAGGATCGTCCGAACTGCTGGGGTCAACCGGGCGCCGCCAATTGGTGGCATTTCCGCAAGTCATTGATTTTGGTGGGTGATGAGAGACTCGAACTCCCGACATCTTCGGTGTAAACGAAGCGCTCTACCAACTGAGCTAATCACCCCTGCGCGTGGTCTATCGCAAGACATGCAATGGGGGCAAGGGGCCTTATGACCGGACCGGACTTTGTCGTATTCACCGATCTTGATGGCACCCTGCTGGACCATGCCACATATGATTGGGGACCGGCCCTGCCCGCGTTGTCGCAATTGCGGGCGCTGTCGATCCCGGTCGTCCTGTCGTCATCCAAAACCGCTGCCGAAATCGCACCGATCCGGGCGAAATTGCGCCTGTCGTCCTATCCTGCGATTGTCGAAAACGGGGCTGGTATTCTTGGCCCAAACGCGCAGCCAACCGATGCGGGCGAAGATTACGCACGCCTGCGCGCGGCGCTGGACACCCTGCCCCCCCGTCTGCGCAATTGCTTTCACGGGTTTGGCGATTGGGACGACGAAGAAGTCATCATCCAAACCGGCCTTGCCCCTGATGCTGCCAAACAGGCGCGCCAACGCGCATTTTCCGAACCCGGCCTTTGGTCTGGGTCCAGGGCCGACCGCGAAGCGTTTATCGCCGCCCTTGGCGCACACGGGATCAGCGCGCGGCGCGGCGGGCGGTTTCTGACCCTGTCATTTGGCGGCACAAAGGCCGACAGAATGGCCGAAGTGTTGGACAGTTTGCGCCCCAAGGACGGCCCCGCCCCGATGTCCGTGGCGCTTGGCGATGCGCCCAACGATGTCGAAATGCTGAATGCCGCAACGGTCGGCATTATTATCGCCAACCCAAACGCCCAAGAATTGCCCGTTCTGGCAGGTGAACGTGACGGACATATTCGCCGCAGCACAAAATCCGGCCCATCCGGTTGGAACGAAATGATGTTGGCGCTAGTTTCAGAATTATCGCAGGATGAACGCGCGCCAGACGGCGGCGAACAGGGCGACACGTCACAGGGCCTGCACTAAACATTCGGCGCAATACAAAGGATGCACATTGGCGGATTTTCATCAAAACGGTAACATCGCCACGATCCACAACCTTCGCACCAGAACGACTGACGAACTGACGCGCGAACTGGTCTCATTTTCAAACACGCGCAAAATATCACTGATCCTGCCATCGCTTTATTCCGAACTCGAAGGCGAAGCGCTTCCCAATATCGTGCGCGAACTGGCTGACGTCCCGTACCTGCACCGCATCATCATCGGCCTGGATCGCGCAGACGAAGCCCAGTACCGCCACGCGCGCGAATTCTTCTCTGCCCTGCCCCAAAACCACGTGGTGATCTGGAACGACAGCCCGCGAATGCTGGCCATCCAAAGCCGCCTGCAGGAGCACGGGCTTGCCCCGTCCGAACCCGGCAAAGGCAAGAACGTGTGGTCCTGCCTTGGCTTCCTGATCGCCTGCGCGGATTCCGCCGTGGCCGCCATCCATGATTGCGACATCGTCACCTATGATCGCGAAATGCTGGCCCGTCTGGTCTATCCGGTCGCCAATCCCAACTTTCCCTATCAGGTGGCCAAGGGGTATTACGCCCGGATCGGTGATGGTAAAATCAATGGACGGGTCAGCCGGATGCTCGTCTCCCCCCTCCTCATCGCGCTGAAAAAGGTCGTGGGGGATCGCGACTATATCGACTACCTGCGCGCCTTCCGCTACCCGCTCTCAGGCGAATTCGCGATGCGCACAGCGATCCTGCCGGATCTGCGCATCCCCTCGGACTGGGGCCTGGAAATCGGCGTCCTATCCGAAGCATGGCGCAATCTCGCCCCGAAATCTGTCTGCCAGGTGGAAATCTCGGACGCCTACGACCACAAACACCAGGACCTCAGCCCCGAAGATCGCTCTACCGGCCTGTCGCGCATGTCCATTGACATCTGCAAGGCGGTGTTCCGAAAACTCGCCGCGGACGGCACCGTTTTCTCCGAAGAAATATTTCGCACACTCAAGGCAACCTATTACCGCTCGGCGCTCGATCTGCTGGACAGCTACTATAACGATGCCAAGATGAATGGCCTTTTCGTTGACCGCCACCAGGAAGAAGCGTCAATCGAAATGTTCGCGGAAAACATCATCGCCGCCGGTCAGGTCTTTCTTGAAAATCCGGCGGAAACGCCCTTCATCCCGACATGGAACCGAGTTCATTCGGCCGACCCTGACCTGATGCAGGACATCCTCAAAGCCGTGGCCGCCGACCTGCGCGAATTCGGCACCTGACCACGCGGGTGCGCGTCACCACGCGCGCGCCCGAACCCTGCACCATTCGCGCCCGCCCCCCTCTTCATCTTTCCAAAAATACTTCCGCCGGAGGCATCGCCCGCCGAAGGCGGGCAAAATCAATCCAGATTGGTGATCCACCGACATTGATATGGCGCGAACCGGATTTCCCCCGCGCCGGGGTCAATGATTTCGCCGGACAAAAGATCGCGCCACTCGACGCCTTCGATCAAATTGATCGCCAGCGGATCAACATCCACCACGCTGCCACTGACATTGTGCAACGCAAAGATGGACTGGTCGCGCTCCAGGCTTTGCCGCCAGATCCCGAAAATCCTGTTGTCCAGCTGCAAGGTGAATTGCGTTGCATTGGGGTGGAACGCGCGCTGACGTTTGCGCACCGCCAATCGCCGCGTCATTTCCCCCAGCACAACGCTTTGCGCCGACGTCGGATCGGTCAACAAGGCTTGCAGCCGATCATAATCCCACCGGTGACGGTTGATCGCCCGATTGTGCCCAGATCGTTCGACCCCCTCGTGATCATTCGGCGTGGCCAACAGGGCATGAATGTAAAATGCCGGGATCCCCTCCAGCGCCATCACCAACGTCTGGCTGGCCAGAAACCGGGGAATTTGGAACTCGTCCTCACCGGCGAACGTGCCTTTCATCGCTTCGAACCAGGTGATGTTCAGCTCATAAGGCGATTGCCCGCCCCCCGGCAGCGCGCGCATCGACACCTCGCCGCCAAAACCACGCACCGCCGCAATCACGGCGTCGGTGTCATCCGGTTTCAATATTCCTTCGGCTGGGCGCATGCCAATGCCATCATGGCTGGCGGTAAAATTCAGATAGGCACAGCCAAGCTGCGCGGGCGGCATCGCCCCCTGCCAGCGCACCAGTTTGGACGCATTCCCCGACAGCATCGCATGCAACACCAACGGCGGGAGCGAAAAGTTGTAAACCGCATGCGCCTCGTTCCGATTGCCAAAATAGCTTAGGTTTTCGGCATTGGGCACGTTGGTTTCGGTCAACAGGATCAACGGTTCCACCGCGAAATCCGCAAAATGGCGCATCAGGCGCACGATGGCATGGGCCTGGGGCATGTGGATCGACGGGGTGCCGGCCTCTTTCCAAATGAAAGCCACCGCATCCAGCCGCAGAATCCGCACCCCATTGTCCACGTGCAACCGCATGATCCGCAGGAATTCCAACAACACCTCCGGGTTGCGGAAATCCAGATCGACCTGATCGTGGGAAAACGTGCACCAGACGTGGCGCGGCCCGTCGCTGGTCTGCACTTCGCGCAGCAGGGGGTGCGTGCGTGGCCGCACAACGGATGAAAGATCATCCTCGGGCGATGCCTCAAAGAAAAACTGGTCATAGGGCGCATGTCCCTGAAGATAGGCGTTGAACCAGTTGGATTGCGACGACACGTGGTTCAGAACAAGATCGGACATCAACAGGAATTCTGACCCGATCCGCTGAATATCCGGCCAGTCCCCCAGCACAGGGTTCACCGCGCGGTAATCCGTGACGGCAAACCCATCATCCGACGTATAGGGAAAAAACGGCAGGATATGCACGCCGTTCACGCTTCCTGCCATGTGCCGATGTAGGAAATCCCTAAGCAAATCCAGCGGCTTGTGCTGACCATCGGTGATCGAGTTGCCATAGGTGATGCACAGGGCGTCGCGTTCGGACCATTGCCGGTTTCCGGGCACCCGCCCGCGTTTGCGCCGTGCCGTGCCGTCCGGCCAAAATGCGGATTCCATCCGTGCGCCCAGATCGGCCGGGTCATGGTCGGGGTAAATCTGTTTCAACAGCCCGGCCAGTTTGGCCCGAAAGGCGGAAGGGATGTCTGACATTTGCAAAGCCTCGTGCTGTCCACCTGTTTCGGGGATCAACCGCTTGGGTGCAAGCCCTGCCATCCCGCATCCATCGAACTGGACCCACGCAATGTGCAACGTGACCAATTCCTAGTCACTCTTGTGGAAAACCCCTGACATTCCGCGCCCTTAAACCAGGCTGGGGTTGATCGGCCATTCCGGGTGCTTTGGCAAAATGCCCTGGCCCAATGCCAATTGCGACGCGCAAAATCAGGGACCATCCGGGTGGGAAATGGTGGGTGATAAGGGATTTGAACCCCTGACATCTTCGATGTGAACGAAGCGCTCTACCACTGAGCTAATCACCCATCGGAGCGCTATCTAGCGTCAGTCGTCATCCTCTGCAAGGGACTCTTTCAACTCAGCTGACACGGCATTCAGCTCTTCGACCGAGTTGCTGCTTTGCCGGATTCGCGCTGTCAAAACCTTGCCATTGTTGGCGTTTTTGATGCGGGTCACCTTGATCTTGCCCAGTGGTTGCAAGTTGATATCGCGCCCTTCCCCGATCGCATCCCCCAGAACCAGCATCATGGCTTCGACCACCGGTTTCACGTCGCGCTTTTTGATTCCGGACCGCGCCGCGACCAAATCAACCAATTCGCGCTTTTTCAATTCGGGCGAAGACACGGTGGGAACCGACTTTTCCACCACCGTCAAATCGGGCTTGGCGGCGGCGTCGGCCGCGCGTGCGCGCGCGGTGGACGGCGGTGCCGATGTGGCGGTTTTCGTGCCCTCGGATACTCGGGTGGGCGATGTTTTGGGCTTGGCGCCGGTCGATGGCGCCGCACCCGGCGTTGATCCGGACGCCGTGGCGGACTTGGCCGCGGCAGGTGCCTTTGGCGCTGTCGCTGTTGCGCTGGTTCTGCCGGTTGATTTCGGCGTCGTTGTCCGTGCCATTTGTCTACCCCTAGATTGTTTTTCTGCTCTGACCACAAGATAGCATTTCACAAAGCTTAAAGCCAGAATGCCGTGAATCCAGTTCTTATGTGCAACACTTCGACATCACGACGGTTTGCGCGCGTCTCTTCGAATTGACGTTCCCGGCGTTCTAAGCTTAAGCAGGTTGTGTTGATAAGCGCCAAAAAGGCGCAAAACCCAAGGGGTAACAAATGAAAAACGTATTTGGCGCAGTTGCGGTTGCAATGCTTCTTTCGGCCCCGGTTTCGGCTGGGTCGCTGGCGGATCCGATCATCGAGGAAGCCGTCATTGTTGAAACAACAACGTCGTCGTCTTCGGGGCAGGCACTTGTCCTGTTCGTCGGCGTGCTGTTGGCAACTGTTGTCGTTGCAAACTAAGCCAAAACCTTAGGCGGGGTTTGGCGTGATTTTGCGTCGGGCCATGAACAAATTAAAACGGCGCGTCCCGGGGGGCGCGCCGTTTTGCATGTCTATCGGACCCTGCGGATCAATGTGCGACGGCCTCGGACCCGCCTGAATTGCCCTTGGCCAATGCGGCAGCGGCGGCTTCTTCGGCTTCCTCGTCCCACTCGATCGGTTCGGGCTTGCTTACCAAAGCTTGCTCCAAAACTTCGCTGACATGGGTTACGGGGATAATCGTTAGCCCCTCTTTCACATTGTCCGGGATTTCGGCCAGATCCTTTTCGTTCTCTTCCGGGATGAACACCGTGGTGATCCCGCCGCGCAGCGCGGCCAGCAGTTTTTCCTTTAGCCCACCGATCGGCATGGCATTGCCACGCAGGCTGACCTCGCCTGTCATGGCGATGTCCTTGCGCACGGGGATTTGCGTCAGAACGGACACGATTGATGTGACCATCGCCAAACCGGCACTTGGGCCGTCTTTTGGCGTCGCCCCATCGGGCACGTGAACGTGGATATCCCATTTGTCGAACCGCGGGGGTTTGACACCGATCTGCGGCGCGATGGACCGGACATAGGAACTGGCGGCGTCGATGGATTCCTTCATCACATCGCCCAGTTTCCCGGTCGTTTTCATCCGCCCCTTACCTGGCAATCGCAGTGCTTCGATCTGCAACAGATCACCGCCCACGCTGGTCCAGGCAAGCCCGGTGACAACGCCGATCTGGTCTTCTTTTTCGACCAGACCGTAGCGGAATTTCTTGACCCCAAGGTAATCGTCAAGGTTTTCGCCCGTCACCGTCACCTGCTTGGCCTCACCCTTGATGATCTGCGTCACGGCCTTGCGGGCCAGTTTCGCGATCTCGCGTTCAAGGTTACGCACCCCGGCTTCGCGGGTGTAGCGACGGATCATTTCGTTCAACGCTTCGTCGGTGATTTCGAATTCACCTTTGCGCAGGCCGTGGTTCTTGACCTGTTTGTCGATCAGGTGCTGACGCGCGATTTCGCGTTTTTCGTCCTCGGTGTACCCGGCAAGCGAAATGATCTCCATCCGGTCCAGAAGCGGGCCCGGCATATTGTAGGAGTTCGCCGTCGTCAGGAACATCACGTTGGACAGGTCATATTCGACCTCAAGGTAATGATCGACGAACGTGCCGTTTTGTTCCGGGTCCAGCACCTCAAGCATGGCCGAGGCCGGATCACCACGGAAATCCTGGCCCATTTTGTCGATTTCATCGAGCAAAATCAGAGGATTGGTGGTTTTCGCCTTTTTCAGCGCTTGAATGATCTTACCGGGCATAGACCCGATATAAGTGCGCCGGTGACCACGGATTTCGCTTTCGTCGCGCACGCCGCCCAAAGAAATGCGAATGAATTCACGCCCTGTCGCCTTGGCCACGGATTTACCAAGGCTGGTTTTCCCCACACCGGGAGGGCCGACAAGGCACAGAATTGGCCCCTTCAGCTTGGCTGACCGCTGTTGGACGGCCAGGTATTCGACGATGCGTTCTTTTACCTTTTCCAGGCCATAGTGATCGGCATCCAGAACCTTTTCGGCATTGCCAAGGTTCTTTTTCACGCGGGATTTCGTGCCCCACGGGATGGCCAGCATCCAGTCAAGATAATTGCGCACAACGGTCGCCTCGGCGCTCATCGGGCTCATGTTCTTTAGCTTTTTGACCTCGGCGTCGGCCTTTTCACGGGCTTCCTTGCTCAGCTTGGTTTCCGCGATGCGCTGTTCCAGTTCAGCGACCTCGTTCTGGCCGTCCTCACCGTCGCCCAATTCCTTTTGAATGGCCTTCATCTGCTCATTCAAATAATATTCGCGCTGCGTCCGTTCCATTTGCGTTTTCACGCGGGTCTTGATCTTTTTCTCGACCTGGAGGACGGACATTTCGCCCTGCATCAGGCCATAGACCTTTTCAAGCCGCTCGCTCACGCTCAGGGTTTCCAGCAGGTCCTGTTTTTGTTCGACTTCGATGCCCAGATGCCCGGCGACAAGGTCGGCCAGCTTGGCCGGTTCTGTCGATTCCGCGACGGCGGACAGGGCTTCTTCGGGGATGTTCTTTTTGACCTTGGCGTAGCGTTCGAATTCGGTCCCGACCGAACGCAAAAGCGCCTGTGTCGTGGCGTCGTCGCCCGGCACTTCGTGCATGAATTCGGCGGTTGCTTCGAAATAGTCAGGATTTTCGAGATAATCGATGATCCGCACCCGCGCCTGACCTTCGACCAGCACCTTTACGGTGCCGTCGGGCAGTTTCAGCAGTTGCAGGACATTCGCCAACACGCCCGCCTTGTAAATACCATCCGATTCCGGATCGTCCTCGCCCGGATCGATCTGGCTGGACAACAGGATCTGGCGATTGTCGGCCATCACCTCTTCCAGGGCGCGGACAGATTTTTCACGCCCTACGAACAGGGGGACAATCATGTGGGGGAAAACCACGATATCCCGCAGCGGCAGCACAGGATAGGACGGGTTCAGGGTATGGGTCATGCTCAATCCTTGGTTCTGGCAAAAGGCTCCGGCCCCGAATGACGGCGGCCATGGCCTTTCCCGGTTTATAGAGTGTTAATCTGGGACCTGATGGCCCGGTTTCAACCTCGGTTGGCGCAGAATGCCCCCAAGGGGGGTCAAATCGCAAGGCGGGAATGCGGCGGTTTGGCGGAAAATGCTGCATGTACGCAATCAAAGCGCAGGTGAGGCAATCAAAGCGCATTTGAACCTGCCCGAGGGGTGTGCAAAGCCCGGTTTGGTTACAGCAGGGTCAACAAAACGGGCCGGATCAGAAAGACAACAGCATTTGTCGAACCACCCATAGCGTGAGTGCGGCCATGGCCAAAGGCACCATGGAACCCGGCCGATGCGCCGGGCACCGATGGGATCACGACCTGATCGGGGCAAATCCGACCTGTTCGTGGGGCGCAAAAGTGGTGCGAAACAGCGCAGATTCCGCCAAAAACAATTGCCCGGCCATTCCTATTTTGAATTGCAGATCTCTTGACGGCGCCATCGGGGACAGATTTAATCCTTGGTGGATTTTTGCGGTTTCAGATATCGGTCGCATTTACGTCCGTATCGACAATGGCATGTGCCGCCTGAACCAAAAGGAATCCCAAAATGCGCCTTAAATTGCTTGGCTTTCTCCCGCTTGTTGCGGCCCTTACTGCGTGCCAATCCTATTCCAAAATTGAAACTCCGCCTGTGGCCGCGACCTTTACAAGCGAGACGGCCAAAGCGAACGCTGCCAAGTCACAGAAAATTGCCATTCGCGCGGCACGAGTCACCAAGACCGCAAACGGCAAGACAACCGAGGAATTGGCCGGTGTGCGCTGCAACCTGAACAGCACGGGTTTCAAAGCCTCGGTTGTGACCCCGGCCTTTGTCACTGTGCCCACCTATCTGGGCAAGACGGACCCGTATACCGTGACCTGCAAAACGGGCAAGGAAACGGCGCAAAAGACTGTCACAGCGATCAACTCGACCCTGCAACGATCGCGTTCGACTTATTCCAGTGGCGGGCTTGTTGGCGCGCTGGCCGCAGCCGCAGTGACCGCAGCGATCAGAGCTGCGCGTGATCCGTCCAAAGACCAATTCGAGTATCCTAATCAAACCATCGTGGCCTTTGACGGCGCGGCTGCGAAATGATGTTGGCCCGTTTTTTGACTGCCACAATTGCCGTCGGATTTCTGATCGGCTGCGCGCCGGTCTATAAAGCGCCCGAAGAAGCGGTCACGCTGACCGGTTCCACGGCTGACGATGGGGAAACATCAACAATTCTGGTGCGCACGGTGTTTTACGGCAGTGGCGGCGCCATTGCGGAAATTAGCGGGGGCCGTTGTCACGCGCGTGCGCCCGGATTGAACGCCAAATTCACCACCCCGCGCAAAATCGAAGTGCCCACAGGTGGTGACACATTGCCAAATCTGTCGCTGACCTGTCACGCGGTGGTCGGCGCGTCCGAACGCAAGGCCGAGGTCGTTGTTGCCCCGAAAAAGAACGGCACGGGCTATCGAGAGACGGTGAAAGTCCTTTTTCACTAACGCTGATCAGGGATCGTGGCCTGAATGAACCGCGGGTTGGGGCAAATCCCCCCTGCCCGTCTGAATTGCCATTCAGGTGGTCCGGAGAGCGGTTGTCGGGCCAGAATCCGGTTTGGGCCAAGCAATTCGCACCAGGTCGCGGCATATGGCGTTGGACGGCCCCAAAACGCGAATTTGGCACGGGGCTGTCCGGGTTTTGCGTTTTGCCTTATAGCGGTTCGATGTCGCCGGCAGCGCGATTTGCGTGAAACTCTGCCTCCCACGCCGCAAAGGTATTGGTCGCGATCGCATCCCGCATGCCCTGCATGATGTCCTGATAATAATGCAGGTTGTGCCAGGTCAGCAGCATGCCGGAAATCATCTCTTGCGCACGGAACACATGGTGCAGATAGGCGCGGGAATAATTGCGGCAGGCCGGGCAGGCACAGTTTTCGTCCAGCGGGCGGGGATCGTCGGCGTGGCGGGCGTTTTTGATGTTGAGCTGTCCGCGCCGGGTCCAGGCCTGACCGGTGCGCCCGGATCGTGACGGCAGGACACAATCCATCATGTCCACGCCGCGCTTTACCGCGCCGACGATGTCGTCGGGTTTTCCGACGCCCATCAGGTAACGCGGTTTGTCCTGGGGCAGCATGTCGGGCGCGTAATCAAGGACGCCAAACATCGCGTCCTGCCCCTCGCCCACGGCCAATCCGCCGATGGCGTATCCGTCGAACCCGATGGCGCGCAGGGCTTCGGCGCTTTCGCCGCGCAGGTCCTGGTTCACGCCGCCCTGCTGAATGCCGAACAGCGCATGGCCGGGGCGATCTCCAAATGCGATGCGTGAGCGTTGTGCCCAGCGCATCGACAGGCGCATGCTGTCCGCAACCCTTTCGTCGCTGGCCGGAAGAGCCGGGCATTCGTCAAAACACATGACGATGTCGGATCCCAGCAACCGCTGAATGTCCATCGACGTTTCAGGGCTGAGAAAATGTTTGGAGCCGTCCACATGGCTGCGAAAGGTCACGCCGTCTTCGGTCAGTTTGCGCAGGTCCGCCAGGCTCATCACCTGGAAACCGCCACTATCGGTCAGGATCGGCTTGTCCCAGTTCATGAACTTGTGAAGCCCGCCAAGCCGGGCGACCCGTTCGGCGCCGGGGCGCAGCATCAGGTGATAGGTGTTGCCAAGCAGGATGTCCGCCCCTGTGGCGGCCACGCTTTCCGGCATCATCGCCTTGACCGTCGCCGCGGTTCCGACCGGCATGAAGGCGGGGGTGCGGATTGTGCCACGCGGCGTTGTGATATGTCCGGTTCGGGCCCGGCCTTCCGTCGCGTTGAGCGTGAATGAAAACCGCTGTGTCATAACCCCTCCGAACCGGCGCGCTTTCCTATAGGCTGGACAGGGGCGCATTGCCAGCCTTGCCAGATGCATGACGGCACGCCACTCTGACACGCAGGAGGAGCCGCAATGAACCAGATGCATCACCCCGACTTGGTCACCACCGATCTGAACGAAGGTCTGCTGACCCTGACCCTTGGTGGCGGCAAGGCGCATGCCCTGTCTTTGGCGATGATCGGGGCCATTCATGCGGCATTGAAAGCGGCGGCGGATGACGCAGATGTTCGGGTGATCATGATCCACGGACCGGGGCCGATTTTTTGCGCCGGGCACGACCTGAAGGAAATCAATCGCCACAGTGGCGATGCCGATGAAGGGCGCGCGTTCCTGCGGGATCTGTTTGATGCCTGCGCCGAGATGATGCAGGCCATCGCCGGGTCGTCAAAGCCTGTCATCGCGGTGGTTGAAGGGATTGCCACCGCGGCGGGGTGCCAGATGGTTGCGTCCTGCCATATGGCGTTTGCGGCGGACGGGGCGCGGTTCCAATTGCCGGGCGTGAACAACGGCGGGTTCTGCACGACCCCGGCTGTGGCGGTGTCGCGCGCGGTGCCGCGCAAGCATCTGATGGAGTTGTTGTTGTCGGGCGATACCTTTGGCACGGATTGGGCGATGAATGCGGCGTTGATCAACCGTGTATGCCCACCGGATCAGGTGGTGGCAGAGGCGCGTGCCTTTGCCGCCGGTGTTGCGGCGCGCAATCCCGGGCCGATACAAAGCGGGATCGACACGCTGAATGCCCATGGGGGCCTTGGGTTGGAGCAGGCCTATGGCATGGCGCGGGAAACGATGATTGGTCATTTCATGGATCCGCGGCGGCGCGCAATCGCCGCAGCCAGCAAATTTGCGCCCAAGGGGTGATGGTGTTTGGCCGGGCCTGTCTGTGCCTATCCGGGCCTGTCCGGGCCGGGGGCCAGCCCCCGGACCCCCGAAGTATTTTTGGAAAGATGAAGAGGGGCGGTTTTTTTCGTGATCTCTGGACCCCGGCGGGTGAATTTCCTATATATTCGGTCAGGAAATCCGTGAGAGTGTCATGACACAGAGCCCAGAACCATTGGAAGGTGCGCCATTGATCGCGCCGTCGACGACGGATCATCCGCTTTATGAGAAGATCGTAGAGGCGTGTCGGTCAATCTATGACCCTGAAATCCCAGTGAATATCTATGATCTTGGGTTGATATACACGATTGATATTACCGACGAGAATTCGGTCAAGGTCATCATGACGCTGACTGCTCCGGGGTGTCCGGTGGCGGGTGAAATGCCCGGTTGGATCGTTGATGCGGTTGAGCCTGTGGAGGGGGTGAAGGATGTCGATGTCGATCTGACGTTCGATCCGCCATGGGGCATGGACATGATGAGCGACGAAGCGCGGCTGGAATTGGGGTTCATGTAGCCTGCCGCGCACCCTTTTTGGGCTGCGAGTGGAGGGGTGCATCCTAATGTGGTTGCGAATTGCGCCTGCATCCTATATTGGGTGCCAATGGACCATTCTGCGGACATGGCTGTTTTGACCGGCGATCTGGTTGCATCGACCCAATTGGGGCGGTCGGGGATTGATGCCGCGTTTGACGCCCTGAACGCAAGCGCCCACCAACAGGCCGAATGGCTTGGCGGGCCTTTGCGGTTCAGCCGCCATCGCGGTGACGGCTGGCAGGTGGCCCTGGACCGTCCGGAATTTGCGCTGCGGTCGGCGTTGACCTTTCGGGCGGCGTTGCGCGCGCGCGACCCCCGGTTTGACACTTATGTCGCGATCGCGACCGGCCCTGTCAGCGCCGAAATAGGCCGCGATTTGAACGCCGAAAACGATGCGGTTTTTGTCAAATCCGGGCGCATCCTTGATCAGCTAACATCCCAGGACGCACCGATGCGCATGGCCGCATCCGACAACACCGCCCTGAACGCGGTCGTCGTGTTGGCGGACCATCTGTCCATGGGGTGGACCCTGCCGCAGGCCGCCGCCATGTTGCATTTCCTGGCACCGGGCGAGTTGCCGACATTTACCGAAGCCGCGAAACGCATGGGCAAGTCCCGGCAGGTCGTGAGCAAAGCGCTGGAGGCCGCGGGATTTCGCCCATTGCGGCATGCGCTTTCAAATCTGGAAGGGGCATTGCGCCATGTTTGAAACTCTAACCGCACTGCTGTTCGCGCATGTGTTCGCCGATTTCGTGTTTCAGACGCGCTGGATGGTCGCCCACAAGCGCAACCTGTTTGTCATGCTGTTTCACGCGGGCATCGTGCTGATCACCGCCATGACGGCGGTCGGTCATACCGAGGCAAATATTCTGGTTGCCCTGGCCGGGGCGCATCTTTTCATTGATATGGTCAAAACATGGGGCATGCGCGACAGTGCCGGGGCCTTTCTGGGGGATCAAATCGCCCATCTGGTCACGATCGTCGTCGCCGCATGGATCGTGCCCGATTTGTGGGGGACGGGTGTCTGGGCCATGCAAACGGCCGTTCCGCCGGTGCTGATCCTGCATATGATGGTGTTGACCGGCGGCACGATCCTGGCCATTCGCGCCGGGGGCGCGGTGGTGAGCAAGTTGATGGCCCCCTTTGGCGAAGGGTTCACATCGGGCGGATTGCCCAATGGGGGGCATATGATCGGCGTGCTGGAACGCACATTGATCTTTGTGTTGGTTCTGTTCGGCCAGCCCGCATCCATCGGTTTTCTGATTGCGGCCAAATCGGTCATGCGGTTTGAAACGGCGTCCAAGGAACAAAGGGCGGCAGAATACGTGATTATCGGCACGCTCGCCTCGTTCGCGTGGGCATTTGTTGTTACCATGGGCGTGATCGCGTTGCGAAGTCAGCTGCCCGCGCTTGAGATTGCGTTGCCCAGCCCCTAAATTGGGACCAAAGGAGACACCGATGTTTGGCATTCCCGGAAAACAGGCCGTGACAATCACCCCAAAGGCCGCGATGCAGATCGCCAAGCTGATGGACCGTGAGGGGCATCAGGGGCTTCGGATCGGTGTCAAAAAGGGCGGTTGCGCAGGCATGGAATACACCATGGATTATGTGACCGATGTTGATCCGCATGACGAATTGGTCGAACAGGATGGCGCGCGGGTGATGATTGCCCCCATGGCGCAGATGTTCCTGTTCGGGACCGAGATCGACTATGAAACATCGCTGCTGGAAAGCGGGTTCAAGTTCAACAATCCGAATGTGACCGAAGCCTGCGGTTGCGGGGAATCCATCAAGTTCAAAGACGCGTGACGCCGGGTGGCGGTTGATCCTGACTATGTCGCGCATGTGCTTGATCTGTTTTCAGGATTGGGGCCGATCCGCACCGGGCGCATGTTTTCCGGCGTGTCGTTGTTTGTCGAAGACGATGTGATGTTCGGCATGATTTCGTCTTCTCAGGTTGTGTATTTGAAATCTGATGATGCGACGCGTCCGGCGTTGGAAAATGCGGGATCGGTGCCGTTCTGGTACAGGCGCGGGTCCGGTGAGCAGCAGGTCACATCCCTGATGTCGCTGCCGGAAAGCGCGATGGATGATCCGGGCGAAGCGTTGGATTGGGCCCGTCAGGCCCTGCCGCCCGCACGTGTGGCCGCCGACAAGAAGCGGCGCGACAAGGCCCGCAAGGCGGCACGGGCAATTGCCAAAAGCGCGGCGCAAGATTCTTAAGACCATTCAACCGGGCAAGCGGGCCTGTGCCCCGGCAAAGGCTTGACGCCCCTGCCCCCTTGGGAAAGGTTGGGCCAGAATAAATTTAAGGGACGGCGATGCGCAGAAAACTGGCGGCAGGTAATTGGAAAATGAACGGGTTGTCTGCCTCATTGGCGGAAATGGAGGGGCTGGCGGCGCGCCATCCCAACCCCAGCGTGGACATTCTGATGTGCCCCCCCGCGACGTTGATCGCGCCTGCCTATGCGGCCCTTGCCGGGACGCAGATTGCCCTGGGAGGGCAGGATTGCCACGGGGCGGATGCCGGGGCGCATACGGGCGATTTGTCGGCCAGCATGTTAAAGGACGTGGGCGCCAGCGCCGTGATCCTGGGCCATTCGGAACGCCGCGCGACACATCACGAGACATCCGAAGCGGTGCGGGTCAAAGCGCGCGCGGCCCAGGAGGCCGGGTTGATGAGTGTTGTCTGTCTGGGCGAAAGCCTGTTTCAGCGCGAGGCGACCAACACCTTGGACATTATCGGCGCGCAATTGTCGCTGTCGGTGCCGGACACATCCACCGGTGAGAACCTTGTGGTGGCCTATGAGCCTGTTTGGGCGATTGGTTCCGGGCTGACCCCCACCCCGGCGCAGATCGGTGAGGTGCATACATTCATGCGCGCCCGGCTTGAACATCGGTTCGGGCCCGGCGTGGGGCGGTCGGTGCGGTTGCTTTATGGCGGGTCGGTCAAGGCGGCCAATGCGGGCGAGATTTTTGCGATCCCGGATGTGGACGGGGCCCTTGTTGGGGGTGCCAGCCTGACGGTTGGGGATTTTGGGCCGATCATCGATGCGCTTGAAGCCGCCTGAGGGGATTGCGGACTTGGCGGGAAGAGGGGGCTCTGCCCCCGGCGCGGCAAGCCGCGCCCCCCCGAAGTATTTATGGAAAGATGAAGAACGGGGCCTTGGCCCTGTGCGACGTGGAAAAGGCGCCGGGGTCAATCGGCGCCTTTGGTGGTTTTAAGCCGGGTTGGCGTTATTTGATCACGATCTCGGGGCCCATCATCAGGGTGGGCAACCATGTGCTGATGACGGGCACATATGTCACGAGGATCAGGAACACAAAGAGCACGGCCAGGAAGGGCAGTGCCGCCCGAACGACCCGCATCATCGGCATGCCTGCGACGCCGGATGTGACGAAGAGGTTGAGGCCGACAGGCGGGGTGATCATGCCGATTTCCATATTCACCACCATGATGATGCCGAGGTGGATCGGGTCGATCCCCAGTTCGATGGCGATCGGGAAGACCAGCGGAGCGACGATGACCAAAAGGCCCGAGGGTTCCATGAACTGGCCGCCGATCAGCAGGATGATGTTGACGACGATCAGGAACATCACCGGCCCGAACCCCGCCGAGAGCATGGCCCCGGCGACGTGTTGGGGGACCTGTTCATCGGTCAAAACATGTTTGAGGATAAGCGCGTTGGCGATGACGAACATCAGGGTGATGGTCAGTTTTCCCGCCTCAAACAATGTATGCTGGGTGTCGCGGTGAAAGAAGGCCGTGACCAGCGCCAGCGGTTTTTCCAGAAGCGACAGATTACGCCCTGTGCCTTCGGTCTTGAGGGGCCCCATGTCACGGTAGATGAAGGTCGCCGCGATGAAGGCATAGACAGAGGCCACGGCGGCGGCTTCGGTTGGGGTGAAGATCGCGCCGGTGACGCCGGGAATGCCGTAGATGCCGACCATGATGATCACGATCAGCATGAGGCCCCAGAACGCGTCGCGAAAGCTTTCCCAGATCTCGCCCCAGCCGAGCCATTCGCCCGCTGGCATGCCTTTGATCCGGGCCATGATCCAGATGGTGATCATCAGCATCGACCCGGCCATCAGGCCGGGGATGACGCCTGCAAGGAACATCCGCCCCACCGACACATCCGTTGCGGCGGCATAGACAACCATCACGATCGAGGGCGGGATCAGAATGCCGAGTGTGCCCGCATTACAGATGACGCCGGCGGCGAAATCCTTGGTATAGCCCGCCTGGGTCATCGCCCCGATCACAATCGAGCCGATGGCGACAACCGTCGCCGGGGATGACCCTGACAAGGCGGCGAAAATCATGCAGGCGAAGACGCCCGCAATCGCAAGGCCGCCGCGCAGATGCCCGACACATGCGATGGAAAACCGGATGATCCGTTTCGCAACGCCGCCGGTGGACATGAAGGATGACGCAAGCACGAAGAACGGGATCGCCAGCAGGGTGAAGTGACCGACAAAGGCCTGCATCAGGGTTTGGGCGACCGAGGCCAGCGACGTGTCGGAAAACCACAACAGGAACAGGACCGAGGAAAAGCCCAGGGACACAGCAATCGGCACACCGATCAGCATGAACCCCACGACCATGACGAAAAGAATGGCAACATCCATGGCTTAGCCCTCTCCTCTTTGTTCGCGGACTTCGGCGATTTCGTCTTCGACCTCGTGGCTGGCGACGACGCGGTCGATACGACCTGTCCAAATGCCGATGGCGGCCTGACAAAAGCGCAGCAAAAGCAGGGCCATCGAAAACGGCAGCACAGCATAGGGAATGAACCGGGGCAGTTTTTCGTAAGGATCGCCGTCGTTCATCGCGTCTTCGAGAAAGCGCAGGAAACCGGGGATGGGGATGTCATTGACCTCGTACCATCCCTTGGCGCGGAATTTGTCCTCGAACCCCAAGGGGAACCAGCGGCCTTCGGTTTGGGGCAGGTTGGCAAAGTTGGCCCAGTAATCCCAGGCGCCTTTGAGCATGAGAAGCGAAAACGCCAGACAGATCGCGATAGCGATCAGCCCAAGGACGCGACGCACGGGCGGGGAAACGATGTCGATGATCGCATCCACGCCAAGATGCGCGCCCTTTTTCACCGCATATGATGCGCCCAAAAGAACCATCCAGCCAAACAGGAACACCGTCAGTTCCAGCGCCCAAAGCAGGTTGGACGTGAACACATAACGGGCGATGACATTGGCAAATGTCACAAGCGTCATGATGCCCAGAATGGATGCGATCAGCGTTTCTTCGATGCGATCAATGATGTTTTCGCTGGCTGCGGGATGCATCGGCCCCTCTCCCATTTTGTGAATGAAATCACATGTCTGGTACAGCGAGGGGCGCGGGCGTCATTGCCTGCCGCGCCCCCCGCATTCGTGCAAGGTTTACACCATCACTGGCGACTTAGTGCTTGGCGTTGATCGCCTGTGCCGCGTCGATGTTTTCCTGTCCAACGTCGTCTTTGAACTTGGTCCAGACAGGTTTCATCGTGTCGACCCATTTCTGGCGCTGTGCCGCATCCAGTGTGCGCACGACACCGCCCGCCTTGATGATCGACTGTTTGGCCGCTTCGTTCACCGCGGTGGATTCAGCGTTCCGCGTTGCGGTCACTTCGCCCAGAATTGTGGTGAACTGGTCGCGCACGTCCGCATCAAGGCTGTCGAGCCAGTCAACCGAGGCAACGACGAGGTAGTCGATGATGCCGTGGTTGGTTTCGGTTGTGCCGTCTTGCACTTCAAAGAACTTTTGGCCGAAAACGTTCGACCAGGTGTTTTCCTGACCGTCCACAACGCCCTGTTGCAAGGCACCGTACACTTCGGAGAACGCCATTTTCTGCGGGCTGCCGCCGATGGCTTCCATTTGTGCGACCAGAACTTCGGATGGTTGCACGCGGAATTTCAGGCCATTCGCATCAGACGGGTCGATCAGCGGTTTGTTCGCTGACATCTGCTTCATGCCATTGTGCCAGAACGCGAGGCCCTGAAGGCCACGTTTCTGCATTGCGTCCAGCATCGACTGGCCGGTTTCCGAGTTTTGGAATTCGTCCACAGCATCGACGTTCTTGAACATGAACGGAAGGTCAAACAGGCGGAACTTTTTGGTGAAAGTTTCGAATTTCGACAGCGACGGTGCGGCCAGTTGCACGTCACCCTGAAGCATCGCTTCGAGGACTTGATCGTCATTGTAAAGCGACGAGCTGGGGTACACTTCCATGCACGCCTTGCCGTTCATTTCAGCGTTGACACGGGTCTTCAGCAATTCAGCCGCGATCCCTTTTGGGTGACGGTCCGTGTTGGTGACGTGGGCAAATTTGATGACGACCTCGCCGCTGTCACAGTTCGCCAATGCGGCGCCTGCGGATACGGAAAGGGCCAGTGCCGTTGCGGCAGTGGTAAGGAATTTCATTTGGGTCTCCTCCCGAGTTCGATCGATTCTCAGGGCTTATCGCCCTTGCGGCGGAGTGTGGATCCAAGTCACGCCACGTCACAAGAGGGTGAGCGATCGCGAAGGCGCGCACGGAAAAACCATTAAAAATCGGCGCAATAGCAGGAAAGTCAGAGGTCCGCGCCCTAACCCCGCCGCGCGCCTGTGCGGAATTCCGCACACCGGAAGAAGGAATCGTGCGGGATTCCGCACATCATCGAAAATCATCCGGGCGCAGCCCGTATCGCGCCAGTTTGTCATAAAACGTCTTGCGCGGCAGTTTCAGGGCCTCGGCTGCGGCGCTGGCGTGGCCGTCGTGGCGCCGCAGCGATGCGGCCAAAAGCGAACGTTCCACCTGGGCCATCTGGTCGGTCAGGCCCAAATCCTTTGAGCCGTCTTCGGCATCCGACGATGCCATGCCAAGGACAAAGCGCATGGCTTCGCTCATCAATGCGCGGGCGTTTCCGGGCCAGTCGCGCGCCATCAGGCCAGCGACCACATCGGCAGTGATATCGGGCGCGCGCAACCCTGCCTGTTCTGCGGCCTGGGCGACGTATTGGCGAAACATGACGGGAATGTCTTCGGGGCGTTCGGACAATGCCGGAATGCGCACGCGCATCACCTCAAGCCGGTAAAACAAATCGGGGCTGAACGTGTTGTCCCGCGCGGCCATGGCCAGATCAACGGATGTGCCCGCGATCAACCGTGCGCCTGCCCCCAGCTCTAGCCGTTCGGCGGTGGCGAATTGCGTGTCACGGGGCAGCGCGGCAACCTCGTCCAGAAACAACGTACCGCCCTTTGCCTCGGTGCAGGCGGCGTCAAACGCTTCGCGGGTCAAACCCGCGGCGGGGCGTTTGACAAAGGGGCGATGTGCCGCGGATGACATCAGATGAACCACTTCGGCCACCTTTGAAATCCCCGCCCCCGGCGCGCCCGTGATCAGAACTTCGGCACTGGTGGCCGCGACCTGTCGCACCTGATCGCGCAGGCGGTCAGACATGTCCGAACTGCCAAAGATCAACCGCGCCGCCGGATCGCCCGTGGCCAGTTGCGCCTTGAGCCGGCGGTTTTCCAGCACCAGCGCCCGCGATTTCAACGCCCGTTCGATCACCGGCAAAAGATCGGCGCTGGCGCAGGGTTTTTCCAGAAACCCGAACGCGCCGCGTTTCACCGCATCAACCGCCATGGGAATATCGCCTTCGCCCGTTAACAGGATCACGGGCAGGTCCGCATCGACATCTTGGGTGAATGCCAGCAGATGAAAACCATCGCGCCCCGGCATCCGGATATCCGACAGGATCACGCCTTCGAAATCCAGGGTGATGTGATCCTTGGCTTCGACAAAGCTTGCCGCGCGATGGGGCATCAGATCGGCCAGTTCCAATGTCTGGCCAAGTGCCTCGCGCACGGCGGCATCGTCATCAACCAACAGGACGCGGCGGATCATGCGGCTTTCTCTCCTTGCCATGGTTCCAGTTCGACGGTGAATTCGGCCCCGCCGCCGATGGCGTTGCGCCCACGGATTGCACCACCAAAGCTTTGCACCAACCCATAAGAAATCGACAGCCCCAGCCCCATGCCTTCGGATGCACCAACTTCTTTGGTGGAATAGAACGGGTCAAAGATTTTTTCAGGCGCGGAAATGCCCGGCCCGGTGTCACGCACCCGGATTACCGGCTTTTCGATGGCGTCCACCGTCACGCTTAACCGGGCATCATCGCGCCCCGTCATCGCATCGGCGGCATTGGTGATCAGGTTCACAAGAACCTGTGCCAGGCGCACCTCTCCTCCCATCGCCCAAACCGGTTGTTTGGGTGGGTTCCAATCCAGCGTGATACCGTCCTTGGCCAATCGCGCCTCGGTCATTTCGACCGCGGTTTCAACCACGGCGACCACGTCAATGCGGCGCACCGGTTCGTTTTCCTGACGGGCAAAGGCGCGCAGGTTGCGAATGATCCGCCCCATGCGCCCGGCCAATTCCGCAATCCGGCGCAGATTGCCGCTGGCCGCGTCCACCTTGCCCCGTTCGATCAACAGCGCGCCATTGTCGGCAAATTGCGAAATGGCCATCAAAGGCTGGTTCAATTCATGGCTGATACCGGCCGACATTTGCCCAAGGGCAGACAGCTTGCCCGCCTGCACCAAATCGGCCTGGGCCTGTTTCAACGCCGCTTCGGCCTCCTGACGTTCTGCGACCTCTCGGCGCAGGGCCTTGTTGGCGCCGGACAATTCCGCCGTGCGCGCGTTCACCCGGCTTTCCAGTGTTGCGTTCGCTTCGGCCAGAACGCGGCGGCGTTCGAGCGCCCAGAACAGCATCGCGGCGACGGCCAAACCGACCAACGCCACCACCGCCGCCTGAAGTCCGGCAAGCCGACGCGCCGGGATCACGTCAACCAGCGCCTCGGATTGCATGCCGATCTGGGGCAGGCTTTGGGACAGGTGCAGCCCGGTCTTGGGGAAATACGGCCCCCAATCCAGCCGCCATAATTCATGCGCGCCCATCACCTGACGTTCAAACGGCGGCGCGGCCCCGACAGCCGGGCGCAGGCCCGTTTCCCCCCGCTGCCAGAACAGGATTTCGGACCGGTTCGAGATAAAGACACGCCCATTGTCGTCGGTAAAGAACACCGCCGGCCTGTCGCCCCGCCATTCGCGTTCCTGCGCTTCGATATCCACGGCGACGATCAGAACCCCAACGACACCTCCGGCGGGATCAAACCGGGGCGCGGCGACATAAAACGCACGCGTTCCAAGGGATGGGTCGATGCCATGCCCGGTCCCAAGTGCGCCGTCCAGCGCACGGGCGACAAAGGTGGAATTGGTCAATGCCGCGCTCGCCTTGGGCTGAGTGCCATGGGCCGAAGCCTGAACGCGCCCCTTGGCGTCGGTGTAAAGGATGTTCAAAACGCTGGTGCGGTCTGCCGCGTGGATCAACACCTCGTCCGCGCGCGGGTCGTCCAGATCGGGATGCACCGCCATCAACACCGCCAGATCGCGATATCGCTGCAATTGCCCGGTAAGCCGATCCGAGGCGAGCGCAAGGTCCGCTTCGCCCCGCCGCGCCAGACCATCCAACGCCTGCACATAACCATAGCGCCAAACGCCTGCGGCCATCGCCGCAACTGCGGCAATCACGGCCAGAATGGCCACGATCCGTCTGATCCCCGTCCCTGTCATGACGGCAATCTATCGCGTGCCCCCTTGCCTTGGAAAGCCCATGGTCGGACAAAGGCGCATGGCTATCCTGACTCAATCCCCGACCGATCCCGCATTTGTGCAAAACCCCTATGCGTTTTACGCAAGCGCACGGGCGCAGGGGCCGATCCATCACTGGGCGGATTACGATATGCGCGCCGCGTTTTCCAATGCCGCCGTGTCTGCCTGTCTGCGCGATCGCCGCTTCGGGCGCGAGGCACCGCCAGAATGCGCGCCCGACATCCCCGACCATCTGCGCGCGTTTTACGCGGTCGAAATGCATTCCATGCTAGAGCTTGAGCCGCCGCGCCACACACGATTGCGCCGCCTTGTGCTGGCCGCTTTTACGTCCCGCAGGATCGCGGCCATGGGCCCCGAGATCGCGGCGCTGTCGCGTCACCTGATCGATGCCTTTCCAGCGGGGTCGTTTGACTTGATTCCGGCGTTTGCCAACAAGGTTCCGGTCATCATCATCGCGCGGTTGCTGGGGGTGCCGGACTCTATCGGGAATCAGCTTTTGGCGTGGTCCAATGCCATGGTATCTATGTATCAGGCCCGCCGCACCCCGCAGATCGAAGCCGCGGCCAGTGCCGCCGCCGGTGAATTTTCCGATTTCCTGCGCGCCTATGTGGACGAACGGCGCGCGCGACCCGGCGATGATCTGATCACCCATCTGATCGCAGCCGAAGAAGAAGGAAACCGCCTGACCACCGATGAACTGATCGCAACCTGCATCCTGTTGTTGAATGCCGGGCACGAAGCAACGGTGCACACGATTGGCAATGGCGTGAAATTATTGCTGGAAAGCGGGGCCAATACCGCCACCCATGGCGACGGCGTTCTGGCCCCCGACGGGATCGACCGCACGGTCGAAGAAATACTGCGGTTCGATCCGCCTCTGCACATGTTCACCAGGTGGGCATACGAAGACATTGATGTCATGGGCCGTCAGTTCAAACGCGGTGATCAGATTGCCCTGATGCTGGCCGCCGCGAACCGGGATCCGGGCATTTGGGACGCGCCCGACGTGTTCGACCCGACCCGCCGGATTCAAAGCAACGCCAGTTTCGGGGCCGGGCTTCATTTCTGTCTGGGGGCGCCTTTGGCGCGGTTGGAATTGCGCACGGCCCTGCCCGCGCTTTTTGAACAATGCCCCAAGTTGCGATTGGACGCGCCGCCGCGCTATGCCAATCTGTATCACTTTCACGGCCTGGAAAGGTTAATGGTTACCGCGCGTTAGGCGGGGATCGGCCGGAACCGGGCCATCTGTGCCGGGTGGACCCAAGGGGCGCGGCCATTGCGCCGTGTCACCTAGCTGTCGTCGCGCGACCATATGTGCAACAGGTCCGTGCCGACCGGGCGCGTTTCGCGCAAGGTGAACCTGGGCGCATCCGACAACCGGTCAAGTCCAAGGGCACCGATGGCCGGGCGGCCTTCGGCGCCAAGGATTTTTCCCGCGCTCATCCCGACCAGTTCATCGACAAGCCCCGCCTGCAACAATGACGCCGCCAATGCGCCGCCGCCTTCGCAGAACACGCGGGTCAGGCCGCCCTGGGCCAGACCGGACAGAACACTGGCGGGATCAAGGCTTCGCCCCAAAAGCGCGCAGGGGATCAGGCGCGCGCCAAGCCCGGCCCAAGCCTGGGTAACAGCCGGTTCGGCGTCCGGTCCATGGCACAGCCAAACGGGAACCTCGCCTGCGGTGCGGGCAAGCGTGCCGGTCAGCGGCAGGTCAAGATGGCGGCTGACCACCACGCGCACCGGTTGCTGCACGTCCCCAAGGCCGCGCACTGTCAGCGACGGATCATCGGCGCGCGCCGTGCCCGCGCCGACCATGACCGCGTCATGACGCAGGCGCATGGCATGTACCAAACGGCGGGCGTCCGGGCCGGTGATCCATTGGCTTTCGCCCGTCGCAGTGGCAATGCGGCCATCGAAACTTGTGGCCAGTTTCAATGTCACAAAGGGGCGGTTCTGTTCGGTTTTCAGGAAGAAACCGGCGTGATCCCGCGCCGCCTGACCAGCCAGAACGCCTGTTGTCACGGTGACACCGGCGGCGCGCAGCCGGTCAAACCCCTGTCCCGCGACACGGGGATCGTTGTCCTCCAATGGGGCGACAAGCCGCGCAATTCCAGCGGCGATCAGCGCATCTGCGCAGGGCGGTGTCTGTCCGTGATGGGCGCAGGGTTCAAGCGAAACATAAGCGGTCGCGCCGCGTGCCGCATCACCTGCCTGCGCCAGGGCCACGGGTTCTGCATGGGGTCTTCCGCCGGGTTGTGTCCAGCCGCGCCCGACGACGCGTGCGCCGTTGACGATGACACATCCGACAGCAGGGTTGGGCCATGTGTTGCCCAGCCCGCGCCGCCCGAGGGACAGCGCGAGGGCCATGTAGCGTTGGTCATCGGATGTGGCGGGCGCCATTGGCGCGTCGCCTCAGCTGGGGTCGTCGGTCGCGGGAAGATCTGGCCGCAACTCACTGACGAATTTGTCAAAGTCATCCGCCGCCTGAAAGTTCTTGTAGACACTGGCAAAGCGCACATAGGCCACCGTGTCGATCCGGGCGAGGGTTTCCATAACGATTTCCCCGATCGCCTTGGACGGGATATCCGTTTCGCCCATGCTTTCCAGACGCCGGACAATGCCGCTGATCATCTGGTCAATACGTTCGGGATCAACCGGGCGTTTCTGCATGGAAATCCGAATGGAGCGTTCCAGCTTGTCACGATCGAAGTCTTCCCGGCGGCCATTGGTTTTGATCACCACCAGGTCGCGAAGCTGGACCCGTTCGTATGTGGTAAACCGCCCGCCACAGGCCGGACAGAACCGCCGCCGCCGGATCGAAACATGATCCTCGGCCGGGCGTGAATCCTTTACCTGAGTGTCTACATTTCCGCAAAATGGACAGCGCATCGCCCCGGTCCCCTATTAAACTACCTGCTCGTGGGGTTTGCCCCCATTTATCCACAGTCACTATAGGGCGGCCACAGGGTTTTGGGTAGCCCGGAAATCACATCGCCATATGTGCTGTGACATGTCGGTTGTGCGGTGCCTGCCGGTGTTCAAACAGGTAAACGCCCTGCCATGTGCCAAGGGTTGGCTGGCCGGAGATCACGGGGATGGAGATCGAGACCGGAAGCAGCGCCGCCTTGATATGTGCCGGCATGTCATCGGGCCCCTCGTAGGTGTGGGTCAGATAGGTCATCGCCGGGTGATCTGAGGGGGGCACAAGGCGGTGAAAGAATTCCGTCAGATCGCCGCGCACCTCGGGGTCGGCGTTTTCCTGAATGAGGAGGGAGGCCGAGGTGTGGCGGATGAACAAGGTGATAAGGCCGGATTGCGCGCCGGTACTGTGCAGCCAACGGCGCAAGGTGTCCGTGAATTCATAAAGGCCGGGGCCGCGCGTCTGGATGGTGAATTCGGTTGTTGCCATGATGTTTACCCCCCCGGTTGTGCCAGAGTGTTAGGGCGGTATGGCGCGTTATCCAACCGGATTGCACGATGGATGGGGTGCAGGGGGCTCTGCCCCCAACGCGGCAGGCCGCGTCCCCCCGAAGTATTTTAGGAAAGATGAAGCCCGGGGCGGATTATTCGACGGCGCATCTGACTGCGGGGGCCTGGGCGGTGTGGCTGAGTGTTTGTGTGATCTGATCGGGGTCAACTGGCGGCTGCAAAACATTGGCCAATGTCGCGATGCAGCGAGACAGCTCGTCGGCGGCGACCTTGATCACGATTTCCTGGTTCGGTGAGCCGGGTTCGGGGTGGGTGAGGTCATCCATGGGCATGGCCGAATAGGCCGCCCAGGCGGCCGATGCGGTGACGGTGGTGAGCAATGTGACCAGCAGGGCAGCGCGGCGCATCTCTTGTCCTTTTCTGTGAGACCGGGCCGGGGGCGAGCAGTGCAGTTGGAGATCTGTCGGGCCGGGAATTGGCAAAGAGGTACCACCGCCAACGCGGGCTTGGTTAGTCAGGAAATCCTGACCTTTTGGGGCGCATTAACGGGGAAATTGAGGAAAAGGAGCGTGAAAACGCGCTTTTGCGCAATTGTGCGCTTGTCGTGGGTGGTGGTTGCACGATTGGGCGACATAACAGCAGGCCTGGGCGGATCAGGCAGATCAAGAGCCGGGGCGCGGCAATCGCCTGGCCCGCATTATGTGCCGGGATTTGACTGTGACACTGCGAAGGATGCCGCGCGGAATGATCAATTGTGATGCATTTGGCAGCGTTGCCTTGGCCGGGGTTGTGGCGCGCATCCTGCGTCTGGCGCAGATCACTGTGCCCGCAATTCAAGTTACAAGCAGCTTGCGGCCAGGGATTGCCCCTGGCCATTAGCCTTGCCTGTCCGCCGGTCGCCGCGATTTACGATTACTGATCCAAGAACGAGCGCAGTTTCCTGCTCCGGCTTGGGTGTTTCAGCTTGCGCAGCGCCTTGGCTTCGATCTGACGGATACGTTCGCGTGTCACGCTGAACTGTTGACCCACCTCTTCGAGGGTGTGATCGGTGTTCATCCCGATGCCGAAGCGCATCCGCAA
>JBOEGP010000004.1:43682-123253 GCA_050633485.1 Pseudooceanicola sp.
GACTGATCGGTTCCTTGGCGATCTTCATCACCTTGCGGACCTTTTCCAGCGGCATCTGAAGTTTTTCGGCCAGTTCTTCGGGCGTGGGTTCACGGCCGATTTCATGCAGCATCTGACGCCCGGTGCGCACCAGTTTGTTGATCGTTTCGATCATGTGTACCGGGATACGGATCGTGCGGGCCTGATCCGCGATGGAGCGGGTGATCGCCTGACGGATCCACCATGTCGCATAGGTCGAGAATTTGTAACCGCGGCGATATTCGAATTTATCAACCGCCTTCATAAGGCCAATGTTGCCTTCTTGAATCAAATCAAGGAATTGCAGCCCGCGGTTCGTGTATTTCTTGGCGATCGAAATCACCAGGCGCAGGTTTGCCTCGACCATTTCCTTTTTGGCCTGGCGGGCTTCTTTTTCGCCCTTTTGCACCTGTTGAACAATGCGGCGGAATTCAGAGATATCCAGCCCGACATATTGGCCGACCTGCGCCATGTCATTGCGCAGTTCTTCGACCTTGTCAGAAGAGCGTTCGATGAACATCTGCCAGCCACGGCCGGTTTTTTCCGTCATCCGTTCAACCCAGTTGGGGTCGAGTTCGTGACCACGGTATTCTTCGATAAATTCGCGCCGGTTGATCCGGGCCTGATCGGCCAGTTTCACCATCGCGCTGTCGATCTGCATGATACGGCGGTTGATGCCATAAAGCTGATCGATCAGGGCCTCGATCCGGTTGTTATGAAGGTGAAGTTCATTCACCAACAGAACGATTTCAGAGCGAAGTTTCTGGTATTTCTTTTCCTCTTTGTCCGAAAAGCTGTTGTCTTCGTTCAAAGTGGCGCTGATGCGGCTGTCCTGAAGTTCGGACAAAAGCACGTAGTCGTTGGCGATGTGATCCAGCGTTTCCAGCACCCGCGGTTTGAGCGCGGCTTCCATCGCGGCCAGGGACATGTTGGCCTGTTCGTCATCGTCATCATCGTCATCGCTGACGATTGGATTGCCGTCGGCGTCCAGTTCGGGAGTGTCTTCCTTTTTGGGGGCCGAGGTGACGTTGGCGGCTTCGACGACGGGGGCTTCATCCTCGTCCATCTGGTTGCCAAAGGTGGTTTCAAGGTCGATGACATCGCGCAGAAGAATGTCTTCGTTCAGAAGTTCGTCGCGCCAGATGGTGATCGCCTGAAAGGTCAGCGGGCTTTCGCACAGGCCCGCAATCATCGTGTTGCGGCCGGCCTCGATCCGTTTGGCGATGGCAATTTCGCCTTCGCGCGACAACAGTTCGACACTGCCCATTTCGCGCAGATACATGCGCACCGGATCGTCTGTGCGATCCAGCTTTTCCGACGTCCCGGACCCAAGCGTGATTTCGCGGTTCGATGCGGCTTCGACAACGGCGGTGGATTTACCGTCTTCGTCGTCGGCCTCTTCGTCCTCGATGATGTTGATGCCCATTTCGGACAGCATCGACATCACGTCTTCGATTTGTTCGGATGACACCTGATCAGGCGGCAAAACCTGATTCAGCTGATCATACGTGATAAACCCCTTTTCCCGAGCGTCCGCGATCATCTTTTTGACGCGGCTTTGGCTCATGTCGAGAGAGACTTCGGATTCTTGATCGTCGGTCTGTGGGGCTTCTTCTGTGTCCTTGGCGGCCATGCGAGAATCTCCTGCTCGGGTGCCAAATCATGCGAGTTGCGCGAATCACTTCGGCTGGACCGAATCAATAGCCTGATTCGCAAGACGGCACACCCATTTACCCTGTATTATTTAGTCTTTCGTCACCAACCGAGACTTATTTGCGCGTCTTGCCAGAACGAATCGCCCCCAAAAGGGTGTCCAATGCGTCCCTTTCCGCACGATTGATTCGCGCGCCATTGTCCCCGGTGTCGTATTCCGACCCGTCCTCCTGAAGGCCGCGCCCGGCAGAATTCCGAGCCTCGGCTGCTTTTGACAAACGATATGTCACGGCCTCGTCCACCTGGCCCTGCATGTCGTCTTCGGCTTCTGCGATTTCGGCGGCCAGCCCGCGGGCTGACTGTAGTTTCGCCAGTTCTTCGGCCAGACACATGCGCGCGGCTTCCAGGTTGCCGGGGTGGCGCATCGGCGGTGTAAGAGCGACATGGGGATCACGCAGCAGGGTTTCAAGCGCGTCCAATGTGCCGTTCGCGGTGATTTCCCCGCGGATCACATCAGACCCCGCATGGGCGTGACGCAAAAGTGCCGCAAGGATCACCGCATGATCCCTGTCCCGGCATTCCATACGTTCAAGCTGACTTTCGAATTCCGCGACAATTGCGGGGGTTGAAACCAGCGCGGCAAGGATCACCGCCTCGCGCAGATGTTCGTCCGCACCCTCGCCCGCCGCGACAAGGCGTGATGAGCGCGTGCTGGCCTGTGCAGGGGCGATGATGGTGCCGCCGGATTTCCCGAAGCCCGGTTTGCCCATAAAGGGGGTGCCGCGCGCCGGGGCCTTGCGTTTACGGAACAATTGCCATTTCAGATCGCGCAGGGCGTCATCATAGTGACGGCGCAGGCCCGTGTCGGTTATCAGGGCGGTGCGATCCGCAAGGGCTTTGTCCAGCGCGGCGCGGCGTTCGGGGCTGTCGAATGTCTTGCCTTCGGTTTCCTGACGCCACATCAGATCGACCAGGGGCATGGCCGCATCCAGCACCTTTTGCATGGCCCCCGCCCCTTCGGCGCGGATCAGGTCATCGGGGTCTTTGCCCTGGGGCAACAGGGCGAACCGCAGGGACCGCCCGGCCTCAAGCAGGGGAAGGGCGATGTTGATAACGCGGTAGGCGGCGCGCAGGCCGGCGGCGTCACCGTCAAGGCAGACGATCGGTTCGGGGGCGATCCGCCACATCAGTTGCAGTTGATCCGGGGTGACGGCGGTGCCAAGGGGGGCGACCGCGCCGGTGAACCCGGCCTCGGACAGGGCGATCACGTCCATGTATCCTTCGGCAAGGATCAAGGCGGCGCCTTTGCCTGCGGCCTCACGCGCCGGGGCATGGTTGTATAGCGCATGACCTTTGTGAAACAGCACGGTTTCCGGTGAGTTGAGGTATTTGGCCCGCGCGTTGGGATCCATCGCGCGGCCCCCAAAGGCGATGCAGCGTCCACGCGCGTCGCGGATGGGAAAGATGATGCGCCCACGAAACCGGTCATAGGGGGCACCGCCGCGCCGATCCGAGGCATCCGGGCGCGCACAGATGCCCGCATCGACGATCTGATCTTCGGGGATTCCTTTGGCTGTCAGTGCCTGAAACGCGCCCTGACGGGCATCCGGGGCAAAGCCGATTTCGAACCGGTCGAGCGCCTTGGCGTCCAACCCGCGCCGTTCCAGATAGGCACGGGCATCCCTTGCGGCATTGGTCCCAAGCTGCATCCGGTAGTGGCGCAGTGCCGCTTCCATCGCCTCGGCCAGTTGAGTGCGGTGATCGGCCTTTTCCTGGGCGCGGGGATCGCGTTGGGGCATTGGCATGCCGACCTCGCGCGCCAGGATTTCGACCGCCTCCATAAAGCTGGTGTTTTCGGTTTCGCGCACAAAGGAGATGGCATCGCCTTTGGCCTGACAGCCAAAGCAATAATAGAACCCCTTGCGGTCATCGACGTGAAAACTGGCCGATTTTTCCTGGTGAAAGGGGCATGGCGCCCACCAATCGCCCTTGGCCTGATTGGATTTGCGCATATCCCACATGACCTTGCGCCCGACCACCTGGGCCAGTGACAGGCGTGTGCGCATTTCATCAAGGAATCCGGGGGGCAGTGACATGGGGGATGTATATCCGGATTCTGGTGGGGGGGGCCAGATGAATGCGTGAGTTGGTGAAGGGGGCGGCGCTGAAATGCCGGACGCGTTTGCCTTATGGCTCTGGCGGTTGGGGGCGCTGCCCCCGCCGGCCTGTGGCCGCCCCCCCCGAAGTATTTTTGGGAAAGATGAAGAGCGGGGCGGGTTTTCAGGGCGTGCTTTGGATTTGGGATCGGGCGTGGATGGCGCGGGCGGCCGTGGTCAGATCGTGGATCAGGGTTCCGGCCATGGAACGGAATGTCATGACGATGATCTGATCCGGTGCGGGGCGCGCGAAGACAGTTTGCATATGGAAGAGTTCGGAGCGCAGCGCCATGCCGGGTGCAAAGTTGGGCGCGCGCAAATCAAGCGGGGTGAGCCGCGCGAGGACATCCGGCCCCGCCGGACCTGTCACAGTGATGCCCACCCAGGCGTCCGATTGATCGCTGAGGGCGGCGTGTGCGCGCAGGCTGTGATCAGGGGGTGGCCCGATCAACAGCCAGCGGTTGCGCCCGGTCCACAGAATTGTCGTGTCGCCATCAAAGGCCATTCTGTTTGGTGCGGGCAGGTCCAGGCCATGCGCATTTCTGAGGGCGGTGGATGTTTGTGCGACTTCGCCCGCATGGGGGGACAGGCCGGTGATCTGCGTCAGGCGCATTTCGGCAAGTCGCAGCGCGCCAATGGTGGTCGGAAGCCGTCCTTTGGTGGGGTTTTGCGCGATCAGGTCAGCCACGTGCGCGTCCTCCGTCAGGGTCAAAAAAGCAGGGCGGACCAATTTCGCACAAGGTGTCGATGCCGCGCAGGTGATCAACCATGCGGATCGTTTGCCCGTGCCGGTCGGCGCCCGATTGGACAAATGCCAGGCCGATGTAATGGCCCAGAGTTGGCGAGAAGCCGACCGATGTCAGGTATCCCTGGCCGTTTTCACGAATGGGATCGGCATCGGGGGCGAACAGGTGGGCACCTGCGGTCAGTTGTTTGACCGCCCCGACCGGTTTCAATCCGACAAGGCGTTCGCGATCCGGCATACACAGGCCCGGGCGTGTGGCCGCCGCGCGCCCGATGAAATCCTTTTTCGGTGACATCATGCCCGACAGGCCAAGGTCGAACGATGTCGTGCGCCCGTGCAATTCCGCGTGGGTCAGCAGGCCCTTTTCCAAACGCAGGATATTGAGTGCCTCCATCCCGTAGGCCCCGCCGCCCTGTGCTTCGGCCCGTGCGACAAGGGTGCGAAACAGCGCATCGCCATAGCGCGCGGGCACCGCGATTTCGTAGGCATGTTCGCCCGAGAAGGATATGCGGAACAGGCGCGCCGCGACCCCCATCACCGAAACATCCCCGCAGGCCATGAAGGGCCAGTCGGCCGGATCCAGGGGCGCGTCAAGCACACCATTGAGCAGATCACGCGATTTTGGACCCGCCACGGCGAATTGCGCCCATTGTTCGGTCGCCGAAACGATTTGCACGTCCAGCTCGGGGCGCAACACCTGGGCCACGAATTCCAGGTGGCGCATCACCTGCCCCGCCGCCGCCGTGGTCGTTGTCATGAGGTAATGGCGATCCGACAGGCAAGCGGTTGTGCCGTCATCCATCACGAACCCATCTTCGCGCAGCATCACGCCATAGCGCACCTTGCCCGGTTTCAGGGTCGAAAACGTGTTGGTGTAAACGAAATCAAGGAATTCGCCCGCATCCGCCCCCTGGATGTCGATTTTGCCCAATGTCGTGACATCGCACACACCCACGGCATTGCGCACCCAGCCGACCTCTCGGTCGCAGGCCTGTCGCCATGTTTCTTCGCCGGGCGCGGGGAAATAGGACGGGCGATACCACAGACCGGCCTCGATCATCGGGGCGCCCATCTTGACGCTGGCCGCGTGGCTTGTCGTTTCGCGCTGCGGGGCAAATCCAGCGCCCTGGGCCCCTGCCCCCATCGCGGCGATCGCGACGGGAGTATAGGGCGGGCGGTAGGTCGTTGTGCCTGTTTGGGCAATGGAGCGCCCGGTTGCGTCAGCCAGAACAGCCAGGGCCGCGACATTCGATGTCTTGCCCTGATCCGGCGACATGCCTTGGGTGGTGAACCGTTTCATATGTTCGACCGAGCGGAAGTTTTCCCGGGCCGCGCTTTTGACATCCTTGGCCGTCACATCGTTTTGCAGGTCAAGCCAGGCCCGCCCCGGACCCGGCACATGCCACAGTGGGCGGATGCGATACGGGGCGTCTTCGGCCTCGGGCATTGTAACGGCGGGTGTTTTGCGCCCAAGTGCTGTGAGTGCGGCCCGCGCCGCCGCCACCCCATCCTCCAGACAGCCGGATGTCGAAAACACGCCGCGCGCCGCGCCCGCCGGGGTCACCCCGGGCACAGCACCGTCAACCGGCACAAAGGCCGCCAGATCATCATCCCACGCGGGGCGGCCATTCAGATGGCAGGTCAAATGCACATTCGGGTTCCACCCGCCCGACACGGCCAGACAATCGCTGCCGATCTTTTGCATCCCGGATGCCGTTCTGACCGACACGGATTCAAGCCCCATGCGCCCGGCCACGGAACTGACCACCGCGCCGGGGTAAAACGGCACGGGCAAATCACAGCGCGCATCGGCGCGCGCGTCAATTAACGCGGCCACATGCACACCGGCAGCGACAAGATCCGCGGCCGTGCGATGGCCCTCGTCACTGTTGGCGAACACGGTCACGGCCTTTCCCGGCGCCACGGCATATTGGTTGAGGTATCGGCGCAGCGCCCCGGCCAGCATCACACCCGGTCGATCATTGTTCGCAAATGCCACGGGGCGCTCCAACGCGCCCGCCGCCAAAATCGCCTGTTTTGCAGAAATCCGCCAGAAACACTCCAGCGGCAGGCCCGCAGGACGCGTGTCCAGATGGTGCCCGACCCGTTCCAACGCGCCAAACGTGCCCTGATCATAGGCGCCGGTGACACTGGTCCGGCGCATCACCCGCACATTGTCCATCGCCTCAAGCCGCGCAATCATCGCAGCGGCCCAATCCGCGCCCGGCTGACCACCAACCTCGATCCGCTCTGCGTTCAATCGCCCGCCTGGCCGCGCATCCTCATCAGCCAGGATCACATCCGCCCCCGCCTCGGCCGCTGTCAGCGCCGCCATTACCCCGGCCGGCCCCGCCCCGATCACCAACAGATCGCAATGGGCATAGGCCTTTTCATACCGGTCCGGGTTGTGGTCGCCCGACAATGCGCCCAAACCGGCGGCCTGGCGGATTATCGGCTCATACAGCTTTTCCCAAAACGCCTTGGGCCACATGAAGGTCTTGTAATAAAACCCGGCGCCCAGGACCGGGGCCAAGAGATCGTTCACCTCCATCACATCCCAAGTCACGCTCGGCCAGCAATTCTGCGCCCGCGCCTCAAGACCCTGATGCACCTCCTGCATCGTTGCCCGCACATTGGGTTCGGCCCCCGCACCCTGGCCGATCGTCACCAACGCATTGGGCTCCTCGCTGCCAGCGGCAAAAATGCCCCTGGGGCGATGATACTTGAACGATCGCCCGACAACCTTGATGCCATTGGCAATCAACGCGGATGCCAGCGTGTCGCCGCGAAATCCGCTATACCTATGCCCGTCAAAACGAAACGAAACGACATCGCCCCTGTCAATCAGCCCCCCGTCGCGCAACCTCATGACCGCCCCCCGGACGCCAGCGAAACATCAAAAACCTCGTGGGTCACCGTGTCCCGTTCCACCACCAACCAGGCCGTGCAGCCTGTCTCGTGAAACCACAATTCCCGGCTGCGCCCGGCCGGATTGTCCCGCAAATGCAAATAGGCGTCCCACTCGGGCGACCAATCCACCCCAACGGGGCGTGCCAACGCCGCGCCACCGTAATAGAATTCGCGCCGATCCCGTTCACCGCATACCGGACACTTGATCCTCATCGCACCGCTTCCTGCTTCATCTTTCCAAAAATACTTCCGCCGGAGGCATCCGCCACCGCAACCCGCGCTAATGCAGATTATGCTGCGCCCCGGTGCCTTCCTCGTCCATGATCCCGACGCCGGTGCGGAACCGATCCAACCGGAATCCAGCGGCCGGTGCGTGATGCCGCCCGGTTGCCAGCAAATGCGCGAAACTGAACCCGGACCCCGGCACCGCCTTGAACCCGCCATAACACCAGCCACAATCGACAAACAAACCCTCGGTGTCCGTCTTGTCGATGATCGGGCTGCCGTCTGGTGTCATGTCCATGATCCCGCCCCAGGACCGCAAGACCTTGGCCTTGCCGATCATCGGCATCAGGGTCATCGCCGCTTCCATCACATGTTCGGCCATCGCCAGATTGCCGCGCTGTGCATAGCTGGGATAAAAATCCAGATCCCCGCCAAACACCAATCCCCCCTTGTCCGACTGGCTGATATAGAAATGTCCCATGCCGAAACTCACCACGTGATCAATCACCGGTTTCAGCCCCTCGGTCACAAAGGCCTGCAACACATGGCTTTCGATCGGCAATCGCATCCCCGCCATCTCGGCCACCTGCCCCGACCGGCCAGCGACAACCATCGCCACCTTCTTGGCCCGGATGGCACCGCGCGTGGTCTGAACGCCCCGCACCTTACCGCCCACGATGTCGATCCCCGTGACCTCGCAATTCTGAATCAGATCCACGCCACGATCTGACGCACCACGGGCATAACCCCAGGCAACCGCGTCATGGCGGGCCGTGCCGCCACGCGGATGCAACAACCCGCCATAGATCGGGAACCGCCCATTTTCGAAATCAAGATACGGCAGATGTGCGCGCACACCGTCCCGGTCCAGCAACACGGCATCATCACCCTGGTTGACCATGGCATTGCCGCGCCGCGCAAAGGCATCGCGCTGACCATCGGAATGGAACAGGTTGATCAACCCGCGCTGGCTGTGCATCACGTTGTAATTCAGGTCCTGTTCCAACCCTTCCCACAGCTTCAGCGAATGGGAATAGAATTCGGAATTGCCCGGAAGGAAATAATTCGCCCGCACGATCGTCGTGTTTCGCCCGACGTTGCCACCGCCAAGATACCCTTTTTCAAGAACGGCGACATTGGTCAGCCCGTGTTCCTTGGCCAGATAATAGGCCGTTGACAACCCATGCCCACCACCGCCGATGATGACGATGTCATATTCATCTTTCGGTTCGGGGTCGCGCCAATGCGGTCCCCATCCCTTGTTGCCGGTCAGGCCCTCTTTCAGAACCCGCCATCCGGAAAAACGCATTCTATCCCTCGATTCATTCGCCCTTGCGACCCCACGGCCAGACACAGCGCCGGTCACAGCACCAGCCACCCACGCGCCCAAGATATTCGCGCCAAATCGGCTGTCTGATCAGCGCCAATGATCCACGTCCGTGTCACCATGTCCACTGCCCGTTCCCATTGCACGGGCATTCGCGACACGGGGCGGTGAAATTTCGACCTGTGCGCGCACGTTGGACAATGCCCCTGATCAACCCCAACGGCGCAACGCGGTCAGACAGCGCGCACCAGGCCACCATCCACAACGATATCCTGCCCGGTCACATAACTCGCCGCGTCTGAACACAGGAACCCGATCACCCCCGACACTTCGTCCACCCTGCCATAACGCCCTGCGGGGATGCGCGCGCGACGATCCTCGGCCTCGGGCAGACTGTCGATAAAGCCGGGAAGGACATTGTTCATGCGCACGCCCCTGGCCGCATTTTGGGCGGCGAACAATTTTGCAAAGGCGGTCAATCCGGCACGAAAAACGCCCGACGTGGGAAACAGCGGATCAGGTTCCTTGACCGCAAAGGTCGAAATATTGACAATCGACCCCACCCCTTGATCTGCCATAATCGGCGCGACAAGGCGCGTGGGACGGATTGCGTTCAACAGATACACCTCCATCCCCTTGTGCCAATCATCATCGCTGATCTCAAGGATTGGCCCCTTTGGGCCATGTCCGGCGGAATTGACCAGGGCGTCGATCCGTCCCCAGCGTGACATTGCCCCGTCAATCAGCGCCCCAAGGTCGTCGGCCACAAGGTTCGATCCGGTCACGCCAAAACCGCCCAATTCTTCGGCAAGGGCCTGGCCTTTGCCCGACGACGACAAAACCGCAATCTTGTATCCCTGTCCGGCCAAAAACCGTGCGGCGCCTGCGCCCATACCGCTGCCACCTGCGGTGACCACTGCAACTTTGTTCAACCCGAACCTCCCCTGTTGTGACGTTCCCTTGATCCAGAAATCAACCGATCAAAAAAGGGCACCCAATGCGCCCCATCACATCGCCATTTGACACAAATCATCGTCGTGATCGGGAACTTGGGAAACCATACCCAAGAAGCATGACCGGGGCAAAGCGATGACGATCCGAATTTTGCAATATTCCTTTACGGGCAACACGCGCGCAGCCTGCGCCACAATCACCAAGGCATTGGGCGGCGCATGCGACGCGATCACCGCCCCCGCCCCGCGCGAGGGCAAATGGGCCATTTTTCTTTTGGGGTTTCGATCGGTTTTTGGTTTTGGCCCAAAAATCATTGCGCCCGAACAAGACTGGGCAGGGGCAGATCTGTTGATCCTCGCCGCGCCCGTCTGGGCCGGTCGGGTTGCGCTGCCGATGCGGCAATGGCTGGCGCAGGGTCATGTCCTGCCGGTCAGGGTCGCGTTGGTTGTAACGTCAGGCGCGCCTGAATTGCCCGATGGGTTTTTTGACACTTTCGCCCAACACACAAGGCGGACGCCCATTGCCACCCTGCACATCAGCGAAGACGACAGGGAAACCGGCGCAGACGCCGACAAGATCGCAGAATTCACCAAAGCCTGCGCAAAGGCCGTGACGCCGCCGTCAGCATCACCCGCCCCCGCACAAGCCCAAGGCGCCTGAACCGTTACAGCCCCTTGGCGCGATAGCTGGCCGCCACGCGATCAATGGCAACCAGGTAGGCCGCCGTCCGCAGGTCTTTCACATCATCGCGCGTGTGCCAGACGTCGCGCATCGACTGATAGGCGATCCGCATCGTGTCATCCAGGCCAGAGCGNNTCCGCGCCGCGCAGGTATTTGCTTTTGAAATCCGGGCTCATCGACCATGCATCGCCCAGGTAACGGTCCAGGCGCTGCAATTCTTCGACGATCAATTCATGACGCGCCTCTTCCTGGCGGCGTTGCATGCGGCCGAACCGGATATGCGACAGGTTCTTGACCCATTCGAAATAGCTGACGGTGACGCCGCCCGCATTCGCGTACATATCTGGAATGATGACAGTGCCCTTGTCGCGCAGGATTTCATCTGCGCCCGCGGTGATCGGGCCGTTGGCCGCTTCGATGATCAACGGTGCCTTGATGCGCGCGGCATTTTCCATCGTGATCACGCCTTCCAGTGCGGCGGGGATCAGGATGTCACATTCTTCTTCCAGCACGGTGCTGCCTTTGGCGGAATGGCTGGCGTCTGGAAACCCTTTGACCCCGCCATGCCGCACGATCCAGTCGCGCACCGCTTCGACATCGATTCCATCGGGATTGAACAACGCGCCGTCGCGTTCAATAATCCCCGTGACGATTGCGCCGTCTTCGCTGGCCAGGAAACTGGCCGCATGATAGCCGACATTGCCCAGCCCCTGAACAATGACCCGTTTGCCATCCAGTTTGCCGGACATCCCGGCGGCCGCGACATCCTCGGGGTGGCGAAAGAATTCGCGCAAGGCATATTGAACGCCGCGCCCGGTCGCTTCGACCCGGCCAGCGATCCCACCCGCGTTCAACGGCTTGCCGGTGACACAGGCCTTGGCGTTAATGTCGGTTGTGTTCATCCGGGCGTATTGGTCCGCGATCCAGGCCATTTCGCGTTCACTGGTGCCCATGTCCGGGGCGGGCACGTTTTGGGCCGGGTTGATCATGTCGCGTTTGATCAATTCATACGCAAAGCGACGGGTGATCTGTTCCATCTCGTGGGCGTCCCAATCGCGCGGATTGATGCACAAGCCGCCCTTTGACCCACCAAAGGGCGCTTCGACCAGCGCGCATTTATAGGTCATCAACGCCGCCAACGCTTCGACTTCGTCCTGATTGACCGCCAGAGCAAAGCGAATACCGCCCTTCACAGGCTCCATATGTTCGGAATGCACAGACCTGTAACCGGTGAACGTGTGCATCTGCCCACGCAGCCGCACGCCAAAACGCACCGTATAGGTCGCGTTGCAAACCCGGATTTTTTGTTCAAGCCCCGGCGGCAGGTCCATCAGCGCCACGGCGCGGTTAAACATAAGGTCCACGCTTTCGCGGAACGACGGTTCTTTTAATGCTGTCATGACTGCCCTACCCTGTTATCCCAAATGATCGCAGTTGCGACCACAATCACGCCACTTTTTGTGCCGACACATGACCGGTTCGTTAACCAAGGCCAAAAATTTCGCGTCGAATCGTGGATATTTTTACGTATTTTTAAAATTATCCACAGAATTGTGGTCCGCAAATAGCCAATCATAACTGTTAATCTGCAATTAACCCGCTTTTGGAAACTAAGTGCCGGATTGCAACGCGAATTGGCCCCAATTCAGCCTTTTTCCCCCGTTAGACATCCCGTCCTAAGGATAAATCCATCGCTTGCGCCCCCAGGGCCATTCGTGAGGTAGGACAGAGATGCGCCAGTTGAAGAAGAAATCTTGCTATGACCACAGTGCCTTTGGCCTGAAGGGTCGGCTTGCGCGCTTCAGCCGTGAAGAAGACGGCGTGATGATCGCGTTTGTAGTCGGTTTGTTGTTGATCATGTTGCTTGTCGGCGGAATTGGTGTCGACGTGATGCGCCAGGAGATGCTGCGCGCCAGAATTCAGACAACGCTGGATCGCGCGATCCTGGCCGCTGCTGACCTTGATCAACAGCGTGACCCAAAGCAGGTGGTGCAAAACTATTTCGATCGCGCCAACCTTGGCCAATACCTGAGTGATATTAAGGTCGAAGAAGGTTCCAGCTTTCGTATTGTGACGGCCTCTGCGACGACTGAGATGAAGACGCAGTTCCTTGGAACCATCGGCTTTCCGACATTTACCGTGTCGACCCATGGTCAGGCACAGGAAAGCATTGGTGACGCCGAAATCTCGCTTGTTCTGGATATTTCCGGCTCAATGGGCTGGAACAACAAGATGAGCCGCCTGCGCACCGCAGCCAAGGAATTTGTCGACACGGTCATTCTGGACGAAACCCAAGGTGCCGCTTCGCTGACGGTCATCCCCTATACCAGTCAGGTGAATGCCGGCGCGGGAATTTTCGACAAATTGAACATCACGCGCAAACACGCGTTTTCCAGCTGTGTTCTGTTTGAAAACGAAGATTTCCAGGAAACCGCGATCACAACGACCAAAGAATACGTCCACGGCGAACACTTTGAACTGTACGGAACCGGCAACGGAACAATCGGCAACCCGTCCTGCCCGATGCGCAGTTATGAGGAAATCCAGCCGTTCCAGCAAAACGCGACCGCGATCAAGAATAAGATCAGCCAATTCCAGGCCCGCGCCAACACGTCGATCCATATCGGCATGAAATGGGGTGTCGCCATGGTTGATCCCGCGATGCGCCCGGTTGTGACCGGCCTGATCGCTGATGGTGTGGTTGATTCGGATTTCGCCGGGCGCCCAACTGACTATGGGTCCACAGCGCTGAAGACCATCATCCTGATGACGGACGGGGAAAACTATACGACTTATGGTGTGCGTCCGCAGGCCTATGGCACCCCTTCACAGCGGTACCACTGGCACCGTCACGCCCTGATCGATTGGGTCGAGGACAACGTTGACGACAATCTGCACGACGAATTTTACTATGTGCGGTCGACGCCGACCAATTCTGACAACCTTCTTGACGACCTGTGCGACAAGGCCAAGGAAAAAGGCATTCTGATTTGGGGTGTCGGGTTCGAAGTGTCCAACCACGGGGCAGGCGTGATCGAAAACTGCGCCTCGTCGCCCAGCCACTTTTTCCGGGTCGAAGGTGTCGAAATCTCCGAAGCCTTTAAATCCATCGCGCGTCAGCTGAACCAGCTGAAGCTAACACAGTAATTCGCAGAAGTGAGCAGTCCAATGATCAGATCTGCCCTTAACAGACTTCGCCTATTTTCCCGCGATTCACGCGGCAGTGTGGCGGTTGTCGATTTTGCCATCATGTTCCCGATCTTTCTGACGATGTTCCTGTCGGGGGTTGAAATGGGAATGATGACCATTCGCCAAACCATGATGGAACACGCCCTTGACCGTTCAGTGCGCGACTTGCGCCTAAGCGCCAGCGCAGTGTCCCATGATGCGCTTCGCGATAAAATCTGCGGATACGCCGGCCTCTTGCCGGATTGCCAGAGTGCTCTCAAGCTTGAGATGCGATCGGCAGACATGCGCACGACCACCTCGGTGCTGAGCAATAGTCCTGATTGCGTCGATCGGTCCGAAGAAATCAAACCGGTTGTCGCCTTTGTTTCCGGCAAGCGGAACGAATTGATGGTCATCCGCGCCTGTTTCGTGTTTTCGCCTGTCTTCCCCAATGTCGGGTTCGGTCACAATGCCCAGAAAGACGGCGCCGGGGACATCCGCCTTTTCGCCACAACCGCCTTTGTAAATGAGCCGAGTTGAGCCATGTTTCATTTGATCCTTCCCAGTGTCGTCAAACGACTCCGCGATTTCCGCAATGGAACAGCCGGTTCCGTCGCCATCGAAGCCTTGCTTCTTATGCCGATCCTGTTCTGGGCGTATCTGGCAATGTTTTCGTTCTTTGACATGTTGCGCCAACAGTCGCTGAACCAGAAAACGTCATTTACCATTGCTGACATGTTGTCGCGTGAAACCGATTTCATCAACGACACCTACATCACCAATGCCCACAACCTGTTCAAAACGGCCATCCGTTCCGACAGCAGCACGGCGATGCGTATATCGGTGCTGAAATGGTCCGACAGCGATGACAAGTTCCTGGTAGACTGGTCCAAGGTGCGCGGCCCATCCACAGCCCTGACTGACGGAGCGGTTGCGACTTGGAAACAAAAGTTGCCGCTCATGCCATCGAACGAACGAATTATCCTTGTCGAGACATGGACCGATTACGAAATTCCGTTCGAAACCGGCATGGACGATTTTGAAATCAACACGTTCACGTTCATCCGCCCCCGTTTCGCGCCGCAATTGCCGTTTTCGAATACCGGCAGCAACAACGGCACATCCTGACGACACAAACCCAGGGCGTATTGACACAAACGCGGGCGCGGGGCTTACCCTTCGTCCGCGTTTTCGCGCACATTGCGTTCGACCAGCATAATTGTCAGCGCATCTGCCATGGCCTTGCTTTGGGATGCATGGGCCACGCCGCCAACCCCTATCCGACGACCGAAACGCCAATAAAGGCCTGGCCGCCAGGCACGGGGCGCGGGCGTTTTCAATTTGATCAGAAAACCGTTGGACGGTTTGAACGCGAATGTCCCGCGGTCTACACCGGCGATGTCATCGACATGGGCCAACAATGCCCCGTCGCTGGCGCGCAGTTCCGTGTCGCTCAGCAACAGGGTCAGGGCCGTGGCCCGATGCATTGATCGCGCCGCCAACAAAACTGCGGCCCCCAACAGGATCAACCCCGCCCGCCAGACCAATGCGCCCCCCGGTTGGGTCAACCCCAGCCAGATCACCATCGCCCCCAAAGCGATAAGCACGCCCAATCCGAACAATCGGCGCCCCGGTGATGCGTCAATCCGCGCGACGATCACATCAGTGGTCATGGTTGCTTCTCCCGTTCAGTCGGCCTTGGCCATATCGCCGTTTTCCCCTGATGGCGAGGCCCCGTTGACGTAGAACGCCGTGGCAAGGGCACCAAGGCGCACCGCAACTGCGCACAACACCCCGGCGCGCAGCAGGTGCAGAGTGCGGGTCTGCACACTGGCCCTGCCAAATCGCACAGCGTGGTGCCTTTTCGGCCCGCGGCCCCCGCCCTATCTAGTGGGAAAGGAGAATTCGCCATGTCCCTCAGACCAACGCTTGAAACCCGCCGCGCCCAACCGACACTGGAAGGTGCGGGGGTGAAACTCCACCGTGCATTCGGATTTCAGGATCCGTCAGAACTCGACCCGTTCCTGCTGTTTGACGATTTCCGCAATGAAAGCCCCGAAGACTTTGCCAAAGGGTTTCCATGGCACCCCCATCGCGGGATTGAAACCATCACTTATGTGCTGTCAGGCAGCGTTGATCACTCTGACAGCCTTGGAAACACCGGACGACTTGGGGCCGGCGATGTTCAATGGATGACAGCCGGGTCAGGGATCATGCATCAGGAAATGCCACAGGGCAGCCCGTCCGGGCAAATGCACGGGTTCCAGCTTTGGGCGAACCTGCCTTCATCCCTCAAGATGACGACGCCGCGCTATCAGGATGTGGACTCAAAAGAGATTCCGGTGATCACCGATGACGATGGCACAACGGTAAAGGTGATCATTGGCAATTTCTGGGGAAAAACCGGCCCCGTCGACGGAATCGCCGCCGATCCACAATACTTGGACATTACTGTTCCTCCGGGGGTCAAAAAGACGTTGCCGATCGACACGTACCGGCGCGCCTTTGCATACGTATTCGAAGGCTCGGCCGCCTTTTGCGACGCGTCGCAACCCTTCGGCGTCCTTCTTGAAAAAGAAGTCGGCGGAGAAGAAGTCAACATTCGCGACTTATCCGGCGACCGGACGCTGATCCGTTTCGGAACGGGCGACGAAATCACGTTGCAAGCCGGCGAAGACGGTGTGCGCTTCCTGCTGATCTCAGGCTCACCGATCGAAGAACCCGTCGCCTGGCACGGCCCCATCGTTATGAACACGCGCGATGAATTGCTTCAGGCAATGAACGACCTGCGCAATGGCACCTTTGTGCGCCCCAGCCACTAAAACTTTTCCCCCGCTTCCTCTGGCCCAAAAAATACTGCCGCCGGAGGCCATTGCCGTCAAAGGCCCCCTTTAGGGGGAAATTGGCGGCAATCACCTGGGCGACGCCCAATGGGCGGCGCAACCGGAAACGCAGCGCAATGATTTAGCCCGCCTTCGGCGGGCTAAGCCTCCGGCGGCAGTATTTTTTGGGCCAGAGGAAGCAGGAAGAACAGATCGTCAATTCTTGCGGGCCGCCACAATGGCAGGGCGGATCTTGGTTTCGATCACACGCTGCGTCATGGGGCCTGCAAACCGCAGGACCACCTTGCCCTGCCCGTCGATCACATAGGTTTCCGGCACGCCATACAATCCCCAGTTCAGCGCCATCCGACCATCACGGTCCTGGCCGACCGCTTTGTATGGGTTGCCCAGTTCCTTGAGAAACCCAAGCGCCTTGTCGGCATCGTCCTTGTAATTGACCCCGTAGATCGTGATCCCCTCCTGCGCCAAGGCATCAAGGTTGGGGTGTTCAACCCGGCAAGGCGCGCACCAGCTAGCCCAAAAGTTCACAAGAACGACATCGCCGTTTTTTAGCGCCGCAGTGTCAAACCCGGCCAGGTCCCCAAGCGGGGTCACCGAAACCGGTGGGGCGGGTTTTCCCGCGATTGCCGAAGGCAGAGCGTCGGGGTCTTCGCGTTGCATGCCAACATAGAACATCGTCGCAAGGGCCGCGAAGATCACCGGAGGAACCAGCATCAAAGGGCGCAAATTAGCCATTCCGCCGCCCTTCGATCTGATCAAGCTGCGCTTTGATTTTCCGCGCCCGTCGCAGGCTGACCACGACCAGCGCGCCGATCAGGAAAAGCGAAACGCCATAGGCGCTCAGAACTTCGGATGCGTATTTCCCGAGATCCGGCATTATCCAATCCTCTCGCGGGCCAACAAAGCCCGCATTCGGCGGGCACGGATTTCTGTACGGGTCCGCAGCAGGACCAATCCGATGAACAACAGGACAAACCCCGCGATGGTCACCAAAAGCGGGTGGTAAAAGACATCAGCGACATTCTCTTCTTTGTCCAATGACAAAGAGGCGCCCTGATGAAGCCCCTGATTCCAGAAGTTCACCGCATATCGCGACAAAAGCGCAAAAACCGACCCGACAAGGCACAACACAGCCGTCAGGTCCGCCGCCGTGTCATCGTTTTCGATGGCCGACCAAAGCGCGATGTAGCCAAGGTAAAACAGGAACAGGATCAGGAAGGACGTCAACCGTGGATCCCATGCCCACCAGGCCCCCCACATGGGCTGACCCCAGATGGCGCCGGTGACCAATGCGATAACGGTCATAATTGCCCCAACCGGCGCAGCCGCCCGCGCGGCCAGCGCGCTAACGTGGTGGCGGCGCACGATCCAGATCAGCGACGCGACCAGCATCATCAACCACGCGTTGATCGCCATAAGGGCGGACGGAACATGGAGATAGATGATTTTGACAGTGGACCCCTGACGATAATCATCCGGAGTGAAAAAGAACCCCCAAACCAAACCGATGACCAAGGCCGCACAGGCCGCCAATGACACCCACGGCAGCACCTTGTCAGTGGTCGCGATGAACTTTCGCGGATTTGCAAATTCCCAGAGTGAGGCCATGTTTGTCCCTTATCGCTTTTGCACCCGAAGCACCATTCACATCACCGCAAGTTCACCCTGAGTACCGCAGCCGAAGCGAATGGCAAAAGCGCGATTGTGCCGCAGGTAAGCCCGGCCAGCATGAGAAGCGGCGCCTGAAAGTCCATCCCCTGGGCACCACGCCGCGCCACCTCTGCACCGAAAATCAATGTGGGCACATAGAGGGGCAACACAAGAAGCGACAGCAACAGCCCGCCCCGTTTGATCCCCACCGTCAATGCCGCGCCAAAAGTGCCGATCACAGACAATGCCGGCGTGCCGATGGCAAGGCTGAGCGTCAGCCAGAAAAAGCCGGGCGCAGGCAAAGACAACAACACACCCAAGACCGGCGCGGCCAGAACCAGCGGTAATCCTGTGCTCACCCAATGGGCCAATGCCTTGACGCTGACCGCCGCCTCAAGCGGGAGCGGTGCGGTCGCGATCAGGTCCAGAGACCCATCTTCAAAATCAAGCGCAAGGATGCGATCCAGCGACAGCAAACAGGACAAAAGCGCCCCCAACCATAATATTCCCGGCGCAATACGTGCCAAAAGCCCGGTTTCCGGGCCAACCCCAAAAGGCACCAAAACCACGACGATCAAAAAGAAAACCAGCCCCAAACCAAAGCCACCGCCGGCGCGCACCGCAAGCAACAGATCTCGGATGAACAGCGCTCTCAAAAGTAGGCCTCGTCAAGAGTGTCGGCCAGGGCTTCGGCCGTCGCGCGAAATCCGGAAATATCCAGCACGCGGGCCTCAAGCCCAAGATCGATATGCGTCGCAATCACCGCCATCCCCCCACCCGCCAGATGGGCCCGCACGGCGCGCACAAACATGTCCACCGCGTCGCGGTCCAACGACACTGTCGGCTCGTCAAGAACCCAAACCCTGCGCCCTGTGACCAACATGCGCGCCAGGCCCAATCGCCGCTTTTGTCCGGCAGACAAGGCACCCGCAGGGCGATCACGCAGGTCCGTCAACGCAAAGGCATCAAGCGTCGCGTCGATCCCCCCGGTCCGATGCAAATCCGCCCAGAATTTCAGGTTTTCCGCCACGCTCAATGTCGCCTTCAATCCATCCGCATGGGCCGCATAGGCCATATCTTCGCGATCGACTGAAATCTGCCCTCGCAACGGCGGTTGCAATCCAGCCAATGTGCGCAACAATGTCGTCTTACCGCTCCCGTTCGGGCCGCGCAGCACAAGCGCCTCGCCTGCGACCACATGGAACGTCACAGCCCGAAGCACAGGCACTCCGCCCCGCGCGACATCCAGATCTTTGACAAGCAAATCCATAATGCAGCCCCTACCCGAAAAGCCGTTGCCAGAAAAGACCACCCCACATCTTCCTCTGGCTCAAAATACTGCCGCCGGAGGCCATTGCTGGCGAAGGCCCCCTTCAGGGGGAATTCGGCGGCAATCCACGGGGCGACGCCCATCGGGCGGCGCCACCTGCATGTTCAGCGCATCGATTTTGCCCGCCTTTGGCGGGCCAAGCCTCCGGCGGCAGTATTTTGAGCCAGAGGAAGCATGAAGAATCTTCGGCGACTTAAACAGGTATCAGCGCGGCGGCCACACGGCGACCTTCGGACAATAGGACATTGTAGGTTCGGCACGCCGTGGGTGACGCCATTGGTTCAATACCAATGCCGGCCTTGTCCAACGTATCGCGGAGCACTTTGGGAATGGCGGAAAGGTCGGCGCCGGTGCCGATGAACAGGACATCGATCTGGCCGGACAAGGCCAGCAATGCGTCAACATCATCAAACCCTGCCCAGGGTTGAACGGCGTCGGCGGTCACGATTTGCGGGCCTTTGTGCGCGATGCCACCGATGCGGAAAAAGCCTTCTCCATAGCCTTCGATCGGGCGCGCGTTGGAATAGTTGATTTCGCTCAGGCGCATCGCGAGTCCTTAGTCAAAAAGCGGCTGACCACTGAAACTGGCGGCCAATCTGCGAGCCAATTCGTTGCGGGCTGGCATCGCCCCCCCGCTTGGCCCGACAACACGCTGCAAAGCGTAAGTCAGGCCATGAAGGACGCCAAGCCAAATCGCGCTGGCGGTGAACAGATCGGCCCCGGCGTGACAAGCGCCACGGCCTGCCTGTCATGCATCCACGTTGGCGAATTGGTTGCCTTCGGTCAGGTCCGGCTTGGACCAGTCGCGTTTTACGCCCAGCCACAGAACGATGTTCTTGGCAACGTAGACGGATGAATAGGTGCCCACGATGACGCCCCATGTGATCGCGAAAACGAACCCACGGATCACGTCACCGCCCAGTACCAGCAAGGCGATCAGCGCCAAAAGGGTTGTGCCGGATGTCATCAACGTCCGGCTTAGGGTTTCGTTGACCGACAGGTTCATTACATCGCGCAGCGGCTTTGTCTTGAACTTGCGCAGGTTCTCGCGAAGGCGGTCAAAGATCACCACCGTATCGTTGATCGAATAGCCGATGATCGTCAGAAGAGCCGCGATGGTGGCCAGATCAAACCGGATTTGGAGCGCGCTGAAAATGCCAATGGTCAGCAGCACATCGTGGAACAGCGCCGCAACGGCACCGACCGAAAACTGCCATTCGAACCGCAACCAGATATAGAACAGGATCGCCGCAAGGGCGACGACCACGGCGATGATCGCGGTCTGGATCAGTTCACCCGACACTTTCGGCCCAACGGATTCCACGGACGTGAACTGGATGCTGTCATCCACAGCCTTGAGCGCGGCAAGAACTGTGTCAATCGTGTCGCCCGCCACGCTTTCCTGACCATCCTGCGCCTGAATACGGATCATCGCGACGTGTTTGTCCTCTCCGAACGACGGGTCGAACACCTCGGAGATGATGACATCCCCAAGGTCGAGCGGCGCAATCGCATCACGATAAACGCCCACATCAACCGCGCTGGTGGATTGGGTCCGGATCGTCGTGCCACCCCGGAAATCAATCCCGAAGTTCAGCCCGACCACCAGCCACAGCACCAGTGAGGCGATCATAAGGATACTGGACAGGCCGAATGTGACCACCCGGTATTTGAAGAAATCGAAATTCGTCTCTGCGGGAACCAGTCTCAGACGCATCTTATACCTCGATCGTCTTGGGGCGAGCCCGTTCAAACCATGTCACGATGATCAACCGGGTCACCCAGATCGCGGTGAACACCGACGTCAGGATACCAATCCCAAGCGTGACGGAAAATCCGCGCACCGGCCCAGAGCCGAGAGCGAACAGGATCACCGCGATGATGAATGTGGTGATGTTGGCATCCACAATCGCACTCAGCGCGCGTTCATAGCCAAGCTCGATCGCCCGCGCCGGGCCCTTGGTCGATCGCAATTCCTCGCGGATGCGTTCGAACACCAGAACGTTGGCGTCCACCGCCATACCAATGGTCAGCACGATCCCCGCGATCCCCGGCAGGGTCAGGGTTGCCCCGACAAGCGAGAGCAGGCCGAAGATCAACCCGACATTTATCACCAAGGCGATATTGGCGAACAACCCGAACAATCCGTACGACGCGACCATGAACACCAGCACCGCGCTAAATGCGACGATGCAAGCGATCTTGCCCGCGCGGATGCTGTCAGCGCCCAGTTCGGGGCCGATGGTGCGTTCTTCGAGGAAATCCAGACCGGCGGGCAAGGCACCTGCGCGCAGCAGCACAGCCAGGTTTGTGCTTTCCTCAACCGAAAACCGCCCGGTGATAATGCCAGAGCCGCCCGGAATATGGGACTGGATCACCGGGGCGCTGATCACCTCTTTGTCCAGAACGATGGCAAAGGGATTGCCGATATTGTCGGCGGTATAATCCCCGAATTTGCGCGCACCGGACGGGTTGAACCGGAAACTGACAGCCGGGGCGCCGTTTTCGTTGAACGAAGGCTGGGCATCGACAAGGTCTTCGCCGGTGACGACAGGGGCCTGTTCCAGAATGTAGAACGTGCCGGGTTCATCGATCGAGGGCAGAACCTCTTGCCCTGCGGCGGCGGCATAATCGCCATTCGACGCACGCCCGATCACCGGCTGAAACGTCAGCTGGGCGGTGGTGCCGATGATCGCCTTAAGTTCGCTTGCCGACCCAAGACCGGGCACCTGAATCAGGATCCGGTCCGCGCCCTGGCGCTGAATAGTCGGTTCGCGGGTTCCGACCTCATCAATGCGGCGGCGGATGATTTCAAGCGACTGGCGCACCGTGCGTTCATCGGTTGCCTCGCGTTCGGCCTGGGACAGGGTCACGACAACCGTGTCGCCATCCGCGCGCACATCCAGATCAGTGGCCCCGACGCCCGTCAATGACGTCACTGGCCGGGCCAGCCCACGCACGATTGTCACGGCGTCATTGATCGCGTCGGCATTGCCGATCCGCACGCGCAATTCATCGGGATCGCTGGTCTGTAGCCGGATCGTTCCCACCACGTCACGCGCATCGCGCAGGGTGTTGCGCACCTCGGGCCACATGCCCTTCATCCGGCTGGCGTAGACATCCTTGACCTTGACCTCGGCCAGCAGATGCGCGCCACCGCGCAGATCCAGCCCCAGATTGACCAACCCTGACGGCAAGAACCCCGGCCAGCTTTTGTCCGGAAACCCCGCATCCACGGTGTCATTGTGCATTTCCACACGGGAATAAAAGCCATTTGGCGCCGCCAGGATCAGGCCGACGAAAACCGTCAGCCAGATCAATACGCGCTTCCATGTGTCGATCAGAAGCATGTCACAGCCCCCCGTCAGGCAGGAATTGAACGATCACGCCCGCCCCGCAGGGCCAGACGCGCACGGTCAGGAATTGGCAGGCTCGGTCTTGGACAGGACCTGCGCAATGGTCGATTTCACCAGACGCACCTTGACGCCTTCAGCGATTTCAACCTCGACCTCACCGTCGTCACGAACCTTGGCGATCTTGCCAATGATTCCACCCTGGGTGATCACCTGATCACCACGGCGCACGGCTTCGACCATCGCCTGATGCTGTTTGACCTTTTTTTGCTGCGGCCGGATCAACAGAAAATACATGATCGCAAAGATCAGGATCAGCGGCAGAAATTGGGCAATTGCATTCCCGTCCATGGGGGCTCCTTTTGGTTCGACTGTACGACGGGGACCCCCCGCGAATGTGGCGAGAACCTATGTCTGGCCCGGTTGGATTGCAAGGCGCGAAAGGCAGGCTATCGCAGGGAACATTGAACAAAGGCGGTGTTGCGCAAACTTGCGATTGGGCCGGTGTCAGGTAAAGTGACGCGGATGCGCGACAGATTGGGCCGAAAACCGGAATGGACACATACCTGACCATCGTGACCCATCCGCTGCTGTGGGTGTTCCTTGGACTGACGTTGGTGTTCTACCTGATCCAATGGCTGATCGGGCTGGACACGGCACAATCGTCAAGTGACCCGTTGGGATGGGCCAAGCGGAAATACGTCACGATCATCCTAAGCGCGGCGATCTTCCTCGCCCTTGGTGCGCTAACCTTCTATCTGGTCGAAATCGGCCTGTCCGTGCGCGATCTGGTCGATCTTTTGCGCAGCACGGCCGCGCAGGCCGGGGCACAGGCCGAACCGGGCGATGATTTCGCCAACCTGCGCAACATCGCCTATGCTGTTGCGGTCCTGATCGGCGTGCTTGCGGCATCGGCCACGGTGTTCTTTTCGGTCATCAAGGTCTGGATCAACGAACGCACCGCAACAGCAACAGAACGCGCGACCACGGCGACGGAACAGGGCCTGATCACCGATCGGATCACCAAGGCGGTCGCGGGGCTGGGGGCGGAAAAAACCGTCAAGCAAGACGGAGAGGACCGCACAGAACCCAATATCGAGGTGCGCATCGGCGCGATCTTTGCGTTGGAACGGGTCAGTCAGGACAGTGAACGCGACCATATTCAGATCATGGAAATCCTGTGCGCCTATATCCGCGAAAACGCCGGGGCGGGTGCGCCGGACTTGCCTGAGAGGGAGTTGGATCCCCAGCAATGGTCTGATTGGGGAAGAGAAAACCGCCGCCACCCCCGGCTTGACGTTGATGTGGCCTTCAAGGTGATCGAACGGCGTTCGCCAGAACGCAAAGCGAAAGAAGCCAACGCCAAGTATCGATTGGGTCTGGAGCGCGCGCCGCTCACTGGATTGATCTTGGCCAATCGAGATCTGACAGATGCCTACCTCACGGGCGCGCGGTTACAAGGAGCCGACCTCAATGGCGCGCAGTTGCGGGGAGCGAACTTTCATCGAGCAGCCTTGCTAGGGGCGAACCTCGTAGAGGCGGAGTTACAGGGGGCGGACCTCGGCAGGGCAGACTTGCAGGTGGCAAACCTCCGGTTGGCGAAAATGCAGGGAGTGGCCTTCTGGTTGGCGCATTCCAATGAATTTACCACACTCCACAATGCCGGTCTTTTCGGAGCGTCGCTGAGAGGGGTTGATCTGACACATCTACCAGAATTCAAGGATCATCTCACCTCTGTCTTTGCCGACGGGTCGGTGATTGTGCCTGCGGGGGCCACCCGCCCACCCCATTGGGCAACCGAAAAACTAACCGAAGACGACTTCACCAAAGCCTGGCGTGCATGGCTGGACGAGATCGGCTTTGACCCGAATGACCCGGACACCTGGTAACCCTTGCCCACTTCCACCGTCCCGCCCGATCCGGTAAGCCACCCGCATGGCGCGCACGATCCTGTTCAACAAACCTTTCGACGTTTTGTCGCAATTCACCGACAAGGGCACAGCGGGATCGCCGCGCGCCACTTTGTCGAATTTCATTGATGTGCCGGGGGTTTACCCCGCAGGGCGGCTGGATCGTGACAGCGAAGGTCTGATGATCCTGACCGATGATGGCCGCCTGCAGGCGCGCATTGCCAATCCGCGCCACAAGATGCCCAAAACCTATTGGGCGCAGGTCGAAGGCCTGCCCGACGCCGCCGCCCTGGACGCCTTGCGCAGCGGGGTCACCCTGAACGATGGGCCGACCCGCCCGGCCAAGGTCGCGCGGATTGATCGCCCCCCTGCCCTGTGGGATCGCGATCCGCCGATCCGTGTGCGCAAGGCGATCCCCGATTGCTGGGTCGAAATCACGATTGCCGAAGGGCGCAATCGTCAGGTGCGCCGCATGACCGCCCATGTGGGTCATCCCACCCTGCGGCTGATCCGGGCGCGGATTGGCGATTGGTATCTGGGCGGGCTGCGCCCCGGCGAATGGCGCGATGCCTGACGTGGTTGCCCCGGTTCGCCGGGTTTGCCCGGCGCGTGGTCATCTGGCATAAGGCGGCCAAGAACGGCCCAGATGCCGCCCCGAGGTGACCCGCAGTGAGACAGACATGACCGATACGCCGACATCCGCGCGCCCGCTGATCCCGTTGCGGGCGGGCAGCATCCGCATTGTCATTGCGATGATTGCGGTGCTGATCGTGATGACGGCGGCGCAGATCGGGCTGCCTGACATGCTGGGACAGCCCGCCGCCTTTGTGGATTTCAACGTGTTCCACCTTGCCGGGCAGATGGCCTTGGACGGGTCTTTGTCAGCCGCGTATCACACCGCAGATTTCGCCCCCATTCAGGCGGCGCAACCGGGTTATACCGCTTATATGCCATATACTTATCCGCCCCAGTTCAACCTGTTGGCTGCTGGTCTTGGGCTGATGCCGACGGCGTTGGCCTATCTGGCCTTTGTCGGGATCGGTTATGGCGCGTGGGTCTGGGTATTGGCGCGGATCGCCCCGGATCAATTCGGGGCGGCGGTGATGCTGTGTCTGCCCGCCGCCGTTGTCACCGCCCGGTTCGGGCAGAACGGGTTCCTTAGCGCGGCGGTGATCGGGGCGTTCTGTCTGTTGTGGCTGCGCGGGCGGTCGGGCGCGGGAATCCCGTTGGGGGTGATGGCCTATAAGCCGCACCTTGCCGTTGGAATCGCGATTGCCGCCCTGGGGGCCGCGCGGTGGCGGGTCATCGCATGGGCCGTGGTCGTAACGCTGGCCGGGATCATTGCCGCCACATCGGCCTTTGGTCCGGGCATCTGGCAGGATTTCCGCGATGCCGCAGGCGAAAGCGGGCGGTTCCTTGAGGACGGCGCCTATCCGTTGTTTCGCATGACATCCGCCTATGCGGCGTTGCGGTCATTCGGGATGGGTGCGGGGGGCGCGATGGCGGTGCATATCGGCGTGGCCCTGTGCGCCCTTGGGTTGGTCGGCCATGCGTTGATCCGCCGCTGGAGCGGCGAACGAATGCTGGCGGTGTCGGTCATGGCCTGCCTGGCCGTCAGCCCCTATAATTACGACTATGATCTGGCCATTGCGGCCGTGGCCATAGCCCTGGGCGCACCGGATCTGTCCCGGTTTGCAAATGCGATCGAACGGGCGGTCCTGATCGCCGGGATGTGGCTGGCCACCGGGTGGGGGTTGTTGCTTTTGTCGGTGGCACAGGGGCCAAAATCGGGGCTGTTGTCACTGGGCGCGATCGGCGTGATCGCGGTGTTTGGCGTGATTTTCGTGGTGCTACGCCGGGCCGAGGGGCGTGCCCCACGGACCTAGGTGGTATCTGAGCCGGGGCAAAATGCGGGCCGGGGCCGGGGCGGATCACCCGCGCGGGGCGCCCGATTACAGGGGAAGAACGCTGGACGATTTGATCTCTTCCATCGACAGCAACGCCGTCACATTGTGGACCTTAACCTCGGAAATCAGGGCCTGATAGAACACATCATACGCCCGCGCATTCTTGACCCGCACCTTGAGGATATAATCAATCTCACCGGCCAGGCGATGCGCCTCCTGAACCTCGGGGCGGGAATTGAGAGCGGACAGGAATTGCGCCTGCCAATCGGCATCGTGTTCGGATGTGCGGATCAAGACAAAGAAACATGCCTCGAATCCAAGGGCTTCGGCGTCCAGCAAAACGGTCTGGCGACCGATCACCCCAGCCTCGCGCAGCTTGCGGATGCGATTCCAAACCGGGGTCTTGGATGACCCCACCTTTCGCGCGATTTCGTCCAAAGACTGGCTCGCGTCTTCTTGCAGCTGCGAAAGGATTTTCCGATCGGTCTCATCAAGGCGGACTGACATTTCGCTTAACCCTCTAGAACCGGAACGTTCGCCCCGCCGGGTCACTTCGGCAGGATCATGTTCTTATTTCCGCGCCCCACTGGCGCTATTTCGGGAATATTTCCTAGATTAAGGGGCAAGTCAAACCAATCGCAGGGGTGCCCCGAATGCGGCATTTTCCGATCTTTGTTAATATGGACGCCGCACGCGTCCTGCTGTCAGGCGGCGGCGATGCCGCGCTGGCCAAATTGCGTCTGTTGATGAAGACATCCGCCCGGATCGAGGTTTACACCACGACCCCCGCGCCCGAACTGTCGGGCTGGGCCCGCGATGGGGCGATCACGTTGTACCTGCGCCCCATGACCGGCGATGACGCCAAAGGCGCGACGTTGATCTATGCCGCAGACGAGGATCCGAACCGCGACGCTGACACCCGCGCCATGGCCACGCATGCAGGCGTCCTATCCAACATCGTCGATAACCTGGATGACAGTGATTTCATAACCCCCGCCATGATTGATCGCGATCCGGTCTGCATCGCCATCGGCACCGAAGGCGCGGCCCCAATGCTGGCCCGGTCGATCAAGGCGGATCTGGAGGAAAGCCTGCCCGCCAGCCTTGGCCTGTTGACCCGCGCCGCCCAGGCATTTCGCAAAGCGGCCGAGGCATTGCCCCATGGCCGCCGCCGCCGGGCGTTCTGGGCCGAATATTTCAACCGCACCGGCCCGGATGCCTTTGATGCGGATGGCGATCAGGCACTAGCCCCGGCGCTGTCGGACCTGCTGGATCGCCACCTTGGCGCAACCGCCCAGGACGGACGGATCACCCTGACCTGGACCGGGTCGGACGACCCCGACCTGCTGACCCTAAAGGCGCGCAAGGCCATCGACACTGCCGATGTCGTGATCCACGACGCGGGCATCGCGCCCGCCATCCTGGAACTCGCCCGGCGCGAGGCGCGGTTCATTGCGCTGGAACGCCCCACCGATGTACCGCCGATGCCACAGCTTTTGACCGGCCATGCCGCCAAGGGTGCGCATGTGGTGTACCTGTCCTGTGCGCCGATCCCTGCCGCTCTGATCGCAGGGTGCCGCACAGGTGACGTGATGGTCACCACCATTCCCGGCCTGCCCGCCGCCCATTTCGCCGCCGACCGGCCCACGACAGACCTAAAGGAAACTGCCTGATGCCCCGCGCCTTTACCCCCAAGGTGATCACAGCCAACGCCCTGCTTGAGGGCGACGTGGTTTACCTGACCGCCGATGACCGCTGGACCCGCGATTTGGCCGAGGCCGAGTTGCTGACAGACGAAGCCCACGCCGATTTGCGCCTGATCGAAGCCGAACGCCGCGCCGGCGAAATTGTCGGGGCGTATCTGGCCGACATGACCAGCGGCGCGAACGGGCCCGAACCGACCCATTTCCGCGAAGATTTCCGCCGCACAGGCCCATCCAACTATTTCCACGGCAAGCAGGAGGCGCGCGGATAACCGCGCGGCAATTCATGTATCAATACAATGACTTCGACCGTGATTTCCTGGCATCCCGAAACGCGCAGTTTCGCGCGCAGGTCGCCCGCCGCATTGACGGAAGCCTGAGCGAGGATGAATTCAAACCGCTGCGCCTGATGAACGGGCTTTATCTGCAATTGCATGCATATATGCTGCGCGTTGCGATCCCTTATGGCACCTTGTCATCGGGACAGATGCGTCAGCTGGCGATGATCGCGGACCGGTGGGACCGTGGCTATGGTCATTTCACCACGCGTCAGAACATCCAGTACAACTGGCCCAAGCTGAACGATGTGCCCGACATGCTGGATGCCCTGGCCGAGGTCGGAATGCACGCGATCCAGACAAGCGGGAACACGATCCGCAACGTCACGGCGGACCATTTCGCCGGTGCCGCAGCGGACGAAATCGCGGATCCGCGCCCGGTGGCTGAATTGATCCGCCAATGGTCAACCGACCACCCGGAATTCCAGTTCCTGCCGCGCAAATTCAAGATCGCCGTCACCGGCAGCCCGAATGACCGCGCCGTGACCAAGGCGCATGACATCGGCCTGCGGATGATCAGCCGCGATGGTGTTGCCGGGTTCGAGGTAATCGTTGGTGGTGGCCTGGGCCGGACCCCGATGATCGGCAAGGTGGTGCGCGATTTCCTGCCGCGCGAGGATCTGCTGCCCTACCTTGAGGCGATCGTGAGCGTCTATAACCTGTTGGGACGGCGCGACAACAAGTACAAGGCGCGCATCAAGATCACCGTGCATGAAAACGGTATCGACACGATCCGCGAACGGGTCGAGGCGCGGTTCAGCGAACTGAAACCGCTGTTTTCCGGCGTTGATCAACAGATGCTGGCCGGGATCGAGGCGCAATTCGCCCCGCCCGTGTTCAAATCCGCACCGGTCGATGCCTACAAGACCGCCTATGACGCCGACCCGGTTTTCCGGGCCTGGTGCGACACCAACCTGGATATTCACAAGGCCGATGGCTATGCCATCGTGTCTGTCAGCCTGAAAAAGCACGGTGAAACGCCGGGCGATGCCACGGGTGACCAAATGCGCGTTCTGGCCCATCTGGCCGAGGTGTATGGCCATGATGAATTGCGCATCAGCCATGAACAGAACGTCATCCTGCCCCACGTCCATCGCGCCGATTTGCCTGCCCTGCACAGCGCGCTAAAAGCTGCCGATCTGGCCACCGCCAACATCGGTTTGATCAGCGATATCATCGCCTGCCCCGGTATGGATTACTGTGCCCTGGCCACGGCCCGCGCGATCCCTGTTGCCCAGGAACTTGCCCAGAGGTTTGAGGCGCTCAAGATCGAACATGATGTTGGCCCGCTCAAGCTCAAAATCTCGGGCTGTATCAACGCGTGCGGGCATCACCACGTGGGCCATATCGGAATCCTTGGGTTGGATCGCGCGGGTGTTGAAAACTATCAGATCACCATCGGTGGCGATCACACGGAAACCGCGGAGATCGGCCAGCGCATGGGGCCTGGGTTTGCCTATAACGAAGTGTCGGATGCGATCGAACGGATCATCCGCGCGTATCTGGATCTGCGCAACTCACCGGACGAGGCGTTCCTGGATGCCTATCGCCGGGTCGGGGCCGCCCCGTTCAAGGCCGCGCTTTATCCTGAAAAGGAAGTCGCAAATGCCTGAAGCGGCAATGGATTTCAGTGGGGAAACGGGGGCTGAACAAAGCGCCCGGATCGCCGCCCTGAACGACCGATACCGCCACCACGGCGCCATTACGGTCCTGAGCGAGGCGCTGAAAGACCCCCAAGCGGGTCGGCTTGCGCTCGTGTCGTCCTTTGGTGCGGAATCGGTGGTGCTGTTGCATCTGGTTTCGGTGATCGACCGCACAACGCCGGTCGTGTTTATCGACACGCAGATGCTGTTTCCCGAAACGCTGGCCTATCAGGCGGACCTGTCCGAACGGCTGGGCCTGGAAAACGTGCGCATCATTCATGCCGCCGAAGATCAGGTTGCGCGCGAAGACCCGGATGGCACGCTGAACCAGTTTGACACCGACGCCTGCTGTGACCTGCGCAAGACGCGCCCCCTGCAGCGCGCCTTGTCCGATTACGATGGCTGGATCACCGGGCGCAAACGGTTTCAGGGCGCCACCCGCGCGACGCTTGAATTCTTTGAGGCCGACGGCCCCACCCGGATCAAGGTGAACCCGCTGGCCCATTGGGCCCCGGAAGACGTGCGCGCCTATATGGATGAAAACCGCCTGCCCCGGCATCCGCTTGTGGCACGCGGGTACCCGTCGATCGGCTGTGCGCCGTGCACATCGCCCGTCGCACCGGGCGAAGACCCCCGCGCAGGCCGCTGGCGGGGACAGGACAAAAATGAATGTGGTATCCACATTGTGGACGGGCGCGTCGTGCGCCGCGAAAGGAGTGTTCCGATGAATGTCATCGTAACTGATGCGGGCTTTGGCACCGACACCTGGGATGGCGACATCCTTGATCTGGCGTCGGACACGGACCCGGCCAATGTTGACCTGGCGGCCGCCCCGGCCATGATCCGGGTGGATTTCCCCAGTTTTGCCGACGGGCGCGGGTTTACCATTGCGCGGCGTTTGCGTCTGGCGGGCTATACCGGCCAGTTGCGCGCCAAGGGCCATGTGATCGCTGATCAATATGCGATGGCACGTCGATCCGGGTTTGACGAGGTCGAAATCGACAATGATCTGGCCGAACGCCAACCCGAATCCCAGTGGACCTTTCGCGCGAATTGGCAGGCCCATGACTATCAGTCGCGGCTGCGGGTCGGCTGAATCACTTTCCAAAAACGGAATAAGATACTAGAGGGGGGCCAAACCGGCCCTATCGTTATCGTGAGCGAGATTATGACCGACACCCGGACCGACATTCCCAAGGCCCCCACCCTTCCCGACGCCCAGACGGTGACCGAGGTGACGCATTGGACCGACCGCCTGTTTTCCTTTCGCGTGACGCGGCCCGCGTCGTTGCGGTTCCGGTCGGGGGAATTCGTGATGATCGGCCTGATGGGCGATCCTGACCCAAAAACCGGCAAGCAGAAACCGCTGTTGCGCGCCTATTCCATCGCCTCGCCCTCCTGGGACGAAGAGCTGGAGTTCTATTCCATCAAGGTTCAGGACGGCCCCCTGACGTCGCGTCTTCAGCACATCCAGCCGGGGGATGAACTGATCCTGCGGCCCAAACCCGTTGGCACCCTCGTGCATGATGCGCTGTTGCCCGGCAACCGCTGCTGGTTTTTTGCAACCGGTACCGGGATTGCGCCCTTTGCCTCGCTTATCCGCGACCCGCAAACCTATGAGGATTACGATCAGGTGATCCTGACGCACACATGTCGCACGGTCGAGGATCTAGAATATGGTCGCCAATTGGTCGAAACGGTGCGCAGCGACGAAATGCTGCGCGAGTTGATCGGAGACGGGTTGGACAAGCTGGTTTATTACCCGACAACCACCCAAGAGCCGAGCGACAAGATGGGCCGCATCACCGATCTTTTGAAAGACGGGACCGTGTTCCGCGATCTGGGGATTACCGATTTCGGCCCCGAACATGACCGCGCAATGGTGTGTGGGTCCATGGGTCTGAACCTGGACATCAAAGACATCCTGGAATCCCACGGTCTGCGCGAAGGCGCAAATTCCGAGCCAAAGGAATACGTTGTCGAAAAGGCGTTTGTCGGCTGAAACCGCCCGACATCGGCGGGCTTGACCGTTGGGGCGCGTCGGGAACAGGTGCCGCGACGTGCCGCCGCCCCCCGTCCCATCCTATCTGGTTCGTGGCGCGCGGGCGGGCATTCCTGCCACCGCTCTGCCCCACGCCCGTGGCACCCGGCGCGCGTTAACATTCCATCAACCATCCTGCGCCTAGCTTCATTCCCTGTGGGGGGAATGGCATGGTGGCACGCGCCTATACGGTGGCTTTCGAAGGGGTGGAACCGCGCCCCGTCGAAGTGCAATGCGCCATCACCCCCGGTTTGCCCGCTTTTTCCATCGTCGGCCTGCCGGACAAGGCCGTCTCCGAGGCCCGCGACCGGGTGCGCACCGCCCTGACCGCCCTTCGCATTGCCCTGCCGTCACGGCGGATCACCATCAACCTGTCCCCTGCCGACCTGCCCAAAGAGGGAAGCCATTTTGACCTGCCGATTGCTTTGGCGCTCCTCTCGGCCCTCGACATTTTGCCCACAGACGCGGTCGAAGGATATATGTCGATCGGTGAACTGTCGCTTGACGGCTCCCTCATCCCGGTGCTGGGCGCGTTGCCTGCGGCGATGGCGGCCGCGGAACATGACCGTGGGCTGATCTGCCCGACCGGGTCCGGTGCCGAAGCCGCATGGATCGCCACGGCCGAAGTTCTGGGGGCGGCCAGCCTTGGCGATATCGTGCGCCATTTCACCGGCCAATCACCGATCCCTGCGGCAGAACCGGGCGAAGTCACCACCGACCGGAGCCCGCGTGACCTGATCGACGTAAAAGGGCAGGAACGGGCCAAACGGGCCTTGGAAATCGCGGCGGCGGGGCGGCATCACCTGTTGCTGGTCGGCACACCGGGCAGTGGCAAATCAATGCTGGCGGCACGCATGGGGTCGATCCTGCCGCCGTTGGCACCCGCCGAGGCATTGGAAACGTCCATGGTGCATTCCCTGGCAGGATTGCTGAGCGAGGGTGGCATTTCCCGCACCCGCCCCTTTCGCGCGCCCCATCACACTGCATCCATGGCGGCCATTGTCGGGGGCGGTCGCGGGTCCAAACCCGGGGAAATCAGCCTGGCGCACAACGGGGTGTTGTTTCTGGACGAATTGCCGGAATTCCCGCGCGCCGTTCTTGAAACCCTGCGCCAACCGATTGAAACCGGCGATATTGTCGTGTCGCGGGCCAATGCGCATATGCGCTATCCCGCGCGGTTCTTGCTGGTGGCCGCCGCGAACCCCTGCCGCTGCGGATACCTGCCCGACCCGGCCCGCGCCTGTAGCCGCGCGCCGGGATGCGGGACAGATTATCTGGGCCGGATTTCGGGACCGTTGATGGACCGGTTTGACCTGCGGGTTGACGTGCCCCCGGTCGCGTTTTCCGACCTGGGGATTGCGGGTACTGGCGAAAGATCAGCACAGGTGGCCGCGCGGGTGGCGGATGCGCGCGCGGTTCAGACCCAGCGGTATTCCGGCGCGAACGACACCCGCACCAATGCCGACCTGGAAGGCGAAATGCTGGAAACCCACGCCCGCCCCGATGCCGAAGGTCAGGAATTGATACGCATTGCCGCCGACCGCTTTGGCCTGTCAGCGCGCGGGTATCATCGCATCCTGAGGGTCGCGCGCACCATTGCCGATCTGGACGGGTCAGATGGGGTGCGCCGCGATCACGTGGCCGAGGCCGTCAGTTTTCGCCTGTCGAGCGTGGTTGACGCGATTTCCGGATGAATGCCCAGCGCGGCGCATGATGCAATCCGGCATGTACCGCAGAAAAGCATGCATTTTTCGAAAACCAGCGCGGATAGGCACCCGCCGCCCATACTCCGCGCCGATCACCCATTTCCCGACGCGCCCCAAAACGCCGAAGCGTCAGACCACGCGCCCCGGGCGCGCCTTACGCTCGCTTCGCCTCAATCGCAGTCCAGATCGCCGCGGCCGCATTGATCCCGTCAAAACGCTCCAACTCCTGAATGCCGGTGGGTGAGGTCACGTTGATTTCCGTCAGGTAATCACCGATCACATCAATGCCCACAAACACTTGGCCCTTGTCGCGCAAGGTGGGGCCAATCGCGGCACAGATCTCACGATCACGCTCCGTAAGCCCAACAGGTTCCGGGCGGCCACCAACATGCATGTTAGAGCGCGTTTCACCGGCAGCCGGGACGCGGTTGATCGCGCCAATCGGGTCACCATCCACAAGGATAACGCGCTTGTCGCCCTTGGTGACAGCGGGCAGATATTTCTGGACAATCAGGGGTTCACGCGAAAACCCGGTGAACAATTCATGCAGCGACGACAGGTTGCGGTCGTTCACATCCAGTCGGAAAACCCCGGCACCGCCATTGCCGTACAGCGGTTTCAGGATCACATCGCCATGGGTTTCCTTGAACGCGCGGATTGTCGCAATATCGCGCGCGATCGTTGTCGGCGGCATCAGGTCCGGGAAATCGAGGATAAGCAGTTTTTCAGGGCAATTGCGCACCCAGAACGGGTCATTCACCACAAGGGTTTCGGGATGCACGCGATCCAATAGATGGGTGGTGGTGATGTAATGCATGTCAAACGGCGGGTCCTGGCGCAGCCAGACAACATCCAAATCCGCAAGATCGACAGCTTCTTGCGTGCCAAGGGTATAGTGATTTCCCTTTTCGCGGCGCACCTCAAGCGGCGCGGCATTGGCCATGACATGGCCCTCGCGATAGGACAGATCGTCAGGGCCCCAGTAGTATAACGAATGGCCACGCGCCTGCGCTTCTTCGGCCAGGCGAAAGGTGCTGTCACCGTCAATGTCGACCCGTTCGATCGGGTCCATTTGGATGCCCACTTTCATCGCTTTTCCCAAACCGGTGCTCCTTTTCAATGCCGTGCCTTGCGTGGCCGGTCATTGATGGCGCAGATGCCAGAGGGGTGCAATGCCGGTCAGGCAGCCAAGGCGTTTTCCAATATTTCGACGGCGCCAATGGCATCAACCAAACCCACGTCGATCCGCATGTCCGTCAATGCGCCGTTGGGTTCTTGGCCGATGAATTCCTCTGCGGCGCGACACAGGCGGGCCATTTGGCGCGGCCGCAGCCGTTCCGCCGCGCGGGCAAAATCGGGGCCCTTTTTCACCTCAACAAAAATTACGGCGTTGTTCTTTCGCAGGATAAGATCAATTTCACCCGCCTTGCCGCGCCAACGGCGTTTGGCGATTTCATATCCATGGCGTTCATAATGGGCTGCGACGCTGTCTTCTGCGGCTTGCCCGCCAAGATAGGCCATTTTTCCACGTGATTGTCGCGCGGCCACAACCGACCCGCTGGCATGGAAATCGTTCTGAGAATAATGCCGCATATTTCCCCGATAGCCCCTTCACCCACCAGCCTTGTTCAATGCCAACGCCATTTGATAAGCGTCCCGGCGCGGGATGTTCAATTCCGCCGACACATGGTCCGCCGCATCCCGCACAGACATTTCGCCAAGCGCCCTGCGCAGGTGGGTTTCTATGTCAGATTCGCTAATGTTTCCTGAATCCGACTGGCCAATCAGCACGACGATCTCACCTCGGGGGGGATCGTTTTGACAAGAGTCCGCCAGGTCCGTCAGTGATCCTTTGCGCACCTCTTCGAACCTTTTGGTGATTTCCCGGCACAGGGCTGCCGGGCGATCCTGGCCCAGAACTTCGGCCGCGTCGTTCAGCATGGCGGTGATCCGTTTGGGCGATTCATACAGAATCAGCGTGGCCGGGATGCCCGCCAGGTCTCGAAGTGCGGATTTGCGTTTGGATTTGGTATTCGGAAGGAACCCGGCGAACATAAACCGGTCCGATGGCAAGCCGGAAATCGTCAAAGCCGCGATCGCGGCCGTCGCGCCGGGGGCTGCGGTGACGGGGTGACCGGCCTCGCGCGCGTCGCGCGCCAGGGCGTAACCAGGGTCCGCGACCAGTGGCGTGCCCGCTTCTGATGCATAGGCCAGCGATTTCCCGGCGGCCAGGTCTTTCAACAGCCTGGGGCGCATCCGTGCGCCGTTATGGTCATGATAGGCCAGCAGCGGGCGATCGCCGACGGCAATGCCATGAATTTCCAGCAAACGGCGCATTGCGCGGGTGTCTTCGGCCGCAAGCACATCCGCATTTCGCAAAATATCCAGTGCGCGCAATGTGATATCGCGCGCCGCCCCGATGGGCACCGAGACAAGATATAGCCCCGCGTCAAGTTTGTCGTCATCCGGATTCACGGCTGGATTCCCTTTGCCAACGCTTTATAATCCCACCCAGACACAATGCCCCGGCGCCATGCCTCCGCACCGGCGGAATCTCGTGGCCCAAATGCCACCAAGGAGGCCCGCCATGTTCGCCCTTTTGAAAGCCGCCTGCAAGGCGCCAGCGAAACGCGCCATCGCGCTTGCTGCTGTGGTCACCCTTGCCGCGTGTGAACCCATCTCGTTAGGGGGGGGATTGGCCAATGGTGGTGCGCTGGACCGGACCAAACCTGTGCCAGTCGCCTTGCTGATCCCGGCCGGATCGGGGTCGGCGGGCGATGCCATCCTGGCGAAAAGCCTTGAGAATGCCGCGCGCCTTGCCATGGCGGATCTGAACGGCATTCAGATCGACCTGCGGGTTTATGACACCGCTGGCAACGCTGCCGCTGCGCAATCTGCCGCCAGCCGCGCGGTTGCCGAGGGCGCCAAAATCATCCTTGGGCCGGTCTATGCGGGCAATGCCAATGCGGCGGGCCTGGCTGCGGCCAAATCCGGGGTCAATGTCCTTGCCTTTTCGAACAACCCATCGGTCGCCGGCGGGAACGTGTTCGTGTTGGGACCAACATTTCAGAACACCGCAAATCGCCTTGTGTCCTATGCAGGATCGAAAGGCAAAAAGCGCATTGTCGTTGTCCATGCGAATGATGTGGCAGGTCAAACCGGCGCGGCGGCCGTTGAATCCGCGGCCGTGCGATCCGGCAGCACTGTCGTGGCGAATATCGAACACGAGTTTTCCCAACAGGGCGTGATTGATGCCATACCGCGGGTGCGCAGCGCTATGCAGTCTTCTGGCGGGGACACATTGTTTCTGACAGCCAACACAGCCGGGGCCTTGCCCTTGTTTTCTCAATTGTTGCCGGAACAGGGCGTTTCGCCATCGACCACGCAATTCGTCGGGCTGACACGCTGGGACATTCCCGCACAGACACTTGCGCTTCCTGGCGTTCAGGGCGGCTGGTTCGCCCTACCCGATCCCGGGCGCGCGGGCCAATTCAGCAGCCGGTACCAATCCGCTTACGGGGCGGCGCCGCACCCGATTGCCGGGCTTGCCTATGATGGCATCGCCGCCATTGGAGCGTTGGCGTCTCAGGAACGCGGGCTTGGCGCGGGCGACCTAACCCAAGGCGCCGGATTCCAGGGCACCAGTGGGATTTTCCGGTTGTTGCCGGATGGCACAAACCAACGCGGTCTGGCGGTGGCAACGATCCGTGATCGCAAGATGGTCATTGTTGATCCTGCGCCGCGCGCCTTCGGAGGGGCGGGATCCTGAGCGCCCTGTCACAGAAAGCCGTTACAACAGGGTCACAGGGACATGACGCAGGCAAGCCGGGCGCCGCTTTGGGCGGCGTCGATCTGCCGGACGACCTGATCCTGCCCGCCGACACGATCTTTGACCGTGCGGCGGTTCAGCGCGACATTGATGCCATCGTAAAGGTCAACAAGGGCACCGAATTGCGTGACGGTTTGGTTGCGATCCTGTCCAAGGCGAACGAAGACGGGCGCGCCGCCATTGCGGCCGCGTTTGAATCCCGCCCCTTCGAGGGCGAGCCGACAACACGGTCCTACACCTGGCTGACCGATTGTCTGGTCATCACATCGATTGAATTCGTGCGCGCCCACATGGTCCCGCGCAAGGGCGCATCGGATTTCGCGGTTTTGGGCGTGGGGGGGTATGGCCGGGGCGCCATGGCCCCGTATTCGGATGTCGATCTGCTGTTTCTGGCACGGAGCAAGATCACCCCGTGGCTGGAACGTCTGATCGAAACGGTGCTCTATGTGCTTTGGGATCTTCACCTGAAGGTGGGGCATGCCAGCCGGACGATCAAGGAATGTGTCAAACTGGGGGGCGAGGATTATACCATCCGCACCGCCCTTCTTGAAAACCGTTTCCTGTGTGGCAAACCTGTTCTGGCCACGGACCTGAACCGCAAGTTGTGGTCGGACCTGTTCAAGGGAACTGAACGGGACTTTATCGAAGCCAAGCTGGAAGAACGCAACGCGCGCCATCAAAAACAGGGCGGGCAACGCTATGTGGTCGAACCCAATGTCAAAGAGGGCAAGGGCGGCCTGCGCGATTTGCAATCGCTGTACTGGATCGCGAAATACGTCCATCAGGTGCAAAAGGTTTCCGATTTCATTGACCTTGGCCTGTTCACGAAAGAAGAATTCGCCAAATTCCAAAAAGCCGAGAATTTCCTTTGGTCGGTGCGCTGTCATCTGCACCTGATTGCGGACCGCGCCATGGATCAACTGGCCTTTGATCTTCAGGTTCAGGTGGCCGAACGCATGGGGTATCGCGACAAGGGCGGGCGCCGTGCGGTTGAACATTTCATGCAGGATTATTTTCGTCACGCGACATCGACGGGCGAAGTCACCCGCATTCTTCTGACCAAGCTGGAAGCGGCGCATATGAAAAGCGAACCGCTGCTGGAACGCATTTTCAAACGTCGGCCCAAATCCGTCGCACCACAGTTCATCGCCTTGGGGAACCGCCTGGCGATCAAGGATCGCGAGACATTTCTAGAGGATAAGTTGAACATCCTGCGGATATTCGACGAAGCCCTGCGCACCGGCATGTTGATCCACCCGGACGCCATGCGCCTGATCACCGCCAATCTGAACCTGATTGACGACAAGATGCGGCGTGACCCGCAAGCGGCGGAAATGTTCCTGGGGTTGTTGTTGAACCGTGGCAATCCGGAACGCGCGCTGCGGCGTATGAACGAATTGGGCGTGCTGGCCGCGTTCATTCCTGAATTCGAACCCATCGTCGCGATGATGCAATACAATATGTACCACCATTACACGGTGGACGAACATACGATCCAATGTATCCGGCATTTGGCCCTGATCGAACATGGCAAGCTGGACGAAGAATTGCCGATCGCATCGACCATCCTCAAGGAAGGGGTGAATCGCCGGGTCATCTACGTCGCCTTGTTGTGCCATGATATCGGCAAGGGCCGGGACGAGGATCATTCGATCGCGGGTGCGCGGATTGCCCGCAAGGTGGCCCCACGGCTGGGCCTGAACGAAGAAGAATGCCAAACTGTCGAATGGCTTGTGCGGTATCACCTGTTGATGTCGGACGTGGCGCAGAAACGCGATATCGCTGATCCACGAACGGTACGGGATTTCGCAAAGGCAGTTCAGACCAAAGCGCGGCTTGACCTGCTGACCGTGCTGACGGTGTGTGACATTCGCGGCGTCGGTCCGGGCACATGGAACAACTGGAAAGCGGCGCTGTTGCGCGCGCTTTATCGCCAGACCCGGCGCGGCATGGAAACCGGGCTTGAGGAGTTGAACCGGTCCAAACGCGAACAAGAGGCACATGTCGAATTCGCCGCCGCCCTGCCCGATTGGAGCGAGGACGAGCTTGAGAAAGAAATCGACCGGCATTATCCGACTTATTGGCAAGGATTGCACATCACGTCTCAGATCGTGTTCGCGACCATGCTGCGCGATCTGGATGCGTCTGAAATTCGCATAGATCTGCATCTGGACGAAGATCGCGATGCCACCCGCGCGTTGTTTGCCATGGCCGATCACCCCGGTATCTTTACCCGTCTGGCCGGGGCGCTGGCGCTGGTCGGGGCGAATGTCGTCGATGCGCGCAGTTTCACGACCAAGGATGGCTATGCCACGGCGGCCTTTTGGATTCAGGACGCCGATGGCCACCCCTATGAGGCAGATCGCCTGCCGCGCCTGACCCGGATGATCAATCGCACCCTTAAGGGTGAAATCCTTGCGCGGGACGAAATGAAATCGCGCGACAAGATCAAAAAGCGTGAACGCGGGTTTCAGGTTTCCACGTCGATCTCATTCGATAACGAAGGATCGGATATCTATACGCTGATCGAAGTGGACACGCGCGACCGCGCGGGGCTGTTGTTCGATCTGACCCGAACGCTTGCGGCCTGCCATGTGCAAATCGCAAGCGCGGTTGTCGCGACATATGGGGAACAGGCCGTCGATACGTTCTATGTAAAGGACATGTTCGGCCTGAAACTCTATTCCGCGTCAAAGCAAAAACAGCTTGAAACCCGCCTGCGCGAAGCGATCACCGCCGGTCAGGAGAGGGCGAAATCGTGAAACCGATCCGGTTGGTATCCGGCGTTCTGACCGTCGGTGGCTGGACAATGGCCAGCCGGGTTCTGGGATTTCTGCGTGACGCGATGATCCTTGCGTTTCTGGGCACCGGCCCGGCGTACGAGGCATTTGTCGTCGCCTTTCGTCTGCCCAACATGTTCCGCCGGTTCTTTGCCGAAGGCGCGTTCAACACCGCCTTTGTCCCGATGTTTTCCAAAAAGCTTGAGGCGGGCGAAGACCCGGAGGGTTTTGCATCGGACGCATTTGCCGGGTTGGCGGGGGTTCTGATCGCACTGACGTTGCTGGCGCAACTGGCGATGCCTTGGCTCGTGCTCGCTCTGGCGTCGGGATTTGCCGGGCAGGAACAATTTCCGCTGGCGGTGGATTTCGGGCGGATCGCCTTTCCCTATATCCTGTTCATATCTCTCGCCGCTTTGTTGTCGGGCGTTTTGAACGCCAGCGGGCGGTTCGCGGCGGCCGCGGCGGCACCTGTCCTTTTGAACGTGTTGCTGGTGTCGGGCATGGCGCTTGCCGCGATGATGGGCGGTGATGTCGCGCGCGCGTTGATCTGGACGATCCCGGTGGCGGGGGCCGCGCAAATGGCGCTGGTCTGGATTGCAGCATCCCGCGCCGGGGTGCGCATTCGGATCAAACGCCCCCGCATGACCCCCGATTTGCGCCGACTTGTGCGCATCGCAATTCCCGCGGCGTTGGCGGGCGGTGTTATTCAGGTGAATATGCTGGTCGGCCAACAGGTCGCATCCTATTTCGATCATGCGGTGGGTTGGTTGTTTGCGGCGGATCGCTTGTACCAATTGCCCTTGGGGGTTGTGGGCATTGCGATTGGGATTGTTCTGTTGCCGGACCTGTCGCGCCGGTTGAAATCGGGCGACGAAACCGGGTCACGCGATGCGCTGTCGCGGGCGGCGGAAATGGCGCTGATGCTGACGGTGCCGTCAGCCGTGGCCCTTGTGGTGATCCCGCTGCCGCTGGTGTCGGTTCTGTTCGAACGCGGCGCAACGACGGCCGAGGATTCACAAGCGATTGCCCTTGCGGTGGCGGTTTATGGCCTCGGGCTTCCGGCGTTTGTATTGCAGAAAATCCTGCAACCCCTGTTCTTTGCCCGCGAGGATACGCGCAGCCCGTTCCGCTATGCCTTGGCCGCGATGGCGGTCAACGCTGTGCTGGCCATCGGGTTGGCCCCGGTCATGGGCTGGATTGCAACGGCACTGGCCACCACCGTGGCGGGCTGGGTCATGGTTGTGATGCTGATGTTGGGCGCGCGTCCTATGGGTGACGTGGCGCGGTTTGACGACAGATTGCGCAGCCGCCTGCCCCGGATCGTGATCGCCGCCTTGATCATGGGGATCGCATTGGTTCCGGCATGGATGGGCCTGCGCCCCTGGCTGGCGATGCCCGGATGGCGTTTCGGGGCCTTGTTCGTGCTGATCATCTGGGGGGCCGTGGTCTATTTCGGCATTGGCCAAATGATCAACGCGTTCCGGTTGTCCGAATTGCGCGGGTCCATGCGGCGCGGCCGCAATTCCTGACCCCGGTCAGTTGGTTACGGCCCCCGCCGCATCCGCCGCAACAGCGCCGCGAACCCACCCGGCACCAGAATGGGCGCAATCACGAACCCCGTCGCCGCGCCGGTCAGGTCGGCGATCCATGTCTGGTCCACGCCGAACAACAGCCCAAACACCAATTGCAGGCCCATCAGGAACCCGATCAACGAAAAGGCCCGCATCTGTGGCCCGCCTGTCGCCTTCAGGCGCACCCACAACAGCCATGTGAACATGCCGATCAGGCCATAGTCGCCCGGAAACGCACCGATTAACGGATAGCCAGAGTTGACCGTCAGCCCATAGGCCAATGCGCCCATGATCGCTGACAAAAAGAAACAGGCGATTACGGCGATCGATCCGGCCACTTCGCCCACCCATTTGCCAAGGGCCAGCAGCATGACACAGGCAAACGCAGCCGATGTGAATGTCGGATGCACAAAGACATAAGTGACGAAGCGCAGCACATGCTCGGTCGGCCAACGGCCCTGGGTGATCATCCAGTCAAAGATTTCGGCGGAAAACCCGAATTGGCGCACCGCCTCAAGCCGCCAGCCAACCGCGCCCGGCCCGCCCGCGATCCCACGCGCGCCAAGGGACAGAACGATCTCCATCGCTGCGATGCCGATACAGATCAGAACCACCGCCCAGGGCAACGGATTGACGGGCGGTTGAACCCGCGTGTGATTGTCATCGAAATTCGCCATCTTTGCCCTGCCCTTTGCGCCTGTTGCGGCCATCTTGCCCTGGGTTGCCGCCCTGCGCCTTGCTTGACGCCCCGTTCGGGCATGGGTAAGCGAGCGTGACGCGAAAATCCAGTGACCGGAGCGATATCATGGCAGAGGCCAACGCCAGCTTTCCCCCCCGCGTGTTTTCGGGGATCCAGCCCTCGGGCGGGCTGACGCTGGGCAATTACCTTGGGGCGATCCGCCGGTTTGTCGACATGCAGAACGACGGGATCGAAACGATCTACTGCATGGTCGATCTGCACGCGATCACGGTCTGGCAGGATCCCGAGGCATTGCGCCGCAATACGCGCGAATTGGCCGCCGGGTATCTGGCCGCCGGGCTGGACCCGGCAAAATCCATTCTGTTCAACCAATCCCAAGCGCCCGAACACGCGCAATTGGCCTGGATTTTCAACTGTGTCGCCCGGATGGGATGGATGCAGCGGATGACCCAATGGAAGGACAAGGCGGGCAAGAACACGCAGAATGCGTCACTTGGCCTGTTCGCATATCCCGCGTTGATGGCTGCGGATATCCTGATTTATCACGCGACCCACGTTCCCGTGGGCGAGGATCAGAAACAACATGTGGAACTGACGCGCGACATTGCGACCAAGTTCAACCATGACTTTGGCGTCGATTTCTTTCCCATCACCGAACCTGTGATCGAAGGCGCGGCAACCCGTGTCATGTCGCTTCGGGATGGGTCCAAGAAGATGTCGAAATCCGATCCCTCCGACATGTCGCGGATCAATCTGACCGATGACGCCGACGCGATTGCCAGCAAAATCCGCAAGGCGCGCACCGACCCCGATGCCCTTCCTTCCGAGGTTGATGGCCTTGAGGGCCGGGCCGAGGCGCGCAACCTGATCAACATCTATGCGGCCCTGTCTGACACCGATGTGGCCGGTGCCCTGCGCGATGTGGGCGGCAAGCAGTTTTCGGAATTCAAGCCAATGCTGGCCGAACTCGCCGTGGCAAAACTGTCACCGATTTCAACGGAAATGGCCCGCCTGATGGAGTCCCCGGACGAAATCGACCGCATCCTTGGCGACGGGGCCACGCGCGCGCGCTCCATCGCCGCGCCGATCCTGAAACGGACCTATGACATCGTGGGTATGGTGGGGGCTTGATCCCCTGCCGTCGCCTGACCGCCGCTGATGCCCCGGCCTTCCGCGCCCTGCGGCTTGAGGCCTTTCGTCTGCACCCAAAGGATTTCCGGTTCGCGCCCGAAGACGAATCCGGGATCCCGATGGACGCGACCGCAGCGCGGCTTGAAGGTGAATTCGTCATCGGTGCCGACATGGATGGAACCTTGGTCGGCATTGGCGGGCTGGGTCGTGTGCAAGGGGCGAAACTGGACCACCGGGCGCTGATCTGGGGCATGTATGTCCGTGCCGACCATCGCGGCACCGGCGTTGCCGACCAGATCATGTCGATGCTGATGGATCATGCGCGCGGCTTGGTTGACAGTGTGGTGTTGACGGTCGTGGCGGGAAACCCACGCGCACGGCGGTTTTATGAACGATGGGGCTTTGTCGAATATGGCACCGACCCTGCGGTCATCCGCCTCCCCGGTGGGGACCACCTTGATGAAACCCTGATGATTGCCGATTTGGCACAGGGAATGTCCTGACGCATCCCTTGGGTCGGGCAAGCGCCCAAACCGCATTTGCCCCAGGCGCGCAAATTTGCACAGGACCGGTGCGTTGGCCCGTCTTTCACGCCCCGACACCGCGCCCTAAATTGGCCCCACCCCAAAAGGAGCCGTCCATGACCAAACCTGTTCACCCTGCCGCACGTGTCGGCCATGTCCACCTTCGCGTCGCCGATCTGGATCGCGCCATAGGGTTTTATTCCGGCGTTTTGGGTTTCGATGTCCAACAGCGGATTGGCGATCAGGCCGCGTTTCTGTCAGCGGGCGGATATCACCACCACATTGGCCTGAACACCTGGCAATCGCGTGGCGCAACACCGCCGCCGCCCGGCCATACGGGGCTGTTTCACACCGCGTTTCTATACCCTGATCGCGCGCAAATGGGCGATGCCCTGCGCCGCGTCGTCAATGCGGGCATCGCCATTGATGGCGCGTCTGATCATGGCGTCAGCCAAGCGCTCTACCTGCGTGATCCCGATGAAAACGGCGTCGAACTTTACTGGGATCGCCCGGAAAAGGACTGGCCGCGCAGCGCGGACGGGTCGCTCGCGATGATCACCGAACGTCTGGACCTTGACGCCCTGTTGCGCGACGCCGCCGACGATTGACCCAACACGCGCCACCTGGGCCACAAACCCGATCCCGGTGCCCCAAACGACACAAACGCAATTGGAACACTCAATTGTCACATGTCCGTTTCAATCCTGCGTCATCATCGGTGCGAACGGCGGCCGTCGGGCCAGGTCCCATCCCCGATTCACCAACGGCCCGGCGCGCGTCGTCGCATATTATCAAAGACCCTTTTCAGAACCAAAACACCCCCCGGCGCACCCCTGCGACCGGGGGCTTTTTTGCAAAATCCCTCGCGCATGATGACATCGCGTCCTTTGCTTCATTGCCTGGCTCTGTGATACTCTGCCGGCACGCCGAAAAAGGACATCGTCATGGCAACAGGCACGAATCTGCGCACATATTTTCAAGGGCAATGGCACGACGGCGATCTGCCCGTCATGAACGCCGCCGATCATGGGTCCTGGCTCGGCAGCACTGTGTTTGATGGCGCGCGCATGGCCAACGGCCTTGTGCCCGACCTGGTGGCGCATTGCGACAGGGTGAACCGCTCTGCCAGCGCATTGATGATTACCCCGACGGTCAGCACCTCGGATATGGTCGCCATCATCCGTGACGGGCTTTCCGCCTATCCCGAAGATGCACCGATCTACATCCGCCCGATGTACTGGGCGCTCCAGGGCGGCCACCTCGGCGTCGCACCGCTGGAAGGCGCCACCGGCTTTTGCATCTCGCTCGAAGAAATTCCCTTTGCCGCCCCCGATGCAACGACAACCCTGACCCGCACCCGCTTCCGCCGCCCGGTGCTTGAGGACGCAGTCTGCAACGCCAAGGCAGGCTGCCTTTACCCCAACAACGCCCGTATGCTCGTCGAAGCCCGCGCCAAAGGGTACGACAATGCCCTTGTCGCAGATGCCCTTGGCAATGTGGCCGAAACCGCCACCGCCAATGTCTTCATGGTCAAAGACGGCGCCGTCTTTACCCCGGTCGCCAACGGCACGTTCCTTGCCGGCATCACCCGCGCGCGTCATATGTCAAACCTGCGCGCCGACGGTGTCCCCGTTCACGAAACCACCCTCACATTCCACGACTTTCACACCGCGGATGAGGTATTCCTGTCCGGCAACATGATGAAAGTCACCCCCGTCACCGCTTTCGAAGACACCCAATATGAAATCGGGCCAATCACCCGCCGCGCCCGTGATCTCTATTGGGACTGGGCCGCTTCCGAACCGCTCTGAACACCCCCCTCTCACGCGCCCCGAACCTCCACACAGGTACAGAAAACGCCCCCCGTTCCTCTGGCTCCAAATACTGTCAGGGGTGAATGGGCCAAAGGCCCAGAGGGGGCGGACAGCCCCCTTTGCCAAAACAAATCGAATGCGCCGCAGGCGCGCCTTTGGCTCAGGCCCGCCCAAACCCCGCCCCGTGGATCACAGGCTCGGATCGTCGGCCACACGCACCAATTTGGTCACATCCGCCAAACGCTCGAACTGGCGGCCCTGGGCGTCGAAATTCGCCGGGTTCAACCAGGCGGCATAGGCCTCCTTCAGCGCCGGCCAATCCTTGTCGATCACCGCAAACCACGCGGTGTCGCGGTTGCGCCCTTTGACAACAGTGGCCTGGCGGAAAACACCCTCATAGCTGAATCCGAACCGCTGCGCGGCGCTGCGCGACGGGCGGTTCAGGGCATCGCATTTCCATTCATACCGGCGATACCCGGCCTCAAATGCCCATTGCATCATCAGAAACATGGCCTCGGTCGCGGCGCGGGTGCGTTGCAAACGCGGTGCCAGATTGATGTGCCCCACTTCAATTGACCCGGATTCAGGCGTGATCCTCAAATACGACGCCACCCCACCCCATTGCCCTGAATCCTTGTCCTTGATCGCAAGGAAAAGTGGATCGGCCCGCCCCTGCATCCCCTGCATCCAGCGGAAATACGCGGGCGAACTGGTGAACGGCCCGTAGGGCAGGTAATCCCAGACCCAATCCTGTCCCTGATACGCCGGGTAAAGAACGGCCGCATGATCCGCCGCCGTCATCGGCTCCAACCGGGCGTGGGTCCCGTCCAGAACAAGATCACCGGGCGGTACGGGCGGCACTTGCCAGCCGTCGACTTTTGACCCGATTTGGCGTTCACCCTGCATCGTCTGCCTCCGAATTTCCCCGGACAGCAGCTTAGCCAAGCGGCCCTGTTCCCGAAAGAGACAATTCAGATCACAGGATCAACCCCGGATCCGCCCCCATATCCAGGCCCGGAAACACGGCCGTTTCCAAATCATGCCGTGACAGGCCAAAAAGGCCCCGCATGATCCAGGCCGCGTGATCGCGCACATCCCGCGTCGGCATAAGGTCCCGGCCCTGATAAAGCGCACCCTCCGACAGGCCGGGCCAATCGCCGGTCACCTTTGCGCCGCGCAACGCGCCCCCGGCCAGCACCATGGCACCACCTGTTCCGTGATCGGTGCCGCCAGTGCCATTCAGCGCCACGGTGCGCCCGAATTCCGTCATTGCGACCACGGCGGTCTTGCCCCAGACCGGGCCCAGTTCATCGCGCAATGTGGTGATCACGGTCTGCAGCCGGTCCAGCGGTCTGCGCAGCGTTTGCACCTGGCGCGCATGGGTGTCCCACCCGTTCAGCGAAAATGCGGCAATGCGTGACTCCGCTGCCAGCTTTTGCGCCGCGAAACGGGCGATCTCGGCCACACCTGCACCGCGACGTGCTTGGGCCATGTCCTTTAGGAACGTCTTGTCGGACTGGCCTGCGCCCATGGCATTTTCCATGGCCTGACTGTCCGCGCCCTGCATCCCGTTGCCTGCCATGGCACTTTCCATGTCATCGGGATCCCCCAGGCCAGACAAGGCGACAGCCTCGGCCAGGGAATCGCGAAACAGCGGGTCTTCGTGCATCACCCTGTCCATCAGGCTCAGGCCGGCGGCGCTCATGCCCAGGCTGGCTTCGGGCGACCAATCCGCCACCGGGGCAGCGCCGCGCGCCAGCAACATGTCACCCCGTCCGATCGCATAGGTGGTTTGTGCGCTGATCCCCGGCACTTGCTGCAACATCCGGTTCAACCATCCGTCACTGCGGGTGATCCCGCTTGAATCGGCTGTCCCGGCCTCAAGGATGTCTTGCCCGGCAAAATGGCTGCGCTTGTCGCGATAGGGCGTGGACACAGCCTGAACAAAGCCCAGTTCCCCGGCGTTCCAAAGCGGCATCAACCCGGACAAGGCCGGGTTCAGCGCGAAATATCCGTCCAGATCAATTGCCCCGCCCGCCGTATCCGGCCCCGCGCGGTCTGCACCGCGCAAGCGTACGAAATCCGGGTCACCCCATGGCTGTACAACATCCAGCCCATCCATCGCCCCGCGCAGGATGATCACCACCAGCCGCGCGTCCCAGGGTGCCGCGGCAAAGGTCACGGGTGTCAGAAACGGGCTGGCGGCAAGCGAACAGCCACCGATCAGTGACCGGCCAAGAAAACCGCGTCGTGTCATGTCAGGCCTGGTCATCACATCGCCCCCTACATCCGTTGAAACGCTGGCGAGGTCAGCACAAGCGCAACCCCTTCGGTCCGGTCCGCCGCCGCCGAAACGGCAAACCGCAGATCCGCGTCGGCGCGCGGCCCGACAGTGACGTCAAGCAAATCACGCGGATCGGGCAATTGCCCGGCCAGGGCCGATGGCGCCGCCCAGGCCCACCTTAGCCGCGCGGCAAGGCGTTGTGGCGTGATCCATGCGGCATCGGATTCGGGCCAGCCATCGGGCCCTGCGGGGCGTTCCCAGGGTTGGCCCATCAGATCCAGCGGGGTTCGAAACAGCGCCTGCATTTTGCCGCGCCGCCCGACAATCGGGTGATCCGGCCCGATCATCAAAGCCCGCAATGTCGAACCGATGAAATCAAGCGGTTGCTTGACGTTGCCCGGCTCTGTCCGCCAGGCGGCGGGATGTTCCAGCATCGCCGCGTAAACCACATTCAGATCGCCGTCACTGGCGATATATTGGGCCGTCATGTGATCAACCAGATCGGGATCAGGCGTATCGGACACAAAATGCACCGCCAGTTTGCCTGCAATATGGCGGGCCGTCACCGGATGGCGGGCCAGGTCCTCGACCACTTCCAAAATATCCTCAAGCCGCGCGGGACCGCCGCCGTACCGCTTGCCCAGAACCGTTTCGGCCCCCGGTTCCGCAAAAACCGGGCGAAAGACGAAACCCCGACCGGGGGCAAAGGACAGGCCGGTCAGCAGTTCTGCCAATTCGCGTACATCTGTTTGGGTATAGGGGCCACCAACGCCAAGCGTGTGCAATTCCATCAATTCACGCGCAAGGTTTTCGTTCAGGCCGTCGCCGTCCTTGGCGCGTGGGCTGTTGGGGCCGCGCGATGCGGATTGATCAAGGTAATGCAGCATCAATGGCTGGGTCACCACGGCCCCCAGCAGATCAGCGAAACGGCCCGTGATACGGGGGCGAATCGTGTCTTCGATGCTGGGGGTCACGGCAAAAGCGAAATAGATATTCTTGCCCGCCGCCGCGAAATGATCTGCCCAAAAGCTGGTCAATCGTTCGCGGAAACCATCATGCGTATGCGCGCGCCGCATCAGCACGTTCCACATCCATTGCATGTGTTCGCCGCCCAGCCGTTTGCGATCGGCCATACGTGCCTTGGATTCGGCCTCGCGCAGGGCGGCACGGTCCGCACCAGGTGCCGCGCGTCGGATCGCGCGGCGGCGTTCGGCGACATCCGCGATCACCTTGCCCATATAATCGAACCCCGGCACCGGAAACGCGGATGCGGCGGTATCAGGCCCGTTCAACCGGGTTAAAATGTCACCCATATCGCGCGGGGCCGCGATATCCGGCGCGCGGCCACAGCCAAAACGGATGTCGGCCAGGAAAGGGTCAAAGGTCATGTCACGGGGCCTGATCACTGAAACAGAGTCACGTCCAAGCCTAGCACCCCCGCGCCCACTGTCACGTCACGAATTCACACGGTTGCGCCAATCGGCGGGTCACCGCAGGGAAGGTTCCGAATGTCCGAACCGCAGGGGTACAAAATGGGTCCTGATCGCGGTGATCAGGTGAACCGCCCCCTTTGTTTTGGGTCAGATCGGGCCGGAGTACGGACAGGGACGCGCCGATGGCGCGACCCCGGTGCCGGGCCATGTGATCACCCCGCGGAAACGCCGGCCTCTGCGAATGTGGCCATGCCCGAATGGCACGCCACCGCACCTTGGACGATCTGCATCGCCAATGCCGCGCCCGACCCTTCGCCCAGTCGCATGTTCAGCGCCAAAAGCGGCGTTTTTCCCAATTTGCCCAGCAGGGCCGCATGTGCGGCTTCGGCGCTGACATGTCCGGCAACACAATGGTCCAACGCCGCGGGCACCGCGTTGGCCAGACAGGCGGCCGCCGCGCAACAGATGAACCCGTCCAAAACCACCGGGATCCGTTCGACACGCGCCCGTGCGATCGCCCCGGCCATCGCGGCGATTTCGCGCCCCCCAAGACGGCGCAGGGTTTCTATCCCGTCGCCCTGCCCGGCGTGCAAGGCCACGCCCGCGCGCACCACATCCGCCTTGAGAACAAGGCCAGCATCGTCAACCCCCGTGCCGCGCCCGACCCAGTCTTCGGCGGTGCCGCCGAAGATCGCGCATGACAGTGCGGCGGCAGATGTTGTGTTGCCGATCCCCATTTCCCCCGTCACCAGCAAGTCCGATTCCGGATCGACAGCGTTCCACCCGGCGGCCAGTGCCTGTGCAAATTCGGTGGTATCCATCGCCGGGGCCGTGGTGAAATCGGCGGTCGGCTTGTCCAGCGACAGGGCATGCACATCCATGCGCGCCCCGGCGGAACGGGACAATTGGTTGATGGCCGCGCCGCCTGCCTGGAAATTCAGGACCATCTGTTCGGTCACAGCGGGCGGAAACGCCGACACGCCACGCGCCGCAACACCGTGGTTGCCCGCGAAAATGATCACCTGGGGCTTGGCCACTTGGGGGCGCGCATCACCGCGCCATCCCGCATACCAGATCGCCAAATCCTCAAGCTGGCCAAGGGCGCCCGGCGGTTTGGTCAACTGGCCGTTACGGTCCTGTGCGCCCGCGCGGGCGGCATCATCGGCGCCGGGTGCGGCCATCAGGGCTGTGCGCAGATCCTCGGCGCTGGTGATCTTGGTCATGGGAACTCCATTGCTCTTCGCGATTGGCCCGTGTCTAACGAAAGCACCCCGTAGGACAACAGCAAATGACCGACAAGCCACCACATCCCAGCGACATTCCAGCCGCCCTTGCCCTGCTCAGCAGGTTGCCCTTGCCCGGTGTTCCCTCAGCCCATGGAGGCACGGCCTGGGCCTATCCTGTGGCGGGGGCCATTCTGGGCGTGCTGGCGGCAATGGTGGCGTCGCTGGCCCTGGCGCTTGGCCTGCCAGCCCCACTCGCCGCGCTGATCACGTTGGCCTGCGCCGTGGTGATGACGGGTGCGTTGCACGAGGATGGGCTGGCCGATGTGGCTGACGGGTTCTGGGGCGGATGGACCCGCGACCGACGGCTAGAGATCATGCGCGACAGCCAGATCGGCACCTATGGGGTTGCGGCATTGGCGCTGTCGCTGATCGCCCGTTGGCAGGCATTGACCCTGATCATGGGCGACGGCGCGCATTGGAGCGCCCTGATCGCCACGGCAGCCCTGAGCCGGGCGGCCATGCCCGCGCTGATGGCTGCCTTGCCCCATGCGCGTTCAGACGGGTTAAGCCATGCGGTCGGACGCCCATCCGCCCTGCGGGCCATTATCGCCGCCGGTTTGGCCGTGGTGATTGCGCTGATCCTGCTTGACCTGCGCGCAGCACTTGGTGCCTGCCTGCTGACATTTCTGGCGGTGGTGTTTTGCGGGGCCTTGGCACGGGCGCGCATCGGGGGGCAAACCGGTGACACACTGGGCGCGACACAACAGGTGGCCGAGGTCGCGATTTTGATCAGCCTCGCCGCGTGATCGGCGGGGCCGAGCCGTGCGCGCGCCGACGCATCGACAGACCGGCGGCACCGGTTGGAATGTCACGCATAACCAGCCCCCTCTGCGCCAATCGCGTTGCCAGCCATCTGCATAATCAACCGGCAGGTCAGATCCGGGCTGGACCCCGGCGCGCCGCTCGGCAACACTCGCCCCAGAATGAGGGAGAATAACAATGACCAACGGCGCCGATCTGCTGTGTGACACATTGCTGGCCAACGATCTTGACGTTTGCTTTGCCAATCCGGGCACGTCCGAAATGCATTTTGTGGCCGCGCTGGACCGCAAGCAAAACATGCGCTGTGTGCTGGGCCTGTTCGAAGGCGTGGTGACCGGCGCCGCGGATGGCTATGCCCGCATGTCCGGCAAACCAGCGTCCACGTTGCTGCACACCGGTCCGGGGCTGGCGAATGGTCTTGCCAACATGCACAACGCGCGCCGTGCGGGCACGCCGATGGTGAATGTCGCGGGCGATCACGCGTCCTATCACCTGCCCAATGACGCCCCGCTGACCAGCGACATCGAAAGCCTTGCGCGCCCCATGTCGAAATACGTGCGCCGGATCGCCGGGGCCGAAGACGTCAGCCGCGCAACCGCCGAGGCGATCGCCCAGGCCCGCAACGCCCCGACAGGGGTGACCACACTGATCCTGCCCGCCGATGCGGCATGGGGTGAATTGCCCGACAACGCGCCGGTTCATATGGCCGAATTACGTCAACCGGCACAGGTTGAGGTCAATCGCCTGTCCGCCGCTGTCAAATCGTTGAAATCAGGGGGCAAGCCGGTGCTGATGCTGGCCGGGCTTGCCCTGCGCGAAGGGGCGTTGAAACGTGCGGCCCAGATCGCAGAGGCAACCGGCGCACGCATCATCGCACAGCAATCCAACGCGCGGGTCGAACGGGGCGCTGGCCGGGTTCCGGTTGAACGGGTGCCTTATGTGGTCGAATTGGCCCAGAAATTTCTGGGCGGCACCACCCACCTTATCCTTGTGGGCGCCAAATCCCCCGTCACGTTCTTTGCCTATCCCGACAAACCGACAACGCCGATCCCGGCGGGATGCGACGTGCAAATTCTGGCCGATCCCACCGATGACGCAGCCGGTGCGCTGGACCTTTTGGCCCAGGCTCTGGGCCTGCCGGACACCCCGGAGGTGACAGTCCCCGAAGCAAAGGTGCCCGAATTGCTGACCGGCGCGCTGACCACAGCCGCCATCGCCACGACCGTTGCGAATTTCCTGCCTGATAATGCGATCATCGCGGATGAATCCGTGACGTCGGGGCGGGAATTCTTTGGCTTTACCCATGGCGCGGCACCGCATGACCATCTTCAGGTCACTGGCGGCGCGATCGGGGGCGGCATGCCGCTGGCCTGTGGCGCGGCGATTGCCTGCCCGGATCGCAAGGTGGTGAACCTTCAGGCGGACGGGTCCGCGATGTACACCAATCAGGCATTGTGGACGATGGCGCGCGAACAGACCGATGTCTGCATCGTGATTTTTGCCAACAGCCGCTACGCGATCCTTCAGGGCGAATTGAAGAACGTCGGGGCGGGCGAACCGGGGCGCAATGCCAACCGGATGCTGAACCTTGATGATCCCGCGATCGACTGGGTGTCACTGGCCGCTGGCATGGGCGTAGAAGCCGCCCGCGCAGAAACAGCTGAACAATTCACCGACCTGTTCAAGGGGGCGATGTCGCGCAAGGGGCCATTCCTGATCGAAGCAGTGATCGGATGACCGATCTGCCCCACAACAGGTTCAAGGCCGGGATTGCCTCGGGTGTTTGTCAAATCGGTCTTTGGACCTCACTTCCCGGTACGGTGCCGATCGAAATCCTGTCCGGGGCCGGGTTCGATTGGCTGGTGCTGGACACGGAACATGCGCCCGGTGATCCGCTGACCGTTCTGCCGCAACTTCAGACGATGGTGCCCCATGCGACCGCGCCGGTGGTGCGGCCCGCGTGGAATGACAAGGTGTTGATCAAACGGTTCCTTGATCTGGGCGCGCAAACACTGCTGATCCCCTATGTGCAAACCCCGCAAGAAGCCGAAGACGCGGTTGCCGCCATGCGGTATCCGCCGCGTGGCATTCGCGGTGTGGCCGGTGCGGTGCGTGCCTCGGATTATGGCCGGGTGCCCGATTACATCCTTCGCGCCGAGGAAGAGCTGTGCCTGATTGTTCAGGTCGAAACCGCCGAGGCGCTGGACCGTCTGCCCGAAATCGCCAGCGTGGACGGGGTGGATGCGGTTTTCATCGGTCCCGCGGACCTTTCGGCCAGCATGGGCCATCCGGGCGATCAATCCCATCCCGATGTCGTCGCGGCCATCGAAGGCGCGATTTCGGGTCTAGTCAAACTGGGTGTTCCTGCGGGCATTCTGACGGGTGATCCCGATTTTGCCCGTCGATGCATCGACCTGGGCGCGCTTTTTGTCGCTGTGGGGTCCGACGCAGGGTTGATGTCCAAGGCGGCGCATCAATTATCCACCGAATTTAGCCAGACGTAATCAGAATTAGCGAAGGAGGAGCGCGAAATGTACGAACATCTTACGACCGAGGCCCGTGGCGGGCTGCGCATTGTCACCATGAACCGGCCCGAGGCCAAGAACGCGATGAGCGCGGGCATGACCCAAAGCCTGGCGGATGTGATGGCCGAATACCGTCAGGATCCCGAGGTGCGCTGTGTCATCCTGACCGGTGCGGATGGGTATTTCTGTGTCGGTGGTGATGTCAAAGGTATGGCGGCTGGCAAATCCGGCCCGATGACCATCGAACAAAAGGCAAACGATCTGCGCCGCCGGATGGAATCCGTGCGCAACCTGCACGAAATGGAAAAGCCCACCATCGCCGCCGTCGAAGGCGCGGCCGCGGGCGCGGGCCTTGGCCTGTCATTGGCCTGTGATTTCCGGTTTTGTTCGTCAACGGCCAAGATCACGTCGGCCTTTGCCAAGGTTGGCCTTTCTGGCGATTACGGCGGATCCTACCTTGCCTCGCAAATCCTGGGAACAACACGGGCGCGCGAATTCTGGATGCTGTCGCCAATCGTGTCCGGAAAGGAAGCCGCCGACATGGGTCTGATGACCAAGTCGGTCGATCCCGGCACCGCATTGGACCACGCCATTGAACTGGGTGAACAATTGGCCAACGGACCGACGCTGACCTATGGGCGGATGAAACGCAATTTCCGCCTGATCGAACGCGGCGCGACCATGGGCGAATTGCTGGATTCCGAGGCGTTGAACCACGCGCTGAGTTCGGTGACGGACGACCACAAGGAAGCCGCGAAAGCCTTTGTGGAAAAACGCGCGCCGAATTTCATCGGCCAGTAAGCCAGGGATCGGGGTTGGCGGGTCGCGCCTGCCCCGAACCTGCCGATTTACCACATTGCGGCCAACAGCGCCTCGGCTTCGGCCAGATCGCGGGGTTGGCGCGGTGATCCGGGGATATGCGGCAGGCCCATGACATTGGCGGCCAGCCCCAGCAACGCGTCCTTTGATGGCACAGAAGCATCGCGCGCGCGCGTCGGCTGACCAATCCGTGCGACCAGGTCGGCAATGGCCGGACCCACGTTTGCGGCGGCATCGACGTCAGGTGTCTGCGCGGTTGCCACACCCATTGCGCGCGCAACTTCGGCCAGTTGCGGCACGGCCGCCGGGCGCACCCATTCGGTAACGTGCTGCAATGTGATGCAGGAACAATGCCCGTGCGGCACCCCGAAATTTGCCCCCAAAAGGTATCCTATTCCGTGGCTTAGGCCGGTCTTTGCAGGGTTGCCGCAACTGGCCCCCAACCAAGTGGCTGCCTGAATGTCTGCGATGGCAGACTGATCGGTCGGATCGGCACGAAATGCCGGAAGGGCGCGGAAAAGAAGGCGTATCGCCTCTTTTCCAAGGCCATCGGTAAAGGGGGTGGCCTGCGGGCCGTACAACCCTTCGACCGCGTGATCGAGCGTGCGCACAGCCGAGGACAGCCAAAGATCGGGCGGTGTGAACAGCACCGCCTGTGGGTCCTGAATGATGACGTCCGGCACGATCTGCGGGTGGTCGAGGCGCCGCTTTTCCTTGGCGTCGGGGTCCAGTATCCCCGCCACGCGGGTGAATTCGGCGGCCGAGGCTGTGGTTGGAATGGCGATCTGCGGCAACATGTTTGCAATGGCGGGGGGATCGGGCTGTTGCGCGGCCAGAAAGGCGCGGATTTCGCCCGGCGTGCGCAGGCCAAGTGACAGGCAGGTGACCGCGTATTTGCCCGCATCCATCACCGCGCCGCCGCCGATGGCCACGATAGCATCAGCGTCCGCCGCACGCGCCATGTCCAGCGCGGCGACCAGATCAGGCAATGGGGTATGGGCCGACATTTCGTCATATACCCCGACAATGCGCCCGTTGCCCGCCGCCTTGAGTTGGCCAATCAGGGACGATTTCGTGGCGACGCTGCGCCCGGTGATGACAAAGGCACGCTGTGCGCCCAGGCGGGCCAAATGCGCACCAAGCGTGTCAATCGCACCAGGGCCGGACACGACACGGTGTGCGCGGGCAGAGGAATAGCTTTGAACGGCGGGGCGCGGAGCGCGGCGTTTGATGTCAGTCATGGGCAAACTCAAAACGCGCCCTGTGCGACGTGACAAGGGCCGCGCGCCATTGTTCAGGTCCATGGATGATGTCGGGGCGATCGCACGGTCGGGTGCGGATCAGCCCCCGCCCTGCCCCTGCCCCGTCCTGCGCACAGCCGTGTGTCGCGCCCAACCCTGTCCCGCATCGTAAGGTGACGGGCGGAATATTAGCGAATGGAACGCAAGGAGCTTTGCAGCAAGTGGTTGGTATAGGGGTGGCGCGCGCGTAGGTCGCGCATGTCGCGCACGCCCAGTTCTTCGACGACATCACCGTTTTGCATCACCGCGATCTTGCCGCACATGTGGCCCACAACCCCAAGGTCATGGCTGACCATGATATATGTCAGGCCCCGTTCGGCCCGCAGATCGGTCAAAAGGTTCAGGATCTCGGCTTGCACCGACACATCCAGCGCCGAGGTCGGTTCGTCCAGCAGGAGGATCCGGGGTTCGGGTGCAAGGGCGCGGGCAATCGCCACGCGCTGACGCTGCCCGCCGGACAATTGGTGCGGATAGCGAAAGCGGAAACCGGGGCCAAGGCCGACGTCGCGCAAAAGCTTTTCGATGCGGCTGTCAACGTCACCGAACCCATGCAGGTTAAGCGCCTCGGACAGGACCGCGTCAACGGTCATACGCGGGTGGAGCGAGGCGTAGGGATCCTGAAACACCATTTGAACGGTTTTGTAGAACAGCTTGTCGCGGGTTTTGTCCAACGGGGTGCCCATGATGGTGATCGCACCGTCCCATGTGGGGATCAGGCCGGTGATCGCGCGCAGAATGGTGGATTTGCCGGATCCGCTTTCCCCGACAATACCAAAACTTTGACCCTCTTTGACCGTCAAGGACACGGTTTTGACCGCATCGTTGCGGTCATTTCCTTCGCCGAACCACACGGTCAGATTTTGGATTTCAACCGCGTTCACAGCCGTGCACTCACTGATGGGGCGTCCCGCCAGGCGGGATCGCGTTCAAGAACATCCAGCCGGTCACGGGGCGATTGCAGGTTGGGCACGGAATTCAGCAGTCCGATTGTGTAGGGGTGGGTCGCCTGGTGCAGCTTGCCAGCCTCGCAAACCTCGACGATGCGGCCCGCATACATGATCAGGATCCGGTCACAGAAATTGGCAACAAGGTTGAGGTCATGACTGATAAAGATCAGTCCCATTCCACGATCCGCGACCAGCTTGTCCATGATTTCGAGCACTTGAAGCTGAACGGATACATCAAGCGCCGAGGTCGGTTCATCCGCGATCAGGATTTGCGGATCGGGGATCAGCATCATGGCAATCATGATCCTTTGCCCCATGCCGCCGGACACCTCGTGCGGGTAGAGGTCAATAACCCGCGTGGGTTCACGGATCGCGACGGCGTCGAGCATTTCAAGGGCGCGATTTCGGGCGATTTTCGTCGATACCTTTTCATGGGCGCGCAGGGCTTCGATGATTTGCTGACCGACTGTCATCACCGGGTTGAGCGAAAATTTCGGGTCCTGCATGATCATGCTGGCGTGGTGGCCGCGCAGTTTGCGCATCTGTTTTTCCGATGCCGTGAGAACGTCGATCCCGGTCATTTCCAGCCTGTCAGCGGTGATGATGCCCGGTGGGCGGATCAGGCGCAGGATGGCGCGCCCTGTCATGGATTTTCCCGATCCGCTTTCCCCGACGATCCCGAGGCGTTCCTGACCGAGCGTGAAAGACATGCCGCGCACCGCGTCGAACATGCCGGATCGGGTGGGGAATTTGACCCAGAGGTTTTCCACATCGAGGAGGTTTGTCATCGCGCGCACCCATTGGCCGTTGCGTGGGGTGGCGGGGTGTTGGGGGCGCTGCCCCCATCGCGCCAGGCCGCGATTCCCCCGAAGTATTTTTGGAAAGATGAACGGGGGTGCGGTGGTGCGGGGTGTTGAATGTGGAGCATCATTCGCCGCCTTTGGGATCAAGCACATCGCGCAATCCGTCGCCAAGCAGGTTGAACCCGAGCGAGATCGCGAAGATTGCAAGGCCGGGGATCGTGGCGACCCACCAGAAATCGAGGATGTATTTGCGCCCGCCCGAGATCATCGCGCCCCATTCCGGGCTGGGGGGTTGCGCGCCGAGGCCAAGGAAGCCAAGGCCCGCTGCGGTGAGGATGATGCCGGCCATATCAAGCGTGACGCGCACGATCAGCGAGGAAATGCACAGGGGCCAGATATGGCGTGTGACGATGCGGATCGGACCTGCCCCCTGAAGGCGCACGGCGGCGATAAAGTCGGATGAGCGGATGGTGAGTGTTTCCGCCCGCGCGATGCGTGCATAGGGTGGCCAGGCGGTGAGTGAGATCGCCAGGACCGCGTTTTCAATCCCCGCGCCGAGCGCCGCCACAAAGGCCAGGGCAAGGACAAGCCGCGGAAAGGCCAGGAAAATGTCGGTGATCCGCATCAGGATCGTGTCGGTCCAGCCACCGACATAGCCCGCGACCGTGCCGATGATCAACCCGACGAGCGGCGCCACCATGGCCACCAGCAGGACGATATAGATCGAGATACGCGCGCCGTAGAGCAGACGTGAATAGATGTCGCGGCCCAGGCTGTCTGTGCCGAAGATGTGCCCATCCCAACCCGGTGGTTTGAGGCGGTTGGCAAGGTCCTGAACAAAGGGATCATCGGTGGCCAGCAGGGGGGCAAAAATTGCACAGAAGATCAGGAAGATCAGGATGCCAAGCCCAATCATCGTGAGCGTGTTGCCCCGCAGTGTCAGCCAACCCTGATACCACGCCGCCGCGCGGGCCTGGCGGCGCGATGTCGGTTCTTCGGCCAGAAGCCATGCCTTGATGGATTTGGGGTGCGACGTGGGGGAGGTGTTCATTTCGACCTCGGGTCAAAGAAACGGTAGAGGAGATCGGAGAAGATGTTCAGCCCGACAAAAATCGCACCGATCACCACGGTGCCGCCCAGGACCGAATTCATGTCATTGGCCAAAAGCGAGGTGGTGATGTAACTGCCTATGCCCGGCCAGGCAAAGATGATTTCGGTCAGCACCGAGCCTTCGAGCAGGTTGGCATAGGCCAGCGCGATCACGGTGATCAGCTGAATGCGGATGTTGCGAAAGGCGTGGCGCCAGATGACATTCCATTCCGACAGCCCCTTGACCCGCGCGGTGGTCACATATTCCGATGACAGCTGTTCAAGCATGAAACTGCGGGTCATCCGGCTGATATAGGCAAGGCTGTAGTAGCCAAGCAGCGAGGCCGGCAGGATGATATGCGACAGGGCATTCCAGAACACATCGACCTGTCCGCGCAACAGGCTGTCGATCAGAAGCATGCCGGTGACGGGTTCAACGATGCCGTCATAGAAAATGTCCACGCGCCCCGGTCCGGCCACGACGCCAAGGATGCCATAGAAAATCAGAAGGCCCATCAGGCCGAGCCAGAAAATCGGCATCGAATAGCCAATCAACCCGACAAACCGGGCCAGTTGATCAACCCATGAGCCGCGGCGCACAGCAGCAACAACACCAAGTGGCACGCCAAGGACCACGCCAAACAGGGTGCCAAGTGAAGCCAGTTCAAGGGTCGCGGGGAAAACGCGCGCGATATCATCGGACACGAGTTGGCCGGTGCGAATGGATTTCCCGAAATCGCCATGAAGCACGTCGCCAAGGTAAATCCCGAATTGGACAATCAGCGACTTATCAAGGCCAAGTTCCTGGTAAACCTGGTCATATTGCGCTTGCGTGGCACGTTCACCAATGATCGCCAGAACCGGGTCGATCGGCATGACCCGCCCGATCATGAAAGTCACAAACAACAGGCCAAGGATCGTGGCCATCATCGTGACCACGGTGCCCGCGGTCTTTTTCGCCCATTTGGGCAATCGCAGGCCTCGCTCCGGTGTGGCGTTCATGTTTTGTGACGCCTTTTGTTTGCGGACGATGAAATCAGCGCAGCGTGATCAATCCGTGGCACTGGACGGGCGTTTCGCGACACATGCGCAGCGCCGCCCGAGATGCGCGGTTCGGCCCGCGCGCCAGGTGCAACCCGCCTGATCGCGACGGTTTGTATGTGAATGGGCGGCGGGAACCGCCCATTCATCTTTGGTTTCAATCCAGTCACTTACTTGGTCACAACCCAGTAGGACACGGCGGTTGTCGCGCCGCCGGCCACAAAATTCTGGACGTTGCTGGCCATGGCGTTTTGTTCGATCTTTTGGAACATGATGCCAAACGGTCCGGTTGTCTGGTGTTCCTTCTGGATCTCGCGGTACATCTTGGCGCGCTTGTCGGTGTCGTTTTCGACAACTGCGGCCTTTGTGCGTTTGGTCATTTCGGGAATATCCCAGGCGTTGCGCCATGCCAGAACACCTGTCAGGCCCGCGTCATCGGCGTTATTGCCATTTTCCGCAAAAGTCGCCGCATTTGTGTTGGGGTCGGGATAATCCGGCCCCCACGCGCCAAGATAGATTTCGTGTTCGCGCGCCCGGTAACGATCAAGTGTCTGGGCACCGGTGCCGACGATCAGTTCCGCTTTGATACCGGCCTGACCCCATGTGTTTTGCAACGATTGCGCGATATCCAGACGTTCCTGCGCATCACGCACGCTGATTTTCACCGAGAAACCATCGCCATACCCGGCCTCGGCCAGCAGCGCCTTGCCCTTGGCGGGGTCATAGGCGTATGGGGTGTCTTCGAGCGCTCCAAGGAACGTGCGCGGCAGGAAAGCCTGGTGCACAGTGTATTGCCCCTTGAGGAACGAGTCAGACATTCCCTTGTAATTCGTGAGGTATTTCAACGCCTCAAGCACCTTTGGGTTGCTCAGCGCCTCGTGTTTCTGGTTGGCGGCGAAATACATCAGGCGGCCGCGCAATTCGTCTTTGACACTGATCGCGTCATTGCCGATCACGCCTGCCACGTCTTCGGGGGACAGATTGCGCGCGACGTCAATGTCGCCGCGTTCCAGCATCAGGCGCTGCGTCGCGCTTTCCTGAATGTGCTGGACAACGACGCGTTGCATTGCCGGTTTGGTTCCGCCGTATTTGTCGTTGGTCACCAGCATGACGCTTTCATTCGGCTTCCACGACATCACCTTGTAGGGGCCGGAACCGGCCGTGTTGGTGCGCAGCCATGCGTTGCCCATGTCCCCGTCGGTTTCGTGGCTCATCACTGTCTTGCTGTCCACGATGCCGCCGATAGTGGACGTCAAACAGTTCAAAACAAAGGACAAAGCATATGGTTGATCAAGCGACACGGTGACGGTCATGTCATCTGTCGCCTTGACCATGTCATCGACATTTTCCGGGCTGAACCCGAATTGCGTCAGGATGAACGAAGGCGTCTTGTTCAACTTGACCGCGCGGCGCAGGGAATATTCCACATCAGCCGCCGTGACCGGGTTGCCGGACGAAAACACGTGACCCGACGCGATAGAAAAGGTGATGGTTTTCCCGTCGGCGCTGATGTCCCAGCTTTCCGCGATTTGCGGCCCATATCCGGCGTCGAGGTCCATCGGATCGAAATTCACCAGCTTTTCATAGACATTGCGCGACACGTCGGCGCCCGCGAATTCAAAGCTTTCCGCCGGGTCGAATGTCTTGATGTCGTCAATTCGGTTTGCAATCACCAGCATGTTCGGCGGGGTTTTGGCAAACGCAGGAAGCGCGACCGAGCCCATCAATGTGGCCGCAAGGGCGACCGCGCTAAGGGTTTTGAAATGTTTCATGACTCAAACTCCAGGTTGGTTGATATTCGGCGGCGTTTTCACCGCTCAGTCTCCCCACGTTTTGCGCAGAACGCGCAACCAGTTGCCGTGGGTTAATTTCGTCATCAGGTCGGCTCCGATGCCATGATCGGCCATTGCCGCCCGCAAATTGGGCAGTCCCGCGCAATCTGCGATATCCTTGGGCACCAATGCGCCATCGAAATCGGAACCAAGGCCGACGCGGTCTTCGCCAAGAATCTTGACCAGATGGTCAAGGTGACGCAAAAGAACGTCAAGTCCGAAATCCGCATCCATCTGTCCGTCTGGCCGCAGAAAGCCCGAGGCGAGGTTGATTCCAACCATGCCGTCACTGTCAGCGATCTGATGCAACTGGCGATCTGTCAGGTTGCGGGCGTGTGGGCATATTTCATAAGCATTGGAATGGGTTGCAACCAATGGGGCCGTCGAAATCGCCGCGACTTCGTCCATGCCTTTTTCGTTCAAATGGCTAAGGTCGATCATGATCCCAAGGCGGTTGCATTCCGCAATCAACCTTTTTCCGGCATCTGTCAGCCCGGGGCCAATATCCCCCGTGGATGGGTATCGGAACGGCACCCCATGCCCGAAAATCGTCGGCCTGGACCACACCGGCCCAAGAGAACGGAGACCGTTTTGATAGAACCCTTCCAGTTCGCTCAGGTCTTCTGAAATCGCTTCGGCGCCTTCGATATGAATGACGGCAGCCATCTTTTTGCCTGGCAAAGCCGCCGCAATGTCGGCCGCGCTGCGGCATATGGTGATCGCGCCCGCGGACTCAAGCTTGGCAAAGGTTTCAAACCCGCGCCCCACGAATTCAACGGCCGCCGCATGATCCAGCATTTCGGGCAAAGGCATGTCATATTGTGCGCCACTCAGGGCGTCCAACCGGGCTGTGGCGTCCATCGGGCTTGGCACGAAAATGGCAAAGAAACCGCCGCCAAATCCCCCGGCCTGTGCGCGCGGCACGTCGATATGGCCCGCATCATACCCATGGACAATATCGGCGACACTGGCCTTGCCGATCAGGATTTTTAGAATGGTGTCGTTGTGTCCATCAAAGAACGCAGGGCTGTCAGGTTGGGTCATTTGCACCTCAATTAAACGCGAAGGGTGCCGCCCTCCCCCAAGGCGAGCATCAAAAGACTGCGCAGAAAGGATGACGATTGCAAGCTTTGCCAAAGGCGGCTGCCATCACCCTGCTTTCCCTTCGGAAAATTCCAGACCACCCCTTGACCCTCCAGTAACTGGAAGGTCTATCTAGATCTTATCAGGACCGGAAATACCCGGATCCGTACGAAAAAAGGCGACTCAGACATGCGTGACACGATCAGCTTTTACATCCCCGACATGACCTGTGCGCACTGCGAAAAAGCATTGCGCCAAGCGATCGGCACGACATTGCCCGACGCAGATGTTCACATTGATTTGGCCGGTCACATGCTGCGCGTTTCGGGCGATGCCCAGCTGGCCGAAGCGGCGATCCGCGATGCCGGGTACACGCCGCAACCGCGCCCCTAAGGCGGCAACGTATAATCGAGAGGTTACGCCATGGCGGATCTGACACTTCAAATCGACGGGATGAGTTGCGCCGCCTGCGCGGGGCGCGTGGAACGCACGTTAACGGCATTGCCCAGTGTTCAATCGGCCAAGGTCAATCTGGCCGGTGAAACCGTTCGTGTGGCACTGGATGGCGATGCCAACCTAAATGATATGACCGGCGCGCTTGCAAGTGCCGGCTATCCCGCACGCAACGCAAACGCCCGGCTTCAGATTGACGGGATGACGTGTGCCTCTTGCGTCGGGCGGGTGGAAAAGGCCCTGTTGGCCGTCCCCGGCGTGATCGAAGCGCGGGTGAACCTTGCCTCGGAAAACGCAACGGTTGTCTATGTTGCAGGCGCGGTTTCGCCCGCCGACCTGGTCGCCGCAAGCGACGCGGCGGGGTATCCGGCCAAAGTGCACATTGATGCCACACCGGATCAGGCCAACCGGAAAGAGGCCGAGGCCGAGGCACAAAAGCGCCGCGCCTGGATTGCCGCCGCGCTGGCGTTGCCAGTGTTCCTGATCGAAATGGGCGGGCATGCCTATCCGCCCTTGCATCACTGGATCGCGGCCAATGTGGGTGAACAGACGTCGCGCGTTTTTCAGTTTGTGCTGACAACGTTGGTTCTGATCGGGCCGGGGCGGCAGTTTTTCCAAAAAGGCATTCCCGCCCTGTTGCGCGCCGCGCCGGAAATGAACTCGCTGGTCGCGCTTGGGACATTGGCGGCGTGGGGATATTCGGTGATCGCCACTTTCGCCCCTGCCCTGCTGCCCGAAGGGGCGCGCAACGTCTATTTCGAAGCGGCGGCTGTGATCGTGGTGCTGATCCTGATCGGTCGCTGGCTTGAGGCGCGCGCAAAAGGGCAAACCGGGGCGGCGATCCGCCGGTTGATCGGGTTGCGCCCACAGATGGCACGCGTTGAACGCGATGGCGCGGCGCTGGACGTGCCCATTGACGATGTGATCGCGGGCGATGTGGTGGTATTGCGCCCCGGCGAAACCGTTGCCGTGGATGGGGTTGTTCTGACTGGCACCAGCCACCTGGACGAGGCGATGCTGACCGGCGAACCCCTTCCCGTCGCCAAGACAGCCGGAGATCGGGTCACCGGCGGCACGGTCAATGGCGACGGCGCGCTGCGGTTTCAGGCGGACAAGGTGGGGCGCGATACGGTTCTGGCGCGGATCATCGGCATGGTCGAAGATGCACAAGCCACACGGTTGCCGATCCAGTCAGCCGTTGATCGGATCACGGCGTGGTTCGTGCCTGCCGTCATCGCGGCTGCCTGCCTGACGGTGCTTGTCTGGTTGATATTCGGGCCGTCATTGACCCATGCGCTTGTCGCCGGTGTTTCGGTTCTGATCATCGCTTGCCCCTGCGCCATGGGGCTTGCCACGCCCACGTCAATTGTCGTCGGGTCGGGACGGGCCGCCGCACTGGGCGTGTTGTTCCGGCGCGGCGATGCGTTGCAATCCCTGCAAGGGGTGCGTGTTGTCGCGCTGGACAAAACCGGCACTTTGACAGCGGGCCACCCGGCCCTGACCGACATCGTCACCGCCCAGGGGTTTGATGACTCCAGGGTGTTGGCCCTTGCCGCCGCGGCCGAGTCACAGTCCGAACATCCGATTGCGCGCGCGGTGATTGACGGCGCATTGGCCCGTGGCATCACCGATTTACCCGCCGTCGAAAGCCTGCGCGCTGACCCCGGTTTCGGGGTGTTCGCGCGGATCGCAGGCCGCGATGTGGTGATCGGGGCGGACCGCCTGATGACCCGTGAGGGCATCGCGCTTGGCCACCTGTCCGGGTCCGCCGCAGATTTGGCGGCGCGCGGGCGCACACCGTTGTTCGTGGCCGTGGACGGGGTGATCGCCGCGCTGATCGGCGTGGCCGATCCTGTCAAACCCAGCACCCCGGCGGCGATCAATGCGCTTAAGGCGCGCGGGCTGCATGTGGTGATGTTGACAGGCGACACACAGGGCACGGCACAGGCCATCGCCCATGATCTGGGGATCGCGGATGTGCGCGCCGGGTTGTTGCCCCAGGACAAGCTGACAGCGCTTGACGATCTGCACCGTGCGTTCGGCCCGGTTGCCTTTGTGGGCGATGGCATCAACGACGCCCCCGCCCTGGCGCGCGCGGATGTGGGTATCGCCATCGGAACCGGCACGGATGTGGCGATCGAAAGCGCGGATGTGGTTCTGATGTCGGGTGAATTGACCGGGGTTGCCAATGCGGTCGCGGTGTCAGCACGTGTGATGCGCAATATCCGCCAGAACCTGTTTTGGGCGTTTGGGTATAACATCGTGCTGATCCCGGTGGCGGCGGGCGCGTTGTTCCCGGCCTTTGGTGTGCAATTGTCACCGATGCTGGCGGCGGGGGCGATGGCGTTGTCGTCGGTGTTCGTGCTGGGCAATGCGTTGCGCCTGCGGGCAATTCCGGCGGCCATGGCCGATGCCCCCGGCACCGTGACCCGTGCGGCACTGTCGCCACAACCGGCCCCGGCTGAATGAGGACGCAATGAACATCAAAGACGCCGCCGATCGCACCGGGCTTCCGCCCAAGACCATCCGGTATTATGAGGAAATCGGCCTTTTGACCCCTGCGCGCCGCCCGAACGGGTACCGCGATTATTCCGATGCCGATGCCCATAGCCTGGCCTTTTTGGGCCGCGCGCGTTCCTTGGGGTTTTCCATCGAAGAATGCCGCGCCCTGCTGGCGCTTTATGCGGATCGCGAAAGGACCAGCGCCGAGGTTCGCAAGATCGCGCAGGATCATCTGGCCCAGATCGAAACGAAAATTGCCGAACTCAGCGCGATGCGCGACACGCTTGGCGGGTTGATTGCAGCCTGCCATGGCGACGACAGGCCCGATTGCCCGATCCTGGCCGACTTAGCATCTGTAAATCCTTAGGACTCCATTGCATCCCACCGGATACAATGCCTAGGTTGCGCAAAATTGTTAGGGAGCGGACATCGTGGAAAAAATCGGATTTGCAGGGCTGGGCGTGATGGGCGAACCCATTTGCCGCAATATCGTCGTGAAATCGGGGGCCAAGGCACAGGTTTTTGACCTGTCGCCCGATCCGCTGGCCCGGCTGGCGGAATTCGGGGCACAAACCGCCGACTCCATTGGCGCGATGGCGGCCGAGGTTGATATCCTGTTCCTGTCATTGCCCGGCGGTCCGCAACTTGATGCGGTCACACGCGGGCCGGGGGGCATTCTGGACACCGCACGCGACGGGCTGCTGGTGGTGGACATGACAACCGCGCCCGTCGGGTTGACCCGCGAATTGGCGGCGGCCGTGGCGCAAAAGGGCGTCACCTGGGTGGATGCCCCCGTGGCGCGCACCCGCGCGGCGGCGGAATCGGGGACATTGTCGATCATGGTCGGCGGCACCGAGGCGCAATTTGACAGGGTGCGCCCCTGGCTGGCCCATGCGGCCAGTGACGTGACCCATTGCGGACCTTTGGGCTGTGGTCAGGTGGCCAAATTGCTGAACAATATGGTGCTGTTTGAAAACGTCGTCGCCCTGTCCGAAGCGCAGGCCCTGGGCCGTGCAGCGGGCATGGATGTGGATCTGTTGTTTGACGTTCTGTCCAAGGGATCGGCGGACAGTTTTGCGCTGCGCAATCATGGGATGAAAGCGATGCTTCCGGATGACTTTCCGAAAGGGGCCTTTCCAACCGATTACGCATTAAAGGATGTCAGCTATGCGCTGGAAATCGCGCGCGATGCCGGGATTGACGCGCCGGGCGCGACATTGGCGCAGACACGGATGGAAATCGCGCAGGCCGCCGGGTTTGGCGCCGAATACTTTCCCGTCCTGACCCGTTTGACCGGCAAATCGTAACCCTAACGGACGAGGTCGCGGAGCACTTCGGCCTCGTCCGCGTCCGCGCTGTGGGCATCAAACAGGCGTTCGTACAGGTCTGCGACCGCGCGATAGATGCCGTGTTCGGGATGATCCGTGCCGATGAAATCCGCGATTTCGTGCATTTCGCTGACCCAACGGCCCGATTTCGGCAACATGTCCGGGATTGTCCGGGCAAACGCCTGGGCAAGATGGGGCTGACTGTCATCAAGTTCGGCCATCAGCTGTTCTTCGACCCCGGCGCGCGATGCGGCCAGCATCATGGTCGCGCCAAGTGCCGCCAACCCCTTGGTGATGCCTGCATAGGACAGTTTCAACGCCGACGCTTCGCCCACAGGGCCGCGCAGCGCTTCGGTTTTCAGACCATAGGCGTTCAGGCCGGCGGCATCTTTCGCGGCGGGGCCAGACAGGTAGATCACCGGGTCGCGCCCCCCATCGCGGGGTGGTGGTCCGATGATTCCACCATCGGTGAACCGCATGCCCGCCGCCGCGACGGCTGTTTCGATCCGGCGCACGCGTTCGGGCGTGATGGCGTTTAGGTCCGCATAGATCGCCCGGCTGTTCGGGTTGGCACCGGCCACGCGCGCTGCAGTTGCTTCGGCGTGTTCTGGTGAGACAACCGACAGGATCATGTCGGCCTGCCCCAGTTCGTCCCATCCGACGCCTGTCATCCCTGCCTTGGTGGCACGTGTGCGGCTGTTGGGGCTGCGGTCTTCCAGCGGGACAATCACGCGGCATCCATGGGCCACAAGGCGCGCGCCGATGCCCGCCCCCATCATTCCGGGCGCGGTCAGGGCGATGGTCAGATGATTTGGCATATCAGCGGCCTTTGTTTTGGTGGATCAGCGTATCGGGCGCCGAATGGCGGTGTCTGTCAACCCGTCCGACACCGCCCGCGCGCCACATCAGGAGGCCTGGCTAAAGCGGACCCCGTCCGGCACATGGGCGTCATATGCGCTTGCGATGATGCGGGTCAGCGGTTGCCCCAAGGGATGAATCACCAGCGCGTCATCGGTCAGGGTGACAAGGTCGCCAAAATCCGCCGCCACCTGCGCGTGGGTTGCATCCAAAGCCGCGGCCTGGTCCGGGAACCGCATCTGCAGTTCCGCGCGATCCAGGCGGAAATCGCACATCAGCATTTCAATGGCGCGGGCGCGCAACAGGTCATCGCCCTGCATCAGATGGCCACGCGCGGCCGCCAATTCACCCGCCGCGATGCGCTGCGAATAGGCCGGTGTGGCCGCAGCATTCTGAAGATATCCGCCTGCGAACCGCGAAATCGACGACGCGCCAAGGCCGATCAATGTCGGGCAGGTGTCATCGGTATATCCCTGGAAATTGCGTCGCAAATGCCCCGACCGCGCGGCAATGGCCAATGTGTCATTCGGGCGGGCAAAATGGTCGATCCCGATGGTGTCAAACCCGGCGTCGCGGAACCGTTCCGCCGCCAGATTGGCCAATCCGTAGCGGGCAAAATCCCCCGGCAGGGCGTCTTCGTTGATCAGCGCCTGACGTTTTGCCATCCATGGCACATGCGCATATCCGAACAATGCGATCCGGTCGGGCGCAAGGGTCAGAACCTTGTCCACCGTGTCGGCCAACCGCGTGGCATCCTGATCGGGCAGGCCATAAACCAAATCTGCATTCAGCGACGTGATCCCGGCCGCACGCAGGTTATCAACGCATTCGCGCGTGACCTCATAGGGTTGATCGCGCCCGATTGCGGCCTGAACCTCGGGGGCGAAATCCTGAATGCCGATGCTGGCCCGGCTCATCCCCTCGGCCGCCAATGCGGCGATCTTGTCGCGGTCCACTAACGTAGGGTCAATTTCCACCGAGAATTCCCAATCCGGCGCGGGCGGGATCGCGGATTTGACCGCCTCGGCCAACTTGTGAATCAGCGCGGGCGTCAGAATCGTGGGCGTGCCGCCGCCCCAGTGCAACCGCCCCATGCGCAACCCCTTGGGAATAAGCGGGCGGATCAGCGCAAGTTCGGCCAACAGCGTTTCAACATAAGCCTCGACCGGGGACAGGCTGCGCACGCCCTGGGTTCGGCAGGCGCAGAACCAGCAAAGGCGTTCGCAAAACGGAATATGAAGGTAAACCGACACCGGCACGGCCGGATCCAGCGCGGCCATCGCCGCCGCCTGATCCGATGCGCCCACGTCCGGGGTGAACACCGGCGCCGTGGGATAAGAGGTATAGCGGGGCACCCGTTTGTCAAACAGGCCGAGAGAGCGGAGCTTTTCAATCTGTGTCATGCCCCCGATATGCGCGGTTTTCAAATGCTCCGCTTTGCGCGGGATCAAATTGGCGAAATGACCATTGCGACCCCTGCGCGTACCTGACACGGATCAATCGGGCGGGCCGAATACCGTGGTAACGTGATGTGGAATCGCAGGATCGGCGCAAATGAAACACGATGGAATCGATTTCACGACACGGGGCCTGACCCGCACCTATGGTGAGGGGCGGTCGGCGGTACATGCCCTGCGCGGAGTTGACCTTGACCTGCCCGCCGGGGAAATCGTGGTGATGCTTGGCGCGTCGGGGTCCGGGAAATCAACGTTGTTGAATATCCTTGGCGGTCTGGACCGGGCCAGCACCGGAAAAGTGCGATTTCGTGACCTTGATCTGACGGCGATGTCGGACAAACGTCTGACGAAATACCGGCGCGATCACATCGGATTTGTCTTTCAGTTCTATAATCTTATGCCCAGTTTGACGGCCCGCGAAAATGTTGAGTTGGTCACCGAAATCGCGCCGAACCCCATGCCGCCAGAACAGGCATTGGACATGGTCGGGCTGTCCGACCGGATGGATCATTTTCCATCGCAATTGTCAGGGGGGGAACAACAGCGTGTCGCCATTGCCCGTGCGGTGGCCAAACAACCCGAAGTGCTCTTTTGCGACGAACCCACGGGCGCACTAGACAGCGCAACAGGGCGTTCCGTGCTAGAGGTATTGGCCGAAATCAACGAACGGCTGGGCACCACGATCCTGATGGTGACCCATGCGGCCAACATTGCCGATATGGCCCATCGGGTTGTCCGGTTGGCGGATGGGGCAATTCGGGATGTGACCGAAAATGCCAAACGCAAGACACCAGCGGAGATCCATTGGTGAGCCCGCTTGACCGCAAATTGTTCCGCGATCTGGGGCGGATGAAGGGCCAGGTCATCGCCATTGCGGCGGTGATCGCCGTTGGTGTTCTGTTGCAAGTGATGATGAGCGGGCTTGTCGCCTCTCTCACCGAAACGCGGCGGGCGTATTATGAACGCAACCGGTTGGCGGATGTGTTCGCCCCTGTGGCCCGCGCCCCAAACGAAATGATTTCCCGGCTGGCTGCCCTGCCCGGTGTCACCCGCGCACAGGGTCGTGTCAGCGGGGCGGCGTTGGTGGATGTGCCCGAAGATTCCGTTCCCCTTCAGGCGCGCGCTCTGTCCCTACCTGATGACGACGACACCGGGTTGAACAGGGTTTACCTGACTGCGGGGCGCCTGCCCGTGCAGGGGTCGCGCGATGGCATCTTGTTGCTGGACGGGTTCGCAAGGGCGCGCGGGCTTGGTCCCGGCGATAGGTTGGATGTCACGTTGAACGGTGTGCAAAGGACGCTGATCATCAATGGCCTTGCCCAGTCGCCCGACAATCTTTACGTCGCCATCCCCGGCGAGGTGATGCCAGACCCATCGCGCATGGCGATCATCTGGATGCGCCGCGCGGAATTGTCGGCCGCCTATGACATGCAAGGCGCGTTCAACGAGGCGCTTGTCACCCTTGTGCGCGGCACGTCCGAACCAATGGTGATAGACCGGATCGACGCCATATTGTCGGCATGGGGGGGCACCGGGGCCTATGGGCGCGCGGATCTGATTTCCGAACGGTTCGTAGAAGAAGAAATTTCGGGAATGCGCACCATGTCCAAGGCGGTGCCGCCTTTGTTTTTGGCCGTGGCGGCCTTTCTTCTGTACATCGTCGTGACCCGCATGGTGCAGTCCGAACGCGAGGAAATCGGTCTTCTCAAGGCGTTTGGCTATTCCAACGCCGAGGTCGGCGCGCATTATTTCAAACTCGTGATGATCATTGCCATTGGCGGGGCCATCGCAGGATGTCTGGGCGGGATCGCATCGGGGCGTGCGATGATCGGCGTTTACACGACCTTTTACAATTTTCCCTTCCTTGTGTTTCGCCCCGATCCAACGTCGTTTGTCATTGGCGTTAGCGCCAGTATCGCTGCGGCGTCGGCGGGCGGATTGTTTGTTTTGCGTCGCGTCTTTGCCCTGGCCCCAGCCGAAGCAATGCGCCCCCCCGCCCCCGCCGATTACAGCAAGACCATTCGGTTTTCCGGCGCTTGGGGGCGCATGCTTGATCAACCGACGCGCATGGTCCTACGTGCGGTTGCGCGTCAACCGATGCGCATGGCCGCGCTGTCTGCCGGGATTGCGGGTGGGATGGCCCTGTCATCGGGGATGACAACGATCTACACGTCATTCGAAGGTGTGATGGACCAGAATTTCACCGTCGTGGATCGCAGTGATGCAACCGTGACTTTTACCCACGCCCTTAGCGAACGGGCGGCGCTGTCATTGGCCCGGATACCCGGCGTATTGATGGTGGAACCGATGCGCGATGTGCCCGCGATCCTGCGCAATGGGCGGTACACCCATCGCGGGGGTGTCAGCGGCATGGTCCCCAACGCGACACTGACCCGTGCGATTGGCGCGGACCTGTCCCAGATACGCCTGCCCGACGAAGGCGTCGTGCTGGGAGAGGCATTGGCCGACATCCTGCATATCGGCGTGGGCGACACATTGGTGATCGAGGTGCGAACCGGCCGCCAGCCCGTGCTTGAGGTGCCCGTGACCCGCGTGGCGCGCACCCTGTTGGGCGCGCCCGCCTATATGCGGATCGACAGCCTGAACCGCGCAATCGGTGAACCGGGGCGGGTTTCCGGTGTTCATCTCAGGGTGGATGCGGCGCGCGCCGATGACATCTACCGAGAGTTGAAGGAGATGCCGACCGTCGCCGGGGTCAGCGTGGCCGAGGCGGCACAGGAATCGTTGAAAAAGCTGATGGATTCCGGTGCCGGATCGGCGCGCTACATCATGGGCGCGGTCGCCTTCATCATCACCTTTGGGATCGTCTATAATGCCGCGCGCATCGCTTATAACGAAAAAGTCCGCGACCTTGCCTCGCTCAGGGTGATCGGTTTTTCCAAAGGCGAAAGCGCATTTGTGCTGTTGGGCGAACTGGCCGTCATCACCCTTGCCGCGCTGCCCATCGGGTCGCTGTGCGGCTATGGATTGGCCAAGGCTATCGCCCTTGGTTTTTCCAACGAACTTTATCAGATTCCAGCAGATTACGATCCGTTCAGCCATGGTTTCGCCGCCCTGTTCATTCTGGGTGCCGCGCTTGTTTCCGGCTGGCTGACAAAACGTGACCTTGACCGCATCGACCTGGTCCTGGCCTTGAAAACAAGGGAATAACCCATGGCACGCAAAACGCTTTCGCGCCCCGTTCTGATTTTTGTTTCGCTCGCGCTTGTGGGCGGCGCTTTGGCAGCAGCGTTCTGGCCGCGCGCCGTCATGGTCGATATGGGTAAGGTCACGCGCGGCTCCATGACCGTCACAATCAACGAAGAGGGACGCACCCGTGTGGCCGACGCCTATGTCGTGTCCACCCCGGTCGCGGGCAAGTTGTTGCGCATCGACGGACACCCCGGTGACCCGGTCAAGGCGCATTCGACAATCGTGGCGCGGATGCGCGCGGCCAACCCCGTGGCCCTGGACGCACGCACGTTGGAACAGGCTTTGGCTGCGGTCGAGGCGGCGCAGGCCGCGCTCAAGGTCGCTGAGGCGACGCTGGCCGCCGCCAAGGCCGATGCGGATCTGGCGCTGATTGATCTGAACCGCGCCCGGCGGTTGGCGGAATCCGGCACCGTCAGCATCGCAACGCTGGACCGTGCGGAAAGCGCCTCTCGGGCCGCCGAGGCCCGCAAGCGCACCGCTGCCGCCGCTATCGCCCAACGTCAGGCCGAATTGCAAAGCGCCGAGGCCCAGCTGATCGGGTTCGACGAAACCGGGTTGATCGACGTGATGGATGACCAGACCGGCGACACGATCGCGATTCATTCCCCGTCGGACGGTGTGATCCTAAGGGTCATGCAGCCCGACGAAACGATCCTGCCCGCCGGCGCCCCGATCCTTGAGGTCGGAGACATCGCCGAAGGGCTGGAGGTGGTCGTTGAACTGATTTCGTCGGATGCTGTGCAGGTGTCTATCGGGGATGCGGTGATCATCGAAAACTGGGGCGGGTCACAGGCCCTTGCGGCGGTCGTGGCGCGGATTGAACCCTTTGGCCAGACCAAGGTTTCGGCCCTGGGCGTCGAAGAACAGCGTGTGCAGGTCGTCGTGCGGTTGACCAGCCCGCCCGATCAACGCGCAGGTCTAGGGCATGGGTATAGTGTCGAGGCGCAGATCATCGTCTGGAAGGTCGATGACGCCGTCATCGTGCCCTCAAGCGCGCTGTTTCGCGACGCAGAGGATTGGGCCGTGTTCGCCGTGCAAGACGGGCGCGCGGTCCTGCGCAAGCTAAAGGTGGGGCGTGACAACGGGCTGGACGCCGAAGTGCTGGACGGTCTGGATGTTGGTGTCAGGGTTGTGCTGTTTCCACCGGCCAGCATGGTATCGGGTGCCATGGTCGGCCAGCGCGAGGTCGAATAAACGTGCGCACAAAGGGCCGATCGGGGCCTGGCGGGGCAACGGCTGTGCCCCCTTGTGACGGTGACGGCCGCTGAGTGCGCATTGACAATGGCGCAAGGCGGATCAAGCGGCGCGGTCGGAACCAAACAGCCCGTTTGCACCAGCGCCCACACGAAACCCGGCACGATCGGGCGCGGCGCATCGCGCTGGACGCCAAAGTTCTGCGTTGCTACGACTTTGGGTGCGCCACAACAGCAAGGCCACGCCAATGCCCCACGATTCCGATCACGCAAGCGAACTGGACGATATGACCGCGCGGGTCATGGCGTTGGAAACGTTGCTTGCCCAAAAGGGTATCATCGATTCCGCCGCATTGGACGCCATCATCGAAACATATGAAACCCGTGTCGGCCCGCGCAACGGTGCGCGGGTTGTTGCCCGCGCCTGGAGCGATCCGGCCTTTGCCGAATGGCTGGCGCGGGATGCGACGGATGCGGTTGCATCGCTTGGCTATTCCGGGCGACAGGGTGAACATCTGCGGGCGGTTTTCAACACGCCGGACCAGCACAATATGGTCGTTTGCACCTTGTGTTCCTGTTATCCTTGGTCGGTGCTTGGGCTTCCGCCGGTTTGGTATAAATCCATGCCCTACCGCGCGCGCGCGGTGCGTGAACCCCGTGCGGTGCTGTCCGAATTCGGGGTGGAATTGCCCGCCGCGACCAAGGTCCGCGTATGGGATTCCACCGCCGAGGTGCGGTATCTCGTTGTGCCGATGCGCCCCCAAGGGTGCGATTCCCTGGACGAAGAGGCACTGGCCGCCCTTGTCACACGCGACAGCATGATCGGCACCGGCCTTGCCCTGACCCCCGGCACGGGACCGGCGGCATGAACGGGCCGCATGATATTGGCGGGCGGCACGGGTTTGGCCCGGTCGCACCGGGCGAAAACGCGGCGCCCTATCACGCGGGCGCGGATTGGGAAGAACGCGCAATGGCATTGACCGTTGCCGTTGGCGCGGGTGGGTATTGGACCATTGATGAATCCCGCTTTGCCCGCGAGGATCGCGACCCCGGTGAATATTACCGCATCGGCTATTTCCAGATTTGGTTGGCCGGTCTTGAACGGATGATGGTCGAAAAAGGTGTGATCAGCGCGGATGAACTGGCCAGCGGGGTGCCGGACCCTGCCTCCCACGCCGCCGCGAAACCCGCCTTGGCCCCTGCGGATGTGCCCGGCGTTCTGGCACGGGGTGGGCCGGTCAATCGTGATCCCGGTCAAAACCGCCCGGCCTTTGCCCCCGGCGACAGGGTTCGCAGCCGCAATATGCACCCGCGTGGGCATACCCGGTTGCCAGCCTATGGGCGCGACAAGGTGGGCCGGATCGAAGCAGTGCAGGGTTATCACGTCTATGCAGACAGCAGCGCGAAAGGCGACCGGGACCGGGCCGAATGGCTTTATACGGTGGTGTTCGACGCCGAAACCCTTTGGGGCGACGACGCCGAAACCCCCGGCGACACCATGTCCTTTGACGCATGGGAACCTTACCTTGACCCTGCCTGACGACCCCCCCGGCCACGCGGCCCTGCCCGAAATTCCTGGCATCGCAACGGCCGGTGCCGAACCGCATTTCTTTGCCCCGTGGCAGGCCAAGGCTTTTGCCATGACGGTCGCATTGGCGGATGCAGGTGTGATCGCTTGGCCGGACTGGACGGATGCATTTGCCGCCCGGCTGCGCACTGACACCGCCCTGCCCGACATGTCCAGCAGCGCAGATCACGCGGATCAGTATTTCATGGCGTGGCTTGCCACCCTCGAAGATTTCAGCGCGGCGCAGGGCATCCCGCCCGAAGCCGTGGCCGAAGCCGCCGCAAGATGGCAACGCGCCGCCCAAGCCACACCGCATGGGCAACCGATCTTGTTTGAAGCCGGCCGAGAGCCTTAGCGCGCCGCCATGCGCCGCCGGTCACGGGGCAAGGCATTCCGCGACAAGATCGACAAACAATTCGGGCGTCTGGATGGGCAGGAAATGCCCGCTGGCAACCTCGCGATATTGGGCATCTGGCAGTTTATCGACCAGCGCGCGCACCAGCTCCGGCGGGCGCAGCACATCATGGACGGCACCGATCAGCATTACCGGACAGGTGATCCTGGCGAAATCAGCGGTCATATCCAGCGCGGACAACATCCGATAGGTTTCGGCAAAACTACGCGGATCGTTGCACAGCCAACGGGCACGAAACGCGGCAAAGGCCGCCCCGTCGGTACGGGTTTGGGGCGGATAGCTGGTGTCGTTATTGTCGGTCAAAGGCGCCATGCCATTGGCTTGCATCCGGTCAGCGAAATCTGCAATCCATGCGCGCCGATCTTCGCGCACCTCGGTCACGGGGGACATCGCCAGAACCTTGCGCACCCGGTCGGGATGGGCAGCGGCAAAGGCCAGTGCGGTCGCGCCGTTCAGGGCCGATCCCGCGATGTCACAAGGGCCCGAGATGCCCAGGGCATCCAACAGCGCGTCCAGATCGGCAACCCAATCCGCCATCGCCAACGGCCCGGTCAACTTGACCGAAAACCCAAAACCGCGCGCATCAAACCGCAGAACCCGGCGCGTCGCGCGCAATACGGGCATCACCGCGTCAAAGCTGTGCAGGCTGCCGCCCATTTCATGCAACAGCACAAGGACGGGGCCATCGCCCGCGCCATCCAGTTCATAGCGAAACGCGCCTGTCGCGGTTTCGATCCACCCTATGCTCATGCCCTGCCCCCTGCCCGTTGCCAATGCACAGGTATCGTCGCGCGCGGCACCTGACGGTGCAAGGCAAAACGCCCCGCGCGTGGATATGTGGAACCACACTTTTTGACGGGGCCGCCGCCCCCGCAGCCGCGCCGCCAAGGTTGTGTTTTTTCCCGCACCTGCGCTGACAGGACAGGGCGTCGTGGCCAGTCTCGCCCGATCAGGCGGGATCAGAACCGGGGTGCGGGCCTGTCCCATGCTGGCAAGACACGCTGGCACCACGGCGCACAAGCGGACCAATCATGGCCCGGAAACGGAGGTTTCATGAGCTATCTACAAGGCAAAACAATCGTCATCACTGGCGGCGGCAGCGGAATTGGCCGCGCGTTGGGGCATTTCGCCGGGGCGCAGGGGGCCAATGTCGTGGTCAATGACATCGGCACGTCACCCCAGGGCGAAGGCACCGACGCAAATGCCGCCCAGACCGTGGCAAAGACCATTCAACAGGCCGGTGGTCAGGCGGTGGCCAACACCGACAGTGTGGCGGATTGGGACAGCGCGCAAAAGATCATTCAATGTGCGCTGGACAGCTATGGCCAGATTGATGCGTTGGTGAATTGTGCCGGGGTCATGCGCCATGCGGCGTTCGAAAAAATGGACCCGCAGGATTTTGAGGCCGTGGTCAACACGCACCTTTATGGCACATGGTACGTCAGCCGCGCCGCCGCGCCGCATTTCGTGGCCCAAGGCAGTGGTGCTTACCTGCATATGACATCCACAACCGGGCTGATTGGGTCCATGGGCGTGTCAAACTATGGCACGGCCAAGGGCGGGATCATGTCCCTGTCCAAGATCATCGCGTTCGACATGTCGCGCCACGGAAACATCCGGTCAAATTGCATGGCCCCGTCTGCCACATCCCGCCAGTGGGAGGCGATCAACGCCTTTCGCCAAAAGGAATATGATGCGCCGGGGTCCAACACCGATTTCCGCAAATACCGATCGACCCAGGGCACCAATGAACAGATCGCGCCGGTTGCGGCCTATCTTGTGTCGGACGAAGCGGCCGCGATCAACGGTCAGATCATCGGTGTGCGCGGAAACGAGGTTTACCTTTATTCCCAGCCCCGCCCGATCCGGTCGATCCACAATGGCGACGGTTGGTCACTGGACAGTCTGAACGACACGATGGCGGGGGCTTTTGGCCCCTCTCTCACCCCTCTTGAAACCTATGGACAGGTGTTTTCATGGCCGACAATGTAACACGAGAAGGCGACGGCAAAGTCGCCGTGGTGACCGGTGCCTGCCGCGGCATGGGGCTGGCGATTTCCAAAAAGCTGGGCACGATGGGATATCGCATCGTGATGACCGATATTCTGGAAAACGAGGTCAAGGCGGCATCGGCCCAAATGAACGCCGAAGGGTTCGACACCACGCCGCTAAAGCTTGATGTCGGCAACGAAGAAGACCGGTCTTCGTTCCGCCAACGGATTGGCGATGCGGATTTCGACCGGATCGCCGTGCTGGTGAACAATGCCGGGATTTCCCCCAAACAGCCGGGCGACAAAAAGGCGGCGCGCCCATCGGTGGTCAGTCTGGATGAATGGAATGCGGTGATGGATGTGAACATCACCGGCCCGTTTCGCATGTCCCAGATTTGTTTGCCGCCGATGCGCAAGGCGGGATATGGGCGGATCATCAACATTTCATCCCGCGGCGGGCGCACACCTGCCAATGTCGCGGGCGTGCATTATGTCGTGACCAAGACCGGCATTCTGGGCCTGACCCGCAGTTTCGCCAAAGAGGTCGCCGCCGAAGGCATCACTGTCAATTCTGTCTGCCCCGGCCGGATCACCGGCGCAATGACAGATGGATCGCCCCCCGAACTGATCGAAAGCCTTAAGGCGAATATCCCCGTGAACCGGTTTGGAGAACCAGAGGACATCGGCGCATTGGTTGGCTTTCTTGCCAGTCGCGATGCCGGTTTCATCACAGGCGCCATACACGATATCAACGGCGGGTCACTGATGATCTGACAGGC
>JBOEGP010000005.1:0-95706 GCA_050633485.1 Pseudooceanicola sp.
GCCCGTGTCGATTACTGCCAGCCGCGCTTGGCCCGGTTGGCCAACCAATACCGTTGCTGGTCCGGCAGCAGGTCGTAAGGGTCCTGTTCGCCCAGGGCCATCGCTGCGTGAAAGGGCCAGTTCGGTTCGTTCTGTACCCCACGCCCGACGGCGATCAGATCGGCCTCACCGTTTTCAAGGATCTGTTCGGCGTGTTTGGGATCCATGATCAATCCAACGGCCATCGTCTTGATCCCTGCATCGCGGCGCAGCGCGGCGGCATAAGGCACCTGGTACCCCTGGACCAAAGGCGGCCCGCCCGCCGTGCGCCCGATTCCGCCGGATGAACAATCAATGACGTCAACGCCAAGACCGGCAAGTTTCTTGGACAAGGTGACGCTGTCCTCGACCGTCCAGTTTGCGTTGTCTTCGACCGAAAGACGCACGAACAGCGGTTTGTCATCAGGCCAGACCTTGCGCACACCTTCGACGATTTCACACAGGAACCGGGTGCGGTTTTCAAAACTGCCGCCATATTCATCCGTGCGCTGGTTGGCGACATCCGACAGGAACTGATTGATCAGATAGCCATGCGCCCCGTGCAGTTCGAGAACCTCAAACCCTGCCCTGTGCGCCCGTTCCGCCGCAGCAACCCAATTCGCGACCATTGCGCGCACACCTTCGGTGTCGGGCGCTTCGGGGGTTTCATACCCATTGCCCTGGGCGATGGCACTCGGGCCGACAATGCGCCATGTCGGGTCTTCGGCCTCTGGCCCGGTCAGGGCTTTGCCGCCTTCCCATGGGCGCGATCGCTTGGCCTTGCGCCCGGAATGGCCCAGTTGAATGCCGGGTACCGAACCGCATTGACGGATGAAATTCACCAACCGCGTCATGCCGGGAATAAACGCATCATCCCACAGGCCCAGATCACCCACCGTGCCCGCACCGCGGCGTTCGACCTTGGTGCTTTCGACAAAGAACAAGCCAGGCCCACCAGCGGCAAACCGTCCGGCGTTCATCATTGTCCAATCGGTGACATGCCCGTTTTCAGCCGCATATTGGTGCATCGGGGGGATAACAACGCGATTGCGCAGCTTCACACCGCGCAGTTCGATTGGTGAAAACAGTTTGCTCATCCTTAGGCCTCATCAGAAATATCAGGGACCTTGGTGTTAGGAGGTGCGCCGCCCTTGGCCAAGCCATTGCCGCCGCCACCGCCCGAAACTGCACATGCTTGTTCGCGATAATGGGATAATACGGGCAAAATGTGCCGACCGCGGGCATTGTCATTGTGTTGCGCGCGCGGCGCATTATGTGCATCGGCCCGGCGGTTCAGGCAAGCGGCACAGGGATTGCCCAAGGCAGGGCGCAGCCATTTTCGGCAGCGCCCAGCCACTTGTCCAAATAGCGCAATGGGCTATTTGCAGAATGCCGTCGCGACGTCGGCGATGCTGGACCTGGACAGGTTATAGATGGCGAAACGGGCGGATTTTCCATTGTTTGGATAATGGCGCACGTTAAAGCTTTTCCCGTTGGTGCATTTGCCGCGCGCGACAACTGTTTGCGATGCGCTATAGGGAATTGTTTCGAAAATTCGATACCCCCCGCCAGAAGCATTGCCCTGTTGTTTCGCCTGTTGCGGTGCGGACGAACCGCTTGCACCCGCCGATGCGCTGCCGGTACCGCCACCGCCGCCAGCGGGTGCATTGGCGATGATGGTTGCCGCCCCGACGGCCGCGCCGCGAATGCGCGCCGATGCACGGTCCAACGCCGCGATGCCCTGCATTTCCTGTTCCACGTTGACGCCTGATGTCCGCTGACCCGTTGCAGATTGCGCAAGCGTGTTGAGAAGGCCGTTGAACCGCGCCAGATCAGCCCGAGAGGCGGTCTTGCGACTTGGGGTCGGGAATTCGATCAGCGATTCAGTGGGATAGCGGCTTGGCTTGAACCCGCTCAGGCTGGATTTGCGTTCTGTCTTGGCGCGCGAGGAAATCGCGACATACCATTTGGGCGATCCGACCTTGGCGTAAAGTGCGCTATAGGGCGATCGAAGCGTGAACCCGCCCTTGAACGTCACCTGAAAATACCCGCACCGGCTGAATTCGATTTTCTTTGATCGATTGCTGTCCTTGGTCAACATCGCAGCCCTGAGTTGCGAGGCCGCGCGTTGGAACGCGGCTTCGTTCACCACGCTACATTGCGCGGCGGCAGTGGTGCGTGATGCCGGGGCGGTCGTGGTTGTCTGACAGGCCGCAACCAGACACAGGGCGCCAAGCCCAAGCATGGTTTTCCCCCAAATGCCGTTCCGTTTCAAAAGCATGCTCATATCTTTTGCCCAATCGTCAAAATTTGTTTCAGCGTAGGAACCGCCAAAGGAAATGGCCAGTTGCGGGCCAAAGTGGCCGGATATGGCCCTGACTTCAACGCGATATGGCGCGCTGCGACAAATCGGGGCTGTTGGTGGGCGGCATGTTGGCCGCTGACACCATTCGTGGCCACGATGCTGCTCAAGGTGAAATGGTTCACCACCCATTCGCTGGCCCGAAACCGGCGGCGGAATGATCGCAGGTCTGGCTGGTGGTGTTCAGGGGCTGGCGTGCCTGGATTCCCGCCAAAAAACACTTTGGCCGCATGCGCGGATGCACCTCTCTCCTTGACCTCATCGGCTGCCTGCACCACCTTCACCAAAACCCCGGAACCGGGCCCAACAGGAGCAGGCATGGCGACCCGAACACCCCCATTTGCGCCGTTTGAATTCCTGATCGCGTGGCGCTATTTGCGGGCGCGCCGGGCCGAAGGCGGCGTGTCCGTAATGACGTGGATCTCGTTGATCGGCATTGCCCTTGCGGTTTTTGCATTGATTGCAACACTGGCCGTAAGGTCCGGATTTCGCACGGAATTCGTGGATACCATTCTGGGGGCAAATGCCCATGTTACGGTTTATGCCCAGGCCTATACCGACGAAAACGGCAGGATTATCCGCACGATTTCCAATTATGACGAATTGGCCGAAAACCTGCGCAATGTGCCCGGCGTGATCCGCGCCGCACCTTTGATCAAGTCACAGGTTATGGCGAATGCGAACAACCGCAACTCCGGTGTCGAAGTCTTTGGAATTTCAAAGGAAAACCTGTTGACGATCCCGCGCGTCGCATCCCCTGAGGATTTCTGGGGCACCATCGACGATTTCGAATTGGGGGTTGCGATCGGGTCGGGCGTGGCACGCGAATTGGGCGTCACCGTGGGGGATCGCATTCGGCTGATTTCACCAGACGGGGTCAAGACGGCGTTTGGCACCAGCCCACGGGTGAACGCCTATGAAGTGGTCTATGTCTTTACCGCCGGGCGATATGACATTGACCGCACCCGCGTATACCTGCCTTTTTCCGATGCCGAAGTATTCTTTAATCGCAACGGGGTAGCGGACGAAATTGAAGTGATGATTGAATATCCGGAAGGGGTGGATGGCATCACGGCGCCGCTGCTGGCTGCGGCGGGTGGCGGTATGCTGGCATGGACATGGCAGGATGCATCAGGATCGTTCCTGCGCGCGCTAGAGGTTGAGGACAACGTGATGTTCGTGATCATGTCCATCCTGGTCCTGATCGCGGCGATGAACATCGTTTCCGGCCTGATCATGCTGGTCAAGAACAAGGGCCGCGACATCGGGATCCTGCGCACAATGGGGCTGAGCGAAGGATCGATCCTGCGGGTTTTCTTTATTTGCGGATCGGTCACCGGGATAATCGGCACCCTGTTGGGGGTATTGATGGGCTGTGCCTTTGCGATTTGGATCGACCCGATATTTTCCTTTGTCAATTACGTCGCCGGCGGGGGCGTCTGGGATCCGTCTGTGCGCGGGATTTACAACCTACCGGCCCAATTGCGATTGAGCGATGTCGTGTCAGCGGTCGTGCTGTCGCTGGGCCTGTCATTTGTCGTCACGATTTTCCCCGCCCGCCGCGCGGCGCGGATGAACCCGGTCGAGGCATTGCGTTATGAGTGATCCGGTTCTGTCCCTTTCGGGTATCGTGAAAACCTATAACGCTAGAAAGCCCAGTGAAATTAAGGTGTTGCGCGACATTTCCCTGACGGTTCAACCGGGCGAGATCGTTGCCCTTGTCGCGCCGTCCGGGGCTGGGAAATCAACGTTGCTGCATATCGCCGGGTTGCTTGACACACCCGATGCAGGTGCGGTGCATATTGCCGGTCAGGACATGACGGGCCTGTCGGATCGCCGCCGCACGGCGGTGCGGCGCGACGGGGTCGGGTTTGTCTATCAGTTCCATCATTTGTTGCCGGAATTCACGGCCCTGGAAAACATCGTGCTGCCGCAACTGGCCAATGGTGTTGCGCGCCAGACTGCCGAAGACCGGGCACATCAATTGCTGGCACGCGTCGGGGTGGATGCCCGCGCCACGCATCGCCCGGCGGAATTGTCTGGCGGGGAACAGCAACGGGTCGCCTTTTGCCGCGCATTGGCGAACACGCCCCAGTTGTTGTTGGCCGATGAACCGACCGGAAACCTTGATCCGGAAACGTCCGAACGGGTGTTTTCCACATTGATGGCGCTGGTGCGTGACACCGGTCTTGCGGCGCTGATCGCGACCCATAACCTTGAACTGGCAAGCCGGATGGACCGGGTTCTGCGGCTTGACGGCGGTCAGTTGATACCGGCCTAGCAGCGCTTGACGGGGCACCACCGCCACGCCACGCTGCCCTGATGCGAAAGGGGTGGGGCGATGCCTGAGGTTTCAATCGACACGATCCGAACAACAACAATCGCGGCGTTGATCCGCCACGGGGCAAGTGACACGGCCGCAGCCGCTGTGGCCGACGCGGTGGCCGAGGCCGAAGCAACAGGCAATCGCATTTGCGGGCTGTATTATCTGGAAAGCTATTGCCGGCAATTAACCACGGGCCGGGTCAAAGGGGATGCCATCCCCCTGGTCACGCGTCCGCGTCCCGGTCATGTGGCCGTTGATGCCGGTTTTGGCTTTGCCCAACCCGCCTTTGCCGCAGGTCTGCCAAAAGCGATCACAGCGGCCTGCGAAAACGGCACGGCATTGTTGACGATTGCCCACAGCCATACTGCGACCGCCATGGGGTATTTCACCGGTCAGATCGCGCGGGCAGGGCTGATCGGGCTGGGCATGACCAACGCATCCCCCACAGTCGCAGCGCCGGGCGGGCGCAAACGGGTGATCGGGACCAACCCGATTGCGTTTTCGGTACCGGACGGGCAGGGCGGAGTGGCGATGCAGTTCGATTTTTCCACATCCGCCACGGCCCTTGGTTCGATCACCATGGCCAAGGAGGCAGGGCAGGCGATCCCCGAAGGCTGGGCCGTGGATGACCGGGGGCAGCCCACGACCGATCCCGACGCCGCCCTGTCCGGTGCACTGTCCTCGGCCGGGGGGCACAAGGGGTGGGGGATCGGGGTGATGGTGGAACTATTGGCCGCTGCAATGACCGGATCAACCCTGTCCAAGGACGTGCATCCGCTGCGCGAGGATGCCGGGCCGCCGCATGATTTTGGCCAGACTTATATGTTGATAGACCCATCCGGCGCGCCGGATTTCGGCGGCGCGTTCGGCCAGCTTGCCGATGCCATCGCCGCTGATCCCGGTGCGCGCATCCCCGGACAGGGCCGCAGCAGAGCACCCAAGGGCCCAATCACAGTCGATGACAGCCTTTGGCAAACGGCCTGCGATCTGGCCGCTTAGGTACAACACATCCCAGGCATTTTCCGCCCAATGATGCAAATCATTGACCAAAGGCGCGGGATTGGGCCCAATACACGCATGATGATCCCATTTGCCATGCGCCCCGCCGCTTTTGCCGCCCTGATGGCCCTTGCAGGATGTCAGGGGACCGGTGAATTCCCGTCGCTGAATTCCGTCGATGCCGATGGCGCGACGACTTACAAAGACAATTGCATGTCCTGCCACGGCGCGTCCGGACGCGGTGATGGCGTTATGGCGGCCAGCCTGCCGGTGGCCCCCGCTGACCTAAGCCAATTGGCGGCAGCGAACGGTGGCAAATTCCCCCGTGATCGGGTGATCGAGATTGTGCATGGTTACCCCGGTCAATCCCATGCCCGCGTCATGCCCGATTTTGGATCACGCCTTGGCGGACGGACTGTCATCCACGTGACCGAGGATGGCGCGCGGCTTCCCACCCCCGAAGGATTGCTGGCGCTGGTGGATTATATCGAAAGCCTTCAGGTGCAATAGGCCTGGACGACATTCATTGATTGCGGGTGCGGCACCCAATTCTGATCACCCAACCGGGCCGATCCCGGCGTCATGGCAACCGGAAATCCACCTGACATGCCGCCGCGACCCACGACCCGCGACCCGCGCGCCTCAGAGCGCGAGGCGGAAGTAATTGGCGGTGTAATTATCTTCCATCCCATTTCCGCAAAAGCTCATCTCCATGTTCGAGGTCCCGCTGATTTCACCACCGGCGATCATCGACGCCCCCTGAACGCCATTGGCATTCGCCGCGAACATGATATCGCCGACCGCAATGATCTGACCGCCGTAAAGCCGCAGATCAGCCGCAACATCAAACCCGCCCATAGTGATCAACTGCGCGCCGCCGCCAGGCGCGCAATTGTCATCAAGACCGATGCTCAGGCTGCTGGGTGCGTAAAAGGACTTGTCGCCCTGATCTGAGTTGAAAATAACAACATCCTCAAGCACGACGCCCTGCCCAAACTGAACCTGGCAATTGGCCATCAGAACGACTTTTCTTAGATGCGTGCCCGCTTCGATCGTGGTTTTGCCGCCCGTGCAGCTCAACTTGTGAATATGGTTTTCGACGAAATCGGTTGCGTCCAACCGTTTGCCTGAAACTGAAATGACCGACGGGTTGGTGATGTAATCAGGCACGAATTCCCCCGATCCCCATTCCAGATCCGCGCGAATATCTTCGATCCTGTTCAACACGCGCAGGCGGTAATAACCGGTACGGAGCGCGATTTGCAGGCCTTCGTTCTTTTCGAACCCGGATTTCGGTAGGTCAAGTTGCGACAGATCAGGCATTGAAACCACTGTGCCGGGTTCAAAAAAGTTGTTCTGGTTCAACGAAACGAACGTGTTGGAATGAATGCAGAAACCGTTGGAAAATCCGTTGCCCGACTGGATGTCCACAACACCTTCGGCAACAAATCCTTCGTTCAGGCATGGCGGGTGAAAGGTGACGAAAACCGACTCGGTCAGGATATCCCATTCTTCTTGGCCCAAAAGCCGGAACAAATGCGCTGTAACCGGGTTGCCCGTGGATTTCGCACGCGACGGGCGGACCCGCACGGCGTTGCGCGCTGTCGAGTTTGGGGTGAACGAATTGCTGGAATAACTCCAGATGCCGAATTCAACGTCGCTATCGTTCAACACCATTCCATATTCGCTGGCGGGCATGTCGTGGCTGGCAATCTCGACCGCCTTGTCTTTGGCGTCGGCTTCGGAATGCCGTTCGCGGTAATACAATGCCGCATGCGCGGCGCTGTCGGCGGCAATCTGAAGCTGCGTGCGCGCGGATTGAAGATAGGCGAAATCGACGGCAAACGCGCTGATCAGCAAGGCACCGGCTAGCACGTAAAGCGCAAGGATTGTCATGCCACCGTCTTCGGATGTCGCTGTGGTTTCGGCGCGGCGCAAAGCGCGATCAATCAGTCGCATCTCAATACTCCAGAAAATGTTGAGAGGAGATCGTGATGCCGATATCGGCCAGTTCCATGAGGATGGCGGGCATCAACATGTCCGACACCTGATAGGACACATTGCTGGTCACGACACCGTTTTCGATCGTTGTCTGAACCGAAGCGTTCGGCGCGATCTGGGCCAGCTTGTCACGAATGAAATCTTCGACCTCGGCTGTGGTCTGCATATACCCGGTGCTCAGGATCCGATTGGCGTTTTGAACGACCCGGTAGGCCTGGTTCTTTTCGAAGACGACCATCGACACGTTGATGATCAGGGCAAGAACCCAAACAAAGATCGGGATCCAAATGACCGTTTCGATTGTGGCTGAACCCTGCTCGTTTCGCAGGAAGCGAAAGGTTCTTGATGTTGGCTGGCGCATAACTCGCTCCGTAATAATCACGTAACCAGAGTCATCTCAGATCAGGGCAAGAACGGGGCGAAACACGGCGCGCCATGTGGCGCAAACGTGCAAATCCCGCCAAAATTGACGGGATTTCAGGGGTTTCGGCGGATTGCCGCCTGTAATGTCGCACTGCGAATAAAAGCGCCGCTACACAGTTTTGCCTAACCCAAAGCAAACCAGCGGCCGATTCGCATGGGGCGGACGACAGGTTATTGGCGTTCAGACGTCCAGTTCTTCGACGAAACGCGCGTTTTCCTGGATGTACTGGAACCGCATTTCGGGCTTCTTGCCCATCAGACGTTCGACAAGGTCATCTGTCTCGCCGGGTTCGTCCTCATCAATGGTCACGCGGATCAGTTTCCGGGTGGCGGGATTCATTGTCGTGTCCTTAAGGTCCTTGGCGTCCATTTCGCCCAGACCCTTGAACCGGCTCACGTCAATCTTGCCCTTGCCGCCCAACCCCTTTTCCAGCCAATGATCACGTTCGGCTTCGTCCAGGCAATAGACACGTTCGGCCCCTTGGGTCAGACGATAAAGCGGCGGACAGGCAAGGTAGAGATGACCGTGGTCGATCATCGGACGCATCTGCGTAAAGAAAAACGTCATGAGGAGCGAGGCAATATGCGCCCCGTCCACATCCGCGTCGGTCATGATGATGATCTTGTCATAACGCAGGTCATCAACGTTGAACCGGCTGCCCAACCCAACGCCGATCGCCTGGCACAGGTCCTGGATTTCGGCGTTTGTGCCAATCTTGGAACTGGCCGCGCCCAGCACGTTCAGGATTTTGCCCCGCAACGGAAGAAGGGCCTGATTTTTGCGATCGCGCGCCATTTTGGCGCTGCCGCCCGCACTGTCGCCTTCGACCAGGAACAATTCCGTTCCGTCGCGCGAATTTGTCGAACAATCGGTCAGCTTGCCCGGAAGGCGCAGTTTCTTGGTCGCGCTTTTCCGCTGGGTCTCTTTTTCCTGGCGCCGGCGCAGGCGTTCTTCGGCGCGCAGCACCAGGAAATCCAGGATCGCCCCGGCCGATTTCGTATCCGCCGCCAGCCAATTGTCAAAGTGATCGCGCACCGCGCCTTCGACCAGCCTTTGGGCCTCGGTCGTGGCAAGCCGGTCCTTGGTCTGGCCCACGAATTCAGGTTCGCGGATGAAACACGACACAAGCGCACAGCCGCCCGTCATCAGGTCTTCGCGGGTGATCTGCGCGGCCTTGCGATTGCTGACCAATTCCCCATAGGCTTTGATGCCCTTCAGGATGGCGGCCCAGAACCCGGCGACATGCGTGCCGCCTTCGGGGGTGGGGACGGTGTTACAATAGGATTGGATGAACCCGTCGCGCGATGGCGTCCAGTTGATCGCCCATTCCACCCGGCCCGGCACGCCGAACCGTTCCTTGAAATCCACGCGTCCGGCAAAGGGCTGATCGGCATAGGTGGACACACTGCCCAGTGTTTCCGTCAGATAATCGGCCAAACCGCCGGGAAAATGAAACACCGCGTCTGTCGGGGTTTCGCCGTCATCAATTGCCGATTTCCATCGGATTTCCACACCGGAAAACAGATACGCCTTTGATCGGATAGATTTGAACAGGCGGGCCGGTTTGAACCTGTGCGACCCAAAAATTTCGGCATCGGCATGGAAGGTGACCGTGGTGCCGCGCCGGTTGGGCGCCGCGCCGATCTTGGCAACAGGGCCAAGGGGGATGCCGCGCGAAAACCGTTGTTCGAACAACTCGCGATCGCGCGCAACCTGAACAACCATGGAATCCGACAATGCGTTCACAACGGATGCGCCGACACCGTGCAATCCGCCCGATGTTTCATACGCATCACCGGAAAACTTGCCGCCCGCATGCAGGGTGCACAGGATCACCTCAAGCGCGGATTTGTCGGGGAATTTGGGGTGCGGATCAATCGGGATGCCGCGCCCGTTGTCGCGGATCGTGACGGCGTAATCCTCGTGCAGTTCAACTTCGATCCGGTTGGCGTGCCCCGCCACCGCTTCGTCCATCGAATTGTCCAGAACTTCGGCCACCAGATGGTGCAGGGCGCGTTCGTCCGTGCCACCGATATACATGCCGGGGCGCTTGCGCACCGGTTCCAGCCCTTCAAGCACTTCGATCGAAGAGGCGTCGTATTCGCTGTCTGGCGCTGTGGCCAAAAGATCGTCTGCCATGCTGTCTGCTCTGTCTTTGTTTGGCGCGTAGTATGGCAAATCCGGCGCGCCGGGGAAAGGGTGCCGCGCGGGTTGTCCACAAGATAGGGGCCGATCTGTATTAAGATCCGCTATATGGGGCCATGAAAGGTGCGGGTCCAGTTGGGGCAATGCCCGCTGGATGGGGCACACAAGGGTCAGGCGATCGGGCGCAAAAGGGCGCACAGGGGGGCAAATTGCGCGAAGCGTTCGGCCAGCGCGTCCGGCAAGTCCGTTTGTAGCGGTGCAAGATCGGCCCAGACCGTCAGCGATTTATGCCGCAACAGGTCGCCGGCCGGATGGTCCTTGCCGTAGGGTGGCGGGACGCGGACAAGTTCGGGGTCCGATACCGCACAGCCATCGCCGCTGAGGCGGCCCAACACCTGAGAGATGGCGGTTCCCTGCGGGCCGGAAACGGCTGCGCGCCATCGGTCCAGCCCGTCTTTGCCAAACCCCATAACCCCGGCGCCGACGCGCACGTAATCCGGCGAAATTCCCAAGTAATAGCCAATCGGCGTATCCGCCGGCGCGTGCCACAGCATGTGGCAATGATCCTTGTAAGGGGTCTTGTCCTTGGAAAACCGAATGTCCCGTTGCGGGCGGAATAATTTGGTTGAAACGGTTTCGCCGGTGATTTTGGCCAGCCGGGGAACCATCATGTCCAACAGCAGCAGGGCGGGCGCGCGCACCGTGTCGTCGTAGTCGGGCTTGTGTTCGGTGAACCAGTCGCGCGTGTTGTGCGCCCTTAACCGGGTCAGGAACCCCTGCGCGTCGGGGATAAAACGGTCAAAAGCATCTGCCATTCATTTGGTCCCGTGGTTGGCGCGATCAGGTGGGGGCGTCGATCCATTGCAGTATCGTTTCGGCAACCTGATCTGGCACCTGATGCACCAGCCAATGATCAGCGTTTTCGATTTCGACACGGGTCAGGTCGGCGCAATAATCCTCAAGCCCGACGGTGGAGTCGGGCAGCAAGGCCGTGTCGCGCATGCCCCATATCAACAGATGCGGCATGGGCACGAACAGCGCGGCTGGCGGCATGTCCTCAACCGCGGTGGTGGCACCGTCTTTGGGAACCTTGATGCGGGCGGCGCGGTACCAGTTCACCATCGCCTTTAATCGCCCCGGGCGCGCCCATTCGCGGCGCACCTCTTCCAGGCGATCCCCGGTCAACCACGTCATGTCCATACCTTCCGCGAACAGGGCCAATAGTCGGGCGAAATCATTGGCGGCAAGCTTGTCCTCGGACCCTTCGCTGCGCAGGAACGTCATGTATTGCGAGGCGGCCGTTTGTGCGCCGCCCTGCGCCAGCGCGCGGCGAAAGGGGGCAGGGTGAACACCGTTCAGGATGATCAACCTGTCGATCAGTTCGGGCCGCCGGATGGCAAAGGCATAGGCAACCGACGCGCCCCAGTCGTGGCCCAGCAATGTGACAGGCGTGCCGTCTGCCCCGCCCAAATGTTCGGCCAATGCCGCCATATCCCCCGCCAACAGGGATGAGGCATAATTTTCAACCCCCTCCGGGCACCAGCTTTGGCCATAGCCGCGTTGATCGGGGGCGACACAGCGGAACCGATGCGACAGGCGTTCCGCCAGATCGGCCCAGGCCCCACCGTATTCGGGAAACCCGTGCAGCATCAAAAGAACAGGCAGCGAAGGGTCGCCCCATTCCCGAATGTGAAAGTCGTGCCCGTTCAGGGCCAAATCATATGAGCGCATAAGGTCAGTGTGACCACAGCTTTGGCCCGCGTCCATCCCCTTGATCGGAGTCAAGGCGCGGTCAGCCAATAAATGCGACACTGCGCCATCCCAAAACCGCGACAGGAGAACGGCCCATGACAGCCACAGCCGCAGGAAAACCCAATGGTGCAGCCCAATCAAAGACACCCACGCCATCCCCCCCGGCGTCAGACCCCGCCGAGCGTGATCTGCTGACGCAAACGCAAGAGTCCCAGATAGCGACACCAGAGACGATCTCGACCCTGCGGCAGGCGTTCGAAAATGGCGATTATCCCTATGACACCCGCATGTCGCGGCGGTCATACGAAGCACAAAAGGCCAAGATTCAGGCCGAGTTGCTGAAGGTGCAGCATTGGGCGCAGGAAACCGGCGAAAAGCTGGTTTTGTTGTTCGAAGGGCGCGATGCCGCGGGCAAGGGGGGCACGATCAAGCGGTTCACCGAACACCTTAACCCGCGCACGGCGCGCGTCGTGGCCCTGAACAAACCGACCGAGGTTGAAAAGGGCCAGTGGTTCTTTCAACGGTATATCGAACACCTGCCAACGGCGGGGGAAATCGTTCTGTATGACCGGTCGTGGTACAATCGCGCTGGTGTCGAACGGGTCATGGGGTTTTGCGAACCCAATGATTACCTGGAATTCATGCGCCAAACGCCTGAACTGGAACGCATGCTGACACGATCGGGCATCCGGTTGTTCAAATTCTGGTTTTCGGTGACCCAGGCAGAACAACGCGCGCGGTTCGCATCGCGTGAAACCGACCCCCTAAAGCAGTGGAAATTGTCACCGATCGACAAGGCCAGCCTGAACAAATGGGACGATTACACCGAAGCGAAAGAGGCGATGTTCTTTTACACGGACACCGCAGATGCGCCTTGGACGGTGATCAAATCCGATGACAAGAAACGTGCACGGCTGAATTGTATGCTGCATGTTCTGAATTCGCTGGATTATCCGGGAAAGGATCCGAAAATCGCCCATGCGCCGGATCCGCTGATCGTGTCCACCGCGCAGCATTACATCCACCGAAGCGACCATATTCTGGGAACGGCGCTTCACCCCGAGCAACGCAAGACGCGCTAAGGCCTGATCGCCGTGCGCCGCTTGCGCAGGCGCGCCTGTCGTGATCATTTGGCGCAGATGGGATGTCAAACGGCAGTATGGCGATGAAATGGTGGCCCAAAACCGGTGAGGGCTGGAGACGGGGGCCGTGGTGGACTGTTGGCCCCCAGCGGTTCGTTTTCTTGCCGCTGGTCGCTTTGGCGGTCTTTGCTGTTGTGCGATTGATCGCCCGTTTCATCATGTGAATGGGCCCAATGCCTGCGCCCCGAAGGCCTGCGCCCCGAAGACCTGCGCCGTCAAACCAGCGTTGCCAATTCAAACAAAAACGGGCGGGCTATTAAGCCCGCCCGCCACTCCTGTCGCGCGCCGTAGCCTCCTACCGGATCGCGACTGGGTTGATGATCATTTGAACCGCGCCACGCACTTTGGCCTGGCCCAGAACGAACATGAATTCAGTCACCCCATCGGCGGCCAGTTCTTCGGTCACCATGTTCTCAAGAATGAAAATCCCGTTGTATGTCAGCAGGATCTGGTGGACTTCGAAAACGCCAACGCCTTCTTCGAACGGCACGGCCTCAAGTCCCCAGGTGTCTGCGCCAACGGCGATCACACCAATTTCGGCCAGATATTCCGCGCCGGTCTTGCCCAGGCCCGGTTCCACCGACCCATAGCGTGCGGCGTCACGTGTGCCTTCCTTGAGAAGGTCCAGCCAGCCAGAGTGGAACAACACAACATCGCCTTCGCGGATTTCCACGCCCTGCTGATCGGCAGCGGCCATGATGTCTTCGCGGGTGTATGCGGTGCCTTCGTCAAGGATGTCCTTGCCATAGAATTTGGCCATGTTCAGCAACACGCCACGGGTGACCATGGGTGGAACCGTTTCAATGCCCAGTTTTGTCATCCCGTCGGCTTTGACAAAATCGGACCCTTCGAACCCGTTGTAATAGGTGTGATCAACGCCGATGTGGCCCAAACCATCAATCTGGCTGCCGATGCCAAGCCAGCCCATAAAAATGTCATCGTTATAAGTGGTCATCGTCGGACCAAGCCCGGTGTTGTTGACCTGACCAGGCTGAAGAATTGCCACAGACATCGACCGCGGCGCAAAGGCGGGCACGGTGCTGTCCAGGGTCAAGCCCAGCGAATATGTTTTGCCTGTCGTGACAAGCCCTGCTGCGGCCTTGGCGCGCTCAGGCGTCAGGCGGTTGGCAGCGCCGATTTCGTCCTCAGGGCCCCAGGGGCTTTCCTTCCAGGACATGTCGCCGCCATGGCTTTCTGCGGACAGGGCGCTGGTCATTAGGCATAGCGCCGCCAGTCCGGCCGCAGCCGGTTTCATCAGTGATTTCATCGTATTCCTCCCGTTGCGCTGGGGAAATTTGCCCCCAACGTCGAATCGACACTAGGCAATCACATGACCCAATGTCACGACGCAGTGCAGAAAGATGCGAAGTTTTTTTGTGAGCATTCCGTGGGTTGGGGGAAAAACCGATCTTTGGGCGTATTTCCACGGTTTGGGCCTGTGCACATCACTCGGTTCGACCTGTGCGCAAAGGGGGCAAATTTTGTCTTGCCCCAACCAAGTCGCGCGCCTAAAGGCCGCCCATGACCCGCTCAGCAACATATCGCCATCACGCCGGGGCCATCCTGACGCTGGGCCTGCCATTGATCGGGTCCCAGATTGCGCAATTTGCGCTTCAGATGACGGATGCGCTGATGCTGGGCTGGTACAGCGTCGAGGCGCTTGCCGGCGAAGTGTTGGGCGGGACGTTGTTCTTTATCCTGTTCATTGCCGGGTCCGGGTTCGCCTGGGCGGTTGCCCCATTGGTCGCCGAGGCCGAAGGCAAGGGCGATGCGACAACCGCGCGTCGCGTGACGCGGATGAGCATGTGGCTGACGCTTGCCTATGCCTTGTGCGTCTTGCCGATCTTGTTGAACAGCGAACCGGTGTTGATTGCCCTTGGGCAAAAGCCGGACCTGGCGCGCATTGGCGCAGAATATCTGTCGATTCAGGCCTGGTCGATTTTTCCGGCACTTGGGGTGATGGTTCTGAAAAGCTATCTTTCGGCGCTGGAAAAAACGCGGGCGGTGATGTGGATCACCCTGACCGCTGTCGTGGTGAATGCCCTGGCCAACCACGCGTTTATCTTTGGCAATTGGGGCGCGCCCGAAATGGGCGTACGGGGGGCTGCGCTGGCATCCTTTATCGTGTCCGTGTTTTCGTTTCTGGCCATGGCGGTTTACGTCGTGCGCGCGACGCCGGAACATGCCCTGTTTCAACGTCTGTGGCGCCCGGATTGGGAGGCGTTTTTCACGGTATTGCGCCTTGGCTGGCCGATCAGCATGACCACATTGGCCGAAGTCGGTCTGTTCGCCACGGCATCGGTGATGATGGGCTGGATCGGGACCCTGGATTTGGCGGCGCATGGCATCGCGCTTCAGATCGCGTCCATGACCTTTATGGTGCATCTTGGGTTGGCCAACACCGCCACGATCCGGGCGGGACGGGCCATTGGGCAGGGGGATATCGACGGGTTGCGGGACGGGGCGATTGTCGCCTTTGCCCTGTCGGGCGTGGCGGTACTGTTGACCGTTTTGGTGTTCCTGAGCGTGCCGGGCGCCCTGGTCGGGTTGTTCCTGAGCCCGGATGACCCGGACCGGGCGGCGGTTATCGCGATCGGGCGCTGGTTGATCGTGGCGGCAGCACTGTTTCAGGCCGTTGATGCCGCGCAGGTGATGGCGCTTGGGCTGTTGCGTGGCGCCAAGGACACAAGGGGGCCGATGGTCCTGGCCGTGGTCAGCTATTGGCTGATTGGATTGCCGCTGGCCTATGGGTTGGGGTTCTGGGCAGGGTGGGACGGTGTTGGTGTCTGGCTGGGCCTTGCGGCTGGGTTGGCGGCGGCGGCGGTGACAATGATGTGGCGGTTCTGGCGGCGCACGTTGCCGGGGCTGGATCACCAACGGGCCTAGGGCCCCGGTGGGGTGGGACGGTCGGGGGCGCTGCCCCCGTCGCGGCGGGCCGCGACTCCCCCGAAGTATTTCGAGAAAGATGAAGCGCAAGGGGGTGGTCAGGATTTGGTCCGGCCCCGGGGGCGGGGCACGTGGTGCGCGTTGGAACCTGTGGGGGGCTGGCCGGTGAAAGGCCGGGCGGTGGCAGGCTGAGAGGTGACGGGCCGAGCGGTGACAGGCCGAGCGGTGGCAGGCCCGGCGGGCGCAGCGATGCGGGTTAGCCGATGCCGCGGTCTTTCATCATTCGTTCGGCTTTTTTGCGCACGAGGACGGTGCGCAGGTCATGCATGGCCAGCAGCAGCGCGTCCGAGACGAGATCGAGCTGGTCCTCGGTCGCCTTGGATTGTGTCCAGTGCGCGGTGGTGTTGAGGTGGTCGACCGTGCGCAGGATGTCGTCGATATCGCGTTCCGCCAGAAGGGCTATGCGGTCTTCCATCCAGGTCTTGATCGCGGCGAGGTCGTCGTCAGACAGGCTGCGATCCCCGTGTGGTTTGATATCGCCGTTGCGGATGTTGACCACGGCGATCTGGTCCATTTCGATCCGGCGCATCCGGTCGGCCGTGTCGACGCGATAGACAAAGGCGCCGTTGTCACGGACACGAAAATAATATGGGGGGAGTTCGGTGGACATGCTTATCCCCTATGTCAGCCCGGCGCAGAATGTCTGGATCCGTGCACAGGCCTCGGCCAGGGCGTCGTCCGAGGTGGCGTAGGAAATGCGGAAGTTGGGGGACAGGCCAAAGGCCGCACCGAACACCACGGCAACGCCGGTTTCTTCGAGAAGGGCAGAGGCGAAGGCCTCGTCATCCGTTATCTTTGTGCCTTTGGCGGATGTTTTGCCGATCAGGCCGCCGATCGAGGGATAGACATAGAACGCCCCTTCGGGCACCGGGCATGTCAGCCCGTCGATTTCGTTCAGCATCGAAACGACAAGGTCGCGACGCCGTTTGAACGTCACATTGTTGGTGACGAGGTAATCCTGCGGGCCATTCAGCGCCTCGACCGCGGCCCATTGGCTGACCGAGCAGGGGTTCGAGGTGCTTTGCGACTGGATCTTGCGCATCGCGCCGATCAGCTTTTCCGGCCCGGCGGCGTAGCCGATGCGCCATCCGGTCATGGCATAGGCCTTGGAGACACCATTGACCGTCAGGGTGCGGTCATAGAGTGCCGGTTCGACCTGGGCCGGGGTGCAGAATTCGAAATCGTCATAGGCGAGGTGTTCATACATATCGTCGGTCATCACCCAGACATGGGGATGGCGCATCAGAACATCCGTCAGCCCCTTGAGTTCGGCGCGGCTGTAGCCCGCGCCGGTGGGGTTGGACGGGGAGTTAAAGATCAGCCACTTGGTTTTGGGCGTGATCGCCGCCTCAAGCTGATCGGGCGTCAGTTTGTAATTGGTCTGGATGGATGCTTCGGCGATCACGGGTTCGCCGCCGGCCAGCAGCACCATATCGGGATAAGACACCCAGTAAGGCGCGGGGATCACCACCTCATCGCCGGGGTTCAGGGTGGCCATCAACGCGTTATAAAGGATTTGCTTGCCGCCGCCGCTGATGGTGACCTGCGCCGGTGTGTAGTCGAGATCATTCTCACGCTTGAACTTGGCGACGATCGCCTCTTTCAGCTCAATAATCCCGTCAACGGCCGTGTATTTCGTTTTTCCCGCCTCAATCGCCGCAATCGCGGCATCTTTGATGTTGCGGGGTGTGTCAAAGTCCGGCTCACCGGCCCCAAGGCCGATGACATCCTCTCCGGCGGCTTTCAGATCCGCGGCCTTGTTGGTGACCGCGATGGTCGGAGACGGTTTTACGCGGGCGAGGGTGTCGGACAGGAAGGGCATATCAGGGGCCATCGGTTTGTGTTCAAGGTGCCCCTGTCTTAGATACTGGGTCCAGCCCGTTCAAGCATGAACGGCGGAAAGGCATATTAAGATGGCGACGGACATGGACGGCGACTGGTTCGATCCTGAAACTTCGACCTTTGGGGACCGTATTGCGGGCGCGCGCGAATCCGCTGGGATCAGCCAAAGCGAACTGGCCAAACGGTTGGGCGTGCGGCTGGCCACCTTACGGGGATGGGAAAACGACAGGGCCGAACCGCGTGCCAACAAATTGCAGATGATGGCGGGGCTGTTGAACGTGTCCCTTGCCTGGTTGCTGAACGGCGAAGGCGAAGGCGCGCCAACCCCACAGGACGAGGCGGTGATCAGCAAGGATGTGACATCAATCCTGACGGAAATCCGCGATGTGCGCGCACAGATGGGGCGCATGTCCGAACGGCTGGGCCTGTTGGAAAAACGCCTGCGCCAAACGCTTAAGGACGAGGCGTGACCCAGATGACCCAAACGGGGACAGAAACCGCCGAGCATCGGCTCAAGCGGTTGAAAATGCGATCTATGCGGCGCGGGATCAAGGAAATGGACATTCTTTTGGTGCGCTATTGCGACGCCGAACTGGCCAACCTGTCCGCGGCTGATCTGGACACTTATGATGCCCTTTTGTGGGAAAATGATCAGGATTTGTTGACCTGGGTGACCGGCCAGGTGCCCGCACCCGATCGGTATGCAGGCATGATTGCGCATATCGCGCGGATTCCGGCCAAAGGCTGACCTTGCGACAGCGTTCGTTTCATTTACGAACTTAACGGAATTTTCGGATTTGTGGTTCACCTTCCGCCCGAGCAGTTGAGGACGGAGACAGGAATGAGCATTCAAAATGCCGTTGGCCCCACCCCAAACCAGACGGGGTTCATGTCTGGATATCTTGACGCCTTGGCGTTGGTCGAACGACTTCATCGGCTGTTGCTGGACGTCATCAAAGACGAATTCGAACGCATCGGAATCCTTGATATCAATGCGGTTCAGGCATTGTTGTTGTTCAACATCAGCGACAATGAGGTGACAGCAGGCGAACTGAAGTCGCGCGGATATTATCAAGGGTCCAACGTCAGCTACAATCTCAAGAAACTGGTCGAAATGGGGTATATGCACCACCAGAGATGCGAGATTGATCGCCGGTCTGTCCGCGTGCGCCTGACACCAAAGGGGCGCGAAATCCGCGATCTGGTGGCTGACCTTTTCCAGCGCCACGCCGAAGGGTTGGAAAGCCGCGGTGTTCTGGGGATCGAAGCACTGGAAGACATCACAGGCACATTGAAACGGTTGGAACGTTTCTGGACTGACCAGATCCGCTATATCTATTGATCACCGACATGGAACCATCGGTCGGAAATAACCGGCCCCCGTTTCTGTATGGTAACGAGTAACTTGTTTCCCCCCGCGCGCTACCGCCCCAAAGGGCGGGTGGACGCAGCGCGGGGGCTGAGCGAACCCGGTTTTGACCGGCGTATCTGTGGCTGCGTGGGGCGTCGGCGATCAAACCGGTCAGAGACGGCAAGAACCAGCATTTCGCGCTGTAACTTGCGCACCATTGCCTCTTCAAACGCGCGAAATCCTTTGGCGGTTTCGACAAATGCCTGGGGGCCGCGCAGGACAAAAGCACGAAAATAGGCTGACAATTCGCCCAGGGTGACATGGCGCATCTCGCCCGGATCAATCAATTCTCCGCCGATGGTCAGCGCGTTGATCGTGATCGTTTGGGGCAACCGCACGTCGCGCGGATGCAGCCCGGTGTTGGATTTCCCGTCGCCCGAAACGTCAATCACCTGGCGCCAGCATTCCGGCCCCTTGGCCAGCATTGCACCACCAAACACCATGGCCGCGCCAATCGCCGTGGAAGGATCTGCGTCAACCCTTTGGGTGACGCGCAACCGGCTGGCCAAAGCCGACACATCCGCAGGGCCTTCCATTAACCTCCAATCCGCCAGGACACGCTGATGGGCCGGACCGCTCCATTCATAAACGGCCAAGGCGACCGGTTCGCCCGGAATGGCAAAAATTGCATCGCGCACATCAGGGTTTTCCAGCGCATTCGCCAAACCATCAAGTTGCAGCCGGTATTCAACCTGATCGACAGACCCGGACACATCCAACGCGAGGGCCAAGGCCAATCGGCAGCCGCCCCAGGCGGGCAGGGCGCTCGCCGCGATCATTCCCAGCACGGCAAACGGCGCGCGCCAAAACGGCCCCGTCCCGCGCGTGCGGTGCCGCCCCATCATCCTGCGTCCTGACCGGCCGCGATGGGTGAACCGGGTTCCCCCCCGACAACCACGTCGTTCAGTTCACGAAACAACTTGCGCGTCATCGCGTCGGCAAAATCTTCGAAACCGCGCGCTTGTTCCACAAATGCGCCGGGGCCGTGGCGCACCTCGCGACGGTAATAGGGCAGCACACCTTTGTCCTGACCAAGGATGACCAATCCGTTGACCACGACGCCCTGCAAAGGAAAGTTGCGAAATGCAAGCTTTGGCTCAAATCCTTCGTTGTTCACGCCGTCGCCGGAGACATCAATCACCCGGCGTTTGCAATCAGGCCCACGCCGAAACAATCCAGCGGCATATCCAAGGGCATAGCCGATTGCAGTCGGAAACCGCGAATAGCTGCGTTCGGCGCCGGCAATGCGTGCGACGACACCGTCAATTGCTTTCGCCGCGTCCATGCGTGTCCAATCAAGTAACAATTGCTGCTGATACCGCCCGGACCATTCGAACACCGCCAGGCTGACATAACCGCCGGGCCCATTTATCAATGCATCGCGGATCGGAACGCTGTTCAGCGCGGTGGCCAACCCAAGCTTTTGCAGCTGGTATTCCCCCGGATCAACCGACGACGACACATCCAAAGCAAGGATCAGCGCCAGCCGACACTGGGCCTGTGCGCCCCCGGTCAGCGCAATAATCAGCGATGCGGCAATCGCTGTTATGCGGGGGCGCAGCGTCACCAATGGCCCGTGTTTTCCATGCTTTCCCACGGTTCCTGCGGCGGCAGGCGATCCCCCGCCTGAAGAAGTTCGATCGAAATATTGTCGGGCGAGCGCACAAAGGCCATGCGCCCGTCGCGCGGCGGGCGATTGATCGTCACGCCATTGGCCTGAAGGTGGGCGCACATGTCATAAATATTATCGACAGCATAGGCGAGATGCCCGAAATGGCGGCTGTCTGACGGCAGGCCGTCGTCACCGTCCCAATTGTAGGTCAGTTCAACCGGGCAGTCCCCTTGCCCCGGCGCGGCCATAAAAATCAGGCTGAACCGCCCCTGTTCGCTGTCAACGCGGCGCGTTTCCTTCAGCCCAAGCAATTCGAAAAAAGCCATGCTGCGTTCCAGATCCTTGACCCGGACCATCGTGTGTAAATAGCGTGTCGTCATCCTGCGCCCCCATGTGATTGGGCAAGGATAACGCCGCAGGTTCATCTGTCGAGGATTTGTCGCACCAAAACGGGTCACGCAATCGCGATCCCGGCCGTTTCAAAACGCGCTGCGGATGCCCAGTTGCACGCCGAAGCGGTTGATGTCGAACAAATCCACCGATGAATTCTGTCGGCTGGCGTTCACCGTCAGGGTCGGATTAAAGCCGTAATAATCGATATTCGTGAACCGCATATCGACATAAGCCGTCCATTCCGTGTCGCGTCGTCCCTTTCCGGGTGCATATTTGGAACGTTCGAAATCCCTGATCCGCCATCCCAGCCCAACACGGGTTTGCGCCCCCAGAATGGGCTTGGGGCTGGCAATGTTCAGGCCCAGCCTAAGCTGACGGTAATCCGCGACATCAATGTCTGACCAGCTTTGGGTCAAATCGAACGTCACACCAATTTGCATCCCTGAATCAAAGCTGTGCGTGACCCCGCCGTGCAGTTTCGCCGCCTTGGCGTGGGGGGCTCTGGGGCCTGATGTCACATCCCCCTGAAGCCCGATGTTAACCTTTGTGCGCGCGGAAACGGCATAGCGTGCGCCAACAGAGCCGCGCACAAAGTTACCGTAATGATTGTTGCCCAGGAAAAAACCGCCCGCATTGGCGGACATCGTATATTCGCCCCGGTTTTGGTCAAACAAGGCCTTGTGGGCGATCCCGGCGCTGGCGGTGGTGATGGCAAAATCACTGCCCTTGCTGCCCGGAGCCTTTTGTTTGGCGCTATCGGACAGGATGTAATTCTGACGTGCGGCGGAAAATGTCAGGTCCGTGGCCCGCGTGCGGGTTTCGGCGATCCGATAGCGTGTCGTGCCGGTAAAGGTCAGTTCGATCCCCGACAATGCCTGCGCCGCGCCGGGCAGGGGCGTGTCAAAGGGCAACCCGTGGAGTTGCACGCTGGCGTGAACCGACCCGTTGTTGATGTTGGATTTCGGGGCGACAGAAAATGACAATTGCGTTGACCAGCGATTGCGGCTGCGCACATAGCGAAAGTCGCGTTCGGCCTGATCGCGCGCTGCTGCATCAGGGGCATTCTGGGCCGCGCGCCGTAACCACAACTGGGCAATGGTGCGCCGCCCTTGCGACGAATGGGCCTGTGCCATCGCCAGCGATGCGGCGTGCACCACCGTACGATCCGACCCGGCAAGCGCCAATGCGCGCCGCGCAGCTTCGCGCGCCTCGTCCAAACGGCCCAAATCACGCATCGCGCGCGACCGGATCAACAAAGCCTGAACATCGTTAGGGTCACGTTTCAACAACGCATCGGTCATCGCAGCCGCCACATCCGGGCGCCGTTGATCCAGCATTTCCACCGCGCTCAGCCGCATTTCGTCTGGGTTCAACCGGACCCGTTCGGCATGCAGAGGCCCCGCCCAAAGGGGCAGGGCCATCAGGCACAATGTTGCAATTCTTCGCCTGAGCGGCGTCACGACTTAATTCCGATACAGAATGAAACCGCCGGTTTCCTGAACTTGCGATCCATCCAACCGGGGATCATCGCTTTCGACCACGACAACGCCAACGATCTCACTCGCGTCGGTGCCCGACAGAACGGCATAGTAATTCCCGCTTTCCAGAGGGACGACAGTGCCATCGGAATTCACAACCTGCGAGGTCATTTCGCCCACGATTTCACCGTTCGGATCTGCATTGTTATTGGCAATGACAGACACCATGTTGGGGATCCGTGCGCCCCCGCCGGTGTTTACGATCGTCGTCTGGTCATCCACATCTTCCAGCGCCGTCAGATAGGCCGCGGTCACATCGTTTCCATCGGAATCGAACAAACGCCGGTTGCGCACATAGACAACCGCGCCGGTCTGGCCCGAATTGAAGTCTTCGAAGTCGAGGACCATTTCCGCGTCGCCCTGCGAATATTCGATCCCACCGCGCCCGTTAAACACGCGCACCCCGGCATAGCTGCCGGTGTATTGCGCCGAACAATCGCCCGTGCAATTCGGCACGACAAGGCTGACCGGGTCGCCGTTGTTGTCTGTCGCGTTGCGGTGATAAATGAAACCGCCGAACCCAAAGCCCGCATAGCTGCCCGACCGGACAATCGCGAATTCGGTCTGGCCTGTCGTGCTTTTGCCGTAAAGCGCGCGGTAGGTGAAGTTGTTGATCGGATTTCCGGTCTGCGGGTCGATCGAAACCGGATCGTTTTCATAAACCTGATAGGCCCCGCCGCCCAGGGTCGAAACCGTTGTGCCACGGCGATACGAATTGTCCCCGTCAAACGGCAGGTTATCGACATAGAACGTGTCGTCACCGGCATTATAGGCAAACCCGGTGGCTGTTCCCGCCCCGCCGCCGGTTCCTGGGGCCTCGTAACGCGTGATCGCACTGTCCGGTGTGGGGTTTTCGGTGCCCGGCAGCAATTCGTGTGTTATCTCTGCGGGTTCTTCTTCGGGCTCGTCCGGATCAAAGGGGTTTGTGCCATCGCCGCACGCCGCCAATGCCAAAGTCACCAGAAGGGGATATGTTGCCGTCAGCTTCATCGCTCTGCCTCGTTTGCCCGTCGTCCGCGGATTGTCCGCTGTATTTGCGCCAGCATCCGTATCAGAGGGGTCAAAGTCAATTCCCGGCACTTTCCTTTGGGGCCGTTGCGGCAGAAAAGCCTCTACCCGATATAGGTGTTTGCCTGACGCCTAACACAAGATAAGGTGCGGTCTGACCCACGAGTTGCAAGGATTCGCCATGACCCTGTCCCCCGAGGCCCAGGCCGAGATCGACGCCCTTCGCGCCACGCCGCGCCCCACGCTTCGCACTGTCTCCGAAGGCATAGAAGCGCATCTTTACAAAGCCATACCGGTTCTGGACCACGGATTTGTGCGGGTGGTCGATTATATGGGGGATGACGCGGCGATCTGTCAGGCGGCGCGCGTCAGCTATGGCAAGGGCACGAAATCGGTCCAGAATGACGAAGGCCTGATCCGGTATCTGATGCGCCACTGGCATTCGACGCCGTTTGAAATGTGCGAAATCAAGCTGCACGTGAAGCTGCCGGTCTTTGTCGCGCGCCAGTGGATTCGCCACCGCACAGCGAATGTGAACGAATACTCGGCCCGCTATTCCATCCTGGACCGCGAATTCTATATCCCCGCGCCCGACGCGCTGAATGCGCAATCCGTGGTGAACAATCAGGGCCGGGGCGAATTGTTGGAAGGCGAAGAAGCCGCGCGCGTCCTGGATTGGCTGAAACAGGATTCCGATCGCGCCTATGATCACTATCAATCCATGATTTCCGACGATGGCCAACAGGGATTGGCCCGCGAATTGGCCCGCATGAATCTACCCGCCAATATCTATACCCAATGGTATTGGAAGGTCGATCTGCACAACCTTCTGCATTTCCTGCGCCTGCGTGCGGATGCCCATGCCCAATACGAAATCCGGGTCTATGCCGATGCGATCTGTAATGTCGTGGCCGATTGGGTTCCATTCGCGTACAAGGCGTTCGAGGATTACCGCCTTGGGGCCGTCACCATGTCATCGCAAATGATGGACTGTCTGCGCCGGATGCTGAACGGCGAAGAGGTCACCGCAGAAAATTGCGGCATGAGCAAACGGGAATGGCGGGAGTTTGAGGGGTTTTTGGGGTAACGCCCAAAAGCGGAGTGTTCCAAGTTCGTCGTGCCAAGACACGTCTGGCGTTCATCCCGGCCGATCCGCATCGCGACCCCATGATCAACGGGGCGGCGCAAACACTCCTCCCAACGGTGGCCCGTTTGCCACGCACGCCCCCTGAAACGCAGTGTTTCTGTCGCTTGCCTTGACGGACTCGGCCCACCCCGTAGGATTCGCGGTGACATATTCCGTCCGCTGGGGGCGGAAATCTGCATCGGGGTAACCTTTATGAAGACAGTCCTTTTCGGAGCGGGCCTTGCCTGTCTTACGCTGGGCGCGGCACCAGCGATGGCGCAAGAAGCCAAGCTTTATCCTTACAAAGCATCGGCCAATTATTGCCCTGCCGGCCTTCAGCCGGTCGTTCTGGGCGGTGTGGTCTGCTGTGGCACACCCAACCAATCGGTATCCTATTCGTCGATGAAGGCGCATCCGACCGGGCGCAAGGCCTACCACGCGCCCAAGGCACGCTGGAACGGGTCGAAATCACCCGAAGGCTATTGGGACGGGTCGAAATCCCCGCAGGGCTAATCCCGCGAGGCAATCCGTTGACACCATTATGAAAAGGGCGCCTGAATTGGGCGCCCTTTCGGTATTCTACAGGGCGATTAACAAGGGGTCGGCACCCCCGTGAAACTGACCGTCACAGCAGTTTCAGATCGCCCGCCATCTGTCGTCCGTCGCGACCATCTTCCAGCGCATATTCGACCTTTTGGTCGTCAGCCAGCCCGGTCAGGCCAGATCGTTCCACGGCTGAAATATGCACAAACACATCCTTGCCGCCGTCTTCGGGGGCAATGAAACCAAAGCCCTTGGTGGTATTGAACCATTTTACGGTGCCAACCGGCATTCCGTCTCTCCTTCTGTCTTCGCCCCATATGGGTCGGGGCCCTTTGGACAGTCGGTTTCGGTCAGGTCGGGCGGTGTCCCGCCTTGGCCCGAACGGCCACTGTCACGATGACAGGATTACAGGGCGGCGGCAAAAATCAAGGAAAACGGCGTGCGTTTTTGAGAATTGCACAGTATTTCACCCATGCCGCCGGGGGGGGAAGACATGATCATTTATGGAATAAAGACCTGCGACACATGCCGAAAGGCATTGAAAAAGCTGGATAATGCCGTTTTGCACGATGTGCGTTCAGATGGGTTTCCACCCGATTTGCTGGACCGTGCGCTGGCGGCGTTCGGCAAAGATTTGCTCAACACACGGTCCACCACCTGGCGCGGTCTTGGGGAATCTGATCGTGAACGGCCGGTCCTTGCGTTGATCCGGGATCACCCCACATTGATGAAACGCCCCCTGATTGACGCGGGTGGCACGCTCTACCTGGGGTGGGGCGTTGACGTGCAAAAGGCGCTTGGCGTTTGACACCGCCCGGCAGGCAGGAGTGAACGGATGCGCAATGCGGCCTTGATCCTTGGACTGATCGGCGGGCTATTGGGGCTTGTCGTTGGAATGGCCAGCTATGGCTATACCGAAGCGGTCGAACGCTTTGGTGAGGTCGAAGGCCTGTTCGAACAGGTCGCCAATGTCGATATGATCCGCGCGGCATCGTTCCTGTCGCCGCTTTTGGCGCTTGCCGGGGCGGGCATGGCCAAGGTGCGTGCCCTGTGGGGCGGGGTGCTGTTGCTGCTGTCGGCCCTTGGCATGTATTTTGGTTTTGGCGTGAACGTGTTCACCCTGTTCCCAATGGGGTTCTGCGCCGTGGCCGGGATTATGGCGCTGGCTGCGGGGAAGCCTGACGAACCCAAGGCGCATTTCTAAAGATCAGCCCGTCCAACGACAGCCAACCGGCCCCCTTGATCACCAGAACCACCATCAGGAACACCCAGAACGATCGCTGGTCCAGAATGACGCCATCGGGCGCGCTGTCGAACCACGCACCAAGGGTTTCGGCATGTTCTATGCCGCCGTGGCCATAAAGGTCTGTCAGGCTTTGCACCGCGATGAACCCGATCATGCCAAGCGCGGCCAGACGGGTGAACAACCCCAGAACCACGGCCACGGGCAACAAAAACTCGCTCCAGGTGCCGGCCAGAACCACCAGATCGTGAAACGTGCTGAGTTGGGAGGCATCATAGCCGACCGCCTCAAGCTGTTTTGGGAAAATCTGCGCATAGGCCCCGACAGACGGATTCAAAAATCCGAATACCCCGTCGCCCAGTTTGGTCAGCCCCGAGGCCCAGAAATACCGGAACAGCACGGCGGCGAAAATCACCCGTGCGAGCAGGGGCAAAAGCGGATCAAACCGCGCGATAAGGGTCATGATCCGGGTCATTCTGGACACTCCACTTGGGCGATGCAGCCGTCCTGCATCAGCAGGGTCAGCATCGCGGTCAGGTCAAATTCGGGGACATCGTCGGGAACCGCATCCAAAGCGACGCCAAGCGCGGCCCCCGCCATCAATTGCGCCACGAACGCGCCGCCACCGTGGGGCAACAGGCGCGGCATCGGATCAAAATCCGGGCGGGTGATCAGCACGTCTTCGCCCCGGGGCGTGGGCTGGGGGGCGCCGTCAACGTGATTGAATTGATATATGCCATGGATCGGCCATTCCGACCGGATCAATTGCACCGCCGGGGCCAATGAAAAACGCGCACCGTCCAGCGCGTGGGGCGGCAAATTGATCAGGACTTCGGACAGGATCGGGGTTGTGTCTGCGGCGTGGTAGGATCCGCGCATGGCCAGATCCAGGCGGGCGACATCGGGAAGATACCCCAGGTCCGACAGTGCCTCGATCCCCGCCAGAAATTCGGGAAACCCTGCGCCATAGTCCATCATCAAAGGCGATTGCGGTGGGTTGGCGCGCAGGAACAGCCCCGCCAAAGGGCGAAAGTTTTCATCCCCCAAAAGTTTTGCAACCGTGGGAAACCCGGTTTCCAGGGCATCGGTCAGGGACACCGCGACATTGTTGCGATAAACGGCAAACCGGCGTCCGGCGGGCGCGCCACGACCGTCTTGCAGGTTTTTAGGGGTAGGGAGGTTAGAATCCAGGATCGCGTTGCGAAAATCGGCCTGTGTCGCGATCATGCGGGCACCCGGTCTTGGGCGTGATCCAACGCGCGGGCGGCGCGTTTCGCTTCGGCGGCCAGGATTGGCCAATCCGGTACATCGTTATCCCATTCGATCAAAACCGGGCGCGGCCCACCCTGGGCAAGCGTGGCATCCAGCAAGGCCCAGACCGGATCGACGACCTCGCGGCCGTGGCTGTCGATCANNTCATCGTGGCCGCCAAGGTGGATTTCGCCCACGTGGTCCAACGGGAACTGGGCCAGATATGCGCGGGCATCCATGTCCAGATTGGTGGCCGACACAAAAACGTTGTTCACATCCAGCAACAGCCCGCATCCGGTGCGCCGGGCCAGTTCCGTCAGGAAATCAACCTCGGACCAGGTGCTTTCGGCAAAGGCAAGGTAACTTGACGGGTTTTCCAACAGCATCTTGCGGCCCAGCACGCCCTGCACCTGGTCGATGTGATCGGCAACGCGGGTTAACGTGTCATTGGTATAGGGCAGGGGCAGCAGGTCGTTCAGAAATGCGCTTTCATGACTGGACCAGGCAAGGTGTTCGGAAAAGCTGGCCGGTTCCAGCCAGTCACACAGATGTTTCAGCCGGGCAAGGTGATCCGCGTCCAGCGGGCCTTCGCCGCCGATGGACAGGCCCACGCCGTGCACGGAAATCGGAAAGCGTTCTGCAAGATGGCGCAGCTGCGCCAAGGGGCGCCCACCTTGCCCCATATAGTTTTCGGCGTGGATTTCCAGCCAGCCCACGGGGGCGGGATCGGCGATGATCGCGGCGTAATGCTGTGGTTTGTACCCAACGCCCGGCAATGCGGGCAGGCCATTTTGCGTAACGCGTTCGAGCATGGCGGATCCTCCCTATGACAAGACCATAGCAGGTCTGGCGCGCCTGTCCGAGGGGGCAGGCGCGCCAAAAGGGAATTAGCCCTTCATCGGCAGGTCGCGGTCAAGTGCCTTGAGCGAGCCCATGCGCTTGGTGCCGTCCGCCATGGCAGGAAGCTCCATCGAGGTGCATGTGCCAGCTTTGACAAGCGTCCATGCGTTGCCCTGGTAGTCAACTTTGGACGTCCCGGCGCATGTGGTGCCTGGGCCAGCGGCGCAGTCGTTTTTACCAGCCATCGACACACCAAAGCATTTTTCCTTTGCTTCGTGTGACGCGGCGCTAGCTGTGGTTGCGGAGGCTGCGATTGCTGCGGCAAGTGCGCCAGCGACGGCGGCGGTTTTTGTAATGGACATGATAATGCTCCCAAATGTTGTGGCGTGTCCGCATGCTGTGATGCGATGTCCATAACCTAGCGGAGTGCTGCGCCCCCAAACCACTCACGAGCCCGTCAGACACGGATGCGTTAGCTGTCGTGACTTTTCCGTGAGGTGTTTTCGCAGATTTGCGCGTGGCATTGCGCAATATTGTTACGAATGCGCGGGAATTTTCCGTCGAACTTGTAACATCACGGCCCGGATTGTTACGCCACGCCGGTGCGATCACGGAAAGGGCGAAAACTGTAACATTTGCCTAAGGAGCGGCGGGGGCCGATCGCGTGGTCAGCACGCGGATAACACGGCCAAGGAAAAACCCCGATCCGACCGCTTCGATGGCGGGCAACAGGATCGACAATGGCGCGGTGGCCAACCGATCCGGCGCGACAGCCCCCAGGAATCCCATGGCAAAGCTGGTCCAGAAAATGACCATGACCATGATCAAGGTGGCCCATTCCCCACGCAATCCAACGCGCATTCCGCGCCGCCATGTGATCCATCCCGATTGAAGCCAAAAGCCAATTGCGGCCCCCAGGGCATAGGCGGCGCCCCAACTTGTCCACGTGGTAGTCTGATCCGGCAGGCTTAACAGGTTGGCAAACCCGGCAATTGCCAGCAACGGCAGGGCCAGCATCGGATAAACTGACGTTTCGCGATCTTTGCGCGCGTGCAGTCCCACAAAGATCAACGCGATCAATAGGGGCCAGACATAGATTGGTGCGTTGGTGAAAATTCCCAAAAGCGTGGTCATCGAAGATGTTCCATATCTGCCCAAGCGCAACGCCTATGTGCGCCAGATTTTTGACCACCTCAATGGGGAACAGATGGCAAAGACCCGTTTGGGATTTGACCGCATCGGCGTTTTCGGGGGGGATATTCGGGGCCACCGCTGCGAAGGCCCCTTATCAATACTTCAAACAGATCACCCGGCGCGCGACATCCCCGCGCCGGGTGATCAGGATGTTCGGGTCACCGCAAGTCGGGCGGCGTGGCGGCCACGGACAATTCAGCAACAATGTCGTCCAGTGACTGAACCTTTGTCTGCTTTTCCCCCAATCGCCGGGTGGACACGGTGCGCTCGTCAATCTCTTTCATCCCGCAGGCCAGGATATAGGGCACCTTGCCAACCGAATGTTCGCGCACCTTATAGTTGATCTTTTCGTTACGCAGATCGGCTTCGGCCCGCACGCCGGCCGCGCGCAGGGCCGCGACCACCTCAAGGCAATAGGCATCGGCGTCCGAAACGATGGAGGCCACAACCACCTGCCGCGGGGCCAGCCAGATCGGCAATTTGCCTGCGTGTTCTTCGATCAGGATGCCGATGAACCGTTCGAAAGACCCCAAAGTCGCGCGGTGCAACATCACCGGGCGATGCCTGTCGCCATCCGCCCCGACATAGGTCGCGTCAAGCCGTTCGGGCAGCACAAAGTCCACCTGATGCGTGCCGCATTGCCAGTCGCGGCCAATGGCGTCGGTCAGAACGAATTCCAGTTTCGGCCCATAAAACGCGCCTTCTCCGGGGTTCAGTTCGGGTTCGATGCCCGCCGCACGTGTTGCGTCCAGCAATGCGGTTTCCGCCTTGTCCCAAACCGCGTCAGACCCGGCGCGGGTGTCCGGCCGGTCCGAAAATTTGACCTTGAAGTTCTCAAACCCAAGGTCGCGGTAGACGCCGCTCAGGAACGTGATGAATTCGGCGGTTTCCACTTCGATCTGATCCTCGGCGCAAAAGATGTGCCCGTCATCCTGCGTAAATCCGCGCACCCGCATGATCCCATGCAAGGCCCCCGACGGCTCATACCGGTTGCAGGACCCGAATTCGGCCATGCGCAACGGCAAGTCACGATAGCTTTTCAGCCCTTGGTTGAAAATCTGAACGTGGCAGGGACAATTCATCGGTTTCAGCGCGTTGATGGATTTTTCGCGCGCATGTTCTTCGTCAACTTCGACGATGAACATGTGATCCTGATACTTTTCCCAATGCCCGGACGCTTCCCACAATTTGCGGTCAACCACCTGGGGCGTGTTCACCTCAACATAGCCGCCTGCGCGTTGCTTGCGGCGCATGTAATCCTGAAGCTCTGTGTAAACCGTCCAGCCATTGGGGTGCCAGAACACCTGGCCGGGGGCCTCTTCCTGCATATGGAACAGGTCCATTTCGCGGCCCAGCTTGCGGTGATCGCGCTTGGCGGCTTCCTCCAGCATATGCAGGTGCGCTTTCAGCTTTTCCTTGCCGGTGAAGGCAACGCCATAAATCCGTTGCAACATCGCGCGGTCACTGTCGCCGCGCCAATAGGCACCAGCCACCGACATCAGCTTGAACGCATCCGCCGGCACCTGACCGGTGTGCTGAAGGTGCGGACCACGGCACAGATCCTGCCAGTCGCCATGCCAATACATCCGCAAAGGTTCATTGCCGGGGATCGCGTCGATCAATTCGACTTTGTAGGGTTCGTCGCGGTCCGTGTAATATTTGATCGCAACATCGCGGTCCCAGACTTCGGTGCGCACAGGATCGCGTTTGTTGATGATCTCGCGCATCTTTTTCTCAATCGCGCCAAGGTCTTCGCTGGAAAACGGTTCCTGACGGTCGAAATCGTAATACCAGCCATTGGCGATCACCGGGCCGATGGTGACCTTGACGTCCGGCCACAATTCCTGAACCGCGCGGGCCATGATATGCGCCAGATCGTGGCGCACCAGTTCGTTGGCCTGATCGTCGTCCTGCATCGTGTGGATGGCAATGTCTGCATCCGCTTCGATCGGCCATTGCAGATCGTAATGCGCGCCGTTCACGGTTGCGCTGATCGCCTTTTTGGCCAGGGATTTGGAAATACCTTCGGCCACTTCACCCGGGGTGATCCCGGCTGGGACATCTTTGGAATTGCCGTCAGGAAAGGTGAGAGAGATCTGTGCCATGTGCACTCCTCGTCAGTTTGGCGCCCACGGAACGCCCGGTTGCGGGTTATGTGTTGCGCCTTAAGTGATCGTGGGCGCGCACAGTGTCAAGCATCGGGGCCAGCGGAATGGTCTTTGCGCGTCGCCCTGTCGCAATATGGCGACCCGCCACGCCGGGCGGCGGTTGGCGTTTCGGGGATTGCCCCCAGCGTCACGGGCGCAATGTGCCCCCAAAATCACGGGACCGGTCCGTTTGGCGCGCCACCCCTGGTCGCAAACACGGGGCTGACAAGCCCGCCGCGTGATGCCAGAAAGGCCCCGATCAACGGAGCCGCGCCATGACACAACCACTATTCTTGGAAACATCATCAGGGCGGCGACTAGCCTATCATCTGACAGCCGGGCAGGGGCCTGTCATTGTGTTTCTGGGCGGATTCAAATCCGACATGGAAGGGTCCAAGGCGCTGCACCTTGAAGAATGGGCGCGCGCCAACGGGCGAGCCTTTTTGCGGGTCGATTATTCCGGGCATGGTCAAAGCGACGGTGACTTTACCGACGGATGCATCAGTGATTGGACCGCCGACGCCAAAGCCGCCATCGCGGCGCTGACCAAGGGGCCTATTGTGCTGGTCGGATCGTCGATGGGCGGCTGGATTTCCCTGCTGTTGACCAAACACATGCCCGACAGGATCGCGGGCCTTGTCACCATTGCCGCCGCGCCCGATTTCACCCAGGACAGCATGTGGGCCGGGTTCGACAAGGCGCAAAGACTGGCATTGGAAATGGTCGGGCAGGTGGCCCTGCCGTCCGATTATGACGAACCCTATATCATCACCAGCAAACTGATCGAGGACGGTCGCGACAACCTTGTCTTGCGTGATCCTTTGCCTTTGCCGTTCCCGGTACGGTTCCTTCAGGGCACGGCGGATACATCGGTGGATCTGGCGGTGGCATTGCGCCTGCTGGATCACGCCGAAGGGCCGGACATGCATCTGGAAATCGTCAAGGATGCGGATCACCGGTTTTCAGATGATGCATGCCTTGCCCTTGTCGTTGATCGCCTGACCGAGGTGTTGGGCCTTGTCGCTGCGGCGTGACAGAAAACGCAAGCCTTCAGCGCCAGTTCGCCCAATGCCGGGCCGTCCCTTGATTTCGCCGCGTAACGTGGCACTCTGACCGCACCGCGCATGATAAGCCCGGACAGGAGGAAACGCAGTATGGGCGAACCGCTGGTTCTGATCCCCGGTATGATGTGCGACGCAAGCGTGTTTCACGCCCAGATCCGCGCGCTGGCGCCGGATCGCACCATCACGATCGCCTTGCCGACACGCGGTGAACGGATGGAGGAAATCGCATCTGAGCTTTTGTCGCAATTGCCGGCCAAGTTTGCGCTTGTTGGCCTGTCGATGGGCGGGATCGTCGCGATGGAGATTTTGCGCCGCGCCCCCGAAAGGGTGCTGAGGGCTGCGTTCGTGTCGTGTTCCCCATTGGCCGACACCCCCCAACAGGCAGCCGAACGCGAGCCGACCATCGTGCGCGCCCGCGCCGGACGCCTGGAAGAAGCCCTGCGCGAGGTGATGCTGCCGGAATATTTTGCGCCCGGTCCGGGGCGGATTGCCGCGATGAACCAATTTCTTGAAATGGGTCAGGCCCTTGGAGCGACCGTTTTTGCCAGCCAGATGCGCGCGCTGCAACGCCGCCGCGATCAACAGGCCACCCTGCGCAAGATACGTGTGCCCGCATTGGTGATGTGCGGCGATCAGGACACGTTGACGCCCGTGAAGCGCCACGAATTCATGGCGGAACTGATCCCCAATTCCCGGCTGGCCGTCGTGCCCGATGCTGGCCATCTGTTGCCAATCGAACGCCCGGATCAGACCACGGCGCAATTGCAGGCGTGGCTGAAACAGCCCTATGTCCTGCAATAACAGCTGGCAGATTGCGCCGCCCTATTTGAACGGCCTTGGCATCGCCTGCTGAAGGACGCCTGCGAACAAAAGGTAAAGCGACGACACCACCAACCCCCAATGCGCCCAGCTGTCCGGGTGGAAATCCACCCATGCGGCCCAGCCTGCGAACCCTGTCCAGATCAACGCCATGGGAAGGGTGACAATCCGCCACCGTTCCGTGCGCACCGGATGCACGAATTTCAACGGCAAGAACATGGCAATCGCCAAAACGGTCACGATGAACAGGATCACCCAGAAATTCGGTTCCAAAGCGAATAGAACCAGCACCAGCATGTTCCAGCACCCCGGAAACCCGGAAAACGAATTGTCCCTTGTTTTCATGCGTGTATCGGCAAAATACATCGCACTGGCGAATGTGATGATGATGATCGCGATCCACCCCGTCCATCCCGGCAACAGCCCTGATTTGAACAGCGCAAAGGCGGGAATGAACACATAGGTCAGATAGTCGATGATCAAATCCAGCAGAACGCCGTCGAATTCGGCCGCGTTGAATTTCACGTCGTATTTACGTGCCAATGGTCCGTCGATCCCATCAACGAAAAAGGCAACGACCAGCCACAGGAACATCAGGCTCCATTTTTCGTCCACGGCGGCCAGCATGGCCAACATGGCAAACACCGCGCCCGAAGCGGTGAGCAAATGAACGGCAAGTGCCTTGGCGCGTAAAGTCATGAAAGGGTCATGCCGCAAAATCCCTGTGGGTTCAACGCGCCCGCGCCGGGGGGCGTGTTTGCGCACGGGGGTGGGCGGCGGCGTAAACTTCCATCAGACGGGCGGTGTCCACTGCCGTATAGGCCTGGGTTGTTGACAGGCTCGCGTGGCCCAGCAATTCCTGAATTGACCGCAGATCGCCGCCCGCGTTCAGCAAATGCGTGGCAAAGGAATGGCGCATTGCGTGGGGCGTTGCCGTGGCAGGCAGGCCCAGTTGATTGCGCGCCTGTTCCATCACCTTTTGAATGGTGCGCGCGGACAATGGCCCGCCCCGAATGGCGCGAAACAGCGGGTCATCGCCCTCGCACGGGTAAGGACACAGGTTCAGATATGCCTCGATCGCGTCGCGCGCAGGACGTATCATGGGCACGACGCGTTCCTTGCCCCCCTTGCCGATAATGCGCAGCGTATCCGCCAACGGCAGATCCCGCGCGCCAAGCGAAAGCGCCTCGGAAATCCGCAATCCACAGCCATAAAGCAACGTCAAAACGGCCATATCGCGGGCCTGGACCCATTTTTCTTCGGATTGAAACGCAACGGTTTCAATCATTTGCACGGCGGCATCTTCGGCCAATGGGCGCGGTAGTTTGCGCTGGTATTTCGGCGCGCGCGCCAGCAGGACGGCGGTGGGGTCGAAATCTTCGCGTTCGGCCAGCCAGCGATAAAAGGTTTTGACGGCCGACAATTTCCGCGCAAGTGAGCGTGCGCCAACACCATGCCCACGGGTAAAGGCCATCCATGCGCGCATGTCGCTGACACTGGTTTCCCTTAACGGGCCCAACCCCTGGGCCAGCCCCTTGTGTTCGCCCATGAAGGCCAGGAAATCCGCCAGATCACCCGCATAGGCGGTGATCGTGTTTTCGCTTGCGTTCTTTAGCGCCCGCTCACCGTCCAGAAAACGCGACAGCGCGTCCCGTGCGGCGGGCGAGATCAGGCTCACGACAGCCAGCGCCGCATCGTGCGCTCAAACGTGCTGGCAAAGAACGACAGCAGGTCGGTGCCCTGTTGAGGTGAAAACATATGCGGGTCTTCGGAGCCCATCACCAGCATGCCGGGCAAACGGCCGGGGCCGAAATCAAGCCGCAGGCAGGCTTCGGAACGGACCCATTCAGCGTTTTCGCCATAGACATCCGGGGTGCCCTGGCTGAGCTGGCGCAGAACAACCTGACGGGCCGGCGCGTTTCTTTCGCGATCGACATATTCATGCACGAATCCCGGTGGCACCACGCGCAGAACAGCCCCAAGGCGGCGCACCGCCGGGTCATCGTCACTTTGCAGCGTTTCCAGCACCAGATGAACAAAGTCGAGGCCCAGAATCTCGGCCACTTCGCCGCCAAGATCACGTAGAAATACCTCAAAATCCATTGGGTCCAGCATACGCAGGACGGCGCGATGCACCTGGTTCATCCCGGCAAGGTTTTCATAGGCCGCCGCGATCACCGAACGATGCGTGTCCTCAAGCCGGTCCAACCGCGCCTCAAGCCGTTCCATCGCGATGCCACGCAGATCGACAACATTGCCGCCAAGCGAACGTTCGTTTGCGGCCACAAGGGCGCGCATCAGGTCCAGATCATTCAGGATGACATCGGGCTGGTCGATGATCTGCTCGCGCAAATCACCTTCGATCTTTAAACTGTTGTTTTTCATTGCCTGCTCATTTTTCTTTGGCAAAACCTTACCAGAGGGCAGGCGGCCCTGTGCAGGCAAATCGCACCCCGCCATGTAACCCGGACGAAAGTGTTGCGCCCGCGCCCCGACGCCGCGAACCGGCGCGGGGGTCATGCTGTTGAAATCCACGGAATTTTGTCATTGACGCGCAGGTGTCATCAACAGCGGGCATAGGGCGACAGCGCGGTCGGGCGGGCGCGGTTCCCGCGCGCCCGTTTCAAATGCCCAATCGCAAATCGTGTTAAAGAAAGCGCGCTAAGGAGCGCTAATTACAAAATTTTCTGCCCGGTCTTGGCCCAGTCGGCCATGAACCCTTCCAACCCTTTGTCGGTCAGCGGGTGGGCAACCATTGCCTTGATCACGTTGGGTGGCGCGGTGGCCACGTCCGCACCAATGCGCGCCGCGTCGGTCATGTGGTTCACGCTGCGGATCGACGCTGCCAGGATTTCGGTTTCGTATCCGTAATTGTCAAAGATGATGCGGATGTCCTGGATCAACTCCATGCCATCAAGGTTGATGTCGTCCAACCGCCCAATGAACGGGCTGACAAATGTCGCCCCCGCCTTGGCCGCCAAAAGCGCCTGATTGGCGGAAAAGCATAGGGTGACGTTGACCATGCGCCCCTCATCGGTCAGCGCCTTGCACGCCTTTAGGCCATCCCATGTCAGTGGCACCTTGATCGCGATATTGTCGGCAATCTTGGCCAATTCGCGCCCCTCTGCGATCATGCCTTCGGCATCCATCGCGACGGTTTCGGCGCTGACCGGACCATCGACCAGATCGCAGATCTCCTTGGTCACTTCCTTGATATCGCGGCCCGATTTCATGATCAGCGATGGGTTTGTGGTGACGCCGTCAACCATCCCCAAAGCGTAAAGCTCGCGGATTGCGTCAATCTCGGCTGTGTCGACAAAGAATTTCATGGGTGCATTGCCTCTGGCGGGTTGGACTTGCCCCCCTGTTAGCGCATAAGCTGTCGCTCTGAAAGCCTGCCGTTGGACCGGCGGCACAGCCAGAGGTCTGCCCGCTTGCCGACATCATCCGATGATCCTGATTTTCATGACAAAGGTGCGTTGGTCGCTGTTTTGACGACACAGCCCTTTGACCGCACGCTGGATTACCGCGCGCCCGAAGGGGGCTGCGCAACCGGGGCATTTGTGCAGGTTCCGCTGGGGCCGCGCCAGGTGTTGGGCGTTGTCTGGGGGCCGGGGCGCGGCGATTTTGACCTGTCCAAAATTCGGCCCGTCACGCGGGTTCTGGATGTGGCGCCGATGCGCGATGAAATGCGTGAATTCCTGATCCGCACCGCCGCCTATACATTGACACCCATGGCCGCCATGCTGCGCCTTGCCACCCGCGCGCCGGGGCTAAGTGACCCGCCGTCGATGCGCACGATCTATCGTCTGGGCAGCGGCGAACCATCCCGGATGACCGACGCGCGCACCCGCGTGCTTGAGGTGTTAGAGGCGCATCGCGACACGGCCTTTACCCTGAAGGAGCTGAGCGAGGAGGCAGGCACATCGTCATCGGTGATCAAGGGGCTGGTGAAATCCGGCGCCGTGCGCGAAGAGGCAGCCCCACGCGACACCGCCTTTGCGCGGCTTGACACCACGCGATCCGGCAAGCCGCTGACAGACGATCAGACCGCCGCCGCCGCCGCATTGTCCAAGGGGATTGATGCGGGCACCTATGGCACGACGCTGCTGCGCGGTGTGACCGGATCGGGCAAGACCGAAGTCTACCTTGAAACCGTCGCGCGCTGTCTGGCCGCGGGCCGTCAGGCGCTGGTGTTGCTGCCGGAAATCGCGTTGACATCTGAATTCCTGAAACGCGTCGAGGCACGGTTCGGCGCGCGCCCGGCGGAATGGCATTACGGTGTCACGATGACCGAACGCCGCCGGATTTGGAAAATGGTGGGGCAGGGGGGCGCGGAACTGGTCGTTGGTGCGCGATCGGCCCTGTTTCTGCCGTTCCGCGATCTGGGGCTGATCGTCGTGGATGAAGAACACGACGGGTCCTACAAGCAAGAGGACGGCGTGCTTTATAATGCGCGCGACATGGCGGTTCTGCGCGCGTCGCTTTGCGGGGCGCAGGTGGTTCTGGCATCGGCCACGCCCAGCCTTGAAAGCTGGGCCAATGCCGAGGCGGGGAAATACCAACGCCTTGATCTTGCTTCACGTTTTGGCGATTCTGTTCTGCCTGACATGCGGGCCATCGACATGCGGAACGAAGCGATGACATCCGGGCGCTGGATTTCGCCCACGTTGCAAAACGCAATCGCGGATCGCATCGCCAAGGGCGAACAGGCGCTGATGTTCATCAACCGGCGCGGATATGCCCCGATCACGCTGTGTCGGGCCTGTGGCGAACAGGTCACCTGCGACCATTGTTCCGCATCCATGGTCGAACACAGGTTTCAAAAACGCCTGATTTGCCACCAATGCGGCGACAGTCGCGACATTCCCCAGGCCTGCCCGTCCTGTCAGGTCGAAGGCAAACTTGCCCCCATCGGCCCCGGTGTCGAACGCCTGACCGAAGAGGCACAGGCGCTGTTCCCCGATGCCCGCATCGCGACCCTGTCGTCGGACCTGTTCGGGTCTGCCCGCGCCCTCAAGGAACGGATCGATGCCATCGCCGCCGGGGCGGCGGACGTTGTGATTGGCACGCAGCTTGTCGCCAAGGGACATAATTTTCCCCTGTTGACGCTGGTCGGGGTGATTGATGCTGACCTGGGGTTACAGGGGTCGGACTTGCGCGCCGCCGAACGCACGTTCCAATTGATGCGCCAGGTGTCAGGCCGGGCCGGGCGTGCGGACCGCCCCGGAACCGCGTTGATGCAGACCCACCAGCCGGACCACCCGGTGATCCGCGCGATCCTGTCAGGCGACGAAGAAGCATTCTGGCGCACCGAGGCCGAAACGCGCCGCGCCATCGCCATGCCCCCCTACGGCCGCCTTGCAGGGCTGGTTCTGTCCTCGACCGATCCGGCCGAAGCCATGCGCATCGGCACCGAACTGGCCCGCAACACAGCCCCCCTGCGCGAGATTGACGCCGAAGTTTATGGCCCGGCCCCCGCCCCGATCGCCCGCATCCGGGGCCGTCACCGTGTGCGCCTTTTGGTCAAAGCACCCAAAGGGGCCGCCATTCAGGACGCCATCGCGCGTTGGCTGGTGCCGCTGGCACTGCCAAAGGATTTCCGCCTGTCGGTCGATATTGACCCACAAAGTTTCTTTTGACGGCTCGTTTCAGCGCGCTGCACCTCACCCCTTGTGGCGTGGCCCTGCCAATGCGCGTGTCAAAACCCCCTTTCCACGCGGCCAAAATTCCAGTACATCGCCCGCATGATCACACTGGCCGCCCATTCCACCGCGACCCGACGCCGACGCAACCGCGCCTGACGTCCCGTGATCCTGTGCGCAATGCGCACGCCTTTCAAACACTCTCAATATTGACTTGGACCTGAGCCTCATGCTCTGTCATGGCTCCCTAATTCCTAAGGAAATTCAGATGATCCCGTCCGTCCTGCCGACCTATTCCCGCGCGCCGCTTCACTTTGTGAAGGGCGAAGGTTCCTGGCTGATCGAAGAGGACGGCCGCCGATTTCTAGACCTTGGCGCCGGGATTGCAGTGAATGCGCTTGGCCATGCCAATCCGACACTTGTTCAGGCCTTGACCGATCAGGCGTCAAAAATCTGGCACCTGTCCAACCTGTACGAGATTCCCCAACAACAGGAACTGGCCGACAAACTGGTCGCCAACAGCTTTGCGGACACAGTTTTTTTTACCAATTCCGGCACCGAAAGCTGCGAATTGGCGGTGAAAATGGCCCGGAAATATCACTATGAAACCGGCGCGCCGGAACGGGTGGAAATCCTGACATTCCATGGCGCTTTCCATGGTCGGTCTTCGGCGGCGATTGCCGCCGTTAACACGGAAAAAATGGTCAAGGGGTTTGGCCCGTTGCTGCCGGGGTTCAAACAATTGCCGTTCAACGATATTGAATCGGTCAAGGCGGCGGTTGGTGACCAGACGGCGGCGATCATGGTTGAACCCATTCAGGGCGAAGGCGGGATCGTTCCCGCCAGCGACGAATTCCTCAAGGCGCTGCGCGCGATTTGTGATGAAACCGGCGCGCTTTTGATCCTGGACGAGGTGCAATGTGGTGTGGGGCGGACCGGGCGATTGTTCGCCCACGAATGGGCCGGGATCACGCCTGATATCATGATGGTGGCCAAGGGCATCGGCGGCGGGTTTCCATTGGGGGCCGTGCTGGCGACGGAACGCGCGGCGGCTGGAATGACGGTTGGCACCCACGGGTCAACCTATGGCGGCAACCCATTGGGCTGTGCGGTGGGAACAGCGGTTCTGGACACGGTGGCCGCGCCGGAATTCCTGGCCGAGGTGACGCGCAAGGCGGCGCTGCTGCGTCAAAAGCTGGAGGGTCTGATCGCCAGCCATCCGGATGTCTTTGCCGAAGTGCGCGGGCAGGGATTGATGCTGGGATTGAAATGCGTCGCGTTGAACTCGGATGTCGTCCAGGCCGGATATGACGCCCAAGTCATCACAGTGCCTGCGGCTGACAATGTGGTGCGCCTGTTGCCGGCGCTGAACATCACCGACGATGACCTGTCCGAGGCGGTCGCCCGTCTGGATAAGGCGGCCGAGGCAGTGTCGAATGGCTGATCATTTTCAGCGGCTGCGCATTATCCCTGCGGCAATATCCGCGCGTTCAGGTCCGGCAGTGATGCATCGGACGCCTGATGGCCCGGATGGCGGGAGGCCGCGAACTGAAACAAGGCCGTCCTCGCCATTCTGATCGCGCGGACCCTCACGAATTCGGGCCGGGCAGGTCCCTTTGAATACGAAAAGACAGAACACAAAGATGAAACACTTTCTTGATATTCACACGACGGACAAAGCGGACCTGCGCGCAATGATAGATGGCGCGCGCACAATGAAAGAGGCCCGCGCCGGGCGTCCGCGTGGCACACCGGACGACGATCAGCCGCTTGACGGGCGGATGGTTGCGTTGATCTTTGAAAAACCGTCAACGCGCACGCGCGTGTCCTTTGATGTTGGCGTGCGCCAGTTGGGGGGGCAGTCGATGGTTCTGTCCGGGCAGGATATGCAATTGGGCCACGGTGAAACGATTGCCGATACGGCGCGCGTGTTGTCGCGCTATGTCGATCTGATCATGATCCGCACCTTTGACGAAAGCGTCCTGCATGAAATGGCCGAACACGCGACGGTGCCGGTGATCAATGGCCTGACAGACCGGTCCCACCCCTGTCAGATCATGGCGGATGTCCTGACATATGAGGAACACCGCGGCCCGATCGCCGGAAAGAACGTCGTCTGGGTGGGGGATGGGAACAATGTCTTTGGATCCTTCCTGCATGCGGCTGAAAAGTTCGGGTTTTCGATCACGTTCTCGGGGCCACAGCAATTGGATCCGGATCGCGGATATATGGATGCGGCACGCGAAAAAGGCGTCGATGTGCGCGTTCAGCGTGATCCGTGGCGGGCGGTTGAAGGCGCTGACCTGATCGTCGCAGACACCTGGGTTTCGATGCATGACGCCCAATCAACGCGCGAACGCAGGCACAATATTTTGCGGGCCTATCAGGTCAACGAAGACCTTATGGCCGCGGCTGGCAAAGAGGCCCTGTTCATGCATTGCCTGCCCGCGCACCGAGGAGAGGAAGTCACGTCCTCGGTCATGGATGGCCCGCAATCCGTGGTCTTTGACGAGGCCGAAAACCGCCTGCACGCGCAAAAGGCCATTCTGCGCTGGTGCCTGGGCGTGTGAACCTGCGCGCGTCGGGATGTGTTTGGCCGATTGATTGGGGCTCTGCCCCAAACCCCGCAGTATTTTAAGCCAGAGGAAGCAGGGGCGCGTTTTCCAAGTTCCTCTGGCCATAAATACTGCGGGGGTGAGGCCAAAGGCCGAGGGGGCGGCGCCCCCTTTTTGCTACCGTCGCGGTTTGGCGCGCAAGGTTGGGGCGGCTTCAGTCGGGTCCTTGGGCCAGGGGTGTTTTGGATATTTCCCGCGCATGTCCTTGCGCACATCCGCATATGAACTGGCCCAGAAACCGGGCAAATCCATTGTGACCTGGACAGGGCGCCTGGCGGGGGAAAGCAGCGTGATGCGAAGGGGGTGCCCTGCGACCAGTGGGTGTGTTGTTTGGCCAAACACCTCTTGAATGCGCAATTCAATCGCCGGGGAGTCGCCCGAGTAATCTATCGGGATCGACCGGCCCAAGGGCGTTGTGAAACTGGCCGGTGCCGCACGATCCAGCGCTTGCGACTGGTCCCAGGTCAGCATTGCGCGCAAGGGCGTGAGCAGGTCAAAGCGTTTCCAATCATCTGCCGTTTTTACCCCGTTGAGATGCGCAAGAAGCCAGTCTTCAAGCGTTTCCATCAACCCGCTGTCGGACATGTCGGGAAGCGTTTGCCCACCCGCGCGCGCAATGGCGACACGGGCGCGAAACAGGCGCGCGCCGGGGTGGTCAGGCAGGCCCAACTCACGCACGCCATCCAACATGGCACGTGCCACCGCGTCGGGCGGGGCATCGTTCCATTGTCGGTCCGACAGGGGAAGCGCGCCAAACCGTTCCTGTCTCCGGGTCAGTACCCGGCGATCGCGGCGCGACCATTCACAGACCTCGACCCATTCAATCTGGTCGGCAAACAAGTCCCGCAGCGCGCTTTCGCTGATGGCGATGGCCTGGCGCACGCGGGCCTCGCGCGGGTCGCCGTCCAGATCGGTTGCCACGATCAGACGGGCGCTGGCAAGGGGATCCGAGGCGTCGATCACCGCCCCCTTGCCGCCAGACAACAAAAACCGTGGCGCGTCACCGGGGCGGCGCAGCCCGATGCGGTCGGGATAGGCCATGGCGGCAAGATCGGCGGCGTCGTACCTTTGCCGCCCGCAGCGCCGCGTGCCCTGCCGCCCTGCGCTGACCTTATCGGATTTGTCGGCCAGTTCGGGGCCTGCATCGCCCGCGATTTGCCCGTTGTCGCGCGCCGCGCCTGACGATTGGGCAAGGCGGGACAATCGTTTCGCTTCGTCCTTTATCCGGGCCGGCCCCCCGTGGTGCACGGCCATCCCGCGCGTGGCTTCGAACCGTTTGGGATCCCGCGCGGCCGCGATGCGAAGCGACAGATCAACCGGCGCGCCGCGTCCAAGGATATCGCGATCCGCCAGAATGGCGGCCAATAGCGCGGCATCGGCCCCGCCCCGCATCACCATATGCCCCAGGCGCGGATGCAGGGGGAGTGCGGCCAATCTGCGCCCATGTTCGGTGATCGCCCCGCCGGAGTCCAATGCGCCAAGCATTCGCAACAACGCCTGCGCTTCGGCAAAAGCGCCGGGATTTGGGGGCGTCAGAAAGGGCATTCCCGCCGGTTCCGCCCCCCAGAGCGCCAGATCGAGGGCAAGGCTTGCCAGATCCTCGACCTCGATCCCGGCCGGGGGAAAGGCGGCGAGCGCGCCGTCTTCGCCCTTGGTCCACAGGCGGTAACAGACGCCTTCGCTGACACGCCCCGCGCGGCCCTGACGTTGAATGGCCTCTGCGCGCGTGACCTTTTCCGTCACAAGCCGCGCCATGCCCGCGCCGGGATCAAACCGTGACCGGCGCGCCAACCCGCCATCGACAACCACGCGGATGTCTTCGATGGTCAGGGATGTTTCTGCGATGGATGTGGCCAGAACCACTTTGCGCCCTTCGGTCTCGGGTCGGATTGCGGCGCGCTGTGCGGCGAAATCCATCGCGCCGAACAGCGGGCGAACGTGGCATTCCGCCGGTAAACGCCCTTTTAACATCCCCTCAAGGCGGCGAATTTCGCCTTCGCCGGGTAGAAAAACGAGGATACCGCCGGGCGCTTCGTCAGCGGCCTGACAGACCAGATCGGCCAGCGCATTTTCGAACCGGATTGTTTTTGCCAACGGCCGATCCAGCCATCGGGTTTGCACCGGGAACATCCGCCCTTCGGACGTGATAAGCGGTGCCCCCATAAGCGTGGCAACCGGACCCGCGTCCAGCGTTGCCGACATTGCGATCAGCATCAGATCGTCGCGCAATGCGCCTGCGATCTCAAGGCACAGGGCAAGGCCCAGATCGGCATTCAGGGAGCGTTCGTGAAATTCGTCAAAGATCACGGCACCAATGCCGGTCAATTCCGGGTCCGACTGGATCATGCGGGTCAGAATGCCTTCGGTGACAACCTCGATTCGCGTGGTTTTCGACGATTTCACCTCGCCCCTTATGCGATAACCGATTGTTTCACCGACCTTTTCGCCCAAGGTATCGGCCATGCGAACGGCCGCCGCGCGCGCCGCAATCCGGCGGGGTTCCAGCATGATGATCCGCCCGCGCACCAATCCCGATTCCAGCACGGCGAGAGGAACAACCGTGGTCTTGCCCGCCCCCGGAGGCGCCTGAAGAACGGCGCGCCGCGATTGTCCCAAAGCGTCGATCAGCGCGGGCAGGGCATCATGAATAGGAAGGCGGGGCAAAGGCATGGCAGGTTTATGGGCCAGCGGTGCGCGCGCGTCCATGGGGCACTGGACTCCGCAAATTCATACGGGCATCTAGGCGGCACTGGCAAAGGGGGATGGCATGGACATCGCGCAATTGGCGGAACAGGTGATCGCGGGCAACCGGCGGGCGTTGGCACGCGCGGTTACCTTGGTCGAAAGCAGCCGTGACGATCACCGCGCCCAGGCCGCCGCCCTGATGGAGGCGCTGCGCGGGTCCGGCCGCGAAGCGGTGCGCATCGGCCTGTCAGGCACGCCGGGGGTCGGCAAGTCCACGTTCATCGAAAGCTTTGGCTTGATGCTGACCGGGTTGGGGTTGCGGGTGGCCGTACTGGCGGTTGATCCCAGTTCGACGCGATCGGGCGGGTCCATTCTGGGTGACAAAACCCGCATGGAACAGCTGTCGCGTGACCCCAACGCATTCATCCGCCCGTCGCCCAGCCAATCCCACCTTGGCGGCGTGGCGCGCCGGTCGCGTGAGGCTGTCGCGCTGTGCGAAGCCGCCGGGTTCGACGTGGTGTTGGTGGAAACCGTGGGCGTGGGCCAATCCGAAACCATGGTGGCCGAAATGACCGACCTGTTCATCCTGTTGCTGGCCCCGGCGGGTGGCGATGAGCTTCAGGGTGTGAAACGCGGGATCATGGAAATGGCCGACATCATCCTGGTGAACAAGGCAGACGGCGCGCTAAAAGACACCGCCACGCGCACTTGTGCGGATTATTCCGGCGCGCTGCGCCTGCTGCGAAAACGCGCCCAGGACCCTGACGGGTTCCCAACCGCGATGACCGTTTCCGCCTATGAAAACAGCGGGTTGGATACGGCTTGGGCGTCGATGTGCGATTTGGTCGACTGGCGTCGCGCCAACGGGCATTTTGCAGCCAGCCGGGCCAACCAGGCGCGGTTTTGGTTCACCCAAGAGGTCCGCAACGGGCTGTTGGCCCAGTTGGAGGAGCCAAAGGTAAAGGCCAAAATGGCAGCTTTTGGCGAAGACGTGGCCGAAGGGCGCGCAGCGCCCGTGGCTGCGGCCCAAGATTTGTTAAAGGCATTGCGCGACGATCAGCTTGGCTGACCCCGTTGACCCGGCTGACTGTGGGGCCGGGGGCGCATGCTTTTGAATTGGCAACCGGGCAGGATTTGCGGCCTCCGACCGGGCAGCGGGGTGATTATCCGGCCCGGCGGTCTGTTCCCGTGGTCGGTTTTCCTTGCCCCGGCGCGGGTCTGGTCCTAGGCATGCCGCCATGAAAATTCTGTTCCTAGGCGATGTGATGGGCCGCGCCGGGCGTCGCGCCATCACCGAAGAACTGCCAAAGCTGCGCGCGGCTTGGCGGCTCGACTTTGTTGTGGTCAATGGCGAAAACGCCAGCAATGGCGCGGGTCTTACCGGCGATCATGCCAAGGGTATTCTGGATGCCGGTGCCGATTGTGTGACGCTTGGCGATCATGCGTTCGACCAAAAGGACATGATGCAGTTCATCGAACACGAACCCCGCGTGATCCGCCCGGTGAACTTTGCCAAGGGCGCGCCGGGGCGCGGGTTCCGGGTGTTTGACGCCACCAATGGGCGCAAGGTTCTGGTGGCGCAGGTTCTGGGGCAGGTGTTCATGAAACGTGCCTTTGATGATCCTTTCAGCCAGATCGAAGCGGTCCTGAAATCCCATCCGCGTGGCGGCATGGTTCAGGCCAGCGTGATTGATGTCCACTGCGAAGCGACCAGCGAAAAGATGGCCATGGGCCATTGGTGTGACGGGCGCGCCAGCATGGTGGTGGGCACGCATACCCATGTGCCGACATCCGATGCGATGATCCTGCCCGGCGGCACGGCCTATCAAAGTGATGCGGGCATGTGCGGCGATTATGACAGCGTCATCGGCATGCAAAAAGACGAACCCATGCGCCGGTTCATCACCGGCATGGCCAAGGGGCGGTTCACCCCCGCCATGGGCGATGCGACATTGTCGGGCCTTTATATGGAAACCGATGATCGCACCGGCAAAGCCACCCGTGTTGAAATGGTACGCCACGGCGGGCGTTTGGCCCCATCCGGGCCAGCGCCGGTGGACGGCTGAGCATATGGGCGAACGGTGGGTTCTGGTCCTGATCCTGATCGCCCTGGGCGCAGGATGGGGGATCACACAGCCACTGGCCAAAATTGCCGTGTCGGACGGGTATCAACCGCTGGGGCTGATCGTCTGGCAGATGGTGATCGGGGTCATCGTTCTGGGCGCGGTGTTGGCCGGGACTGGGCGGCGCTGGCCACGTGGCACGCGGGCGTGGGTGTTCTGCCTGATCATCGCGTTGACCGGGACGGTCATTCCGAATTCGACATCCTTCAAGGCGGCGGCGCATCTGCCGTCCGGTGTCATGTCGATCCTGTTGTCGGTCATCCCGATGCTGGCCTTTCCCATTGCATTGTTGCTGGGGGTTGACCGGTTCGGGTGGCTCAGGCTTGCGGGGTTGGGCGCGGGGCTGTTCGGCGTGCTGATCCTTGTGGCACCCGGCGCTTCTTTGCCTGATCCCGCGATGATCGCCTTTGTGCCGCTTGGCCTGATCGCCCCACTGTTTTACGCGCTAGAGGGCAACATCGTCGCCCGCTGGGGCACCGGAGGGCTGGACCCGATCGAATTACTGTTCGGCGCATCGGTGCTAGGCGTCGTGATCGCCGTGCCCCTGGCGCTTGCCACCGGGCAATGGATAACCCCAACGCTGCCATTCAGCGGGCCGGACAAGGCGCTGATCCTGTCATCGCTGATTCATGCGGTGGTCTATACGGGTTATGTCTGGATGGTGGGCCGGGCAGGGGCGGTTTTTGCGGTTCAGGTCAGTTATCTTGTGACCGGATTTGGCATCCTGTGGGCGATGATTCTGCTGGACGAAACCTATTCCACCGGAATTTGGCTGGCGCTTGGGCTGATCGTTGCCGGAATGCTTCTGGTTCAGCCGCGCCCAAAGGCCGCGCTTGCCCCTTAGTAACCGCTTTGCATAGATAGCGCGACGTAACGCACACAAGGCCGTTTCCGCCAATGATCCTATTCGAAATCCCGCAGACCGGTCAGGCGATCATGACGTTGATCGTTGTGGCCATCATGTTTGTGATGTTCGTGCGTGAATATTACCCGGCCGAGGTGGTGGCGATAACCGGTGCCTGCCTGATGATGGCGCTTGGCCTTTTGCCCTATGACCGCGCGCTTGAGGTGCTGTCAAACCCTGCGCCGTGGACGATTGCGGCGATGTTCATCGTGATGGGCGCGCTTGTGCGCACCGGGGCGCTGGAAGGGTTCACAAAAATGGCCGAATCCAAGGCCGAGAGCAACCCAAAGACCGCCATCGGCGCGTTGATGGTGTTTGTCGTGGTCTGTTCGGCCTTTGTGAACAATACGCCGGTCGTGGTCGTGATGATTCCGATTTTTGTCCAGATTTCCAGGCGTTTGGGGGTCTCGGCATCCCGGCTTTTGATCCCGCTCAGCTATGCGGCGATCATGGGGGGCACGCTGACCCTGATCGGCACATCCACCAATCTTTTGGTGGATGGTGTCGCCCGCACCCGCGGGATCGAACCCTTTACGATATTCGAGGTCACGCCGCTGGGCGTCGTGATTGTGATCTGGGGGATGTTATACCTGTCCACGGTTGGGCGTTGGCTATTGCCGGATCGATCCAGCATGGCGACATTGCTGTCAGACCGCAGCCGGATGAAATTCTTTACCGAAGCGGTCGTTCCCCCGGAATCCAACCTTGTCGGGCGCGAAGTGACTGGTGTGCAATTGTTCAAACGCGAAGGCGTGCGGCTGATCGACGTTGTGCGCGGCGATCTGTCGTTGCGCCGCGACCTCAAGGGGGTGACGCTTCAGGTCGGGGACCGCGTGGTTCTGCGCACCGAGATGACCGAACTCCTCAGCCTGCAGCGCACCAAAAGCCTGAAACGGGTGGACCAGATTTCCGCCGTCGAAACCACCACGGTTGAGGTGTTGATCACCCCTGATTGCCGTATGGTTGGCCGATCACTTGGGTCGATGCGCCTGCGCCGCCGGTTCGGCGTCTATCCATTGGCCGTGCATCGGCGCAACCAGAACATCGGGCGTCAGCTGGACGATCTGGTGGTGCGCGTGGGGGATACGCTTCTGCTCGAAGGGGCGCCCGAAGACATTCAGCGCCTTGCGACCGAAATGAACCTTGTGGACGTGTCCCATCCCACCGCACGGGCGTTCCGGCGCGGTCACGCCCCCATTGCGATCATCGCCCTGTTCGGGATCGTCGTCATGGCCGCGCTTGGCTTTGCCCCCATCCTGATGCTGTCGGTTTTTGCTGTTGCGGCTGTTTTGCTGACCCGATGCATCGATGCGGACGAGGCGTTTTCCCAGGTGGACGGGCGCCTGTTGACGCTGATCTTTTCCATGCTGACGGTTGGTGCCGCTCTGGAACATTCCGGGGCGGTTGCGCTTATCGTGGACGGGGTCGCGCCGTGGCTGATTGGCCTGCCGGGGTTCTTTGTGATCTGGGCGATCTATTTGCTGACCTCGGTTCTGACCGAACTGGTGTCCAACAATGCCGTTGCCGTGGTTGTGACCCCGATTGCCATCGGTCTGGCCCAGGCCATGGGGATTGATCCGCGCCCGTTGGTTGTGGCCGTCATGGTGGCGGCATCCGCATCCTTTGCCACCCCCATCGGGTATCAGACCAACATGCTGGTGTACGGTCCGGGCGGATACAAATTCACTGACTTTCTGCGGGTCGGCATTCCGTTGAACATCACCACAGGCCTGCTTGCGTCGGCGGTGATCCCGTTGCTTTGGCCGCTGTGAAACCCGGCCTTTTGCGCGAACCGCCGGGCGCACAGGCGCGTGCCAAGTGCCTAGGCCCGACAGGCCAGCGCCAGCCCGTCCACAACCGCTGTAAACGCTTCGGACATGGCGATGTCGGCGTCGGGGCACAGCGCCGACATTTCATCCGACACAAGGTTCATCAGGCTGGATCCGCCGACCAGAACAACGGTGGACACTGCGTTAGTGGCAACGCCCGCCATTGTCAGGGTTTCCTGCGCGGCCCCCCGCAACGGTCCGCGGTATTTTTCCAATGCGGCGTCCAGCGACGCGGTGGTGATCGGTGCGGACAAGCCGGCCTCGATCAACCCCATGGCAATATGCGCGGCGCGATCCGGCCCGTTCGCCGCGATTTTGCCCGCCTCGACCGCAAAGGCAAGGTCATGGCCCAGTTCGTCCTCAAGCACCGAGGTCAGGCGCGCAAAGGCCCGTTTGTCTGTCGCCAGCTTGGCCATGTCGGCCACCGCGCGCCGGGTTTCGGGCGAATACAGCATCGGGATCCGCGCCCATGTCGCCAGATCGACGAACAGCGCATTAGGCATAGGCATCAACCCCGGTCCGAATTCGCGACGCAACGTGCCGCCATAGCCCAGCAACGGCATCACATGATCCATCGACACCGCATGATCGAAATTCGTCCCCCCAAGGCGAATGCCATGGCTGGCCAGAATTTCGACCCGCGTGCCATCACTGCGAAACACCGAAAAATCTGATGTGCCACCGCCGATATCCACGATCAGGCCGATCTTTCCGCTGCGCCCCAACCCGTGGGCGGCCAGCGCGGCGGCCTCGGGTTCGAACATGAAATCGACGGTGTCAAACCCGGCATCCATATAACAGGCGCGCAGATCAACCTCGGCCTGGGCGTCTTTTTTCGCGTCGCGACTGTGGAAATGCACCGGCCGCCCCGACAACGCGCGGCGGAACACCTGGCCTGTCTCATCCTCGGCCCGTTGACGGATCGTGCCCAGGAACGCTGTAATCACCTCGGACAGGGTGCGCCGTTTGCCTTCGATCAGGCGGGAATCGTGCAGCAACGGGTCCCCCAGAACGCTTTTCAGCGCCCGCATGTAACGCCCGTCATCACCCGCGATCAACGCATCACCGGCGGCGGCACCGATCAGCATCGTGCCCTTGTCGGCCGGGAAAAACACAGCCGTCGGAAGGGTTTCGCCACCCGTTTCGGCACATAGTCGCCGCGCGCCGTTACCGTCGAACACAGCCATGGCGGAATTCGATGTGCCAAAGTCGATGGCAAGCGTGTCAATCGGCATGGCGCGGCCCTTTGTCGTCACACAAGGCCGCGGGGTTTATCGCCGGAAAGGGGCAACCGCAAGAGCGTTCAAAGCGGCCAGAACACAAGAATGGCCGGGATGGAAACCGCAATCACCAACAGTTCCAAAGGCAGGCCCATGCGCCAGTAATCCCCGAATTCATATCCGCCCGGACCCAGCACCAGCGTGTTGTTCTTGTGCCCGATCGGGGTCAGGAACGCCGCCGATGCCGCCACGGCGACCGCCATCAGGAATGGGTCAGGCGACACGCCAAGGGTCTGTGCCATCTGCACCGCAATCGGGGCCGCCACAATCGCCGTGGCGGTGTTGTTCAACACATCCGACAGGGTCATGGTGACCACCATCAGCGCTGTCAGAATCGCCCAGGCGGGCCAGCCGTTCGTGGCCCAGACAAGGTTATCTGCAATCAACGTTGTGCCACCCGATTCCTCCAACGCCGCCCCCAGCGGGATCATTGACCCCAACAGGACCACGACGGGCCATTCGATGTGGTCATAAAGTTCCTGCAACGGCAAAACGCGAAACAGGATATACCCGATCACCACCATCCCAAGCGCGACAGGCAGGTAAACCAACCCAACAGATGCCGCCAGAACCGCCGCGGCAAACAGCCCGATGGCCAACCATGTCTTGGAATTTTCCGTCACCGCCAACCCGCGGTTTGCCAGCGGCAGGCACCCCATCCAGTCGGCCACGTCCGGTCCGGTGTCCTTGGGCACCAAAAGCAACAGGATATCCCCGGCCTCGATCGCTGTTTTGCGGATTTGCGAACGAATGCGATGACCGCGCCGTGACAGGCCCATCAACACCGCCCTTTGACGCCAGGCCAGCCCGACGGCCTGCGCCGACCGCCCGACCATACGGCTTTCCGCGGGCACGACGACCTCAAGGATATCAAGCCCTTCGCCCGCCGCCGACAGCAGTTCTTCGCGTTTTTCGTCAGAAAAGGCTAGGTTCAGCGTGGATCGGAATTCGTCCAATGCCTCGGGCGTCGCCTCAAGTACAAGGGCGTCGCCCGCCTGAAGAATGTTGTTGCGGGCATTGCCGTACAGGCGCTTTCCGTCGCGGATCAGGCCCAGAATGGCCACGTCGGATTTTTCCGCAACGGTCCACAATTCGCCCAACCGCTTGCCGATCTGATCATTGCCTTCGGGCAGGGTAAGTTCGGCCACGTACGATGCCAGATCAGCGCCGGTCACCGTTTGATCGCCCCGTTGCGGGATCAATCGCCAACCGAATAATGCGACAAACGCCAGACCCGCCACTGCCGCGACCCCACCCACAGGGGCGAAATCGAACATGGAATAGGGTTCGCCCAAAGCATCTGCACGGAATGTGGCGATGATGATGTTGGGCGGCGTGCCGATCAACGTCGCCATGCCCCCAAGGATCGTTGCAAATGACAACGGCATCAGCGACAGGCCCGGTGACCGCCCGGCCTTGTGCGCTGTCTGAATATCCACCGGCATCAGCAAGGCCAGCGCCGCAACATTGTTCATAAATGCCGACAACACACCGCCAATGCCCCCCATGAGCGCGATATGCCCGCCCAAACTGCGCGAGGAATCAATCAATGTGCGCGTGATCAGGAACACCGCCCCCGACCGCACCAGCCCCGCCGACACCACCAAGACCAATGCAACAACCAAGGTGGCCGGATGCCCAAACCCGGAAAACGCATCCTTGGCCGGGACCACCCCCAGCACCACTGAGATCATCAACGCCGAAAAGGCGACAAGGTCATAACGAAACTTGCCCCAAAGCAGCATGCCGAACACCGCAGCAAACAGAGTAAAGAGGACGGCCTGATCGAATTCCATAGGTGGGCTCCTTTGGGACGCACACAACATCAGCACGCAGCCGGGTGCAAGCGGGTTGCGGCGCAAGGTGCGGGTGACATATAGAGGCCCAAACCGAAATTTCCGCGTTTCAGGAGGCACCATGGCCGGCCATTCCAAATGGGCGAACATCCAGCACCGCAAGGGGCGTCAGGACGCCGCGCGGTCGAAATTGTTCTCAAAACTGTCAAAAGAGATCACAGTCGCCGCAAAGATGGGCGATCCCGACCCGGACAAGAACCCGCGCCTGCGCCTGGCCGTGAAAGAAGCGAAATCGCAATCCGTGCCCAAAGACGTGATTGATCGCGCGATCAAGAAATCGACCGCCGGTGAGGGCGACGATTACGAAGAAATCCGCTATGAAGGCTATGGCACCAATGGCGTGGCGGTGATCGTCGAAGCGATGACAGACAACCGCAACCGCACCGCGTCCACCGTGCGTTCCACGTTCACCAAACACGGTGGCAACCTGGGGGAGACCGGGTCCGTCGCGTTTATGTTCGATCGCAAGGGCGAGGTGGTCTATCCCGCCGATGCGGGCGATGCGGACACCATCATGATGGCCGCAATCGAAGCCGGTGCAGAAGACGTCGAAAGCACCGAAGATGGGCACGTGATCTGGTGCGCGGACACCGATCTGAACGATGTGGCCACCGCGCTTGAATCCGAATTGGGCGAAAGCACATCGACCAAATTGGTTTGGAAGCCGACGATCACCACCGAACTTGATCTGGAAGGCATGCAAAAGCTGATGAACCTGATCGACGCGCTTGAGGATGACGACGACGTTCAGCGCGTGACAGCGAATTTCGAAGCCTCGGACGAGGTGATGGAACAGCTTTGATCGCCTTGCGATGACGGTTATGCCGGTTAGGGTGGGGTGGCGAAAGCCGCCCCTTTTCCCTGAGGTATGAAATGCCCCCCGATCCCACCGACCCCTGCCGCCCGCACAGATTGATGGCGCGCCAGAATGCACTGGCCAATCGGGCGCTGGCGGCGGCCTGCGCACAGCTTGGACCCGGAGAATGGGAGGCACCGCGCACCGGGTTCTTTCCATCCCTTCAGGCGACGTTGAACCACCTGTTTACGGTGGATCATTTCTATCTGGATGCGCTTCATGGCGGTACAAAAGGGTTTGCCTTTCGCGCGACCCCCATTCCCCTGCCAGACCTGGCCGATCTTACCGCTGCGCAGGGCGATCTTGATCGCCAGCTGGTGGCATTTTGCGACGGGCTGCGCCCGGTTGACCTTACCCGGATCGTAGAGGTCCACCGCGCCACCGGGATTCAGGCCGAACCATTGCCCGAATTGCTTGTTCACATTGCTCTTCATGCCGTGCACCACCGTGGACAGGCCCACGCGATGCTGTCAGGAACCACGGTCGCACCGCCGCAGCTGGACGAATTCATTTGCCGGGGCGAAGGGGCCGAACGCGCAAGTCACATGGCCGCTCTTGGCTGGAGCGAAGCGTATCTCGCCTCATGATCGCGTCCGGCATAGCAGGGTTCGCCACCGGTCTTTCGCTGATCCTTGCGATTGGTGCCCAAAACGCCTTTGTTCTGTGGCAGGGGTTGCGGCGCGAACATGTCGGCGTTGTCGTGACCATTTGCGCCGTGTCCGATGCGGTGTTGATTGCGGCTGGCGTCATGGGGCTCGGGGTGTTGACAACGCGGGTGCCGTGGCTTGACCCGGTTGCACGCTATGGCGGGGCGGCGTTCCTGCTGGCTTACGGCGCGCTTGCCTTTCGCAGCGCCTGGAACGGCAGCAGCGCCTTGCGCGCGGCGGACGGGGCAATGCCACAATCCCTGGGGCGGGTGGTTGCCACCTGTCTGGCCCTGACCTGGGGCAATCCGCATGTATACCTTGATACGCTTGTCCTGATGGGGGCGATCAGCGCGCAATGGGACGCACGCGGTGCCTTTGCCATCGGTGGAGTCGTGGCCAGCCTCAGCTTTTTCGCGGCCCTTGGGTACGGTGCGCGGTTGCTGGCGCCAATTTTTGACCGCCCCGGTGCATGGCGGGGTCTGGACCTTGTCGTTGGGGGCATCATGTGGGCGATTGCCGCGCGGCTTTTGCTGGGTGCCTGACCAATATTGCATACCTGCCAATGCGCGCCGGCATCTTGTGGCGCGACCGCTTACGTGGTTCTTGGGGGTATGATTGACGCGCCTTCGTCCCGCCCGCTTGCCGGTATCCTTTGGATGCTGTTATCCGGGTTGTTGTTTGTAATAGTTAATGCTGCGGTAAAATTTCTGGGCCCGCGCGTGCCCGCGCCCGAAGCCGCGTTTCTGCGCTATGTTCTTGGGCTGGTCCTGTTGATCCCGGTTATCCGGCCCATCATCAACGCACGAATTACACCGCGCCAATGGGGGATGATCGGCGCGCGGGGCGTGCTGCACGCGGCGGGGGTGGCATTGTGGTTCTTTGCCATGGCCCGCATTCCGATCGCCGATGTCACATCCATCAACTACCTGGCCCCGATTTTTGTGGCCATCGGCGCGGCGCTGTTTCTGGGCGAACGACTGGCCGCGCGTCGCATTGCTGCGGTGATTATCGGTTTGCTGGGCGCGGTTGTTATCCTGCGCCCCGGCCTGCGAGAAATCGAGTTGGCCCACTACGGGATGATCCTGGCGACGCTGCTGTTCGCGATTTCCTATATGTTCGCCAAACGTTTGTCCGATGAACTTCCTGCGATGGTTGTGGTCGCGATGCTGTCAGTTTCGGTTTCGGTCGCCTTGTTGCCCATGGCGCTGCCGGTGTGGGTCACGCCGGATTTGACAACGATTGTGGTCTTGTTTGGCGTGGCCGTCGTGGCAACAATTGGTCACTACACGATGACCAAGGCGCTGCGCGCCGCGCCGATAACCGTGACCCAGCCGGTGACGTTTCTTCAACTGGTCTGGGCGGTGATGCTTGGGGTGACCTTCTTTGACGAACCTGTTGATCCCTACGTCATCCTGGGCGGGGGCATGATCATCGCCGCCGTCAGTTTCATCACCTGGCGCGAGGCAAAGCTGAACCGCAAACCCGTCACGCCGCCACCACAGGCCACGAAACTGTGACCGAGGGGAATGATCCCAAAAGCCCGCTTGCGCTGGAAATCCGCGCCGGACTGCCCGAGCATCTGCGCGTTTTGGCCGATCTTTATCCACGCGAAATGTGGAAGGGCCACAGAAATTTCAGTGAAATGACGGCGTTCTGGCTGGATCGGCATATCATGTTTCGCGGCCTTATTGATCGCCTTGTCGATGGCGCAGAGCGCCACCTCGACAGGCCCGACCCGCGATTTGGCGCAGAGCTTAGCCGATATACCGGGTTCTTTCTGAACCAATTGCACCAGCATCATTCCATCGAAGATGACCATTATTTTCCGCAATTCATCCCGCTGGATGCGCGCCTGGAACAGGGATTTGAAACCCTTGATCGTGATCATCACGCTTTGGACGGACACATCCATGCGCTTGCCGACCACACAAACGCAGTTTTGACATTGGTGGCAAATGGGCAGGACGCCAAAAAACGCGTTGATCGCCTTGCCGCGGCACAACGCGATTTTCGACGTTTCCTGAACCGACACCTTGAGGATGAAGAAGACCTGGTGATGCCGGTGATCCTTGAATATGGCGGCGGGCTCGGCTGACATGTCAGGGCAAGGGGGCTCTGCCCCCGCCGCGGCAAGCCGCGACTCCCCCGAAGTATTTATGGAAAGATGAACCTGGGGAGATGTTCGGGCTTCATCTTTCTATAAATACTTCCGCCGGAGGCTCTGACCTGGCCAGCCGCGCTGGTCAAAAAGTCTGGGTGAGCCTGTCAACAATGGTGTCATCGAGCGATAGTCCCAGGCCGGGCGCATCAGGAAGGTCGAGCCAACCGTTCGATGGCGACAGGGCAGGGGCGGACACGATGTTGTCACGGGCCAATTGCCACATGATTTGATTGCCGTCATCCAGGTTTGGGATCATCCGCGCGATTTGATGTTCCGCGGCCGTTGTGATCCCGGTGGTAAAGCTGGAGTGGATGCATATGGATATGCCGGCGGCTTCGGCGATCGCGGCGGCCTTGAGCATGGGTTGGATGCCGCCGATTTCCCGTGGGCCGATGCAGATCATGTCGGCCGCGCGCATCTGGCAAATCTGGTGCACATCGAAAAGTGTGAATGCCGCCTGATCCGCGACGATGGGAATTGCGACGCTGTCACGCACGTGGCGCAGCGCGTCCAGCGACCATGACGGTGTGGGCTGTTCAATAAAATCAATGTCGAATTTTTCCAACCGGCGACACATTGCGATCGCCCTGTAGGGATCCCAGCCTTCGTTCGCATCAAGCCTGAGCCGAGACGCCCCGATTTCAGCGCGCACTGCGGAAACAATTTCGATATCGCGGTCCATGTCCGGGCGCCCGACCTTAAGGTAGAACACCCGCTCGCCCTCGGCTTTGCCTTTGGCGGCGTGGCGGGCCAGGTCTTCGGGTGTGTCGCCCTGAAGAAAGAAGAAATAGCCCACCTTGCGCCGGTATGCCCCGCCCAGGAGTTGTGTCACCGGGCGCCCGGCCAGTTTGCCTTGGGCATCCCACAGCGCAAAATCGAAGCCCGCAAGCATCTGATTGGCCGCCCGCATCGTGTTCGCGCCGTAAGCCATATAACATTCTGACAGGATCCTGTCCCTGAGTGGGGCAGCGTCGAACACGGATTCACCCAGCAGTTTTTGCGCCAGCCGCCGCAGGATCAGGACAGACGCCCGGTGGTCCGGCGCAACTGTGGCCTCACCCAGTCCGATAGTGCCGTCGCTCAACTCAAGCTCGATCAGGTTGACAGAGAAGCTTGTCCGCACGCCTTGGGTCCAGTGGTAGGGCTGTGCGAGGGGCAGGGTGAGCGGGCGGATGCGGATATCTACGATCTTCATGGAACCAAAGCACCATGCCGCTGCCGCGCCGGCGCGCCTGTTCCCGACATTCACCGGCGCGAATTCGCCCTTCCGGCTTGATCCGCATCAAAGAGGGAATCGCCAGTCCGGGTAATCTGTCATCAGGAACCTTGAAAAGGAGGCACGCGCATGTCCCATACCCCACATGAATTGCACGAAGAATTTCCACAATTCGCCGAAGCCATCACGCAATTGAAAACCTCGGACGCGCATTTCGCGCGGATCGCGGCAGAATATCACGAGGTGAACAGCCAGATTCACCGGTCCGAGACAAATATTGAACCGATCGAAGACCTGGCAATGATCGAATTGCGCAAACAACGCGGTATTCTCAAGGACGAGATTTTTGCCGCGTTGCGGGCTGCTCAGCCCACTTCGTAAGGAAGAACGCCGCGTTCGTCCGGGTCGATGGACAACCGCCGTTCCAGCGGTGGCACCGATCTTTGGTGGCAATCCACCCGTTCGCAAATGCGGCAGGATATCCCGATCGGTTCAAACGCGCGTGGGCGTGTGAGGTCCAGATCATCGGCGTAGACCAGGGCGTCCGCATGGGCGACCTCACATCCCAGGGCGATTGCAAATCGGCGGGTCGGCGCACCAAATGCGCCGCCCGCCTTGCTGACATCTCGCGCCAGGCTGATATAGCGCACCCCGTCCGGTGTTTCCGCCAATTGGCGCAGGAACCGGCCCGGCGTTTCAAAGGCCGAATGCACGTTCCACAATGGGCAGGCCCCGCCGAAACGGGCGAATTGCAATCGCGTGGCCGAATGGCGTTTGGTGATTGTACCGGCCTGATCAACCCGCACAAAAAAGAACGGAATGCCCTTGGCGCCGGGGCGTTGCAATGTTGACAGACGGTGCGCCACCTGTTCAATCGACGCGCCAAACCGCGTGGACAGGATTTCCAGATCGTGGCGTGCCTCCTGTGCGGCGTCCAGAAACGCGGCATAGGGCATCAGGGCGGCGCCGGCGAAATAATTGGCCAGCCCGATTTTCGCGATGGCGCGGGCGGCGTCCGATTGGAACCGGGCCAGGTCAAGCGTGGCGTCCAGCAGGGCGTCTTGGGTCAAAAGCGCGACCTGCAACAAAAGCTGAAAGGTCTGGGTTTCTGGCGTTGCGCGCAGTGACAGGGTCAATTGCCCTGTGCCCCGGTCAAAATGGCGCAGAATGTCGGTATCGGCAAAATCGACAGTCACCCCCAGATGGCCAAGTTCGCCCACTGCCTTGACCCGGATATTGTTTTCCGCGCGCACCGGTTGGGCAAACCGTTCTGCGGCGCGATCAACCGCATCAATGTAATTGTCGCAATAATGGAAGAAATCGCGCACCTCGTCCCATGGGGTCGGCTGAATGCGCGCATCTTCCCGGCCCAGGGCTTCGTCCAGTGAGGCAAGGCGTTCATGGGTCTGGCGATACGCCTGATGGAGGTGCAAAAAAGCGCGCGCCAAGGCCGGGGCGTTGGATGCCGTAAGCCGCAGATCGGCCAGCGGCGGGGCGTGATCGGCCAAAACGGGATCGGCCATCGCCTCGCGCATGTCTGAAACCAGCCGTTCACTGTCACCCGAGGCGAGTTCTGTGACGTCAAAGCCGAATTCATTGGCCAGAGCGAGGACAACCGTGGTCGAAACCGGGCGGTTGTTGTTTTCCATTTGGTTCAGATAGGGCAGGGACACGCCCAACTTGGCCGCGAAATCCTTTTGGGTCAGTCCCAGTTTTTGCCGGGTTTCGCGCAACTTGGCGCCAGCATAGAGTTTTTGAACCACGTTGCCCTCGTACTTTGCAAAGTTTCCGTTCGTTTCGGTAACTTTGCAAATCTGTCTTAACAAGTGGTTTGTCTTATCGCGGTGTCAGGCCCAGACGGCGTTCGCGGCGGATGACCAGCCAAATGGCCAGGATCCCGCCGGTGGCGGACAGGAACATTAACCACAGAAGCGGGGCCTCACCCCGGCCGGGCCCCAGAACAAACCCGGCAAGTGCGGATAGGCCCGCGCCGATGCCCACCATCATGGTCGCGCCCAGACCGGATGCGGTGCCGGCAAGGTGCGGGCGCACCGACAGCATTCCGGATGTTGATGACGGCATCGTCAGGCCGTTCCCAAGGCCGACAAAGAACATGCCACTGAAAAACGTAACCGGGCTGCCATGGCCCAAATGCGCCATGATCAATGCCCCGCCCAGCCCAACGGTTGTCACAAATGTTCCCAGGAAAACCATTCGGTTGATCCCAAGGCGGGCGGCGAACAAACCGGTGCTGAAGTTGCCCAGAAAGTATCCGATGCCCGGAATGGCCGTCCACAAACCAAAGGTCACCGGGGACATGCCAAACACCTGATTGGCGACGTAGGGGCCACCGCCAAGATAGGCGTAAAATGACCCCGCCGACAGGGCAGCGGCCATGCAATATCCCCAAAACCGGGGCGATGTCAGAAGTTCCGGGTATTCCGCAAACTGCCTGAAAATCGTGTGATCGCTTTTGCCCGCCGTTTCACCCAGGTCGGCCCATGTCAGCGCAAGGGCAAGCGCGCCCATGGCAAAGAGAAGCCAGAAGGATCCGTGCCATCCGACCGTTTCGTCGATCAACCCGCCAAGTGCCGGGGCAAGCATCGGGACAATTGCCATGCCCATTGTGACATAGCCCAGCTTTGCTGCGGCATCGTCCGGCGGGAACATGTCGCGCACCACGGCCCGCCCCAATGTCAGACCAACAGCGACTGTCGCCTGCACCATGCGGAAGAACAGGAACGTAAACAGGTTCGTGGCCAGCAAACACCCAAGCGAGGCAAGGCAGAACACCGCGATCCCGATCAACAGGACCGGCCTGCGCCCGTATTTGTCGGCCAAGGGGCCGATAAACAGCTGCAGAACGGCGCTGGTGGCCATATATCCGGCCACCGCAATTTGGATCAGCCCATAGGGCGCATCATAATAGACAGCAATTTGGGGCAGTGACGGCAGGAACAGCGTCATGGAAAGGGCGCTAAGACCTGTCAGTATGATCAGCGTCACGATATGTGGCGGCGAACGTCGATCTAAAAACCTGGGGTCAGAGAGCCGAACTTTCATAACCTGCCGGTAAGATGGTAAGGACCAAGAGTCCATTGTGCATGGCGTGGGGTTTGCTGATTTGCAGTTTGCAGCGCTTGCATTGCCAATCCTTTGCAAATTTGCCGTATTGTGCTTCCCGCCACGCCCTAAACCCCCTATTGTGCGCCCAAATCGGAACAGGCCAACACAAAAGCGAGGCGACGATGAAGGACATTCTTCAGCAACTGGATGAACGGCGCAAGGTGGCCCGGCTGGGTGGCGGCGAAAAACGTATCGAAAGCCAGCACGCCAAGGGCAAGCTGACGGCGCGTGAACGGATCGACCTGCTTTTGGATGCCGACAGTTTCGAAGAATTCGACATGTTCGTCAGCCACCGTTGCACCGATTTCGGAATGGAAGATCAGCGCCCCTATGGCGATGGTGTCGTGACCGGATGGGGTACGATCAACGGGCGCATGGTCTATGTGTTTTCCCAGGATTTCACGGTGTTTGGCGGGTCTTTGTCCGAAACCCACGCCCAAAAGATCTGCAAGGTCATGGATATGGCCGTTCAGAACGGTGCCCCTGTCATCGGTTTGAACGACAGTGGCGGCGCGCGCATTCAAGAGGGCGTCGCATCGCTGGCCGGTTATGCGGATGTGTTTCAACGTAATATCATGGCGTCCGGCGTCGTGCCGCAGATCAGCGTGATCATGGGGCCATGTGCGGGCGGGGCGGTCTATTCGCCTGCGATGACTGACTTTATCTTTATGGTCAAAGACAGCTCTTACATGTTTGTGACCGGGCCTGACGTGGTGAAAACCGTCACCAACGAAGTGGTCACAGCCGAAGAGCTGGGCGGCGCATCGACCCACACCAAGAAATCCAGTGTGGCCGACGGTGCCTTTGAAAATGATGTCGAGGCGATGGCCGAAGTGCGCCGCCTGGTCGATTTTCTGCCGCTCAACAATCGCGAAAAACCACCCGTGCGCCCGTTCTTTGACAGCCCGGACCGGATCGAAGACAGCCTGGACACGCTTATCCCCGACAACGCCAACAGTCCCTACGACATGAAGGAATTGATCCTCAAGCTGGCGGACGAAGGGGATTTTTACGAAATTCAGGAAGACTTTGCCAAGAACATCATCACCGGGTTTATCCGCATCGAAGGCCAGTCCGTCGGCGTTGTGGCCAACCAGCCTATGGTTCTGGCCGGGTGTCTGGATATCGACAGTTCGCGCAAGGCGGCGCGGTTCGTGCGGTTCTGCGATGCATTCGAAATCCCGATCCTGACCCTGGTTGATGTTCCCGGTTTCCTGCCCGGCACGTCCCAGGAATACGGGGGCGTGATCAAACATGGCGCCAAGCTGTTGTTCGCCTATGGCGAAGCGACGGTGCCCAAGGTCACGGTCATCACCCGCAAGGCCTATGGCGGGGCCTATGACGTGATGTCGTCCAAACATATTCGCGGCGATTTCAACTATGCCTGGCCAACTGCCGAAATTGCGGTGATGGGGGCCAAGGGCGCGACGGAAATCATCCACCGCGCCGATCTGGGGGATGCGGACAAGATCGCCCAGCACGCCAAGGATTACGAAGACCGGTTCGCCAACCCATTCGTCGCCGCCGAGCGTGGATTCATCGACGAGGTGATCCAACCGCGTTCGACCCGCAAACGGGTGTCGCGTGCATTTGCCAGCCTGCGGAACAAAAAGCTCCAGAATCCCTGGAAAAAACACGACAATATTCCGCTCTGACATCGTGGCTGTCATGCGATTGCGCTTAGTGAACATCGTCGCGGCCGGAGGGGCATTTTTGTGCGCTGCGACCACGGTATCGGGGCAGGAGGAGGCCCCGACCGTGCCTTCGGGTATTGCGCTGACCTTGCAAGAGGTCCGCGAGGAAACCGATCCAGCCGGAAATCCGGTGGTCCGGTTCCGCTATGTTGCGTTGGAATTGGCCAATGTGGGCTTTGCCAGGGTCGAGGGCGATTTTGACGTGATTTGCAAGGATCAGGTGTTGCCCTGGGTGGCCTTGAAAGACCCGTTGCCGAAACGCGCGGTGATTTCCATGGCATCCGCGCCGGTTGAATTCGGCGCGACGGCCCCAGACGTCACCCAGTATTTCGAGGTCTACAGACTCGAAAACGGGTCCTGCATCTGGGAGGGATTGTGACTATGGCACAATATGTTGCGCGATCTTGTTCATCCACCTTGGGTTTTGAGGCTTTCGAGTCACAAAGCCGCCGCACCGCAGCGGCAGCATGTCTTTTGAACGGTCATTCCTGTAATCTCCGCCTCGGTTGCCACGTGGTGGCCGATACCACGCGGGGTGCCTGCCGGAACTGTTTCCGGGCGGGAACATCCCGTGACAGAGACAGGAGAAGCAGATGTCCAAGACCTATAAGAGCATCCTTGCGATCAGCCTTGTCGCCTTCGTGGCGGCCTGTGCCGACAAAGAGGAAGAATACGTCGTGGTCGAGCCCGAGCCCATTTCCTCGGAGCCAGTCTATAACGGCAAATACAAGTAAGCCGTCGACTGACCACAAGACGACAAACCAAAACTGGGGTCTGGCCATTTGGCCGGGCCCCTTTTGCTGCCTGCAGGGAACAGGGGGGCATACGACATGCTAAAGCATCGCGGCTTTCCCGGCCGTCTTCCCGGCAGTGATTTTCAGTTTACCCTGCGGCGTGCAAACCCCAAGGGGGTGACGGCATTGACCCGCCGCGAACGCTATCACGACCGGCGCGCACCTGATCGCCGCGCCGACGAGGCGTTTCTGACCGCCCTATGGGAGCATTTCGGAGAAGAACCGTTCGAACGCGGGAACCTGGACGCCGGGCGCCTGAGCTGGCTTTTCGGGCGCGAGGTGTTGCCGGCCGAAGATCCATTCGACCCGGCAAGTTACGAGGCATTGCTTCGCCTGGACCGGCGCGCGATTGACGCCGGATTTCCCGATCTGATCGACGGGGGATCGGCATGATCCTGCCGTTGGGTCATCCGGTTGGGCGGGGATGCGCCCAAATTTCGCCCGCCCGCACGCAGGGCTTGGCGCGGGGCCGTGCCCGCGTCAGCATCACGTCAGTCGGATTGGCTGACGCGACGTTGTCTGATCCGGCGTGTCTATACCGTTACCCTTCCCCTACCGGGCGGTCGCTCCCCCCAAAATTGCGACCGCCCACTTTTTTGCAGAACTCTCGGTACCACATCCGAAGATGCACGGGCCAAACGGTTGGAATCCGGCGGCTTTCTGCCTATCCGGCAACAGTTTCGGCAACACTGTGCCACTTGCGAGATCCCGCCTTGCGTGGTTCCGGTGAACCGGTAAACCTGACCCTGAGCAGTTTAATAATTGTCAGGAGTATGACAGCATGTCGGTTGGAAAAATCATCCTTTCCATCACCTTGGTTGCGGGGCTTTCGGCCTGCGGCGACACGTTTGGCGAACAGGCGCTTATCGGTGCAGGCACCGGCGCGGTTGCCACGGCGGTCGCAGGCGGCAATGTCGGGGCAGGGGCCCTTGTCGGCGCGGCAGCCAATGTCACCTATTGTCAAAGATTTCCCGGCCGCTGCAACTGACGCGGCAGGCGGGGCCGCGGCGTTTGCCGCAGGCCATGTGATCACAGAACAATCCAATCATCGGACCACCCCGGCTTTGTGCTGCGGTGGTCTTTTTCATGACATACGAACAGCGGTGCTTGCGCCCGCTGAAGGACGGTAAGGGGACGCGTTATGTTCAACAAAATTCTGATCGCAAACCGGGGCGAGATCGCGTGCCGCGTTATCAAGACGGCCCGCAAAATGGGGATCGCCACGGTCGCGGTGTATTCCGATGCGGATCGCAACGCGTTGCATGTGAAAATGGCCGACGAGGCGGTGCACATCGGCCCCCCCCAAGCCAACCAATCCTATATCGTGATCGACAAGGTGATGGCCGCGATCAAGGACTCCGGTGCGCAGGCGGTGCATCCCGGATACGGCTTTTTGTCGGAAAACCCAAAATTCGCACAGGCGCTTGAGGCGGCGGGCGTTGCTTTCGTTGGTCCACCAGTCAACGCGATCGAAGCCATGGGCGACAAGATCACCAGCAAAAAGATCGCCCAGGATGCCAACGTGTCCACCGTGCCGGGGTATATGGGCCTGATCGAAGACGCGGATGAGGCCGTCAAAATCTCGAACGAGGTCGGCTATCCGGTGATGATCAAGGCGTCTGCCGGTGGCGGCGGCAAAGGCATGCGGATCGCCTGGAATGACGAAGAGGCCCGCGAAGGGTTTCAAAGCTCAAAGAACGAGGCGGCCAATTCCTTTGGCGATGATCGGATTTTCATCGAGAAATTTGTGACCCAACCCCGCCACATCGAAATTCAGGTGCTCTGCGACAGCCACGGCAATGGCGTCTATCTGGGGGAACGTGAATGTTCGATCCAGCGCCGCAATCAGAAGGTGGTGGAAGAGGCCCCAAGCCCATTCCTGGACGAAGCCACCCGCAAGGCCATGGGCGAACAGGCCGTCGCATTGGCCAAGGCGGTTGGATATGCCAGCGCGGGCACCGTGGAATTCATCGTGGACGGCGACAAGAATTTCTATTTCCTGGAAATGAACACCCGCCTTCAGGTGGAACACCCGGTGACCGAATTGATCACTGGTATCGACCTTGTGGAACAGATGATCCGCGTGGCGGCAGGCGAAAAGCTTTCGATCACCCAGGACGATGTGAAACTGACAGGCTGGGCAATTGAAAACCGTCTTTATGCCGAAGACCCCTATCGCGGGTTCCTGCCGTCCATTGGCCGGCTGACATCCTATCGCCCCCCCGCCGAAGTGGCGTCAGGCCCGCTTCAGATCAACGGGAAATGGCAGGGCGATGCGCCCGAAGGCCCCGTGGCTGTGCGCAACGATACAGGCGTCTTTGAAGGCGGCGAAATCAGCATGTATTACGACCCGATGATCGCCAAGCTGTGCACATGGGCCCCGACCCGTGATCAGGCGATCGAAGCGATGCGCGTCGCTCTCGATAGTTTTGAGGTCGAAGGCATTGGCCACAACCTGCCGTTTTTGTCCGCGGTGATGGATCACCCGATCTTTATCAAGGGGGAAATGACGACAGCGTTTATCGAAGAACAATACCCCGACGGCTTCGAAGGTGTTGAACTGCCCGAAACGGACCTTCGCCGCATCGCGGCCGCCTGTGCGGCGATGAACCGGGTCAGTGAAATCCGCCGCACCCGCGTTTCCGGGCGCATGGACAACCATGAACGCAAGGTTGGCGACACATGGGTTGTGTCGTTGCAGGGGCGCGAATTCGATCTGGTGGTCAACGCGGATCACGACGGGTCCACGGTGGTCTTTGATGATGGCGGATCGCTGCGCGTCGAAGGTGATTGGACACCGGGGCGCACGCTTGCGAACATGACGGTGGATGGATCGCCGCTGGTTCTTAAGGTCGGCAAGGTGTCGGGCGGGTTTCGCATCCGCAGCCGTGGTGCTGACCTCAAGGTGCATGTGCGCAACCCGCGCCAGGCCGAACTGGCCCGCTTGATGCCGGAAAAACTGCCCCCTGACACGTCGAAAATGCTGCTGTGCCCAATGCCGGGTCTGGTGGTGAAAATCGACGTCGAAGTCGGGGACGAGGTTCAGGAAGGTCAGGCGATCTGTACGATCGAGGCGATGAAGATGGAAAACATCCTGCGCGCCGAGAAAAAGTCGATCGTGTCCAAGATCAACGCGGCCGCCGGTGACAGCCTTGCGGTTGACGAAGTGATCATGGAATTCGAATGAAATGACTCCGGGCGAAGCACATATCGGACCCGTTCCCGCGGCTGAGGCGATCACGTTCGTGACCGTTTCATACCGCGAAGAACTGGCCCTGCTTCGCCTGCAGGCGCGCTCAATGGCGCGGTTCTTGTCCCCTGATCTGGTGGGGGACATCCTGGTCATCATCAACGACTGCGCCGAAGATCAGGCCGCCGCGATGGTTGAATCATTGCGCCCGGATTACGGGGCCTTGGCTGACAAGCTGCGGGTGGTCAAGGGAACCGATCTGTTCCGCTGGAACGTCGGCCCCGGTGGCCCGATGGCCTGGTTGCGCCGGTTCCAAAGCCTGCATCCCTACCTTGCGCTGCGCAGTCCGGGGGACGCGTGGAACAAGCATGGCGGCTGGAAGATCCAGCAGGTTCACAAGCTGGCCTGTTATCGCGCGATCACCTCGGGGCGGATCGTGATGCTGGACAGCAAATACCATTTCCTGCGCCCGGTGCGCGTGGACGATTATTTCGCGCCGGACGGTCGGGCCTATATGATGATGGACCCGGTCGAACAGACACGTCAGGACATCATCGAAACCTCGTTCCGCTGGTTTGGGTTGAAACCGTCCGATGCGGGGGCAATGGTCACGCGCGGCTGGATGCCCTTTGTCATTCAGACCGACCTTCTGAAACAGGCGACCGAAGCGATCGAAGAGCGCACAGGCCCGCTTCAGGTTCTGTTTGCCGTCCATCGCAAGCGCGAAACCGAGGCGATGTTGGTCAATGCGTTTTGCCTGTGGCGCCACGGCGGGATCGACCAGTTCTTTGACGGTGACATATCGGTGCCGCCGATCATCGTGCGCGGCGCGACCGAGGCGGACATCGACGCGGCCCTTACAGCGGCCGAAAACGGCGGCGCGCTTCTGGCGCTTCATCGGTCTGTCATTCCGACATTGCTGCCCAGGCACAAGGACCGCCTGCGCGCGTTGTGGCGCAACGCCGGGCTGATTTCACAGGATGCAGAAGCGGATCAGATCCTGGCGCTGCGCGATCAGGGCAACGCGGCCATTTCAGCGGCGGTCGCAGGATGAACGATTATTGCGCAGCGCGGCGTTCTTTGATCTCTTGCTGGCGCAGGGGCGTCTTGTCGATGGATCGGGTGATTTCGCGCACGTCCCAGGGCTGTGGCTTGCGCAGCTTGATCTGCCCGTCCTTGCCAACCAGAACCATCATGAACCCACGCGGGCGCAATTGCGTGCGCAAAAGGCTTTGTGCCGCCGGATCGGTGTCGGTGATCACAACGACATCGCGTTCCAGCAATTCATCGGGCAGGGATTCAAGCGCCTGCATCTGTTTGTGGAAACGCGAGTCGGCCGGGGTGTCTGCAAACACGACCAAGACCCGCTTGACCCAAAGAAACTGGTCAAGCGTCAGATCGCCAGCCGCCTGGAACAACGGCGTTTCGTCGGGTTCTGTCGCGGCGTTGGCCCAAACGGGCACCGTCAGGCCAATCATCAGAACCAATCGGATAAATACTTGCATCCGTCCTCCTGCTCTTTCCCATATAGGGCCAGTGTCCCGCGAATTCACGCACAGAAGCGAAAAATTTTCAGACAATCCTTTGGTTAAGCACTTCGTCACGGAGGGGTTGCGATGATCATGCTTCCCGCCGCTGATATGCACCGAATCGCGTTGCGCGGCCTTTTTGGGCAAAGGGTGACTGCTTATGGACGTGATTTTGCATCTGGGCGCGCACAGAACCGCTTCGACTTCGTTTCAGGCATATATGCGCGGCAATGCCGATCAACTTGCCGCGCATGGGATCGGATTCTGGGGGCCTTGGCGCACCCGCAACGGTCTTTTCAACGGTGTGATCCCAACGCCGGGTCGCATCAGCGACGAACGTCAATACCGCTTGGCCTCAGGGCGGATCGCGCTGGCCTGTGCCAAGACCGCGAAATCAGGCATGCGTCAACTGGTGGTCAGCGACGAAAACATGCTGGGCGCGCCACGGCAAAACCTGCGCGCCGATTGTCTATACCCCGATGCGGCACCCCGCCTGGTCAATTATCTGTCGGCCTTTGGCGGCGGGGTCGAACGGATTGTCCTTTCGATCCGGTCGCCGGATTATTACTGGGCATCTTGCCTGGCATTCGCGGTGGCGCGGGGCCATGCCTTGCCAGACGCGGCCCGGTTGACCGCGCTGTCACAATCCCGCCGGGGCTGGCGCGCGGTGATCTGCGACATTGCATCGGTCGCGCCCGCCGTTCCCATCCTTGTCATGACCCACGAGGAATTCGGCGGAATGCCGGAACGCAGGCTGTGGCTGATGACTGGCCAAAGAATTTTGCCGCCCATGACCCACGCCCGCCAATGGCTGAACCGGTCACCGGACCTGGATCACCTGCGGCGCAGCCTGCGCGATCGGGCTGCGCCGACACCCGAAACGACCGTGACCCTGCCAGAGGGGCAGGGGCGCTGGATGCCGTTCAACAAACACCAACAGGCCGCCATGCGCGAGCATTACGCCGACGATCTGTTCTGGCTGCGCGCCGGGGCGGATGGGCTGGCAACACTGGCCGAAGAAACTGGACACCATATCGGACAGGCGGGACCAAACCCGCCGCCGAACGAACTGACAAGAGGACGCCAAGATGACAAGCAAACGGGAAGAATGGTCAGCAATCGCTGAAAAGGAACTGCGCGGACGCGCGGTGGATGATCTGAACTGGCGCACCCTCGAAGGGATTGAGGTCAAGCCGCTCTACACCGAAGACGACACCGCGAACCTGCCCCATATGGGCGGCATTCCGGGCAAGCCGCCATTCACCCGCGGCGTCAAGGCCACGATGTACGCAGGCCGCCCCTGGACCATTCGCCAATACGCAGGCTTTTCCACCGCCGAGGAATCCAACGCCTTTTACCGTCGCAACCTTGCCGCCGGGCAGCAGGGCGTTTCGGTCGCATTCGATCTGGCCACCCACCGCGGCTATGACAGCGACCACCCCCGTGTCGAAGGCGATGTCGGCAAGGCCGGTGTGGCCATCGATTCCGTCGAGGATATGAAAATCCTGTTTGATGGCATCCCGCTCGACAAGGTTTCCGTGTCGATGACGATGAATGGCGCGGTGATCCCGATCCTTGCGAATTTCATCGTGACCGGCCAGGAACAGGGCCACGACAAGGCGCTGTTGGCGGGGACCATTCAGAACGACATCCTCAAGGAATTCATGGTCCGAAACACCTATATTTATCCGCCTGAACCGTCGATGCGGATCATTTCGGACATCATTGAATACACCAGCGCCGAGATGCCGAAATTCAATTCGATCTCGATCTCGGGCTATCACATGCAAGAGGCCGGGGCGAACCTGGTGCAGGAACTGGCCTATACCCTTGCCGACGGCAAGGAATACGTGCGCGCCGCGATCGAGGCGGGGATGGACGTGGACAAGTTCGCAGGCCGCCTGTCCTTCTTCTTTGCCATCGGCATGAATTTCTTTATGGAGGCCGCCAAGCTGCGCGCCGCGCGTCTGCTGTGGTATCGCATCATGGACGAATTCGGCGCCAAAAGCGAACGGTCCAAGATGCTGCGCACCCATTGCCAGACGTCGGGCGTGTCGTTGCAGGAACAAGACCCATACAACAACGTGATCCGCACCGCCTATGAGGCCATGTCGGCGGTACTGGGCGGCACGCAATCACTGCACACCAACGCGTTGGACGAAGCGATTGCCCTGCCGACCGATTTCAGCGCCCGCATCGCGCGCAACACGCAACTGGTTCTGCAAGAGGAAACCGGCGTCACCAATGTCGTCGATCCGCTGGCAGGGTCCTATTACGTTGAAAGCCTGACCCATGAACTGGCCGAAGAGGCATGGAAGCTGATCGAGGAGGTCGATGGCATGGGCGGCATGACCAAGGCGGTTGCTTCTGGGATGCCCAAATTGCGGATCGAAGAAAGCGCGGCCATGCGGCAGGCGTTGATTGATCGCGGTGACGAGGTGATCGTTGGCGTGAACAAATACCGCAAGGATAAGGAAGACCCGATCGACATCCTTGATGTGGACAACGTGGCCGTGCGCAAAAGCCAGATCGAGCGTTTGGAAAACATCCGCGCCACCCGTGATCAGGCGGCCTGTGACGCCGCGCTGAACGAACTTGAACGCCGTGCCAAGGACGGCGGCAATATTCTGGAAGCGGCAGTCGAAGCCGCCCGCGCACGCGCGAGTGTTGGGGAAATCAGCATGGCGATGGAAAAAGTGTTCGGCCGTCACCGCGCCGAGGTCAAAACGCTCGCCGGGGTATATGGCAAAGCGTATGAGGGCGACGAGGACTTCGCCGCAATTCAAAAATCGGTCGAGGATTTCGCGGCTGACGAAGGCCGCCGCCCCCGGATGCTGGTCGTCAAGATGGGGCAGGACGGCCATGATCGCGGTGCCAAGGTGATCGCAACCGCCTTTGCTGATATCGGATTTGACGTGGACGTAGGCCCGCTGTTCCAAACCCCGGAAGAGGCCGCGCAAGACGCCATCGACAACGATGTGCATGTTGTCGGCATTTCGTCCCAGGCAGCAGGTCACAAGACATTGGCACCGCAACTGATTGCCGCGCTTAACGCCAAGGATGCCAGCGACATTATCGTCATCTGTGGTGGGGTGATCCCACAGCAGGATTACGATTTCCTGAAAAAGGCGGGTGTTAAGGCGATTTTTGGCCCTGGCACAAACATCCCGACCGCCGCACAGGACATCCTGCGTATCATCCGCGAAACGCGCGGCTGACGCCGCGTTCCGGGCCGCGCGTCATTGGTGATGCGCGACCCGTCCGGGCCGAATACACTTCATAAGGGCGGGTCCTTTTGCCCGGCTGGCCCTGGTGACGGCTTGCCATTGGAAAGCCGCGCTATTCCACCGGCGCGACGACATGCGCGCCCCGGTTGGCGGGCATTTGCGACGGTATCGGGTTGGACTTATGCCGCGCGGCATGGTCGATTGCGGACACAGTTCGTAAACACGCAAATGTCTGACACCGCGCCACCACGCACCAACCGGAATAAAGGCCAGGCACCATGAACAAACGCGCCACCATCGCGATCGGCATGGCGCTGGGCATGGCCTGGGGGGTCGCCCTGTTGTGGATCGCGTCACACCTGTTCATCCCGCTGACCGCGGGAATGGCATTGGCATTGGCATTCTTTTTGCCGGGACTGGTGGCCGTGGCAATGATCGCGCGGTTGGCGCAGCGGCGGTTTTTCGACGACACGATCATCGACGGGCAACCCCCGGCCCCCAGCAGCCCGGCGGCGATTGACCAGGCGGTATTGGCCAACACCGTGGAACAACTGGCGCTGGCATTGTGCATCTGGCCGCTGGTGACCTATATTTCCGGCCCCGCCGTGGTGCTGATGTTGGGGCTGGGGTTCGCAATCGCGCGCATCCTGTTCTGGGTCGGCTATCACATGGCCCCGCCGCTGCGCAGCTTTGGCTTCGCGGGCAGCTTTTATCCAACCGTTCTGGCGGCTTTCTGGGCGATGTCGCAGGTCATCACCGGGGCTTTTTCGTTGCCGTTCTGATCGGGACTTGCGTCCGGCGATCCGGGGCGGAATGATCGCCCAGACCCCAGCCGGAGCATCCGATGACCGCCCCTTTGATCCGCCCCGCGACCGTTGATGATTACGACGCGATCCTTGCCATATGGAACCCGGTGTTTCGTGATACGTTGATCACCTTTGCCAGCGTCGAAAAGACGCCCGCGACGCTATCGCAATACGTGGAAACGCGGCGCGGGAATGGACGTGAATTCTTTGTGGCCACAGTCGCGGGAAAGCTTGCCGGTTTCGCCAGCTATGACCAATTTCGTGGCGGCGACGGGTATGTTCACGCGATGGAACACACCGTCATTTTGGACGCTTTCGCGCGTGGGCAGGGGATCGGCCGTGCCCTTATGGCCGCGGTCGAGGATCACGCCCGTGCGGGCGGTGCGCACACGATGGTGGCCGGAATAAGCGGCGGGAATCCCGATGCCGTGCCGTTTCACGCGGCCCTTGGCTATGTGCCTTGCGGGCGGATGCCGCAATCGGGCCGCAAGTTCGGGCAATGGCACGATCTGATTTTGATGCAGAAAATCCTGTAATTCTGCAGCGCAGCGGTTAGTCTGCCCGCCATGTCGATTTGGAGACGCATCGCCGAAGCCATCGCCGCCCTTGCCAAGGGCGAGGGGCTGGCGGCTGTTTTCGACAAATTGCGCGGCCCGCGTGAATCCGGTGCGGCCTTTGCATTTGCGGTGATCGCTTTGGGCGCGAAAATGGCCAAGGCCGACGGCGTGGTGAACCGCGTCGAAGTGCGCGCCTTTCGCGAAGTGTTCCAAATCGCCCCCGAAGACGAACCCGCAGCCGCGCGTATCTTTAACCTCGCCCGGCAGGATGTCGCCGGGTACGATGTTTACGCCCGCCGGGTCGCGGACATGTTCGCGGACACGCCGGGAATGCTGTGCAACCTGATGGAAGGCCTGTTTCACATCGCCATGGCCGACGGCGGCTATCACCCTGACGAAGATGCGTTTTTGTCTGATGTGGCCAAGATTTTCGGGCTGGATGACGCGGCTTTTCGCCAATTACGCGCGCGTTTCGTGCCCGAGGCGGAACATGACCCATATGACATTCTGGGGGTGTCGCACGGGGCCGCGCTGGAAGACGTGCGCCGTGCCTATCGCGCCGCCGTGCGCGAAAGCCATCCGGACCGCCTGATCGCCCAGGGCGTGCCCGAAGAGGCGATCAAAATGGCCCAAAAGCGCATGATCGACATCAACCGCGCCTGGGAGGAGATCCAGGCAGATCGCGACGCGGCCTGATGCGGCTGGCCACATGGAATGTGGAATGGTTCAATTCCCTGTTCAATGATCGCGGCGAATTGCTGATGGATGATCAATGGTCCGCGCGCCATGACGTGACCCGGTCCCAACAGATCGAAGCGATCGGACTGGTCCTGACCGCGCTGGACGCCGACGCGATCATGGTGATCGAAGCGCCGGATCACAACGGACGCCGCGCCACTGTGCCCGCACTGGAAACCATTGCACGCGCCTTTTCACTGCGCGCGGACACCGCGCTGATCGGATTTCACAACGACACCCAACAGGAAATCGCGTTTCTGCACGACGCGACCAAACTGACCGTACGCCATGACCCGATCGGGGATCCGACCGGCAAAAAGGGCGCGATGGATGCGCCGCGTTTTGATGGCGTGTACCGGATTGATCTGGACATCGACGCGACCGAAGACCACGTGCGGTTTTCCAAACCGCCGCTTGAATTGGCGGTGACAACCGCTGCGGGCACCCAGTTGCGCATCATCGGCGCGCATTTGAAATCCAAGGCCCCCCATGGCGCCGTCACCCGAGACGAGGTTATGCGATTGTCCATCGCCAACCGGCGCAAGCAACTGGCACAGGCGATCTGGCTGCGCGAACGTGTCAGTGACCACCTGGACGCTGGGGAGTCGGTCATCGTCATGGGCGATCTGAACGATGGTCCGGGGCTGGACGAATACGAAAACCTGTTTGGGCGATCATCGGTCGAGATCGTGATGGGCGGCGAAGGCGAGGTGCCCCTGTCCGATCCCCATGCCCGCCAGGCGCTGACCCGGAAATTATCCGCCTCTCCGACATCGGCGCGGTTTTACATCAAACCGGAAAAGAGGTTCCTGCAGGCTTTGCTGGATTACATCCTGATTTCACCGGATTTGTGCTCGCACAACCCGTCATGGCGCATATGGCATCCGTTTGATGACCCCAAATGCTGGAATTTGCCGGAATTGCGCGATGCGCTGATTACCGCCAGTGACCACTTTCCGGTGACGATAGACATAGACTTGTGATTTGGGCGGCAGGGCCACAGGCCCTATATTGATGTCATGAATCGCATCACCATTGCCCTGATCCTGTCCCTTCTTTTTCCCAGCGTCGCATCGGCGCAGGACGATAGGGGCTTGTCCCTGATGGAACGCGGGGCCGAGCTGTTCTTTCGTGGCCTCAAGGATGAAATGGAACCGGCGTTAGAAGGGCTTTTGGACCTTGCCGAGGAACTGCAACCCGCCATGCGCAGTTTCGCCCGTGAAATGGGCCCGGCGTTCGCGGAAATACTTAAGGAGATCAAGGATTTCAGCCGGTATCATCCCCCCGAAATCCTGCCCAATGGCGACATCATCATACGGCGGCGACAGGACACCCCCCCCGATGCAGCCCCGCCCAAACCGCCGTCAGCGGACGCGCCCGGCAAACAAATTGATCTTTAGGCACTAACGCCACAATTTGGGCATTTGTTCGGCTGTTTGCGCGGCAGGCGTTGTAACGCGCCAATCCGGTGCTACGTCCTGTTCAGAAACGTCTGAACAGGAAGGAAACTGTCAATGGGATTGCGCCGTTCACTGGATGAGTTTTTCCGCGGAGACGCGGCCGGCGGCATTGTTTTGATGCTTGCCGCGACGACGGCGTTGATGGTGGCCAATTCCAGCCTGTTTGATTGGTACAACACCGTTCTTGAGGTGCCCTTTGCGGTCACGATCAACGGAGAAGGTTTGGCCAAGCCGTTGATCTTGTGGATCAATGACGGCTTGATGGCGATCTTTTTCTTTCTGATCGGCCTGGAACTTAAGCGCGAATTGCTTGAGGGCAAGCTTAAGAACCCGCGCGATGTTTTGTTGCCCGGTGCTGCCGCTGTGGGCGGAATGCTGGTGCCTGCCCTGGTGTTTGCCGCCGTGAACTGGCAAAGCCCCGAAACCCTGCGTGGCTGGGCGATCCCTGCGGCCACGGACATCGCATTTGCCCTTGGGGTTCTGGCCCTGGTCGGGGACCGCGCGCCCACATCCCTAAAGGTGTTTCTGCTGACCCTGGCCATTCTTGATGACCTGGGCGCGATTGTGATTATCGCCCTGTTTTACACCGCCGACCTTAAGGTGGATTACCTGTTTTTGTCGCTGATCCCCATGGCGTTCATGTATCTTCGCCTGCGCATGAAAAGCCATCGGGTCGCGCCGACCCTGCTGTTGGGCGTTTTGATGTGGGTTCTGGTCCTGAAATCAGGGGTTCATGCCACGCTGGCCGGGGTGATCACCGCGTTCTTCATCCCCGTGCGTGACAAATGGGGCAAATCCCCCCTGCATTCGCTTGAGGATGGGCTGGCCCCTTATGTGCTGTATCTGATCGTGCCGATCTTTGCCTTTGCCAATGCCGGCGTGCGCCTGGCAGGGATGGAGTTTTCGGACATGCTGGCGCCGCTGCCGCTTGGTGTCGCGCTTGGGCTGATTGTCGGGAAACAGGTTGGGGTGTTCGGCATGACATTCCTGTTGGTGAAATCAGGCGTGTCAGCGATGCCAAAAGGGGCGAACTGGGCGCATATATATGGGCTGTCCTGTTTGGCCGGGATCGGGTTCACCATGTCGCTGTTCATCGGCGGGCTTAGTTTCGATGACCGGCTGTTGATGAACGAGGTGCGATTGGGGGTGCTTTCGGCATCGGCCATATCGGCGCTGCTTGGGTATTTCGCCCTGGTCATGGCCCGATCGCAGGCCGAAAAACCCACAGAGGGTCTTGCCGAATAAACGTCAGGGGCGGAGCTTGATTTCAGTCTCTGCCCCCAAAGACGCCGCAAGCGAGGCAAAGCGCGCTTCGGCCACCTCTCCGAACAGGGGCCATGCGGCCTCGGTCAGGCGCAGCTCAAGGCGCTTTTTCTTTGGAAACCAACGCATTTGGCCAATGTCCGCATCCCGGTCCAGCCACAACATGGCCCCGAACCGCATCGCTTTGCCGACGATTTCAGCCAAAAGCTGTTCCTCGGGCGGGATCAGATCATAAAGATCCTCGAAATGGGTGCCTTCGCGTTTGTTGCGATACCGATGCAAAAGCGCCAGCCCCAGAAACACCCGCTCAGAATGTTTGAGCCCGCCCAGGTTGGCCCGTGTGGCGTTGTCAAAACACACCTCGGCCCGGTAATCGGGATGGGCCCGCCACGTCACATCATGCAGCAGGCAGGCGGCCTTGATCAGGCGGATGCGTTCGGGTTTGGCCGATTTGAACAAAGGCAGGATGAAATCATACAGCGTGCGCCCAAAACCGGGCAGGCGGGCATCCTTCTTTTCGGCAAATCGGCAGGCTTCGATCAGGGGGTCACGATCGCGCAGCTTTTGCGGCATCTGTTGGTACAACATGCCTTCGCGGATCCCATAGGATGACACGGCAATGTCGCGCGGACGGAATGTGCGCATGACCTCGACCAGCACTTCGGACGCCATGGGAACCAGCGCCATCCGGTCTTTTGACACCCCACAGCGTGCGCGCAATTCCTCGGGGTCGGATTTGGCGATGTGTTCGGCGGTTTCGCGGATCGCCTTGGCCGTCATCCGGTATTCGTGCAGCACATGAAGCGGATAGCCGCGCCGATCCATGTCGATCCGTGCAATCGCGCGCCATGACCCGCCCACCAGGAACAGGCGGTTGGGCTGTTCGCCCATTTCCGCATGCAGCCGTTTGACCTCGTCCTTGATATAGGCGCGCCGCCCGCGTTTCCCGCCCTTTACATCCGCCAGCTTGAGCGGGCCAAGCTGCGATGTCATGCACCGCCCGACTTCGCCGCCCGCGATTTCGGCCAGTTCCATCGACGACCCGCCGATGTCACAGACAAGGCCGTATGACCCAGGCCAGCCCAACAATACGCCCTGTGCCGACAGGCGTGCCTCTTCCGGGCCGTCGATGACATGCACGTTCAGCCCGGTCAGGCGTTCGACTTCGGACACGAAATCGGGGCCATCGCTGGCCTCGCGCACGGCGGCGGTGGCCACGGCGGTCAGCGGTGTGGCCTCCATCCCGTGCGCCAAAAGTTGAAACCGATGGATCGCGGCCAGTGCGCGGCGGCGGCCGTCCGGGTTCAGATGGCCGGTTTCGGACAGGCCCGCGCCAAGCGCACACATGATTTTTTCGTTGTAGAAATAGGCGGGGCTGCGCGCCGCGCCATCAAACACAACCATCCTGACCGAGTTTGATCCGACATCGACAACGCCGACACGGGACAAGGCGCGTGCTTCGGGGTCGTCAAACAACGGGCGGCCAAACGGCCCCCAGTCCGGTTGCGAGGAATCGTTTAACGCGTCCATCATCATGGCCTGCCGTGTTAACCGCGCCTTTATGGGCCGCGAACAGACAAAAGGTCAACCACAACAAGCGGTTGCCCTGACGTATGGGAAGGGATGAACATCCACGAATTCGCCCGGAAAACCCACGAAAAATCTGCTGAAAAGGCCAATAAAACAACGTCTTTTCCGGCCATCTTGCACCGGATGACCGGCAAGAGGTTGCCGACACGGCGGGCTAAATCCTCCATTTTGCAAATAATCCTTGAAAGAAAAGCGGACACCGCCCATATGGACCTTGCTAGCGTTATTCTTTTTCGACCAACTGTCTCCCGTTACACGGCGTTCAGTCTTTCGATCCAGACCGACCACGCCGGGCTGTCGCACTCACGCGGGCAGCAAAGACTAGGAGACCACGGATATGGCCACTGGCACCGTAAAATGGTTCAACACCACCAAAGGCTTCGGCTTCATCGCACCTGACGGCGGCAGCAAAGATGTGTTCGTACACATTTCCGCTGTTGAGCGTTCCGGCCTCACAGGCCTGGCAGATGACCAGAAAGTATCGTTCGACGTCGAAGCAGGCCGTGATGGTCGTGAATCGGCTGTGAACCTCGCCCTGCTCTAAGCAGGTTGAGTGACGAATTCGAAGCGCGGCTCTCTGGAAAGGGGGCCGCGTTTTGCGTTTTGGCAGGGTTGCGGCACGTGGCATGGGTCACGGCAGAACACCACCGCCAAGGGCGCTAACCGGTCTTGGCCGCGTCATCGGCGTCCAGAATATCCGCGTGGGTCAGTTCAGGCACATCTGCCGCCCCGGCAGAGCCACGCCCGGAAAGCGACGGGTTATCCATAAAGAACCGGTGGCAATTGAACAGCGGCCCGTCCTTGTCCGGCTGGGCGCGCACAAAGGCGCCGTCGGGTTGCATGACCCAGCTTTGGGCGGTGTCGGCCAGGTTGGCCGCCATGATCTGACGCACGATTTGGGCTTTGACAGTCGGCGTGTCGATCCGCACCAGTGTTTCAACCCGTCGGTTCAAATTTCGCGACATCCAATCGGCCGAGGACATGAACACCGCTGCCTTGTCATGGGGCAGGCCATGACCATTGCCAAAACACACGATCCGCGAATGTTCCAGAAACCGTCCAATGATGGATTTTACGCGAATGTTGTCCGACAACCCTTTGACCCCCGGACGTAATCCGCAAATGCCACGCACCACCAGATCAATCTGCACCCCGGCCTGTGAGGCGGCGTAAAGCGCGTCGATGATCATCGGTTCCACAACCGAATTCATCTTGGCCCAAATCTGGGCCGGGCGTCCGGCGCGGGCGTGGTCTGCTTCGGCTTCGATCATGCGGATCAGGTCGGACTTCATCCAATGGGGTGAAATCGACAGTTTTTCCAACCCTTCGGGCAGGGCGTATCCGGATAGGTAGTTGAACACTTTGGTCGCGTCGCGCCCAAGGGCGGCGTCACAGGTGAACAGCGACAGATCGGTATAAATCCGGGCGGTGATCGGGTGGTAATTGCCGGTGCCATAATGGGTATAGGTGACAAGGTTGTCCCCCTCGCGGCGCACCACGGTGCTGATTTTGGCATGCGTCTTCCAATCGAGGAAGCCATAGACAACATGCGCGCCCGACCGTTCCAGCCGGCGTGACTGGCGGATATTCGCGGCCTCGTCAAACCGGGCCTTGAGTTCGACAAGAGCGGTGACGGATTTGCCTTCCTCGGCTGCCTCGCACAGCGCTTCGACGATTGGGGAGTTTTTGGATGTCCGATACAATGTCTGTTTGATCGCCACGACATCCGGGTCATGGGCCGCCTGTTGCAGGAACCGCACCACCATATCGAACGTTTCATAAGGGTGATGCAGCAGCATGTCCTTTTGCCTGATGGCCGCGAACATGTCGCCATCATGGTCCTGTACGCGTTCGGGTATTCGCGGCGCAAATGATGGCCACAACAGATCGGGCCGCGCGTCCAGCACCAGTTCGGACAGGGCAGAAATACCGATGATGCCGTCAACCTCGATCACCTCGTCGCCGCCCACGTGCAATTCGCGTTCAATGATCTTGCGCAGTGCCGCCGGTGCCCCGGATGAGATCTTGAGCCGCACAACCTCTCCACGCCGCCGCCGTTTCAGCGCGGTTTCAAATTCGCGAACAAGGTCTTCGGCCTCTTCTTCGACCTCAAGATCGCTGTCGCGCAGCACCCGGAACGTGCAATGCCCCGTGGTGCGATAGCCGGGGAAAAGCCGCTCGATATGAACCAACAGCAGTTCTTCGAGCGGCAGGAACCGGTGTTCGCCACTGACCGAGGGCAGGGGGACAAAGCGATCAATCTGATGCGGGATCGGCAAAAGCGCCTGAAGCGAACGGCGGTCACGTTTGCGTTCCAGATTCAGGGCGAGTGAGAAACCAAGGTTGGGAATAAACGGAAACGGGTGGGCCGGGTCAATCGCCAGCGGTGACAGCACCGGGAACACCTTGTGCAGGAACACGTCGCCAAGATAGTCGAGATCGGCCTGATCAAGGTCATCGCGGCCCAGAATCTTGATTCCGGTATTGGTCATTTCATCGCGCAGGGTGCGAAACACAACCTGTTGGCGTGCCATCAATTTGCGCGCGTCATCGTTGATCAGGACCAGCTGTTCGGCCGGGCTTAACCCGTCCACCGCAGGTGTCGTGTTGCCCTCTTTCGCCAATTCGCGCAGGCCCGCGACGCGGACGGTATAAAATTCGTCCAGATTGGTGGCGCTGATCGAAAGGAACCGCAGGCGTTCCAACAGGGGAACGCGGGGGTTTTCGGCCTCCTCAAGTACGCGCCAGTTGAACCCCAGCCAGCTTAATTCGCGGTTTTGAAACCGCCCCGGCCCGGTCAGGTCAAGGTCGCGCATATCGCATGATGCGCCCGGCGATGAGTGCAGGAAATCGGCGTTGGTCATGGGCGGTGTATCGCCATGGTTCGTGTCAGTCTTGTGACAGTTTTGCATGGGAAAAGGATACGCCTAATCTGCCACCTGTTCCAGATCCGCGATCACCCGTGCGGCAATAGGTCGGGTCACATCGCGTTTTTCGCTTAAGGCGAGGTCATCCATCGCGGCGACGACCTTGCGCGCGATGGCAAATGACCGGTCAATGCGGTTAACCAGATAGGGGATCACATCGCCGGTCGGCACGATTTGGCGATCGGCAAACAGTTTGGCCATGACGACCGACAACAAAAGATCATCCGGCGGGTCGATTTCGGTGGTGGCGGCGGCCATCATGCGGCTGGTCAGATCGGGCAGGGCCAACCCCCATCGCGAGGGCGGCTTTTGCGCCGTCAGCATCAATGATTGGCCTTCGGCGCGCAAAAGGTTGTGCAGATGGAACAGAGCGGTTTCGCATGCGCGATCGCCCGCGATGCGTGTGACGTCTTCTACCGCGACGGGCCGGTCAACCATCGCGGGCACATCCACGTCGGCCAGGTCTGTCGCGCTGATGATACGTGCGTTGGATCGTTTGGCCCAGACATGGACAAGGTGGGTCTTGCCGGAACCCTCTGGCCCCAAAAGCACCAGTTTGCCATCGGGCCAATCGGGCCATTGATCGACAAAGGCCAGCGCCACGGCATTGGCTGATGCGGCAAAGAAATCTTCGCGCCCAAGGGCCGGAATGGCGGGCAAGTCGAAAAACAATTGTTGGGCCATGTCAGGGGGCGTCCTGATCCGCAGACTCGCCCGGCGGCGCGACGGCCCCGCGGTACAGGCGACTGTCCTTGTATTCACTGATCATGAACCGGGTGACGACGCCAATGGCCGCTGCCACCGGCACCGCGACCAACATGCCAACGAATCCGAACAATGATCCGAATACCGACAGGGCAAAGATCAGCCAGACAGGGTGCAGTCCCACGGACGACCCGACCAGCTTGGGCGTCAGCACATTGCCTTCGATCACCTGGCCCAGCACAAAAATGCCTGCGACCAATCCGATGGCGACCCAATCGCCCCAAAACTGGAACAGGGCCAGCCCAATGGCCAATGCGCCGCCGACCAAGGCACCAACATAGGGAATGAATGTCACCAGCCCGGCAATGGCCCCAACAACCAGCCCGAATTGCAACCCGACCACCATCAGCGCGATGGCATAATATGTTCCCAGGATCAGGCAAACCGTGCCCATACCCCGGATGAAACTGGCCAAGGTGTTGTCGATTTCCCCGGCCAACCGGCGGATCACCGGCGCATGTTCACGCGGCAGCAGGTCATCGACCTTGGCAATCATGTTGTCCCAGTCATAAAGCAGATAAAACGCCACCACGGGGACCACGACAAACAGGATAACCACGTTCAACAGCGTCGCCGCCGAACTAAGCGCGGTGTTCAGCAATTGCCCACCCTTGGACTGAATGGTTTCCCCGATCGCCGTCAGCGATTGGCGCAGGGTCGATCCTTCGTCCAGCAATTGCGGGAAACGGTCGGTCAAAAACGCCTGTAGATCGCGAAATAATTGGGGTGCCGTGTCAACCAATGCCAATGCCTGGCTGATCAACGTGGGAATAACCAGCAGGGCCATGATGACAAAAATGACGACGGCCGCCAAAGTGATAAGTGTCGTTGCCGCCGCGCGGCTTAACCCCATGCGTTCCAGCCGATCCGCGACAGGGTCAAGGAAATAGGCCACAGCCCCGCCCAGCACAAAGGGCAGGATGACATCGCCCATCCACCACAACGCCGTCAGGAATACCGCCGTGGCGATGCTCCAGTATTTCACTTGGTCCCGGACCGGCAGGGCCATATGCACCTCATTTGTTCTGGGTCCTATGTCGCCCTGTGCCGGGACGTTTGCAAGGGGAAAGGCGGGTATTCCTGACCTGTCCGGCGGCTGGGAACGCTCGACAATCCGGCAGGGAATGCGATAGCAGAACACGAAGCACCGGGGGTTTCGGAGTGTATGCAGACTGACACAATGCGCTTGCCATGGTTCGCCTCGGGCGGTTTTTTGCAGGTTTGGCGCGCAAGAAAACAAAATCGGAAATGGAACACCCATTGTCATATTGGTTTTGTGATAATGGGGCCGACAACGCACCCTTGAACGGGCGCGAAATTGGCGGCACATGAATGGCGCGAATGACACGACAATGAAACAGTCCAACGGCCCCGTACTGGCAAATGGCCAGGCCCCGGCGATGACCGATGATCAGGTTCTTGAACATGTCTGTGCCATCGCGGAATCCAACAGCGTGCAGGCCGTTTGGACACTTTTGACCGACGCTTTGCGCAGGATCGGGTTCGAACGGTTGAATTATGGCTACACGCGCTATCGCGTTGGCAATTCCATCGGGGATCCGGATGACGTGTTCTTTTTGTCGACCCATGCCATTGATCAGGTGCGTGCATTTCACGACAGCGGGCTTTATCTGCGCAGCGCGGATTATCGCTGGGTGCGCGAAAATGTCGGTGCCTGCCCATGGGATTGGGTCCAGTCCGAGCGCGCCGCCGGACGTCTGAGCGCGCAGGAATGCGCCGCGATGGACGATCTGGGAACGGCGCGGGGCAGGGCGGGGTACACGATATCCTTTCCCGAAGGCGCGCCGCGGTCCAAAGGGGCCATGGGGCTGGCCGCGCCCAAGGGCATGGATCAACCCACACTAAACGCCCTGTGGGCGGACAAGGGCACCCAGATCATGGCGTTGGCCCATGCCGCGCATGCCCGGATGGCGCATCTGCCGCTAAAGGTTGCGCGCCCGGACTTGAAACCGCGCCAACGCGAGATTCTGGAATGGGTCGCTGATGGCAAAACGCTTCAGGATATTTGCGTGCTGACCGAATTGTCCCTCAGCGCGGTGGAAAAGCACCTGCGCCGGTTGCGCGATGCATTGATGGTGGAAACCACCGCACAGGCCGTCGCCAAGGCCGCGTTCCTGAACCAGATATTCGTGCGCGGGTCCTTTCCCGATCACTGACACCCACCCGTCGTTGCCCGGCCACATGACCGAACGCATTTGGGGTGCGGGTTTCCGCACTTTCGCCATGGGCGGGGCGCGGGCATAACCACGCTGTTCCCTATGCAGGGCCCATCCTGTGGAACAACACCCTGTGGTGCCTGCGATTTCGGGCCGGCCACAGGGTGATTATCTGTGATCCGGCCTGCCAACCGGGTCACGGCTGTGACTGATTGCATTCCCCATGCCAGTCCTATGCCGGCGCAGTGTCGTATGGACCTTTTCGGTTTCATACGGCGCTGCGATCCGGGTCTTTGGCCCCCTTGATGATGGTCAGGTATTCCAGACTGCCCATTGTTCGTGACGTGGCGTAAAATGGACGGATAAATGACCGGAAAGGCTGCCCCATGATCCGCTGGATAATTGCTCTGTGCCTGATCGCCTTTACCGTTGCGACCGCCCCCCTTCACGCGGACGGTGAAACGGCCATCCCTGCCGCGCCGCGTTCCGCCGGACACTGACCTCTCAGCCTTGTGAGGCCGCCGAAAATCGCCTAGAGGATCCGCACCCAAGCCAAGAGGTCCGATCCAGATGCGCCTGTCCCGCTATTTCCTGCCCGTGCTCAAGGAAACGCCATCCGAGGCACAGATCGTCAGCCACCGGCTGATGCTGCGCGCCGGGATGATCAAACAATCCGCCGCGGGGATCTATTCGTGGTTGCCTCTGGGCTACAAGGTTCTGCGCCGCATCGAACAAATCGTCCACGAGGAACAGCAGCGCGCGGGCCACATCCCGCTGTTGATGCCGACCTTGCAATCGGCGGATCTGTGGCGCGAAAGCGGGCGCTATGACGACTACGGTCAGGAAATGCTGCGCATCAGCGATCGCCACGGGCGCGACATGCTTTATGGCCCCACCAACGAAGAGCTGATAACGGATATTTTCCGTTCCAACGTAACCAGTTACAAGGACTTGCCGCTGACATTGTACCACATCCAGTGGAAATTCAGGGACGAGGTCCGCCCCCGGTTCGGCGTGATGCGGGGCCGCGAATTCCTGATGAAGGACGGGTATAATTTCGACCTGACCAAGGATGACGCGATGCATGCCTATAATCGCCATCTGGTCAGCTATCTGCGCAGCTATGAACGCATGGGCCTTCAGGCCATCCCGATGCGCGCGGACAGCGGCCCGATCGGTGGCGACGATACCCACGAATTCCTTGTGCTGGCCGACACCGGCGAAAGCGAAGTCTTCTATGACAGCGAAATCACCGACCTGAAATTCGGAGATCGCGAGATTGACTACGATTCCGTTGATCAATGCCGCGCCGTGCTGGATGAATTCACGTCGCGCTATGCCCGCACTGACGAAACCCACGACGAGGCCCTGTTCAATCAGGTCCCCGAGGAACGCCGCCGCGTGGCGCGCGGAATCGAAGTGGGGCAAATCTTCTATTTCGGGACGAAATATTCCGAACCCATGGGCGCGACGGTTCAGGGCCCCGATGGCAAACCGGTGCCCGTCCACATGGGCAGCCACGGCATCGGCGTGTCCCGCCTTCTTGGCGCGATTATCGAGGCAAGCCATGATGATCGCGGCATTATCTGGCCCGAGGGCGTGACGCCATTCCACGTGGGCATCGTCAACCTCAAATCCGGCGACGCCGAGGCGGATGCAGCCTGTGATGCATTGTACAAAAGCATCACGGCACTCGGCCTCGACCCGCTCTACGACGACACCAAGGAACGCGCAGGCGGCAAATTCGCAACGATGGATCTGATCGGCCTGCCCTGGCGGATCACCGTCGGGCCGCGCGGGCTCAAGAACGGGGTGGTCGAACTGACCTCCCGGCGCAGCGGAGAAAGCGTCGAAATCCCCCCGGAAGAGGCAATCGCGAAACTGGCGGAAATCTACGTCGGGGTGTGAAACGCGCGCGGCCCTGCACGTTCACGGCCGACAAACACACCAACGCCACACCCCGACCGGTCCGCGCCCGAAAGCCTTTTGGCGCGGACACCGCCATCCCAAATCGTCACCAATTCGTTAATCGCGCCCCCGGACGCCCCCGCCCACGGACACACCAAAACCGCACCGGCGTCCACAAATACGCCGCGCCGCTTACCGTCTTCCTCTGGCCCAAAATACTGCGGGGTTTGGGGCAGAGCCCCAAGACATTGCCACCCATCCCGACGCAATCCAAAACCGCGCAGCGCCGCCTGAAACACGCGGTCCCGCTCCTTTGTCTCGGTCAAATGTCCCGCTCCTTTGTCCCGGTCAAAAGCCCCGGTCAAACGCGCCAGACCCTACTGGTTCAACGCCCCGTTTTCCCAGGTGCCCGTCGCCACCTCGCCTGACGCATAGCGCATCGTGCCTTCGCCCTGCCTGCGCCCGTTGCGGAACTGACCGTCATAGGTGTCGCCATTGGCATAGGTCGCCTTGCCCCGGCCGGAAATCTTGCCGTCCTCCCAGGCACCGGCATAGGCAAACCCGTCGGGCATGGTGATCGTTCCCATGCCGTGACGTTGTCCCGCCTGGAAATCGCCCTCATAGACGGTGCCGTCAGGATAGGTGGCAAGGCCCTTGCCCTCGCGTTGTCCGGCGATCCAGTCCCCTTCATAACGATAGCCATCGGGATAGGTCATCACACCGCGCCCGTGGTTCTTGGCATCCTTGAACTGGCCCTCATAGACCAATCCGTTGGGATAGGTGGCAACGCCTTCGCCTTCGATCACGCCCGCCGTCCAGTCGCCGTCATAGGTTGCGCCGTCCGGATAGGTGATCTTGCCCTTTCCATCCGCCAGATCGTTGCGGAACTGGCCTTCGTAAACCGACCCGTCCGGGTAAATCACCCGCCCGTCGCCTTCGATCCGCCCCGCGACCCAATTGCCGACGTATTTATACCCGTCCACACCGACAAAGGTGCCGGTGCCGTGGCGTTGGTCATCTTCGAACGCGCCATCATACGTGTCGCCATTGGCATAAACCACTCGGCCCAGCCCTTCGCGCCGCCCGGCGACCAGTTCACCTTCGTAGACATCGCCGTTGGGTTGGGTCAACTTGCCCGACCCGTTGATCTGACCGTCCTTCCAGGTGCCCGTGTAAACAAGGCCATCCGGCATGTTCAGCGTGCCCTGGCCTTCGCGCGCGCCGCGCACAATGTCGCCTTCGTAGACCGCGCCGTCGGGATAGGTGATTGTCCCGCGCCCTTCCTTGACACCATTCACCCAGGCGCCGTCATAGACATAGCCACCGGGGCTTTCCATGCGCCCACGCCCATGGTGCATCGCATTGCGGAACCCACCGTCATAGCGCACGCCATTGGCATAGGCGGCCACGCCCTGACCCATGATCTTGCCCTCGACCCAATCGCCCTCATAGGTGCCGCCATCGGAAAACACGATCTTGCCGAACCCGTGCGGCTTACCCTTGGCAAAGACGCCTTCATACACCGACCCGTTGGGGAACCGGGCAATCCCTTTGCCGCGAATTTCGCCATCAACCCATTCGCCGGTATATTCATAGCCATTCGGCAACCGATAGGTGCCGCTGCCGTGCTGAAGCCCATCCTTGAACGTGCCTTCGTAAACGCCGCCATCGTCATATTGCTTGGTGCTTACGGACCCGTCCTGCGCCGCGGCGGGCAGTGCCAGCGCCACACAAAACATGGTCGCCGGTACGCGCACGGCATTTAGTGCTTTCCGCTTCAGCGTCATGTCATCCCCCGAAAATCTGCTCGCCTTGAAACCCGCCTATTGCGGATTTCGATCATTGGGCCGGGATTTTTCAACCCTCGCCGCACAATATGCAAACCGTAAATGACCCCGCCGGACCTGACAACGCCTTTCGGGCAAATCGGCTTTCCCTCGCGACGCGGTGAAGTTAAGCATGGGCCAACGCAGGAAAAGGGCAGGGCCATGGCCGACAGGTTCCGCATTACGCTGGCACAATTGAACCCGACAGTTGGGGACATCACAGGCAACGCCGCCAAGGCGCGCGAAGCATGGGCAAAAGGCAAATCCGCCGGCGCGGATATTGTCGCTATGACCGAGATGTTTATCACCGGGTACAACACCCAGGATCTGGTTGAAAAACCGGCCTTTCACCAGGCGGCCATCGCCGCGATCGAGGCATTGGCGGTGGAGTGTGCCGACGGACCTGCATTGGCCATCGGTGGCCCATGGATCGAAGGCGCCGAATTGTTCAATGCCTATCATATCTGCCGCGGTGGCAAGGTCGTTTCGCGGGTTTTGAAACACAACCTGCCCAACGAAACCGTCTTTGACGAGGTGCGCCTGTTCGCCTCGGCCCCGCCCGGCGGGCCTTATGCGATTGGCGACACGCGCATCGGCAGCCCGATCTGCGAAGACGCATGGCATCCCGAAGTGGCCGAAACACTGGCCGAAACCGGTGCCGAATTCCTGTTGGTGCCCAATGGCAGCCCCTATTACCGGGGCAAGATGGACACGCGGTACAACCACATGGTTGCGCGCGTTGTCGAAACCGGATTGCCGCTGATCTATCTCAACATGACCGGCGGTCAGGACGATCAGGTGTTTGACGGCGGTTCGTTCGGGTTGAACCCGGGCGGGGAAATGGCGTTTCACCTGCCGGTGTTTGACGATTGTATCGCCCATGTTGATCTGGAACGCGGGGCCGAAGGATGGCGCATCCTGCCCGGCGACCGCGCGCATATGCCCGATGACTGGGAAAATGACTATCGCGCGATGGTGCAATCCCTGCGCGATTACTGCCATAAATGCGGGTTTTCCAAGGTCCTTCTGGGCCTGTCCGGCGGGATTGACAGCGCGATCGTCGCGACCATTGCCGCCGATGCGCTTGGCCCCGAAAACGTGCGCTGTGTGATGCTGCCGTCCGAATACACGTCCCAGCATTCGCTGGAAGACGCCAAGGCGGTCGCGGAAAACCTTGGGTGCCGGTACGATTTTGTCCCGATCGCAGAAGGGCGGCAGGCAATCACCAACACGCTGGCGCCGCTGTTTGAGGGCACGACACCCGACACGACCGAAGAAAACATCCAGTCCCGCCTGCGCGGCCTGTTGTTGATGGCCCTGTCCAACAAATTCGGTGAAATGTTGCTGACGACCGGCAACAAATCCGAAGTCGCGGTCGGCTATGCCACGATTTATGGCGACATGGCGGGCGGCTATAACCCGATCAAGGACATGTACAAAACCCGCGTGTTCGAACAATGCCGCTGGCGCAACCAGAACCACCGCGACTGGATGCTGGCCCCCGCAGGCGAGGTGATCCCGGATCGGATCATCACCAAACCGCCATCGGCCGAATTGCGCGATGACCAGAAAGACAGCGACAGCCTGCCGGATTACCCGGTGTTGGACGCGATCCTGTATATCCTTGTCGATCTCGAAGGATCGGTTCTGGATTGCGTCGCCGCCGGGTATGAACTGGCCGATGCCAAACGGGTCGAACATCTGCTTTACATCAGCGAATACAAGCGGTTCCAGTCTGCTCCGGGCACACGGCTGACAAAGCGCGCATTCTGGTTGGACCGGCGTTATCCCATGGTGAACCGCTGGCGCGATCCGGTCTGATTCCGACTGATCCAGCCTGATCCGCCGGGCGGAACCGCGCCGAATTTCAAGCCGCCCCCGGCGTTTTGGCGGGCCATGGTGCGTGCTGCCGCAAAGGCGGGCACCGAAATCGGCCAATTGAACGCATCCCGACGGCCTTCGGGCCTACCATCCGCGCGGATGCTTGTTATAACCCCGTCAGGTCCCCAACGGAGTCGCTGCCATGTCCGGAGAATTGTCCCCAATCGACAAAGCCAAATTCGTGGCTGCCAAACGATCCGTCGATTTCGTCGAAGATGGAATGCGCGTCGGCCTTGGCACCGGTTCAACCGCAGCGTGGATGGTGCGGTGTCTGGGCGAATTGGTGCGCGAAGACGGGCTAAAGATCAAAGGCGTGCCGACATCGACCCGCACCGCCGAACTGGCGCGTGATTGCGGCATTCAGGTGATCAGCCTGGACGAAGCCAAATGGCTGGATCTGACAATCGACGGGGCGGATGAATTTGATCAGGACCTGAACCTGATCAAGGGGGGCGGCGGTGCCCTGCTTCAGGAAAAAATAGTGGCGACGGCCAGCGATCAGATGATCGTGATCGCGGATGTCGGCAAAGAGGTCGAGGCGCTTGGCGCGTTTCCCCTGCCGATCGAATTGATCCCGTTCGGCTGGCAGACCAGTCAGGCGCTGATCGAGGAAATGTTGATATCCATGGATGTGTTGGGGCGCAATTCGACCCTGCGTATGAATGGCGAAACACCCTTTGTCACAGACGAAGGCAATTACATCCTTGATCTGCATTTGAACCGGATCGGGAATGCGCGGCAATTGTCGATGGTGCTCAATCAAATTCCGGGGGTGGTTGAAAACGGGCTTTTCATCGACATCTGTGACAAGGTTGTCGTCGGCTTTGGCGATGGCCGGGTTGAGGTACGCGACATCAACGATGGCTCGATCGAAGAGGATCGGTTGGATTTCCTTGAGGATGACAACCTGTTTCGCGACCTGAGCGATTGACCAGTGCCAGTTGGGTTGACGGGGGAACCAATGGACTTTGACTATGATCTTTTCGTCATCGGTGGCGGATCGGGCGGCGTGCGTGCGGCCCGTGTTGCGGCGGGCGAAACCGGTGCCAAAGTCGCCCTTGCCGAAGAAGACCGCTATGGCGGCACCTGTGTCATTCGCGGATGTGTCCCCAAAAAGCTGATGGTGTTCGCCAGCGGCTATCCGGCCATGTTCGAAGACGCCCGTGCCTATGGCTGGGACGTGGCGGACGCCAGTTTCGACTGGATCGCTTTTCGCGGCAAGCTTGAGGCAGAGCTGGATCGCCTTGAGGGTATTTATCGCAACCTGTTGGCCGGGGCAGGGGTGACAACCTATGATGCCCGCGCCCGCCTTAAGGATGCGCACACCGTTGAATTGTCCACCGGCGAAACGATCAGTGCGAAACATATCCTGATCGCAACCGGCGGGCGCCCGAACCTGCCCGACATGCCGGGCGGCGATCTTGCGATCACGTCAAACGATATTTTCCACCTTGATGAATTGCCCAAACGCATCCTTGTGGTCGGGGGCGGCTATATCGCCTGTGAATTCGCCGGGGTGCTGAACGGGTTGGGCGCACAGGTCACGCAGTTTTACCGCGGCGCGCAAATCCTGCGGGGATTTGACGACGAAGCGCGCGGGCTGATCGCGGATGAGATGCGCCAAAAGGGTGTTGATATCCACTGCGGCACCAACATCCTGTCGATGGAGCGCGACGATCAGGGCATCCGGGTCAAGGCCACCAACGGCACCGAAACCCATTTCGATCAGGTGTTGTCCGCCATCGGTCGTGACCCAAATTCCATTGACATGGGTCTGGAAAATCTGGGCATCGAACTGGGGCGGCGCGGCGAAATCGTGGTGGATGAATATTCCCAGACCGCGGTGCCGTCGGTGTTTGCCATTGGTGACGTGACCGACCGGGTGAACCTGACGCCCGTGGCCATCCGCGAAGGCATGGCATTCGTCGAAACGGTGTTCAAAGGCAACCCGACCAAGGTGGATCACGATCTGATCCCGTCAGCCGTGTTCACCCAGCCCGAAATGGGCACCGTGGGGTTAAGCGAGGAGGCCGCACGCGATCAGGAACCGATCGAGGTGTATTGCACCTCGTTCAAACCCATGCAGCAAAGCTTTGCCGGGCGGGATGATCGCGTGTTGATGAAACTGGTGGTCAGTCAGGAAACCCGCAAGGTGCTTGGCTGTCACATCGTGGCCCCCCAAGCGGGGGAAATGATCCAGCTGGCCGGTATCGCGGTCAAGATGGGCGCAACAAAAGAAGATTTCGACCGCACCGTGGCGGTGCATCCCACAATGTCCGAAGAACTTGTGACGATGCGTTCCCCGGTGCGTAAGGCTTGAATTTCAGGCAAACCTGCACAGCTTATACCTAAGCGGCAGTAAGCCCGAACAGAAGAAGAATAGGGAAGGACGAACATGGCTGGAAATTCCGGCGGCCCCTGGGGCGGCGGCGGCGGTGGAAATCGCGGCGATGATCAAGGTCAAAATGGTGGACGACGCCCGGACGAGGGCGGCCGGCGCCCCGAAGGCGGGCCACAGATCCCCGATATCGATGATCTTGTCCGCAAAGGGCAGGACCAGCTTAAGGTTCTGATGGGCGGCCGTGGCGGCCCGAAACAACCCAACGGAACCGGCGGCGGTGACGGCGGCGGTGGTCCGGCCCTGACCAAGGGCACCATCGGGTTGGGCATCATCGGCCTGCTGTTCGTGTGGGCCTATGCCAGCTTTTATTCGGTCAAACCCGAAGAACAATCCGTTGAACTGTTCCTTGGCGAATACTCATCAACCGGGAATCCGGGCCTGAATTTCGCGCCCTGGCCACTTGTCACCTATGAGGTGATTCCGGTCACACGCGAACAAACCGAAGACATCGGTGTCGGCCGCGCTGGCGGAGAAGCCGGGCTGATGCTGACAGGCGATGAAAACATCGTGGACATTGATTTCCAGGTTGTCTGGAACATCACCGACCCGTCCAAGTTCCTGTTCAACCTGCGTGATCCACGTATGACGATCCGTGCGGTTTCAGAATCTGCGATGCGTGAAATCATTGCACAATCCGAACTGGCGCCGATCCTGAACCGGGATCGTGGGTCAATCGCGGGCCGGTTGCAGGATCTGATCCAGCAAACGCTCGACAGTTATAACAGCGGATTGAACGTTGTGCGTGTCACCTTTGACAAGGCCGATCCACCCGAACAGGTGATTGATGCCTTCCGCGAGGTGCAGGCCGCCGAACAACAACGTGACCGTTTGGAAAAAGAGGCGGACAAATACGCCAACACCGTTCTGGCCGGTGCCCGCGGTGAAGCGGCGCAGGTTCTGGAAGAAGCCGAAGGGTATCGCGCCCGCGTCGTGAACGAAGCCGAAGGTGAAGCAAGCCGCTTCTCCGCCGTTCTTCAGGAATACCAAAAGGCACCTGATGTGACACGTAAACGGCTGTACATCGAGACGATGGAAAAGGTCCTGGGTGGTGTCGAAAAGATCATCATTGATGACAAAGCCAGTGGATCAGGCGTTGTGCCGTACCTTCCGCTGAATGAATTGCGTGGAACAGGGGGGACGAAATGATGCGTAAGGGCACAGTATTTCTGATCGTAGTCGGCATTTCCGTTCTGACGTTTTTGTCGTCGATGTTCATCGTGGACGAACGTGAAAAGGCGTTGATCCTGCAATTTGGCCGTGTTGTCGCGGTCAAGGAAGATCCGGGTTTGGCGTTCAAGATTCCGCTGATCCAAGAGGTCGTGACCTATGACGACCGCATCCTTTCGCGCGACATTGACCCGCTCGAGGTCACGCCGCTGGATGATCGTCGTCTGGTCGTGGATGCCTTTGCGCGGTATCGCATCATCGACGTTGAACAGTTCCGTCAGGCTGTTGGTGCAGGTGGCGTTCTGGCGGCGGAAAGCCGTCTGGATTCCATTTTGCGCGCGCAGACCCGCGAAATCCTCGGCTCGGTCGCGTCGAACGATATCCTCAGCACGGATCGCGCCGCGCTGATGCTGCGCATTCGCAATGGTGCCATCGGTGAGGCTCGCAACCTTGGGCTGGAAATCATCGACGTGCGGTTGAAACGCACCGATTTGCCACGCGAAAACCTGGACGCCACATTCGCACGGATGCGCGCCGAACGTGAACGCGAGGCGGCGGATGAAATCGCCCGCGGGAACGAGGCCGCCCAACGTATTCGTGCGCAGGCCGATCGTACCCAGGTGGAAATCGTGTCAGATGCCAGCCGCGAGGCCGACATCGCCCGCGGTCAGGCCGATGCCCGCCGCAACGCTATCTACGCAGAAGCCTTTGGCGCGGACCCGGAATTCTTTGAATTCTACCGGTCCCTCAGCGCCTATGAGAAAGCATTGAGAAGCGACAATTCGACCATGGTGATCTCACCTGACAGCGAATTTTTCGATTATCTGCGCACCGCACGGCCCGATCTTGCCGGGGCCGCCGCAGGCCAATGATCGCCAACGGGCTTTTGGCCCTGGGCCTTGTATTGATAGTTGAGGGGCTGGCCTATGCGCTGGCCCCTTCGCTTGTGGAACGTTTGCTTGAGGCGTTGCGCGCCACCCCGGAAACGGCGCGGCGCAATCTGGGCCTTATGGCGTTGGCTACGGGTGTCTTGATGGTCTGGATCGCCAAATCGCTTGGCGCGTGACGGCGGATCCTTGCCCATAGTGGCGAAATGGCGATGTCACGGCGACTTCACATGCTGTTGACATCGCGCGACAGGCTTTGAGTTGCAAGCATTTGCACCTACATTGAACATAAGGGGCACAAGGGATCGCAGATGATCCCGCCCAGATCATTTTCCACGGATCGCCAGATCGGCCCATCCGGGAACAATAAAAGAGGAGAACGGGTGTGAAACAAAGGGCGCATGCCATCCAACCAAAGGAGCGCGACGCACAGACGCTGTGGGTCTTGCGAATGATGTTTACAGGGCTGGTCCTGACGCTGGTCGCGTTGGCACAGGTCGCAAGCGCGCAGACACGCCCGCAAAGTTTTGCCGAACTGGCCGATAAATTCAGCCCGGCCGTGGTGAACATTACCACATCCACAACCGTGGCGGGCAATGCTGGCCCCAATCCGATCGTTCCCGAAGGCTCTCCGTTTGAGGATTTCTTTAAGGAATTTCAGGATCGCAACCGCGGCGAAAACCGCCCGCGCAAATCATCGGCGCTTGGGTCCGGTTTCGTGATTTCGGAAGACGGCTATGTGGTGACAAACAACCATGTCATCGAATCCGCCGATCAGATCACCATCGAATTCTTTAACGGATCCGAATTAAAGGCCGAAGTGGTCGGAACCGATCCCAAGACCGACATCGCCTTGCTTAAGGTCAAGGCCGACGGCCCGCTGCCTTTCGTAAACTTTGGCAACAGTGACCTATCGCGTGTGGGTGATTGGGTGCTGGCCATGGGCAACCCGCTGGGTCAGGGGTTTTCGGTGTCGGCCGGCATCGTGTCGGCACGCAACCGCGCGCTGAGCGGGACCTACGATGATTACATTCAGACCGACGCGGCAATCAACAAGGGCAATTCCGGTGGCCCGCTGTTCAATCTGGACGGCGAAGTCGTTGGCGTGAACACCGCGATCCTGTCGCCCAATGGCGGGTCCATCGGGATCGGGTTTTCCATGGCGTCCAACGTTGTGAAACGTGTTGTCGCACAGCTTAAGGAATTCGGTGAAACCCGTCGCGGTTGGCTGGGCGTGCGCATTCAGGATGTCACACCCGATATGGCCGAAGCCATGGACCTTGCCGAAGCGCGGGGCGCGTTGGTCACTGATGTGCCCGAAGGCCCGTCCAAGGATGCAGGCATGAAGGCGGGGGATGTTATCCTTCAGTTTGATGGCCGCGACGTGGATGACACCCGTGGGCTGGTCCGTCAGGTTGGCAACACCGATGTGGGCAAAACCGTTCGGGTGGTTGTCTGGCGCGAAGGCAGCGAAGAGGTGCTGAAAGTCACCCTTGGCCGTCGTGAAAAGGCCGAAAACGCGATCCCGGCGGCCCAGCCCGGCGGTGAGTCGGAAAAAGCGCCTGAACCGCAGGAACTTCTTGGCCTGACACTCAGCCCGGTGACAAGCGAGCTGTCCGAACAACTGGACCTGGGCGATGATGCCGAAGGCCTGGTCGTGGTGGACGTTGATCAGATGTCACAGGCCTATGACAAAGGGTTGCGCGCCGGTGATCTGATCACCGAGGCGGGGCAACAAAAGGTCGCCAGCCTGTCCGATCTGGAATCCCGTGTCCAAGAGGCACGCGATGCCGGGCGCAAGTCGATCCTGCTGTTGGTGCGCCGTGCCGG
>JBOEGP010000006.1:0-362061 GCA_050633485.1 Pseudooceanicola sp.
CTTGTTCGGGACCTGTGCCCGTCATCACAAGCCCTGCAAAAAGCGCTGCAAACCAGCGCCCCGTCATTCGCCCGTGGCGACAAGCTGCCAGTTGGGATCATCTGATCCCATGTCGCGTGCAAAAGTCCAGCTGTCGCGCTGTGTCTTGATCTCGCCTGGTTTGCCTTCGACGATATCGCCGGAATTGTCGCGCACCACAGAGGTCAACTGACCGGTAAAGCGCACGGTCATTTCCGCCTCGCCCGTGGTTTCGTTGAATGTCGCTTCGTTCAGGGCCAGCTCTCGCAGGCCAATGAATTCTGCCTCGATCTGCAGGCCCTTTTCTTCGCGGTCGGTCACCACTTCGGCAAAGCTTTCGTAGACATCTGAGGACAGGAATGGCTTGATCGCCGCAAGGTCACCGCGTTCAAAGCTCATCAAAATCATCTCATATGCGCCACGCGCACCGGACAGGAATTCTTCGACGTTAAAGGCTTTGTCGACCCGTTTCATGGCCGCCAAGGCTTCGGCAGCGTCGCTGCCTTCGGGCACGTGATCGGTGATATCGCGGTCCGGTCCGCCTTCGATTACATCGAAATTGCGGGTGCGCGCAGTTTCGGGGCCTTGGCGTGGCACGGGTGGCTTTTCAAAGCCCTCGCGCGTGCCCAGCACACTGCGAAGGCGCAGAATTAGGAATACTGCGACGCCGGCAAGTACGAGTAGCTGGAGAATGGGCGAAGTCATGCGGGTCCTCACTGGCAAGCATGGCAAGATCGTATGTTGATCCCTATGTAGGTGACAGGTGGGGTCAAGTCCACCGCACCACCAGAATTGGAGAACACGCTTATGTGGCTTTTGATTGCTTTTATCGCCGTACCCATGATCGAAATCGCATTATTCGTCCAGGTCGGCGGGGCCATCGGCCTTGGCTGGACGCTCGCAATTGTGTTGCTGACCGCGATTATCGGCACATGGCTTGTCCGTGCGCAGGGGGCAATGGCGCTGAACAACATACAGCAATCGTTTTCTGAATTGTCCGATCCGACCCAGCCCCTGGCCGAGGGTGCGATGATTCTGTTTGCCGGTGCCCTGTTGCTGACGCCTGGGTTTTTCACCGATGCGGTGGGTTTCGCGCTGCTCCTCCCGCCGGTAAGGCGGGCGGCCTTTGCGTGGGCCCGCAGGCACGTCCGGGTGCGCGGATTTTCAGATACGCGCCAACACCGCGATGCGCGCCGTACCGAAGAACCCGACGTTATTGACGGTGAGTTCACCGAGATTGACCCGTCAAAACAGGCAACACATCATCCATCGCAATGGACAAAGCATTGAGCCGCCACAGACATCCTGCTAGGAAGCGGCGGCATTTCTAATTCCCTTGGGAGATTTCCTAATGACCGACACCGATCAGGCCGCCGCCGAGCAGCCGCAAATCAAGTTCACGACACTGAATCAATACATCCGGGATATGTCGTTCGAGAACATTCTCGCGCGCAAGAAAACGTCGCAGCAGGCACAGCCTGACGTGCGTGTGCAAGTTGGTCTGGATGCGACAAAACGCGACGAAGATCACATCTACGAAGTCGCGATCAAGCTGAACGTCACATCAAAGGCCAAGGACACCGACGACACGCTGTTCCTGCTTGAGATCGACTATGTCGGCCTGTTTCACGTCGAAGGCGTGCCCGAAGATCAGTTGCAGCCGTTTCTGTTGATCGAATGCCCGCGCCAAACGTTCCCGTATCTGCGTCGGATTGTCGGTGACATCACGCGCGATGGCGGTTTCCCGCCGCTGAACCTGGAAAACATCGATTTCCTGAACCTGTTCCGCCAGGAAATGACCCGTCGTCAAGCGAGCCAACAGGGCGTTACAAACGGCGCGCAGGCCTAAGTTAGGCGTTTCCACAAAGCCGCGTCGCCCATTTTGTCAACAAAGGCATCATGGGCGGCGCGTTCTTCTTCGGTCAGGCGCGCAGGCAGTTTTGTTGCGCGCGGCTGGGGGCGCCACGCAGGTTCCGATGACCCGGTTTTTTGCGTGGATGACGCGGCGGTGTTCAACGCAAAGTCCGGTTGGCGGCCGCCGATCAGCTCAAGATAAACTTCTGCCAAAATTTCACTGTCGAGCAGGGCGCCGTGCAAGGTGCGCGCTGAATTGTCGATCCCAAACCGGCGGCACAACGCGTCAAGCGACGCGGGCGAGCCTGGGAATTTCTTGCGCGCGATGAGCAGGGTGTCGATTGCCTGATCCATCGGAAGCGGGGGCATGTTCACCCAGCCAAGTTCGGCATTCAGAAATTTCATATCGAAGCTGGCGTTGTGAATGATCATCTTGTCGTCGCGCACAAAGTCACAAAACCCCTGCGCGATGTCCTTGAATAACGGTTTGTCGGACAAGAATTCTTCGGACAGGCCGTGAACCTCAAACGCGCCGGCGGGCATGTCACGTTGCGGGTTGATGTAGACGTGGAATGTTTCGCCGGTTGGTACGTGATTGAACAATTCAACCGCGCCAATTTCCACGATCCGATCGCCCTGATGTGGCTCGAATCCGGTGGTTTCCGTATCAAGAACGATCTCACGCATTCAGTTTTTCCCGAATTTCGGCGACGATCGCGCGCACCTGTTCGGCGGCGTGTTCCGGCGTGTCCGTGATCACCACATAATCCGCCCTCGCACGTTTTTCCGCGTCCGGGGTTTGTTTGGCCTTGATCGCCTCAAATTGCGCCACACTCATTGTTCCGCGGTCCATGACGCGGGCGCGCTGAACGTCTTCGGGAACCGAAACGACAACAATCGCGTCCATGCGGCCCGAATTTCCGGTTTCAAACAACAGCGGAACATCAAGCACAACAATATCGCTTTGCGCGGCATTGATAAACGCCTCGCGGTCGGCGCCGACCAGGGGGTGAACGATGGCTTCAATGCGTTTCAATGCTGTCGGATCGTTGGAAATCACCTCACGCAGCACCTCGCGCGACACTTCTCCGTCGGTCACTGCGCTTGGAAACGCTTCGCCCATGGGCGCGACGGCCAAACCCCCCGCCACATAGAGCCGGTGAACCGCCGCGTCCGCGTCCCAGACCGCGCAGCCTTCGGCCGCAAAAATCTTGGCGGTTGTGCTTTTCCCCATACCGATAGAGCCGGTCAAACCGATCAAATATGTCATGCGAGCGCGGCCTTTCGTGTGGCTTCGTCAACTGTCGGGCGAATACCGAACCAACGTTCAAAGCCGGGAACCCCTTGATGGAGAAGCATTCCCAACCCGTCCACAATTGTGCATCCGGCGGCTTCTGCTTCGGCCAGCAACCTTGTTTTCAGCGGCGCGTACACCAAATCAGTGACGACCTGATTGCGGTTCAACCCGTCGAATGGAACCCGCATTTCCGGTTTGCCAGTCATTCCGAGGGACGTGGTATTAACAACCAAAGCGGCGTCTTCGATCATATTCCCCGCCTTGACCCATTCAACAACATGAACGCGTTTGCCGAAATCGTCCTGAAGCTTTTCCGCGCGCAAGCGTGTGCGGTTGGCCAGGTGTATTTCCTTAACGCCCGCATCCAGCAGCGCGACAATCACCGCACGCGCCGCGCCACCCGCGCCCAAAACGGCCGCTGGCCCAGCGTCCGCGCGCCAATTCGGGGCACCCTGGCGCAGGTTTTCGATAAACCCGTATCCATCGGTGTTATCGGCATGAATCTTGCCATCAGGGCGAAAGATAAGCGTGTTCGCAGCACCAATCAGAATGGCACGATCAGTGATCAAATCTGCGATCTGCATCACGTTTTCCTTGTGCGGAACCGTGATGTTTGCGCCGACAAAGCCCATTTTGGGCATCATCCGCAACACGTCTTCCAGGTCACCGGGGGCGACATCCATCGGAATGTAATGTCCCAGCAACCCGTGCCGACGAAGCCAGAAACGATGCAACGCGGGGGACCTTGAATGCGCGACAGGATGGCCGATCACGCCGGCAAGGGGAATTTTCGTGACAGTCATCCGTCGATCAACCCTCGTATCGTCAAAAAGGACAAAAGCGGAATCAAAGGCATTCCGAGAATGGCAAAGTAGTCGCCCACGACCCCGGAAAACAAGCGCACGCCTTCTTCTTCATAATGATAGCACCCAACCGCGCCCTGGACCTTTGGCCAGTTTCGGCTGAGGTAATCATCAAGATAGGCATCAGAAAAGCCGCGCATTTGCAGTTTGACCTCGCTGACATGGCGCCAGACGGCCTGTCCGCCCTCACAGGCGACTGCCGCGGAAAACAACGAATGACGCTGGCCGCGCAGCTTTGTCAAAACCTCTCGTGCTTCATCCAGTGACGCGGACTTAGAGACTGTTTCGCCATTGACCGCGAGGATTTGATCACATCCAATGACAAGGGCTTCGGGGGATTTTGCACTGACCCTCAGGGCCTTCATTTCGGCAAGGGCGTCCGATAAATCGCGGGCTGACGTGCCCTCGGCAAGGAGGGACGCCTTGAGCGATTCTTCGTCAACCGGGGCGGTTTGAACTCTGAAGGGCACGTTGGCATCGTTCAACATCTTGCGCCGCGACTCAGACCCCGAGGCGAGAATGATCTCTTGGCGCATGTTGATAACCCTATAGATAAACCATTTGTAAACGTTTGGGTGGTTCTGGGGAAAAGCGAAGCACGATGCAAGCTTGTGGGTTAACCGCCGTTCTTGGGGGGCCACAGCAATACCATCCAGATTGTGAGTTGAAGAAATCATGTTTCCACACATCACAGGCTGTCCATCCAACGATCCTGAGAATGATCCACGGTGGCATTTATTGCAGATTTCGTGTTAAATACCTGATATTTAATCATTTTTTATAGGTTTCTACATCTTTCCAGAAAAATGATCACAGATATATACACAGCAAGGTTTCGCTGGGGGCAATGCGGGGTGAACCCAATAATCCACAGAAAATGACCTGCCCTACTACAACATCATCTTTAATTTTCTTTATTATTTATAGTAAGAAGAGGCCGAGAACTGAGGCGAGAATGACAGACTTTCTGGCGACCATATACCCGTGGACCAAGGCCTTGCACATCATCTCGGTGATTGCCTGGATGGCTGGAATTTTTTACCTGCCACGTCTGTTTGTCTATCACGCAGAAGAGGTGGTGATCGGATCCGAACAGGATGCGCTTTTCCAGATAATGGAACGACGGCTGCTTAGGGCGATCATGAATCCGGCGATGATTGCGACCTGGGTCTTTGGTCTGGCTCTCGTTTTCACGCCGGGCATTGTGGACTGGTCGATGGTATGGCCTTGGACTAAGGCGGCGTCGGTTCTGATCATGACATGGTTTCACCATTGGCTGGGAATCAGGCGCAAAGATTTTGCCGTCGGACAAAACACTCTGATGGGGCGCAGATACCGGATGATGAATGAATTGCCGACGGTTCTGATGGTGATCATTGTATTGTCGGTTGTGGTGAAATTCTGACCGCCGATTGACTCCGACGCCATGCGGATTTATAGCCCCGGCAAGCCATCCGTCCGGATGGGGGACCATTCCAGACATATGTTGATTAGACGCCCAAGGGCGTGATCCAGGATATTCCATGACAACCGAACGACTGAACCTGTCCGATCTCAAGGCGAAGAGCCCCAAGGACCTTTTGGCGATGGCCGAAGAGCTTGAGATCGAAAACGCCTCTGTTATGCGCAAGGGCGAGATGATGTTCCAAATCCTCCGCGAAATGGCGGACGAGGGATGGGAGATCGGTGGCGATGGCGTTCTTGAGGTTCTTCAGGACGGATTTGGTTTCCTTCGGTCAACCGAGGCGAACTATCTTCCCGGCCCGGACGACATTTATGTTTCCCCCGAGATGATCCGCCAAAACTCTCTCCGGACCGGTGACACGATCGAAGGCCTGATGAAGGCCCCAGAGGAGAACGAGCGCTACTTTGCCCTGACGACAATCGGCGCAATCAACTTTGAAGCGCCGGAAAAAGCGCGCCACAAGATTGCGTTTGATAACCTTACGCCGCTCTATCCTGATGAACGCCTGACGATGGAAGTCGCTGACCCCACCGTCAAGGACCGGTCGGCGCGGATCATTGATCTGGTATCACCGATTGGCAAAGGTCAGCGGAGCTTGATCGTTGCGCCGCCAAGAACGGGTAAAACGGTTCTGCTGCAAAACATCGCCAATTCGATCGAACAGAACCATCCGGAATGCTATCTTATCGTTTTGTTGATTGATGAACGCCCCGAAGAAGTTACGGACATGCAAAGATCCGTAAAGGGTGAGGTGGTGTCGTCAACCTTTGATGAACCCGCGACCCGCCACGTTGCCGTGTCCGAAATGGTGATCGAAAAGGCCAAGCGCCTGGTCGAACATAAACGAGATGTTGTGATCCTTCTCGACTCAATCACAAGACTTGGTAGGGCGTTTAACACTGTTGTCCCGTCATCCGGTAAGGTTTTGACCGGTGGTGTTGATGCAAACGCGCTGCAACGGCCAAAACGTTTCTTTGGTGCGGCCCGCAATATCGAAGAAGGCGGGAGCCTGACAATCATCGCAACAGCGCTGATCGATACCGGTAGCCGGATGGACGAAGTGATCTTTGAAGAATTCAAAGGCACAGGTAACTCGGAAATCGTTCTTGACCGCAAAGTGGCCGACAAACGGGTCTTTCCTGCGATGGATATCCTCAAATCCGGCACCCGGAAAGAGGAACTGTTGGTGGACAAAATCGATCTGCAAAAGACATTTGTCTTGCGCCGTATCCTGAATCCGATGGGCACGACAGATGCGATCGAATTCCTGATTTCGAAGCTGAAGCAAACCAAATCGAATTCAGACTTCTTTGATTCCATGAACACCTGAAGCGGGCCCGCCACTTTCGAGCGAGCGGAGTGAGTGATGGACACGATTTTTGCCCTGGCAACTGCGTCCGGCCGCGCCGGCATCGCCGTCATTCGCATTTCTGGGCCAGCGGCTTTTTCAGCTGGGAAAACCATGGCGGGGTCATTGCCCGCAGAGCGGCAAGCCGGCCTGCGGGCGATCAAGGCGCGCGACGGATCACTGATTGATGAGGGACTGGTCATTTGTTTCCCAGATGGGTCCAGCTTTACCGGGGAAGATGTTGTTGAGTTTCAGGTTCACGGGAGTCCGGCAGTTGCAGCAGCGATTCTTGGGGAATTGCGCGACATACCGGGCCTTCGGCAGGCCGATGCTGGCGAATTTACCAGGCGCGCGCTAGAGAATGGGCGACTTGACCTGACCCAAGTCGAAGGCCTGGCCGACCTGATTGATTCAGAAACCGAAGCGCAAAGGCGTCAAGCGATGCGCGTTCTGTCGGGTTCAATCGGGGAACAATGCGACATCTGGCGCAAGGATTTGATACGCGCCGGAGCGCTTGTCGAGGCGACAATCGATTTCGCTGACGAAGAAGTGCCGACGGATGTCAGCCCCGAGGTTGGCGCGCTTATCGAAAAAGTGCGTAAAAGCCTGGCAAAGGAACGGCAGGGAATTGGCATCGCGGAACGTGTCCGTTCAGGTTTCGAAGTGGCGATCTTGGGGGCGCCGAATGTCGGAAAATCGACGCTCCTAAACGCCCTGGCTGGCCGGGATGCATCGATCACGTCCGAAATTGCCGGGACGACGCGCGACGTTATCGAGGTGCGAATGGATTTGGGCGGCTTGCCAGTAGTTGTGTTGGACACAGCAGGGCTGCGGGAAACGGACGACATTGTCGAATCCATAGGCGTGGAGCGCGCCCGCGCCCGCGCCGAAGCAGCGGATATGCGGGTTGTCCTGACAGAAGACGGGGACATTCCAGATATTCCGCTGTCGGAAGGAGACATTGTCCTGCGTGCCAAAGCGGATTTGGCGAGTGGCGTAGATGGGGTTTCGGGCAAAACCGGCCTGGGGGTTGAGGCGCTGGTCGATCGGATACGGGCGGAATTGACAGGCCGGACGGCTTTGATCGGAACCGCCACCCATGATCGCCACCGTGTTGCAATGGACAAGGCCTTGGCGCATCTTGAGGTTGGCGCACAGCTTGTCGGAGACGACGTACAATCCGACGTGTTGGCCGAAGAGTTGCGCTGTGCAGTGCGTGCGCTGGATTCCCTGATTGGGCGTGTTGACGTTGAGATGCTCTTGGACGAGATTTTCCTGTCGTTTTGCATCGGTAAGTGAGGATTGTTTCACGTGGAACATTCAGTTGATGTTGTTGTCATCGGCGGCGGTCACGCTGGGTGTGATGCCGCCCATGCGGCTGCCCGTATGGGTGCAAAGACGGTTCTGGTTACGCTGAAACGTTCCGGAATTGGCGTTATGTCGTGTAATCCGGCGATTGGGGGACTGGGTAAAGGTCATTTGGTCCGGGAAATTGATGCGATGGACGGGGTCATGGGGCGCGTCGCTGATCGGGCAGGGATTCAATTCCGGCTCTTGAACAGGCGTAAGGGCCCCGCCGTGCAGGGGCCGCGCAGTCAGGCCGATCGGGCGATCTATCGAACAGAGATGCTGGCGGAAATTGAAACGTGTGCAGGCCTGTCGATTGTAGAGGGTGAGGTTGTTGACCTTCTCACCGCCGGCGAAAAAGTAACAGGTGTGTTGCTGGCAGATGGAACAAAGCTGTCCGCGCGCTCCGTCGTTTTGACGACGGGTACTTTCCTGCGGGGGGTTATTCACATCGGGGATGAGTCAAGACCGGGTGGGCGCATGGGCGACGCGCCATCCCTTCGTCTGGCTGAAAGGATTGATGATTTTGGCCTTCCGTTGGGGCGGCTGAAAACCGGGACGCCGCCACGATTGGACGGCAAAACAATCGACTGGGATGTGCTAGAGGCGCAACCTGGCGATGAAGACCCAGTATTGTTTTCCTTCCTGTCCAAAGCACCCTTCGTGCGGCAAGTATCCTGCGGGATTACGCACACTAACACCCGAACCCATGAGATCATTCAGAAAAACCTTGCACGATCAGCGATGTACGGCGGCAGAATTGATGGCGTCGGACCGCGGTACTGCCCGTCGATCGAAGACAAGGTTGTTCGGTTTTCCGAAAAAGAGTCGCACCAAATTTTTCTGGAACCCGAAGGGCTTAGCACGGACACCGTGTACCCAAACGGAATATCAACGTCCCTGCCAGTTGATGTGCAGGCCGAATACGTTGGGTCGATTAAGGGTTTGGAGGGGGCAACAATTCTTCAACCCGGCTATGCGATCGAATACGATTATGTGGACCCCAAGGCGCTGGACCTTCGTCTGGCGGTTAAGGGCGTTTCGGGGCTGTTCCTTGCCGGTCAGATCAACGGAACAACGGGTTACGAGGAGGCCGCAGCGCAAGGCCTCGTCGCCGGACTGAATGCAGCGACGCGTGCGCTTGATCGCGAAGAGGTCATTTTCAGCCGGACGAATTCCTATATCGGAGTCATGATTGACGACCTGACAACAAAAGGGGTGAGCGAGCCGTACAGGATGTTTACGTCTCGCGCGGAATTTCGATTGTCTCTCAGGGCGGACAACGCTGATCAAAGACTGACGCAAATGGGTATCGACATAGGCTGCGTCAGCAAGGCACGCCAAGATCATTTTGTGGACAAAATGGAAAGCCTGACTCAAGGCAGGGCCCTGCTCGAGGGGGAAAGCTTTACGCCGTCGCAACTGAATGCAGCGGGCTTTTCGCTTTCGCGCGACGGAGCGCGACGAACTCTTTATCAGGCGCTTGCACTTCCCGACGCCAAAGTTGCGGATTTCTCCGATCTGGTACCGGAAACACAAGAAATCGCGCCCGAAATCGCAGTTCAGCTAAAACGCGACGCGACATATGCGACATATATTGATCGCCAGCAGCGCGATGTCGACGCGTTGCGCAGGGACGAACAGCGGGTCATTCCCGAATCCTTTGATTTCGAGGGCCTTGTCGGGTTATCAAACGAGCTGCGAACTAAGTTGGTGGCGGCGCGTCCGACCAGCCTCGGCCAGGCTGCGAAGGTTGACGGTATGACGCCCGCTGGGCTTACGCTTATCCTGGCGCGGCTGCGGCGGGATGAACGAAAGAAGACGGCATGACGCCGAGCGCAGAGGTCGTCGCCCAAAGTGTTTCACGTGAAACATTTGAGCGGTTGGAAGCTTATGTGGATATTCTGAAAAAATGGAATCCCCGCATTAATATCGTCGCGCCCAGCACTTTGCCGGATGTTTGGGGGCGCCACATCCTTGATTCTCTTCAATTATCAGGGATGCACGCTCTAGATGGGCATTGGGCAGATTTTGGAAGCGGCGGTGGGTTTCCCGGGCTGGTTGTTGCGATTGCCGGGCACGGATCTGATGGGTTTCGAATGACGTTGGTGGAATCCGATCAACGAAAGGCGGCGTTTCTGCGTACGGTACTGCGCGAGGTCGGGGTGTCTGCGGACGTCGTGGTTGGACGAATTGAATCCCTCAACCCTCTGGGGGCGGATGTCATTACGGCACGCGCCCTTGCGTCGCTTGATCAACTTTTCAGCTATTCCTTGCCCCACAGCCACAAGGGGACGGTTTGCCTTTTCCACAAAGGAGGGAACTGGAAAGCCGAGGTTGATGAGGCCGAACAGAGATGGCAGTTTGACTATGATTTTGTTCCAAGCCGAACGAACGCCGATTCTGTTATCCTAAAAGTCAGGAACCTTGCCCGTGACTAACGTTTTTCGTGCTCGACAGCCCAAAATCATCGCCGTGGTCAACCAAAAGGGGGGCGTCGGGAAAACCACAACGACCATCAATTTGGGCGCTGCGCTGGTCGAACAGGGGATGCGCGTGCTTTTGATTGACCTCGATCCGCAGGGTAACGCCTCAACCGGCTTGGGCATCGAATCCGAGGACAGGACGTTTACGACATATGACTTGCTTCTCGACGATGTTGTTCTGGCCGAGATCATTCTGACAACCGATATTCAGGACCTCCATATTATTCCGGCAACTGTGGACCTCAGCTCTGCCGATCTTGAGCTTATGTCGAACGAAAAGCGCAGCTTTCTGCTGCATGACGCGCTGCGGCAGCCAGCGATGGAGGATTTGAAGTACGATTTTGTCCTGATCGACTGCCCGCCATCGCTGAATTTGCTGACGGTGAACGCAATGGTCGCGGCGGATTCAGTTCTGGTCCCGCTACAAAGCGAATTTTTTGCGTTGGAAGGGCTTTCGCAGCTGATCATGACGATCCGCGAGGTCCGCCAGACCGCCAACCCAAAGCTAAAGCTTGAGGGAGTTGTTCTGACAATGCACGACGCGCGGAACAACCTTGCCAATCAAGTCGAAGCCGACGCCCGCGACAATTTGGGAGACGTTGTTTTTCGAACCGTCATCCCGCGCAATGTCAGGGTGAGCGAGGCGCCGTCATATGCCATGCCGGTTTTGGGCTATGATACCGCATCGAAAGGGGCCGAGGCATATCGAAGCCTTGCCAAAGAATTGCTAGAGCGCCGCGAATCCGTGGCAGCATGAGGAGACGCGCAAAATGACCGATAAAAAGAAATCACGCGGGCTGGGGCGCGGGCTTTCGGCGTTGATGGCGGATGTCGGGCCCGAGGCGAGCACCGCGGGCGGGGATGCTTTGCCACGGCGTGCGGATTTCATGGTTCCCATCGAAGATGTCGTCCCGAATCCGGATCAGCCGCGGCGGACGTTTACGGCGGATCAGCTTGATGATCTGGCGGCGTCGATCAAAGAAAAGGGCGTGATTCAACCGCTTATCGTGCGGGAAAAGCCCTCTGGTCCCGGTCGTTACGAAATCGTTGCGGGCGAACGTCGGTGGCGCGCGGCGCAAATGGCGCAGCTGCATGAACTGCCGGTGATCGTTCGGGACTTTGACGATGTAGAGGTTCTGGAAGTCGCGATCATTGAAAACATCCAACGCGCAGATCTGAATCCGGTGGAAGAGGCGGCGGGATATCGTCAATTGATGGATCGGTTTGGCCATACCCAGGAAAAACTGTCCGAAGCGCTCGGCAAGAGCCGAAGCCATATAGCCAACTTGCTGCGGCTGCTTCAGTTGCCCGAAGAGGTTCAGGAGTTCCTGCGTGACGGGAAGTTGTCGATGGGGCATGCGCGCGCGCTGATTACTTCGGTTGATCCGATCGCCTTGGCCAAGCAAGTGATCGCCAAAGGGTTGTCCGTTCGAGAGACAGAGCGCCTTGCGAAACCCAAGGATCCAGCGGCGCCGACCAAGACAGCCCAAGAAAAGCCCACGGGTGAAAAAGACGCAGACACAAAGGCGCTTGAGGCAGATTTGAGCGCGGCGACAGGCATGAAAGTCAGCGTCGATCACCGCGCTGGAAGTGAGGCCGGGCAAGTGACCATTCGGTATTCGGATTTCGAAGGGTTGGATGCGATCTGTAGGCTTCTTAACGGGGGCCGCTAGGGCGCGACCAGATAAACAAAAGCACACATGCCAGTGTGATGCCCTGAACCACCAACAGGCCTGGCCTTAGCCCGATGGCGAATGACATAGCATAGACAAGTGCAATCGAAAGGGTCGCCATGTATTTGGCGCCCTTTGAGATTGCGCCGTATTGTTGCCAATCGCTGATCGGCGGGCCAAGTTTGTCGTGATTTATCAACCAGTTATGGAGTTTTTCAGAGGACTTTGCGAACAGAAACGCAGCAAGCAAGAGGAACGGAACGGTCGGAAGCAGCGGCAGGACGACGCCCACCATGGCAAGCGCCACGCAAATCAGACCCAAACCCGCCCAAATCCACCGCATTTCTTAATCCGATACCAATTTTGCCAAAACGGCATTCAACACCAACCGGCCCTCTGGCGTTGTGCGGATCCGGTCGTTGGAACACTCTAGCATTCCCAGGCTTTCCAGCTCGTTCAGTTTGGAATCGGGAATGGGGTGTCCGGAAATCAACTCGTACCGTTTGGGGTCAATTCCCTCACTTAATCGCATTCCCATCAACAGGAATTCCGATGCTTGGTCCATGTTGCTCAGCGGGAGTTTTTCGCTGATTCCGCCTGTCCCCTCGGCGGCGTCGAGCCAGCGGGCGGGCATACGGTAAGATTCCGTTGCGGTTCGTTGCCCGTTTAGGGTCAGCCTTCCGTGTGCGCCGGGGCCAATGCCCGCATAATCCCCATAGCGCCAGTAGATATTGTTGTGCCGCGATTGTGCCCCCGGCCGTGCGAGGTTGGAAACCTCGTAGCTTTCAAATCCGGCGGCCAAAGCCATGTCCTGGGTCACATCGTAAAGGTCGGCGGAAAGATCGTCGGAGGGGAGGCCCTTTAGCCCGCCGCGTTGATAGCGGTCACCAAAGGCGGTGCCGGTTTCAATTGTCAGCTGATAGAGCGAAAGGTGATCAACGGCGAGAGAAAGCGCCAGCGCCAGTTCTGCGCGCCAATCGTCGATGGTTTGGTCCTGACGCGCATAGATAAGGTCAAAGCTGACCTGATTGAACGTGGTTCGGGCCAAATCAAAGGCGCGCAACGCTTCTTCAACGGTATGAATGCGCCCCAGTCGTTGCAGATCGCGATCGTTGAGCGCCTGAACCCCCATGGAAAGACGATTCACACCGGCATCGGCATAGCCGCGAAAGCGTTCGGCGTCGGCTGACCCCGGATTGGCTTCGAGTGTGATTTCAATGTCATTCGCGAATGGCCAGTGTTGGCGTATTCGCGACAAAAGGCTGTTGACCAAAGCGGCGGGCATAAGCGATGGCGTCCCGCCGCCGAAAAAGATCGAATTCAGTACACGCCCAGGGGCGAGGGCCGCGTGACGATCGATTTCAGACAGAAAAGCCCGTTCCCACCGGTCTATATCGACGGACCGTGAAACGTGGCTGTTAAAGTCGCAGTAAGGGCATTTTGCCTGACAAAAGGGCCAGTGAAGGTACAGCCCGAAGCCACCGCTTCGCCAGTCTTCGGCCGCGTCAGGCAAAACAGCCCTGAACCAGCTTTCGGAACGCATCCGCACGGTGTGACAACGGTGCTTTGCGTTCGGGTGTCATTTCGCCAAATGTTTCGGTTTCGCCATTGGGCAAGAAAACAGGGTCGAACCCAAAGCCATTGGTGCCCCGCATCGGCCAAACCACCTGACCGTCAACGCGCCCTTCAAACACTTCGTCGTGGCCGTCGGGCCAGGCGAGGCACAGGGTGCAATTGAAGGAAGCAGTTCGTGGTTCTGGTGCCTCTTTTTCTTCTAGAAGGGTCCAGACCTTTTCCATTGCCATGGGAAAGTCACGCCCATTGGGCGTTTCGGCCCAATCGGCAGTGTACACACCGGGGGCGCCGTTCAGGGCATCAACCGTGATGCCGCTGTCATCGGAAAGCGCGGGAAGACCGGTGGATTTGGCCGCAAAGTGGGCCTTGATCCTGGCATTTCCGGCAAACGTGTTCTCGGTTTCCTCGGGTTCGTCCAGGCCGTGATCGCTGGCCGAGGAAACATCGACCCCGAAAGGAGCAAGCAGTTCACCGATTTCGCGCAACTTGCCTTTGTTGTGCGACGCGATGACCAGCCTGGTTCCTTGGAATCTACGCACCGACTGCAGCCTTTTGCGCATTGACCAATTCACCGACACCTTTTTCGGCAAGGTCCATAAGTTGCGTCATCTCGTCCCGAGAAAAGGTTGCGCCTTCGGCGGACATCTGGACTTCGATCAGGCGGCGCGTGCCCGTCATGATAAAGTTGCCGTCAACGCCGGCTTCGCTGTCTTCGGGATAGTCGAGGTCCAAAACCGGTTGGCCTGCATAGATACCGCAAGACACAGCGGCAACCGGATCAACAAGCGGATCGGACACGACATCACCGGTTTTCATCAATTTGTTCACGGCAAGACGAAGCGCGACCCAGCCGCCTGTGATCGATGCACATCGCGTGCCGCCGTCAGCCTGGATAACATCGCAATCCACGGTGATTTGACGTTCCCCAAGGGCCGAACGATCCACGCCCGCGCGCAGGCTGCGGCCAATCAGTCGCTGGATTTCAACCGTGCGGCCGCCTTGCTTGCCTGCTGCGGCTTCGCGGCGCATGCGGCTGGTCGTTGATCGTGGCAGCATTCCGTATTCGGCGGTGACCCAGCCCAGCCCGGACCCCTTGATAAACGGTGGAACGCGGTCTTCGATTGTTGCGGTGCAAAGAACATGGGTGTCGCCCATGCGGATCATGCATGACCCTTCGGCGTGCTTGGTTACATCGGTTTCAATGGAAACCGCGCGCATGGTATTAAGCTCTCGTCCTGACGGTCGCATGAGGGATCCTCCTGTTTGCGGTCGGGATGACACTCTCGCGATGTTATGGCAAGCCCGATTGACCTTTGGGCAAACCGCTCTTTAACTAAGATTGGAAGTCCGGAAAGCAGCAATGACAGAGCAAAGTTCGATCTTGAACGACCTAAACGACCGGTCGCGCGAAGTGTTTCGCAGGGTGGTTGAAGGGTATCTTGAGAATGGAGAACCCGTTGGGTCACGCACGCTTAGCCGTGTCATGGACGAAAAGGTAAGCGCGGCGACAGTGCGCAACGTCATGCAGGATCTTGAATTCCTGGGATTGCTTGGATCGCCGCATGTGTCTGCCGGACGGGTTCCCACGCAGCAAGGTCTGCGCATGTTCGTCGATGGCTTGCTAGAAGTTCGCGATCTGGAAAACACCGATCGCGAAATGATTGACGCAACCGTTGGCGACAATGGCGCAGATGTTGGCACAATGCTGGATCGGATTGGTTCGGCCCTGTCCGGGGCGACGCGGGGCGCATCGCTGGTTCTTGCGCCCAAACGTGAGGCGCCGGTAAAGCACATTGAATTCGTTGGACTTGGTCATGATCGCGCCTTGGTCGTTTTGGTTTTTGCGGATGGACATGTCGAAAACCGGATTTTCACGCCGCCCGCCGGTCAAACCCCAAGCTCTATGCGAGAGGCCGCCAATTTCCTGAATGCTCTGATCGAAGGGCGGACCTTGAGTGAAATCGGGACACTCATTCAACGAGAGATCGTCAATCGCCGTCAGGAAATCGATTCGATTGCGCGTGAGTTGGTCGAGAGCGGCATGGCCGTTTGGGAAGACCCGGGCGACCGGCACGAAAGGTTGATTGTTCGGGGCCGGTCCAACCTGATTGGCGATGAAGACGAAGCCGATGTTGACCGTATTCGAGAGTTGTTTGATGACCTTGAGCGCAAGCGCGATATCGCGGATTTCCTTGAGTTGACCGAGGGCGGGGAAGGTGTGCGCATTTTCATAGGGTCAGAGAACAAACTTTTCTCACTTTCGGGTTCCTCTTTGGTGGTTTCTCCTTATATGAACGCTGACCGAAAGATCGTCGGTGCGGTCGGGGTGATTGGACCCACGCGGCTCAACTATGGGCGGATCGTGCCGATTGTGGATTACACAGCGCAGCTGGTCGGGCGGATGATTTCCGACCGAAGCTAGAGGTGAAGAATGGCAGAGCCGAGAGAAGACGATTTCCTGGACGACGTAGAGATGGCCGAGGCCGAAGCCTTTGCCGAGGAAATGGAAGAGCTGGATGACGAGGCGGTTGAGATCGACACGCTGAAAGCGGAGCGCGACGAGTTTCGCGACCGGTTCATGCGCGCACTGGCCGATGCAGAAAATTCGCGCAAGCGGGCCGACAAGGACCGTCGCGAGGCCGAACAATATGGCGGGTCGAAACTGTCGCGCGATATGCTGCCGGTCTATGACAATATGAAGCGCGCAGTAGAAGCGGCCCAAGGCTTGGGCGAAGAGAACGCAGCGCTTGTCGAAGGCGTTGAGCTGACAATGCGTGAGCTTTTGAACGTGTTCCGCAAGCATGGAATCGAGCCGATTTCACCTGAAGTTGGCGATAAATTCGACCCGAACGTTCATCAGGCCATGTTCGAAGCGCCGGTTCCGGGAACCAAGGCGGGAGAGATCATTCAGGTCGCGGCCGAAGGATTCATGCTCCACGACCGTCTGTTGCGTCCGGCGCAGGTTGGGGTGTCGTCCACGCCCGGTTGACCGATAGCCCGGTGGGTAGGTTTGCCTCCGGCGGAAGTATTTTTAGAAAGATGAAGAGGGGGGCGTTTCGCGTTGGTCGCGGGATGCCTCTTTTAATTTGTAGATGAGGTCCAGGGCGTCCTTTGGGCTTAGGTCGTCTGGATCTGCGTCGTTCAGAAGTGCTGTAAGGCGCTCCAGGTTGGCCGGAATTTCGGGCACTGCTGTCGGTGGCTGTGATGGTGCATTGGCGAAAAGCGGAAGGTCGTCGAGGAGGCTGGCCGATTTTCCGCCTTCGCGATCGCCTTTTTCCAGTGTTTCGAGAATGGCGCGCGCGCGGGAAACGACCTTTTCCGGCAAGCCGGCGAGCCGGGCGACCTGAATTCCATAGCTGCGATCCGTCGCGCCCCGGCGGACCTCGTGGAGGAATATCACCTCGCCCTCGTGTTCGCGCACGGCGACGGTGGCGTTGTCAACACCGGGCAGTTGGCCTGCCAGCGCTGTCATTTCGTGATAATGGGTGGCGAAGAGAGCGCGACAGCCGTTGACCTCGTAGAGGTGTTCGAGGGTGGCCCAGGCGATGGAAAGACCGTCATAGGTTGCGGTTCCGCGGCCAATTTCATCGAGGATCACAAGGGCGCGGGCGTCTGCCTGATTAAGGATCGCAGCTGTTTCAACCATTTCGACCATGAAGGTCGAGCGGCCCCGAGCAAGATCGTCTGACGCACCCACGCGCGAGAACAGCTGACTGACGATGCCGATTTCCGCTTCGGAGGCCGGAACGTGGCTGCCCATTTGGGCAAGAAGGACGATAAGAGCGTTCTGGCGCAGGAATGTGGATTTGCCAGCCATGTTGGGACCGGTTAACAGCCAGACACGCGTCGGGTCATCGGATAGGTCGCAATCGTTTGCGATGAAGGGGTCACCGCTTTGGGCGAGCGCGGCTTCGACCACGGGGTGGCGGCCAGCGGAAATGCGCAGCGCATGGCCATTGGACATTGTGGGGCGCGTCCACATTTCGGCGCGGGACAAATCAGCCATCGCTGTGGCGAGGTCAAGTTCGGACAGGGCGCGGGCGGTGGTGGCAATGTCAGGGGCGCTGTCAAGAATGGCCTGTTTTATGGTTTCATAGAGCCGCTTTTCGATATCAAGCGCCTCACCCGCAGCGTTGTGAATGCGGGTTTCAATCTCGCTTAGGTCCGGGGTTGTAAAGCGCAGTTGATTGGCGGTGGTTTGCCGGTGGCGAAAGGTATCTGACAACGGCTCGGATAGCATTTTGTCGGCGTGCGTGGCGGTGACTTCGATGAAGTACCCCAGGACATTGTTGTGCTTGACCTTGAGCGAGGAAATACCGGTTTGTTCCGCGTATTCGCTTTGCATTTTCGCGATCACGCCGCGCCCCTGATCGCGCAGCGTTCGGGCCGCGTCCAGTTGGGCATCACATCCTGCGGCGATGAACCCGCCGTCGCGGACAAGGAGCGGGGGTTCCGCGACTAGGGCAGAATCAAGCAACGCAAGCAGCGAATCATGACCCAAAAGGTTTTTCCGCGCGTCGGACAGCAGCGCGGGCATGGCGAGGTCGGACAAAATGGTGTAAAGCGCCCTGGCTTGGGCCAGGCCCCTGCGGATTGCGGTCAGATCGCGGGGGCCGCCACGATCAAGGGACAATCGCGAAAGCGCGCGATCCAGATCCGGCACCGCGCGGAGAGAGTCCCGAAGCTCATCCGCGAGACGCCCGTTTTGAATTGCGAAATCCACCGAATCGAGCCTGTCGTTGATCACGTCAAGCGCCCGCGATGGGCTGGACAATCGGCGTTCCAACAGCCGGGCGCCACCTGGAGTCACCGTCCGGTCGATGGTGGCCAGTAAAGACCCCTGCCTGCCACCGGAGAGCGCGTGCGTCAGCTCTAGGTTTCGGCGAGTGGCCGCGTCGATGTGCATGACGCGGTTTTCTGACTCTCTCTCTGGGGGGCGGAGCAGCGGGAGTTTGCCCCTTTGGGTGATTTCAAGGTAATCGACAATCGCGCCCATAGCGCCGAGTTCGGCGCGGGTGAATTGACCGAATGAGTCCAGGGTCGCGACCGAGAACAGCGACAAAAGCCGCTTTTCCCCATTCGCGCTGTCAAAACTGGCTTTGGCCAAGGGCGTGAGAGCAGGGCCGATATCAGAGACTATTTCGGCATAATCGCGTTCATTTGCCTCGGACATCAGAACTTCTGAGGGAGACAGTCGTGCGATTTCCGGACCCAAGCGCAGCGGCGGAACGGTCATCACGTGAAATGCACCGGTGGATATGTCGACCCAAGCGAGGGCGCCCTCGTCGCGGACAAGAGCATAGGCGCATAGGAAATTATGTCGTCGGGCGTCCAGCAGGGTGTCTTCTGTCAATGTGCCGGGCGTGACCAGTCGCACCACATCGCGCGCGACCACGGATTTTGACCCGCGCTTTTTCGCTTCGGCCGGGCTTTCCATTTGTTCACCAACGGCGACGCGAAACCCCTTGCGGATGAGCGTGAGAAGATAGTTCTCAGCCGCGTGGACAGGCACCCCGCACATTGGGATGTCTTCGCCAAGGTGCTTGCCGCGTTTGGTAAGGGAAATGTCCAGCGCTTCGGATGCGGCGACGGCATCGTCAAAGAACATCTCGTAAAAGTCGCCCATCCGGTAAAACAGCAGGGCATCAGGGTACTTTGCCTTGATCTCAAGGTACTGGGCCATCATCGGCGTGATTGCGGCGTTTGGCTGGTTCACTGGGGCCCCCTTTTCGTGGGAATTCTACAAACCCCCGCGACGTTGCGAAAGGTCAAAGCGCGTTTCGGTTGAGCCATCGGCCTGTGACGTGTAAGACGCGCAAGCCTTTGATTTGGGAGGAAGGTCAATGACGCGCAGCCGCAACCGGATCACACCGGAGGATGCCCTGCAATTCCATCTGGAGCCGTCGCCCGGCAAGTTGGAGATTTCGGCGACCGTTCCGATGGCGACTCAGAGGGATCTGAGCCTGGCCTATTCGCCCGGTGTGGCCGTCCCGTGTGAGGCAATCGCGGCGTCGCCTGAGACGGCTTATGACTATACTGCCAAGGGCAATCTGGTCGCGGTGATCACCAATGGCACAGCCGTACTGGGCCTTGGAAATCTTGGCGCCCTGGCGTCCAAGCCGGTGATGGAAGGCAAGGCCGTTCTGTTCAAGCGGTTCGCCGATGTGAATTCGATCGACATCGAACTGGACACCGAGGACGTGGACGCGATCGTGAATGCGGTCAAGTTGATGGAGCCGACATTCGGTGGAATCAACCTGGAGGACATCAAGGCGCCAGAGTGTTTCATCATTGAACAGCGCCTGAAGGACGAGATGGAAATCCCTGTCTTTCATGACGACCAGCACGGGACGGCGGTGATCTGTGCGGCGGGCTTGATCAACGCGTTGCACTTGAACGGCAAGGACATCAGTGATTGCCGGATCGTGTTGAACGGCGCCGGTGCGGCGGGCATTGCCTGTATCGAACTGCTAAAACGGATGGGCGCAAAGCACGAGAACTGCATCGTTTGTGACACCAAAGGCGTGATTTTTCAGGGCCGAACCCAGGGCATGAACCAGTGGAAATCGGCGCATGCGGTCACGACTGAATTGCGCACGCTGGAAGAAGCGATGGTCGGCGCCGATGTGTTTCTGGGTGTCAGCGTCAAGGGCGCGGTCACCAAGGAAATGGTGGAAAGCATGGGGCCTGACCCGGTCATTTTCGCAATGGCCAACCCCGACCCCGAGATCACGCCAGAAGAGGCGCATGAAGTGCGCAGCGACGCCATTGTCGCAACCGGGCGGAGCGATTACCCAAACCAGGTGAACAACGTTCTGGGCTTTCCGTACCTGTTTCGGGGTGCGCTGGACATTCATGCCCGTGCGATCAACGACGATATGAAAATCGCCTGTGCGCAGGCCCTTGCAGAACTGGCGCGCGAAGATGTGCCGGATGAAGTGGCGATGGCCTATGGCCAGCAACTTACCTTTGGGCGTGATTACATTATTCCCACGCCCTTTGACCCGCGTTTGATCCATCGTATTCCGCCTGCCGTCGCGCGGGCGGGCATGGAAACGGGTGCGGCGCGGCGTCCGATCATCGACATGGACAGCTACGAGCTTTCTTTGAAAAGCCGCATGGATCCCACGGCAAACATTCTGCGTGGCATCGCCGCGCGGGCGCGCCATGCGCAGGCACGTATGATTTTTGCCGAAGGGGATGACCCCCGCGTGTTGCGCGCGGCTGTGACATATCAGCGATCCGGCTATGGCGAAGCGGTTGTTGTCGGTCGCGAGGCCGACGTAAAGAACAAGCTGGACGCGGCGGGTATGGGCGACGCGGTGGGCGAATTGACCATCGTGAATGCTGCTAACACCGAGCACCTGGAGACGTACAAGGATTTCCTTTACCGGCGACTTCAGCGCAAAGGGTATGACCAGATCGACATTCACCGCCTTGCGGCGCGGGATCGGCACGTGTTTTCCGCGCTGTTGCTGGCCCATGGCCATGGCGATGCGTTGGTAACGGGCGCGACCCGGAAATCTGCGCATGTGTTGGAGCTGGTTAATCACGTTTTTGACGCCGACGCGGCACATGGGGCGGCCGGGGTCACGGCCCTTTTGCATAAGGGCCGGATCGTTTTGATGGCCGACACCCTGGTGCACGAATGGCCCGACGAAGAAGACCTGGCCAATATCGCAGAACGCGCCGCCGCCGTGGCGCGTGATTTGGGGCTGGAGCCCCGAGTTGCCTTTGTCAGCTTTTCGACATTCGGGTATCCCGTCTCTGAACGGGCCGAAAAAATGCACATCGCCCCCAGGGTGCTGGAACGGCGCGGCGTCGATTTCGAATTTGAAGGCGAAATGACGGTGGACGTGGCGTTGAACCCCAGCGCCGCGGGTCATTTCCCGTTTAGCCGTTTGACCGGACCAGCCAACATTCTGGTTGTGCCGGCACGCCATTCGGCCAGCATTTCTGTCAAATTGATGCAGGAAATGGCGGGGGCGACGGTCATCGGCCCGATTCTGAGCGGGGTCGAAAGCCCGATTCAGATTTGTTCCACGGGATCGACGACAAATGACATCGTCAACATGGCGCTTCTGGCGGCGTGCAAGGTGGGCTAGGTGGCGATCTGGTGTCTTGGGTCGGTAAACGCCGATCACATCTATCGTGTTCCGCGCCTTGCGCGCGCGGGCGAGACATTGGCGGCCGACCAGTATGATCGCGAATTGGGCGGCAAGGGCGCGAATATGGCCATTGCCGCCGCCCGCGCGGGCGCAAATGTTCATCTGATTGGTGCGGTCGGCAGCGACGGCGGTTGGATGCGGGACGAGATCGCCGGTTATGGGGTCTGTGTGGATCACGTTGACCAGATTTCCGGCGCCTCAGGTCATGCCGTTATCATGGTTGAACCTGGCGGAGAGAATCAGATCACGATTTTCGCTGGCGCCAATAGGTGCATCGGGGACGATGCCGTTCGCGATGCGTTGGGCGGCACCGGGCCGGGGGATTTGTTCGTCTGCCAAAACGAAACCAACCTTCAGCGCGAATCTGCAGATATGGCCCGACAAAAGGGCCTAAAGATTGTTTATGCCGCCGCACCATTTCAGGTGAGTGCGGCCCGCGCCATGTTGGATGTCACCGATGTTTTGGTTCTGAACGCGGTCGAGGCTGGCCAGCTTGAATCCGCGCTGGGACAAACGCTTGATGCGCTGTCCGTCGAACACGTCATCGTCACTTTGGGACGTGATGGTGTGCGCTGGGTGGACAATACGACAGGCATAAGCACAGTCTTTCCGGCAGTCCCCGTTGTTCCGGTGGACACGACAGGCGCGGGCGACACATTTACCGGTTATTTTCTTGCGGCCCTGGATCAGTCATCAAACATGAAAGACGCGATCCTGCTAGCGGTCAAGGCGGCGGCGATGAAGGTCACGCGCCATGGTACTGCGCGCGCTATTCCAACGCGCGCCGAGGTCGATCGCTGGACGCCCTGAACGTCAGCGGGCAAAGGCAGCGTCTTTGCCCCAAAGCTGTTTGACGCGGGCGTCACGGCCACAGGATTTTCTGTAACGCTTATACGCTTCGGATTGTCGTTTCGGGCCAAACCGGGTCACGATCAGTTTCGTGCCCTTATAGTAATCCTGGTGGTAGTCTTCGGCCTTGTAGAACGGAGCGGCGTTCAGAATTGGCGTGACGATCTTTTTGCCGAGCGCGGCGCGGGCTTCGGTCTTGGCTTTTTGCGCAGCCGCCTTTTGTGAAGCGTTAGAGACAAATATGGCGCTGCGATAACTGGCACCACGATCGCAGAACTGGCCGCCAGCATCCGTCGGATCAACAGAGCGGAAGAACAGGTTCAACAAGGTATCAAGGCTGACGCGGTTTGGATTATAGCGGATTTGCACCGCCTCATAATGGCCGGTCCCGCCGCGGGTGACGTCCTTGTATGTCGGGTTTTTCAGCGTTCCGCCGGTGTAACCTGACGTGACTTCGGAAACGCCGGGGACGGATTCAAAATCTGATTCGACACACCAGAAACACCCCCCTGCTACGGTCAGGGTTGCTGATTGCGCAAAGGCGCGTGGGGCGATCGCAAAGATGATAACAAGGGCGGCGGCGAAGGAAGGGATAAGGCGTGTCATTGGTTTCTCCGTTTGGGACACAGTGACAGGGTTGGCGCGATGGACCAAACCCAAGCTGGCCGTTTCACGCGGGTTTGAAATCGCGTGAGGGTAGGGTGGTTGGCCAAAAGACAGAAAGGTAGAGCGAAATGGATTTGGTTGGGGATGTTGGCGGCACATGGTCCCGCTTTGCACTGGTCAAGGACGGAGCGTTATCGAAGGCGAGCGTGAAGGCATTGCGGAATGACGATTACGCCACGTTTGATGCGGCCCTTGCGGGGTATCTGGTGCAGTCCGGCGCGCCACGGGTCTCGCGGGTGGTTCTGGCGTTGGCGGGGCCAGTGACGGGCCGGTCTGTGCGCATGACAAACCGGGATTGGGTCGTGGATGCGGGTGCGATTGGCGACCAAGTGCTGTTGATGAACGATGTTGAAGCGCTGGGCCGTGCCATCCCGGCTTTGGGTGCCAATCAGATTGCGGCGGTTTATGCCGGAACCCCGGAGGGCCCCGGACAGGCACTGATGATTGCGTTGGGAACCGGCGCGAACATATCACCTGTGCGCGTGATCGACGGCAAGGCCGTGGCGTTTGAGGCTGAATTTGGCCATGCGGCGTTGCCGAAAACGGTTGATGACGCCATCACGGCCTGGATCGGCACGAAGAGCGTCGGGTTTGAAACAGCCGAGGACCTGTTTTCTGGACCCGGCCTGACCAGGTTGAGCCAGATACTGGGCGTTTCAGATGTTTTGAAAGACACCGAGGCAGCCCGCGAATTCGGGGCGTTGTTCGGGATTTTGCTGCGCGAACTTGCGGTCACCTTGCTGCCCCGGCGGGGCATTTATGTCGCGGGGTCTGTTGGGCGGGCAATTTTCGACGGGCCGGCGGCGGATGGATTTACCAGGACCTTTGGCGCCGCCTTCGTTGGCGCGACGGGCATTGGGTCAGTCCCGGTGTGGAGCGTGCGCGATGACGCCGCCGCTCTTTGGGGGTGTGTGGCGGCGTTGGAGTGAGTGCAGATGCGTTTGGATGGGGACGGGCGGGGGCGCTGCCCCCGTCGCGGCGGGCCGCGACTCCCCCGAAGTATTTAGAGAAAGATGAAGAGGCGGATCAGCGTTTGAGGCGCCGTTCGCGCGCGGCCAGTAGTTTGAGGCGGAGGGCGTTGAGCTGAATAAAGCCAGCGGCATCTTTTTGATCGTACGCGCCTGCGTCGTCTTCGAACGTTACATGTTCTTCGGAATAGAGGGAATGATCGGACCAGCGGCCCATTGTGCGCGCCAGACCTTTGTACAGTTTAAGGCGAACCGTTCCGGTCACGTGTTCCTGGCTTTTGTCGATCAGGGCCTGAAGCATTTCGCGTTCGGGCGAGAACCAGAAACCATTGTAGATCAGTTCCGAATATTGCGGCATGATCTGATCCTTGAGGTGTGCTGCGCCGCGATCAAGGGTGATTTGTTCGATGCCGCGGTGCGCCTCGAGAAGGATGGTGCCGCCGGGCGTTTCGTAGATACCGCGGGATTTCATGCCTACAAAGCGGCCTTCGACCAGGTCGAGGCGGCCGATGCCGTGTTTTCCGCCCAGGTCGTTCAATTTCGCCAGAACCGTGGCTGGCGACATGGCCTGACCGTTGATCGCAACGGCGTCGCCTTTTTCGAAGGTGATTTCGACATATTCCGGCGTGTTTGGCGCGTCTTCGGGGTTCACGGTGCGTTGGTAGACGTAATCGGGCGCTTCGGCTGCTGGATCCTCAAGCACCTTACCTTCGGAGGAGGTGTGCAGGAGGTTGGCATCGACTGAAAACGGCGCTTCTCCGCGTTTGTCCTTGGCGATCGGAATCTGGTTCTTTTCGGCAAAGTCGATGAGTTTGGTGCGTGAGGACAAGTCCCAAAGCCGCCATGGGGCGATGACCTTGATGTCGGGGTTGAGCGCATATGCAGCGAGTTCAAAGCGGACCTGGTCATTGCCTTTACCGGTGGCGCCGTGTGCGATGGCGTCCGCGCCGGTTTCTTCGGCGATTTCGATCAGGCGCTGAGAGATCAGGGGCCGCGCGATAGAGGTGCCAAGCAGGTACAGCCCCTCGTAGACCGCATTGGCGCGGAACATTGGGAAAACAAAGTCGCGCACGAAGGTTTCGCGCAGGTCTTCGATATAGATTTCCGATGCGCCCATCATTTCCGCCTTGGCGCGGGCGGGTTCCAATTCTTCGCCCTGGCCGAGGTCGGCGGTGAATGTGACCACCTCACAACCATATTCGACTTGCAGCCATTTCAGGATGATCGACGTGTCGAGGCCGCCGGAATAGGCAAGGACAACTTTTTTGGGCGCGGACATGGAATTTCCCCATTGAGATTTGGGGGCGGCGATACCGGTTTTCGGCAGCCGGGGCAAGGTCATGCGGTGGCCCAAGGCATTCCTGAAGCCTGTCTTTGGGGCCTCCCCACTGGATCGGCATCATGTTAGGGCGATGCCGGACGCGAATTGGCAAGGACATAGGCGACATGGCGGATGGCGTGGATTCAGGCAAATACTCTCCCGGGGAGGGGTGGGTGCCTGTGAATGATGATGGCTTTATCGGGCATGTCGGTCCGATTTACGCCAAGGCGGTCGAAGATGGCCCTGAGTTGATCGGGTTTCTTGCCGAAGACATTCACCGCAACCTGAACGGGGTTGTGCAGGGCGGAATGCTGATGACGCTTGCAGATCGGGGTATGGGGCGTATCGCGCGAAAGGCCAATGGCGACGGGCCGGTGGCCACCGTGCATTTCAGTTATGATTTTCTGGGGGCGGGAAAGCTCGGTACTTTTATCGCGCTTCATCCTGTTTTGATCAAAGAAACCCGCAGCCTGATTTTCATGGAAGGCAGCGTTATTTCCGAGGGCGATGTGATTGGGCGCGCCAACGGTGTCTGGAAGAAACTGGCCATGAAATAGAGCCTATTTCGCGGCAATACGGTTCATGACGCGCACAAGCTCTGCGCTGATTTCCGGTTCTGACAGGGCGTGGCCAGCATGGGGGATCATGCACAGGTCTGAATTTGGCCAGGACGCGGCCAGCTCATAGGCCATGCGTGGCGGACAGATCATGTCATAGCGCCCCTGAACGATGACGCCGGGGATGTGTGCGATCCGACCCATTCGGTTCAGGATGTGGCCGTCTTCTTCCAGAAATCCGTTGTTGGTAAAATAGTGGTTTTCGAGCCGCGCAAAGGCGCGGGCGTAGTCGCCCGGTGGTTCGCCGCCTGTCCCCCTGGATGACATCGAGGCGAGCGCATTTTCCCATTGCGACCAGGCGCGGCCAAAGCGCACCTCTTGAGCATTGTCGCCCGAGAAAAGGCGGCGGTGATAGGCGGCGATCATGTCGCCGCGTTCTTCTTCGGGGATCAGCCCCTGGAACCGGGCCCAGGTTTCCGGCCAGAAATTTCCAGCGCCACCCCCATAGAACCAGTCCAGTTCCCCCTGGGTCATCAGAAAGACGCCGCGCAGAATCAGGTTGGTCACGCGGGTTGGGTGGGTTTGGGCATAAACAAGGGACAATGTCGCGCCCCAGCTGCCGCCGAACACTGCCCATGTGTCGATTTCCAAGGCCGTGCGAATGCGTTCGATGTCACCGACAAGGTGCCATGTTGTATTGCACTCGACGCTTGCATGTGGGCGCGATCGCCCGCAGCCGCGCTGATCAAAGAGGATAATGCGATAATGGTTGGGGTCAAAATAGCGCCGCATCGCAGGGCTGCACCCACCGCCGGGGCCGCCATGAAGGACGACGACAGGCTGACCGTCTGGATTGCCGGATTGTTCCACATAAAGCGAATGACCATCGCTCACATCAAGCATCCGGCGATCGAACGGATCGATTGCCGGGTAAAGAAAATGCGCTGCGCTCTTTTGGCCAGAGTATTTGTCCATAACAGTCCTATATAGACGGGCAGACGACGATGCCACCGGAAGAGATACACCATGAGCGACACACAAACGACCATCGACCCGGCAGAAGTGGCGAAATTTGAGGCCATGGCGGCAGAGTGGTGGGATCCCTCGGGCAAGTTCAAGCCACTGCACATGATGAACCCGGTGCGGTTGGATTACATTTGCGCGCAAATTGCCGGGGAATTCGACCGCGATTTAGGCGCCGACAAGCCATTCGCCGGATTGCGCGTTCTGGATATTGGCTGTGGCGGTGGGTTGTTGTGCGAACCCATGGCGCGATTGGGGGCCGATGTTGTTGGCGCTGACGCGGCGGGCGGGAATATTCCCGTCGCACAGACACATGCGGAACAGTCGGGTCTGTCCATCGATTATCGACATACAAGCGCCGAAGCGCTGGCGGATGCCGGCGAACGATTTGACGTCGTGTTGAATATGGAAGTGGTCGAACATGTTGCTGATCCGCAGGCGTATTTGTCGGCCTGCAGCCGTTTGTTGCGGCCCGGCGGCCTTCACCTGTGTTCGACAATCAACCGAAACGCAAAGAGTTTTGCCGTCGCGATTGTCGGGGCCGAATGGGTGATGCGATGGCTGCCCAAGGGCACACATGAATGGAACAAATTCATTACGCCGGATGAATTATATGGGCTGATCCGCCAGGCTGGAATGGAGCCGGTGGACAAAAAGGGCTATGTGTTCAACCCTGTCTCATGGCAATGGCACATCAGTGATCGGGATTTGTCTGTCAACTATGTGACAGCGGCAATTCGGCCGGAATAAAGACGATTAATCCGCCTCAAGCTTTAGGCGAAGCTCTCGCAATATGGGCAGAGCAGCGCGGACGTTGTCTTCGCCCATTTCACCGACAAGGTCGCTGACCATCGGGGTGATTGCGTTCAACGCGGTGTCCCTTGCCAGCCGACCAGCCGGAGAGATCGCGACCATCTTCCGGCGCGCGTCGTCCCAGTCGGGGCGGATGTGGACGTAACCCGACAGCTCAAGCTTGTTGAGAGTGTTGGTCATCGCGCCGCGTGTGACGTGAAATGCCTTGGCCAGTTGCGCCGGGCTGCGTTCACCGCCGAACCGGGCAAGGTGATTCAGAACCGAGAAATGCGAAATCTCCATCCCCTTGGGGAGCACTTTGCCAAGGCGGTTCCGAACAAGCTGATCCGATGTCAGGATTTCGCTGAACAAGGTGACGGCAAGTGAATTCGCGCTATCTGTCATGGGTCAAACCGGAATTCGCGATCATGGGTGATCGACGGCACCTTGGCGCGGGCCGCGTTGACGGAGTCCATGTCCAGATCGAAACAGGCGATGCCGGGTTCAACCCCCTGATCAACGATCACTTCGCCCCAGGGCGCGACAACCATGCCGTGACCGTGGGTTGATCGCGCACGTCCACGTGTGGCCGTGTGGGTGCCGCATTGCGCCGGGGCCAGAACCCATGCGCCATTTTCGATTGCACGGGCGCGCAGCAGGCTTTCCCAATGTGCCTGGCCCGTCAGCGGAGAGAACGCCGCCGGGATTGTCAGAACATTGGCACCAGCCTTGGTCAGGGTGCGGTACAGGTGCGGGAATCGGATGTCATAACAGATGCTCATCCCGATCGTTGCAAACCCGGCATCGGCGATGACTGCGCGATCGCCGGGGCGGTATCCGGCCGATTCCCGGTACGTTTCCGTTTCGCTGACCTGAACGTCGAACATGTGGATCTTGTCATACCATGCGACGGGGGCGCCTTTGTCCGAAAACAGGTAGGAACGGTTGGCAAATCGACCGTCAGGGTCTGTTGTCTTTACGCCGATCGACCCAAGCAGAATCCAGATCCCCAATTCAGCGGACAGTTCGGGCAGGACGGACAAGAACGGGTCACTTTCCGGCAGCTCTAAAACCTGATCCTGGTGGGTGCGACTGCCTGAAACGCAATTGGTCACTTCGGGCGTCAGAACGAATTTTGCACCCTGATCAGCGGCCGCGCGAATCATGTCGGTGACCATGGCCAGATTTTCTTCGGGCTGGTCCGAGGATGTGATTTGAAGAAGGGCGGTTTTCATCAGCCTGCCAGCAACGGGTCAAGCTTGCCCGCCCGGTCGAGTGCATGCAGATCATCGCAACCGCCGACATGAGTTTCGCCAATGAAAATCTGGGGCACGGTGCGCCCGCCATTTGCCCTTTGGATCATCTCGGCCTTTTTGTCCGGGGCGCGCATCACGTCGATTTCGTTAAAGGCCACGCCTTTCTGGGTAAGAAGACGTTTTGCGGCGTGGCAGAAACCACAGATTGGTGTCGTGTAGATGTCGACGGATTTCATCAGACCCTCTTCGCGGATTTTCAGTTCCGCGAAACTTAGGCCGCTTTTGCCACGCGCGCCAGTGTGACCACCGAAACGCCGTTCGCCCCGCCAATCAGGCAGGCCCGCGTCGCGGCCGCAAGTGTCGCGCCCGAGGTCATGACATCGTCAACCAAAAGGACGTGCCGCGATACGATCAAGGGTTGGCGCGACGGTGAAACAGATATCGCGCCAGACAACATGTCAAACCGCGCATCGGCCCCCAACCCATCCAGCGATGTGGTGCGTTTTGTGCGTGTCAGCAAATCCGGGCAATGGTCCGCGTTCAGGATCCGGGACAGGGTGCGCGACAAACAGGCGGATTGATTGAATCGCCGCTTTAACAGCCGCAACCGATGCAACGGAATGGGCGCAATAAGCATTGTTTCGGCATCAATGCCCGCCAAGGCCCGCGCCATCCAATGCCCGGCCGGTGCGGCAAGGTCCTGACGATCGCCATGTTTCAGCGCCAGAACAATGCGGCGTGCATTGTCGCCATAAACCATGGCTGACCGACCCTGACGCCAGGGCCGGTCAACAGCCATACAGTCATCACAATGCGCCACCTCACCCGGTTTGCCACCGATGAGCGGGGTGCCGCACAGATCGCAGACCATGCCAGAGATAAAAGGCGTGTCGCGCCAGCACGGCCCGCAGAGGCCAAAATCGCTATCGACCATGCCACCACAGGTCAGGCACCTTGGGGGATAGATCAGGTGCAGTGCGGTTTGAAACTTCATCTCTCTCCCCTTATGTCGGGCGTCATGAGCACACCCCGCCTTGCCGATCCTGTTGCCCTTGCCCGAAACCGCGCGCGTGCGCGGGAGGCGGACATGTTTTTGCACGACTCGGCGCTGGACGAGGTTGAGGCTCGTCTCTCATTGGTTAACAGGACGTTTACCAAACCCCTGATCGTGGGGCCTGTTGCCGAAAAATGGGCTGACCGGCTGGGAATGACCAACGCCAAGGCGATTCCGGATGGCGATGTTTTGGACGTTACCCCCGGGGCACATGATGTCGTCATTCACGCGATGGGCCTGCACTGGGCGTCTGACCCGGTTGGGCAGCTGGTGCAATGTCGTCGGGCGCTCGGGCCGGATGGCCTGTTATTGGCCTGCCTTTTTGGCGGTCAAACGCTGCATCAATTGCGCACGGCGCTGGCCGAAGCGGAAACCGAAATCTCCGGCGGATTGTCCCCCCGCATCGCGCCAATGGCCGAAATTCGCGATTTGGGTGCAGTGTTGCAGCGGGCGGGGTTTGCCCTTCCTGTGGCGGATTGTGACCGCCTTACCGTGACTTACCAATCCGCCTTTCATCTGATGCGCGATCTTCGTGCGATGGGCGAAGGCAACGCGCTTTACCACCGGGTGCGTTACCCGACCCGACGGTCTGTGTTTGCGCGGGCCGCCGATATCTATTCGACACACCACGGCATGGACGACGGGCGTATCCCGGCGACGTTTGAAATCATCCATCTGTCGGGCTGGGTGCCGCATGACAGCCAGCAACAGCCGCTTAGGCCGGGATCCGCGACACATCGACTTGCCCAGGCATTGGGGGCCGATGAAACGCCGCTCAAGGATTGACCGGATCACAAAACGCTCTATGTCCGAACGACCAGAGGAGGGAATTCATGCAAAACGACGCACGCCGCCCAGAGCATTCGGGCGCGGATCATCCATCGATTCCGCGTGAGAAAGTGGGTGTGTTGGTGGCCAACCTCGGCACCCCTGATGACACATCCTATTGGCCGATGCGGCGCTATCTGAGTGAATTCTTGTCCGACAAACGGGTCATCGATTACCCGGCGTGGAAATGGCAACCGTTGTTGCAGACCGTGATCCTTGGAAAACGACCCTTTACCAGCGGAAAGGCCTATAAATCCATCTGGAACAATGATGCCGACGAAAGCCCGCTGATGACGATTACCAAGCAGCAGGTGCACAAGTTAAAGGCGGTTCTGGGCGAACGTTATGGCGATAACGTCGTTGTTGATTTCTGTATGCGCTATGGCAATCCATCAACGAAATCCAAGGTCCGGGCCATGGTCGAAGCAGGATGCACCAAGATCCTGTTTTGCCCGCTTTACCCGCAATATGCCGCGGCAACGACAGCCACGGCGAACGATCAGTTCTTTCGCGCCCTGATGGAGGAACGTTGGCAGCCCGCGTCGCGCACCCTGCCGCCCTATTTTGACACGCCCGCCTATGTCGATGCCCTGGCGCAGTCGGTTCAGCGCGCCTATGACCAGGCCGAAGTACAGCCAGATATCCTTGTCTGTTCGTACCATGGCCTGCCGTTTCGGTATCTGACCGAGGGCGATCCCTATCACTGCCATTGCGTCAAAACGACCCGCTTGCTGAAAGAGCGGCTGGGATGGGATGACGACAAGATCACCACGACCTTCCAAAGCCGTTTCGGGCCGGAAGAATGGCTTCAGCCCTATACGGTCGAAGAGGTGGCCGAACTCGCCAAGCGGGGAAAAAAGCGCATTGCGGTAATCGCGCCTGCTTTTTCAGCAGATTGCATTGAGACACTGGAAGAGATCAACGAAGAGATTCGCGAAAGTTTCGAAGAGGCCGGCGGCGAAAGCTTTCAGTATATCCCATGCCTGAACGATGACGACGCGCACATTGCGGCGTTGGTCACGCAGATCGAAACGAACCTAATGGGCTGGCTGGACTGACCGGCGTTCGCGCCAAACGGACGCGCCGCGTCAGCGTGACGCCTGATCGACTGCCAGCCGGTTGTTTTGGGCGAAAAGGATCGCGCGGAATGCCATGGCGGGCACAGGTTGCGAAAACACCCTGTGTGATCGGACATTGGTTAAACATTTGAAACGGCAAAAGAAAAAGGCGGTGCAAAGCACCGCCCTTTCCAAAATACTACCGTGGCAACTTATGCAAGTGCGACGGCTGCACCGATAACGACCAGCAACAGCAGCGGGATCAAAAGACCCGAGGACGAGCTAGTTGTGGCTTCCACAATTACAGGAGCTTCAATCATTGGCTCGGCCATGGAACCAGCGTATGCGGTCGAAGCGGCAGCAACCAGGGCAGCAGCGAGAACGAGTTTCTTCATTTTATCCTCCAGATATGCACCCACCGCCATCGAAACAGATCAACGGACAGAGGGCACCCAATACTTAACCTCGTGAGTCGTTCTAACCAGCAAAATCGGTCAAATGCAATTCCCCTGAATGCGGCTGACCGGGCCGGGGTCTTTTTGTCGTCAAATTAGCAACACCTGTGTGCCAACTTTGGTCAGGGCGAACAGCTCGGAAATGTGTTCGTTGTACAGGCCAATGCACCCGTTCGAAGACCGTCGCCCAATTTTGCGCGTATCGTGTGTTCCGTGGATCCGATAATACGTCCAGCTAAGGTAAAGAGCGTGAGTTCCCAATGGGTTGTCTGGCCCAGGGCCGACATAGGACGGCCATTCCGGGTTGCGCTCTCGCATTGATGGTGTCGGGCGCCACTCCGGTCCTTCGACCTTGCGAATGACCTCTGTTCGGCCGCGGCGCGTCAATTCCTCGGTCAGCGGAACTGACGTTGGGTACAGTTTATAGACCGATTGATCTTCGGACCAATAATGCAGCGCGCGGCTGGTGGTATCGACCAGAACAGCGCCGCCTTTTGTGTTCGAAAAGTACGGTTGCCAATCCAGCGACCGGAAAGACGAAATATTGCGGCGGACAACTTCGGTCAGGTCGCGTTCTACTTCGGTCGAATTTTCGAACGGTGTTGAATAACTTGTCTGTGACAGGGCCGGCGTGGCCAGCATTGCAACACCGCCAGCAAGAAAAGCGCGGCGGCCTTGGGTGCGGGGCATGTTCTTTTTCTCGGTCATCGTAATCTCCGGAACAAAGCGGTGTGTCAGCGCGAGGATATGGCGCGTTTGCGCCAGTCGCAATTCAAACTCCCGTCATAATGGACGTCGCGTGGCGAAGTGGGTTTGTCAAGCAACGCCGCCCGCGCTAAGTCATGGCAACGTCATTTTATGTGGGTGCTGCATGCGACTGTCGCTTCTTCTTGTCCCGGCCTTGATGCTGTTAACGGCCTGCGCGGAAAGCTCGGCCCCGCCACGGTTGGGTGCGGATGGTAAGCCATTGCCAAAACTCTACCGCATCCGCGCGGGTGATGAGGCGCGAATCCAGTATGAGATGTTGGACGGGATCAACGCATTGCGTCAGGCGGCCGGTGCGCCGCCCGTCGTGCTTGATGCCCGGCTGAACGCAGCCGCGGCGACACATTCGCGTGACATGGCCAATCAAAACCGGCCCTGGCATTTTGGGTCTGACGGTTCATCGCCAATGGAACGCGTTGTGCGCGTTGGTTACGTCGGCATCATGCTGGGTGAAAACATTTCCGAGACGTACGAGACCGAGATCGAAACGCTGTCCGCATGGATGGCGCAGCCTGACACGCGTGACGTCATTCTGGATCGTCGCGGTCGGGACCTTGGGTTTGCCTGGCACCAAGAGCCTAATGGCAAAATCTGGTGGACCATGATCGTCGGAAGCGGAATTCCCGACACCGGCCTTGGGTTCTAGGGGTAGATCGAAATCGGCGTTCCGTCCCGCACCATCGCATAAATCTCTTCCATTTCGCGATTGGTCACGGCGATGCATCCTGCGGTCCAGTCTTGCCCGCCCTTACGGTATTTGAAGGGGCGACCGTGGATAAAGATGTCCCCGCCGGGGCTTTTGCCCTGGGATGACGCATAAGCGACATCGTTTCGATTGGGATACGATATGCCGATGGACAGGTGGAACTCGGAATTCGGATTGCGCCTGTCGATCAGGTAATGACCTTCGGGTGTTTTCCCATCGTTGCGAAACTGCTTGTGGCCTTTTGGCGCAAACCCAAGCCCGAATTCATAGGTCTTAAGCAATTGGTTGTTGTGCAGCAGGTGCAGTTTTCGATCTGATTTGTAAACCACGACCCGCGTAACCTCGGGCCCGTCATAATGCTTGAATTTTGAACAGGCTGTCGCCGACAGGGCCACTGCCAAAATCAGCAATAGTCGCAGAATACGCATGTTTGGTGCCGCCTTTGTCGAATTCGCGCTGTTCGCTTTCTTGATACCGATAGCGTCGCGCCTTGCGAAGGGGCGATTAACGGCTCACGCGGATGTGAGCGAAAACCCGGCCACCAGTTCGACATGGGATGACCACCGGAACTGATCAATCACATCAATCGGCCCCATCGTGTAACCTGCGGCAATCAGGGTCGCAGCGTCGCGCGCAAAGCTTATGGGATTGCACGAAACATGTGCGATCAAGGGCACACGGGCGGCGGCGATCTCTCTTATTTGGGCGGCGGCACCGGCGCGGGGCGGATCAATGATGGCGGCGTCGAAAACCGACAGTTCGTCGGCCAGCAACGGGCGACGGAACAAGTCGCGCGCCTCGTGTGTCACCTTCTTTAGGCCGGATGCGTGCCGCCACCCTCGGTCAAGCGCCGACATCATGGCGGCGTCGCCCTCAACCGCGTGCACTTCGGCGGATTGGGCAAGCGGCAGGGCAAAGGTTCCACACCCGGCGAACAGGTCTACAATTCGCGATTTGCCCTTCAATAGGGTCGAAACGGCCGCCAGTATTCTGGCCTCTCCGTCCTGAGTCGCCTGTAGGAATGCGCCAGGTGGCGTTGTCACGCGGGCTGACCCGAATACCTGTTCCGGAGGATGGCGGGTGGCCACGATCTCTCCCTCCCAGCTTAACCTGGCAAGGTCCAGTTGGCTGGCAAGCTGCGCCAGTTCCATCTGCAGTGGTTCATCAAGTGGTTTGCCATTGCGAACAGCGATATCAAGGCCCGCGATCGACAATGTCGCCTGTACGGACAGTTCGCCCTTGCGACTTCCACAGGCAACGGCAAGGGCTTGTGCGACGGCCATGCTACGCATCAGGTCCGGGTGCAAAAGTTGGCAATCGGGTATGGCCACCACAACATCCGATGCGCGCGCGTGAAAGCCGACCAACGCGCCCTTTTTGGTGCGTCTGGCCGAAAACGTGGCGCGACGTCGTGACAGCGGCGGTGAGGTGTGAACCGATCCGATTTCCGCGTCGATGCCGTGCGCCGCCAGTGATTGAACGACGATGTTGGATTTCCATTCTTCGACAAAATCTGGTGCGGCGTGTTGCATGGCGCAGCCACCACAGGTTTTGAAATGACGGCAAGGCGGCGAAACCCGTTCGGACGACGGCGTGACGATGCGAACATCAACAAGCCGGTCGCCGACGATGGTTCCCGTCACCTCTTCGCCCGGAAGGGTGAGCGGCGCAAAAACCGGTCCGGGCGCGATGCCGTCGCCCTGATGGCCCAGCCGTTCGATTGTTATGGGTTTTGTCATGCGGGTTCGGATAACGCAGACCGCCGGGGGCGGCAAAGCCTAATCTTCACCTTCGTCCGCGCCCAGAAACCCACCGGATTGGCGTGCCCAGTATCGGGCATACAGACCGTTTTGGGCCAGCAATTGATCATGCGTGCCAATTTCCACGACACGTCCGGCGTCCAGCACCGCGATCCGATCCATGTGGCTGATGGTGGACAGGCGATGCGCCACCGCCAGAACTGTCTTGCCTTCCATGACGGCGTGCAGCGCGGATTGAATCGCGGCCTCGACCTCGGAATCAAGGGCGGATGTGGCTTCGTCCAGAACAAGTATCGGCGCGTCCTTTAGGATCGCACGGGCAAGGGCAATGCGCTGTCGCTGACCTCCGGACAATTTGACGCCACGTTCGCCCAGGCGCGCGGCGTATCCCGCGCGCCCGGTGTGATCCACCAGATCACCGATAAAGTCATGGGCTTCGGCCTTTTGCGCGGCGGCGATCAGGTCGGACTCGGTCGCATCGGGATGGCCGTACATGATGTTGTCGCGCGCGGATCTGTTAAACATCGCGGTTTCTTGGGTCACCATTCCGATCTGGCGCCGCAGGCTTTCCTGGGTGACAGTTGAAATGTCCTGACCGTCGATCATAATGCGACCCTCTTCCGCCTCATACAGGCGCAACAACAGGGCGACGAGGGTGGATTTCCCGGCACCGGATGCCCCCACAATACCCAGTTTTTCACCCGGCATGATGTCAAGGTTGATGCCCTGAATGCCGCCCTTGTCGCGGCCATAGGCAAAGCCCGCATTGTCAAATGTCACCCGGCCTTTCGGCACATTCAAATTGTTCGCATCTGGCGCATCCTCAAGCCGTACGGCAGGGGCCAGCGTCCGCATGCCGTCCTCGACCTCACCAAGGTTTGCGTAAATCGTCATCAGGGCAAAGCTGACCCAACCTGTCATCTGGGCCACCCGCATTGCGACGGTTCCGGCGGCGACCGCGTCGCCAATGCTGGCCTGATCGCGCGACCATAACCAAAGGGTTCCGCCAACCAGAATGACGGGCAGTGTTCCGGCCAGCGCGTTAAGGATCACCCGAAACGATGCCGAAAGGTAACCGAAGTCCAGCACCCGGTCCCGAAAATGGCGGATAGCATTCAAGGCCGCGCGATCTTCGTGATCGTCATGCGCGAACAGCTTTACCGTTTTGATGTTGGTGATCGTATCAACAATCTGCCCGGTCACCATTGCGCGCGATGCGGCGCGGTTTTTCGCCCGCGCCCGGATTTTCGGCAGATAGTACCGGATAAGGGCAAGATAGAAACTGAGCCAAAGCAGAAATGCCACGGCAAGGCGCGCGTCGATCGCCGTAATCAGCAACAGAGCGCCGATCATGGACGCCAGCGCAAAGGCAACGGCATTGATCACCTCGACGGTCACATCCGTCAGGGCGCGGGCGGCTTGAATCTGTTTCTGTGCGATGCGCCCGGCGAAATCATTGTCAAAGAAATTGACGGATTGGCCCAAGGTCCAACGGTTTAGCCGTGCAAGCACCATGGTATCGACATTTGGCGCAATAATGATCGAATTCGACGCAGATGACAGGCCAAAAAACAGGGGCCGGGCGAACAGAAGAAAACCCAAAGCAAAGATCAGAAGGCCCAGGTTTTCAGCGGTGAAAAGCGCCTCGGGCCCGGCGTCACCCGCGCGGTCGATGACCATGCCAAGGATCAGCGCTGTGATGGCCTCCATTCCGCCCGCCAAAGCGGACAGACCGGCGGCAAGGAAAAGTGCAGGGAATGCCCCCCTTAGTGCCCAACGGATGAACCGCAAAAGCGATTGGGGCGGTGCGCCTTTGGCCGGGCGGAACGGGTCGATCATGTCTTCTGGTCGCATCCGCCGTACTCCCTTACCGCGTTATTCTGTGGCACATGGCGTCAGGGTCAACCTTTCGCGTCAGGCAGTCCAAGCAATTCCTGTTTACTGAGCCGGAAGCCCGATTCAATCCACGCGATTTCCAGTTGCTTAAGGCGCGCGGAAATGGCCGGACCCTGATACGCGGGCATGACGTCAGCAGCATTGACTGGAAATGTTTGCCGGCTGCCCCGTTCGATTTCAGACATGACTGCGGCCGAGGTTTCGTGCCCGGCCATCGCGCAATTGATCAGATAGCCATCGCGCGCCGTAGGCAGGCCATACCTGTACCCGCGCCCCAAAGCCGGCAATGGGTCCGCCACGGCGTCCAGGATTTCAGCACGTTTCTTTCCCTCCGCGCGGCTTAGTCTAAGGCAGGGTGCGGGATCCTTTCCGCCAAGGACGGCAAGACGGCGTATGGCATCAGGGGCGGTCTGCGTTCTGGTTTCCAGGTGGACAAGGGGCGCCAGAAAACGGTCATCCGCACCGGGGATCACAATGGACAGCACCCCAGCCGCCCGCATTGCTGCCACCGAAGGGGCGGGGTCGGGCGCGGACAATAGCCTTAGAATTTCATGTCCAACCCGTTCCTTGGAAAGAGACTCTAAACCATCAGAATTCGCGGCAATTGCGGCCAAAGCTTCGGGGTTCATGCCCTGCGCAGGGTCACCGTACCAAGCGTGAAATCGAAAAAACCGCAGGATCCTTAGGTAATCTTCTGTGATCCGGGCGTTTGGGTCTTCGATGAAACGAACACGGCGGGATTTCAGGTCGGCCAATCCGGATAGCGGGTCGATCACAAGCCCGCGCGCGTCTGCATATAATGCGTTCATCGTGAAATCGCGCCGCCGGGCGTCATCTTCGATCCGGTCGGAAAAGGCTACGATCGCGCGGCGCCCATCCGTTTCAATGTCCCGCCGGAATGTCGTGATTTCGTGCGGGATCGTTTCGGAAATGACAGTGACCGTGCCGTGTTCGATGCCGGTTGGTATCGCCTTTAGGCCTGCGGCCTTGGCCAGCGTCATGACCTTGTCGGGATGTGCGTCTGTGGCAAGGTCAATGTCGTTCACCGCGCGCCCCACCAAAGCGTCGCGCACGCAGCCGCCAACAAACAACGCCTGATGGCCAGCGTTTTCCAGCATGGCGCAAACGAACTGGGTCGCAGGGCGGGTCAACCAATCGCCTGCGACCCGTGTCATTTGGCAAACCTGTCGGCCAGCACGCGGCACATCCGGGCGGTCGCACCCCAGATGTAATAGGGGCCGTAGGGAATTGTGTGATAATAGCGCGTTGTTCCTTTCCAACGCCGTCCCTGCCGTCGGTAATTGTCCACATTGCATAGGTGGGTCAACGGGACGCGAAACACCTCTTCGACCTCGCCGGGTTCGGGGCGAAATTCGAACGGGTCCAACACACGGCCCACAACAGGGCGAACACGGAAATTGGTCACCGTGTCGTGTTCGGGCAGGTGCCCAAGAACCTGGACATTGTCCGGTGACAGGCCAATCTCTTCGTCGGATTCACGCAGCGCGGCAGCGGTGGCATCCGCGTCGCCGGGATCGACCTTGCCACCGGGAAAAGCGATCTGGCCGGGGTGGTGTTTCAATGCGGATGACCGTTTGGTCAGGATGACAAACAGTTCCCCGTCGTGTTCCTGGATCGGAATCAGGACACCTGCGGGCCGGGTCTGCTCAGTAGGCACAAACACACCTGGATTCAGCTCATAATCCGACGTTGGCCGGCCATCCTCAACCAAGGAGGCGGCGATTTTGTCAAACGTGTTATTCATCGCTTGTGCTCTTGTCGGCGTCCATTCCGACAGTGGCAGGGTCCAGATCGTAATGTGCGCCGCAATATTGGCAATCCGCCGTCACGCGCCCTTTGTCCGTTGTCATATGGGCGATGTCTTTGGCCGAATAGATAGACAGGCTTTGGCGCACTTTTTCTTCGGAACACGAACAGCCAAAGCGCACAGGCTGGGCATCAAACACGCGTGGCTTTTCCTCGTGGAACAACCGCACAAGTAAATCGGTGGGTGCAACCGCAGGGCCGGTCAGTTCCAACTCTTCGACAGTGTCGAGGTGAAAATTCACCCGGTTCCAGTTTTCTTCCTGGTCGCCCTCAACCAGATCAGCAGCAAGGATTAATCCATCGTCACCCGACCCGCCGCCCGATACGGCCGAGGCCTTGGGCATGGTCTGGATCATCACCCCACCTGCGCGCCAGTGTTCGGGTTCGCCCGGTTGGGTCGATCGACCAAAGCTGAGCGCAAACCGCGTGGGAAGCTGTTCGGATTGGGCAAAATACGCCTCGGCGCTGGATGATATTGATCCGCCGGTGATTGGTGTGATCCCCTGATAAGGGGTCATTCCGGTGCCCTGATCCAGCATGATGGCAAAATACCCCTTGCCGACCTGCTCCATCGGAACGTTCCCGGAAATGCGGTCAGCATCAAAGCTTGCATAGGCGCGGATACGGGCCGGGCTGCCTTCTTCGTCGGGGCCGTAATAGTCGGTCGCGATCATCCGCACCGGACCGTCAGATTGCAGTTGCAGCTGCAATTTCCAGCGCAGTTTGATGGTCTGGCCGATCAGCGCGGTCAACAGGGCCATTTCGGCCACCAACGCCTCGACAACGGGGGGGTAATCGTGTTGCTTCAGGATGCCGTCAAGCACACCATCAAGGCGTGCGATGCGGCCGCGAATATCCGAATTGTCCAGCTGGAACGGCAGAACCGTGTCATCCCAGGCCAGTTTGGAACCTATGTTCATAGGGGTGTCCTCTGCGCTTGTCCTTTGCCATAACGCGCGCGGCGGGGACGGGCAAGAAGTGGCCCAAACAGGAGCGATCACAATGCGGCGTTTCGGCGATAAGGCCAGACCAGACATCAAATACACATCACGCCCCGGCGTCTATGCGATTTTACCACGGTCCGGCAGTCTGCTTTTGACCCATCAGATGGACCCAGCACCCGAATTCCAATTGCCCGGCGGCGGGGTGGATCCGGGTGAATCGCCGTTGCGTGCATTGCATCGCGAGGTCTTTGAAGAAACTGGTTGGGGGATTATGGCGCCCCGCCGTGTTGGGGTTTTCTGCCGGTTCGTTTTCATGCCGGAATATGACATGTGGGCGCAAAAGATATGTACGATCTATCTGGCGCGACCGACCCGTCCGCAAGGCCCGCCGACCGAACCGGGGCACACGGCTGTTTGGGCCTCGGCGCCGACAGCGATGGAGCTTTTGGCGAATGAGGGCGAGCGCACAATTCTGGCCGGACTAATGGTTGACTAGCCACGGTATTCAAACAGGATCGCGGAAATATCATCGGGGAAATCCGGGGCTGGATTGATCTCACTCAATCGCCATATCAAAGTCTCTAACAAGGCGTTTCCCTTGGTTTCAGCGTAGTGTTCCAGGATCTGTTTTAACCCCTCTTCCCCGACAAGGTCATTATTTTCATCGGGGCATTCCACCATACCATCCGACAGAATCAACAGGCGGTCGCCGGGTGTCAGGGTCACTTCAAATTCGTCGAACCCGGCGTCCGGGATCAGACCAATCGGCAACCCGCCTGACCCCACTTCTTGAACAGCGCCGCCTTTGACCTGAAGCATCGGGTGCGGATGACCGGCCTGCGTCATTCGGACGGTGCCTGTGGTCAGGTCGCAGATGGCCAGAACAAGGGTGAAGTAGTGTTCAACGCCGACTTCCTCATGGACCAATTGGTTCAGGCGCGCCGCGACTTCGGACGTTGGAAGGGCATAGAATTCCCCTGATTTGCCCCTGGTCAGCGCCACGTTTTGTTCCGGCACAGCAGAAGAGAAATATCCGGCCAGTCGCGCCGTCATCAAGGCAGAGCTGATCCCGTGCCCCGCGACGTCGATCGCGTATAATCCGACACAGGTGTCATTGATCGGGAAAAACCCGACCAGATCGCCGCCAACATGCCCCGCCGGGCTAAGAGTCAAAGACACCTGCGCGGTTTCGAAATCGCGAAATCTGTCGCGAACCAGGGATTGCTGAAGCTTTCGCGCCTCGATCAGGTCGCTGTCGATCGAATCGTAAACCGTCTGCAATTCTGCAAGCGTCGAAGCGAGAAGGTGGTTTTTCTGGCGCAATTCGGTTTGCATGGACAACAGGCGTTCGCCCGCCGTCAGTCGCGCGCGCAATTCGTCCGGGTTTACCGGTTTGGTCAGGAAATCATCCGCCCCGCTGTCCAATCCCCGCGCAACGCTGTCCGTTTCCGATTTTGATGTCAGCAGGATGAAATAGCCGTAGTCATCCCTTTCCAGATCACGAAAGGCGCGGCAGAAATCCAATCCGTTCATGCCCGGCATCATCCAATCGCTGATAATCAGGTCTGGCGGTGACTTTTTGCAGAATGCCAAGGCCTCATCGCCGCTGGCAGCTTCGTCAACCTGGTATCCCCACCGGGTCAAGGAGGCGTTCAGAATGCGCCGTTCAACGCGATTGTCATCAACCACCAATACCCTAGGGCGGCATGTGCCGTTGGGGGTCGTGACCGGATTGTCTGATTTGGCCGCCTGCCGCAATGTCATATCCCTTCGGCAAAGGGCCGATACCCCGCCATAACGGGACGCCATTAAGGCGAGGTAAAACCGAATAATGGGGCATCGTTCATCAGCCTGGGCTCAGGATTTTTTTAACCCTTCGTTTTTATTCTGAGCGCAGGCATTTCAGAGGGCGAAAATGATCGACTGGGCAAGGCTGGCCGAAATGAGGGATGAGTTGGGCGGCGAGGACTTTGCCGAAATCGCCGCGATGTTCCTTGAAGATACGCAAGACGCCGTTGATCTTTTGGACATGGATGGAAACCTCGAAGGGCAGTTGCACTATCTTAAGGGAAGCGCGTTGACGATGGGGTTTGTCGAACTTGCTGTGCTGTGCAGTAGCGGAGAGGCAGAAGCCGCTGCCGGACGGTCGGATCGGGTTGATCTGGTTGAAATCGGCAAGGCATTTCGCCGCGCAAAGGGCGAATTCCTGACCAATGGCCGCGAACGTCTGAACATTGATTTCGGCGCAGTTGTGACCTGATCCGTCCATGGGAATTCCGCAGGTTGGCCGCCAGGCGCCCCTGTCTTGGTTATTGGCCTTGCGTGGCCCGACGATTCTCCCTATATCGGCCTCAATAGCGGCGTGTCGGCTCTGGCCAACTCTCCACCGGATACTTCGACGGGCCGCACGCCCGTTTTTTTGTGCCCGCAAGGAACCTAATGACCACCGACCTGATCGCCAAAGCCGCCATGGATCGGCGCCTTGCCGAAATCGTGACCCCAGTCATCGAAGACATGGGGTTCGAATTGGTGCGCCTGCGCCTTATGGGCGGCAACAGCCAAACGCTTCAGATCATGGCGGAACGTCCCGGTGGCGGAATCGAAGTCGAAGACTGCGCGCAGATTTCCAACGCAGTGTCGGCCGTTCTGGATGTTGAAGACCCGATTCAGGACCAATACGCGCTAGAGGTGTCGAGTCCGGGTATCGACCGCCCACTGACACGCCTGAAGGATTTCGATACCTACGAGGGCTACGAAGTCCGAATCGAAACAACGCAGATGATCGAGGGCCGCAAACGGTTCAAAGGCGTTCTGGCCGGCGTTGAGGGTGACGAGGTGTTGATCAACATCGATATCGGTACGGTTGGGTTGAAATTCGACTGGCTTGCCGATGCAAAGCTTGTCCTGACGGATGAGCTGATCAAAGAAATGCTGAAGGCCCGTAAGGACTCGGGCGTTCTGAACGAAAATGCCTTTGACGAGATCAGGGCGGACAGTGGTTCCGAGGAGGACTAGGACTATGGCAATCACCTCAGCAAACCAGCTTGAGCTGCTGCAAACCGCCGAAGCGGTTGCACGCGAAAAAATGATCGACCCGGTGCTGGTCATCGAAGCGATGGAAGAATCGCTCGCCCGTGCCGCAAAGAGCCGGTACGGCAGCGAAATGGATATTCGCGTGTCGATTGACCGCAAAACAGGCCGCGCCGCATTTACCCGTGTACGCACTGTTGTCGACGAAGAAGAGCTTGAGAATTATCAGGCTGAGATGACGGTCGAACAGGCCAAGCAGTACATGGCAGACCCAAAGATCGGTGATACCTTTGTTGAAGAGGTTCCGCCGGTTGAAATGGGCCGTATCGCCGCCCAGAGCGCCAAGCAGGTCATCCTGCAAAAAGTGCGCGAAGCAGAACGCGATCGCCAGTACGAAGAATTCAAAGACCGCGCGGGCACCATCATCAACGGTGTCGTCAAACGCGAAGAATATGGCAACGTCATCGTTGATGTCGGCCGCGGCGAGGCGATCCTGCGCCGCAACGAAAAAATTGGCCGCGAGGCCTATCGCCCGAATGACCGCATTCGCTGTTTCATCAAGGACGTTCGCCGCGAGGCCCGCGGCCCACAGATTTTCCTGTCGCGCACCGCGCCGGAATTCATGGCCGAGCTGTTCAAGATGGAAGTGCCGGAAATCTATGACGGCATTATCGAGATCAAGGCCGTCGCGCGTGATCCGGGCAGCCGTGCCAAGATTGCCGTCATTTCCTATGACAACAGCATCGACCCGGTTGGTGCCTGTGTCGGGATGCGTGGTAGCCGCGTTCAGGCCGTTGTGAACGAACTTCAGGGCGAAAAGATCGACATCATTCCGTGGTCCGAAGATATTCCGACCTTCCTTGTGAACGCTCTCCAACCGGCAGAGGTGAGCAAGGTTGTTCTGGACGAAGACGCCGAGCGGATCGAAGTTGTCGTGCCGGATGAGCAGTTGTCGCTTGCCATTGGTCGCCGTGGCCAGAACGTGCGCCTTGCCTCGCAATTGACCGCTCTTGATATCGACATCATGACCGAAGCCGAAGAATCCGAGCGTCGCCAGAAAGAATTCGAAGAGCGCACCAAGCTGTTCATGGACACATTGGATGTGGACGAATTCTTTGCGCAGCTTCTTGTCTCCGAAGGGTTCACCAACCTCGAAGAGGTGGCATATGTCGAAGCGTCCGAGCTGTTGGTAATTGACGGTGTTGATGATGACACCGCGAACGAGCTTCAGGCGCGGGCACGTGATTTCCTGGAAGCGCGCGCCAAAGCAGCGTTGGCACGGGCAAAAGAGCTGGGAGTCGAAGACAGCCTTATTGAATTCGATGGTTTGACACCCCAAATGGTCGAAGCATTGGCCGAAGATGGCATCAAGACACTTGAAGATTTTGCAACCTGCGCAGACTGGGAACTGGCCGGTGGCTGGACCACAGTGGACGGCGAGCGCGTCAAAGATGATGGTCTTCTTGAGAAATTTGAGATGTCCCTTGATGAGGCGCAACATCTGATCATGACCGCGCGCGTGTCGCTTGGCTGGGTTGATCCGGCTGACCTTGTTCAGGACGAAGAAGACGACGAAGCGACCGAGGAGGAGGCCGAGGCCTGAGGCCCGGCCCCGGAGCCCCTGAATGGGACGCGGTGGTGCAAAGGACGACAGGGCCCAAGGGCCTGAGCGCAAGTGTATCGTCACGGGCGAATCGTTGCCGACGGCACACCTGATCAGGTTTGTCGTCGGGCCCGAGTCGCAGATTGTGGCGGATGTCATGGGCAAGTTGCCCGGTCGGGGCATTTGGGTCAGTGCCAATCGCGCTGACATAGAAACGGCGGTTGGAAAGAAACTGTTCGCCCGTGCGGCCCGTCAACCCGTCGATGTTCCCGACGGCCTGGCGGATATCGTCGAAGCGGGGCTGGCACGTCGTGTGATTGAAATGCTGGCCCTTGCCCGCAAGTCTGGCAAGGCGGTGTCGGGGTATGAAAAGGTGCGCGGTTGGTTGGACAACGAACATGCGCGGATATTGATCCAGGCCTCGGATGGGTCTGGACGCGGTAAGTCAAAACTGTCGACTCCCCAAGGGGGACGGTTCATCGGCTGGCTTACCGCTGACGAGATTGGACAGGCTTTTGGCCGCCAAACAACCGTACATGCGGCTTTGGCGGCTGGTGGTCTGGCGAAACGTGTTGTAGATGAAGCGCAAAGGCTCAAGGGTCTGCGCGCCGATTCCGGCGGGCAAAGCCCAGCCTGAAAGGACGAAAGACGTATATGAGCGACCAAGACGGCAAGAAAACTCTGGGTGTGCGTGGCGGCGGTCCCCGGTCTGGGAACGTAAAGCAAAGCTTTAGTCACGGGCGGACCAAGAACGTCGTGGTGGAAACCAAGCGTAAGCGCGTTGTTGTGCCCAAACAGGGCACCGGCGCGGGCGGAAGTGGTGCGGGCGGTGGTAAACCCATCGGCGACCCGTCGCGTCGCCCGGCGGGGATCTCGGATGCCGAGATGGATCGCCGGATGAAGGCGCTTCAGGCGGCCAAAGCACGTGAGGCCGAAGAAGCGGCATCGCGCGCCGCCGAAGAGAAAGCCCGCGAGGAAGATCGCAAGCGCCGCCGTGAAGAAGCCGAAGCCAAGGAACGTGCCGAACGCGAACGCGAAGAGGCACTGAAGGCCAAGGAAGAAGAAGAAACACGCCAGAAACAAGAGGCCGAAGAAAACGCGCGCCGTGCAGCTGCCGCTGCTGCCGCGCCAGCGCCTGCCGAAGAGGGCGCCGTTGCGCGCACGCCGCGTAGTGCGCCTCCGGCACGTGGCAAAGGCCCGGGTTCTGATCGCGATCGCGCCGATGATCGCGGTGGTCGCAACAAAGGCCGTGGTGACGACGCCGGGCGCAGGTCGGGCAAGCTGACGCTGAACCAGGCACTTTCGGGTGGCGAAGGTGGCCGCCAGAAATCCATGGCCGCGATGAAGCGCAAACAAGAACGCGCGCGGCAGAAAGCCATGGGCGGGCCGGTTCAGCGCGAAAAAGTTGTGCGTGACGTTCAGGTGCCCGAGGCGATCGTCGTGTCCGAACTGGCCAACCGTATGGCCGAACGTGTGGCGGATGTGGTCAAGTCGTTGATGAACAACGGCATGATGGTCACGCAGAACCAGACAATTGATGCCGACACCGCCGAACTGATCATCGAAGAATTTGGCCACAACATCGTCCGGGTATCGGATGCGGACGTGGAACAAGTCATCGAAACCACCGAGGACAATCCCGACGATCTGAAAACACGTGCGCCGGTCATCACGATCATGGGCCACGTGGATCACGGGAAAACATCGCTGTTGGATGCGATCCGGAACGCCAAGGTTGTTGCTGGCGAAGCGGGCGGCATCACGCAGCATATCGGTGCCTATCAGGTTGAAACGGACAGCGGCCAAAAGCTGACGTTCCTGGATACGCCGGGCCACGCGGCGTTTACCTCCATGCGGTCACGCGGTGCACAGGTTACGGATATTGTTGTTCTTGTGGTTGCTGCCGATGATGCGGTTATGCCGCAAACGGTTGAGGCGATTCATCACGCCAAGGCCGCAGGCGTTCCGATGATCGTGGCGATCAACAAGGTCGATAAGCCGGATGCGAATCCTGACAAGGTGCGGACTGATTTGCTTCAGCACGAAGTGATCGTCGAAAAAATGTCGGGCGAAGTGCAGGATGTCGAAGTGTCTGCGATTTCAGGCCAGGGCCTGGACGAGTTGCTTGAATCGATCGCGCTTCAGGCCGAAATCCTTGAGCTGAAGGCCAACCCGGATCGCAACGCCGAAGGCGCAGTGATCGAGGCACAGTTGGATGTGGGCCGCGGCCCTGTTGCGACCGTTCTTGTTCAGAATGGCACCCTGCGTCAGGGCGATATCTTTGTCGTCGGGGAACAATGGGGCAAGGTGCGCGCATTGGTGAACGACCAAGGCGACCGCGTCAAAGAGGCTGGGCCGTCCATTCCAGTTGAGGTGCTTGGCATCAATGGCACGCCCGAGGCGGGCGATGTTCTAAACGTGGTGTCAACCGAAGCGCAAGCCCGCGAAATCGCGGAATATCGCGCGCAAGCTGCGAAAGACAAACGTGCGGCTGCTGGTGCGGCAACAACGCTTGAGCAGTTGATGCAGAAAGCCAAGGAAGACGAAAGCGTCACTGAGCTGCCTATCCTTATGAAGGCTGATGTTCAGGGGTCTGCCGAAGCCATCGTTCAGGCGATGGAAAAAATCGGCAACGACGAAGTGCGCGTCCGGGTTCTGCATTCCGGTGTTGGGGCGATCACGGAATCCGACGTGTCATTGGCCGAAGCGTCAGGTGCACCTGTGTTCGGGTTCAATGTGCGCGCGAACGCGCCGGCACGGAACGCCGCCAATCAAAAGGGTGTCGAAATCCGCTATTACAGCGTGATCTATGACCTTGTGGATGACGTAAAAGCCGCTGCCGAAGGCATGCTGTCTGCGGAAATTCGCGAAACCTTTATTGGCTATGCACAGATCAAAGAGGTCTTCAAGGTTTCGAACGTGGGCCGGGTTGCCGGTTGTATCGTCACCGAAGGTGTCGCGCGCCGTTCGGCGGGTGTGCGGTTGCTGCGTGACAACGTTGTGATTCACGAAGGCACGCTGAAAACGCTTAAACGGTTCAAAGACGAAGTGGCCGAGGTGCAGTCGGGTCAGGAATGCGGGATGGCGTTCGAAGCCTACGAAGACATTCGCCCTGATGACGTCATCGAGATCTTTGAGCGTGAAGAAGTTGCGCGGACGCTGGCATAAGGCCTGCGTTCGCCGTTAACTGATCAGAACCAGCGCAACCCCTATGATGGATATCGCGATTCCCAGGAACGTGATCCGTGTCAATGTGCGGTCGCCGTGGATCACCCTGTTCAGGAACATGACAGCCAACGGATAGGTCGCCATGACAGGCGCCACGGTCGTAACCGGCCCGTTTGCCAGCGCCCCATAAAGAAAAACCACGGACAACCCGTTCGATACCCCGATGACGCAATACCACAATACCCGCGGGTCGCGCGGAAGCGGCGCGGGGGAAACCACACGGCGCACGATGGTCAGCACCGTCGCGGATATGACGTAACCGATTGTTGTGGCGGCAAATGCATCCGGCCAGCTGTCCAAACCCAGTTTGACAATGGGTTGAGCGCCCCCTCGCAAAACCGCTGCGCTGATCGGAATTAACAGCGCCCAAAGCGCCGCTGACGTGTGCAGACGTACCCGTTCCGCCGCCAGCAAAAGCAATCCACCACATATCGCCAGGATGCCGACAGACTGCCACGGGCCGGGAATGTCACCCAAAAGGACCGCGGCCAGACCAACGGCGAAAAGTGGCGTAAGATTGCCCAATGCCCCGGACAGGTTCGGGCCAAGCCGCTTGTTTCCCGCGAAATTCAAAAGGGTGACCGCCGCAGGAAAGAACACGCCCGCCAAAACGAAAAGCCCGACGCTGTCTAATGTCCAACCCTGAAAATCGATGGTGAAGGGCGCCAGAACCAAAAAGAAAAGGGCCGAACTGGGTACGCTAACCGATGCCCCCGCAACAGGTGACGCCACCCGCAGGCCCAATGGGGCCAAAACGATTCCGAGCGCATAGAAAAACGTTGCGATCAAAGTGATTAGGACAACGCTGTTTTCCATGATCCTGGTGGGTTGCGGCGTGGTGTGGCGATCCTAATGCAAAGGGGCGGCGTGACCAGCGAATTCCATATTCCCAAAACCAAAGGAGCGAACACAGCGGTTCGCTCCTTAAAAGGTTCGGACGTTGAGTGAAACGTCGTCAAAATCCTGTAGCGTTGTTCAGCGCGGTTTAAGCGGCCGAAGATCGCACAACAGGGTGTCCGGCAAATACCTTGCTGCCCACACGCACTTCAATTCTGCCGTCAGGTAGCTGGCGAACGAAGGTGCCTTGGACCGAAAGATAATTACCAACCGTGATTGTTCTGTGCATCATTCATTCCCTCCCCACAAAGAAACTTACATTCTTGTTACACTGCTTTGGTAAACAAATCACTTAGATTCGAGTTTAGGTATGCTTAAAATTCAGGCCAACACACCCTAAACCCGCCCAGATGCCGGGCAGGTGACCACTAGATGCGGTGTTGCATTGCAGAAACCGCTACGCGCCGCTTGCCTACAGCCAATCCCTGAGAATCGGGATCAGGGGCACATCTGCGGCTGGCATCGGGTAGTTGCGAAGATCGGCCGCGCGCACCCATTTCAACGTCTGGCCTTCCTTGCCTCGGGGCGTGCCCTCCCACTTGCGGCAGGCAAACAATGGCATAAGTAGATGAAAATCATCGTATTTATGCGATGCAAACGACAGGGGTGCCAGGCACGAGGCCCAGGTGTCTATGCCCAGCTCTTCCTGCAGTTCGCGGATCAACGCGGATTCAGGTGTTTCGTCCGGTTCGACTTTGCCGCCGGGGAATTCCCAAAGACCGGCCATTGATTTGCCTTCGGGACGCTGGGCAAGCAGCACTCGCCCATCAATGTCGATCAGGGCGACGGCAGAGACGAGGACGATTTTCACGACCGATAGTCAGCGTTGATGGTGATGTATTGATGCGTCAGGTCGCAGGTCCAAACGGTTGAACACCCATCTCCGATGCCAAGATCAACCGATATTTTGATGTCTTGGCCCTTCATATAGGCAGCCCCGTCTTCTTCGCGGTAGGTTTCCGAAACCCACCCTTTGTCCGCCACCAGGATTTCACCGAAACGAATGGTCACAAGGTCCCGATCAGCTTGGGCGCCGGATTTACCGATGGCCATGACCACGCGGCCCCAATTCGGGTCTTCGCCCGCGATCGCGGTTTTGACGAGAGGAGAGTTGGCGATGGATTTGGCATGAACGCGCGCCTCGGCCGCGGAAACGGCCCCGGTCACTTCGATTTCAACGAACTTGGTCGCGCCTTCGCCGTCTTTGACCACCTGATGCGCCAGGTCCAACATCACCTCATGCAAGGCGGTACGAAAAACTGTGTTTTGTGCGTCGACGACAACGCCTGACGCGCCGGTCGCCGCAACAAGAAGCGTGTCCGATGTTGATGTGTCGCTGTCCACCGTGATGCAGTTGAACGTTTCGTCGGAAGTCGCGCTGACCATTGATTGCAGCGCCGCGCGGTCTATGCCGACATCGGTAAAAATATAGACAAGCATCGTGCCCATATCAGGCTCAATCATCCCTGAACCCTTGGCGATCCCCGCGATGAGAACCGGTTTACCGTCAATTTCGATCTGTGCTGTGGCGCCTTTGGGAAAGGTGTCGGTCGTCATGATGGCCGCGGCGGCATCGGCAATCTTGTCAGCGCCCTGGGTTTCAGAAAGTTCACCCAACTTGGCCGTGATCCGTTCGGCAGGAAGGCTTTCTCCGATCACCCCGGTCGATGAGGTGAATATGCGGTCCTGGGGCAATCCCAGAACCGCAGCAGCCGCCGACGTGACAGCGCGCGTTGTTGCCAGCCCGTTCTTGCCGGTAAAGGCGTTGGCGTTCCCCGAATTCACGATGATCGCCGCGCCTGCGTCGCTGTGGTGTTCGATCTTGTCCTGACAATCGAGCACTGGCGCCGACCGTGTCGATGACCGGGTAAACACCCCCGCCATGGTGGTGCCCGGTGCCAGGCAGGCCATCATCAGATCGGTCCGCCCGGCGTAACGCACACCTGCCTCTACACTGGAAAAGGTCACGCCGGCGATTTGCGGCAGCGCCGGGAACGTAGCCGGTGCCAGAGGTGAGACAGGGTATTTGCCCATTGGTTTACTCCACGAGGTCGGTTTGCGTCAGCAGGGCCGCGTCGATGTCTTTTGCGCTGCTGCGGTCAATGTCCGCTTTTGCGATCAAACTGTCGATATGTGCTTCGACGGCGGCATTCTGAAGCTCAACGATCAGTTCGTCGCGAACCGTTTCCAGTGCAGGCGCTTCTTTCGTGCGGGTTTCCACAAGTAGGACAACATGCCAACCAAACTGCGTTTTCACCGGATCTTTGGTGTATCCGCCGGGTTCCAGCGTTGCGACGGCCTCTTCAAATGGTTTGACCATCATTCCGGGCCCGAACCACCCAAGATCACCACCGTTGGGACCTGAGGGGCCGGTGGAATGGTCGCGCGCAAGTGTGGCGAAATCGGCACCACCGTCGAGTTCGGCAATCAGCTTCCGCGCCTCTTCCTCGGTTTCCACAAGGATGTGGCTTGCCTTGTATTCCACACCGCTGTCGGCGCCTGCGAATTTCTCTTCATATGCGGCCTTGATGGCGTCTTCGCTTACCGCGGTTTCCAGAAATTTGGCGACGACGGCACTGGCCATGCGGCCATAGCGTTCGGTTTCCAGGCCCAATGTCACAGATTTCGGCGCGTCGCCTTCCCAGGTTTGGCCCAGAACGATTTGTTGGGCCAATTGATCAAGTATGCCTTCAAACAGAACATCAGGCGGAAGTTGGCCGTATTGCTGGGGCAAACCGGACCGCACCATGATCATGTGACCCAGTGTGATTTCGGTTCCGTTGACAGTGGCCACGACGGTATCCGCATCGGCAGGCTTGGCTGTGGTTTCCACCTGGCTGTCGCCGGACGCGGTTCCACCGGCGCTTTGCGCAAGGCCTGTTTGTGGAAGCAGAAAAAATGCGGCGGCAAGCCCGGCGCGGAGTGTCTGATTTGACGGCATGGTGTTCCTTCCTTGCGACCATGCGCGGCGAAGCCTGGCGCACGGCGTTGACACTATGGGACCTCCCCCTTACATCGCCTTATGTTAAAGGCGCGGGTGGCCGTTCAGGCCCGTTCTATGAGCGGTGCGACAGCCATTCAACCCCGCGCCTTGCACGATGTCGTCAATGACCGGATCGGATTTGAAATGCTGGGTATCGGGACTATCGCCAAAAAGGTGTTCGGAACACCGAACGACCGCAAGATCAAGGCGACCCGGCCGCTGGTCGAAAAGATCAACGCTCTTGAACCTGAGTTCGAGAAGCTGAGCGACGAAGGTCTTAAGGAAAAGACCGAGGAGCTGGCCAAACGCGCCATGGGCGGCGAGAGCCTTGATAGCCTGTTGCCCGAAGCCTTTGCCAATTGTCGCGAAGCCGCCAAGCGGGCCTTGGGTTTGCGGGCCTTTGATGTGCAGCTGATGGGCGGCATTTTCATGCATCAGGGCAATATTGCCGAGATGAAAACAGGCGAGGGCAAAACCCTTGTCGCGACGTTCCCCGCCTATCTGAACGCGCTGACGGGCAAGGGCGTGCATATCGTTACGGTGAACGATTACCTGGCCAAGCGTGACTCGGAATGGATGGGCAAGGTCTATGCTGCGCTTGGACTGACGACCGGTGTTGTTTATCCCTATCAGCCCGAAGCGGAAAAACGCGCGGCCTATGCCAGCGACATTACATATGCGACGAACAATGAGCTCGGCTTCGATTATCTGCGCGACAATATGAAAGCCAGCCTCAAGGAAATGAATCAACGTGGTCACAATTTTGCGATTGTGGACGAGGTCGATTCAATCCTGATCGATGAAGCGCGGACGCCGCTGATCATTTCTGGCCCCAGCGAAGATCGCAGCGAATTGTATCAGTCGATCAACGAAGTGATCCCCACCCTGTCAGACGACATGTACACGCATGACGAAAAGATGCGCCAAGTGACGCTGACGGATGATGGCAACGATTTCCTGGAAGAAGAATTGCAGCGGCGCGGCCTGCTGCCCGAGGGTCAATCATTGTATGACCCCGAAAGCACAACGGTCGTTCACCATGTCAATCAGGCGCTTCGGGCACATAAGATGTTCCAGCGCGACAAAGATTACATCGTGCGCAACGACGAGGTTGTTCTGATCGACGAATTCACCGGCCGTATGATGCCGGGTCGGCGGATGTCCGAAGGGTTGCACCAAGCCGTCGAAGCCAAGGAAGGCGTGACGGTTCAGCCGGAAAACGTGACCCTGGCGCAGGTGACATTCCAGAACTATTTCCGCCTTTATGGCACGCTGTCCGGCATGACCGGCACCGCATCGACCGAAGCGGACGAATTCGCCGAGATTTATAAGCTGGGCGTTGTCGAGGTGCCGACGAACCGGCCAATCGCCCGCAAGGATGACGACGACGCCGTTTACCGCACCGCGCGCGAAAAATACGAGGCGATCGTAAAAACGATCCGCGAAGCACAGGTAAAGGGCCAGCCGATCCTTGTTGGCACAACGTCAATTGAAAAGTCCGAATTCCTGAGCGAGATGCTGGAAAAGGAAGGGCTGGCGCACAACGTTCTGAACGCCCGTCAGCACGAAAAAGAAGCCCAGATTGTCGCCGATGCCGGCAAGCTGAACGCGATCACGATTGCAACCAACATGGCGGGCCGTGGTACCGACATTAAGTTGGGTGGCAACGTTGAACTTAAGGTGATCGAGGCACTTGATGCCGATCCCGAGGCCCACCCGGACGAAGTGCGCGCCCGTATCGAAGCCGAACATGCCGAAGAAGAAGCCAAGGTGAAAGAGGCCGGTGGCCTGTTTGTTCTGGCGACGGAACGCCACGAAAGCCGTCGGATCGACAATCAGCTGCGCGGTCGGTCCGGCCGTCAGGGTGATCCTGGCCGGTCCAGCTTTTATCTAAGCCTCGAAGACGATCTGATGCGGATCTTTGGGTCGGAGCGTCTGGAAAAAGTGCTGTCCAGCCTTGGCATGAAAGAAGGCGAAGCGATCATTCACCCATGGGTGAACAAATCGCTTGAGCGCGCCCAGGCCAAGGTCGAAGGCCGCAACTTTGACATGCGCAAGAACGTCCTCAAATTTGATGACGTGATGAACGAACAGCGCAAGCTGGTGTTCAAGCAGCGTATGGAGATCATGGAATCCGAAGATCTTTCGGAAATGGTTCAGGAAATGCGTCACGAGGTCATTGATGATCTGGTCGCGCATTATGTTCCTGCCAAAGCCTATGCCGATCAGTGGGATGTCGAAGGGCTGTATGCCGCCAACATCGAAAAGCTGGGCCTGGATGTGCCGGTCGTTGAATGGGCCGCAGAAGAAGGCGTTGATGACGACGCGTTGGTTGAACGCCTTGAAAAGGCAAGCGACGAGGCGATGGCCAAGAAGGCGGCTGCCTTTGGATCCGACAATATGCGCCAGATCGAAAAGCAAATTCTTTTGCAGACAATTGACGGAAAGTGGCGCGAACACCTTGTGACGATGGAACATTTGCGCACGGTCATCGGGTTTCGCGGCTATGCGCAGCGTGATCCGTTGAACGAATACAAAAAAGAAGCGTTCCAATTGTTCGAAAACATGCTGGATTCCCTGCGCGAGGATGTCACAGGCACATTGGCGCATCTTCGGCCCATGACCGAAGAGGAACAGCAGCAGCAACTGGCCCTGATGCAGGCGCAACTTGCCAGTCAACAGGGGGGCGATGCCCCGGTTGCTGGTCCTGCCGCCGAAGGGTTTGATGAAAACGATCAAACCACATGGGGAAATCCCGGTCGGAATGACCCATGTCCGTGCGGATCAGGCAAGAAATTCAAGCATTGTCATGGGGCCGTGGCCTGATCAAAGGCAGCGATGAACGATTAAGACCGACACGCAATGGTCTTAATCGTTTCCATACCCGGCCACATAGCAGCCCCTTTTCATGGTCATCTTTGGCGCCAGCCATAGACTGACCATGGAGGGTGACATGGCACGATCTAAGTCGATACTTATAGCTGCCGGTGCGATTGGTACCGCCGCTGCAATCGGGTTCGTTATGCAAGCGGCCCCTGAACGCGTTGCCGAACCTCTTGCGCCGGCCACGCCGATCAGCGAACAGGTCCTGTCCCAGGGTGAACTGGATCAAAAGGCCCCAGAACGGGTCGAGCTTTCAGAGATCACGCTGACATCTTCCAGCACGCCTGCGCAGCCAAAGGTACGCGCAGCTGCGCCAAAACTGGACACCACGGCAACAGCCCAAAGCGACGCCCTGCCCGAAGCGGCGCGGGTGGACGACACATGCCCGGTTCTGATGAAGGCCGAACCGACGGTGGCGGCGATGGTCAATCTGACATTTTCGTCCAAGTGCGATCCCTATACGCGGGTGTCCCTTGAACACGAAGGCATGATCTTTACCGAACTTACCAATTCGATGGGGGTGATTGAAATCACTGTGCCGGCCTTGTCCGAATACGCACGCTTCATTGCGCGATTGCCTGTCGGTGACGCAGCGGTGGCCACGGTGCGGGTCGATTCAGTTGCCTTTTATGACCGTTCGGTCGTGCAATCCGAAGGACGCAGCGGAATCTCGCTTCATGCGCTGGAATTCGGCACCGATTATGATTCTGACAGCCACGTTTGGGCGGAAAACCCGCGCGATCCGGCTGTGGCCGCACGCGGCGAAGGCGGGTTCCTGATGATCTTGGGCGACGAGACATTGCCAGAAGCGCGGATTGCGCAGGTCTATACGTTCCCGACAGGAACGTCGCAAACCAGCGGCGATGTCAGGCTTTCGGTTGAGGTCGCAGTCATTACCGAGAATTGCGAACGCTTGGTCAAGGCGGACGCCTATCAAGTCAGCGGTGGAATGCCGGCCAATTGGCAGGACGTTTCGATGTCTATGCCGTCCTGCGACGCGGTTGGTGACTATCTCCTGTTGAAAACTCCGTTGAATGACCTGAAGATCGCAAGCAGGTAAAGCGACCGACCGAGGTCAAGACATGCGATTTTTCTGTGCGGCGAATTTCGCCGCACTTTTCCTGTTTCAACTGATCGCTGCGTTCTGCGCAGCGTCTGCTTCGGCACAGGATGTCACTTTGACGTCACGAGACGGCACCGTCGAAGTCACTGGCGATTTGTTGGGGTTTGACGGGGAATATTACCGCGTTGACACGAAATACGGCGAACTGACGATAGATGGGTCCGGGGTCAACTGCGACGGGCCCGGTTGCCCCGATCTTGAGGCCTATGTCGCTGAGCTGACCATTTCCGGTGCCGCAACAGCCGGAGAAGTGCTGTTGCCTGCGCTGGTCGAAGGGTTCGCACTCAGCAACGGGTATATCGTGTCTCGCGACAGCTCGGCCACCACGTTGGTGACTTATACGTTGAATGATCGCCGCACGGGCGAGGTCGCGGCGCGATTCACGATCCACAGCACGAACACCGACGAAGGCTTTGCCGATCTGTTGGCGAACGAAACTGATATTGTCATGGCGCTGCGCGAAATTCGTGAAAACGAAGTGGACCGCGCCCGAGATGCTGGGATGGGCGATTTGCGCCGTCCGGGCCGCGCCCGCGTTCTTGCCCTTGATGCGCTGGTTCCGATTGTGGCGCCGGGCAATCTGATCAGGGAAATCACCGTGCCGGACCTTGCCGGGATCTTCTCAGGGAAAATCGACAATTGGTCGGACATTGGCGGGCCTGATGCACCGATCAGTGTTCACTTGCGCGATGCCGCAGCGGGGTTGGGTCAGGCGGTTGAGGATCGCTTGTTAGGCCCTATCGGTGCCAAGTTGCGCGAAGGTGCGATACGTCACAAGACAGACCGAAAATTGACCGCCGCGGTGATGTCCGATCCCTTTGCGATTGGTCTGTCAACCACATCGGAGATCGGGAATGCCATTGCCTTGGGTCTGTCGGGTGATTGCGGATACGCGATCCATGCAACGCGCCGTAATGCCAAGACTGAAGATTATCCGCTGACCGCGCCCGTTTTCCTTTACAGCCCGGTGCGCCGTTTGCCGCGCATCGCGCGCGAATTTCTGACATATACCCGGACGCCTTCCGCGCAACGGGTCATCCGGCGCGCCGGATTTATCGACCAAGCACCAGAAGAAATACAGATCAACGATCAGGGGGATCGTTTTTCTAACGCCATTGCACGGGCTGGTGACGAAATCGGGCTTGCCGAACTACAGCGTATGGTTGCGGTTTTGTCGCCTCTCAACCGCCTGACATTGACGTTTCGCTTTGAAGCAGGTTCCGCCGCGATGGACGCGCAATCGCGGTCCAACGTTCAACAACTTGCCGCCGCGCTTGAGGCGGGGCTGTACGATGGGCGGCAATTAATGTTCGTCGGATTTTCGGATGGGCAAGGCCCTGCGTCGGCAAACCAACGCATTGCTTTGCGGCGCGCGGAAAGCGTGCGTCGCGCCGTGGTGGCGGCGGCCGAAACTGTGAACCTTGATCGGGTGGCTCTGGAATCCGAGGCATTCGGTGAAGCGATGCCAATGGCCTGTGACGACAGCGCGTGGGGGCGCCAGGTCAATCGCCGGGTCGAAGTCTGGTTGCGGTGACACGGAACCGCATGGCGGATAAAACCGAACGCTGACGGCCGCAACGCCCCTTAATGCGCCTCGGCCCAATTGGCGCCGCGACCGGCATCAACCACCAACGGAACCGTCAGTTGCACCGCCGGATCGGCTGCGTTCTCCATGACCTTCCGCGCCGCCTCGATGACCTGGTCTTCTGCGCCGGCGTCGACCTCAAACACCAGTTCATCGTGCACCTGAAGCAGCATCTTGGCGGGCAAATCTGCGATGGCGTCGTCCATGCGGATCATTGCACGTCGGATAACATCCGCGGCGGATCCTTGGATTGGTGCATTTATCGCAGCCCGGTGCGCAAAACCCGCGCGCGGACCTTTTGCGCCTATTTCCGGCGTGTTGATGCGGCGCCCGAATAGCGTTTTGACGAACCCGTTTTCCTTTGCAAACGCCACCGTATCGTCCATGTACTCCTTGATACCCGGAAAGCGTTCGAAATAACGGTCGATGAACCCTTTGGCTTCGTCCCTTGGAATTCTCAGGTTCCTTGCCAGCCCAAAGGCCGATATCCCGTATATCACACCAAAGTTGATCGCCTTGGCCTGCCGACGCACATCCGGTGTCATGTCCGCCAAAGGCACGCCGAACATTTCCGACGCAGTCGCCGCGTGAATATCCTGACCTTCGTGGAACGCCTGTTTTAACGCATCAATCCCAGCGACATGCGCCAGAATGCGCAGTTCGATCTGCGAATAATCGAGGGACAAAAGCGTCTTTCCCTCCTCGGCAACAAAGGCTTCGCGGATACGACGACCTTCCTCAGTACGGACAGGTATGTTTTGCAAGTTTGGGTCGGTGGATGCCAAACGTCCAGTGTTGGCACCGGCAATGGAATAGGATGTATGGACGCGCCCCGTGTCGGGGTTGATGTGGGTCTGCAAGGCGTCTGTATAGGTGGATTTCAACTTGCTCAGTTGGCGCCAATCAAGAATCCGGGCGGGCATATCGTGTTCTGTGGCCAAATCCTCCAGAACATCGGCGGGGGTCGAATACTTGCCCGTCTTGCCCTTCTTCCCACCTTCCAAGCCCATGCGATCAAACAGAATTTCGCCAACCTGGGCGGGCGATCCGATATTGAATGTCTCTCCGGCCAATTCATGGATCTCGGACTCCAGCGCGGCCATTTTTTGGCTAAAGGCGTTCGACATCCTGCTGAGAGTATCGCGATCAACCTTGATGCCAGTCATTTCCATACGCGCAAGTACTGGAACCAGTGGCCGCTCAAGCGTCTCGTAGACAGAAGTGACTTTTAACCGGTGAAGGTTCGGCTTCATCACCTGCCAAAGTCGCAAAGTGATGTCGGCATCCTCGGCTGCGTATTTGACAGCCTCTTCGATCGGAACGCGATCAAACGTGATCTGACTTTTTCCGCTTCCCAAAAGCTCTTTGATCGGAATGGGAGAGTGGCCCAGATATCGATCTGAAAGCGTATCCATACCGTGACCATGCTCTCCCGCATGTTGGGCATAGGAAATCAACATCGTGTCATCAAAGGGCGCGACGTTGATCCCGTATCGTTTCAGGATCTTGGCGTCATATTTCATGTTCTGCCCGATCTTGAGGATCGCGTCGTCCTCAAGAACCGGTTTCAAAATCGCCAGCGCGTCTTTCAGCGGCATTTGACCTTCGGACAGCTCACTCGTTCCAAAAAGCCCCTCGCCCTCGCCCGCCTTGTGGGTCAAGGGGATGTAACAAGCCTTGCCCGGATCAGTTGCCAGACAAATCCCAACCAGATCGACGACCATTTCATCCAAACCGGTGGTCTCAGTGTCGATGGCCACGTAACCGCGCTCGCGGATCTGGGCCACCCATTCAGTTAACCGCGCTGCGTCGCCAACGCATTCATACGCTTGCGTATCGAACGGGGGCATTTCCGGCGCACTCACTTCTCCGTCAACCGGCGGCGACGTCTCCGGTATCGCAGGCGCGTCCACGCCCAGCCCATCCGCGATGCGTTTTGTCAGGGTGCGGAATTCCATTTCCGACAGGAACGCCAGCAATGCTTCCGGTTCGGGTTCGCGCACCTCAAGATCATCCAGTGTGAAATCAAGCGGGGTTTCGCAATCCAATTGCACCAACTGGCGGCTTAGGCGGATTTGATCCACCTTTTCGGTCAAAACCTCCCGCCGCTTTGGTTGCTTGATCTCACCGGCGCGCTCCAAAAGACTATCCAGATCGCCAAATTCATTGATCAGCAAGGCCGCAGTCTTGATTCCGATGCCCGGCGCGCCCGGAACGTTGTCAACGCTGTCACCGGCAAGCGCCTGCACATCCACGACCCGCTCAGGGTAGACGCCAAATTTCTCGAACACGCCCTCACGGTCAATGCGCCGGTTCTTCATGGCGTCCAGCATTTCGACGCCGTCCCCGACCAGTTGCATCATGTCTTTGTCAGAACTGATGATCGTCACCCGTCCACCGGCATCTCGGGCCTGGCAGGACAACGTCGCGATGATGTCGTCCGCCTCGAACCCTTCCATTTCCTTGCAGGCAATGTTGAACGCTTCGGTTGCGCGCCGGGTCAACGGCATCTGGGGGCGCAAATCCTCGGGCATGGCTTCGCGATTGGCTTTGTATTGATCATAAAGATCATTGCGAAACGTGTGGCTGCCCTTGTCAAATATCACGGCCACATGGGTGGGCGCATCCGGCCCATGATTGCCTTCGACATACCGCTGCAACATATTGCAAAACCCGCTGACCGCGCCAATGGGCAACCCGTCCGATTTCCGCGTCAGGGGTGGCAGCGCATGATACGCGCGGAAAATGAACGCCGACCCGTCGATCAGATGCAAATGGCACCCTTTTCCAAATCCCATGACACGCCCCTCTTTCGGCCGGGCAGACTCGCGTCGCCCCGCTTCATCTTTCCAAAAATACTTCCGCCAGCGGCACCGTGGCCAAAGACCCCCAAAGGGGGGCTGCGGTCACGGTCACCGGTCCTCAGGTCTGGGCGATGCCCGCGTCGGCTTCACGGCCCTTTAGAACGTATTTCGCATCGCAATACCCGCATTCAACCCAACCGGTGTCATCGGGAATCACCAACCAGACGCGGGGATGGCCAAGCGCACCTTCGCCGCCGTCGCAGGCAATCTTGCGGGTTTCAACGATTTTGATTTCTGGGGGTGCGACGGGCATGGCGCTTGTCCTTCGGGTGATATGGCTCGGGCCGGACTATGGGCGATACACCGGGGCTGGGCAAGGGCGCGGCGGGCCGCTAACCTCCATAAAGACCGAGAGGAGACATCATGGAATTCGAAGGTGGATGTTACTGCGGCGCCGTGCGGTACAAAGTTGACGGCACTCCGCTTTTCAAGGCGCAGTGCCAATGCCGTGCCTGCCAGTATGTGTCCGGGGGCGGGCCGAACTTTTTCATCATGTTTCCGGTGAGTGCCTTTGCTTTTACCCAAGGCAAGGCAAAACAATTCACACGCCCCGATCTGGAAACGCCGCGGACACGGGATTTTTGTCCTGACTGTGGAACCCATTTGACGACCCGGCAACCGGGCGGCAAATCCCTGGTTGTCAAGGCGGGCACAATGGACGACCCGTCGCTTTATGGCACGCCCGATGCGGCTATTCACATGGCCGAGGCACAGCTGTTTCATTGTATCGCCGAAGGTGTGCCCCAGTTTGATCGCCTGCCACCCCGCTAGGGCGAGGGTATTCCAACATACCACCCGCCACCGCAAAACATGATCAGCAACAAGAGCCAAACAATCGGCACAATGTTCAGAAACATGCGAAAGGGCTGCTTGCGGGTTTTGTGGCGAATCCGACCTTGCGCCAATTTCGCGCCCGGCCAACCGCCGACCATAGCCAACAGCAGCAATTGCGCCTCGGGCACACGCTTCCCGCCTTTGACAGCGCGCAATTTGTCATGTGCAAAGGCCGCATAGGTGACGAGGCTGGCGGCCAGACTCCACAGCACGCACAGCCCAATTGTCACCCAATCATCCAATCAGCCGGCGCGTTCCAGCATCCTGCCCAAACGGCGCCCGCCAAGGATGTGCAGGTGATAATGCGGCACTTCTTGCACCCCATGTTCGCCCGAATTCGAAATGAACCGGCAGCCTTCTCCGACGTCTGATGTCACGCCCATCATCTTGCAAATCGCCGCGACGGCGCGGTTGAAATCAACGATTTCTATATCGCTTGCGGCTTCGGCAAAGTGATCAAGTGTCACGTATGCGCCTTTTGGTATCACCAGAACATGCACCGGCGCCTGGGGTCGGATATCCTCAAACGCCAGCGTGTGTTCGGTCTCCAGGACCGTCTTATTCGGGATCTCGCCCCTCAGGATTTTCGCGAAAATGTTCTGGTCGTCATAGGCATAGGCCATTTTGTATCCTCGGTCCGTCACGGTCAGTCGACAAAAAGATGGTCCATCGCGGCGATCTGATGCGCCTGTTCGGGTGTGATGGACAGGAATTCCAACAATTGCGCGGTATTCTGTTCCGGTGTGTCGGCCTCGCGAATGCGGAACATGTGATTGAATCCGGCATCGCGGATGCGATCGGTTTCAAACGCGATGTCGTTGCGAATGGTGGGCAGCAAACGTTCCAGAGTTTCTTTCGGGGTGCTTTCCCCGGCCAGACCGACACGTTTGGCGTGGCCGATCAGATAGTCTTCTGTGAACTGGCATTCGACCTCAAGCAACTTGGTTACGGATCGGTCGCTACAGAAATCGTGCAACAGGTCGATCCCGTTGGGGTCAAGGCAGACGATCATGCGGTCGGTGTTGTAATAGTCAAACAGCATGCGCATCAACGCGCGCCGATGCCGCGTTCTTTTGCCAAGGCTGGCCTGAATACCGCCAAGGTCAGGAAGCGGCGTGGATTCTTCGTGGAACAGGTATTCGATGGCCGGAAGGTTGGTGACCTGTCGGATTTTTTCCATCAGACGCTTGGCCACGTGCCACTTTTTGCAGATCACGATCATCAGTTCGCGTTCGCGTCCAAGGCTTGATTCAACCTCCCAGAACCGCGGCGCAAATCGCAATCCCACACGGCCCTGCCCAGACAGGAATGTGAACAGGCTGCCACCTTCGTTGCTGACGTGAAAGGTCACGTTTTTGGCGGCATACAATTGGCCCAACCGGCGTTTCAGCTGATGTGCTTCGGGTGAAATCTTGCGCGCGAACAGGAAATCCTGGCTTAGCAAAAGGTCATAATGGTCGTTGTAGAATGTCACCGGCATTCCATAGTCGGTGAACATAAGAAAGGTCAGGGTCCGTGACTGAATTTCATTTGATGGCACAACATGGCGCACGATGGTCTGAAAGAACGTTTCGTCCGGGATCCAGGTGGTGCGAAAGAACCTGACAACATCTTTGCGTTTTCGGCAGAAATCGAGAACCCATTCGATCGTCCTGCGGCGCAGGCACCACCATTGGCTGCCAATCATGATCTGAAGGTCTTCGGGCACCTTGCGGGTCAGGCCCAGACGGCGTTGCGCATCGAAAGAGGTGTAGAACCACCATTTCTGGGTACGTTCGTTGAAATAGTGGCGATAGATCAGGCGTTCTTCCTTGAACCCGGTCTTGATCCAGTCGCTTTCGAAATAGTCAAAGCTTTCGATGTAGTCGCAATCGTTTGAATCAAGGTATTCATGCGCGAATTCGGCTGATTTGATCGCCATGCAGTCACCGGACAGCATGTAGAAATGTGTCGCACGCGGGAATGCCTCTACGGCGGCTTCGATAGCGTTCAGCGTTGCCTGAACAAGGGACCATTCCCCCCAGCCGCATTTGATGCGTTTCTGGGCAAAGGTGACGCGGGGGTTGTCATCCAACGCCTCGCGGATCTTGCGATAATCATCAGAATTTGCCCGCGCGTCGAAGTGAATCGCCATGTAATCCCCGACCGCCGTCAGGCGTTCTGCCTGCTGGATGATCGAATCCGGGTCTTTGTGACAGAGTAGTATGAATGCGATAGATGCCATGCGATGCGTGCGGCTCCGGCAACGGAGTTAGGGTTTCCATAGTGATAAGCGTGATGGTGCGTTGATTAAACCGCATTAGTTTGCTTTTTTGTTTCCCGAAGCATCAAGGCCGCAAAAAAGGTCGATGTGACAGAGGTAAAAGAGCGAATATGGGCTTCCCCGGCACCTGGATGACTGAGAGTGAGAGCGTCGTTTACCGCGTCGTTCCCAAATGCGCCTGTTCGACCATCGGACAGATCATGTTCTATTCCGACCACGGAGAATTTTATGACGGCGACATTCATGACGCTGATCATGGGTTGCACAAGTGGGCGATGGAGGACAGCCAAACCCTGATCGAAGACAACGTACGTGGGCACAAATCCTATGCTTTTACCTGCGTTCGAAACCCGTACACCCGAATTCTGTCGTCGTTTTTCGACAAGATTTGCGGCATTCAGCGGAACGGAAACCGATACCGCGGCAACCTTGTCCCGTTGTTGATACAGAAATACGGGATCGAAGTCGGCGGGGATGACGGCAAGCAGGAATTTGACCAGATCAAATCCTTTCGCCGGTTTCTGCTGTTCGCGCGTGACACCATTCGTTGGCGCCGCCCGATGGAACCTGACATTCACTGGTCTGCCATGTCCGGCCACATATCGACCTACATCGTGAATGGCGGAAAATACGACAAGATCTTTTGGACCGAGGATTTCAATCCCGGTATGCAGCAGGTGCTGGACAGCATCGAAACCAAGCACGACGTAAAGCTTGAGGGCATTCCGCGGTTCAACGAAAGCGAAGGTCACGGCCCCAAGCGTGCCCACCCGGTCGAAGATTATTTCGATGATCTGTCGATGCATCTGGTGTTTGAAATCTACAAGCGCGACTTTGAGCTGTTCAAATACGATTTCAACGATCCATCGAACAAGATGCCGATCGGAGAGATTGATCTGGACGAGGTTCACGCGAAACTGGGCGAATAGTGCCAAATTCCGCAAACGCAGGTCGCGCAACGATCGCGTGGTTTGATCGTTGGTTCCGGCGACCAAGCCGGGCCTGTGTTCGGTCCTTTTGACGATGGCGGACAAACCCCTGCCCGCCACCGGCCCGGGTCGCGAAATGCGACCCGAACTCACCAAATATCGTTTTTCAACGATCCCTGGGCACAGGCGCGGCCCATCTGCCGGCAAGGTGAAACCGTTTGGGCGCGCCGTCTGTTACGGCGGGTCATAGGTTCAGCTGTTGTGTTCACCCAGTTTTGGTGACGGTGCGGCCAGGTCCAATTCGGCGTCCGAAAACACGAACGGAGAACGAATGCCGGGGACACCGCCCGGAGCGATCTGCATGCCGCGTGCCTGAACATGTGGGTCAGCGAACACCTCGCCCATGTCATTGATTGGACCTGCGGGCACGCCTTTGGCCTCGCAGGCCGCCAAAAGGTCGGCTTTGGTGAATGTGCGGCAGGCGGCGGAAAGCTTTTCGATCAGGCTGTCGCGATTGGCGATCCGGTCACCATTGGTCAGGTATCGCGCGTCTTCCTTAAGGTCGGACAGATTCAGTAGATCGCATAGCCGCTGGTATTGGCCATCATTGCCCGTGGCGATGATGATATGCCCGTCTGACGTGGCAAAGACCTGATAGGGCACCACGTTCGGGTGGGTGTTGCCAGTGCGCACAGGCGGGTTTCCGGTCGACAGGTAATTCATCCCCTGGTTGGCCATGACTGACACGGCACAATCCAGCAGTGACATATCAACGTGCTGACCACGCCCGGTGCGGTGGCGTTGTTCAACGGCAGACAGGATGGCGACTGTCGAATAGACGCCTGTGAACAGGTCGGTGATGGCCACGCCCGCGCGCAACGGTTGCCCTTCGGGTTCGCCGGTGATCGACATGAACCCTGACATGCCTTGAATGATGTAATCGTATCCGGCGCGGTGCGCGTAAGGGCCGGTTTGGCCGAACCCCGTGATCGAACAATAGATCAACCTTGGGTTAACCTCGGCAAGGCTGGGATAATCCAACCCGTATTTGGCCAATCCGCCGACTTTGAAATTTTCGATCAGGATATCGGCATCCTTGATCATCTTGCGCACCATTTCCTGGCCTTCGGGCGTACGGAAATCGCAGGTCACGGAATGCTTGCCGCGATTGCACGAATGATAATACGCGGCGGTTGTTTCTTCTTCGCGCGTGACAAAGGGCGGGCCCCATGTGCGCGTGTCGTCGCCGTCCGGGCTTTCCACCTTGATGACTTCGGCGCCAAGGTCCGACAGGGTCTGACCGGCCCATGGGCCCGCCAGAATACGAGCGAGTTCAACGACCTTGAGGCCGGAAAGTGGTGCAGACATCAGGATTCCAGTGCCGTATCTATCAGGGCCTTAAGGTCGGCCCAATTCATGTTGGAATGCTTGGTCCCGTTGATAAGCAGGCTTGGCGTACCTGTGATATCGTCCGCCTTGGCGTGGTTTTCGAACCATGCGACCAGAACCTTGGCGTTTTCCTCGTCCGCGAGACAGGTTTCAACCGCTTCATCGGACAGGCCGGATGCGCGGCCAATCTTGCGCAGGTTGTTGGCGATGTCTGCCGGGCTTTCGGCGTTCATCCAGTCCCTCTGTTGCTTATAAAGGATCGACGAGATCCCGAAAAAGCGGTTGGGGTCGCAACGCGCGATCATCGATGCCCAAAGCCCGAACCGATCGAAAAAGACATCCCGATAGATAAAGTTGATCTTACCGGTGTCGATGTATTCGCTTTTCAGCTTTTGGAACGGACCGGCGTGGAACGATGCACAATGCGGGCAGGTAAAGCTGGCGTATTCCGTTACCGTCACTTTGGCACTGGCATCGCCAAGCCGCATTTCCAAAATGCTGGATGTGTCGATGGTGGTTGCCCCGTCACTTCCCGATGGGTCGATCTGGGTGACTTTCGGCGCGCTGTCGCGCGACGCGTAAAAGCCACCGGCGGCCCCTATGGCCACGACGGCTGCGCCGCCTGCGATAATTGTCCTGCGATCCACTGGGTGGTCCTTTCTTAAGTCTTTTGCTTGCTTAGAACATTCCGGGCCAAAGCCTCAAGCGCTGTGCGCAGATCCTGGTTGCCCACATCTCGCGCCACTGCGTGTGCCGCCTTGAGTGTTGCCGGGTCCGGGGCGGGTGGCGCTTTGGGTTTTGGGTCAACAAAGGCAACCTGGCCTTCCGCGAAACCCGTCGCGGCGGTTTGTGTTATGCGAACACGGGAAATGGCGTTGTACCCGTAGGCGGTGTTCACCTTTTCGCGCAGCTTTTCCTTTTGCATTTCGACCAAAGGCGCCCGCGCGCCGTCGGTCAAAAGAGTCAGCGTTGCGCCCAACCCCTGACGGCCGTATTTCACATCCACAGGGCGCGCCAAGGCGGCCAGATCTGCGCCAACCACCTCTTCCCAATGGGTCAGCAAACGGGTGACGGCAAAGCCACGGGTTTCGCTGGCGCGCCGAATCCGGCCCTCCAACAGGTTGGCGGTGCGTTTGAAACCATAAGTTGTTGTGCTTCGACGGGCCATCACTTGCGTCCTGGGTGTTCGCCCTATTCTAGTGTGTGCAGACATAAGAACCAGCGGCGAAAGCGTCAGGGGGGCATAAAGATTGCGTGACACGGGGTTAAGCAGGGTGCTTTTGGATTGGTATGATGTCCATGCGCGCGATTTGGCCTGGCGGGTGTCCCCGTCAGACCGAGCGGCCGGGGTGCGCCCGGATCCCTATCGCGTCTGGTTGTCCGAGGTGATGTTGCAGCAAACGACAGTTGCTGCGGTGACGGCCTATTTCCATCGTTTCACACACCTTTGGCCCGATGTTCACGCTCTTGCTGGGGCCGAGGATGGTGCGGTCATGGCTGAGTGGGCTGGCCTTGGGTATTACGCGCGGGCGCGCAATCTTTTGAAATGCGCGCGTGCGGTGGTGGCCGATCATGGCGGGGTGTTTCCCGACACCCATGCCGCCCTTTTGGGTTTGCCGGGGATCGGCCCTTATACCGCTGCCGCGATTTCTGCGATCGCGTTCGATCGTGTCGAAACCGTGGTCGATGGCAATGTGGAACGGGTCATGGCGCGGATGTTTGACATTCACACGCCGTTGCCTGCGGCCAAAGCCGCGCTGACGGACAAGGCAGCGTCACTGACGCCGGCCAATCGCCCCGGAGATTACGCACAGGCCGTCATGGACCTTGGCGCGACGATTTGCACCCCGCGCAATCCGGCATGTGGCATTTGCCCTTGGCGGGAACCTTGCGCGGCAAGGGCTGCGGGAACAGCGCCGGATTTGCCAAAGAAGACCCCGAAAAAGGCCAAACCCGTGCGGCATGGCGCGGTCTATGTGGCACGAACACATAATGGCGCAACCCTGTTAGAGCGGCGCGAAGACAAGGGATTGTTGGGTGGTACATTGGGTTTTCCGGGCAGTGTTTGGGTCGAAATTGATCAAAACCTGCCCAAGCACGCCCCGCCAATTCAAGGGGAATGGGTTCGGGTGCCAACCGAGGCGCGACATACCTTCACCCATTTTCACCTTCGTCTGACGATCTTTTGCGCCGTCACCAAAGCTGGGGCGATCCCACAGGGTGATGCGGCGGACATGATCCGGCCCGGTGCGGCGGCATTTGTCCCAAAAGCCGGGTTTCGCCCAAGCGACCTTCCCACCGTGATGCGCAAGGTGTTTGACCTTGCGCATGGTGCGTTCGACAATGCGTGATAACCCGTACCCATGCGCCGAACCAAGCGAGGCATCATGATCCCGTCCGAGACTGTCGCGGCACTGACCAAGGCCGCACCATTTGCCCTTTCGTTGGTGACTGTCCCGTTGGCATGGTTCGGGGCGGTCCAGGGCGGTTTCACCGTTATCCTGTTGCCGGTCTATGTCTGGTGGTTGGTTACGCTTCTGGATGCTCTGACCGGACTGAACACCGAAAACGCGGATCCGAACACCGAAGAGGATCAGTTGTTCTGGTATCGTCTGATCACGATGATCTGGTTCCCGATCCAGTTTGTGACGGTGTTTTCCCTGATCTATTTCGTCACCCACAGCACACATCTGAACGCGGTCGAAATCATTGTTTTGTTTTCCGGTGTTGGGGTCATGACGGGAACGATCGGGATCGTTTACGCCCACGAGCTGGTGCATCAGAAAAACAAGGTAGAGCGGTTGTTGGGCGATCTGTTGCTGGCCAACACATTGTATTCCCATTTTCGCAGCGAACATTTGTTGGTGCACCACGTGGATGTTGCCACGCCGCGTGACGCGGTAACCGCAAAGTATAACGAAGGGTTTCACCGCTATTTCCTGCGGGTGCTGCGCAGCTGCCCCAAGTCGGCCTGGGAAGCAGAAAGAAAGATGCTGGCGCGGCGCGGCGTATCGGTCTGGGACAAGCGCAATCCATTCTGGCGGTATGGCGCGTTTCAGACCCTGATGCTGGGGCTTTCATTGATGGTCGGGGGGTGGCTGGGGCTGTGTCTGTTCGTGTTTCAGGCCATTGTCGCGATCTGGCAGTTGGAATTGACCAATTACGTCGAACATTATGGGCTGACGCGAAAGCACTTGGGCGGGGGTAAGTTTGAACATGTCATGCCGCACCATTCATGGAACGCGGCGCACAGGGTATCAAATTGGCTTTTGATCAATCTCCAACGTCATTCTGACCATCACTACAAGCCGGACCGCCGGTTCCCGCTGCTTCAGAATTACGGCGAAGACCAAGCGCCGCAGCTGCCCTATGGCTATCCGTTGATGGCCTCGGTCGCGATGATCCCCCCGCTGTGGCGTCGGGTGATGAATCCAAAGGTGCGCAAGTGGCGGGCGATGTATTACCCGGAAATCACGGATTGGGCGCCCTACAAAAGCGGCCGGCACGCGGATTAGCAGATGTCTTCGTACTTCACCATTCGTGACAATCCATCGCCCAAACCTTCCAAAAGGTAACGATCGCGAATGCTGTGAATAAACGGCATGGCAAGACAGGCAAAACGACCCGCGCGGTCGGTGATACGGGCCTGAACCACGACGCCGTCACAAGTGCCGGTATCAACACAGATCTGCACTTCGTCGTAATATCCGGCCAAAGTCACAAGGTCCTGAACCAGTGACACAGGCTGTTGGCTGGTGGCGACAAGCTGTTCAAACAGGGTCAGCATCAGGTCGCGATCAACCGTTTGTCCCTGAAGTTCCGCAAGGGGAAGTTCGATCACCTCGCGCTGAACACGCTGTTGGACCTCAAGCATCGGGCTGTCGTTCAGGCGCGAGATAAGTTCAAACGCGGCATCGCGTTTGTCTTGCGCAATCTGATACCAGAACGAGGCGATACCGGCGATCAATGTGCAGATCACTGTCAGGTGTGATGTCATTTCCACCAGAACGTGGAAACGGCTTACCTTTCGCAGTCGATAGTTTTCGGCAAATAGGCCACCCCGTCCTCCATCTTCACCCGGTCCAATGTCAGACATGCCAGATCCTCGCGTGCGAATGAGATGAGAGTGTCGAACCGTGTCACGTTTTGCGTGGTTGCGATGCGGGGCAGGGCGGCTGCGTTGAACCCGGCCTGACCAGTGGCCGGGGCATCCGACATTTGCAGCGGCAAGCCGTTGGTTGCCGGTTTACAGTCTTGCACTTGAATCAGAACGATGCGGGTCGATTTGGTGCGGTAATCTTCCACGTGGTCCAAAACGCAGCGCGCCTGATCTTCGGTCACAACCCAGGCTGTGTCGGCCCGCGCGCCTGCCGCCGCCACGGCAACGATCAGAAAAAAGGCCAACACGCACAAGGTTCGCAGAGGGGACAAACGGACAATCATGCCAAAGGTATCGGCCAAGTCGCCTGTTCAATCAACCTTGCCGGCGCTGATGACAGCATTTGTTAAGGCGTGGAGCGGATGGGCGATGAATTTCCCGACCAGGTTCAGCACCGCGCGTTCGTTGGGCCAAGCGACTGAATCATGTTGTGCCTTGAATGGTTCGGCGGTTGTCACCACGCCTTTGCTGCCGGATTGGATCAGGTCGGGCGTATCGCGCCCGGCACCGTTGAAATATCCCTCGGCAATGCGTTTCACCCGATCATGACTCTTCTTTGACAGGGGCCATTCTGGTGAGTCCCGGCCAAAAAGCGCCTTGATGCTCGTCAAAGAAAAATGCCCCGCCAGTGAAGGCGGGGCAGAGTTGCACGTCGCGCGCGGTAGCACGACGCTGGCGGTTTCAACTGTGAAATGGGTGTTAGGTAAGCTCGGACCGGATTTGTTGGCGCAAAAGGTCGATCGGGACGGTTTTTCCGTCTTTCTTGTAGCACCAATATGTCCAGCCGTTGCAGGAGGGCGCGCCTTCGAGATGGGCACCGACCTGATGAATGGATCCTTTGACATCATCCCCGATCAACGTGCCATCGGCGCGGACCTTGGCCTTGTGACGGCCATTCAGGGAAAACAATTCTTCGCCGGGGCGCAGCATGCCGCGTTCAACAAGTTGGCCAAACGGCACACGCGGTTCGGCACGTTTCGAGGTCGAAACCTGAAGCGCCTCACGGTCATATTTGCGCACGTTCTTAAGGCGCTGTTGCGCCACTTCGCGGTAGGCGGCCTCGCGTTCGATCCCGATAAAGTTTCGGCCCAGCATTTTGGCCACGGCGCCGGTGGTGCCGGTGCCAAAGAACGGGTCAAGAACAACATCGCCGGGGTTTGTCGAACCGACCAGAACGCGGTGCAACAGCGATTCCGGTTTTTGCGTCGGATGGGCTTTGTCGCCGTTTGAATCCTTAAGGCGTTCGCCACCGTTACAGATGGGCAGAACCCAGTCGGACCGCATCTGAATGCCTTCGTTCAGCGCCTTGAGCGCCTCATAGTTGAAGGTGTATTTCGCGCCTTCGGATTTTGAGGCCCAGATCATCGTTTCATGGGCATTTGTGAACCGCTTGCCACGAAAGTTTGGCATTGGGTTTGACTTGCGCCAGACCACATCGTTCAGGATCCAATAGCCTTGGTTCTGAAGCTCGGCCCCCACGCGGAAAATGTTGTGATAGGATCCGATCACCCACATTGCGCCGTCTGGTTTCAGGATGCGGCGGGCGGCAGCCAGCCAATCGCGGGTGAACCTGTCATAGACCTCAAAGCTGGAAAACTGGTCCCAGGCATCATCAACTGCGTCGACGCGGGAATTGTCCGGGCGGTGCAAGTCGCCGCGCAACTGAAGGTTGTAAGGGGGGTCGGCAAATATCAGATCGACAGAGTTTTCGGGAAGCGCGTTCATCGCCTCCACGCAGTCGCCCGGAATAATCGTGTTCAAGGGAAGCGTTGCCGCCCCTTTTGCGTTGGTCATCGTCATACTTTGCCTCTGTCCCGGCGCCATTTTTTGCGCTCGTTCGTTGAGACAAAAGATGATTCAAACCTGATTCGCGGTCAAATTCTTTATTGAATCAAAGGCTTAACTAAATATCTTTACACAAGATATTGTGGACGGGCTTAAAAGAGCGTCTATGATGTGGTGTTACACCCAGATCTAGAAGCGCCGCTTTGTGGCTTTTTGATGGATATCCGGCATTCGTCTCCCATCCGTAGCCGGGGTAGTGTTGCGCCAAATCCCGCATGATCAAATCGCGTGCCACTTTGGCGACAATCGAAGCCGCCGCAATGGACAGTGATTTGGCGTCACCCTTGATCACCGGTTGGGCCGAAAGGCGCAGATCACGGGGGATCATATTGCCATCAATCAGGACATGATCGGGGGCGGTTTTCAAACCCTGCACCGCGCGGCACATGGCCAGATGGCTGGCGCGCAGAATGTTGATATCGTCGATTTCCGCGACAGTCGCATGGGCAACACAGACATCGGCAGTGGCATGAATTTCGGCGGCCAGTATGGCGCGGCGCTTTTCCGACAATTTCTTGGAATCGTTCAGGCCATCGGGAATGGCGTGCGGGTCAAGCACCACGGCGGCGGCTGTGACTGGCCCGGCAAGCGGGCCGCGCCCGACCTCGTCCACGCCGGCGATACGGGTTGCGCCACGGGTTGCGGCGGCTGTTTCAAGTGTGAAGTCGGGTCCGGTCATGCCCCGGTTGAACCCCAGCCGCCGCTGACTGACAAGGGCAAAGGCCGATTTGCCAGGGCCTTAGCCTGTTTTCTGATTCACCCGTTTTGACAATTCCGCAGCGCTTTCCTTGCGTTCGCTATAGCGATCGACAAGGTGATCCTTGATGTCGCGGGTCAGGATGGTGAATTTCATCAGTTCTTCCATCACATCGACCATGCGGTCGTAAAACGGCGACGGGATCATGCGGTTTGTGTCGTCGAATTCCAAAAACGCCTTGGGCACCGAGGATTGGTTTGGAATGGTCAGGCATCGCATCCATCGCCCAAGAATGCGCATCTGGTTCACAGCGTTAAAGCTTTGGGAACCGCCGCCGACCTGCATCAAGGCCAGTGTTTTGCCCTGCGTGGGTCGGACAGCCCCGATCGACAGGGGAATCCAGTCAATTTGCGTTTTCATGATACCGGTCATCGCACCGTGGCGTTCCGGGGATGACCAAACCATGCCTTCGGACCAGGCGACCAGGTCACGCAGTTCCTGCACCTTGGGGTGTGAGGCGTCAGCGTCATCGGCCAGAGGAAGGCCCGATGGGTTGAATGTCTTGGTTTCGGCGCCCAGCCGGGTCAGGACGCGGGCCGCTTCTTCGGCCATCAGGCGGCTATAGGATCGGTCGCGGAGCGATCCGTACAAAAGCAAGATGCGGGGCGCGTGGTCTGTCCCGTCGGATTGGAGCAACGCGGTCCTGTCTGTCGCGATGAAATGCTGGTCGATAAGCTGTGGCGTGTCAGACAAAAGGGGGGTCCTTTCCGGGGATCATTCTGTGGTTTCAGACGCCTTGCCGATGTCATCAAGGCTGTTGCGGTTCATGATCGATTAAGCGATCAGCGATTGGTTGATGGTATTGGCGCATAGAATAAACGCGTTGCACCGTCGTCGGGCGTTTTGCCCCCTAACAGGCACAGGCGATTTCTTTGATGACCGGTTGGCAGAGGTCGGGGCGACCGCCGCAACAATCCTCCATCAAAAAGGCAAGCAATCCGCGCATGCCATCAATGTCGGCAAAATAGCGGATGCTGCGGCCCTGGCGTTCATTCCGGATCAATCCGGACTGCACGAGGATGGAAAGATTGGTCGACATTGTATTCTGACGCACGTCGAGGGCGGTACTGATGTCACCCGCGGACATACCGTCTTCTCCTGCTTTGATGAGAAGGCGAAAAACGTCCAACCGGACGGGTTGGCTAAGTGCGGCAAAGGCGGTCAGGGCATGATTCTTATCCATATATCCAGAAGTATGGATATAATTTGGCTGAGTCAATTGCGCTGTGTCCTGAAATGGGTCGGGGGGCGGGGCCATGTCCTAACCCAGCCCCCCGTGTTGGTCCCGGCGCTGCTCGGCCACCGGGACCAGGCCCCTGCTGCACCTGTTTGCAGGGGCTTTGCGAGGGCCTTACCGGACGTTGTAACCGGCGCGTTGCAGGCAACGGGTCGTGTATACAAACCGGGGGCCGTGTTTGCTCTTGGCGGCGGTCACACAATGTCCGGGGATGCGGCCTGCGACACGCGGGAATTTCTGAACACATTTGTAACCATAGCCGGTGATCATCCCCGATGATGTGCGCATCGAAAGCCGGCAGGATTCCGGCATTCTGCGGATGTCATGGTTGGATGATTTATGTGGTTTTCCGTGGTGTTTGTTGCCGTGGCTGTATTTGCGGCCGTGGTCATGATGTGGCTTGGGGTTTGTGCCGTACCCGTACACTTTGTACTGCGGCTTGGCGCTGTGTGATCCGCTGCCTTCCAACGCTTTGCCGATAATGACCAATGCGGTGGCCCCTGCCAGAAACCGCACGAGGTTGTCGTTGTTGCCCGCGCGTGCGGGGGCGGTGAAAGCGGTGATGGCAATCGAAGAAGCAAGGATTGTTGCGATGAATTTGCGAGCCATGTGAACGGTCCTTTGAGTTTGAGCCTGTGCCCTGTTGCATGGCCCCGGCGATCATTCCGGGGCGGTGATGCCCCAACCGTCGCGTTTGTTTCGCAAATCAGGCAATATCAGCCAGATGTTATTGGATATCAGCGGTGCCCCCGTGGTCATGATATTGAATAACAACGGCCATCCGCGCATCCTGACAGGCATGAAACACATTCTTTCCCTTCTTTTCCTGACAGCGGCCATTGGGCTTTTGCCTGCCGCCGCCCATGCCGCGTGCTATGCCGATTACAAGGCGCGGCAAGACAATCCTCTCAGGCTTCACTATGGGGTGATGGAGGTCACGAGCTGCGATGCTGGTGCCGCACGTGGCGAAGTTGCCAAACGACTTGCCCAGAATGGATGGACCTTGCTCAACCTGATGGGGGTGTTTGATGCGACGGGCCTTAAAGACAGGAAAGCAAATGCCGGACAATTCTACCTTCGCTTCTGATGCGCGGCGCACTGGAACGCGGGCAGTTGCCTATGGGTTGGCCGCAATCGTTGCGGTTTTGATGATCGCAGGCGTTCTGTTGTTCATGAATTTGCCTGACGCGAACGCCTTTAATGATCGCGTTGCCCAGATTTTTGCTGAAAACGACGACCTTCAAAGTCAGTCCGAGGTCAAGCTGTTGGAGATTCTGGCCCAGTCTGGCACCGCGTTTTCCGAAACACTGGCCAGTTATCGGGTGGTGATATTTGTTCTGTTGGTTTTCGCAACTGCGCTGTTGTTGGCCGCATTGGTATTTCTGGTGTTGTTGATCACCCTCAACCGCCGCATGGCCCAGATTGAACGTTCTGGAATCGAAGTGAATTCGCTGCTGATCAGCCGGGATGAAAAGACCGTCTATCTGAACAACCACGGTTTCAAGCTGACCGAAGCGGCGATGGAAACGCTGGCCATTCTGGCCGAGGCACGCATGGATGACGATGTGCTGTCCGGGGTCCAGATCGAAGCGATCATTTCAGGCCGGTCCGAAGGTGATTGCGACGAGGCGGCGGGTGCAACACGGATCAAGCGATTGCGCGATTCCCTGGGCAATCAGCTTGTCACTGAATTGCTGGTCAAAAACATCGCGCGGCGCGGGTACATGTTGGCTGTCGGCAAAGACGTGATCCGCGTGTTGTGACCACGCCTAGGCGACCGGGCTTTTGGACGGGGTTGGGCCTGACAGGCGTTTGGCAACCTTGCGCCCCATCGCCATGCCCGGTTTTTCGACAAACCGGTTCACGAACAGCGATGCCGCATATGTCACCCCAACACCCGAAACGAACAAGATAACGCCATAGGTGAAATCCGAAACACCGGCCGAGTTCAAGAAATACATGGTCATGTAAATCGGGATCATATGCACAAGGTAAATGGCATAAGTCAGGTCACCAAAGTGCACGAGAACCGGCAGAGACATGAACCGACGGCCAAGTGTGATGGCCTTTCGTTCGGTGTTGTCCAGGTAAATCAGAGCACAGACCGCCCCCCAGACCATCACCGGGACCATGCGCCTAAGCCCAGAAAATTCGATAACAAACAGACATATGCCCGCCAGAAGCAGGGCGCATTTGATGGATGCCGCTTTGTCGCCCTCGGATTTGGCCCAAAGGTAGGACAAGATGCCGATCCCAAAGAAGGGCATTTTGATGCCCAGAAAGGCGCCGCTTGCCCCGGGGACGAAAAACAAGGCGACAAAGACGCCGAGCAAGAGGGCCATGCGCAGATAGGTTTTGGGGAACAGCAGGATCACCGGGGCAAGCAGATAGAACTGCCATTCAAGGCTAACGCTCCAGGCCTGGCCGACGATTGTAAATGGTCCGTGCTCCAGCATCCCGGACAGCAACAGCCCTTGCAACAAAGGGACATGCGTCGCCAGATGCGCGCCAAGGTTGTCAATTGCCGTTTGCGCCTGATCGACGCGCAACAGGTTCTTGTGGTTTTGAAACGGGGTATTTTGCACCGCATCAAGAAAGTACGGCAGCAAGGCCGCACTGATAAACAACACGACCAGATACAGCGGGAAAATCCGAAAGGCGCGGCGCGTGATATACGGCAGATAGCGTTCCGATTTCAGGTCGATCAGGCGCGCGATCACAAAACCGGACAGGATGATAAAGATGTCCACGGCCAACGTAACGTTCAGCAAGACGGGCGCAATATAAGGGGTGGTCAGGTCAATGGAATGCGCAACGTGGCCCAGGACGACCCACCAGGCAAGCAATCCGCGAAGGCCTTCGAATTCGTCAATGCGCCCACCGTCAGGGCGCGCAATCTCGTATCGCATCCGCGACTCCTTAACCTTTGCGACCGGTAATATCACTTGGTCGTGCAATGCGGCGTTTTTCCGGCGTATGGCCGACACGCGTCAATTTTTCCACCGAAAATGAAGGGGACAGGCCCGATCGTGGCACAAAGGCCTCTTGCCGGAGGGCGATGTGGCCCCGTCGGCTTTGGTGACCCCGGCAGGATTCGAACCTGCAACCTGCCCCTTAGGAGGGGGCTGCTCTATCCAGTTGAGCCACGGGGCCGTCGATCACGTCATACCCCGCACCGCTTCGGTTGTCATCTGGCGCAAGACGTTGAACTCAAGGGACGGGCGACGCGGTGTTGGATATGCACAATGCGATGTATTTTCCAGCCCAAAGGCGCGTCAGGTTTGTATCGTTTAAGGCGGAATTAAACCGGCGATGTCACGTTCCGGTCCGGACAGTTCCCACATGATGTGTGTGGGTTCGGCTTGTTTGGGCGAAAGGACACCTGGCATGAATGCTTCGACAGATCCCACCTCTTTGCGGACCCTCGGCATGGGCAAGCCAAAATTCCGGTGGTTCGGCAACCTGAAACTGGTGGTCAAACTGCCGCTTATCATTATGGGGTTATCCATGCTCATGGCGGTGGCGCTTACCTTCACGGCCTATATCGATAGCAAAAACATCATGAACGAACAGATCGAGGACAAGTTTCGTGGCGTTCTTCAAGATCGGCTTGGCAAGGTTGAGGCGTTGTTGAATGAAGCTGAATCAGATTTGCTGACACAGGCGGAAAATCCGACAATCACCGCAGCAATGGCGAGTTTTTCGTTAAGTTGGAAAGCCGCCGGGGAGAGTGCAAGGCAGACATTGCAGGCTGATTATGTGCGCAACAACCCCAATCCAGTCGGGCAAAAGGATTCCCTGAACAGCACCGGTTCAGGAACCCAATACGACATCGTTCATTCGAAATATCACCCCTATTTGCGCGCGTTTCTCAAGGCCCATGGGTATTACGACATCTTCCTTGTCGATCAGACGGGTAACGTTGTTTATTCTGTCTTCAAAGAACCGGATTATGCGACAAACCTTGAAACCGGGCAGTGGCGCGATAGCGATCTTGCCAAGGCTTGGCGTAAATCAAAAGACATGTCGCCACGCGGTGTGACGGTGACGGATTTCAACCGGTATGAGCCAAGCAACGGCGATGTTGCCGGATTTATCGCCACGCCCCTCGTCGGTCGCGAAGGCCAAAGGCAGGGCGTTCTCATCTTTCAGATGCCAATCGACAGGTTGAACGCCATCTCGGAAAATATAGACGGGCTCGGCCAGTCTGGGCATGTGTTTGTCATTGGCGACGACTTTCGTATGCGTAGCACGGCCAAAATCGAAGGCGGTCCGCGCGTGCTGGACCAGGTGGAAAGGCTGCCCGTGGTCGAAGCCGCGCTGCGAGGGGCAAAACCGCATTTTGAAACCGTGACAGGATTGGCAGGCCACGAAGCCCAGGCGATGGCGGCCCGGTTGGAATTCGAAGGTCTGACATGGGTTGTTGTCGTGGAGCAAACAGTTGAGGAACTGCTGACCCCACTGGTGACTTTGCGCAATACACTTGGCGTGCAGGCAACGGGCCTGGCAATTGCGATTGGCTTGATTGGTGCGATTGTCGCGCGCGGCGTTTCCAAGCCATTCGTAGGCATCGGAACAGCCCTGTCAGGAATGCGGGACGGTGATTACGATTCTGAAATTCCGTATCGCGACCGGTTGGACGATGTGGGCGATCTGTCCCGAAACCTGGATGATCTGCGTGAAAAGCTGGCCGTTGGGGAAAGGGCGCGGTCAGAACAGGACCGGCGTAGCGCAGAACAACGGGCCGTTGTTGAACAGCTTTCAACCAGCATTGCCAAGTTGGCCGAGGGGGATTTGACCGCAGGGATCGAAAACGAATTTGCGTCTGATTATGAACTGCTGCGAACCGGGTTCAACCGTGCGATCCAGCAACTGAACGAAACGATCACGTCGCTTTTGGGCGCTACGGCGGAAATCGACACAAACGCGAGAGAGGTTGAAAACGCTTCGAACGAACTGAGCCAGAAAGCCATTGAACAGGCTGCCAGTCTGGAGGAAACGGCCGCGGCCATCACCGAACTGTCGGCTTCTGTCAAATCGACTGCGGATGCCGCGGGACAGGCTGACAAGGTGATGAACAGGGCCAAGGAAGATGCCGAAGTTTCCGGGCAAGAGGTCAATCGCGCGATGACCGCCATGGACCGAATCTCAACCTCATCCCAAAAGATCACACAGGTGACATCGGTGATAGAAGACCTCGCCTTTCAAACAAATCTGCTGGCTTTGAATGCCGGTGTCGAAGCGGCCCGCGCGGGCGAGGCGGGGCGCGGCTTTGCCGTTGTGGCATCCGAGGTTCGCGCACTCGCGCAGCGATCATCCGACGCCGCCAAAGAGATCAACGCGTTGATCCAGGAAAGCGCCGACAACGTGGTTGACGGGGTTGAGCTGGTCGAAAAGGCCGGCAAAGGCTTTGAAAAGTTGATGGATGATTTTGAACAGGTGTCTGAATCCGTGTCGTCCATTGCGGCGGCAGCGCGCGAGCAATCGGTGGGATTGTCCGAAATCAACACGGCTGTCGATCAGTTGGATGGGGTCACGCAAAAGAACGCGGCCGTCGCCACAGAGGTCCACAGCACCGGCAAAATGATGGTGAACGAAGCTGCCAAGCTGAACCGCATATCAGCCATGTTTCGCGTCGATAAAAATTCACCGGCGCCGCGGGCACAGGTGGCGTCGATGGACGTTCCGCCAAAAACAGCCCCACCGCGCAAGGTTGCCGTCAACGGGGCGCAACCTGTCATGGGTGCCAATGACGTGAGCGGTGATGTCTGGGCAGAATTCTAAACGGCCTGCGGACAGAATTGCGCGTTGGGCAAAAATGATCAGGCGACAGGCATTCCCAAGCGGTTGAAATGCCTGTCGCCAATTCAAATGGTCAAGCCGCTTGATCCACCAGTCGGGAATACGCTAACGTCTGAGATAGTATTCAGGACATTGCCTTGACCCGACCAGACCAGCGCCCATTGACGCTCCGCGATGTGTCCGAAGCTTCGGGCGTATCAGAAATGACCGTAAGCAGAGTGCTGCGCAATCGCGGCGACGTGTCCGAGGCGACCAGGGAAAAGGTTCTGCTTGCCGCCAAGCGTCTTGGATATGTTCCAAACAAGATCGCGGGTGCATTGGCCAGTCAGCGGGTCAACCTTGTCGCCGTTATCATTCCATCCATGTCGAATCTGGTATTTCCCGAGGTGATGACCGGGATCAGTCACGCGCTGGATGAAACCGATCTTCAGCCGGTGGTCGGATTAACGGATTATTCGCCGGAAAAAGAAGAAAAAGTCCTGTACGAGATGCTGTCGTGGCGGCCGTCAGGCGTGATCATTGCCGGGCTTGAACATTCTGACGCGGCGCGTGCGATGCTGCGTGCGGCTGGCATTCCCGTGGTTGAAATCATGGACACTGACGGTACGCCGATCGATTCAATGGTTGGTATTTCGCACCGGCGTGCGGGCGAAGAGATTGGCCGTGCCATTCTAGAAGCCGGATATAGCAACATTGGTTTCCTGGGAACGGGACTTGGTCTTGATCATCGGGCCCGCAAACGGTTCGAAGGCTTCACCCAGGCTTTGGCCAAAGGTGGGATCGAAGTGGCGGATCAAGAATTTTATTCGGGGGGGTCCGCCCTTGCCAAGGGCCGGGAAATGACCGCAGCGATGATGACCCGCCGGCCGGATTTGGATTTCCTATACTACTCGAATGATCTGATCGGTGCGGGTGGCCTATTGTGGATGATCGAACAAGGATTTGACGTTCCGGGCAAAGTCGGGATGGCCGGGTTCAATGGCGTGCGTCTGCTAAAGGGGTTGCCGCGCCAGTTGGCCACTATCGATTCTTGCCGCGAAGAAATCGGGCGTCGCGCAGCCGAGATTATCGCCGCGCGCCTTGGAAATGGCGGCGGAGATGGTGAACGCGTTGAGTTGACGCCGAAAATTGATTTCGGCGACACGTTTCGCCAAGCCTAGGGTATGGCGACACCACCCCGTCTGACAAATCGCGCGGCGCGGCGCGTTTTCCTGCATCGCCACCTGTTGGGCGACCCCCCCCAGGGACCTGGGCGCAGTGATGACCTGATGTCGGTGATCAGGGCGCTGGGCTTTGTTCAGGTGGACAGTGTCACAACCGTCGAACGCGCCCATCATATGATCCTGTTTTCGCGGCGACCTGCCTATCGGCCCAAAAATCTGCGGCCATTGCTGGAACGGGACCGGCACTTGTTTGAACACTGGACGCATGATGCTGCCGTTGTTCCGACAGAATTTTTCCCCCACTGGCGCCTGCGGTTCGGGCGGGATGCTGCGCGGTTGCACGATAAATGGACCCGCTGGCAGGGGCGCGATTATATGGACGCGCTTGATCGTGTTCTGGACCATGTTCGGGATCGCGGGGCCGCGACGACCGGTGATCTGACGGGCGGAGAAACGCGTGGGAAAAGCAGCGGGTGGTGGGATTGGCATCCGTCGAAAACCGCGCTCGAATACCTTTGGCGTTCCGGGCAATTGTCGGTGGATCGGCGGATAAACTTTCAAAAGGTTTATGACCTGACAGAGCGTGTGATCCCCCAACTGGTTCGTGCGCATGAACCGTCAGAGGCTGAGTCAATTGAATGGCTGAATGACGCGGCGCTGGATCGATTGGGCTTTGCGACATCGGGGCAGATCGCGGCGTTCTGGGATCATGTCAGCCCAAAAGAAGCTGCTGCCTGGTGCCGCGCCCAAATGGCGAAAGGCAAGCTGGAAGAGGTTTTGATCGACGGGGCGGATGGCACAACCAAACGTCATTTCGCGCGGGCCGGGCTGATCGAAGAGGCCGCGGCGTTGGCGCCACCCACCGCCCGGTTGCGCATACTCAGCCCGTTTGATCCGGCGATACGAGACAGAAAACGCGCAGAGTTCTTGTTTGGCTTTCACTATCGCATTGAGATCTTTGTGCCCGAGGCAAAGCGCCAATACGGATACTATGTTTTCCCGATACTTGAGGGCGACAATCTGATCGGACGCATCGACATGCGCACACGCCGTGATGACGATGTTCTGGCCGTAAAACGCATTTGGCTGGAACCGGGCGTGAAGTTCACCAAGGGGCGACGCGCCCGGCTGGACGCAGAATTGGCCCGGATGGCCCGGTTTTCAAGCGTGGCGCAGGTTGAATTCGCCGCAGGTTGGTTGGGTTAACCGGCCGCCGTCACTGCGCGGCCCGTCATCACCTTAACCAGGTGGGCGCGGTATTCTGATGTGCCGTGCAGGTCCGTGATCATCCCATCGGCAGGTACGGAAAGGTTCGCGATGGCGTCGGGCGAAAAGTTCGCGGTCAGCGCCTCTTCGGCTTCGGTCCAACGGAAAACACCGTCTTCGCTGGCGCCGGTCACCGCGACACGTACCCCGGCCGGGAATTTGGCAACGAACACCCCAGTCAGAGCGAACCGTGACGCGGGCTGTTCGAATTTCTGGTAATTCGATGCCTCGGGCACGGGGAATTTAACGGCGGTGATGATCTCGCCCTCTTCCAGTGCTGTGGTGAACAGGCCTTGGAAATATTCGTCGGCGGCGATTTCGCGCGTGTTCGTGACGATCACCGCGTTTGCGGCCAGTGCGGCGGCGGGATAACAGGCGGCGGGGTCATTGTTGGCCAGGCTTCCGCCGATCGTTCCGCGGTTTCGCACCGCCGGATCACCGATTTTCCCAGCCAATTGGGCCAGACCGGCAAAGGTGCCGGCCAGTTCGCTGGCAACAGTCGCATGGGTTGTCGCGCCGCCGATTGTGATCACGCCGTCGCTGGTCTTGATCCCCTGCAATGCGGTGATGCCTGTCAGGCTTACCAAGGTTTCAGGCGCGGCCAACCGTTGTTTCATCGTCGGGATGAGTGTTTGGCCGCCGGACAATGGTTGCGCTTCGTCCGATTGCAGGGCTGCAATCGCCTCATCCAGCGTTGTGGGCTTAACGAGTTCAAAGTTATACATCTGGTCTCTCCCTGCGGGCCGACTCTTGGTATGCCGTTTGCGGTATACCCTTGCAAGCGGGCGTGGCGAATTTTCTGCACAGTCGGGTGCGTGCAAGAGCATGTCAATATGTCGAGGCCCCAGCTTTTGAGGATGCACATATGCGTCCTGTCGTTATGGTTGTGGAAGGTATGGGGGAACACGATGCACGTTATGGAATTTCGCGAATTCGGCGGGCCGGATGTATTGAAACCGGCAGACCGGCCCGATCCTGTTCCTGGGCCGGGTCAGGTTGTGGTTGATATCAAGGCGGCAAGTGTGAATGCCGCCGATTGGAAGGTGCGGCTTGGGAAATCCATGCAGAAACACGCGCTGCCGCATGTGCCCGGACGTGACTTTTCCGGCATTGTCAGCGCGGTTGGCACGGGCGCCGACCTGTCTGTTGGCGATGACGTATTCGGCGTTTGCCCGCAGGAAACCGAAGGGGCCTATGCCAGCAAGATCATGTTCGCGGCGGAATTGCTGGCGAAGAAGCCTGACAGCATCAGCCACGTGGACATGGCGGCGATGGCCCTGGCTGGTCTGACTGCAATGGTCGCGATAGAGGATACGCTGCACCTGAAATCCGGTGAAAAGGTATTGATTCAGGGTGGGGCTGGCGGTGTTGGTGGCATGGCCGTCCAATTGGCGCACCATTTGGGTGCGACCGTGGCTGCAACAGCCCGATCCGACAATCATGATTATCTGCGCGGTCTGGGTGCGGATCAGCCGATTGATTATCGGGATGCCGATTTGGCGCAGGTTCTGGGCGATTGCGACGCAGCGTTTGACTGCGTCGGCGGGGCAACCGTGGCGGGCACATTCGCGGCGTTAAAAACGGGCGGGCGGGCGGCATTTGTCGGATCGGGTGCGACCGCGCCCGAAGCACCCCGTTCAGGCGTTTCATCCCTGCGGCCAGCCGTCACGCGCAGCCGGGCGCGGTTGGAACGGGTCGCCGCACATATCCTGTCTGGCGCATTCAAGGTTCCCCAGATCGAAACGATGGCCTTAACGGATGCTGTCCGCGCCCATGAGTTGAGCGAGGCCGGGCATGTGCGCGGCAAACTGGTTCTGATCCCGTGACGATTGGCTTGGTTGACAAGGTGCAAGGTGACAAGCCAGTTTGAAACATGGGTTTGAAACGCGCTGTCGATAATGATGCACCTGCCGCCGCGCGCCTGTTGGCGGCAGCGGAAACGCTATTTGCCCGTAATGGGGTCGAAACGACGTCAATTCGGCAGATAACCGGGTTGGCAGGGGTCAACGTTGCGTCGGTCAATTATCACTTCGGATCGAAAAACGATTTGGCCGAAGCGGTGTATGAACGCGCGATGGCGCGGGCAACGACAGAACGGCTCTTGGCGCTGGAACGCATCTGTGCGGCGGCAGACGCCAAGGGCGCTCCCCCGGACCTTGCCGCTGTGGTGTCCAGCTTTGTTGAACCATATGTGGGTGATGGGAACGAAGATCAGGGTGTGTTGATGGCCCGGTTCATCCTGACCCACCGGCTGGCGCCCGATGATGCGACACGCCGCATTGTCGATGCGTATCTGAACCCCTTGGCACAGGCCTATGTCAAAGCGTTTCAGCGCGCCTGTCCAAACGCAGGGTCCAAGGAGCTTTTCTGGCGGTATTTGCTGATGGTGAGTGCCACGGTCCTGACCAGCGCCGAGGATCGCGATGCCGACCGGTTGTCGGCATTATCGGGTGGCGAAACAAGCATCAATGATCGTGCAGCCATGCGCGATGCACTTGTCGGGTTCATCGTTGCGGGGATAAGCGTTGAAAAGCCCGCGTCGTTCACGTCGCAAACCCTGGCCGCTGACACGTCGGGCTGACGTATCATGGTGCCAATCGCCAGATATTCGGGCGTGTATCGGCCCATGGTGGGCGGGCCCCTAGGTCACAGCTGAGCAAGCAGCGCGGGCAATGACCAGTTCTTCGTTGGTTGGGATCACCATGACCCGCACGGGTGATTGCGCGGTGCTGATCACGCTGGCACCATTTTGGTTGGCGACCTGGTCCAATTCAATTCCGATCCATCCCAAAGGATCACAAACCTCGGCACGGATTTGAGCCGCGTTTTCACCGATCCCTCCGGTGAAAACCAACGTGTCCAGCCCTTGCAATGCGGCGGCAAGACCGCCCAGTTCCCGGCGGATCCTGAACGTGAAATAGTCAATCGCCTGGCGCGCTTCGGTGGCGTCGGATGCCAAAAGCTTGCGCATGTCGTGGCTGATGCCGGACAGACCCAAAAGACCGGATTCCTTGTACAAAAGGTCCGTGATTTCCGCGCTGGTCATCCCTTCTTGGTCGATCAGATACAAAAGAACACCGGGGTCGATCTGGCCTGATCGCGTTCCCATCGGCAATCCGTCCAAAGCGGTAAATCCCATGGACGACGCAATTGATCGCCCAGCCACCATCGCACACATTGATGCACCATTGCCCAAATGCGCGACGACAGTTCGCCCGCTGTGCAATTTGGGTTCCAGTTCCCGCAGATGCCCGGCGATATAGTCATAACTCAGGCCGTGAAACCCGTACCGGCGCACCCCCTTGTCATAATACCTGCGCGGCAGGGCAAAGGTGTCGTTTACAAAGGGGTGATTGCGGTGAAACGCCGTGTCAAAACATGCGACCTGACGGGCATCGGGAAAGGCCGAAAGGGCGGCACGGACCCCGGCAAGGTTGTGGGGTTGATGCAGCGGCGCAAACGGGGTGAGGCGTTCCAGTTTGGAAATCACATCGGGTGTCAGCCCCACAGGATCAGCGAAATCCATACCGCCATGGACAACGCGGTGGCCTACTGACACGACCTGCGCGGCTGGAAAATGTGTCTCTAACGCGGACAGAATCGCGTTTAGGGCACCGTTGTGCGTGTTGGTTGCGTCGCCGGGTAGGTTTGTTTTTTCAAGGGATGTGTTGTCGGCGGCATCAAGGTGAAGGATGGCGTTCCCGCCGATGTTTTCGACCTTGCCCCCGGCCAGAAGTGCCGGGACATCTGCCGCCGTGAACAGCCCAAACTTGAGCGACGAAGACCCTGCGTTCAGGACAAGAACATGCGCCATCAGGTGCCCCCCGATGTTCGGGCGTGATGAAGTGCGGCAACAGCGCAAGACGCCAGCCGCGACATGTCATCGTCTGCCCGGCTGTTCAGGATGATGGGAACCCGTGCGCCAATGACCAATCCCGCGCTTTCCGCGTGGCTGATATAGGTCAGTTGTTTTGCCAGCATATTGCCCGCGTCGATATTGGGCACCACCAGCACTTCGGCGCGCCCGGCAACGGCTGATGTCAGCCCTTTGGTGCGCGCCGCGCCCAGATCAACAGCGTTGTCCATGGCCAGTGGCCCGTCGACCAGCCCGCCGGTGATCTGGCCCCGGTCCGCCATTTTTGACAACAGCGCCGCGTCAATGGATGACGGCATGTCCGGGTTCACCGTTTCGACGGCCGACAGGACTCCGACTTTGGGCTCTTCGATCCCTACGGATAGGGCCAGGTCGATGGCGTTCTGAACGATATCGACCTTGGTTTTCAAATCGGGCGCGATGTTGATCGCTGCATCGGTGACCAGCAGGGGATGGGACAGGCCGGGCACATCCATCACGAAAACATGGGTGAACCGCCGACCGGCGCGCAGGCCATTGGTCTTGTCCAGCGTTGCCCGCAGCAGTTGATCGGTGTGTAGGTGGCCTTTCATTAGCGCCTGTGCGCGCCCATCGTTGACCAAGGCCACACAAAGGCGCGCCGCGGCGTCATGATCGGGTTCGTCGATGATTTCGATGCCGGTGAGGTCAAGGTTCAGGCCTTGGGCCGCTGCCGCGATCTTGTCGGCGGATCCGACAAGGATCGGGTCGATCAACGTGTGGTCGCGGGCCAAAATGGCACCGCCCAGCGAATTCGGGTCTTCGGGGCAGATGACGGCGGTGATCAGCGCGGGCAGCGGGGCTGCCTTTTTCAACAGTTTTTCGAAATGGCGATGTCGCTGAACCACAAGTCCGGGCAAATCATGGCTGTCATAGGTTACCTTGCGGTGGGGCGCTTCGACTTCGGCAACGCCTGAAAGGATCAGCGCATCGTCGCCAATGCGGCGCACCTCGGTGGCGAGGGTCACGCATTGGGTCGCTTCGTTCTTGTCCGTCACGGTCACGCGCGACAGGAGTTCGTCGCCGGCATGCGCCCTGTTGTGAAAGACAAAGCTTTGCGCGCGATAAAGCGATCCGGCGCCAGGCAACACATTGCCAAGCACAGCCGAGATCAGAGACCCAATGAACAGACCGGGGGCGATCGCTTCGTTCACGCCATCCCCATCGCCATCGGCGTCAAAAATATGCATCGGGTTATGGTTGCCCGACACGTTGGCGAATACGATCAAATCATCCTGGGTCAAAAGGCGTTTCAGGTCCGAATGGTCGCCGACCTGCAATTCGTCAAATGTGCGGTTCTCAATTTTCATTGCCGTCTCCGTCGGGGTTATTGGCATGGTCCATCCCGATGCCTTGTAGCCCAAGTGTCAATGGCGTGCAGCGGGTTCATGGAAATTGCCCTGTGTTATCGCCTTTTTTGGGTCAAGTGATTGGGCGGCCAGATTGACCTGCGCGCTGGAACCTGTCGCGTTGCCGGATTAGTCTTGGGGCGTGAACGGTTGGCAAAGGCGACAGACAATGGCTGTGGAAAAACTTGAAGCGGCTCTTGATGCCGCTGTGTCAGAGGCGCGGATCGTTGGCGGGGTGCTTCTTGTCAGCGAATCCGGCGAGCGTGTCTATCAACGCGCCGTGGGGCATTCTGATCGGGAGGCGGGCCGCACCATGGCGCCTGATACGCGGTTCAGGCTGGCGTCGGTGGCCAAACCGATCATGACGATTGTGTTTATGTCATTGGTCGAAGATGGGACCATCGCGCTTGACGATCCTGTCACAAAATTCCTGCCCGAATTTCGCCCCACCTTGCCGGACGGGCGGGCACCGGTGATCACATTGCACCATCTTTTGACCCACACGTCCGGCCTTGGGTACCGGTTTCTTGAATCCGAGGACGGCCCCTATGCCCGCGCGAATATTTCCGATGGGTTGGACCAGCCGGGCCTGTCGATGGCCGAAAACCTGACGCGGATCGCGTCAGCGTTTCTGTATTTTGAACCGGGCACGGCCTGGCGGTATTCTGTCGGGCTTGATGTCATGGGGGCGGTGGCCGAAGCGGCGACAGGTCAGACATTGCAGGACTTGCTGGATGCACGGGTGTCCGTGCCCCTGGGTCTGACCAGTTTGCGGTTTCACACGCCGCCCGCGCCTGACCTTGCCACGCCCTATTTTTCGGCCAACCCGACGCCGGAACGGATGAGCGATGGCATACGTCCGCCGCTGTGGGGGGAAGGTGGCGTTACTTTTGCGCCGTCACGCGCCCATGATGCCGGGTCGTTCCCGTCTTGTGGTGCCGGCCTTGTCGGATCGGCGCAGGATGTTGTCGCCGTTCTGGAAAGCATCCGTGGGCATGGGCCAAAGGTGCTGAACCCGGACACGATCGCCGCTATGACCCGGTCGCAAATTCCGGCCGATGTGCTGACCTTGCAGGGACCGGGTATTGGTTTTGGTTATGGCTGGGGGATTGTGACCGATCCGGTTGCCGCCAATACGGGCCAACCCAAAGGCACAATGAAATGGGGCGGGGTTTACGGGAATTCGTGGTTCATGGATCCCGTCAACGACCGGATTTCCGTGCTGTTGACCAACACGGCATACGAAGGGATGTCAGGCACTTTGCCTGCCGACATCGTTGCGGCGTTTTACGGTTAAGTCGCGGTGAAATCAGACCCCAACACCGGGGAAAACGATGACACTGCGGGCCACGTTGCCCTTTTTCATGTCATCAAACCCGTCGTTGATCTGATCCAGCGTGATCCGTTGGGACACCATTTCGTCAAGGTAAAGCCGCCCGGCAAGATAGTGATCGACCAGCCGGGGAATATCGACAGGAAGCCGCGCCGAGCCAAGGAACGATCCCTGTAGCCGCTTTTGCTGAAGCAGCCCGTCTGTCGGCAAGGTGATTTCCGCTCCGACCGGGAAAACGCCAAGGATGGTTGCCGTGCCATTCGCCGCCAGCATCGCAAAGGCCTGGGTCGCGGCGGCGGGCAGGCCAATGCATTCGAATGAAAACGCAACCCCGCCGCGGGTCAGTTCGCGCACTGCTTCGACCGGGTCGGTCGAGGTGGCGTTGATCCGGTCTGTCGCGCCGAATTGCATCGCCATGTCCAGCTTTTTGTCCGAAAGGTCGATTGCGATGATCCGCCCCGCCCCGGCAATTTTCGCCCCGTTGATGGTGGACAGACCAATGCCGCCACATCCGATCACGGCAACCGTGCTGCCCGGTTCAACCTTGGCGGATCGGAACACCGCCCCGGTGCCCGTCAGGGTCGCGCAGCCCAGCAAAGCGGCGCGGTCCAGCGGCATATCCTTGGTGATCGGAACAAGGCAGGAGTAATGGACCAGCATCTTTTCTGCAAAGCCCGACAGGTTATAGACCTGCGACACCTTTCCGCGACTGTCTGACAGGCGATTGGTCGTGCCCGGAAGGTGACGCACATCGGTATCAGAACAGTTGACCTGATTGCCAACGACGCAGCTGGGGCAATGCCCGCAATAGGCTGTCAGAGTCCCAACGACATGGTCGCCCACCTTCAGGCCGGGAACATCCGGCCCGATTTGTTCGATAACGCCTGCGACCTCGTGGCCAAGAACGCCGGGCAGGGGGATTTTGCGATCGCCTGTCATGAAATGAAGATCGCTGTGGCACAGGCCAACGGCGGCGGTTCTGACGACAACCTCGTGCGGGCCGGGTTCGGCAAGTGTTACGTCCCGAATGACCAGCGGTTCGTTGAATGCCTCAAGTATCGCGGCGCGCATGTTATTTCCCTCTCTGCCCGAATTGGGCTTGGACCTTGACCTTGGGTTCTTTGAATTCAGTCAGTCGTAGGCGAACACCTCGTCGTCCAGATCAATCGCGGCGAATTCGTCTTTTTCGATCCAGTAGTCCTGGTTCAATCGCCAATCGTTGGTCGCCCCGCGTTTGGGCAAAAGATACCTGCCGCGGATCAAATAGCCGGGATTGAAATCCTCTTCGTCCAGCCAGTCAAACAACGGCATGTCCTTTTCGGAGTCACGCAGCTGCGGTTGGACGCGGGATTTCTGATTATCCTGCATATGATCCAGCATTCGGGTCACAAATTTCGCGATCAGTTCGGCGCGTAGTGTCCAGGATGCACGGAAATACCCCATCACCCAGACCATATTGGGCACGCCTGTGAACATCATGCTGCGATAGCCAACCGTTTCGTGGAAATCGAGCGGTTTGCCGTCGATGGAAAACGCGATGTCCCCGAATGCGCACAGGTCAAACCCGGTGGCGGTTGCGACCACATCGGCCTTAAGGACATCACCGGATTTCAGTTTGATACCTTCGGGAACAAACCGGTCAATTTCATCCGTGACGATTTCAGCATTTCCAGCGGCAAGTGCCTTGTACAAATCCCCGTCCGGGATCCGTGCGATGCGTTGTCTCCAGGGAAGGTAGGACGGTGTGAAATGCTTTTCCACGTCAAAGTCATCGCCCAGATATTTGCGGGCCACGCTGATCAGCTCGGTCTTGACCGTTTCCGGTTCGCTGAAGCAGCGATCAGTGAATTCGTGACCCATCAAAAGGATTTCGCGACGCACGATTTCGTGGATCCAGTCTTCGTTCACCTGAAGTTTGCGCAGCTTTGTCGCGACCTCGATTTCGTTCTTTTCAGACCGAAAATATGTGGGCGACCGTTGGAGCATCGTGACGTGTTCAACCTGATCCGCAACGTTTGGCACCAATGTCGCGGCCGTCGCGCCGGAACCGATGACGACCAGCCGTTTGCCCTTGCCGTCGAAATCCTCGGGCCAATGTTGCGGGTGAATGATGTCGCCGTCGAAATCCTCCATCCCGTCCCATTCGGGCGTGTAGCCTTTTGAATGACGGTAGTATCCCTGGCACATCCACAGGAATTTTGCCGAAACCTTTTGGCTGTTGCCGGTGGCGGTATGTGTTGCCTCGACCGTCCAAAGATTGGTTTCGGAATCCCACTGGGCGGTCGTGATGCGCCAGCCATAGTGGATTTGGTCCGCCATTTCATTTTCGGCAATCGTTTCATCCAGATATGACAGGATTTCCTGTGCAGTCGCGATCGGCGGTCCGACCCACGGTTTAAAGCTGAATCCGAACGTGTGCAGATCGCTGTCCGACCGGATGCCGGGGTATTTGTGTGTCAGCCACGTGCCGCCATAGCTTTCCTGTTCTTCCAAAATGGCAAAGCTGTCTTCAGGACGGTCAGTCCGCAGATACCGCGCGGCGGCGATGCCGGAAATGCCTGCCCCAACAATCAGAACGTCCAGTGGCTGGACAATATTGTTCAGGCGTTCGTCCGGCTGGACCTGTCGCATCTCATTCATTGGTAATCCCTCCCGCGCAATCTGTTGGCCTGCCTTTTCGCCCATGGCACCAAGGATGACCGGGTGCCATCAAGTCCGCTGAGGCCGGGTAAGTCAATCGGCATGCGGGCATATGTCCTAGTTTCACATACGCTTATCGCCCGTCGAGTTGGTCTGGCGTGGCCGCGCAGTAGCGCCCTGCGCGCAGGTGCAAAGCCACCATGGCGCAATTTGATGGATGGGATGGATGGTGGCGGTGCAGGGACTTGAACCCCGGACACGCGGATTATGATTCCGCTGCTCTAACCAACTGAGCTACACCGCCAAGCGTGGGGTCGGATAAGCGAACGGCCTTAGGGCGTCAAGTGGGAATTGGGGCGTGTAATCACGCTGTGCGAACAGGACACGGTGGGCCAGCAGCTGGGGCCGCATATCTTGTGTCGTGCCCGGCAGGGCGGCATAGTGCGCGCAAATATTGTTGTGCGCGCGCGGGTTAACGACCTTGCGGCGCCATTTCTTGTTCAGATGGATGTTCAAATGAAAATTGCTGTTGCGGGACTGGGCTATGTGGGCCTGTCAAATGCTGTTCTTCTGTCCCGCCAGAACGAGGTCGTCGCGCTGGACGTGGTTCCGGAAAAAATTGCGATGGTGAATGCTGGTAAATCACCGATCATCGACGCTGAATGTGAGGAACATCTGGCCGGAGGGGGTTTGAACCTCAAGGCGACGCTTGATCCGGTCGAGGCGTTTACAGGGGCTGATTTTGTCATCATCGCCACGCCAACCAATTATGACCCTGTCACCAACCGGTTTGACACGGCCAGCATTGAGGCCGTCGTGGACAGTGTAAGCAAGATCAATCCTGACGCCGTCATGGTGATCAAATCGACAATCCCGGTTGGGTACACCGCGTCGTTGATTGCCGAAACCGGCAGTGACAAGATCATGTTCTCGCCCGAGTTCCTGCGCGAAGGTAAGGCCCTTTATGACAACTTGTATCCCAGCCGGATCGTGGTCGGCGAACAGTCCGACCGCGCAAAGGTGTTTGCGGGTTTGTTGAAAGACGCCGCGCTGAAAAAAGATGTTGAGGTGCTGTTCGCTGATTCATCAGAAGCCGAGGCGATCAAGCTGTTTTCCAACACCTACCTTGCCATGCGCGTTGCCTATTTCAACGAACTGGACAGCTATGCGTTGTCGCACGGGCTGGATTCGCGGCAGATCATCGAAGGCGTGAGCCTGGATCCGCGAATCGGCGCGCATTACAACAACCCGTCGTTTGGATATGGCGGCTATTGCCTGCCCAAGGACAGCAAGCAGTTGTTGGCCAATTATGCCAACGTGCCGCAAAACCTGATCCAGGCGATCGTTGAGGCGAATTCGACCCGCAAGGAATTCCTAGCGTTTCAGATCCTGGATTTAAAGCCGCGCAAGGTCGGCATCTATCGTCTGACGATGAAACAGGATTCCGACAACTTTCGGGACAGTTCGGTGCAGGGGATCATGAAGCGGATCAAGGCCAAAGGGATCGAAGTCGTCGTTTATGAACCCACCATGGAAGACGACAGCTTTTTCGGGTCCCACAATGAACGCGATCTGAAAGTGTTCAAGGACACCTGTGATGTGATCGTTGCCAACCGCATGACACCCGAGATTGAGGATGTCGCGGACCGCGTTTTCACAAGGGATTTGTTCGGCAACAACTGATCGGTGCAACGGCGCGGGCCAAACTAAAAAGGCCCGGCCGTTTCAGGCCAAGCCTTTGGAATAAGTGGTGAGCCGTGCAGGATTCGAACCTGCGGCCAACTGATTAAAAATCAGTTGCTCTACCAACTGAGCTAACGGCCCACTCGAGGCGCCGAATTAAGGTGAGCGTGCGGGGAGGTCAAGAAGAAATCCCTGCAACACTGTGTTTTGACGTAACGCCGTCCGACGGATGGGCCGCCGGTCCTTTCAAAGTAAGGGGCAAGGGCGTATATGCCCGGCCATGAACGACACGGCGACTCACCCCTCTCTGGCCTTTCTGAAAATGCATGGGCTGGGAAATGACTTTGTGATCATTGATTCACGGGGGCGGTCACCTGTGACCACACCTGCGCTTGCGCGGGCTTTGGGGGATCGTCATCGCGGAGTCGGGTTCGATCAACTGGCCGAGATTCGCGATTGCGATGATGCCGACATCCTTCTTGATTTTTGGAACAGCGATGGGTCGGTGGCAGGGGCCTGTGGCAACGCAACCCGCTGTGTGGCTGGTCTTTTGATGGACGAAGGGCGTGATGTGGTCAGCATCCGCACCGCGCGCGGTTTGCTTTCCGCGCGGCGCGAAGATGGCGCGGTGTCGGTCAACATGGGTCTGCCACAGCTGGACTGGCGCGACATTCCCTTGGCACGCGATGTTGATCCGCTTCACCTGCCTATTGTGGGCGATCCCGTTGGTGTCGGCATGGGCAATCCGCATTGTGTGTTCTTTGTCGATGATGCCGACGCAACCGATCCGGCCCTGCGCGGGCCTACGGTCGAGGTTGATCCGCTGTTTCCCGAAAAAACCAACGTTGAATTCGCCGAAGTGCGCAATCGCGGTGAAATCCGCATGCGGGTGTGGGAACGCGGCACGGGCATTACACTGGCCTGTGGGTCGGGGGCCTGTGCGACGGCGGTTGCGGCCCATCAGCGTGGGTTGACGGATGCGCGTGTGCGGATGGAACTGGACGGTGGATGGCTGACGCTCGATTGGCGCGACGATGGTGTCTGGATGTCCGGCCCCACAGCGTTGGTGTTCCGCGCCGAAGTTTCGGCAGATTTTCTGGGGGCGGTGTGATGGACCGCAGGCCACCCAAATTCACCACGCTTGGCTGTCGGCTGAATGCCTATGAAACCGAAGCGATGAAGGATCTGGCGACCCGCGCCGGGGTCGAAGATGCGGTGATCGTCAACACATGTGCCGTCACAGCCGAGGCGGTGCGCAAGGCGCGTCAGGAAATTCGGCGTCTGCGGCGGGAAAACCCGCATGCCAAGGTGATCGTCACCGGTTGTGCAGCACAGACCGAACCGGAAACCTTTGCCGCGATGGATGAGGTTGACGTCGTTCTGGGCAATACCGAAAAAATGCAGCCCCAAAGCTGGCAGCGCATGGTGCCCGATCTGATCGGTGAAACCGAACGGGTGCAGGTTGACGACATCATGTCCGTCACCGAAACAGCCGGCCATCTGATCGACGGGTTCGGCACCCGAAGCCGTGCTTATGTGCAGGTTCAGAACGGGTGCGATCACCGGTGCACGTTCTGCATCATTCCATTCGGGCGGGGCAATTCGCGATCTGTCCCCGCCGGGGTGGTGGTGGATCAGATCAAGCGTTTGGTGGATCGCGGGTATAACGAGGTGGTGCTGACAGGCGTCGATCTGACCTCGTGGGGGGCCGATTTGCCGGCGCAGCCGCGTCTGGGTGATCTGGTCATGCGAATCCTCAAGCTCGTGCCGGATTTGGCCCGGCTTCGGATCAGTTCCATCGATTCGATTGAGGTGGACGAGGCGCTGATGCAGGCAATCGCGACCGAGCCGCGTTTGATGCCGCACCTTCACCTGTCGCTTCAGGCCGGGGATGACATGATCCTTAAGCGGATGAAGCGCCGCCATCTGCGCGACGATGCGATCAGGTTTTGCGAAGATGCGCGCGCCTTGCGGCCTGACATGACCTTTGGCGCGGATATTATCGCGGGTTTTCCCACCGAAACGGACGCCATGTTCGAAAATTCGCTTAAGTTGATCCAAGACTGCGGTTTGACGTGGCTGCACGTTTTCCCCTATTCGCCGCGCAACGGCACGCCTGCGGCGCGTATGCCGCAAGTTGATGGCGCGGCGATCAAGTCGCGCGCCGCGCGGCTAAGGGATGCTGGGGCGGCCCGCGTGGACCTGCATCTTGCCGCGCAGGTCGGGCGGGACCACCGGGTGCTTATGGAAAGTCAGCGCATGGGCCGGACCGAACAATTTGCCGAGGTCCGGTTTGATACGGACCACCCGGAAGGTCAGATCGTGACAACCCGGATCACCGGATATGACGCCAAGGGATTGCGGGGCTGAGATGCATTCGAACCCCGCATTCCGTGGCATGGAGTCGACCCGAAACCTGGCATTTGCGCGCGAGCAGTCGTTTGGTGTGCTGTGTGTTGCCAATGGGCAGAACGCGCCAATGATCAGCCATGTGCCGTTCCTTTTGTCAGATGATTGCACCAGCGCGGACCTGCATTTGGCGCGCCCCAATCCGATCGTCCGGGCCTTGGACGGCGACAAAGCCGCGACAATCGTGATCTCTGGCCCGCACGGGTACATTTCCCCGGATTGGTACCAGACCCCGGATCAGGTTCCGACGTGGAACTATGTCACCGTGCACCTGGCCGGGCGGTTGGAACGTCTTTCGCAGAACGTGATGCGTGACATGCTGGATCGGCAGTCGGCCTGGTTTGAATCGCAGTTGCACCCCAAACAGCCTTGGACAGCCGCGAAAATGACAGACGGATTGATGGATCGGATGATGCGGGCCATCGTTCCATTTCGGCTGCACATCAGTCATGTGGACGGCACCTGGAAGCTTGGGCAGAACAAGGACGACGCAGCGCGACTTGGGGCGGCCGATGGGGTTGAACAGGCCGGAGAGTCCGCGCTTGCGCGCCTTATGCGGGATCCGGTGCAGCGGGCTGAAGACTGATTTACAAGCTTGGGGGCCAGCGCCTAACGTGCGCCGGTAGTCTTTATACCGGAGCGCGCCCATGAAACTTTTCTCCTCACTCACTTCGCCTTACGCCCGTAAGATTCGGGTTCTGATCGCCGAGGCTGGTCTGAACGATCAGATTGAAGAACAATTTGTCAAAACCACTCCGGCGGAACCTGCGCCCGATCTGGCCGCCGTTAACCCGCTCGCCAAGCTTCCGGCGCTGGTGCGTGATGATGGCCCGGCGATTTACGACAGCCGGGTTATCACCCGGTATCTTGATTCGGTCGGCAATGCAGGATTGTACCCGGATGCACGCATCTGGGAGGTTCTGACCCTTGAGGCGACAGCCGACGGAATTCTGGATAGCGCGGTATCAATGGCTTACGAAACCCGCATCCGTCCTGCCGAAAAAGTATTCGATGGCTGGATTGATGCGCAGTGGAGCAAAGTCGCCCGTGGTGTAAAAGCGGTCAATGATCGTTGGATGGGTCATCTGTCAGGTCCGGTAGACATGGGCCATATCTCAATGGCCTGCGCGATTGGCTATCTTGATTTTCGCCATGATGACCGGGGCTGGCGCAACGGGTGCGGCGCACTTGACGATTGGTACGCGGCATTTTCCGAACGCCCGTCCATGCAGGCAACCGGACCGGTCTGATCGGGAATCCCCGACACATTGCCAAGGCGTCCGGTCCGACCCGGACGCCTTTTTTGTTGGCTGAGAGGGCGCTGAATTTCCGAACAAGGCCGAAAACTTTGTCGCATTGAATGCTTCAAGGTTCTGCCTGCGTCCATTGTTCGCTGGACGTTGTGAAAAACCGCCGCTAAATACCGCACCGGAACGGCTACGCATTGCGTGGCCTAACAATACATTACGGCCGTCCTCTGGCCCAGGTAACGGAGACAAACTCGTGTCCCACGCTGACGATCACGCAGGCACCCGGAGAGATTTCCTCTACTACGCCACGGCTGGCACAGCCACCGTCGCGACAGGTGCAGCTGTCTGGCCTTTGGTCAATCAGATGAACCCCTCTGCCGATGTGCAGGCTCTTTCCTCGATCCGGGTGGATGTATCCGGTGTTGAACAGGGCACGCAGATCACAGTGAAATGGCGCGGCAAGCCAGTGTTCGTGCGCCGCCGCACCCCGGAAGAGGTGAAATCGGCGAACGATGTTGACATCGCGTCCCTGCCTGATCCCATCGCGCGGAACGCCAATATTCAGGACGGTGCAGACGCAACCGACATCAACCGTGTGCTTACCCCTCCTGGTGCGACAGGCGACGCGGCCGAAGAATGGCTGGTGATGATGGGCGTTTGTACCCACCTTGGCTGTGTGCCTCTGGGTGACGGCGCTGGCGACTTTGGCGGATGGTTCTGCCCCTGTCACGGGTCGCATTATGATACATCCGGGCGCATCCGTAAGGGCCCCGCCCCGGAAAACCTGCCCGTCCCGGTCGCCCGTTTCGACGGCGAAACCGAAATCGTCCTGGGCTGAGGGAGGTCAATATGTCTGGTATTCCGCACGATCACTATGAGCCCAAGACGGGCTTTGAAAAATGGGTGCATTCGCGCCTGCCGGTTGTTGGGCTGTTGTATGACACCCTGATGATTCCGACCCCCAAGAACCTGAACTGGATGTGGATCTGGGGCATCGTCCTGGCATTCTGCCTTGTTCTTCAGATTGTCACCGGAATCGTTCTGGTCATGCATTATACGCCACATGTCGATATGGCGTTTGCATCGGTTGAACACATCATGCGTGACGTGAACGGCGGGCATATGCTGCGCTATCTCCACGCAAACGGCGCTTCACTGTTCTTTATCGCGGTTTACCTGCACATCTTCCGCGGCCTTTACTATGGTTCGTACAAGGCACCGCGCGAAATCACGTGGATCATCGGTATGTTGATCTATCTGCTGATGATGGCGACCGGTTTCCTTGGTTATGTTCTTCCTTGGGGGCAGATGTCCTTTTGGGGCGCGACGGTGATCACCGGGCTGTTCGGGGCGATCCCGCTGATTGGTGAGCCGTTGCAAACATGGTTGCTGGGCGGGCCCGCGGTGGACAACGCCACGCTGAACCGGTTCTTCTCGCTTCACTATCTGTTGCCGTTTGTTATTGCCGGGCTGGTGATCGTTCATATCTGGGCGTTCCACACGACGGGCAACAACAACCCCACCGGGGTTGAGGTGCGGCGCGGATCAAAAGCCGAAGCTGAAAAAGACACGCTTCCGTTCTGGCCATACTTCGTCATCAAGGACGTGTTCGCTCTGGTTGTTATCCTGACCGTGTTCTTTGCGATCGTTGGCTTTATGCCAAACTATCTTGGCCACCCCGATAACTATATCGAGGCGAACCCGCTGGTCACGCCAGCCCACATCGTTCCGGAATGGTACTACCTGCCGTTCTACGCGATCCTGCGCGCCTTTACGGCGGATGTCTGGGCCGTGATGTTCGTTGAGTGGATCACCGCCGGGATCGTGGATGCGAAATTCTTTGGTGTGGTTGCGATGTTCGGTGCGATTGCTGTCATGGCCTTGGTGCCATGGCTGGACACATCGTCGGTTCGGTCGGGTCGCTATCGTCCGATGTTCAAATGGTGGTTCGCCCTGCTTTGCATTGATTTCATCGTGCTCATGTGGGCCGGTGCGATGCCCGCAGAGCCACCATATTCGACAATTGCGCTGATCGGCGCGACCTACTGGTTCGCTTACTTTCTGGTGATCCTGCCGCTTCTTGGTGTGATCGAAAAACCAAACACGCCGCCGGCGTCTATCGAAGAAGACTTCGATGCGCATTACGGCAAAAAGCACCCAGCAGAGTAAGAGAGGACATGATCATGATCAAACGTTTCACCCTCTCGGCGATTGCTGCACTGGCCCTTGGCGCTTCGCCCGCTTTGGCGGCGGAAAGCGGCGGACATGCCATTCACGATGTTGATTTCTCGTTCGAGGGGCCATTTGGCAAATTCGACCAGAACCAACTTCAGCGCGGACTTCAGCTTTATACCGAGGTCTGTTCGGCCTGCCACGGGCTGAGCTATGTGCCGATCCGCACGCTGGCCGATCACGGTGGCCCGCATCTGCCCGAAGATCAGGTGCGCGCCTATGCCAGCCAGAACTTTGAAGTGTTCGACGCAGAGCTGGATGATTTCCGCCCTGCATCCCCGAACGACCATTTCCCAAAGTCGAACCTGTCTAACGCGCCGGACCTAAGCCTGATGGCCAAGGCCCGCGTTGCGTTTCACGGGCCGGTTGGCACCGGGCTTAGCCCGTTGTTCCGTGGCTTTGGTGGCCCTGAATACATTGTTGCGATCCTGACCAGCTATACCGGCAAGGAAAAGGAACAAGCAGGCACAACGTTCTATGAAAACACCGCCTTTCCAGGTGGCTGGATCGCTATGGCACCGCCGCTTGTTGGGGAAGATGTCGAATTCAACGATGGTCATTCCAATGAATTGCATCACGAATCCGAAGATGTGGCTGCGTTCCTGATGTGGGCGGCCGAGCCTAAGATGATGGCGCGCAAGCATGCCGGATTTGTCGCTGTGACGTTCCTGATCATTCTGTCGGCGCTGATGTACCTGACAAACAAGAAGATCTGGGCGCCACACAAGAACCCGAAAAACCGGGACGAAGCCGCGTAAGACGCGCCACTTTCGGATCGACGAACATGGCCCTGCGCATTGCGCGGGGCCTTTTCATTTGTCAGACCTCGCCCAGATACCGCTTTAGGGCGGGCGAAGGCGCGTCAAAGGCTTTGGCGGTTGGTTCCGGCGCGTGGGCGACCCCGGCGTCTACCAGAACCAAGGTGTCTGCGATGCGGCGCGCGTCTTCCGGGGCGTGGCTGACCATGATCAGCGTTGCTTCGGTGTCTTCACAAAGATCCTTGACCAATGTCAGCATTTCAACCCGCAGGGCGGGGCCCAAAGCCGAAAAAGGTTCGTCCAACAACAATATCGGACGGCGCTGAACCAGCACCCGTGCCAAAGCCGCCCTGCTTTGCTGTCCCCCGGACAGGGAGGCCGGTTTGCGGTTTTCCATACCGCCAAGGCCAACGCGGCCCAAAGCGGCTGCGACGCGTTGGCCTTCGGCCTTTGACAGGCGCAGGTCCGGGCGCAGGCCCAAGCCGACATTTTGTCCGATGGTCAGATGTGGAAACAGGTTGCCGTCCTGAAACAGCATGGCCACCGGGCGGGCGCCCGGATCGGCATCTGTCAGGTCGGTCGATTGCCACGAAATGCGGCCCCGGACAGGCCGCAAGAACCCGGCGATGGCATTAAGCAGGGTCGATTTCCCCGCGCCCGACGGTCCGATCACCGCCGTTCTTGTGCCTGCCGGAAGCGTCCAGTCAGCCGTTAGCGAGAAGTCGCCCTGGGCCAGTCGAAGGTGATCAAGTTGCAGCATTCCAGCGGCCTCCGGCGTCAAACAGGGCAAAAAGTCCAAAGCTCAGAACAAGAAGAATGAGCGTGGCCCCCGCCGCAGCCTCCATCTGGTAGGCGCCCATCAAGTGCCAGATCGCAAGGGGCAGGGTGATCCGATCGGGGGTGGCAAACAATGCGATGACGCCCAAATCACCCATCGACAATGCCGCCGTCAGGCCCGCAACAAACCCAAGTGGCCGGCGAAGGCGCGGCAGGATCAATAAACGCAACCGGGCCGCGCCTGTCATGTTCAGCCCGTCGGCCAGACGGCCGTAATCCGCTTCGATCTGGGCGATCGCTGGGGCTAGAAGGCGCAAAGCAAACGGCAGCGCCATGATGACGTTGACACCCAAGGTGACCGCCAACGCCCAATCGCCGGGCCGTGCCCACGGATTGATCAAAAGGAACAGCCCGGTTCCCAGCACCAAAGGCGATGCGGCCAGCGGGGCCATCCCGGAGAGTTGCACCCAGCCCTTTCGCGATAACGCCATGGCCAAGGCCAGTGTGACCGTCGCCACGGTTGCGCCAAGCGCGATGGCCAGGGAATTACCAGCCGCCGACCAGACTGACGCCGGAAGGAATGCCAGCCCATTCAACCCGCGTAGGATGATCACGCCCAAGGGCGCCAAAAGGAACAGGGCCGCGATGACAAGCCAAGCAGTATCAAGCACCCAGAAAACGGGCGTCTTGGCATCCCAGCGGTCAACAATGCGGTCCAGCCCGGCGTTCATGGATTGCCCACGTGCCAGACGCAATGCGGCCAGTCCGGCGATTGTAACCAACACAAATTGAATAAGCGAAAGCGAAGCGGCGCGCCCAAGATCGAAATCAAACCGGAACGCCTGATAGATCGCCAGTTCCACGGTTGTCGCGCGCGGACCGCCGCCCAAAGTCAGGGCAACGGCAAAGCTGGTCAGGCAAATGGCAAATATGATGGCAAGAACACCGGGCAATACCTGCGAAAGCATGGGCCATTCCAGCAGCCTTCTGATGTCGCGTGCATCCGCGCCAATTTGCGCGGCCAGACGGAACCGTTCGGCGGGGATGTCCTGCCAGCCCTGCAATATAATCCGCACCGCGAGCGGAAGGTTGAAAAACACGTGGGCCAGAACAACGCCGTGCAGCCCATAGATCGACACCGGATCAAATCCCATGGCTGACAAGGCATCGTTGGCCAGACCGTTACGCCCAAAGACGGCAATCAGGCCCATGACGGCGACGATCACCGGCAGGATAAAAGGCGCACCCATCAGCGCGATGTAAATCCCGCGCAGGGCAAAGCGGCGCCGCGCCAGGGCGCGTGCCACCGGGATCGCCAATGCTGTTGAGAATACACAAGACAGGCTGGATTGAATCAGGGTGAACCGAACCGCAGACCAATCCGCGTCACCGGGCCAGGACAAACCGCCCGCGCGCCATGTCACGGCGACCAACGGCAGCGCGAGGGCAAGAACAACAGCGATTGCGCCGCCTTGCCCTGCGCGTCCGATTTTCATTTCGAAAGGGCCGCTCGCCATTCTTCCAGCGCCGTGTCGCGGACCGACTGTGCCTCTTTCGGGGGCACGAGCAACGCGGTTTTGGGTTGTATCAGGGTCGAAAATGCTTCGGGCAACCCGCCGTCAGGTGTGACAGATGGGTACATCCAATTTGTTGTCGGGATGACCGATTGCACCTCTGGCGACACAAGGAAATCCAGAAAGGCGCTGGCAAGGTCCGGCTGGTCGCTTGCGGCAAGTTTGCCGGCCACTTCGACCTGCATGTAATGCCCTTCGTCGAATTCCAGCGCGATCTTGGTGTCGTCGCCTTCTGCGATGATGTGGTAGGCGGGCGATGTTGTATAAGACAGGACGTAGTCCGCCTCACCCTCAAGGAACAGGCCGTATGCTTCGGACCAGCCGGGGGTGACGGTGACGATGTTGTCGCTCAGGCCTTCCCAGATTTCGGCGGCGCGGTCGCCATAGGCCGCCTTGACCCACATCAGCAACCCGAGGCCCGGCGTGGAACTGCGCGGATCCTGAATGACGATCGAATTCGACCCGGCGGCAAGGTCCTGAAAGTTCGCAGGCGCGACGCCGTCTTTTTTCCCGACAAAGGCGAAATAGCCCCAGTCGAAAGGCACGAATGTCTGATCCGTCCATGTAACGGGCAGGTCGTATTCAACACTTTGGGCGTGCGGCGCGAACAGGCCAGTTGCCTCGGCCTGAGCGATCAACGTCGTGTCCAGCCCAAGAATGACGTCGGCGTCGCTTCGGCTGCCCTCTAGGCGGATACGCGACAAAAGCGCCGCGCCATCCCCCGCCGACACAAATCGAAGATCGCAGCCGCAGGTGGCCTCAAAGGCCTTTTCGACAGCGGGGCCGGGACCCCATTCGGTGTTGAAACTGTCATAAGTATAGACAGTCAATATGGGCGTCTGTGCCAACGTTTCGGTGGCAAACAGAAGTCCCGTGGCAATAGCGAGATGACGCATGGCATCCTCCTTATCGCGACGGGCGGAGTCAGTCGGATGCTTTCGACAACCTTCCCTCCGCCGGTCTTAACCGGTTCAGGTTCAACGGGTTCGCTTGTCGCATCTCAGCCCTTGCAGGCACCCCGAGGTGAGCCGGAATAGTAATCCGCGGAATTGGCACTTACAAGTGGTGCGCTGCCAAGCGGTCGGCGCGATGTCAGTTGCGACCAGCGGCTACAGTTGGGTGCCCGCGGGCACATCCACGCCACGCAAAAACACATCAGCGTCCTGGGCACCTTTTCCGGCGCGCTGAAGACGCAGGATTTGCACAGCCCCGGTTCCGCAAGCGATGGTCAATGCGTTGTCCAGCACCTGTCCGGCCGGACCTGAACCTTGGCTAGGCCGGGATCCCAAAAGTTTGACACGCTGATCACCGATTTCGCACCACGCGCCGGGAAAAGGCGAAAGTCCGCGAATTTGGCGATCAACCTCGTCTGATGACCGTGTCCAGTCTATGCGTGCCTCAGCCTTGTCAATCTTGGTGGCATAGGTGACGCCGTCTTGGGGCTGGGGGGTTGGTGTCAGGGTTTCAATCTGCTCCAGAGCCCTTGTGATCAGGGCCGCGCCGATGTCAGACAGACGGTCGTGCAGCATGCCAGTGGTTTCTTCGGGTCCGATCGCGGTCGACTCGCGCATAAGGACCGGTCCGGTATCCAGACCGGCCTCCATCTGCATGATGCAGATTCCGGTTTCAGCGTCACCAGCCATAATGGCCCGATGAATCGGAGCAGCGCCGCGCCATCTGGGCAACAAGGACGCATGTATGTTCAGGCACCCGCGTTCCGGCGCATCAAGAACCGGTTGGGGCAGGATCAGCCCATAGGCGACGACAACAGCCATCTCCGGGCGAAGGGACGCAAATTCTGCCTGCGCTTCGGGCGACTTGAGCGATGTTGGATGCCGAACCTCAAGGCCGAGTTCGACCGCCCGCGCATGAACGGGGGTTGGGCGATCTTTCTTGCCACGCCCGGCAGGGCGCGGGGGCTGACAATACACTGCGGCGATGTCGTGACCGGCATCAAACAGGGCGTTCAGCACCGGCACTGAAAAGTCAGGCGTTCCCATAAAGACGATGCGCATTGTGAATCCTTTCGGCGGTTTCCCGGACTGATTCCGGGTCTAACCCGTGCCTTTTCGGGCTTTTCGCAACAATATGTCCCGCTTGGTCTTGCTCAACCGGTCAAAGTACATTTTGCCCGCAAGGTGGTCGATCTGATGTTGAACTGACGTCGCCCACAGGCCAACGAAATCCCGGTCTTCGATCAACCCGTCTGAATTCATAAATCGGACGGTCACGGCGCGCGGGCGGGCAATCTGGGCGGATACTCCGGGCAAACAGGGGCTTGCTTCGGTGTGCGGACGCAGATCGACACTGGCATGCAGGATTTCGGGGTTGGCCATGCACACTGCCTGACCGCGGGTGTCAGATGCATCGACCACGGCGAGCCGCCGCATCACACCGATCTGAACCGCCGCAAGGCCGACGCCGGGCATGGCCTCCATCGTGTCGATCATATCGGCCCAGGTTTCCCGAACGTCGTCTGTTACCCCGGCGACATCATGCGCCCGGGTCCGCAAACGTTTGTCAGGCCAACGCAGGATCGGGCGGGCGGTCATGGTCCTAATCCCGCGCCAATTCGCGTTTCAGCTTTTGCATCTTTCGGGTGATCATCTGACGCCGCATTGGGCCAAGGTAGTCGATGAAAAGCTTGCCGTTCAGGTGATCAATCTCGTGCTGAACGCAGGTCGCCCAAAGCTTGTCGAACGTTTCGGTCTGTTCCTTGCCGTCCCGATCAATCCAGCGAACCTCAACCTCGGCCGGTCGAACCACTTCGCCATAATGCTCGGGGATGGAAAGGCATCCCTCTTCGTAGGTGTTGGTTTCGTCGGATGACGCGATGATCTCGGGGTTGAACATGGCGTAGGGCCGTGCATCTCCGCCATCTTTCACGCAATCCATCACGATCAGGCGGTCGGAAACACCGATCTGCGGCGCGGCCAAACCGATGCCCGGCGCGTCGTACATGGTTTCCAGCATATCGTCGGCCAGTGTTCGCAATTCATCGCTGATATCGGCGATGGGTGCGGCCACCTTTTTCAGGCGTGGGTCGGGATGGAGCAGGATTGGTCGTTTCATTCGTGTCATTTAGGCGAGTGTTCAGGGCTACGCAACGACCCCCTTGCAGGCGATGCAGTATCGGTTAGCGTTTGCGCCGAAAAAAGCCGAGGATCAAATATGGATTTTGACGAAATCATCGAACGACGCGGCACGCATTCGTCGAAATGGGATCGTATGCAGGACGTTTCCGGCGTTTCGCCTGATGATGGAATCGCAATGTGGGTGGCGGATATGGATTTTCGCCCACCGGAATGTGTGCAAGACGCGTTACGGGCCTATGTTGATCACGGGATTTACGGGTATTTTGGCGACGATTCCGCCTATTTGGATGCCATTCGGTGGTGGATGCGCACACGCAATGGCTGGGACATTGCGGATCCGGATTCGATCTTTTCGACGCATGGCTTGGTCAATGGCATGGCGCTGTGCGTGCAGACATGGACGCAACCGGGCGACGGGGTGATCCTGTTTACGCCGGTCTATCACGCCTTTGCCAAGGTGTTGAATGCGGCGGGGCGGCGGATTGTTGAATGTACCTTGGTCGAAAATGACGGTCGGTATGAAATGGATTTCGCCGCCTATGATGCCCAGATGACGGGCGACGAAAAGATGATAATTCTTTGTTCCCCGCACAACCCCGGCGGCCGCTGCTGGAGCGAAGCCGAGCTGAAGGAGCTGGCCGAATTCGCAGAACGTCATGACCTGCTGATCGTTTCGGATGAAATTCATTCCGATATCATCATGCCGGGTCACCGCCATGTTCCCTTTGCCGTTGCGGCCCCGGACGCGGCCAACCGCACAGTCATGATGACGGCGACGACCAAGACATTCAATCTGGCGGGCATGCACACTGGCAATGTCATCATCGAGGATACGATATTACGCGAGGAATTTCGCACCACGATGGCGTCGCTGGGCCTGTCGCCCAATGCCTTTGGCAAGCACATGGTTCCCGCCGCCTATAGCCCGGAAGGGGCCGAATGGGTGGATGCGGTGACCCTATATCTGGATGGGAACCGAAAGGTATTTGATGCCGGAATTGCCGATATTCCTGGTCTTAGGTCCATGGCGCTTGAGGGCACCTATCTCGCTTGGGTGGATTTTTCGGGCACCGGAATGGAGCGCGACGAAATAATGCGTCGAATCGCCCAAGACGCGAAGATCGCGGTCAACCAAGGTCCGACGTTTGGAACAGGCGGAGAGTCATGGAACCGCTTCAACATAGCGACCCCAAGGGCCCGCGTGGAGGAAGCAGTTTCGCGGCTGAAGGCGGCTTTTGGCGATCTGCAATAGGGTCTAATCCGGGGCTTTTCAGCGGTTCTTGATTGTTGGTCGGGGGCGTTAGATCAATGCTGTCCCGCAGCGGTGTTTTGCGCGCGATCTGGAACCGTCCGGAACCACAATGCGATTGATCCACCCGAATATAGTAAGTACACATTCTATATTCGGGAGAGAGCACAATGACTGCGGAAAATTCGGTTCTGATCGCAGGCGGCGGTATTGGTGGTTTGGCGGCGGCTATGGGCCTTGCGCGGCAGGGGATCGCGTCCGTTGTGCTGGAAAAAGCCGCCCAACTTGGTGAGATTGGCGCAGGGATCCAATTGGGCCCGAATGCCTTTCACGCGTTCGATTATCTTGGCGTTGGCGAAGCCGCGCGCAAGATGGCGGTCTATATCGACAATCTGCGGCTGATGGATGCGATCGCGGGTGACGAAATCTGTCGTATCCCCTTGGGCGAAGAATTTCGTGCGCGTTTTGCCAACCCTTATGCGGTGGTTCATCGCGGTGATCTGCATGGGGTGTTCCTAAGGGCCTGTCAGGACAGTCCGCTGGTTGATCTGCGCACAAACGCCGAGGTTCAGGATTACGAACAGGATGGTTCCAGCGTCACAGTGTTTTTGTCCGGCGGGGAACGGGTGACAGGGTCTGCGCTGATCGGTGCGGATGGGTTGTGGTCAAACATTCGCAAGCGGGTCGTCGGGGACGGCGCGCCGCGCGTGTCGGGACACACAACATACAGGTCAGTCATTCCCACGGATCAGATGCCCGAGGATTTGCGTTGGAACGCAGCGACGCTGTGGGCCGGACCAAAATGCCATATCGTCCATTATCCGTTGTCGGGTTGGAAAATGTTCAATCTGGTGGTGACCTATCACAATGATGCGCCGGACCCAGTTGCCGGCAAACCGGTCAGTCGCGACGAGGTGCGGCGCGGGTTCGAACACGTGGCCCCGGTTGCCCGACAGGTGATCGAAAAGGGCAGGGATTGGCGGCTTTGGGTTTTGTGCGACCGTGATCCGGTCATGACGTGGGTTGATGGGCGCGTCGCGCTGTTGGGGGACGCCGCGCATCCAATGATGCAATATATGGCCCAAGGCGCCTGTATGGCGATGGAAGACGCTGTTTGCCTTTCCGCCGAGATGGGCAAATCCGGCATCACGGAACATGCGTTGAACGCCTATGCGACCCAAAGGCGTTTGCGAACTGCGCGGGTCCAACTGACATCACGCCAGATTGGCGATCACATCTACCACCCTGACGGGGCACATGCCGCTCTTAGAAATCAGATCATGTCGGCGAAAACGCCCGAGGATTGGTATGATGCGTTGGATTGGATCTATGGCGGATCGGGGCTTACCGGTTTGCCCGGCTTGGGGCGGTGATGGTATCGGAACTTGATCACATTGTGGTTGTCGCGGCCTCGATCGAGGCGGGATTGGACCATGTGGAACGTCAGATTGGCGTGCGCTTGCCGCAGGGCGGTGCGCATCCGTTGATGGGAACGCATAATCATTTGGTCCGGCTTGGCGATGACGCCTTTCTTGAGGTTATCGCGCCTGATCCGAATGCCAAAGGACCAAGCCGGCGGCGTTGGTTTGGTCTGGACAATCCGCCTGCGGTGCCGCGTTTGGCGCATTGGGTTGTGCGGGTCGATGATATTGACATGGCAATGTCAGATCTGCCCGCCACATCGGGGCCTGCAATCCCGGTGACGCGCGGTTCCCTGTCATGGCGGCTTACCGTCCCGGATGACGGAAGCCTTCCTGAGGGTGGAACATTTCCGACAGTATTGGAATGGGGTTCCGCACCCCTGCCGCCACGTGCCATGCCAGCCGCAGGTCTGGCCCTAGACAGGTTGGTATTGTCCCACCCCGACCCCGCCAGGCTAAAGGGAATGATTGGGCCGCTTATCGACGACAACCGGGTTGAGATTGCGCAGGGACCTGTTCCGTCGCTTTCGGCGCTGATCGCAACCCCTCAGGGGCCAAAATGTCTGTGTTAGAGCCTGTTATAGGCCTGTGAACGCGGCGCTTTCAGGCTGGTCAACGCGATGCCTGGCTATTGCATCGGCCCTTGGACCCTGTGCATCCTTGCGCAGATCAAAGGGGGCGCGAGATGAGCGATACAACATATGAGGGGCGCATCGCATTTACTGTTCGATGCGAAAGCCCGGAATTGGCGCAGGGCGAAATGGCGGTTCAGGAAGGGATCTTGAATCCGTTCGGCACGGTTCATGCGGGCGCGATGATCTGGTTCGCGGATGTGGTTGCGACCCGGTTGGTCCTTGGCGATGCCAAGGCGTCAGAGGGGATGAAAGGGTTTCCGCTGGCCGTGAACCTTAACGCAAACCTGTTTTCGAACATGCGCGATGGCGTGATGACAGCCAAGGCAGAGTTCGTCAAAAAGGGGCGGCGTTTGTCGGTTGTACGCACGCAGGTGATGCGTCCGGATGGCCGGGTGATGGTCGAAGTCACAACCAGTCACGTGCCATCCGAATAACGCGATCAGGCTGGGCCTATTCCGGTGCTGTCAACGTCAGGTGGATCGGGGCAAGGCCGTCAATCGTACCCTCAAGCGCCGCGCCGGGGTTGACGGCGCCAACACCGGCGGGTGTGCCGGTATAGATCAGGTCGCCCGCCCCGAGGTGATAATAACCGCTCAGGTGGGCAACCACATCCGGCACCTTGTGAATCAGTTCGGTCAGGGTTGCATCCTGACGAATGGAACCATCGACCGTAAGCGCGATCCGTTGGCCAGAAACAGACCCGAAATCAGCCGCCTTTGTGATTTCCGCGATCACGGCACTGCCTTCGACATCCTTGCCAAGGTCCCAGGGCCGCCGCTTGTCCTTGCCTTCGGCCTGACGATCGCGGCGTGTCATGTCCAGGCCACAGGCATAGCCATAGATCGCTTTTTCGGCCTCGGCGGGCGATGCGCGAAACACCGGCGCGCCGATGGCAATGACAAATTCCATCTCGTGATGATAATCTGATGTGCCGGGGGGATAGGGCAGTTTTGCGCCGCTTAGCACCATGTTCGCGGGGGATTTTGTGAAATAGAATGGCGCTTCGCGATCCACCTCATTTCCCATTTCGGCGGCATGGGCCGCATAGTTTCGGCCGACGCAAAAAATGCGCCGCACCGGGTAACCTTCGGCCTCGCCTTTGACGGGGACATCGGGGATCGGGGGCAGGGAAAAAAGGCTCATCTCGCGCGTTCCTCATAATAACCCAGCTTGTCCTGAAGCGGGCGGTCGTGAATGCGAACCAGAAAGCTTTCTTCGCCCGCCTGATGGGTGATTTCGGAAAACACAGGTGCGGTAAAGGTGTCTTTGGGGCCCCAAGTGATTTTCTGCCCGTTCACAAGTGTGGTTCCGCGCCCTTTGACAACGTGAAACGCGGCCGATGCCGATCTGATCGGCGGCATGTCCGTATGTCCGGCGGGCAGCATCATCGCGGTGAAGCCCATTGTTGGCAAAACGTCCTGCCCGGTTTCCGGGTTCACATAATCCAGTTCGGGCAATTCGTCGGTGTATTGCGCCATGGCGCGCAGCGCGGCTTCGGTTCGTTTCCAGGGGAATCTGGCCTGGGGGTATTTGCGCACCTGCGCGCCAAGGCGGCGCGACGGGACAAGGCCAGCGGACAGGTATTCGACCTGGCTTGCGTCCGGGCGGTTGCGCTGTGCCTGAAGCGGGCCTTCGGTTGCGTATGACCCTTCGAGATAGACAAACAACGGCAGGTCCAGCGCATCGAGCCAGACAACCGGGCCGTCGCCTTCGTGACCATGATCGTGCCAGTCCCCGCCGGGGGTCAGAACCAGATCGCCTTCTTCCATCGGTAGTTTTTCGCCATCAACGACCGTAAAGCCGCCGTTGCCTTCGACGATGATCCGGGTCGCAGAGGGTGTGTGCACATGAGCCGGGGCGGTTTCGCCGGGCAGCAGCAATTGCATCCCAAGGTAGATCGACGGCGTCGCGCACATTGCGCCCGCGCCACGCCCCGGATCAGACAAGACCAACACACGGCGTTCCGCCTTTTCCACCGGGGTCAGGTCGCCCGCCCGCAGCAAAAGGGGCCGAACGGACTCATATGTCCAATGGCCGGGCTGCGTGACCGGATTGGGCTGCCCGTGGGGCAGAACATTGCGCATCATTGGCCACAGGGGCGCGACGCCCGCGGCGGTCATAGCGTCGCGGTAATCCTGTGGAAGTTCGTCGAGCGTGCCGAGTTGGGTCATGATGTCCTCCCTCATTTCGACTCGCTTGGCAGGCGAGTTTGGTAAGTATACATATTATAGACATCGCAAAGGCGGCAAGAAGAGGTTTCGCGTGGAGCATTTGGAAGTTCTGGACATGCCGGGGCATTTGATCCGCCGGTTGAACCAGATTTCGACAGCGTTGTTTGCGGATCGGATGGCGGCCATGGACATTCGTTTAACGCCGGTGCAATTCGCAGCACTTGCCGCGTTGGATCACACACCTGGATTGGACCAGGCGACATTGGCGGCGACGGTATTTTGTGATCGCGCCACGATTGGCGGTGTCGTTGACCGGTTGACGGCGCGTGGGCTTGTCACCCGCGAGGTCAGCGTTTCAGACAGACGCGCGCGTGTTCTGGCGCTGAGTGATGCGGGGCGAAACCTTTTGGCACAGGCGCGCCCTGTCGTCGTTGCGCTTCAGGACGAGATCACCTTGCCACTTGGCGATGATGAACGCGCAGAGCTGCTGCGTTTGCTGCGGCGGGTGACCGGCACCGATCCGTCCTAACCCATCCCGGATTCGGCCATGATGATGACCCAGATGGTCAGTGCCGTGGCGCTGACCAACGAATAGGCACCGTTCCACCCCCATGACACGCGAAAGGGGCTGACCCCGGCGAACCGGCCCAGCAAAAGAGCAGTGGCGGTGAAAGGTGCGCTGGTCGCGGTGATGGACCAACCGGCAGTAACAGCGATGAACAGGGTTGTGGGTGTGACGCCCAATGTCTCTGGGCTGGGAACGATGGGATAGATCAGCATGACTGACAACAGGGGGTTTGCCCCCAATTGGCCGGTAAGCGGGATCAACCACACCAGCAACACAGGCACCGCCCAGACCGGCCATTGCGTCAGGTCCAACCCCGATGCGGCGATCAAAGGGCCAAGCAGGACCGCGCCCAGAGAGCCGATGAACCCAGAGCAAGCCATCAGCAGGATCTCATCCCGATACGGAGGAAGATCGACGCGAACGTAATTTCCTGCCCTGCGCGCCGCGTGGCCGGCCCGATGCCCCGCCGGGCCCTGAAGGGCGACCCAACCTATCGCAATCAACGGAACGACCGGCAGGATAATCGCCGTGACCCGCAACCCGGTGGACAGGTGGAGTGAGACTGTCAGGCTCATCAACAGCACCAGCAGGACGGCCAGGGGGATGGTTGTCCGCCACCCTTCGGTGGGTGAAGGGGCAGGGGGGGCAACGGGGGCGGTTGTGGTGTGTGGTGGTGCTGGCCGTGCGGGCAACCGCGGTTTGAATATCGTGTCCAGACCCCAGCCGATGACCAACAGCAAAAACGACGACACCACAGCGTAGGGAAGGGCCTTGGCCCAGGACACGCCGGGAATAAGAGTTGTCGAAATGGCGGCGGCAAATGCCAGGGGGGACCAGGGCAACATCGACCCGAACCCACGCTGAATCGCCACCAACATGCGCCGCTTGCGAATGTCGCGTACCGCAGGATCGGGTTCGGTGGCAGCACTGGCACCGGCAAGGTTGCCCAGCAATCCAATTGCGCCATAGTTCAGCAAAAGCGCGAACAAATGCGCGCCAATCGACAAGGCCAGATACCGGCGGCCCGGCGGTTGATGCGCCAGGAAATGACCGCAGGCCTTGATCGACGGGGATGTGTCAGCGGCGTGTCGCAAGGTGGCAAGCGCCGCAAAATAGGCCGCAATGAATGCGCCCCGGTCCAGGGCTTCCATAACCGGATTTGTCCAGTCGGGCACCCGCAGGACGGCCCAGAAAAACAGCGCGATTGCGACGATGAAAAAGATCAATCGCCCGGCCCGCACGCGGATCGCCTGAAGCGCGATCACCGCAGGGAGGAGCAGTGCGGCCGCCGTGCCCACCCAATCTGGCCCGCCCCAAAGCGACCAGATCACCAATGTCGTCAGAATGACAACCGCCGGGCCCGCGATCCGGTCGTCCAGGCGACGCGACGCGGCGGGCCCCGTCATGATGCCAGAAGCACCGCCATGTGCCGCAGGGCCAGTTGATAGCCGTTGGTGCCACAGCCCGCGATCACCCCATCGGCGCGGGCAGACACATAGGAATGGTGGCGGAATGCCTCGCGCTTGTGGATGTTGGAAATATGTACTTCGATCACCGGCGCTTCGAAGGTGTTCAACGCGTCAAGGATGGCGACGGATGTATGGGAATAGGCCGCCGGGTTGATGATAATCCCGGCACGGGTGCCACGCGCCTCGTGAATCCAGTCAACCAGCTCTCCCTCATGGTTGGATTGCCTTAGATCGACGCCAAGGCCCATGCTTTCGCCCAACCTGCGGCAATCCGTTTCGATGTCGGCCAGTGTTTCACCACCATAAATGTCGACCTGCCGTTGCCCAAGAAGGTTCAGGTTCGGCCCGTTGAGGATCAGGATGGTATCGGTCATGTGTCTGCTCGCCGCTTTTTTCAGCCAAGTCAAAAAAGTTTTGCTATTTGGCGTGACGCTGACACGTGACCCTCTGACGCGCAATGGTCGATCTGGACAGTGGTGCCGCTTTGCAGTCACCTGTAGCAACGCGTCTTCTGTGATTGGATTGTATCATGACACTGCGACCTCTTGGTGACCTCATCTCTCAGGGGCGGGGGGAAACGCCCGCCGACATGGTGCTGAAAGGCGGGCGGGTTCTGGATGTTGTTACAGGGGATTTTGTCGAAGGCGACGTTGCGATCTGTGGCGATACAATCGTCGGGATTGGCGAACAATACAGTGGCCATCTTGAAATCGATGTACGAGGAAAAACGCTGGTTCCCGGTTTCATAGACACGCATTTGCACATCGAAAGCTCTCTGGTCACGCCGCATGAATTTGACCGGTGTGTGGGGCCGCGCGGGGTGACCACGGCCATTTGTGACCCGCACGAAATCGCCAATGTGATCGGTGTTCCGGGAATCGAATATTTCCTGAAATCGGCGCGTGAAACGGTGATGGATATTCGGATCAACCTGTCGTCCTGTGTGCCGTCCAGCCATATGGAAACCAGCGGGGCAGATATTTCTGCCGATGATTTGGCACGGTTGATGGACGATCCCAAGGTCATCGGCCTGGCCGAGTTCATGAATTATCCCGGTGTTATCAACCGTGATCCGGGGTGTTTGGCCAAACTGGACGCGTTTCGCGGGCGCCACATCGACGGACATGCGCCGCAATTGGGCGGGCGCGATCTGAACGCCTATGTCAGCGCCGGAATCCGGACGGAACACGAGGCGACAACAGCCGATGAAGCCCGCGAAAAGCTGCAAAAAGGCATGCGTGTTTTGATCCGCGAGGGGTCGGTTTCCAAGGATTTGCGCGCGCTGCAACCTTTGCTGAATGATGTGACGTCGGCCTATATGTGCCTGTGCACCGATGATCGAAATCCGCTTGATATCGGGGAATTCGGGCATCTGGATTACATGATCCGTGAATTGATCCGGCTGGGATGCCCCGCCTTGGCAGTGTATCGCGCCGCCAGCCTTTCGGCGGCCGAAGCGTTTGGCCTAAAGGACCGCGGACAGGTCGCGCCGGGCAAGCGCGCAGATATTGTTGTGTTGGGTGATCTTTCGGAATGCCGCGCGGATATGGTGCTTGCCGGTGGCGTGGTGGTGAACGACACCGCGTTTGCCGCACGCAAGGTGACGCCGCCGGTCGGACGATATTCGATGCAAGCTCCGACGGTCGAAGCAGAAGATTTCCGCACCAAGGATAACCGATCGGAAACCGACGTTATCGGGATTTTGGACGGCAAGATCATCACAGAGCATTTGCACGAAGACATTCCAGTGGTGGATGGTGACAAACGCCCGGACCCGGATCGCGATTTGGTCAAGATCACTGTCATCGAACGGCACGGAATCAACGGCAATATCGCAACTGGATTCGTCAAAGGGTTCGGTTTGAAACGCGGTGCCATCGCTTCGACGGTTTGCCATGATCACCACAACATCGTGTGCGTTGGCGTCGATGATGAGGACATGGCGCTGGCCGCGAACAGGTTGGCCCGCATCGAAGGCGGTTTCGTTGTGGTTGAGGGCGGGCAAGTGCGCGCTGAACTGCCGCTCCCCGTTGCGGGGTTGATGAGCCTGTCACCGTTCGAGGCGGTGCATGACGATCTTGTCACGCTGCGAAACGCGGCAAAGGCATTGGGCGTCACCCTTGAGGAACCTTTCCTACAGCTCGCTTTCCTGGCGCTTCCGGTCATTCCGGCGTTGAAAATCACCGACCGGGGCATGGTTGATGTGACCAGGTTTGAAATCATTTCCTGACGGATCACAAAGCATGAACGCCTTTGTCACGCATGTTTTGGCAAAGGTGGTGGTATGTCGTCGTAAACATCCCAATCAGGAGTCACTGACGATGAAACGAATGACAATCTTGACGGCCCTGTCTGCCTTGACACTTGCGAATGGTGCCATTGCCCAGTCGGGGCCAAAAATCCACACACAGCCGAAACTGACCGCGCCATCGGGCGATGTCTTTTTCAGCCGGATCGTTATTGACCGCGAAACCGGTGGGTTAAAACTGTGTGGTTCGGTCCAGTTTCAACCGGACGTTCCAGTTACCTGCGGACCAATGCCCGACCAGACCGCCCAGGAGGACACCGCGCCCGACACACCGGTGCCTGGCCTGACGCCCAAGGCACAGTCGCTTTGGAAGATTTCCGCATAGTGGAACACTTTTCCGCTGGTTGACCTCCTCCCCCGGCTTCCCTAGTGTGCCGACCGCAAAGGGGGGGAGGATTCCGGCGCAGTTTGGCGTGCGTAATGCCTGTCCCCCGGCATGGTTTAGCATGAGGGACGGCACATGGCGGAAAACACCAAAATCAATGACGTAATCAGTATTGGCCGCGATGGCGATGCGGCGTTAATCTGTATCGACAATCCACCAGTGAATGCGACCGGCCATGCGGTCCGCGAAGGGTTGCAGAAAGCCGTCGAAAGCCTGATCTCCGAAGGCACGGCCAAGGCCATCGCAATCTATTGTGCGGGTCGCACATTTGTTGCCGGTGCCGATATTCGCGAATTTGGTAAACCGCCCAAACAACCTGGGCTGGGTGATGTTCTGACCGCAATCGAACAAAGCCCGATCCCGGTGATTTCCGTGATTCACGGCACCGCGCTGGGTGGCGGTTATGAACTGGCCCTTTCCACACATGCCCGCGTTGCGATTGAAGGCGCGCGGATTGGCCTGCCCGAGGTTCTGTTGGGCCTGTTGCCCGGTGCCGGTGGCACGCAACGCCTGCCACGCCTGGCGGGTTTGCCGTTTGCATTGGATGTGATCCTGTCCGGCCGTCAGGTTCCCGCCCAAGAGGCGCTGAGCAAAGGCGCAGTTGACCGTGTCGCCACCGGAGAGCCGCGCGATGTCGCATTGGCCGCGGCGCAAGACGTTATCGCGGGCAATCTGGCGACCCGTCGCAGTGATCTGATCGAAGCGGATTATGATCCTGCCGTCATTGAGGCCACCCTTGCAGGCGTTCGCAAAAAGAACCCGCATCTGATTTCACCAGTGAAATGTGTCGAAGCCGTCGCAGCCTGCAATCTGCCGTTGGCAGACGGGCTAAAGGTGGAACGCCAGTGCTTTATCGACTGCATGGAAACGCCGCAACGCGCCGGTTTGATCCACGCATTCTTTGGTGAGCGGGCCGTGTCCAACATCCCCGAGGCCAAGGGCGACACGCGTCCATTGAACAAAATTGGCGTCATCGGCGGTGGCACGATGGGGTCTGGTATCACCACGTCCTGCCTGTTGGCCGGCATTCCTGTCCGCCTGATCGAAGTGCAACAGGACGGGTTGGATCGCGGCATTGCAACGATCACCAAGAACCTTGACGGTGCAGTGTCGCGCGGCAAGTTGGCCGCGGACAAACGCGATGCGGCGCTTGCCATGCTTGAACCAAGCCTGTCGATGGATGATCTGGCCGATGTCGATCTGGTCATCGAAGCCGTGTTCGAAAAGATGGAGATCAAGAAAGACATCTTTGGCAAGCTCGATACGATTTGCAAGCCGGGTGCGATCCTTGCTTCGAACACGTCGTACCTTGATATCAACGCCATTGCCGACATGACCAACCGTCCTCAGGACGTACTTGGCCTTCATTTCTTTAGCCCCGCGCATGTGATGCGCCTGCTTGAGATTGTTCAGGGTGCCAAGACCGCGCCTGACGCGTTGGCCACCGGATTTGCATTGGCCAAAAAGCTGAAAAAGGTCGGCGTCTTGGCGCAGGTCTGTGACGGGTTTATCGGGAACCGCATTCTGGGCCATTACGGCAAGGTTGCCGCCTATCTGGTTCAGGACGGCGCAAGCCCGCAACAGGTTGACGATGCCCTGGAAGGGTTCGGATTTGCCATGGGGCCCCACAAGGTGGGCGATCTGGCCGGGCTCGACATCGGGTACATGACCCGCCAGCGCAAGAAAGAAGAGGGGCTGGATCCCAACGAACGCTATGGCGGCACTGTGGCGGACAAGATTTGTGAACAGGGCTGGTACGGCCGCAAGACCGGCAAGGGCTATTACATCTACGAGGCCGGGGCGCCTGTGCCCAATCCCGAAGTGGCCAAGATGATCGACGAAGCCCGCGCAGAACTGGGCGTGACGCCACAGAACTTCACCGATCAGGATGTCATCGACCGTTACATGACAGCCATGATTTCCGAAGCGGCGCGCGTGGTCGAAGACGGCACAGCCAAGCGGCCCGTGGATGTCGATATGGTGTTCCTGTTCGGTTATGGCTTTCCGCGGTTCCGTGGTGGTCCCCTGCAATATGCCGACACGATTGGCGCGGCTGAACTGGTGGCCCGCATCGAAGCCTACGCCAAAGAAGATTCCAACTATTGGCAAGTGCCCGAACTGCTGCGCAAGATGGCAGCTGACGGCACAACCTTCGCCGATCTGAACAACTGAGGAGGAGGCCAGAAATGGACCTGAACTTTACACCCGAGGAGGAGGCCTTCCGTCAGGAGGTCAGAGATTTCTTTGCGCAGAACTTGCCCGATGACATTCGTGACGCGGTCAAGAATGGCGGTGAACTGACCAAAGAGATCATGGAACGGTATCATGCGATCCTGAACAAACAGGGTTGGTTGGCGACGACATGGCCGGTCGAATACGGTGGCCCCCCTTGGGGTCCTGTCGAACGGCACATCTTTGACGAAGAATCCTGTGCCGCCTATGCGCCGCGTATCGTGCCGTTTGGCCTGTCGATGCTTGGCCCCGTGTTGCAGAAATTCGGCTCTCAGGAGCAAAAGGATTACCACCTGCCACGCATTCTGAACGGCGACGATTGGTGGTGTCAGGGCTATTCCGAACCCGGTGCGGGATCGGACCTTGCCAGCCTCAAGACCAAGGCGGTTCGCGACGGTGACGAATGGGTGATCAACGGTCAGAAAACCTGGACGACTTTGGGCCAGCACGCCGATATGATCTTTTGCCTGTGCCGTACCGATGCGGATGTAAAGCAACAGGAAGGCATTTCCTTTATCCTCGTTGACATGAAAACGCCCGGCATCGAAGTGCGCCCGATCAAGTTGATCGAAGGTGGTCACGAGGTGAACGAAGTGTTCTTTACGGACGTGCGGGTGCCTTACGCCAACCTCGTCGGAGAAGAGAACAAGGGCTGGACCATCGCCAAGTATCTTTTGACCCACGAACGCACGGGCATCGCCGGCGTCGGCTTTTCCATGCTGGAGTTGGAAGAGGTCAAGGAATTGGCCAAAAAGGTCACACGCAATGGCAAGCCACTGATGCAGGATCCGCTGTTTGCGGCCCGCGTGGCCCAGGCCGAGATTGACCTTGAAGCGATGAAGATCACCAATCTTCGGATGCTCTTTACCGCGCAAAAACAGGGTGCACCGGGGCCGGAAACCTCGATCCTCAAGATCAAGGGCACGGTCATCAACCAGGAACTCAAGGACATTCGCCGTCGCGCGCTTGGTCCCGCTGCGGCACCGTTCCCGGGCGAACTCAAAGGCACCAACCTTGATGTCGCGCCACAGGGGCACGCCAACAATGCTGCGCGGTATTTCAACAACCGCAAAACGTCGATTTTCGGTGGCTCGAACGAGATTCAGCGAAACATTCTAACCAAGACAATGCTGGGGCTATAAGACATGGATTTTGATCTGACCGAAGACCGCCAGATGCTGTCCGACAGCCTGCGCCGTTACCTTGGGGATAAATACCCCGTCGATCACCGCATCAAGGTGGCCTATGAGGCGCCGTTTCACGATGCCGAAAAATGGGCCGAACTCAGCGAACTTGGCGCCCTGTTTGCCGTCGCTCCCGAGGACGCGGGCGGCTTTGGCGGCACGGGTTTCGACATCGCAGTGGTGTTCGAAGAGCTGGGCCGCGCGATTTGTCCGGAACCGGTTCTGGGTGGCCTCATGGCATCACGCATCCTGACCGCCGCTGGCGCGGATCAGGAGGGGCTGCTGTCGGGCGCCACGAAATACGCGGTTGGTCTTGGCGAACTTGATGCGCCCTATGATCTGACGGGCATGACGACGGTCGCCAAAGATGGCAAGCTGTCGGGCCGCAAGTCGCTCGTTTACGGCGGACAGGCGGCGGATGTGTTGCTGATTGCCGCCAAGGACGGCGGCAGCCTGTCGGTTTATGAGGTGCAGGCCTCTGACGCGTCGGTCACAGGCTATGGCCTGATGGACGGCGGCGGCGCGGCCGAGGTCGTCCTCGAAGACACCCCGGCCAAGCTGATCCTCGCCAATGCCGAAGCAGCAATTGAGGACGCGGTGAATGCCGGCCTTCTCGGCCTGTGCGCCGAAGCGGTTGGCGCGATGGAAGTGCTGCACGAGATGACCGTCGATTACCTCAAACAGCGCAAACAGTTTGGCCGCCCGATTGGCACGTTTCAGGTGCTTCAACACCGTGCGGTGGATATGCTGACGGAAATCGTGCAAAGCCGTTCGATTGTCATCAAGGCCGCGTCCGAACTCGGCGGCCCGGATGCCAAACGGTATTGCTCGATGGCGAAAAACCTGATCGGCCGGGCCGGGCGCCTGGTCGCCGAAGAGGCGATTCAGATGCATGGCGGTATTGCGATGACATGGGAATACCCCGGATCGCATTATGCCAAGCGGATCATCATGATCGACGCACAACTGGGTGACACGGATTATCACCTGGCGCAGGTCGCAGCGGCATAAACCCAATACCAGGCCCCGCCAAACCGCGGCGGGGCCTTTCCCACTTTCAGGCTTCATCTTTCCAAAAATACTTCGGGGGGTCGGGCCATCGGCCCGGCGGGGGCAGCGCCCCCCTCCCACCAGCGTCAGATCGCTCTGACCCGCTGTTCAGCGCACCACGGAATTCACAAGTTCAGTACCTGAAACCGCCCCACCGGAATGTCCGATGGGGCGCCCGAATTCGGTCTGGTTCCGCGTGGATCAGGCGTTGGGCAGAATGACAATTTCAACCCGGCGGTTCTGGGCACGCCCCTCGGCCGTCTGGTTGGTCGCGCGGGGTTGATCTTCGCCCCGGCCGATGGCCTGAAGCCGGGCATTGTTCACACCAGAACTCGCCAGGACATTCGCAGCCGACTGCGCGCGTCGTGAAGACAATTGCTGATTGTATCCGGCATCCCCGGTGTTGTCTGTATGGCCGACCACTTGCACCGTTGTATCAGGGTATTTGTTCAGTGACGCCGCCACAGTGCGCAGGTCTGATGTTTGATCCGATCGCAAGACCGCGCTGTCGGTGGCAAACAGAATGTCCTGCGGCATGGTCACGACCAACCGGTCACCGGTGTTGACGATCTGCACGTCATTGCCCAGCGAACCGCGCAGTTCGCGCTCTTGCTTGTCCAGGTAGCCACCATAGGCCGCGCCGGCGATCCCGCCAACCACGCCGCCGATCACGGCGCCCTTGGCGTTCTTGCCGATCAGCGCGCCGGTTGCCGCGCCCAGCACGCCCCCGATCGCTGCACTTTGGCGCGTATTGCGATACCCGTCGTCCTGGCCGCTTTCCGCGCACGCGCCAAGGATCAAAAGGGATGCGCCGCCAAAAGCCGCGGCAATGGATTTTCTAGGTGTCATATCAGGACCTCGTTCCAGTAATTGGTCTGCTCTTGCGTCAATATAGCAGAGCCACTCGCAGGCAGAATGCACGAATGAGAGAGCGTCGGCGGGTTCTTGCCAGCCGGTCCCGGCACCGGGTTCCGTGCGCCCAATTCAGTCGCACGGCATATCAAAGTCGCAGCTGTCAGGGACGCCCGGAGTTTACCCCGCGTCCCGCCGCGCGCTTTCCCAGGCCAGAATGGTGCGTTTGACCGGCAGCCCCCAGTGATACCCACCCAGTCCACCGCTCTTGCGGATTGCTCGATGGCAGGGGATCAGGAATGACACCGGGTTGCGCCCGACGGCGGTTCCAACGGCCCGGACGGCCCGCGGTGTTCCAATCGATTGGGCGATTTCGGAATAGGTTGTCACGTGGCCCGAGGGAATTTGCATCAAGGCTTCCCAAACCTTGATCTGGAATGGCGCGCCAATCATGTGCAGCTGAGTCTCTCCTGCCTGGGAAAACGCGGCCTTGGCCCAATCGTCCAATGCGCCCGGCGCCTCGACAAACGTGGCTTTCGGCCACCGCGCGGTCAGGTCTTCCATCGCGGCCTGGCGCCCGGTTTCTGCAGAAAACCCGATGCCGCATATTCCCCGATCCGTGCCCATGACAAGGGCCTCGCCAAACGGGCTGTCCACCCAATCCCAGCGGATGTGCAATCCAAGACCCGCGCGGGCAAAATCCCCTGGGCTCATTGCCTCCCAGCGGATGAACAGATCGTGCAGACGCCCCGTTCCGGAAAGGCCGGAATTATGCGCGGCTTCTAGTGTGGTGAAACGGTCCCGCAGGAGGGTCTTGGCATGTCCAAGCGCCAAGTATTGCTGAAACCGTTTGGGCGAAACGCCAACCCACGCGGAAAAGACACGCTGAAAATGTGCCGCGCTCATCCCCATTTGCGTGGCAAGATCATCCAGCGCCAGCGTCGCTTCGGCCCCATCAATCAGGTCAAGCGCACGGCGCATGACGTGAAAATGGTATCCATTTTCTATCCGATCCTGTTGCATTCGGGCTCTCCTGTGTTTGGCCCTGTTGTACCGGTTTTATGTCCAGCCGCGCGACCCGGTTGTTGCGCATTTTGCCGCCCGCCCCTGCGCAGTTTTCAGTGGCGAACGGCAACGGCGGCCTTTGGTCGGTGCCCATGCAAGGCAATGCAGGTGGCAACAGGGCATGTAGTTTCATCCAATCCCCTTGCCAGCAAGGGTCAGCGGCGCTAGGCAGAAACCGCTTTATAAAGGGGAATGACGATGGCCCAGGACGACCCAAGTACACTGGTTTCCACTGAATGGTTGGCTGCACATCTGAAAAATCCGGACCTACGCATTCTGGATGCCACCACGTTTCTGCCCGGAACCGGTCGGGACGCAAAAGCCGAATACCAAGATGCCCATATTCCCGGCGCGCGGTTCTTTGACATCGAAGAGATCAGCGATGGCCGGTCTGATTTGCCGCATATGGTGCCGCCGGTTGAAAAATTCATGTCACGCCTGCGCGCCCTGGGGGTTGGCGACGGTCATCAGGTGGTCGTGTATGATACCCATGGGCTGTTCTCTGCCGCGCGCGTCTGGTGGTTGTTCCGGTTGATGGGTCAGGCAGACGTTGCCGTCCTTGATGGTGGATTTCCAAAATGGCAAGCCGAGGGCCACCCGGTTGAAGACATGGAACCCATTGTGCGCGACAGGCATATGACGGTGCGCCGTCAGAACCAGATGGTCAAAGATGTGACCCAGGTTTCGGCCGCGTCGAAACTGGGCGATTACGCAATTGTCGATGCCCGTTCCGCAGGGCGGTTTCGCGGCGAAGAGGACGAGCCGCGCCCAGGTTTGCGCAAGGGACATATTCCGGGATCCTTCAATGTGCCATACACGGATCTTTTGCAGGCCGATGGCACGATGAAGGACGAAGCGGACATTCGCCGTATCTTTGAAGCGGCCAAAGTCGACATGAAAAAGCCGGTTATCACGACCTGTGGATCGGGCATCACGGCAGCAATATTGTCACTTGCGCTTGAAAGGGTCGGAAAACGCGATCACGCGCTTTACGACGGATCATGGACTGAATGGGGCGCGTTCGCCACGCTGCCCGTCGCGACCGGAGACGCGTGATGTTCGAAAACCTCAACGACCAGCCTGCCGACAAAATCCTGATGCTGATCGAGATGTTCAAAGCCGATCCGCGCGCCGACAAGATTGATTTGGGCGTCGGGGTCTATAAGAACGCACAGGGTGTCACGCCGGTCATGCGCGCGGTCAAAGACGCCGAACAGCGGATTTGGCAGGAACAGGACAGCAAAGCCTATACAGGGCTTGCCGGCGATCCGGCATTTGGCGATGCGATGATTTCCCTGGTTCTTGGGGATGCGGTGTCCCGTGACGCAGTGTCAGCCGTGGCCACGCCGGGCGGAACTGGTGCGGTGCGCCAGGCATTTGAGTTGATCCAAATGGCCAACCCTGGCGTGCGGGTATTCGTGTCTGACCCGACCTGGCCGAACCACCTGTCGATCCTGAAATACCTTGGGGTGGAAACGGTCAGCTATCGTTATTTCGACAGTGAAACGGGCGGCGTGGATTTCGAAGGCATGATGTCCGACCTTGCAGGGGTGCGTGCGGGCGATGTGGTCCTTCTGCATGGGTGTTGCCACAACCCAACGGGGGCTAACCTGACCCTGCCGGAATGGACCGCAGTGGTTGCCCGGCTGAACGAAGCCGGGGCCGTGCCGATGATCGACATAGCCTATCAAGGTTTTGGCGACGGGTTGGATGCAGATGCGGCCGCAGTCCGTATGGTGGCGACCTCGGTCCCGGAATGTCTGATCGCGGCGAGCTGTTCCAAGAATTTTGGGATCTATCGTGAACGCACGGGTCTTTTGATGGCCGTTGGCCAGGATCCGGGTTTGCGCAAGACCACGCAGGGCAATCTGGCCTTTTTGAATCGCCAAAACTACTCCTTCCCGCCCGATCACGGCGCGCGGATCGTTTCGACAATTCTTGGCGATGCCGCATTGCGCGCCGATTGGCAAAGCGAACTCGAAGAGGTGCGTCTTTCGATGCTTTCGCTGCGTGAACAGCTCGCGAGCGAGCTTCAACGCCTGTCAGGGTCCAACCGCTTTGGATTCCTTGCCCAGCACCGCGGGATGTTTTCGCGGTTGGGATGTTCGCAGGAGAAAGTTGAAATCCTGCGCCGTGACCATGGGATATATATGGTGGGTGACAGCCGGTTGAATATCGCCGGGTTGAACAGCAACACGGTGCCCGTGTTGGCCAAGGCTATTGTTGACGCAGGAATTTAGACTGAGGGCAGAAAGGGGGCTGTCTGCCCCCTCTTGCGGCAAGCCGCAATTCACCCCCGAAAGTACTTAAAGAAAGATGAAGAGCGCGCGCGCGACTTGCCTTCTTCCTCTGGCTCAAAATACTGCGGGGGAGTCGCCGTAGGCGACGGGGGCAGAGCCCCCGCCTTTCTTTTGGTCAGTTCAGCAAACCGGCGTGGCGCATCGCCCCTCGGATCGCGGTCTTTGTGCTGTCCTCAAGCTCTACATGCGGCAAACGCACCTCTGGTGAACAAAGGCCGAGTTCCGACATTGCAAATTTTGCACCAATCAGGCCGGGTTCGATGAACAGCGTTTCATGCAGCGGCATCAGGCGGTCCTGATAGGCCAGCGCCTTGGCAAAATCGCCCGCGAGCGTCGCCTGTTGGAATTCCGCGCAGAGTTTTGGCGCGACATTGGCTGTGACCGATATGGCGCCGACGCCGCCATGGGCGTTGAAGCCAAGGGCGGTCGCGTCTTCACCGGACAATTGGACAAAGTCGGCTCCACAGGCCGCGCGCTGTTGGCTGACGCGTTCGATTTTGGCTGTGGCGTCTTTGACCCCGATGATCCGTGGCAGCTTGGCAAGTTCGCCCATCGTCGCCGGGGTCATGTCCACAACCGATCGGCCGGGTATGTTGTAGATGATGATCGGCAGGTCGCAGCAATCGTGCATGGCCTTGAAATGCTCGATCAACCCACGCTGGGTTGGTTTGTTGTAATAGGGCGTGACGACCAGTGCCGCATCAGCGCCAACTTTGGCCGCGTGCTGGATCAGGCGGATGCCTTCTACCGTGTTGTTGGACCCGGCACCGGCGATGACCGGCAGGCGACCGGCGGAATATTCCACCACGGCTTCGATGACCTGCTCGTGCTCTCGGTGTGTCAAGGTCGGGCTTTCGCCCGTTGTGCCGACGGGGACCAATCCGGTGGACCCTTCGGAGACATGCCAGTTGACCAGCTTTTTGAGCGTGTCCAAATCCAGCTCGCCGTTTGTAAACGGCGTGATGAGTGCGGGCATTGACCCTTTGAACATGACACGCTCCTTCCTATGCGTTGACCGCCCCCCGAAATCGTGAGTTGAGTGGTGGGAGCGACGGTTTATTCTAAAGGCTGTCTATCCAGCGTCGATGGGAAAAATGCAAGCAATCTTGCGCCCGATATCCTTGTTTCTGGTCTTTGGGGCCTTTCTGGTGGCCTGTCCGGCCCTGGCCGATCTGCCGCTCGTTGCCCCACGTCCATTGGCAAGCGCGACCCATGCGATGGAGCGTGGGGATTGGCAACGCGCGCTTTCGCTGGCGGAACGTGACGGGCCGGTGGCGCGCGACATTATCGAATGGCACCGACTGCGCGCGGGGTTGGGCGGGCTTGGCCAGGTGCGCGCATTCCTGTCGCGCCGATCAGACTGGCCGGGATTGCGATACCTGCGCAAGCAAGGCGAATACGCGTTGGAAGGTCTGAGCGATGCCGACATCATCGAATATTTCCGCGATGTCCCACCGCAGACCGGACGCGGCGTGTTGATGCATTCCGGCGCTTTGACGCGAAGGGGCGAAAAGGGTGACGCTGACGCCGAGATTGTCCTTGCCTGGCGCAGAATGGAGCTGAGCGCGAGCGAGCACGATGCGTTCCTGGCCCGCCATTCAGCGCTGTTGCGGCCGCACCACGCCGCGCGGTTGGACATGACGGTGTGGCGCCGTTTTCGCGATGACATGGATCGTATGCAACCGTTGGTCAGCGCGAGTGACTGGAAGCTGGCCGAAGCACGACGGGCTTTGCAGCGCCGCGAGGCCGGAGTCGATGAACGATTGGGGGGATTGAGTGACGATCAGCTGGCGGATGCAGGGCTGTCGTTTGATCGTTTCGAATGGTTGATCAAGGCCAAGCGTCATGATGACGCCCGCGCCCTGATGTTGGAACGTAGCGCGATCCCCGGCGGGCTTGGCCTGGCCGAAGAATGGGCCAATCGCCGCAGGTCTTATGCCCGCGCGGACATGCGTCAGGGTCAGGCTGATCGTGCGTATCAACTGGCCTCGCAACATCAGCTGACCCAAGGGTCCGATTTCGCGGATCTGGAGTGGCTTTCGGGGTATTTGGCCCTGCGCAAATTGGGCGATGCTGATTTGGCCTTGGGCCATTTTGAACGGTTCCTGGGGGCGGTCGAAACGCCGATCTCGCTGGGGCGTGGCCATTACTGGATCGGTCGGGCCCATGCGGCGGCTGGGCGCAGATCCGACGCACGCGCGGCCTATGCACAGGGCGCGCGGCATCAGACCACTTTCTATGGATTGCTTGCGGCCGAGGCGATCGGGGCGGCGTTTGACGACACGCTTGCCGGGGCGGATGAGGCGGGCGATTGGCGGTCAAGTGTGTTTGCCGCCAGTGATCTGCGAGAGGCGGCGGTTTTGTTATTGGCCTCTGGTCAAAGCAATTTGGCGGAACGATTTCTTATGCATATGGCTGCATCGCTTGAGCGCCCGGACATCGACCTGTTGGGCCGAATGTTGGAAGAGCGTGGCGAAACCCATCTTGAGGTGATGCTGGGCAAGACAGCCGCGCGCCGCGCGATTGTTGTGCCGCGGCATTATTACGCGCTGCATCCTATGCGGGCGATGGACCTTCCGATCCCGACCGAGATGGCGTTGGCCATCGCGCGCCGTGAGAGCGAATTTGATCCGCGGGTCACGTCAGCAGTTGGTGCGGGGGGATTGATGCAATTGATGCCCGGCACCGCGCGTGACGTGGCGCGGGGCCTTGGGCTGGACCATGACCCAAGGGCTGTTTGGGATGATTGGCGTTACAATGCACGGCTGGGTTCGACCTATCTGGCGGGTCTGGCAGAGGAATTCGGTGGCAACGTGCTGTTGGTTTCCGCGGGCTATAACGCGGGGCCGCGCAGGCCGCGCCAATGGATCGGGCTGTTTGGTGATCCCAGATCGCGGGTTGTGGATGTCGTGGACTGGGTCGAACACATCCCTTTCCGAGAAACCCGGAATTACGTGATGCGGGTGGCCGAAAGTCTGCCGGTGTATCGCGCGCGTTTGGGCCGGGATCCCTTGCCGGTTCCGTTCAGTCGCGAACTAAAGGGCGCGACCCTGTTGCCATGACCAGTTTTGCCCTACGCCGCGCCACACCCGATGATGCGCCCGCCCTGACCGAATGCATCGGCCGCGCCTATGCGCCCTATGTTGGCCGGATCGCTGACCTGCCCCCGGTTACCGAAGGTGTTGGTGACGACATTGCCAAGCATCTGGTGTGGGTGGCCGTTTCGGCCGGGCAGGTGGTTGGGGGCGTCGTTCTTGTCATCACATCAGAGTCAGCGCATTTGGCCAATGTCGCGGTTGATCCTGACATGCGTGGCACCGGTTTGGGCCGCGCCCTGATCGCACAAGCCGAGGCAGAGAGCCGCAGGCGGGGTTTGGGGGTGATCCAGTTGGCCACTCATGTGGACATGCCTGAAAACGTTGCGCTGTATCGCCATTTGGGATGGCGGGAAATTGGTCGTGACGGGCGCAAGGTGCTGATGGACAAAACCCTATGAAAAGCGCCGCAAAGACGGATGTCCCGGCGGCGCTTGGATTCTTTATTGGTGTCTAAACAACGGTCTTGGGGGCCATTTCCGGCGGTCCCAAGGTCAGGCACCGCCTTTGCGATACCGGAACACACCTGTTGCGGTGGCCGCCTTGGTGCCCAGTTCATCGGTGATCTTTGCCTCACCGAAAAAGCTGGATTTGCCGCCGCCGGTTCGAAACCCTTCGGCGATGATCATTTGGCCCTTTAGCTGACCCACGTAGTTCACGTTCAGTGACAGGGTCATGCCCAGTTTGCGGTTGTCGGGATCGCCCGTGTAACAACCCGCAAAGCCCATGACCGTGTCGCACATCACCGCGTGAACGCCGCCATGCAGGATGCCATAGCGATTTGTCAGAAACGTTTTGATCGGCAATTCAAAACGGGCGTAATCCTTGCGCCATTCAGTCAGGTAAAACCCCATGTGTTCCTGGAACGGATAGGGGTCTTCGACCAGGGTTGGGTCGATCGTCGCGTCTTTCATGTGTCTCTTTCTAATCCACTCAGACCGAGCGTGCAGCGGCGAGCCCGGCCTCGGCAAAGCGCGGCACCCCTGCGGCGGCTTGTGCGGCGCGTGTGGGGTTGGATGCGGTGCCATCGATCAGGCGTTTCTTGATGCCCTGCAGAATGCCAGCCATTCGGAAACAGGTGAAGGCCAGGTAAAAGCCGAATTGGGGAATTTCCGAAATTCCGGCGTATCGGCAATAGGTGTCGATGAATTCTTGATCTTCCATCACGCCTTGGGCTTTGCGATTAACGCCTTCCAACCCACGGCTTTCTTCGGGCATGCCCCATTGCATCACCACAGCCGCGACATCGGCATAGGGGTGACCTGTGGTCGAAAGCTCCCAATCCAGAACGGCAACGCAGCGCGGGTCAGTTGTATGGAACAACAGGTTGTCGATGCGATAGTCCCCGTGTGCCAGCGTTCGCAGCCCGTCTTCGGCGGGGATATTGTTGGCAAGCCATGTCATCAGTTCTTCCATGGCGGGTTGATCATCGGTTTCCGAGGCGCGGTATTGCTTGGTCCAGCGCCCGATCTGACGTTCGTAGTAATTGCCCTCGGGGCCGTAATCCGACAGGCCGACCGATGCCAGGTCCACGCCGTGGATGCAGGACAGAACGCGGGCCATTTCATCGTTGATCTGGCGGCGTTGATCATGCGCAACTTCGGGCATTGTGGGCAGGTTGATGTTGCGGCCTTCGACGGCCTCCATCACGTAGAACTGGCTGCCGACAATGGAATCGTCGTCCGACAGAAGGTACATTTTGGCGACCGGAACGTCGGTTTCCCAAAGCGCCGATTGCACCCGGAATTCCCGGTCAACCGCATGCGCGGATTTCAAAAGCTGCCCCGGCGGTTTGCGCCGCAATACGTAATTGCCGGACGGGGTCAGCAATTTGAACGTCGGGTTTGATTGCCCGTTTGCGAACTTTTCCGCCGTAATAGGGCCTTTGAAGCCCTCGATACGGTCTTTCAGATATGCCTCAACCGCGGCAATGTCGATCTTGGTTGGATCCTGATTGGCCATGCCTGTCCTCCCTCAAGAATAGGTCAGCATCTCGGCCTCGTTCGAGGCGTCGATATGGGGGGTTTCATTGAACCCGTGAAGATACATGTTCCGCGCGGAATAGACGAACCGGTTCACCGCGCAGTTTTTCATCTGAAGCTGCAGTTTCACCTGGGTGATCGGCGGCGCGTCAAGGGCGCGGGAAATCATTTGGCCGATTGCGCCGCCGCTGGACACCGCCAGGACGGTGCCGGCATCATCGCGCATGCAATGCTGGCGGGCGTCTTCGACACGGTCGCGAAACGCGCTGTAGGTTTCGTATGGGTTCGGAATTTCATCGCGGTGCCATTCCTGAACCACATCGCGCAGGGTTCGGAAATATGTGCGCCGATCAATCGGAGCTTTTTCGTCCAACCCCTGGGCGCGCAACTTGGCCGCGTTCAACGCGCCAAAATCATATTCGTTCAGCCCGGCGTGAACTTCGGGGGTGACCCCGTTGATGCCCATGCCCTTTAGGATGCCTTCCATCGTTTCACGATGACGACGCATGTCGCCCATGATGAAAACATCGGGGCGCACACCCTGTTCGGCCAGGGCACGGCCGACGGCCTCGGCCTGTTTGTGGCCCGTTGGGGACAGCACGTCATAGTCATCGGCCCCGAATGAGGCCTGTCCATGGCGAACGATAAACAAAGAAGGCATTGCGGTCCTTTATCAAAAGCCCGCCGCCCCAAAGGGCGGCGGATCAGGCAGTTTCAAATTGTCAAAAGCTCAGAGAACTTCGAAAAGGCCAGCAGCGCCCATACCACCGCCGACACACATGGTGCAGACAACGTATTTCGCGCCACGGCGTTTGCCTTCGATCAGCGCATGGCCAACCATGCGTGCGCCGGACATGCCATAGGGGTGCCCGACCGAGATCGCGCCGCCATCAACGTTCAGGATTTCGTCAGGAATACCCAGAACACGCTGCGATTGCAGAACCTGGCAGGCAAACGCTTCGTTCAATTCCCACAGGCCGATGTCGTCCATCTTAAGGCCGTGCGCCTCAAGCAGTTTTGGCACGGCATAGATCGGGCCGATTCCCATTTCATCCGCGTCCAGACCTGCGGCCATGACACCGACGTAGCGGCCCAGAGGCTCAAGCCCACGCTTTTCGGCTTCTTTGGCTTCCATGATCACGGATGCCGATGCGCCATCTGACAATTGCGATGCGTTGCCCGCGGTGATGTGCTGGCCTTCTTTGACGACCTGACCGTCCTTGAACACCGGGTTCAGGCCCTGAAGGCTTTCCAGCGTGGTGGACGGGCGGTTGCCTTCGTCTTTTTCCAAGGTCACTTCTTTGAAGCTCACCTCTTTGGTTTCTTTGTCCATCACACCCATGGTGCTGGTCAGCGGCACGATTTCATCGTCGAATTTGCCGGCCTGTTGTGCGGCTGCGGTGCGCTGTTGGCTGCGCAGGGCATATTCGTCCTGATCGTCGCGCGACACGCCGTAACGGTCAGCAACGATTTCGGCTGTTTCCAGCATCGACATATAGATCGCAGGCATGTTTTCGACCAGCCAAGGATCGGTGCGGCGGTCCATCCGCATGTTTTGGTTTTGAACCAGCGAAATGGATTCAACACCGCCGCCGATGACGACCTGCATGCCGTCATGGACAACCTGTTTGGCCGCCGTAGCGATCGCCATCATGCCGGATGCACATTGGCGGTCCATCGACATGCCCGCAACCGAAGTAGGAAGCCCGGCGCGCATTGCGGCCTGACGGCCGATGTTGCCGCCCGTGGACCCCTGTTGAAGGGCCGCGCCAATGACGCAATCCTGAATTTCCGACCCGTCAAGACCTGCGCGGCTGACCGCGTTCTTGATGGCGTGGCCAATCAGCTCCTGGGCTTGGGTGTTGTTGAACGCGCCACGAAAGGCTTTGCCGATCGGGGTCCGCGCTGTTGAAACGATGACTGCGTCACGCATTTTGACTTCTCCTCTGAATTATTCTTGGCCGCTCGGAAGTTTGATGCCGCGTTTTTCGGCGGCCATCCGGGCGTATTTTCGTGTCTGTGCAAAGGCGCCGGGCATGATTTCCTGCCCGTCCTCGCTTCGGATGTCATCCATCCGTGCGGCAATGCTGTCTGGGTCCAACTCGTCGTCGCCAAAGGCAACGCCGGTGGTTTCATATATCCGGCATTCGGCGAAACACCCGCCACCTGCACCCAGGATCATCCGGTTTGGCGCGTCTTCGTGAAGAAGGGTCAGCAGGCCCGGCGTGATCGTTTCAGGTTTTAGCAGGTCAAGAACCTGATCGGGCAATAGCCCTTCGGTCATCCGGGTGGCCGCTGTCGGGGCAAGGATGTTGGCCTTGATGTTGTATTTGTGGCCTTCTTGAACCAACACGTTCATCAGCCCAACAACACCCGCCTTGGCCGAACCATAGTTCGACTGGCCAAAGTTGCCGTAAAGCCCGCTGGCCGAGGTCGTATAGACGATCCGCCCGTATTCATTTTCGCGGAAGTGGTCCCAAAGCGCCTTGGTCGGAACAACGGACCCCATAAGGTGAACGTCAACGACCAGCTTGAAATCTTCCAGCGTCATCTTGGTAAAAGTCTTGTCGCGCAGGATACCCGCGTTACAGACAAGGATATCGACCTTGCCCCATTTGGCGATGGCCTGATCGACCATATCCTGTACCTGAACCGGGTCGGTCACGTTGGCCCCGTGGGCCATAGCGTCACCGCCCATTGCCTTGATTTCCGCAACGACAGATTCGGCGGCGGCGCTGGACTGGCCGGTGCCATCGGTGGACACGCCCAGATCATTCACGACAACCTTGGCACCACGTGCAGCAAGGCCAAGCGCGTGGCTGCGCCCAAGTCCGACGCCAGCGCCGGTGACGATGGCAACGCGGCCCTCAAACGAAATGCTCATGATGCCTCCGAAAAATAACGACGGCCCAGCCATTCAGCGACTAGGGCCGGTTTGTCCTGACCTTCGACCTCAACCGTGACGCCCAGGGTTGTCTGGATCTCGATCGGGCTTTTGTCTTCGACGGCAAGGATGGTGAACACGGCGCGTACTTTGCTGCCTTCTTTGACGGGCGAAACAAAGCGGACCTTGTCAAAGCCATAGTTCACGCCCATCACCACGCCATCAACCTCTGGCCCGCCATCATAGACCATAGCGGACAGCATCGACAGGGTCAGGAACCCATGAGCGATGGTGCCACCAAAGGGCGTTTCCTTGGCCTTTTCAGGATCGACGTGGATGAATTGCCAGTCTTCGGTCACATCCGCGAATTGGTCGATCCGGGATTGGTCGATCAGGAACCATTTCGATGTTCCGACCTCCTTGCCGATCATGCCCTTTAGGTCTTCTCTCTTCATTCGTCATCCACCACTGTCGTTGCTTGTACACGGTCATAGGGCACAGGGATCCCGGCGTTGGCGCCGCCAGCGATAGGAATGGTGTGCCCGGTTACATACGCCCCGGCACGCGAAGCGAAATACAGGACGGCGCCCTGAATATCTTCGGGCGTGCCGACACGGCCTAGGGGCAGGTTGGCCCCGGCTTTGGCTTTTTGTTCTTCGGTGCCGATGGCAAAGGCCATCATTTTCGACATGAAAGGGCCGGGTGCGATGGCATTGACGGTGATGTGTTCGGGCGCAAGTCGCCCGGCCAGAGATTCCGTCATGAAATGCACCGCGGCTTTGGATACCGAATAGGAAAACGCCTGACCGCCACGCGGTTGCCATCCGCCGATGGACCCGGTGTTGATCACCCGCGCCGGATCTTCGGCTGTGCCTGCCTTGCGCAGCAATGGCAGCATCTTTTGCGTCAGGTGGAACATGCCGGTGACGTTCACATCCATCACCCGGCTCCAGCCGTCCCAAGGAAATTCCTCAAGCGGGGCACCCCAGGTTTTGCCGGCGTTGTTCATCAGGATATCAAGCTTGTCGGTGCGTTTGCTGACCTCGGCCACCAGCGCTTCGACACCTTCCATAGACCCAACATCGCCCGCAAAACCTTCGGCCTTGCCCGGCAGGCCCAGTTTGTTCAACTGTTCGGCCGCACCTTCACAGCTTTTGGCCTTGCGCGATGCGATCATCACGTTGCAACCGGCGCCCATGAGGCCTTCGGCGGCGTAATAGCCGATTCCGGTTGCACCGCCGGTGATCAATGCGGTCTTGCCGTTCAGTCCAAAAAGCTTGTCGGGTGTCATTACTGGGTCTCCTCCCCCCTGTGGGTTCCTTGTTCAGAACCCACGTGCGCGGGCGACCCGCGCAGCATGATACCCGTAGTCACCCAACCATTCCGCGCCCACGCGGGCGCGCTTCATGAAAAAGCCCATGTCGAATTCGTCGGTCATGCCGATGCCACCGTGCATTTGCACACCTTCGCTGACGACCAGTTTGGCTGTCTTGGTGGCGCGTGCCTTGGCGATTGATACGGCCATGTCCGACTCGGCGGGCGTTTCGTCCAGCACTCTACCGGCATTGGCGATGGCAGAGGCAGTCACTTCGATCTCGCTCCACATATGTGCAGCGCGGTGTTGAAGCGCCTGGAAGGTGCCGATGATCTTGTCGAATTGTTTGCGTTCTTTCAAATAGCCGGCGGTCATTGCGAATGCCCCGGCGCTTAGGCCTGTCAATTCGGCTGACAGGGCGGCCTGACCTGCGTTCAACGCGGTCGCAACGGCGGCCATGCCGCCGTCAACATCGCCAACAACATCGTCGCCCGTGGCGTCCACACTGTCGAAATCAAGTTGGGCGTGGTCGCGGCTGTCTACGGTGGATTTCGCGATGCGCGACAGGCCCGCGCGGTCAGCATCAATGTCAAACAGGGTCAGCCCGTCTGCATCGCCCGGCGCGCCCGAGGTGCGCGCCAGAACAAGAACGCGGTTGGCGCTGGACCCGTCGGCAACAAACACCTTGCGACCGGTCAGCTTGAAACCATTACCGCTTTTCTGGGCCGCCATTGCTGTTCCAGCGGGGGCGTGTTTGGCCCCTTCGTCAACAGCGAGCGCATAGAGAAGCGATCCATCCGCAATGCCGGACAGTCGGTCACTGGCGGCACCACGCAATGCAGTGGCGGCCATGACGGCGGACGAGATGAACGGCGACGCGGCAAGGGTCAGCCCCATGTCTTCGGCCAGAATGCCCGCGGCGCGGTGGCCCATGTCGGACCCGCCCGCATCTTCGGGCACCAAAACTCCGGCCCAACCCATCTGGGCCATTTCTTTCCACAGGCCGGGATCAAAGGGGCGGCCCGCATCGCGGTTGTCGCGCAGGTTTTTCACAGGCGCGGCGGATTCAAGAAACCCGCGCGCAGCGTCGCGCAGCATGGTTTCGTCTTCGGTCAGCATCAAAGTTGTCATTGGGGCGGTTCCTTACGTGTAGGGAAGTTCGAGGACACGTTTCGAAATGATGTCGAGCATCACCTCGCTTGTGCCGCCCTCGATCGAATTGGCCTTGGTGCGCAGCCATTCGGGTGCCAGCGTTCCATGCGGGCCGTCCCATTCGACGCCCTCGGACCCGGTGACCGACATCAGCAATTCGTACCGTCGTTTGTTCAATTCGGTTCCATAATATTTCAGCATGGCGGATTCGTTGCCGACGCCGCCCGCCTTGGCCATGTCGCGATAGCGTTCCATCGTCATGCCCATGGCCAGGCTGTCGATGTCGAGTTCCATCGCTTCGGACCGTATAACCGGATCATCCAACAGGCCGTCATCCAGGGATTGCAGGAATTGGCCGAGCGAACGGCCCCCCAGCACGCCACCGATTCCACCGGAACCGCCGCCGCCGATCATTGTGCGTTCATGAGTAAGAAGGTGTTTGGCCACGTCCCAGCCCCGGTTTTGTTCGCCCACGATGGACGACATGTTGTCGCCGTAGGATTTGGGAACTTTGACGTTTTCAAAGAAGGTTTCGCAGAACGGCGAGAAACCAGAGATCAGCTTGATGGGTTTGGTCGTGACGCCTTCGCTTTCCATGTCGATCAACATGAATGAAATGCCCTTGTGCTTTGGGGCATCACGGTCGGTGCGGACCAGGGCGAAAATCCAATCGGCGTGGTTGGCATAGGATGTCCAGATTTTGGACCCGTTTACCAGCCAGTGATCGCCCATGTCCTCGGCGCGGGTTTGTACCCCGGCAAGGTCCGATCCGGCACCGGGTTCGGAATACCCCTGGCACCAGCGAATTTCTCCGCGGGTGATCTGAGGAAGGAAGTGCGTTTTCTGTTCTTCGTTCCCAAAGGCCAGAAGCGCCGGTCCAAGCATCCAGAGGCCGAATGATTCGAGGGGGCTTGGTGCCTTGGCGCGTGCCATTTCCTCGCGAAAGATCTTTTCCTGCGCGCGATTTAGCCCGGCGCCACCGTATGTTTCCGGCCAGCGCGCGGCTGTCAAACCCGCGCCGGCGGCGGCGGTCATCCAGTCGCGTTGCGCGTCCGATTCAAAGACCCAGCGTTTGCCGCCCCAACAGATTTGCCGTTGATCCGCAGGCATTTCCCGCAATTCTGCCGGACAATTCTGATTGATGAATGTGGAAATTTCGCTTCGGAATGTATCTGGTTCCGCACTAAAACGTGGCATGACGCCCCTCCCCAAAAAAGCGTTACTTCTGCAATGCAGAATTAAATTTTGCTACTTGCTTGACAACCGGGCTACCAGACCTTTTGATCGGCGGCAAGAAAAGCCTGTTCAGGCTATTGGCTTTTCTATTTCGGGAGGAAAAAACATGAACAAATTCAAACGTGCCGTCCTTGCGGCATCTGTATCGGCTGTTGCTCTTGCGGGCGCTGCCGCTGCTGACGTCAAAGTGGCGTTCATCGATCCGCTTTCGGGCCCTTTTGGTCCTTCGGGCGAGTCGGCATTCACAACCTACAAGCTGGCTTTTGAAAAGCTGAACGCTGCGGGTGGCCTGAATGGCGAAATGGTCGAATTGACCGGCTATGACAACAAGATCAGCCCCAAGGAATCCCTTGTGCAGCTGCAAAAGGCGATCGATTCCGGCGCGCGTTACATTCTGCAGGGCAACGGGTCTTCTGTGGCATCTGCGATCATCGACGCGGTCAACAAGCACAACAAACGTAACCCAGGCGAAGAAGTGGTGTTCTTTAACTACGCTGCTGTGACTCCTGCGTTCACAAACGAAGCGTGCTCGTTCTGGCACTTCCGCTTTGATGCGCATGCCGACATGAAAATGAACGCTATCACCGACTATGTGGTGGGCCGTGGCGATATCAAAGACGTGTACCTGATCGGTCAGAACTACATCTTTGGTGAGGCTGTTGCCGCCGCCGCTGTGAAACAGCTGGGCGAAAAAGACAGCTCGATCAAGATCGTTGGTAACGAACTGCACCCACTGGGCAAGGTCAAAGACTTCACGCCTTACATCCAGAAAATCCAGTCTTCGGGTGCTGACGCCGTCATCACCGGTAACTGGGGTCAGGATATGGCTCTGCTGGTGAAAGCCGCCGCAGATTCGGGTCTGACCATTCCGTTCCTGACCATGTACGGTGGTTCGCTGGGTGCGGTTGCTGCATTGGGCGACGGTGCCAAAGGCACTTTGTTCCAAGTGACCGAAGCGATCACGAACCTGGAAGCTGACGAAGCACAGTACGGGATCATCGAGGAATACAAAGAACGTTTCCCCGATTACGACTACTACTACCACCGTGCGTTCGTGGCCGTTGACATGTTCAAAGCCGCGGCCGAAAAAGCCGGATCGAATGATCCAGTTGCCGTCGCCACAGCGATGGAAGGCATTTCGGTGAACAGTGCTTATGGTCCCGTCACAATGCGTGCCGAAGACCACCAGGCGCAACAAAACCTCTATATCTCGACTGTTTCTGACGACGTGAAATACGGCGTGGACAACATCGAGCTGGGTTGGAAACTGGTGGAAGGTGGCAAAATCGACGCTTCGGCGGCCGAAGAGCCCACCACCTGTAAGATGGATCGCCCATAACATTTGGGTTGATCTAACGCAGACCTGAAAGACGGGGGCGTCGCGTTCAAACCTGGACGTGGCGCCCCTTAATTCAGGGATTTCGGGGACAAGCAGACCGGGCCGGATGGCCCACGGGGAAGATCATGGAAACGATCGTATTCTCCCTGCTGAATGGCGTGATTTACGGGCTATTGCTCTTCATGCTTTCCAGCGGGCTGACGCTCATTTTTTCGATGATGGGCGTTTTGAACTTTGCACATGCCAGTTTCTACATGCTGGGTGCGTATTTCGCTTACACGATAATGGGTGTTTCGAACTTCTGGTTCGCGCTGATACTGGCACCTATCATTGTCGGTGCGATTGGCATGGCCGTTGAACGCTGGGGCCTGCGCAAGGTGCACGCGAATGGCCACGTGGCTGAATTGCTATTCACCTTTGGGTTGGCCTATCTGATCGACGAAGTCGTCAAGATCGTTTGGGGCCGGACATCGGTGAATTATCAAGTGCCCGAGGCGCTCGATTTCACGTTGTTCACGATCTATGGCTCGAACTATCCAGCGTACCGGATCTTTATCCTGTTCGTGGCGATCTTTATGCTGTTCGTGCTGTGGTACATGCTGAAGAAAACGCGCATCGGTTTGATCATTCAGGCGGCGCTTACGCATCCGCACATGGTGGGTCACCTTGGCCATAATGTTCCCTTGATCTTTATGGGTGTTTTCGGCGCGGGCTGTGCCCTGGCTGGATTGGCCGGTGTGATCGGCGGCAACTATTTCATCACGGACCCGGCTATGGCGATTCAGATGGGGCCGATTGTCTTTGTGGTCGTAGTTGTCGGAGGTTTGGGATCGCTTGAAGGCGCCTTTGTCGCGGCAATGCTGATTGGCGTATTGCAGACCTCTGCGGTGTCGATCAACGCCTCGTTCGCGGACATATTCGGCTTCCTTGGGCTCACGCAAACCTCTGAAGTGGGCAAGATCACGATCGCTGCTCTTGGGCCGATGATCCCGTTCCTGTTGCTTGTGTTGATCCTGATCGTGAAACCGACAGGCCTGATGGGGGACCGTGAAGTATGACCGACATCACTTCTCAAGCCGCTGCTCTTGCCCCGTCTTCTAGCGAAAAGTTCCGCGAGCGGGTTCTGCCATTCCTGTTGTTTGGCCTTGTTCTGGCCGTGATCCCGTTCTTTGGGCCGTCGCGGTCAACGATGACGCTGTTGAACCATATCGGGATCAATATCGTTTTCGCACTCAGCTATAACATGTTGCTGGGGCGTGCTGGCCTTCTGTCGTTTGGCCACGCTGTCTATCTTGGCCTTGGCGGGTATTTCTGTGTTCATATCCTGAACTGGATTGATGCTGCCGATGGCGGTTTCTGGGGCGGGCTTCCTGTGTTCTCAATGCCTATCTTTGGGTTTGGGATGGGCGCTCTTGCCGGTGCTGTCATTGGTTGGCCATCATGCCGACGCGCGGGCACAGCCTTTGCGATGATCTCGCTTGGGGTTGCTGAACTGATGGCCGCTGGTGCCTTTATGTTCGACAGCCTGTTCGGCGGTGAAATGGGTATTTCCGGTGACCGTATGGCCGGGCCGGAATTCCTTGGCTTGTCGCTTGGGCCGTTGACGGATGTTTATTGGTTCATCGCGTTTTGGACCTTTGTTGGTGTGGGGGCGATGTATGCCTTTACCCGCACGCCATTGGGCAAACTGTCCGAAGCGACGCGTGACAATCCCGAACGGGTTCAGTTTATTGGGTACGATCCGACACGTGTTCGGTATCTGGTGTTCATCTTTGCCGGTGCGTTTGCCGGTATGGCCGGTGGCATGTCCGCCGTTCAGGATGAAATCTTTACGCCCGAGAACCTGTCCCTGATTCCATCGGGTGCCATTCTGATCGCGGCCTATGTTGGCGGCATCCGCTATTTCAGCGGCCCGATCATGGGCGCGATCGTGATGACCTATATGGGGTCCAACCTGTCGGATTATACTGTTGGGTGGCTTCTGTACCTGGGGCTTATGTTCATCTGTGTGGTGATGTTCGTTCCAGATGGGATTGCGGGCATCGTGTTTGGGTTCTGGCGCGGTCTGCGTTCGCCCAACCGCAACGAAACCTTTGCCAAGTGGGGCCAGCAATTGGCCGGTGTTCTATTGATGGTCGTTTCGATCATTGTCATCGTCGAAGTGGCGTTCCGGTATTCGGATGGCTACGGAGAGGTGTTTGAACCATTTGGCCTTGCCCTGTCGCATACTTCGGTTCTGACATGGGTACTGGGGATTGTTCCACTGGTCGCGGGGGCAACGATCATGCGCCGCGTGGCTGCCAAGTCTGAGGAGGCCTAAGCCATGACCGAACCTGCTCTCACGCTCAGCAATGTGCGCAAGAATTTTGGCCCGGCCAAAATTATTCAGGGTGTGAACCTTGACGTGCCCAAAGGCGAACGTCACGCAATTATCGGCCCCAACGGGGCCGGTAAATCGACCCTGTTTAACCTTGTTTCCGGACTTTATTCCCTGTCCGAAGGCGAGGTGAAACTGAACGGTGACGTGATTTCGGGCAAACGTCCCTTCGAAATCAACCGGATGGGTCTTAGCCGGTCGTTTCAGGTGTCCAACATCTTTTCCAACATGTCGGTGCGTGAAAACGTACGCTGCGGTGTGCTGTATTCGCTTGGCTACGGCTATTCGTTCCTGCGCAACGTCGGCAACCTTAAGGAAGTTCAGGAAAAGACCGCGCATATCCTGAACGAAGTTGGTTTGTTGGACAAAGCCAACCTGCCGGCCGCTCTTTTGCCCTATGCGGATCAGCGCACCTTGGAAATCGCCATCACTATCGCGGGCGGAGCCGAGGTTATCCTGCTGGACGAACCAACAGCGGGCATGTCGCATTCGGAAACGGATCGTGCCGTGGCGCTGATTGAAAAAGCATCCATCGGCAAAACGCTTCTGATCGTGGAACACGACATGGGTGTTGTTTTCGGATTGGCGGATCGGATTTCGGTTCTGGTTTACGGCGAAATCATCGCCACCGGTAAACCCGAAGAAATCCGCGGCGACCCAAAAGTGCGCGAAGCTTACCTTGGTGAAGAAGCCGATGAAATCGAAGGAGTGTCAGCATGAGTGAACCGATGCTTCAGGTCACAGACCTGCACGCCTTTTACGGTAAGTCCCATGTTCTTAACGGCGTGAATATGGACATCATGCCCGGTGAGGTGATCGCCTTGCTGGGGCGCAACGGGGTGGGACGTTCCACAACCGCCAAGGCGATCATGGGTGAGGTTTCACCGGTTGGGTCCGTTCGTTTCAAGGGCCAGGAAATCGGTGGTCTGACCAACAACAAGATCGCGCGACTTGGTCTGGGGTATGTGCCGGAAAGCCGGGACATCTTTCCGACCATGACGGTGCGCCAAAACCTGATGTTGGGTGTCAAGGATTTGCGCAATCCGGGCAAATACACCGTTGAACAAATGTTGGATATGTTCCCCAACCTGCGGGAACGGGCCGACAACATGGCCGGTGTTTTGTCGGGCGGCGAAAAGCAGATGTTGACGATGTGCCGGACGCTGATGGGCGATCCTGAATTGATCATCATTGATGAACCGACCGAAGGTTTGGCACCCAAGATCGTGCAACAGGTTGGCGATATGATCGCGGAAATCGCCGAGTCTGGCGTTGCGATCCTGTTGGTCGAACAAAAGTTGTCGATCGCTCTGCGCATTGCCAACCGGGTTTATGTGATGGGCCACGGCGAAATCGTGTATTCCGGCACGCCGGAAGAATTCAAAACACGCGATGATGTTCGCAAGGAATGGCTTGAGGTCTAAGCGATCCGGGCGATCCGACATGTGATTGAAAGGGGCGGCGTCAGTGGCGTCGCCCTTTTTTCTGCGATTGGCTTGGCACATTCGGGGCGGGCATGGCCGGTTTGCTATGTCAGGATGAAATGCCCGGCCCGGTAAGCCTTGCCAAAACCTCGGTCGCGTTGCGGGCTTTGAATTTGCGCAACAGACGGGCGCGCACGTCTTCGACACTTCGGGGTGACAGGTTCAGGTCGCGGGCGATTTCCTTGCTCGTTTGTCCGTGGGACAGGCCGGCGATGACATCGCGTTCGCGTGGTGTCAGGGCAACAGAGGCCGCCGTGTGGTTCGCCAGTGGCGCGAATGTCATGATCAGTTGATCCAGCGGCGCGTCAGGTGTCAGGGTCCGGGCGCGGAACCGGCACCAGACCCGCGCACCGTCGCGGTGCCGGATCAGGCGTTCGTCTGAATATGTTCCGTCGCGTTGAAGCGGCGTCAGGCCGATGTCACGCACGTCTTTGAATTCCCGTTCGCTGGCATAAAGCACGCGAAAGCTTTGTCCGATCAGGGTGTCTGTGGGCCAGCCGAACAGGTCAGCGAACGTGGCGTTGCAGCTTTGAATCACGCGCTTTTCGGCAAGGACAATTCCCACCGGCGCGTTTTCATAGGCCAGTTCGATCGCGGTTTTCGCTTTGTTAGGGTCGATTTGGTCGATAACAGGCCCTCACACCGTGGTTCTACGGTATCGACACCGTACCTTTGCGTTGTCATCCTCGTCCAGAGGAACATGACATGACCGATACCCCTGATACTGACCGCCTGCGCGCCGCAATCGATGCCAAACGGGACGACCTTATCGCCCTGACGCAGGATTTGATCCGCATTCCGACGCTCAATCCACCGGGCGAGAATTACCGCGAGATTTGCGACTATCTTGATGCCCGTCTATCCGCCCGAGGGTTTCAAACGGATCTGATCCGCGCGCATGGATCGCCCGGTGATAGCGACCGGTATCCCCGTTGGAACATCGTCGCCCGCCGCGAGGGCGCGCACCCCGGTGAATGCGTGCATTTCAACTCTCATATTGATGTTGTGGATGTAGGCCGTGGATGGACAAAGGATCCGTTCGGCGGGGAACTGGATGACGGCAAAATCTATGGCCGTGGGTCCTGTGACATGAAGGGCGGTCTGGCGGCGTCGATAATCGCCGCCGAAACATTCATCGAATGCTTTCCCGATCATGCCGGGGCTGTCGAAATATCGGGCACCGCAGACGAAGAATCCGGCGGGTTTGGCGGGGTCGCATATTTGGCCGAAGAAGGGTGGTTTGACCCGGCGCGGGTGCAACATGTGATCATCCCGGAACCGTTGAACAAGGATCGCATTTGCCTGGGTCATCGCGGTGTGTGGTGGGCCGAGATCGAAACGTTCGGCGAGATCGCGCATGGGTCCATGCCGTTCCTGGGCGATTGCGCGGTGCGCCATATGGGCGCTGTTCTTGAGGAAATGGAAGAAACGCTTTTCCCGGCCTTGGCTGCAAAACGCACCGACATGCCGGTGGTGCCCGAAGGGGCCAAGCAATCGACCCTGAACATCAATTCGATGCACGGGGGGCAATCGGAAATCCTGCGTCCGGGCACTGGCCTACCGTCGCCGGTGGTGCCAGATTCGTGCCGGATGGTGATCGACCGCCGATTCCTGATCGAAGAAGATATCGATGACGTTCAGACAGAGATTTCGGATTTGATGGAAACGGTGAAATCCAAACGCGACCGGTTCGAATACGGGATTCGTGAAATGCACAGGGTCTTGCCCACGATGACGGATCGAAACGCGCCTGTTGTGACAACGGTTTCCGATGCGATCCGCTTGACCTTGGGGAAGGACCCCGACTATGTCGTTTCGCCGGGAACGTACGATCAAAAGCATATCGACAGGATCGGCAAGCTAAGTAACTGTATCGCTTATGGTCCGGGTATTCTGGACCTCGCTCACAAACCAGACGAATATGTGGGCGTAGACGACATGGTTGATTCTGCAAAGGTGATGGCCCTAAGCCTGCTGCGCCTTTTGGGACCGACCGAATAAGGCGTCACCCGTTGGCGCACATAAAAGGGAGATTCCCCATGACACTCACCGCCCGCCTTACCCGCCTTGGACTGACATCGGTCTTTGCGCTTTCTGCTGCGGCCGCGATGGCCGCGCCGCGCACCGACATCACAATTGGCCAACAGCTAGAGCCGCCCCACCTTGATCCGACATCAGCCGCCGCCGGTGCGATTGATGGCGTGGTGTATTCCAACGTGTTCGAAGGGTTGACCCGCTTTGCCAGTGACGGGTCGATCGTACCGGGCCTAGCCCAGTCGTGGGACATTTCCGACGATGGATTGACCTATACCTTTCACCTGGTCAAAGGCGTTAAATTCCATGACGGAACGACCTTTGATGCCGAAGACGTGAAATTCAGCCTGGATCGTGCCCGCGCCGAAGACAGCGCAAATGCCCAAAAGGCATTGTTCAAAGGCATCGCCAGCGTAGATGTGGTTGATCCGATGACCGTCAAGGTCACGCTGTCCAACCAGAACGGCGCGTTCCTGTTCAACATGGCATGGGGTGACGCAGTCATCGTCGCGCCGGAAAGCATCGAGGGGATCAAGACGAACCCTGTCGGCACCGGCGCGTTCAAGTTCGACAATTGGGTTCAGGGCGATCACATCGACCTGGTCAAGAACCCCGATTACTGGGGCGCGCCCGCGCAGCTTGATAAGGTGACGTTCAAATATATCAGCGACCCGACAGCGGCCTTTGCCGCGATGATGGCCGAAGATATTGATGTTTTCCCCGCCTTTCCCGCGCCGGAGAACCTTCCACAGTTTGACGCGGATCCGCGGTTCAAGGTGTTGGTTGGATCGACCGAGGGCGAAACCATTCTGGCGATGAACAACAAGATGCCGCCGTTTGATAACGTCAAGGTTCGCGAGGCCGTCGCGCATGCGATCAATCGCCAGGAAATCGTTGATGGGGCGATGTTCGGATATGGAACGCCGATCGGCACTCATTTCGCGCCGCACCACCCTGATTATGTCGATCTGACCGGTCAGTCGAACTATGACACCGCAAAGGCCAAGGCATTGTTGGCCGAAGCCGGGTTGACCGCACCGATCAAGGTCAAGATGACACTGCCGCCGCCATCCTACGCGCGGCGTGGTGGTGAAATCATCGCTGCGCAATTGCGGCAGGTGGGGTTCGATCCACAAATTGAAAACGTGGAATGGGCGCAATGGCTGGAAGGGACGTTCCGCGGCAAGGATTATGGGCTGACCATCGTTTCGCATACAGAACCGATGGACATCGGGATCTATGCGCGGCCAGAGTATTATTTCCAGTACGACAACGCCGATTTCCAAAAGCTGATGGATGATCTGAACCTGGAAACCGATCAGGCAAAGCGTTCGGCCATGCTCAAGCAGGCGCAAAAGATCATCGCTGATGATTATGTGAACGGCTATCTGTTCCAGCTGGCCCTGACGACGGTGGCAAATGCCAAGATCGAAGGCCTGTGGCTGAATGCACCGACGCAGGCGAATGACGTCACGTCGGTCAGCTGGTCGGAATGATGCAGGCCGTGGCGCCCAATCTCTGGACAGTGGCGGGCGCCACGCCTTTCATAACAACGGTTGGCGCGTGGCGAATGCTGTGCGCTGACCACGGTGAATGCCTTGCGAATTCGATGATCTGGCGCGGGGGGTCGAATGGACGTTCCGCGATACGATCATTGGGGACAGTTGCGACCATGACTGGGGCAATCCCGGCCCATCGATCCGCCGGTTGAGGGTGCATGCTCCGATATACCTTAAAACGCCTTGTGTCGCTTGTGATCAGCCTTGCAGTGGCGTCGGTGGTGATATTCCTCGCGATTGAGGTGCTGCCGGGCGATCCGGCGGCCTATATGCTGGGGGTGAATGCCCAAGAGGACACGCTGGCAGCGTTGCGCGAACAATTGGGCCTGAACGGCACAAAATGGGAAAGGTATTCATCCTGGATTGGCGGGTTGCTTCAGGGTGATTTCGGAACGTCCTATACCTATCGCACGCCCGTGGCGGACATGATTGGCGAAAGGCTTCAGGTGTCTCTGCCGTTGGCGATTTATGCCCTGACACTTTCCACGGTCATCGCGTTTCCCGCGGGGATATTGGCGGCGTCGCGGCGTGGATCGGTGGCGGATGTTTCGATCATGGGGGTGACGCAGCTGGGTGTGGCAATCCCGAATTTCTGGTTCGCGATGCTGATGGTGTTGGTTTTCGCGATCAACCTGCGGTGGTTTTCAGCCGGAGGTTTTCCGGGGTGGGACGCGGGGGTGTTCCCGGCGATGAAATCATTGACACTTCCCGCGATTGCCTTGGCCCTGCCGCAGGCGTCGATTTTGGCGCGGGTGATGCGATCATCGCTGCTGGACACATTGTCCGAAGATTTCATTCGAACCGCGCGGGCCAAGGGGTTGTCGCGTTCACAGGCATTGCGTCGCCACGCCTTGCGCAATGCGTTGATCCCCGTTCTTACCATCATCGGTTTGCAGTTTTCCTTTCTTTTGGCTGGCGGGATCATCATTGAAAACGTGTTCTTTCTGCCCGGTCTTGGGCGGCTGATCTTTCAATCCATCTCGTCGCGGGATCTGGTTGTTGTCGAAAGCGTGGTGATGCTGTTGGTCTTTGCGGTGGTGGTGGTGAATTTCGCAGTGGAAATCGCCTATGCCCTTGTGGACCCAAGGTTGAGGCACCGGACATGAGTGATCCGCGTGTTTCCGACCTTGCCGCGCAACCGGTGCCGACCGGGCTTTGGTATCTGGCGTTCCGGTCGCGCAATCTGGTTCTGGGCGCTGCGCTGACGTTGGTTTTTGTCGCGGCTGCCTTGGTGTCACTGATTTGGACGCCGTTTGACATCACGGTTTTGGACATCTCGAACAAAATCAAATCGCCCTCGCTGCGCAATCCATTGGGGACTGACCATTTCGGGCGCGATATCCTGTCGATGATCATGGTCGGTGCGCGCACGTCGATCGCGGTGGCTGTCATTGCTGTCGGGATCGGGATGCTGTTCGGCGTTCCGCTTGGCCTGTGGGCCGCCGCGCGCAAGGGGTCGTTTCTGGACGAGGTGATCATGCGGGCCAATGACCTTGTCTTTGCGTTTCCGTCCCTTTTGATCGCAATCATGATCACGGCCACATTTGGCCCGTCCGCGGTGAATGCGATCATCGCCATCGGGATATTCAATATTCCCGTGTTCGCCCGGCTTACCCGATCTGGCGCCTTGTCGCTTTGGCAACGTGAATTCGTGTTGTCGGCCCGTGTGGCAGGCAAAGGGGCCGCGCGCATTTCGTTCGAACACATCCTGCCGAATGTCGCCAACCTTTTGATCGTGCAGGGGACGATACAGTTTTCACTGGGCATTCTGGCCGAGGCTGGCCTGTCGTATGTCGGGCTTGGCGCGCAGCCGCCGACGGCGTCATGGGGGCGGATGCTGGCCGACAGTCAGACGATGATTTCCTTTGCCCCGCACATGGCATTGTTTCCGGGCCTGGCCATTTTGTTCACGGTGTTGGGGCTGAACCTGATGGGGGATGGATTGCGTGACCTGTTCGACCCAAGGTTAAGGCGGGCCCGGTCATGAGCCTGCTTGAGATCGAGGGCCTGACCCTGTCCATCCACGGTGACACGATCCTGCGCGATGTGTCGCTGTCTGTTGACCCCGGTCAGATTGTCGGGGTGATTGGCGAAAGCGGGTCGGGCAAGTCGATGACGGCGTTTTCGGTGCTTCAGCTTTTGCCGAATGGATCCGTTTGCGATGGTCGGGTCACGCTGTCGGGACATGACATTCTGCAAATGCCGGAACCCGATCTTTGCGCCCTCCGCGGAAGTGAGGTGGGCATGGTGTTTCAAGAACCGATGACAGCCCTGAACCCGATCCGCACTATTGGCGATCAGGTGGCCGAAACGATTCTGGTTCACCAGGACACCAGCCGCGCCGAGGCGATGAAGCGGGCGCGCGAAGCGTTGAACAGGGTTGAATTGCCCGAAGACCGGTTTCCGATGAACCGGTATCCGCACCAGTTGTCGGGGGGGCAGCGGCAGCGCGTTGTGATCGCCATGGCCATTGCCCTGCGCCCAAAGCTTTTGATCGCGGACGAACCGACGACCGCACTTGATGTCACTACGCAGGCGCAGATCCTTGATCTGTTGACTCGTCTGGTACGCGAGGACGGGATGGGCATGTTGATGATCACCCATGATTTGGCCGTCGTGTCAGACATGGCCGATCAGATTGTCATCATGCAGAACGGGCGCGTTGTGGAATCCGGGAGGTGTCCGGGCATTTTCTCAACGCTGAAACATCCCTATTCCCAAGCCTTGCTGGAGGCGTCATCACATGTGCCTGATCGGGCCGCGCCCGCCACGCAAACGGCGCTTTTGCAGGTTGTCGATGTGGTGCGTGATTACCGAATGCCGCGCAAGACATTGCTGGGAAAACCACAGATCGTAAATGCCGTTCGCGGCGTGACATTTGATGTTGAACGCGGCGAAAGCCTGGGCCTTGTCGGGGAATCCGGTTGCGGAAAATCGACCCTAACACGGGCCATTTTGGGTTTGGATCGGATTCAGGGCGGGTCAATTCAGCTGGACGGTGAACCGGTGTTTGATGGTCATCAGGTAAACCGGGCCGTGCGGCGGCGGATGCAGGTCGTGTTTCAGGATCCTTACGGATCGTTCAATCCGCGCCATCAGGTTGCGCGTCTGGTAAGTGAACCTTTTCATCTGCTTGACTCCCCGCCAAAGGGCGATGAAAGGGACGCGGCAATTGACGATGCGCTGATCTCGGTCGGGCTTGGCCCCGAAGACAAGACCAAATACATCCACGAATTTTCCGGTGGGCAACGACAGCGGATCGCAATTGCGCGTGCGCTGATCATCAAACCTGACCTGATCATTCTGGACGAGGCCGTCAGCGCGCTTGATGTTCAGGTGCGCGCGCAAATCCTTGATCTGCTGGCTGATCTTTCGGCGCGCTTTGGCCTGACATATCTGTTCATCAGTCACGATCTGTCGGTTGTACGGTCGATCACGGATCGGGTTCTGGTGATGAAATCCGGCGAGATTGTCGAACAAGGGCCGACGGACGCTGTGTTTGACGCGCCCCAGCATCCTTATACGCAACAACTGATTGCGGCCGCGCCAAAGCTGCCCGAAACGGCGGAAAGCGCGGTCCCATGAGCCTATTCCACGTTTCAATAGAAGCGGAGGAGCCAGACCGCGTGGCGCGTGTGTTGGCCCGGATCATGGGTGGCCCTTGTCTGCCCTTTCCGCCTGCGCCCGGCGCGTGGATGGCCTTTGCCGCCGCGGATGACGGCACAGCGGTCGAAGTCTATCCAGCCGGAACGCGGGTCGAGAAGGGGGCCGAGGCGATCCGTTTCGACGCGGGCGGGGCGCTTGGGACATCGGCCAGTCACGTCGCGCTCGCCTCGCCCCTGCCAGAAGCCGAGATCCTCGACATCGGCGCGCGCGAGGGCTGGACCGCCCGGCACTGCAATCGCGGCCCGTTCGACTGTGTCGAGCTCTGGATCGAGGACCGGCTACTGATCGAAGTGCTGGACCCTGACATGCAACGTAACTATCGCCGAAACATGACCGCCACGGCGTGGCGGGGCATGTTCGGGATGGAGGAATGATGAAAGACGCCGTTTCACTCTGGTTCGATCCTGCGAAATGCCTGATCGGCGGGGAATGGGTTGCACCGGCATCCGGGATGACCCTGCCTTTGTGGGATCCATCGACCGGGGAACGCATTGGTGAAATCGCGCGGGGCGATGTTGCGGATATTGACACGGCTGTCGCCGCGGCCGAGGTCGCGCGTGATGGCGTGTGGGGCCGAGCTGCCGCTGCGGAACGTGGACGCATCCTGTTCCGGCTGGCGCATCTGGTCGAGGCGCGGATCGACGATCTGGCACAGATCGAAGCGCAGGATGTCGGCAAACCGTTGAAACAGGCCCGCGCGGATGCGGTCGCCTTGGTGCGGTATCTGGAATTCTATGGCGGTGCTGCAGACAAGCTGCATGGCGAAACGATCCCATATCTTGATGGCTACACCGTTTACACTCTGCGTGAACCGCATGGGGTGACTGGCCATATCGTGCCGTGGAATTACCCGATGCAGATCATCGGGCGTTCTGTTGGCGCCGCTCTGGCCACCGGCAACGCCTGCGTTCTGAAACCAGCCGAAGACGCCTGCCTGACCGCGCTGGCCTTTGCCGCGCTGGCGAAAGAGGCCGGGCTGCCGGATGGCGCGCTGAATGTGGTGCCCGGGCTGGGAAGCGAGGCAGGCGCGGCCCTGACCGCGCATCCGGGTGTGCAGCATATCAGCTTTACCGGATCGGTCGCGACCGGCGCGGCGGTGCAGGCTGCTGCTGCTGCGAATGTTGTGCCTGTGACGCTGGAACTGGGCGGAAAATCACCGCAGATCGTTTTTGATGACGCCGATGTGGACGCCGCCCTGCCGTTTCTGGTGAACGCAGGGATCCAAAACTGTGGTCAGACCTGTTCGGCGTCGTCACGGATCCTTGTGCACAGATCGCGTTATGACGAAGTCTTGGCGCGGATGGCGGATCGTTACGCTGCACTGCGGATTGGCCGGGCGATTGACGATCTGGACGTCGGGCCGCTGATTTCGGCCAAACAAAAGGGCATCGTTCAGGGGTATCTTGAGAGCGGCACGGATTTGGATGTGGCGGGACAGGCGCAGATGGGTGATCTGCCCGATGGCGGCTATTATGTGCCGCCGACGCTGTTCGCCGGTGTTGCGCCCAGTCATATGCTGGCGCAGTCGGAAATCTTTGGCCCGGTTCAGGTGATGATCCCCTTTGAGGATGAGTCCGAAGCGATCGCGATCGCCAATGGCACGGATTACGGATTGGTGGCCAGTGTCTGGACAAAGGACGGCGCACGCCAGATGCGGATGGCCCGCGCGATCAGGGCCGGGCAGGTGTTTGTCAACAATTACGGTGCCGGGGGCGGTGTAGAATTGCCCTTTGGCGGCGTCGGAAAATCCGGCCACGGACGGGAAAAAGGGTTTGAGGCGATGTATGGCTTTACCACCCTCAAAACCGTCGCGGCCTTTCACGGGTAAGGGAGAGAGATCATGAGACTTGAGGGCAAGACGGCAATTGTAACGGGCGGCGGATCGGGCTTTGGCGCAGAAATCGCCCGCAAGTTCGCGGCCGAAGGGGCCAAGGTTTTGGTCGCTGACCTGAACGGTGATGCCGCCAGCGCCGTGGCGAATGAATTCGGCGGCACGGCGATCAAGGTTGATGTTTCGGACGGCGCACAGATGCAGGCGATGTTCGCAGCGGGAGAGGCGATCGGACCCATCGATATTCTTGTAAACAACGCCGGTATGACGCACCTGCCCAAGCCGATGGAAGACGTGGAAGACGACGAATTTGACCGTGTCTTTGCGGTCAATTGCAAGTCGATCTATTTGGGCGCGAAATACCTTGTTCCCCTTATGAAGGGTCGAAAATCGGGTGCGATTGTCAATATCTCGTCTACCGCAGGGATCAGTCCGCGGCCGAACCTGAACTGGTACAATGCATCCAAAGGCTGGGTGAATACCGCGACCCGAACGATGGCCGTTGAATTGGCCCCCTTTGGCATTCGTGTGAATGCGGTGAACCCCGTGGCCGGCGAAACACCGTTGCTGAAAAGCTTTATGGGTGAGGACACGCCGGAAATGCGCGAAAAATTTCTGTCCACCATTCCCATCGGTCGGTTTTCGACACCCGAAGACATTGCCAACGCATCGCTTTATTTGGCATCGGACGAAGCCAGCATGGTGACAGGCGTCTGCATGACCGTTGATGGCGGGCGCTGTATCTAACGTTTCGTCCAACCCGCAGGCAGGAGCAGCGATGCGCAAAGACATATTATTGCTGGGCGTCGCTTATGTCCTAAGCCAGTTCTACCGCAGCTTTCTGTCGGTTCTGACAGTGCCATTGGAACGGGATCTGGGCGCGGCGGCGGATCAACTGGCATCGGCATCGGGTTTCTGGTTTCTGACGTTTGCGGCAATGCAAATTCCTGTCGGCGCGGCGCTGGACCGGATCGGGCCACGCCGCACGGCGGGGTGGTTGTTCCTTTTCGGCGGTGGGGGCGGAGCGCTGTTGTTTGCCGTGGCGACGGTGCCATGGCACATTTCGGCGGCGATGACATTGCTTGGCGTCGGGTGTTCGCCCGTTCTGATGTCGGCCTATTACATCCTGGCCCGTGATTTTCCGGCGGCACGGTTTTCAACGCTGGCGGGGCTGATCCTGGGTATTGGCACATCAGGCAGCGTGTTTTCGACCCTTCCGATGGTTTGGGCCGCCGAGGCATTCGGCTGGCGCGGTTCTGTCGCGACACTTGCCATCATGAGCGCAGTTGTGGCGATTGGTTTGCTTGTCGTGATCCGCGACCCGGATCAACCCGACTCCGACGATCACGGATCAATTCTGGACATCCTCAAAATGCCAGCGATGTGGGTGATCCTTCCGTTGATGACGGTATCGTATATGCCATCCGGCGGATTTCGCGGTGTTTGGACCGGCCCTTATGCGTTTGAGGTGTTTGGGGCGGATCAAACCACGATTGGCTCGATCGCTTTGATCCTTGGCGTTGCGATGATCATTGGGTCGTTGGCCTATGGCCCGGCCGAGCGCATCTTTCACACCCGAAAATGGGTAATTTTCGGCGGAAATGCCATTGGTGCGGTCCTGTGCCTGGCAATGGTCGCCTTGCCGCATGATGATCTGTTCCGTGCCGTGACGCTGTTGACGATGACGTGCTTTTTTACCTGTTCCTATGCATTGTTGATGTCGCATGGGCGGGCGTTTTTCCCGCCGCATCTGATGGGGCGCGGCGTGTCATTCATGAACCTGTGCGGGATGGTCGGTGTCGGGGTTTCGCAGATGGTGACCGGACGGTTGCACGAGGTGACACTGGACCAGGGCGGCAGCGCGGCGGATGCGTTTGATCGCATATTCTTGTTTTATTTTGTCGCTCTTGGCGTGGGTCTGGTTCTATACCTACGCGCGCCGGATCGCATCGACTGATATCGGGCATCACGAATGGTGGCTTTCACCTGCGCAGGGCTTGGGGTAAGAGGCGCCACCTGATGTAAAAGGAGCCATTCCAATGGGCTATCGTGTTGTTGTCGCAGGGGCCACAGGCAATGTGGGCCGCGAAATGCTGAACATCCTCGACGAACGGAAGTTTCCCGTTGACGAGATCGCAGTGCTTGCCAGCCGCAAGTCGCTGGGAACCGAGGTAAGCTTTGGTGACAAAACGCTTAAGACCATGGACTTGGCGACGTTCGATTTTGCCGGATGGGACATTGCCCTGTTCGCTGTCGGGTCTGGCCCGACCAAGGAATTCGCGCCAAAAGCGGCGGCGTCGGGCTGTATCGTGATCGATAACTCTTCGCTTTATCGCTATGATCCGGACGTGCCTCTTGTTGTCCCCGAAGTGAACCCAGAGGCGGTTCTGGGGTATGCCAAAAGGAACATCATCGCGAACCCGAATTGTTCGACCGCCCAAATGGTTGTCGCGCTTAAGCCGTTGCATGACCGTGCGCGGATCAAACGGGTTGTTGTGTCCACGTACCAATCCGTGTCCGGCGCGGGCAAAGAGGGGGCGGACGAATTGTGGGATCAGACCAAGTCGATCTATAATCCGACCTCGGACGTGCCGCCGTCAAAATTCCAGAAACAGATCGCGTTCAACGTGATTCCGCAGATCGACGTGTTCATGGAAGACGGGTCAACCAAGGAAGAATGGAAAATGGTGGTCGAGACGAAAAAGATCGTCGACCCCAAGATCAAAGTCACGGCAACTTGTGTACGGGTGCCAGTGTTCGTTGGCCATTGCGAAGCGGTGAACATCGAATTCGAGGATTTCCTGGACGAGGACGAGGCCCGCGACATTCTGCGCGAGGCACCCGGTTGCATGGTCATCGATAAACGCGAAGACGGCGGATATGTCTCGCCCGTCGAATGCGTTGGCGATTATGCGACGTTCATTTCGCGCATCCGTCAGGATTCCACGATTGATAACGGCCTGAACATGTGGGTGGTGTCCGACAACCTGCGCAAAGGCGCGGCGTTGAACGCGGTTCAGATTGCCGAAACCCTCGGCAACCGGGTTCTGAAAAAGGGTTAAGCGAACCGCTTGGCTTTGGGCCAGTGCCGCAGGTGACCAGCGGCGCTGGCTGTGCCCAACGAATTGGGGCTGTGTGAAACACACATGTGGTTCATCCGGCGGCGACCCCCGGAAATGTATCGCCAACAGACATCAATGATCCGTTTTGTCGGCCTTGTGCCAAACGGGGCCAGACAGGGCATTTCCGCTCATGGCGAACATGAACGGGAATGTCACTTGCCACCGGCCTGCGCCTTTGGCCATTCTTGTCGGCACGCTTTTGCCCGGAGGATCCCGATGCGCGCCGCAATTATTTTGTCTCTAATCCTGCCGTTTCCTGCCATTGCCGCTGATATACCGGTGACCACCCGCGTGTCTGCGGCGACGGTTTTTCCCCAAGGGGCCACCATTTCAAGGTTCGGCACGTTTTCCGCGTCTGCCGGGACGCATCAGTTGATCATCACCGATGTTCCCAACCTTGAGCCAAATTTGCGCGTCGAAATTCAAGGCGCCAAAATGGGCGCGCTGACGACGAGGACAGATTACGTGCCGCCGCGAACGCCCCAGGAAACAGCGGCGTTAAAAGCGGCGCGGGACAAGGTCAAACTGTTGGAGGGCGATCTTCGGTCAGCCCGCGATGCCATTGGCGCAATCCGGGCCGAAGCGCAGGCCGCAAAGGCACGGATCGCATTTCTGACAAAGATCGGGGATGCGGATGGGTTGGCAAATGTCGGGATCGAAACGCTGCGCGATCTGTCCCGCATGCTGGGCGAAGAAACGCTGAGTGCCGAGCGCTCGGGGCTGGATGCCGGAATTCGCGCGCGTGACGCCGAAGCGGCCCTGAAAGACCTGCAAAGGGATTTGGCCAATGCCAAACAGGCCTTGGCGGCGCTGGACCTGGAAAAATCGGACCGCGGGTATCTTGCGATTTCGATCGACGCTGCGGCGGATGTTCAGGGCGAAATCACCATTCGATACATGACATGGGATGCGGGGTGGCATCCGGTTTATGATGTTCGGCTGGATCGGCACCCTGACCCGCGTTTGACAATGGAACGCGGGGTGATGATCGGGCAGGCCACGGGCGAAAACTGGAACGATGTGGCGCTAACCCTGTCCACTGCGCGCCCGTCTGAACAGACTGACCCCAGTCAGATTTCGCCGGACCTAAAGCGGATCATGGACAAACCACCGGTGTCCCCACGCACGATGACGAAAATGAGCGACGATCAATCAGGCTTGGTCGCCTCTCCGATGGTTGTTGCGGAAACCGCGGGGATGAGTGCGGCGTTTGACGGGTTGAACGTGACCTACAGCTATCCAACCGCTGTCGATATCGCGACGGGCGCGGATCACCTGCGGCTGTCTTTGGGTGTTTTGGAAATGACGCCACAGGTTTTTGCCAAGGCCGTGCCGATGCGCGACAGCGTTGCCTATCTGATGGCCGGCTTTACCAATGACACGGGCGAACTGATCTTGCCGGGGTTCATGGCGAATTATTACCTTGATGGGACGTTCGTGCGTCAGGGGGCGTCACCGATGATCGCAACCGGTGACGATGTTGAATTCAGCTTTGGCCCGATCGAAGGCATTCGGCTGGATCGCACGCGCGACCGCGACGAAGGTGACAAAGGTGTCATCAGCCGGTCCAACAGAATTGATGAAGCCGCGACAATTACCGTGCGCAACCTGACCGGCGAAGACTGGGACCTGCGCCTCTTCGACAGGGTGCCCTATTCCGAACAGGAGGATCTGGAAATCACCTGGAAGGCGTCGCCGATGCCCAGTGACACCGATGTTGATGGCAGAAAAGGCATCCTTGCGTGGGATATTCCATTGTCTGCCGGTGCGACCGAAACGGTCGAGTTGAGCCACAGGATCATCTGGCCCACTGAAAAACTGCTGCGTTAGGGTCGCATTCAGCGTCCCCATTTTGGGGCTGAGTCGGGATTTGACCGGATCGGATGGGGGCACAGCCGCCCATCCGTTCCGCGCACCGCACACCTGGCCCCGTGCATGCGGGGCGCGGTGTGTCAGATCGGGTGAAACTTGCCGTCTTCTGGCACGTATTCTTCGACCCCGCCTTCGCCGATATCATTCCACAGGCCGTGAAGTGTCAGCTTGTCCTGTTCGACAGCCGATTTCACAAAAGGGAAGGTCATCAGGTTTTCAAGGCTGACAAGCACGGCTTCTTTTTCCAATGCGCGGCGCTGCGTGGCGTCATCGCCCAGGGATTTCACCCGCTCATATCCGGGGCGGAGGATATCCATCCAACGTCCCACAAAGCTCGACTTTTCTTCCAGCTCGGGGGCATTGCCCGAACACATTTCGAAACACCCCTGCACGCCGCCACAATTCGAATGGCCGACCACAATGACATGCGCAACCTTCAGGGCGGTGACCGCATATTCAACGGCGGCGGATGTGCCGTGTGCCTCGCCATCGGGTTCATAGGGGGGAACAAGGTTGGCGATGTTGCGGTGAATAAAGAATTCACCCTGATCGGCGCCAAAAATGGCGGTGACATGCACCCGGCTGTCGCAACAGGAAATGATCATCGCGCGGGGATGTTGTCCCTCGTCTGCCAAATGGCGATACCACGCGCGGTTTTCGGCAAACGACGTTGCCTTCCATCCGCGATAGCGTTTGACAAGATAGGCGGGCAGGGGTCGTGCGAACTCCATTCCAACTCCTCAGGCGATTGGGTTTAAACGCATATAACGCCTGTGCGGGCGGGATCAAACGTATTCGCTGAAAATCCTGTCTGCATTGCGGGCTGACCTAAACCGTTTGGGAAGGAAACTGCGTCAGCTTTCGTCGCGGGGGTCAAAACGACCGAAAGGGTGAGATGGTGGATCATGTGGCGGTTTTGAACCGCGTTGAACCTGTGCGGGTTGATCCCGACAGGCTGGCCGAGCTTTGGGACAAATTGGGTGCGCATGAGGCAGAGGATGTCGTTTGCCGCGCGATGGAGGAATTGGCGGTACGCCTTTCATTCACCGAAAGGCAGTTCCGGCACGGCAAATACGCGGAAATGCGCAAAAGCGCGCGGGCGTTGATGGCGATTTCAGATCGTATCGGGATGACGCTTTTGTCACGTGTGGCAGGCGATGTGATTGCCTGCGCGGACGATGACGATGAAATTGCGCTGTCGGCGGTATTGGCACGGCTTATCCGCACCGGAGAACGGTCGCTGACCGCGATTTGGGACATGCAGGACACGTTGGCATAGGTGTCATCGCACGCGGGGCCTTGCAGGTTGGCGCTGCGCGGTTAGGCTGTTGGAAATATCTTGACCGAGGTGCCCGATGACCCTGACCTTTGCTTTGCCTGAAACCGAAGATGCGTTGCCTTTGGTTGTCCTTGGGTCCGATGACCTGAACGGCTGGCTTGATGGCCAGGATGCACAGGTTGTGGCCTGGGTGCGTGGCAATGGGTTTACGGCCGCATTGGGCAAAACGCTTGTTCTGCCGGGTGATGACGGCGCGCCGTCTGGCGCCTTGGTCGGGCTTGGCACACAACAGGCGCGTGACCGCGGGCGGTTTCATATGGCCGCCGCAGCTTCGGCATTGCCGGACGCTGTTTGGCGGCTTGAATCCAACCTGACAGGGGATGCTTTGGACGAGGCGGCGTTGGGGTGGTTGTTTGCCGGATATACCTTTGAACGGTACAAACCCAAGCCCGCGCCAGCAGCGAAACTGTTGGCCCCCGCAGGTATTGATACCCCACGTCTTGAGGCGATTGCCCAAGGCGAAAAGTTGATCCGCGATCTGATCAACACACCTGCGGCCGATATGGGGCCATCCGCGTTGGAGGCCGAGGCGTTGGCCCTGGCGGATGCATTTGGCGCGACCGCATCTGTGATCAGCGGCGATGATCTGTTGGCGCGCAATTTCCCCATGATCCATGCGGTTGGCCGCGCCGCCGACGACGTGCCGCGTTTGATCGAACTGTCATGGGGCGGTGATGGGCCGAACCTGACATTGGTCGGCAAAGGCGTGTGTTTTGACACCGGAGGGCTGGACATCAAACCGGCGGCGTCGATGGGCCTTATGAAAAAGGACATGGGCGGGGCCGCGAATGTTTTGGGCCTGGCCCGGACGATCATGGCGCTTGGGCTAAAGGTGCGTTTGCGGGTGCTGATCCCGGCGGTTGAAAACGCGATTGCGGGGAATGCGTTTCGGCCCGGCGATGTGCTGACATCCCGGCAGGGGCTGACGGTTGAAATCAATAACACCGATGCCGAGGGGCGGCTGGTTCTGGCCGACGCGCTGACATATGGGGCCGAAGGATCACCGGACCTGATGATTTCAATGGCGACACTGACAGGCGCGGCGCGTGTTGCAGTTGGCCCTGACCTTGCACCGTTTTACACGGATGATGACGGGTTTGCCGTGGCACTTTCGACGGCGGCGGCGCGTGTCAGTGACCCGGTCTGGCGGCTTCCGTTTTGGGACCCATATGAAAAGATGATCGAACCCGCGATTGCCGATCTGGACAATGCGCCCAAGGGCGGTTTTGCCGGATCAATCACAGCCGCATTGTTTCTGCGCAGGTTTGCACAAGACACTAATTATGCGCATTTTGACATTTATGGTTGGCAACCAAGCGCTGCGCCGGGCCGGCCCGTGGGTGGTGTCGGCCAGGGTTGGCGGGCCATTCTGGGCGCGCTGCCGGGCGCATTGGCGTTATGACGCCGGGGCCGGATCGCCGCCGTTGGCCGAGCAACAAGCGTGTTGCCGCGCGCCGTCTTGAAGGCCAGCACAGTGCCGACCAGTTTGTTGATCCCATGGCCCTGTCTGTGGTGGTGCCTGTCGCCGATCTGCTGGATGCGCCAGACGGGCGGCGTGACCGGCAGGTGCTGTTTGGTGAAACACTGGATGTGCTTGAGGATCGCGATGGGTTCGCCTTTGTCGAGACGCAAAAGGATGGCTATACCGGCTATGTCGCCAGGTCGGCATTGGGTGACGTACCCGCCGCGACCCATAGTGTCAGTGCGGCGGCAACGCATGTGTATCGCGACCCGGATTTCAAGAAACCCGAATTGTTCATGCTCAGCCTTGGGGCGCGGGTGTGCGTGACGGGCGGCGAAGGACGATTTGCGACAATTCCGCAGGGGTTTGTTCCGGCAAGACATCTGCGCCCGCTTGACGTGTTGGAAACCGACCCGGTTGCAGTGTCAGAACGCCTGATCGGAACGCCCTATCTGTGGGGGGGGAACAGCCGGTCGGGGATTGATTGTTCCGGCCTGATTCAGGCGGGATGTATCGCGTGCGGGATCATCTGCCCCGGCGACAGCGACATGCAGGCGGATGAGGTGGGCCAGGCGTTTGGTGACAACGAACCGTTGCAACGCGGCGATCTGGTGTTCTGGAAAGGGCATGTCGCCTGGGTCGTGGACCACGACAGGATCCTGCATGCGAATGCCCATGACATGTGTGTTGCATACGAAGCGATCGACGCGGCGATTGAACGTATCGAACGCCAGGGCGACGGCCCAGTCACGGGGCGACGCAGAATCGGGTGACCCCTCGATCAGTCAACGGATCGGATCAGCTTGCGCTCAAGCACCCGTAAAACGGTTTTCAGGTCATGACCGCGCCGCAAGATACGCCCATCCATGCCGACAACCGAATACTGCCCCTGTTTGTCACGCAGTTTGGGGCGTTTTTCGATGCGGTATTGCGGCTGTTCGGACGCTCGTCGGAAAACCGAAAAAACGGCAACTTCACTTAGGAACGATATGCCGTAATCGCGCCATTCACCGGCGGCAACCATGCGCCCATAAAGGCCGACAATGACCCTGAGTTCGGTCCGGTGGAATGTCACCTGTTCGGGGGGGGCTTTGCCGCCGGGCGGAGGGGAGCTTACGAAGTTCATAGGGAAATCATGCCCCAGTCTCGTCTGAAATCAAGTGGTAGCCGCTTCTGCTATGTGGAAAAACCTTCCGTTACCTTGACCCGCGCCGGTGTTTTCCGCAGGTTGCCCGCAAATGGCATACCGCATGACGGGAGGAATACGAAATGACCGAGGCTTTTCTTTGCGACGGGTTGCGCACACCCATTGGGCGTTATGGCGGCGGTTTGGCCGGGGTGCGGCCGGATGACATGTTGGCGCATGTGATGCGTGAACTGATGGCGCGCAATCCTGGCGTCGAAGTTGATGATGTTTATGCCGGTTGTGCAAACCAGGCGGGCGAAGACAATCGCAACGTGGCGCGCATGGCCGTTCTTCTTGCAGGTCTGCCCGACACCATTCCAGGCGCGACGATTAACCGTCTGTGTGGTTCAGGGCTTGACGCTGTTGGCACTGCGGCGCGCGCGATCAAGGCGGGCGAGGCCGAAGTGATGATCGCGGGCGGTGTCGAAAGCATGAGCCGTGCACCGCTGGTGATGCCGAAAGCCGACAGCGCGTTTTCGCGCAAGGCCGAGATTTATGACACCACTATCGGCTGGCGGTTCGTGAACCGCGCCATGCACAAACATTTCGGCACGGATTCCATGCCTGAAACAGCCGAAAACGTGGCTGAACAGTTTCAGGTCGGGCGCGCGGATCAGGATGCATTTGCCTTGCGTTCGCAGGAACGGGCTGCGGCGGCGATCGCTTCGGGGCGTCTTGCCGAAGAAATTGCACCGGTCACGATCCCGCAACGGCGTGGTGATCCGATTATCGTGGACACCGATGAACATCCGCGTGCGACAACCATGGACAAGCTGGGCGCACTTGGGACGCCATTCCGCGAGGGCGGTTCCGTCACAGCCGGCAATGCGTCGGGCGTGAATGACGGTGCGGCGGCGGTGATCGTTGCTTCGGCCAAGGCGGTCGAAAAATATGGTCTGACACCGCGCGCGCGCATTGTCGGCATGGCGACGGCGGGCGTTGCGCCCCGTATCATGGGAATTGGCCCGGCACCGGCAACCGAAAAGCTGTTGGCGCAGACAGGGTTTTCCATCGGCGACATTGACCTGATCGAATTGAACGAAGCCTTTGCCGCACAGGGCCTTGCCGTGACCCGCCAGCTTGGTGTTGCGGATGATGCGGATTTCGTGAACCCGAACGGCGGGGCGATTGCCTTGGGGCATCCGCTGGGAATGTCGGGAACGCGCCTTGCCCTTACGGCCGGGATTTCGATGGGTCACATGGGCGCAAAACGCGCGATCTGTACCATGTGTATCGGCGTCGGTCAGGGCATCGCGATGATGCTCGAAGCTGTCTGATACATCTGCCAGTTGTGATAAAAAGGGCCGCCCCCAACGGGCGGCCCTTGTGCATTGTTTAGGTGGGATGGCGTTCTGAATAGACCCTAGTTAGGCGAAATATGCCTTAAAGACCCGGAATTCTGTCCTGAAGCGCGTGGCGGGCGATCAGCATGCGGTGCACTTCGCTTGGGCCTTCGTACATGCGCATGCCGCGCACGTGGTTGGCCATCATCTGAAGCGGCAATTCCTTGGTCATGCCCATGGCGCCAAAGGCCTGCATGGCCTTGTCGATCGTGTCCCAGGCCAGTTCGGTGCCCATCAGTTTGACCATGGAACATTCTGTTCGTGCCTGATCGCCCCGATCAATCTTTGAGGCCGTGTTGTAAACCATCAACCGCAGCGCGTGCAGGCGCATTTCTGCATCCGCGATCCACCACTGGATTGCCTGGCGATCCGAAAGAAGCTCTCCGAATGTTTTGCGCTGTTTGACCCATTCTTTCATCAAGTCCAGCGCGCGGCGGGTTTTGCCCGCACAGGCGGCGCCCATTTCCACCCGGCGCATCGACAGGCGCAATTGCATGGGCCCATAGCCATTGCCAAGTTCACCCAGCAGCGCGCTACCGGGGAGTTTGAGGTCCTCGATCGCGATTTCATAGGTGGACCGACCGCCGATCATCTTGATTTCACGCGCGATGTTGTAGCCCGGCGTGTCCTTGTCCACGACAAAGGCGGAAATTCCGCCGCGCGACCCTTTTTCGGGGTCTGTCACGGCCATGAGGATGGTGAAATCGGCGCTTGCCGCTTTTGAAATCCAGATTTTGCGGCCGTTGATCTTCCAGCCGTTCCCGTCGGGCACCGCGCGGGTGATCATTGATGCCGGGTCGCCGCCGCCGCCGGGTTCGGAAATCGCGATTGCGCTGGTTGATTCTCCGCGGGCGTAGGGTTCCAGATATTTTTTGCGCTGCTCATCGCTACAGGTTTTCATCAGCATGTGCAGGTTTGGGCTGTCGGGCGGAAAGTAATAATCGACGCAGGTCTTGCCCAGTTCTTCGAAGACGCCGACCATTGTGGTGGCATCCAGATTCATGCCGCCGAATTCTTCGGGGGATTCCAGCTTGGACAGGCCCAATTCCTGGGCCTTGGCGTCAAGCACGGCGCGTTCTTCCGCGACGATGCTCATCGGGCCGCCTTGGGCCTCGCGTGCAAGAACCGTGGGTTCCAGGGGGATCAGGTTGTCGCGTACGAACTTGGCGACAAGATCGCGCAACATCTGCTGTTCATCGGTGAGTGAAAAATCCATTTGTCTCTTCCCTTTGGTTGGAAGGATTCAAGGCGATTTCCAAGGTCGTGTCACCCGAATTCTGTGGATTTGCACGTATCAAGCAAAGCGGCCGTGGCAGAACCAGCCGGGCGATAAAGCGCCGCCATGCGCGTAATAGAGCCACAATCGTTCCCCCCCGTCGGCAGGGTCAGACCCCGTGCCCGCAAGTGTCACCCGCCAGTAATCGCGCACGCCGCTACGCCAATCGGGTTCGTCCAGCCACCATTCCGGGGCGATGCGTTCCGGCCCCACGGCGGCCAGGGCGATCAGGTCACGGCGACGCCAGCGGAACCGGCTGGGCGGGGCGGGGGTTTGGGGGGCGTGCACCGGTTCGGGGCGCCACAACAGGACCGGGCGTTGCACCGGCGGGGTGGGCCATCCGTCCGCCGGGTCGGACCATGCTGCGGCCAGTGTCAGCGCGGTTTTTTCGGGAATGTGTGACGATGCGGGGTGCAACCGGGTCACGGCCTCCATTCCGACACGTCCGCCGATACGTGCGATCAGGTCGTCCAGCCTGTGATCGCCCGCCATCCTGTCATTTACGGCCTGCCCGGCGGCGATGTGGCCACGGGTCTGAACCTTGTGGATCGGTTCGACCTGAACCGCCTCAAGGCGCAGCATGTCGATGCCGAATTCGGCCTCAATCTCGGGGGTTTTCATCGCCAGAAGGGGGCGGATGCGGTCAGGATCACAGCTGGGACGGGCAAGCCCGGCGGTGATCCATTGCATCGTTCCATCGGTGCGATACGCCTGAAGCCGCGCGGTGCGGATGCCCATGCCACGGGTTTTCAGCGTGGTGCACAGGCGGGGCAAAAGACGATCCAGCCCGGCAAGGATATCGGATTCCAGCCCGATGGGATCAGGCAGGGTCAGGCGCACGGCATCGGGCCTGTCGGCACGGGCGGGCGACACGGGTTCGGGCACATGACCAAGGGCCTGATCAATGCGCAGGGCAAGGTGACGGCCAAACCGGCGGGCCAGCGGTGCGCGTGGTTGGTTGAGCAGGTCATCGACCCGTCGCAGCCCCAGCCGTGCCAGTTGTTCCAGTGTCGCCGGATCCAGCCTGAGCGCGGCGATTGGCAGGGGCGCTATGGCCGCGCGGGTGTGGCCGGGTGGGGCGATACGGGTTTCGGGGGCGGCGTCGGTGGCGGCCAGCGGTGCGGGCCCGCCTTTGACCCAGTGACGCCGGGCGGCGCGCGACCGTGTTGCGCGGGCTTCGGCATCCACGGCATCGCCATTGCGCCGGTGGTTTGCGGTGCGGCCCGCATATCGGGCCAGCGCCCAGGCCGCGCCGGGGGTGTCCGCGATCCCGGCCAGATGGGTCAGCCCAAGCTGCGCAAAATCATTGGCAAGCGTATCAAGCAATCCGTGTTCATCGCCGAACAGATGCGCGCAACCGGTGATGTCGATCAACAGGGAATCCGGCGCCACTTCGGACACCCAAGGGGAATATTTCCCGGCCCATCGGCGCAGCACGGTCAGGAACGCTGCCTCGCGTTGCGGATTCTGGAGGCGGGTGGTCAGTTCGGGGCACATCGCGCGGGCATCGCGAACCGGTTGCCCGATAGTCAGCCCGGCCATTGTCGCCCCAGAGGAAAGCGAACACAGCGTTTGCGCATTCCCCGCCTCATGGATCACGGCGAAAGGGCGTCCATCGTCCCCGCCCGCCAGCCGCAGCAGACGTTCAGCCCCAAGGCGGGGGAGCCAGATGGACAGGATGCGCCGGGTGGCAGCGGGCATGACGTGAGCCTTGAGTGTTCACACTTTGTTCCAAAATAGAATGAGTCGCTGCGCGGTGTCGAGTCCACATGCCATACCGTTGGCTTTGCCAAGGTGCGCGACAAGTATGTCGCCTTTCAAATCCGTTTGAATTAGGCTCTGATCAAAGGAAATATCCGCAGGGAACAACATGATGAAACGCCAGATGATTTCGCTGACCCTTGTGCTTGGCCTTGCCGCTACGGCGGTATTTGCCCACGATGGCGTCAAGGACCCGGATGTCAAAAAGCGCATGGCCCTGATGGGCAACATGCGGGCGACGATGGCTGTTCTGGGCAGAATGGCACAGGGCAAAACTGCGTTTGACCCAGCGACCGCCGCCGGCGCCAAGGCTGCATTTGTCAAAGACGCCGATGCGATCATAGCTGCGTTCAAGAAACCCGCCCAGGATCCGAAATCTGAATCGGCCCCGGCGATCTGGGAGGATTTTGCCGATTTTACCGCCAAGGCAGATGCATTCGGCGCCGCGTCAGCCAGGCTGGATGTCAGCACGCTTGCCCAGTTGCGTGCAGGGATCGGGGCGGTCGGGCAAAGCTGTGGCGGTTGCCACAAAGCCTATCGAATTGAAAAGTAGACGGCAGTCATTCAGCCGGGACAACGACACCGACAACAGGGCCCATCGTGCGCCCGCCATCTGATCGCCCAAGCGCAGGGGCATGCAGGCGAGAGATGTTGCCATCAAAGTAAAGCGCCTGCGGCAAGCCAAGAGCATCGCGAAAGAAGCTGCCGAATTCGTGAAACGTGACCGCGCTGTGGGAAATGGCGAAAACCACGCGGTCGCCGCTGGTGGTTGTGCCAACGCCGTTGCGCAGATACCGCCACGTGCTGTCGACCAGAAACCGGGGGTGCAATTCCCCGTCGATCACCAGCATTGGGCCGGATTGTGTGGCGTGGCGGCATTTGCCCTTGCGCGTGTTCAGAAACCGCCTGGTTTCCACGACATCCGCGCGCCCCTTGCTGACGCAAAAGATTCCGTTGGGGACAAGGCCGAAGTTGCCCGGCCCGGCATTTGGGACGACGCGCATCACTTCTTTGCCGTCTTCGACATAGTGACCAACCGGGGCGCGATCACTGTGATACATGCCGGCATTCATGGCGAAACCCAGCTTGCGGCCCTGACCGGCAAGGTGGCTGTCAATCGCGCTGAATTGTCCCAAGGGCGTGCCAGCAGCATCGTAAAGAAACAGGCGAAGCTCTTCGCGCGCCGGATCGACCTCACACACCGAATAGGTGGTTTGTTTGTACGTCTGGTCGCGGCATTCAACCGCCGCCGCCGGACGCGCAATGCCAAGGGCAAGGATGATCAGGATCGCGAACCGTGTCATTCTTCGTCGCCAGCCTCAAGATCGCGGCGCACGGCATCCTGGGAAAACAGGCGCTGCGTTTCATCCATTCGATCAAACGTATCATCAATGCGAAACCGCAGGTCGGGGGCAAACCGCAGCCCGGCCTTCTTCCCCAGAATGCGCCTGATTTCGCCCTTGTTGCGGGCCAAAAGTTCGATCGCTTCGTCCTGACCCTGCCCGCCGAGGGGCAGGACAAAGGCTGTGGCGATGCGCAGATCGGGCGTCACCCTGACCTCGCCCACGGTCAACGACAGGCGGTTCAGGTCGGGGTCATGGATTTCGCCACGCGACAGTGTTTCAGACAGAGTGCGGCGGATCATTTCGCCCACACGCAGCTGGCGTTGCGACGGGCCGCGGCCCCCGGATGCAGATGGATGACTCATACCTTGGCATCTACGCTTTCAGGGGGGCTTTGCCAAGCCGCAGCGCAGCGGTTAAGCAGGCGTTCAGACAGAAAGGGACAGCCATGACAGAGATTGCCAACATCGTCGTCACCGGTGCATCGGGCCGAATGGGGCAGATGCTGATCAACACGATCGGGGCATCTGGCAAGGCGCGTGTGTCCGGCGCTGTCGCACGCGCAGGGCATGAATGGGTCGGTCGTGATCTGGGACGCTGCATGGGCGGGGATGCAACCGGTGTCTTGGTCACCGATGACCCGCTTGAGGCTTTCGCGACGGCACATGCCATCCTGGATTTCACAACCCCCGACGCAACCGTCGAATTCGCGGCGTTGGCGGCGCAGGCCCATGCGGTTCATGTGATCGGCACGACCGGGATGGGGGAAAGCCATCTGCAAAAGGTTTCCGCGGCGGCGCGCCATGCGACCATCATCCGGGCCGGAAACATGAGTCTTGGCGTCAATCTGTTGGTTCAATTAACGAAAAAGGTGGCCGCTGCGTTGGATGCCGATTTTGATATCGAGGTGATCGAAGCGCATCATCGTCACAAGGTCGATGCGCCATCCGGCACCGCGCTGATGCTGGGCGAAGCCGCCGCCGAAGGGCGTGGTGTGACGCTTAAGGATGTGTCGGACCGGGGGCGCGACGGGATCACGGGCGCGCGCGAAACCGGCAATATCGGCTTTTCGGCCATTCGTGGCGGGGACATCGTGGGGGAACACGATGTGTTGTTCGCGGGCGAAGGCGAACGGGTCATTCTGCGCCATGTGGCGACAGACAGAAGCATTTTCGCGCGTGGCGCTGTCAAAGCGGCGCTTTGGGGGATGGATAAGTCGCCGGGCGAATATGACATGGCGGATGTATTGGGTTTCTGACCCGCGTTCACGCGGTTGACCCCTGAATGTGACGTCATGCGGCCGTCTTGATGCCAATCGCGGCAGGTGACGACCGAGAGGCTGCCTGTTCCGCGCTGGTTCCTGTGCGGCTGGTCACACTCAGAAATCTATCGCGATGCCCTTCTTTTCCCAATCGCCATAGCGCGCGGGATCAAGCCCGTCCCGACCCCCCAATTCCTTGGGGCGGGCCGCTGCTTCGGCGTCGGCTTTTGCGCGCCGCTCTTTGGCTTCGGCAAGGGCGCGTTTGGCTGCGGGTGGCAGATCGGCGGGGATATCACTCATATCGGCTTCCTTCCGGGCTTGGCTGTTGATATACGCCGCTCCTGCCCAAGAGCAAGGAATGCCGTCATGGCCGATCATTCGTCCCGCCGCCCCTCGGACCGCAAATCAGGACATCGCAAGCCGACCGGCGGGCGGTCTTCGGGCGGTAAATCGCAGGGCCGCAAATCGGCCGGTCACAAACCGGGCGTCGAATCGGACGGTCCCCGCCAGAGGCCATCACTGCCGACGACGGCGCGGGGCGGGGCGGTTGCCCTGTTGGACAACGTTCTGGGGCGCGACAAACTTTTGTCCGAGCTGATCGTGGCAGGTGGTCCGCTTGACCGGTTGAAACCAGAAGATCGCGCACGGGCGCAACGATTGGCGACCGAAACCCTGCGCGGGTTGGAACGCTGTGACCGGCTTTTGCAAAAGCACCTGTCAAAGGCCCCGCCGCTGACGTTTCACAATATCCTGCGTCTGGGCACATTGGAGATTTGTACGGGCGGCGCGGCACATGGCGTGGTAAACGATTGCGTAGCCCTGGCCGGAGAAGCACCGCGCGGCACGCCGATGAAGGGCCTGGTCAATGCGGTGTTGCGCAAGGTTGCGGATAAAGGCCCGGAAACCTGGGCCAACTTGCGGGTGCCGCGTATGCCGATTTGGCTGCGCAATCCACTGATCGAGGCATGGGGCGATGCCGCCATGACCGGGATGGAGGCCGCGCATTTTGCCGGTGCGCCGTTGGATCTAACGCCGCGGGATGCTTCGGATATCGACACTATTTCAGCCGAACTCGGCGCCCAAGTGCTTCCTACCGGGTCACTTCGGTTGACGTCGCCCGGTCAGATCACCGGGCTGGCCGGATACGACGAAGGGAAATGGTGGGTTCAGGATGCGGCTGCCGCTTTGCCCGCGCGGATGCTGGGGATCAAACCCGGCGACAAGGTTCTGGACCTTTGCGCCGCGCCCGGCGGCAAAACGCTGCAAATCGCGGCCATGGGCGCGGATGTTACCGCGCTGGATCAGTCGGCCCGACGCATGGTCCGGATCAAGGAAAACCTAAAGCGCACCGGATTGAACGCGACCTGTGTGACCGGCGATGCATTGGATTTCGCGGGTGGGCCATATGATGCGATACTGTTGGATGCGCCCTGTTCCGCGACAGGAACAATGCGCCGTCACCCTGACCTGCCTTATGCCAAGGACGGGAGCGAGTTTTCAGACCTGATCGCGCTTCAGGCGGACATGATTGACCACGCTCTGACGTTGTTGGCGCATGGCGGCCGTCTGGTGTTTTGCACGTGTTCGCTGCTGCCGGACGAGGGCGAATGCCAGACCGACGCGGCGCTGGAACGTCATCCCGGCTTGCGCGTAGACACCGAAGCCCGAGCGATTCCCGGCGTGTCCGAGGAATGGTTCACGGAAGAAGGCGGGATTCGCATCCGGCCTGATTTTTGGGGCGATCTGGGCGGCATTGATGGGTTCTATATGGTTGCCCTTAGGCGGTGATCCGCCGATATTTCCGGGCATTTCAAACCGTTGATCCATGTCCTGTGATGCCATGACTTGTGTCATGGCCGTAAAGCGATGACTTTCCAAACCGTCGCGGGTATTGTTGGCGTTGAAATACGCCATCAGAGCGTGAGAGGCAGGTCACATGTCACGTCCCGAAAAAGCTTCGGCACGGCACGGTCGGTTTTTTGACCGGGTTTTCGCACGGCTGAGTGTTCTTGCCCGGCCCGCGACCGGATTTGTCTCGCAACCTGAACCACGCACCATTGGCAGTTTCGCCAAGGGCCGTCAGCTGATGGTTGGCAATTTCCTGTTCGCGGGCAACCTTGTGGCCGATGCAGACTTAAACATGTGGTCCTTGGATATGCCGGAACTGGCGTTCGAAGAGGAATTGCACGGGTTTGCATGGCTTGATGATCTGGCTGCTGTTGGCGATTCAACGGCACGTGCGCTGGCGCAGCAATGGTTGTGGGACTGGATCCGTTTGTTCGGCAATGGCCGCGGCCCCGGCTGGGTGCCTGATCTGGCGGGACGGCGCCTGATCCGCTGGATCAACCACGCGATTTTTCTGCTACGCGGTGTCGAAGGTGATCAAAGCCACGCCTTTTATCGCTCGTTGGGACAACAGACGATCTTTCTGGGGCGGCGGTGGAAATCTGCCGCGCCGGGCTTGCCACGATTCGAGGCGCTGACAGGCCTGATCTATGCCGGGTTATCGCTTGAAGGGATGGAACGGTTCGTTGATCCCGCAGTGCGGGCCTTGGGGCGCGAATGCACATCGCAGGTGGATGAACAGGGCGGTATCCCCACCCGAAATCCCGAAGAATTGCTGGAAGTGTTTACGCTTTTGACCTGGGCCGGTGCAGCATTAAGCGAAGCGGGCCGCGAGGTTCCGGCCCCGCATTTGGATGCAATCGAACGGATCGCGCCAACTCTGCGCACGTTGCGCCATTCTGACGGGTCATTGGCGCGGTTCCATGGGGGTGGTCGCGGCATGGAAGGGCGGCTTGACCACGCGCTTGCGTCGTCGGGCATCAAGGGGCGGCATTCGGATGGGCTTGCCATGGGGTTTGCCCGCATCAGCGCCGGGCGCACCAGCGTGGTCATTGACGCCAGCGCCCCGCCCATCGGAAAGGCCAGTTACAACGCCCATGCCTCGACGCTTGCCTTTGAGCTGACTTCGGGACGGCGGCCTTTGATTGTGAACTGCGGGTCTGGCATCAGTTTTGGCCCCGAATGGCGGCGTGCTGGGCGGGCGACACCCAGTCATTCGACATTGACCCTGGAAGGCGCGTCAAGCGCGCGGCTGGCGCAGCCACGGGCCTTTGACCGGCGCGAGATGCTGATCGAGGGGCCGCGCCGTGTGCCGATTGAAATCAGTCACGCCAGCGATGGGATGCGGTTCGACGGCGGGCATGACGGCTATGTGAAATCCCACGGGCTGACCCATGCCCGACGGCTGGAAATGACATTCGATGGACGGGGCATGGCGGGCGAAGACATGTTGCTGTCCCTTGAAGAGGCTGACAAGCGCCGGTTTGACAAGGCGATGGATGACAGCCGTTTGAAAGGCGTCCCTTTTCAGATCCGGTTTCATCTTCACCCCGAGGTGGACGCTGAAATTGATCTGGGCGGGGCGGCGGTTTCGATGGCGCAACGCAGCGGCGAAATCTGGATTTTTCGCCATGATGGCAATGGCGATATGCGGCTTGACGCGTCGGTCTTCTTGGAAAAGAACCGGCTGAAACCACGTGCGACCAAACAGATCGTGTTGTCTGGCCGCGCGATGGAGTATGCGACACGCATCCGCTGGTCCCTTTCCAAGGCGCAAGAGACTCCGATCTCGATCCGTGACCTGGCAATGGATGATGCGGACACAAGCGTCTGAGACTGACCTAACCTGGGAAAACCGACCTGATGAGTGACCAAGACACCGGCCTTCAACCTTTGCGCCGCGCGCTGATTTCTGTTTCTGACAAGTCCGGGCTTGTCGACCTGGCCCAGGCGCTGGCCGACCGAGGGGTGGAGCTTTTGTCCACCGGCGGCACCGCCGCCGCGTTGCGCGATGCGGGCCTGACGGTGCGCGATGTCGCGGAAATCACCAAGTTTCCCGAAATGATGGATGGCCGGGTCAAAACGTTGCACCCAATGGTGCATGGCGGGTTGCTGGCATTGCGCGACAATGACGGCCACGTTTCAGCGATGTTGGAACACGGGATTGAGGCAATCGATCTGCTGGTGGTCAACCTGTATCCGTTCGAAGAAACCGTTGCCAAGGGCGCGGATTATGACACCTGCATCGAAAACATCGACATAGGCGGACCGGCGATGATCCGGGCTGCGTCCAAGAACCATGCGTTTGTAAGCGTGGTCACGGATGTCGAGGATTACGGGACGTTGTTGGCCGAGTTGGATGCAAATGACGGGCGCACAAGTTATGCGTTTCGACAGCAGCTTGCCCTGACAGCCTATGCGCGGACCGCGGCCTATGACGCCGCTGTGTCCACGTGGATGGCGGATGCCATTGGCCAAACCGCACCGCGCCGCCGTGCGTTCGCCGGAACACTTGCCCAAACGCTGCGATACGGTGAAAACCCGCACCAATCGGCCGCGTTTTACAAGGATGGGTCTGACCGCCCCGGCGTGGCAACAGCGACCCAAATACAGGGCAAAGAGCTGTCGTATAACAATATCAACGACACGGATGCGGCGTTTGAACTGGTTTCCGAATTCCGCCCCGAAGACGGGCCCGCCTGCGCGATCATAAAACATGCGAACCCCTGCGGCGTGGCCCGTGGCGACACGCTGCGCGATGCTTATGCGCGGGCGTTTGATTGCGACCGGACATCGGCGTTTGGCGGTATCATCGCGTTGAACCAACCGCTGGACGTGGCAACGACCGAAGAAATGGCACAGATTTTCACCGAGGTGATCATCGCCCCGGGCGCGGATGACGCCGCGCTGGAAATCCTTTCCAAGAAAAAGAACCTGCGCCTTTTGCTGACCAACGGGATGGCCAACCCAAGCGTGGCTGGATTGTCCTACCGACAGGTTTCCGGCGGGGTTCTGGTGCAGGATCGCGACAACGGCCACATTGACCTGAACGATCTCAAGGTGGTGACCAAACGCGCGCCAAGCGATGCGGAACTGGCCGATTTGCTGTTCGCCTGGAAGGTGGCCAAACACGTGAAATCCAACGCCATCGTTTACGTCAAAGACGGCGCCACCGTCGGGGTTGGTGCCGGCCAGATGAGCCGCGTTGACAGTTGCCGTATCGCTGCGCGCAAATCACAGGACATGGCCGAAGCGCTGGGCCTGTCGGCGCCGCTGACCCAAGGGTCGGTTGTGGCGTCGGATGCGTTCTTTCCCTTTGCCGACGGTCTGTTGACGGCAGCCGAAGCGGGCGCGACGGCCGTAATTCAACCGGGCGGGTCAATGCGGGATGACGAAGTGATCGCCGCCGCGGACGAGGCCGGCTTGGCCATGGTGATGACCGGCATGCGTCATTTCCGGCACTGAACGGGGTATCACTGTGCGGCTTGCCCTTCTCATCGCGTTTTGCATCCTTGCCCTGGATCAGGTGACAAAGGTGGTGATTGTGCATGTCCTTGACCTGCGCAATCGCGGTGAAATCGACGTTTTTCCGCCCTTCCTGAACTTTCGCATGGCGTGGAACGAAGGCATCAATTTCGGCCTGTTTGCCCAGCAGGGCGACTTGATGAAATGGGTTCTGGTCGCGATCGCGGTGTTCATCAGTCTGGGCGTGTTGTGGTGGATTCATCACGAAAAACCGCGCAAAATGGGATTTGTGGCGGCCGGTTTGTTGATCGGCGGGGCCTTGGGCAACGCGATTGACCGGGTCTTGTATGGCGCTGTGGCTGACTTTTTGAACATGTCATGCTGCGGATTTGACAACCCTTATGCCTTTAACGTCGCGGATATTGCGATATTTGTCGGGGGTGTCGGGTTGTTTCTGATCCCGGCGGAAAAAAAGGCCGGGTGACGTGGTCGTTTTGATGCGATACATCTTGGCCCGCAACGGACGGAGCACGGTATGAATATCCTGCGCGCAGTTATCCTTGTTACCGCGACGGCCACTTTGGCCGCGTGCGGTGCTGACCGCGACATTCGCCTGCGTAGCTTTAACAGCAATGCCGGTGGCCCCGAGGAATTCGCGATCCTTCCGACCAAGCCTCTTGAAGCGCCAAAGAACATGACGGATTTGCCGCCGCCCACGCCGGGTGAGGCCAATCGCACCGATCTAACACCCAAGAAAGATGCCGTTGCCGCGCTTGGCGGGAAACCGTCGGCATTGAACCGCACCGGAATTCCGGCCAGCGAAGGGTCGTTGGTTGCCTATGCGGGCAGAAACGGGCGTGATCAGAATATTCGTGGCACGTTGGCCGAAGAAGATGAAAGTTTTCGCCGCAGGCAGTCGTTCCTGACCAAAATCCGTATTGTTAAGGTGGACCGGTATTATCAGGCCTACCGCCGCGAAACGCTGGACGGGCAATCCACCGCAACCCGCTGGCGTCGGGCCGGGGCGCCAACGCCGACAGCACCCCCTGCTGAAAATTGATCTGGCCCGGTGGCGTGTTGATCGGCACCGTTTCCATCTGACATTCCGCGCGCATCTTGTCACTTCCGCGTCAGGCCGGTTGCGGCGCGGCTAAGTCTGCGTATCTTGACGGCCAAATGATCCACAATCGCACCCAGGCGATCCCGAAAGGATTTTCCATGTCCCAGCCATTTTCCAAATTGGCCGCCGCAACGATGGCTTTTTTGATGTGTGCGGTCCCGCTCAGGGCCGAAGGGGTCAAGGATTTGGTGACCGATTTCACCCTGTCCAACGGGATGGAGGTTGTTGTTGTCGAAGATCACCGCGCCCCGGTCGTTGTGCATATGGTCTGGTACCGGGCCGGGTCGGCGGATGAAAAACCCGGCGTGTCCGGTGTGGCGCATTTCCTGGAACATTTGCTGTTCAAGGGGACCGACACGATGGAACCGGGGGAATTGTCCAAAACCGTTGCCGAAAATGGCGGCACTGACAATGCGTTCACCAGCTATGACTACACCGCCTATTTTCAGCGCGTCGCGGCCGACCGTCTGGAACTGATGATGCGGATGGAAAGCGACCGGATGGTGAACCTTAACCTTGATGATCAGGACATTCTGACCGAACGCGATGTGATCATCGAAGAACGCAACCAACGCACGGAAAACAGTGCCGGTGCCCTGTACCGTGAACAGGCGAATGCGGCGCAATATCTGAACCATCGCTATGGCGTGCCGATCATCGGCTGGAAGCACGAGATGGAACAATTGTCGCTGGAAGACGCGCTTGATTATTATCAGCAGTATTACACGCCCAATAACGCGATCCTGGTGGTTGCGGGCGATGTCACACCGGATGGTGTGCGTGCCTTGGCGGAAAAGTATTATGGTGTCATTCCACCGAACGAGGCATTGCCGGAACGCGCCCGCCCACAGGAACCCCCGCAAACCGGGGAACGGCGCCTGATCTTTCGTGATCCGCGCGTTGCACAGCCCTATGTCAGCCGCAGCTATCTGGCGCCCGAACGTGACGCAGGCGATCAAAAACAGGCCGCCGCCCTGACAATGTTGGCCGAAGTATTGGGTGGCGGGCAAACGTCATTTCTAAGTGAAAAGCTCCAGTTCGGGTCGAAACAGGCGCTTTATGCGGCGGCGTATTATTCTGGAATGTCGCTCGATGACACGACGTTTGGGGTCTATATCGTGCCGGTCCCGGATCTCAGCCTTTCGGATGCCGAAGCGGCGCTGGACGCGGCATTGGAAGCATTCATGACCGAAGGCGTCGATCCGGAACATTTGGCAAGGATCAAACGCCAGATTGGCGCATCGTTGATCTATGCGCGGGATGATGTCAGTGCGCTGGCGCGGCAATATGGTTCTGCTATGACGCAGGGGCTGACCGTCAAGGATGTACAGGATTGGCCGGATATCCTTCAGGCGGTCACAGCCGAAGACATCATGGCTGCCGCACGATTGGTGTTCGACAAGGAAAAATCAGTCACCGGCTGGCTGATGACCGAGGAGAAGACACAATGACCCGCCTTGTTTTGCGCTTTGCTGCCGCTTTGGCCCTGACGCTGGCCATTACGCCCCTAAAGGCCGAGGTCGCGATCAAAGAAGTGACATCGCCCGGCGGGATCACCGCCTGGCTGGTCGAAGAGCATTCGATCCCTTTCGTCGCGATCGAGTTGCGCTTTCGGGGGGGCACATCGCTGGACCTGGACGGCAAACGGGGGGCGACACAATTGATGGCGGGATTGCTGGAAGAAGGTGCCGGGGACCTGGACGCGCGCGCATTCACCCGCTCTGTCGAAGGGCTGGCGGCCGGGTTCGGATACGATGTTTATGACGATACCTTTACCATTTCAGCCAAGTTTCTGACGGAAAACCGGGATCAGTCGCTGGATCTTCTCCGCCAAAGCCTGATCGAGCCGCGGTTTGACGACGACGCCGTGGAACGGGTTCGCGCGCAGGTCTTGTCGATCATTCGTTCCGACCTGAATGACCCCGACGAGATTTCGGGCGCGGCCTTTGACAAGATGGTTTATGGTGATCACCCCTATGCCACCGATGGTCAGGGCACAGTTGAAAGTGTCACGGCCCTGACCCGTGCCGATCTGGTTACGGCGTGGCAGAATGCGCTGGTGCGTGACCGGCTTTATATGGGGGTTGTCGGGGACATCACCGAAGAAGAACTGGCCGGGTTGTTGGACGAATTGCTGGGTGATTTGCCGGCGACAGGGCCTGCCTTGCCGCCCGATGCCGATCTAAGCTTTGATGGCGGGACCCATGTCGTGCCCTTTGACACGCCGCAATCTGTTGTTGTCTTTGGCCAGCCGGGCATGGCCCAAGAAGACCCTGATTTCTTTGCCGCCTACCTGTTGAACACGATCATCGGTGGCGGTGGGTTCGAAAGTGTCCTGATGAAGGAAGTGCGCGAAAAACGCGGCCTGACCTATGGCGTTTATTCCTATCTGGTGGACAAGGACAACGCGCTGCTTTGGATGGGTTCTATTTCCTCAGCGAATGATCGTGTGGCCGAGGCGGTGTCGGTGATCCGCGCCGAATGGGCCCGAATTGCCAAGGATGGCGTGACGCTGGAACAGCTGGACGCGGCCAAGAAATATATGACCGGGGCCTATCCTTTGCGGTTTGACGGGAACGGGCCAATCGCGAATATCATCGCCGGAATGCAGATTCAGGGTCTTCCGATTGATTATGCGGCAACGCGAAATGATCGCGTCAACGCGGTGACCCTGGAACAGGTGAACCGTGTCGCCCGCGACCTGATGGATCCCGATGCCCTGACCTTTGTGGTTGCTGGCCAACCCAAGGGGCTGGACGGGTCATCCAATTAGGGCGTCAGACGGCAGCATCCGGAATAATAGGCCGATGCGGCATTTGCTGACAGGACAAGGTCAATCGTCAGGCCGAACTGTTGTTCCGACATGCCGTCCGAACAGGCGTTGCGGGTGATAATGGCCGTCGCGTTCTGGCCGTCATCGCGTTGCAGGATCATCGCGTGACGACCGATGTGCCCGATAGAGCCTTCGGTCCATAAAAGTCGGAACCGCGTTTCAGGAAGGCCAAGACCACCAAAGACAAAGCCGACGCCGTCACGACGCAGGTGCCAAAAGGGTTCTGTGCCGCCGCATTGCGCGATTGCGGCGATGCTGCCGGCGGATTGCCCGGGTTGGCGTTTCAGAAACCTGAGGGATGCCCAACCCGAAACCTCACCCACATTGATTTGGCCCCACACACCTTTGGTGTCTTCGGCGACGACCTCAATTCCCGTGGCGTCCGGCCGCAAGGTCGCAATGATCGCGGCTGTGCCTTGCGGCGCAATGCGCACGTTCAACACGTCGTCGCCCGCGACATCGACAACATCATAGAGCGCAGGAAAATCGGCCTGATCCGCCTTGGCGGGCGGGGGCACATGGAACAGGAACGCGGCACAAAGGGCTAGGGCCAACAGGCCCCTCAACGGCGTGCGCCCCAGCTGACCGAGGCATGGCGGCGGGTGTAAAATTCGCCCATCAGACCCAGCATGACCATCGTGACGCCCAACAGAATGGGGTAGGTGATGTTCGTGTAATGCGGGTAATAGTTGATAAAGATATAGCCACGCGCCTGATCAATCGAATGGAACAACGGGTTCCAGTCAAACATGGCGAGCATATATCCCGGCAATGTGTTCGCCAGGAACATTTTGCCCGAAGCGATCATATTTGCCCGTTGATAGACCGTGGTGAAAATGCCGACGAACCGTGGGAACCATGGTTTGATCGCCAGCAACATCACGCCAAGCGCCATGCCGGTGAACCAAGCGACCAAAAGGCAAAAGAAGGCCCCGATGGGCTGTTCGATCGTGATGGGCGCAAAGATCACGTCATAGATGAACAGGATCACCACACAGGACAGAACCTGAATATAAAGCGTGCCAAGGGCCGCGGACAGGATCGTGATCGCCGTGTTCATCGGCGCGTGTTTCAGCATGGCTGAATTCGGCCCTTCGGACCCTGCGACCGCGCCCAAAGTCTTGGTGTGGGTCATGAACAGAAAGATGCCCGACATAATATAGAGCAGGAAATCCCCGCGCACGGCCGATGATCGAAGCCCGAGAACCGAGAACATGACATAGAAGGCGATCACGAACATTGCCGCCTGGAACATGTTCAACAGGATCGACATCAACGCGTTGCCGTGGGATTTGCGCACGTCCCGGACAATGGAATGATAGATCAGATCCCAATGCTGGAGAGCTGATTGAAGGGTGGTGCGTGGTGTATTCTGCTCAAACATATGTATGCGGCCCTTTGCCTTGCCCACACTTTGGCAGGGAATTCTTGCCGTTCTGATAAGGTTTGACCATAACGTGAGCGTCAATCATTTTCAAATCAATCCGCCGTCAACCGGCGGTGCGCAAAGGAGTTTCCGTTGGATCACGACAAGCTTGTCACTGTTATGCGACGCCTGGCCCTTCAGGCAGGCACAAAAATCATGGAAATTTACAATTCCGACGATTTCGATGTGAAAACCAAATCGGACGACAGCCCGGTGACTGCGGCTGACGAAGCCGCGGATGCCCTGATTTCCGAAGGGCTGCGCGCGGAATTCGCGGATGTGACCCTGATCACCGAAGAACAGGCCGGAACCCATGGTGTGCGCGCCGACACGTTCTTGATCGTCGATCCGCTGGACGGGACCAAGGAATTCGTGAACCGTCGCGGCGATTTCACCGTGAATATCGCCTATGTCAAAGACGGCACACCGATCCGGGGCATTGTGTTTGCCCCTGCCAAGGACCGGATGTTTTACACGCTGGCCGATGGCACCTCGATCGAAGAAGAAGGGCCATTCGACCTGGACACGCCGGGCAAAACTGCGCCGATCAAGGTGGCGAATGCAGACAATGATGCGCTGATGGTCGTCGCTTCGAAAAGCCACCGTGATCAGGCGACCGATGATTACATCGGCAAATACGCCGTCAAGGACATGAAAAGCGCGGGGTCGTCGCTCAAGTTCTGTTTGGTCGCCACGGGTGAGGCCGATCTTTACCCGCGTGTCGGGCGCACGATGGAATGGGACACCGCGGCAGGGCATGCGGTTTTGACAGGGGCCGGTGGCCAGGTTGTGCGTTTCGATGACCACCAACCGTTGCGCTATGGCAAAGACGGGTTCGCCAACCCGTTCTTTATCGCCTATGCGCCAAATGTTGCTCTCAAACCGGCCTGATGTCGGTTCTTGTTGTCATCCCGGCGCGTTATGCGTCGTCCCGGTTTCCGGGCAAACCGCTGGTCACTTTGACCGGCGCGGACGGGGCGGCAAAAAGCCTGGTCCGGCGGTCATGGGATGCGGCCTGTGGCGTGGATGGCGTGGACCGGGTGGTTGTGGCCACCGATGACGACCGGATCGCGGATGCCGTGCGTGCGTTTGGCGGCGATGTCGTGATGACGTCATCCGATTGCGCCAATGGCACCGAACGCGCGGCCGAGGCACACGCGGCCCTTGGCGGGGGATATGACATTGTCGTCAATTTTCAGGGCGACGCGCCGCTGACCCCGCCTTGGTTCGTCGCGGACCTGATCGCCGGGCTGTTGTCTGATCCAAACGCGGCCATGGCAACACCTGTGTTGCGCTGTGACGGGGCGGCGTTGAACGGATTTCTGGCGGACCGGCGTGCGGGCCGTGTGGGCGGAACAACGGCGGTTTTTGATCAGGGGCACCGGGCTTTGTATTTTTCCAAGGAAGTTATTCCCTATGTCGGGGATACCTTTGCCGATGATGCGCCGACGCCAGTTTTCCACCATGTTGGGGTTTATGCGTATCGCCCGTCCGCCCTGGCGGCCTATGCCGGTTGGGCCCCTGGCCCGCTTGAGACGCTGGAAGGGTTGGAACAACTGCGGTTCCTGGAATCCGGGCATCCGATCCTGTGTGTCGAAGTTGATGCCAAGGGCCGCGCGTTTTGGGAGGTGAACAACCCCGAAGATGTCGCGCGGGTGGAAACGATGATGGCCGGGATGGGCCTGACGTGAGTGAGACGCCGAATGTCAGCGTTGTTGTTGTCAGCCGCGGACGCCCCGACAGCCTGACCCTGTGCCTGACCGGGTTGATGCGGCTGTTTTACCCGTCATATGAAATCGTCGTGGTCGCGGACGCAGATGGGTTGGCCGCAATCAAAAAGCTGGGTGTGGAACGTGAGATCAAGACGGTCGCATTCGACGAACCCAATATCTCGGTTGCGCGAAACCTTGGCATCGCCCAAGCCGCAGGCGAGATCGTGGCCTTTATCGATGACGATGCGGTGCCGGAACCCGCGTGGCTGAATCATTTGGTGCAGGGTTTTGAATGGCCCGAAGCGGCGGCGGCCGGCGGGTATGTACGCGGGCGCAATGGCATCAGTTTTCAGTGGAAGGCGCGCAGTGTTGACCACACAGGGCATGCACAGCCCTTGGCGATTGATGGCACGACGCCGGTGCTTTTGACTCCGGCGGATGGTCGCGCGATCAAGACCGAAGGCACGAACATGGCGATCCGGCGCGATTTGTTGGCTGACATGGGTGGGTTCGATCCGAATTATCGGTTTTATCTTGATGAAACAGATCTGAATTTTCGTCTGGCGATTGCCGGTCATGACACGGCCATTGTTCCGCTGGCCGAGGTGCATCACGCCTATGCCTCCAGCCCGCGCCGGGCCAAGCATCGCGCACCGCTTGATCTGTTTGAAGTCGGCGCAAGCACGGCGGTGTTTCTGGGCAAATTCTGCCCTGCGCAAGAGCATGAGTTTGTATTTGACCAGTTGCGTGCCGCGCAGCGCAAGGCGCTGATGGGGTACATGGTGGATGGACGAATCGAACCCCGCGACCTGCGCCGTTTGATGGCGCGCCTTGACGCTGGGATAGCCGAAGGGTTGCAACGGGATCACGTGGCAATGCCCGCAATTGCACGCGCGCCGCATTGGTTTTTGCCATTCGACAGCCGCGCCACGGGTGAACAGATCACAATTGCCGGGCGTTTCGTGTTCCGCCGCCGTCACCGCGCCGAGGCGCGACGGGCAGCCAAAGCGGGCAAAACGGTGTCCCTTTTTCTGTTTTCGCGCACCGCACTGGCGCACAAGGTCCGGTATTGCGACCAGGGTGTGTGGGAACAGCGGGGCGGGCTGTGGGGCCGAAGTGACCGGGAACACCCTTTGTTTCGCTTTGTCGGCTTTGCAAAGCGCGTCAAAAGTGAACAAGAACGTATCGTGACGCAGCGTTCTGCGCCTGACAAATCGCGCCAGACAGCGTAAAATGCGGGCAGTGTATTTTTCAACACGGTGCTGCCCAGTGATTGCCGTTTTCCTGTGATGATCTAGCTGATAGATGATGTGAGGAATTCTCTGCTAACGCGGATACACGCGGACAGAGGAACAGGAGTAGTTATGCGAAATAAAATTACCAAAGCCATTTTCCCTGTTGCAGGTCTCGGCACGCGTTTTCTTCCGGCGACCAAGGCGGTTCCGAAAGAAATGATGACACTCGTTGATCGGCCGCTGATCCAATATGCGATCGACGAAGCACGCGCAGCAGGCATTAAAGAGTTTATTTTTGTGACCTCGCGCGGGAAAAGCGCGCTTGAGGATTATTTTGATCACAACCCGCAACTTGAATCCGAATTGCGCCGCACCGAAAAGAACGAGCTTCTTGAAATCCTCAAGACGACAAATATGGACAGCGGTGCCATCGCTTATATCCGCCAGCACAAGGCGCTTGGACTGGGTCATGCCGTGTGGTGCGCACGGCGGCTTATCGGCAACAACGAACCGTTTGCCGTTATCCTGCCAGACGATGTGATCGCGGCTGAAAAACCCTGCCTAAAGCAGATGATCGAGGCATTCGAAGAACGCCCCGGCAACATGGTTGCGGCCATGGAAGTGCCAATGGACAAGGCCAAGAATTACGGCATGCTGGACGTTGCCGAAGATCACGGCAGTCTGGTGTCTGTGGCAGGCATGGTCGAAAAACCCAAGGAAAACGCGCCGTCCAATCTGGCCGTGATCGGGCGTTACCTTTTGACGCCGGACGTTCTGCGCAACCTGAACAAGAAGCAGGCGGGCGCTGGCGGTGAAATTCAGCTGACAGATGCCATTGCGACAGAGATCAAAGAAGGCCGCGATGTCTATGGATATCGTTTTCAGGGCCAACGCTTTGATTGCGGGTCAAAGGCTGGGTTCCTTCAGGCAACAGTGGCGTTTGGCCTTGGCCGTCCTGAATTGCGCGAGGAACTTGCGTCATATCTGCATGAGGTCGTGAATATGGACAAAGCGGCCCAGTAAAGGACACGCCCATGGCGAACGTTCTGGTGACAGGCGGTGCCGGCTATATTGGGTCGCACGCCTGCAAAGCGTTGAAAGCCGCGGGTCATGTGCCTGTGACGTTCGACAATTTTTCGACCGGCTGGCGCGATGCTGTCAAATTCGGCCCCCTGGAAGAGGGCGATTTGACAGACCGCGCCCGGCTGGATGAGGTGTTTTCCAAATACCAACCCGTCGCCGTCATGCATTTCGCCGCGCTGAGTCAGGTCGGGGAATCGATGGAAAAGCCGGGTCTATACTGGCGCAACAACGTCGCGGGTTCCCTTGTGCTGATCGAAGCGGCGGTTGCCGCCGATTGTAAGAGTTTCGTTTTTTCGTCAACCTGCGCCACCTATGGCGATCAGGACAACGTCGTGTTGGACGAAGACAGCGCTCAGGCTCCGATCAATTCATACGGGTCATCCAAACGTGCGATCGAAGAGATCCTGCGCGATTTTGAAGCGGCCGATGGTCTGCGCAGTGTGATATTCCGGTATTTCAACGTGGCGGGGGCCGACCCAGATGCCGAGGTCGGTGAACATCACCGACCTGAAACGCATCTTATCCCTGTCATGCTGGATGCTATTGATGGTCGGCGGCCTGCGCTGACGATCCACGGCACGGATTACGACACGCCCGATGGCACATGTATCCGCGATTATGTCCATGTCTGCGATCTGGTGGATGCGCATGTTCTCGGGCTTGATTGGCTGATTGATGGCAAGGGCAGCCGGGTCTTCAACCTGGGCACCGGATCCGGGTTTTCGGTGCGCGAGGTGATTGACCAATCCCGCGCCGTGACAAACCGCGACGTGCCATATTCCGAAGGCCCACGCCGCCCCGGTGATTGCACACGGCTTGTTTCCGGGTCGTCGCGGGCCGTGTCTGAATTGGGTTGGACACCAAAACGTTCCACCATGCGACAAATGATTGCCGATGCTTGGCGCTGGCATCAATCGGGGCATTATGACCGTTAACACGCCAAGCGCACGACTGCTGGACGTGACCCGTCTGGCAAGCCGCGCTGGCAGGGGGCTGACCGGTGTTGATCGCGTCGAACGGGCGTATCTGGTTCAATTCCTTAAGGATGAAACGACACCGTTGTTTGGCCTTGCGCGCACGGTTCCGGGGTATGTCCTGTTGGATAGGGCCGGTTTGCAATCCATCCTTGATCGGGTTGATGGACGCCAGCGGTGGGGGTTTGCCGACGTCGCGTCGCGTCTGGCACGGCGTCTGACGCCGATGCAGCAACGCGCTGATTCCGATCTGCGCAGGTTTTCGATGGCGTCTGCGACACGGTTCGGTCTTCGGTGGCTGTTGCGGCGAAACATGCCGCCGGGATTGGCCTATTTGAACATCGGTCATTCAAACCTGACCAGCCGGGTTTTGCGCGCTGTTCGCGGGGTTAGGGATGCGCGTATCAGCGTTTTCATACACGATACGATCCCGTTGGATTACCCGGAATTCCAGCGCGAAGGCACGGTGGAACGGTTTCGTGAATCGCTGCGCAGGGTGGGGCGCAACGCGGATCTGTTGATCTATAATTCGGCGCGCACAAAGGGTGATGTCGAACGCACGCTGGCCCGCTGGAACATGTCGGTGCGCGGGGTTGTCGCGCATTTGGGCAGCGATCCGGCTGTCCCGGCGCGGTCTGAATTGCCATTTGGCTTGCCGCCGGACCGGCCTTATTTCGTTGTTGTGGGCACGATTGAACCACGCAAGAACCACGCCCTGTTGTTAGAGGTGTGGGACCAACTGGGTGAGGACATGGACCCGGCCGAGGTGCCGTCCCTGTTGATCTGTGGCGCGCGCGGGTGGCGCAACGAGGATGTCTTTGAACGCCTTGACGCCTTGCCCGCGGATGGCCCGGTTCGCGAATGCCCCGATCTGAGCGATGGCGCGCTTGCCGCGTTGATCCAGGGGGCCGCCGGATTGTTACAGCCAAGTTTCGCCGAAGGCTTTGGCCTGCCCCCGGTAGAGGCCGCGGCGCTACAAACCCCTGTAATTTGTGCCGACTTGAGCGTTTTCCACGAGGTATTGGGGGACATACCCATTTACCTAAGCCCAACGGATGCGTATTCATGGGTAACCAAGATCAAGATGTTGGCAAAGGCAGAAGGCAGGGGGACCGGCACAGGACCGCAAAGTGACTATGTCCCGCCGTCATGGCAGGACCACTTCAACACCGTTTTAAGGTTGACGTGATAGCCGCTGAGCAACCGGTTACTGGGCCGGGTCGGATGGGGCGCCATTGGGTTTCGCGCAGTCATATCGTTTACGGCTTCAGCGGAAACGCTGGCTTATTCGCGCGTTTCGAAAACGCCGCGAACTGAAATCGATTTCCGACCGCACCGGCCAGATCCGCAAACGTGACATCCTGTTGTTTTCGACAATGCGGAACGAAAAGGTCCGCCTGCCGTTTTTCCTTCAGTATTACCGTGACATGGGCGTGTCGCATTTCCTGTTGGTGGACAACGACAGTGATGATGGCACGCGCGATTATTTGGCGGATCAGAGCGACGTTTCCCTTTGGACGACCAAGCGCAGCTACAAGCGGTCACGCTATGGCGTGGATTGGCTGAACTGGTTGCAAATGCGTTATGCGCACGATCATTGGACGCTGGTGGTCGATCCCGACGAATTGCTGATTTACCCGTTCTGTGACACCCGCCCTTTGCCCGCATTGACGGATTGGCTGGATGCGTCTTCGATCAAATCGTTTTCGGCCATGCTTTTGGACATGTATCCCAAGGGCCGAATTGATGCGCAGCCATATAAGGCCGGGCAGAACCCGCTTGAAATCGCGTCATGGTTCGATGCGGGGAACTACCTGATCTCAAAAAACAAGAAATTCGGAAATTTGTGGATTCAGGGTGGCCCAAGGATGCGGGCGTTCTTTGCAAAGACGCCGGAACTGGCGCCCGCGTTGAACAAGATACCGCTGGTCAAATGGGATCGGGGTTATGCCTATGTCTCATCCACGCACATGCTTTTGCCGCGCGGGTTGAACCAGGTTTACGATGAATGGGGCGGCGAAAAAGCATCGGGTATACTTCTTCACACCAAGTTTCTGGATACGTTCAGCGAAAAGGCCGCCGAAGAGCTTGACCGCAAGCAGCATTATTCTGCGTCGGTTGAATACAAGGCCTATGCCGAGACGCTTAAGGACAATCCAGAGCTTTGGTGCAGGTGGTCGGAACGATACATCAACTGGCGCCAGCTTGAGATACTCGGGCTGATGTCCAAGGGAAACTGGGCGTGAGAATGGAGGACGCCATGTGACCGTCGGCATCGTGATGCTGGTACACACGGCCCTGAACAGGGCCGAGCAAGTCGCGCGCCATTGGGCGGCGGCAGGGTGTCCTGTTGTCATTCACGCCGATACGAATGTTCCCAGAAAAACCTTTAACGCCTTTCGCGCATCACTTGCCGATGTGAAAGATGTGCGGTTTTCGTCCCGGCATCGGTGTGAATGGGGAACATGGGGCATTGTTGCCGCCACGCAAGAAGCCTCTGAATTGATGTTGCGCGATTTCCCCGAGGTACGGCATGTCTATCTGGCGTCGGGGTCGTGCCTGCCGCTTAGGCCCGTGCATGAATTGATCGACTATCTTGCCGCGCGCCCCCGCACCGATTTCATTGAAAGCGCGACAACAGCCGATGTGCCATGGACCGTCGGCGGGCTGGACAGCGAACGGTTCACGCTTCGGTTCCCGTTCGCATGGAAAACGAACCGGTATCTGTTCGACAAATACGTGGCCCTACAACGGCGCGTCGGGTTCAAGCGCGCGATGCCAAACGGGATCACTCCGCATATGGGATCACAGTGGTGGTGCCTGACCCGTCAAACCCTTTCGGCCATATTGGAAGACCCGGAAAGGCCAATGTATGACCGGTTCTTTAAACGGGTCTGGATCCCTGATGAAAGCTATTTTCAGACCCTATCCCGGCTGTATTCGCAGCATATCGAAAGCCGGTCGTTGACCCTGTCCAAGTTTGATTTTCAGGGCAAGCCGCATATTTTCTATGATGACCACCTTCAACTGTTGCGTCGGTCCGATTGTTTTGTGGCGCGCAAAATCTGGCCACAGGCGAACCGGCTATATCGTGCGTTCCTGACGGATTCCGAAAGCGCGCTGAAGCGGACAGAACCCAATCCGGGCAAGATTGACCGCATATTCAGCCGGGCCGTTGAACGCCGCACACGCGGGCGTCCGGGCCTTTATATGCAATCGCGTTGGCCCAATGACGGCTGGGAAAATGGCACAACCTGCGCGAAATACGCGGTGTTCCAAGGGTTTTCCGAGCTGTTTGAAGATTTCGAAACCTGGCTGTCCCGGCTGACGGGAATGCGTGTGCATGGGCATCTTTACGCACCCGACAGGATCGAATTCGCCGGTGGGCAGGACGTGATCAATGGCGCGATTTCTGACAGTTTTGAAACCCGCGACTATAATCCGCGGGCCTTTCTGACCAACCTGATCTGGTCCACCCGCGGGGAAAGGCAGTGTTTTCAGTTCGGGCCGACGGATCATCAAAAAATTGTCTGGGAATTGTCGCGCGACGCGAATGCCCAGATTTCTGTCATCTCGGGGGCTTGGGCCCTGCCGTTGTTCAATTCCAACATGAATTTCGGGGAAATCCGGGCCGAAGCGGCGCGGTTGCAAAAAATCGAATCCAAGTTCCTTGATGCGCTGCGTTCGCCTTATGCCAAGGCGCGGATCCGGTTGTGGACCATGGCGGAATTCATCGAGGCGCCGATGGAGCCCCTGCAGCTGATCATCGAGGAACTGGGCGCGCGGTCCCCCCGCCGCCTGTCAGAAGCGCCCAAAATGGTCGATCTGACCGGGTTCGGGCAATTCCTCCAGAACCTCAAGAACCAGGGAATGCATCCCTATTTGATGGGCGATTTTCCGTCCTCTCCCGAACCGGTGACGCGCATCGTCAAGAAACCCAAACCCTATTTGGTGCAAAAGTAACGACAGATGAGCAGTCAATTCGACCACTTTGTATTGTTCGCGGAAATGCGAACCGGTTCCAATTTTCTGGAATCCAACCTGAACGCTTTTCCCGCGATCACTTGCCACGGAGAGGCGTTCAACCCGCATTTCATCGGCTACCCGAACCGCGAAGACCTTTTGGGCATCTCGCAGGACGCCCGCGATCAGGATCCCGCCCGGTTGATCGCGGCGATCCGGGATCGCACGGATGGGATCGGCGGGTTCCGGTATTTCCATGATCACGATCCGCGCGTGTTTGACCTTGTCCTTGATGATCCGCGCTGTGCCAAGATCGTGCTGACCCGCAATCCGGTGGACAGTTATGTCAGCTGGAAAATTGCGCAGGCCACCGGGCAATGGAAACTGACGGATGTGCGTCGCCGCAAAGCCGATGCCGTTCCGTTTGATGCGGCAGAGTTTGAGGCCCATCTTGAGGCGCTTCAAGCGTTTCAAGTCCGGCTGATGAACGCGCTTCAGCGCAGCGGCCAGACGGCGTTCTATGTGGCCTACGAAGACCTTCAGGATGTTGGCGTGATGAACGGACTGGCGGCGTATCTTGGGGTGCCGGACCGCCTGGAATCGCTGGATCAGAGCCTGAAGCGGCAGAACCCGGCCCCCACCGCCGAAAAGGTTACGAATTTCCCGGCGATGGAACAGGCGCTTGCCCGGCTGGATCGGTTCAATCTGTCCCGCACGCCGAATTTCGAACCGCGCCGGGGTCCAGCGGTGCCGTCCTATGTTGCGGCGGCCAGGACGCCGTTGATGTATCTGCCTGTCCGATCCGGCCCCGAGGCCGAAGTGCGTGCCTGGCTGGCCGCCTTGGACGGGGTGGGCGAAGATGATCTTTTGGAACGGATGTCGCAAAAGAACCTGCGCCAATGGAAACGCCGGAATCCCGGACATCGCAGTTTTTCCGTTGTGCGCCACCCTGTCGCGCGCGCGCATGCGGCATTCTGCGAACGGATTTTGGCGACCGGAGAAGGGTCGTTGAGTGAAATTCGAAAGACATTGCGCCAGCGGTACAAATTGCCAATTCCGGCCAAGGACGTGGGCAGTGATTGGGATGCGCCGCAGCACAAGGCGGCGTTTTTGGGGTTTCTGGATTTTGTTAAGGTCAATCTGGCCGGTCAGACGTCGATCCGGATTGATCCGTCATGGGCCACACAATGTGCGACCCTAGAAGGGATGGGGCAATTTGCCTTGCCCGATATGGTCGTGCGCGAAGACGAAATGTCGCTTTGGTTGCCCGCGCTGGCGCAAAGCATCGGATGCGACGCGCCGCCCGATCCGGGCGAGGCGGTAGATCGCGGGCCAGTCCCGCTTGCCGATTTTTATGACGATGAGGTCGAAGCAAAAGTCGCGGACGCATATCAACGCGACTATATGATCTTTGGTTTTGACCGTTGGCGCGCGGCTTAAGCCGCTTGAACCCCGGGGTCTGATGTCAGGATCGCGTAGAGTGTGGATGTGTCCGCATTCGCGCGCAGTTTCTTGCAGATATCCGCATCCCGGAATGTGCGCGACACAAGGGCAAGCGCCTTGAGGTGTTCAACACCAGCGTTTTGAGGGGCGAACAGCGCAAAGACCAGATCAACAGGTTGGCGATCGACGCTGTCGAAATCGATAGGTTTTTCCAACAGGATAAACGCGCCGGTCACATCGGCCAGCCCGTCCAGCCGGGCATGGGGCAAAGCCACCCCATGTCCAACGCCGGTCGGACCAAGGTTTTCACGCTCCATCAGCGCTTCGACAACGTTTGCGCTGTCCAGGCCATAGGCCATGTTGGCCAATTCGCCCAGATCATGCAGCAAGCGTTTCTTGCTTGATGCTGACCCGACGACCTTGACGGCCTCAGCCTTGAGGATTGCCGATAGATTCATGTCTCACCGTTTCGTTCCGTTGTTGTGCCGTCTCAAACCAAGGATGAGAACGGCGCAACTACCTCACATTCGCGGATCGATCCAGCCAATATTGCCGTCATCACGGCGATACACGACGTTCAACCCGTCTTGACCCTCGTTGCGAAAGACCAAAACAGGGGCCCCCGCGATTTCCATCTGCATCACCGCTTCGCCAACTGAAAGCGACGGTATCTTTGTCTGCATTTCAGCCACGATAATCGGCTGGAGGCTTTCGGGTTCTGATTCCCCATCCTCGTTATCCGCGGCGAGGATATACGAGGACGCTTCGAGATGTTCAACCGGCACGGCCCGGTCGGTGTGGTGATCCTTCAACCGGCGCTTGTAACGACGCAGCTGTTTTTCCATCTTTTCGCGGCATGCTTCGAAAGCTGCATAGATTTCGGTTTCATGTGCGCGGGCCTGTGCGGTCAATCCGGTGCTTAGGTGCACGATGGATTCGCATACGTATTCATGTGCGCTTTTTGAAAAAATCACTGTCGCGTCAGTTGGGCGTTCTGCATATTTCGCGACCACTTCGCCCAGGCCGTCCTTGACGTGGGTTTGAAGGGCTTCGCCGACGTCGATATGTTTTCCGGTGATTTGATAGCGCATGTCGTCTCCTTCCGATGGGTAGGACCCACAAACCCGGGCGCAGGAAGTGCGCCGGGCCCGATCAGGTTGCCATACCGAGATAAGACAGCCCTTCGCCTATGCAACCGCCGCATCCGGGTTGTCCGGACGGTCGGCGGGAAATGGCATGAAGCGACGCTGTCATATGTTCATTTGAGGCGACAGGCGCCACCTGTGTCAATGGATTCGGAAGAAAATGGTTTGCGACAGGTTGCCCTAGGTCCACCAACGGGTCACGAAATGCGGAAACTGTCACCCAAATAGACGCGGCGCACGTTTTCGTTTTCCACCACTTCGCTGGGTGATCCAGACATCAGGACTTTGCCATCATGCAGGATATAGGCGCGATCGACGATTTCGAGCGTTTCGCGCACGTTGTGATCGGTGATCAGCACGCCAATTCCACGTTTGCGCAGGTCAGCGACAAGGTGGCGGATGTCAGCGACCGAAATCGGATCAACCCCGGCGAAGGGTTCATCCAGCAGCAGATATTTCGGATCAGCGGCCAGACACCGGGCGATTTCGACGCGCCGGCGTTCACCACCGGACAGGGCCAGTGCAGGTGCACGCCGCAGGTGTTCGACCGAGAAATCGGACAAAAGCTCTTCTAGCCGTTCGCGGCGTTTGTGCGCATTCGGCTGGGCGATTTCAAGGATCGCCATGATGTTGTCTTCGACGTTCAGGCCGCGGAAAATCGACATTTCTTGGGGCAGGTATCCGATTCCCAGCCGCGCGCGGCGATACATGGGAAGGCCGGTCACTTCGCGGCCATCAATCAGGACATGGCCGCCTTCGGGCACCACAAGACCGGCGATCGAGTAAAAGGTTGTCGTCTTGCCACAGCCGTTCGGGCCCAACAGGGCCACGACCTCGCCCCGGTCAAGGTTTATGGACACGTCGCGGATCACGACCCGCTTGCGATAGCTTTTGCGCAGGTTGACAATGCGCAGCCCGGATTTGCCGTCGATGGCCTTAAGGTCGGGCGTGTCCATCCTAGTTCTTTCCGGTCTTAAGGATTGTGCGCACACGGCCCTGCATGCGGGCCGTTCCGGCCTTTAGGTCGATGTCCATTCTGTCCGAAGTCAGGGTATTTGGCCCCTGCACAACCATCACATTCCCGGTCATCACGATCAGTTCGGAATCTATGTCGTATTCGGCAAAATCCGCTTCGGCGGCATCGTCGCCGCTGACGATCGTGACACCGCCGGTGGCTTCGAGCCGCTGAATGCGGCTTTGGTCTTCGGAATAGCTGACCAATACGCGGGGGGCGTTCAACTTCATCTCGCCTTTGACGATCATCACATTCCCGGTGAATTCGGCGGTGCCGTCATTCTGGCTGACGGACAGGCTGTCGGCCTCGACCTCGACCGGGGCGTCGGAATTGGCGGTGTTTCCGAAGGCCAGGCTTGGTCCCTGACTTTGGGCCAATAGGGCCGTCGGAAGGGCCAAGGCCAGTATCAAAAACAGACGAACGAAAATGGTCGGCATATTCAATCCTCGGAACTTTGCGGATCGTATATCAGCTTCACTCCGTTGGTGAAAAGCAAATGCACGTCATCAGCGCCCCCATTGGCCATCATTTCAAGGCCTCCAGCGCTTAGCCGCCCTTCGGGGCCAACGCTTTCCACCCTGCCGGTGGCACGCGCGGAAAACTTATCAAGGCCCAATTCGATCCCGTCTGTGCGAATCTCGCGGCCAGCCGGGGCGCGCAGAACAACGGATCCCTGCAACATGGCCAGCCGCTGAGGTTGGTCAATCAGGGCGATGTCGGCGCGCAGTTGAATGACGTCGCCCGCGATGGTGTCTATCCGCGCGTCGATGCCATTGGCAAAAAGCCGCAGCGGATTGTCGGGGTCGGGGCGCAAATCATCGGCCTGAACGGCGATCAGATCGCCGCGATTGGTTGCACCCGCGATACTGGGCCGGGTGATCTGCTGACGCCGCGCGCGTTCGGTCAGGTCAATTTCTGCAAAGGGCAAGGTTGTCGGGGGTGAGATATCGCGCGCGATCAGGAACAGGCCAGACAAGATGATCAACGCGGCCACCGGTAACAGTGTTTTCAACCAGCCGACGATCCGTGAATGTCTGTCGGGCGTTGCCATGTGTGGTCAGCCCAACCCGGCGCGCAGGCAGTCGTGGATATGTAGCAGGCCGAGCGCCTCACCCTTGCCTTTGGCGGGGTCCACGACAAACAGGCAGGTGATCTTGTGATCGTTCATCACGGCCACGGCCTCTTCTGCCATGGCGTCGGGGCTGATGGTGCGCGGATCGGCGGTCATCACCTCGATCGCGGATCGCTCAAGCAATCCGTCCATATGCCGCCTGAGGTCACCGTCGGTGATGATCCCGGCCAACCGACCCGCGGCGGCGGTGACGCCGACAACGCCAAAGCCCTTGCTGCTGATTTCCAACAGCACTTCGGTCATCGGTGCCGCCCCTGGCACCACCGGCAATGCGTCACCGGAATGCATCAGATCACGCACAAGGCTAAGCTGTGCGCCCAGTTTCCCGCCGGGGTGAAAGGCGCGAAAGTTTTCTGCAGTGAATTGGCGATGTTCCATGAGCGCCACGGCCAGTGCATCACCAAGGGCAAGGGCCATGGTCGTGGATGACGTGGGCACGACGCCGGTGCCGCAGGCCTCTTCGGCCAATGGCAGGACGATGGGCACCTCGGATTGTTTCATCAGGCTCGATTCGGCCTTACCGGCCACGCCGATCATCGGAATGCGGAATCGACGGGTGTGGGCCACGATATCGGCCAGTTCCGGGGTTTCGCCGGAATTGGAAAACACCAGAACAACGTCACCCTGTGCGACCATGCCCAGATCGCCATGACTTGCCTCGGCCGGATGTACAAATTGCGCGGGCGTCCCGGTCGAGGCAAGGGTTGCCGCGACCTTGCGCGCGATATGGCCGGATTTGCCCATGCCACAAACGATGATGCGCCCCTTGGCATTCAGCATCACCTCAACCGCGTCGGCAAAGCTGTCGCCAAGCGACGCCTCAAGCAGCTTTAGCGCGTCGGCCTCAATCCCGATCACGCGGCGTGCGGTGGAAAGGAATTTGGCCCGGTCTGTCATGCGTGGGCGAAAATGTCGGTTTCGGGCCACCCGGCGAGGTCCAGCTTGGCCCGTGTCGGCAGGAAATCGAAACAGGATTGTGCCAGTTCCATCCGCCCCTCGCGCTCCATCCGCCGGTTCAGTTCGTCGCGCAGACGGTGAAGGTATAGAACATCGGACGCGGCATATTCGATCTGGGCATCGCTTAGCTGATCGGCGCCCCAGTCACTGGATTGCTGCTGTTTGGACAGGTCCACGCCGATCAGTTCCTGTGTCAGGTTTTTCAACCCGTGACGGTCGGTATAGGTGCGCACCAACCGGCTGGCGATCTTGGTGCAATAGACGGGCGCGGCCAGCGCACCAAACGCGTGGTACATGGCGGCGATGTCAAAGCGCCCGAAATGAAACAGCTTAAGGACATCGGGATCCTCAAGCATTCTGCACAGATTCGGTGCGTCGGTTTGGCCTTTTTCGATCTGAACGATATGGCTGTTGCCGTCACCGCCGGACATCTGGATCACGCACAGACGGTCCCGCATCGGATTAAGACCCATGGTTTCGCAGTCAATGGCGACAGCCGGGCCAAGATCCAGCCCATCGGGCAGATCACGTTTATAAAGATGGTTTGTCACGTTGCGGGCCCTAGCCTTGTTCGTTTGTCTTGGCATAGCCCGCAGGCCGCGCCGTTGCAACGCAGCGCTCAGCCGTGGTCTTTCATCAGGCGCTGTTTCTGGCGGTTCCAGTCGCGCTTGGCCTCGTTTTCGCGTTTATCGACGGTCTTTTTGCCCTTGGCGATGCCGATCTTGATCTTGGCCTTGCCGCGATGGTTGAAATACATGACCAGCGGAACCAGTGTCATGCCTTGCCGCTGTGTGGCTTGCCACAGTTTGGCCAGTTCGCGTTTGCTGACCAACAGCTTGCGGCGGCGGCGGTCTTCGTGGCCAAACATTGCCTGGTCGTAAGGCGCGATATAGCTGTTCACGAGCCACAATTCGCCTTCCTCAACACTCGCATAGGATTCCGCGATGTTGGTTTGCCCCGTGCGCAGGCTTTTGACCTCGGACCCCATAAGCATGATGCCGCATTCGATGTCATCCTCGATCGCGTAATCATACCGTGCGCGCCGGTTTTCGGCGATCACCTTGTAATTGGGGTTTTCGGGTTTCTTGGCCATGATGAGGTTTCATATAGGGATAAATCCGCGACTGTCCACGCCCGGCCTGTTAGCGTGTCCTTTCCGCTTGGCACGGCCGGCAGGAAGGATAGGCTGATCGCAGATGGAGGAGACACAATGACCAAGATGAAACACATCGTGCTGGCCAGCCGCCCTGACGGCGCACCGGTCGCAGACAATTTTCGCCTGGAAGAGGTTGATATGCCGACGCCGGGCGAAGGCGAGATCCTGGTGCAGGTCGCCTATATGTCGCTTGATCCCTACATGCGCGGGCGCATGGATGATGCGAAAAGCTATGCCAGCCCGGTTCCGATTGGCGGCACAATGGAAGCCGGTGCAATCGGCAAGGTTATCGCGTCCAACCACCCGAATTTCGCGGTTGGCGATTATGCCGTTGGCCGGTTTGGCTGGGCCGATCACGGTGTTGCACATGGCGGTGCCTGCCTGAAATGGGATCCCGCGCTCGGGTCACTATCGGCCGGGCTGGGTGTGCTGGGTATGCCAGGATTCACCGCCTGGGCCGGCGTGACGGCATATGGCAAGTTCAAAAAGGGCGAAACGCTTGTGGTTGGTGCGGCAACCGGGCCGGTTGGGTCGATGGTCGGGCAGTTGGCGAAACAGGCCGGGCTGCGCGCGGTCGGCATCGCGGGCGGGGCGGACAAATGCAAGATGGCTGTCGAAAAATTCGGCTTTGACGCTTGCATTGATCACCGTGATAAAGATGCGCGCGACATGCACAACGCGCTCAAGGCGGAATGCCCTGATGGTGTGGATGTTTATTTCGAAAACGTCGGTGGCCCCAGCCTTGGCGGCATCCTGCCGCTGATGAACCTGCATGGCCGAATCATTATCTGTGGCATGATCGCCTGGTACAACGGCAATCAGGACGAAACGGCGGCTTTCCCTGTTGGCAAGCTGTGGCGCATGATCCTTGTGAACCGGCTGACGGTTCAGGGCCTTTTGCAAACCGATCACGTGGCCCGTTTGCCGGACTTTTTCGCTGAGGTCGGGCCAAAGGTTCAGTCTGGTGAAATCGCCTATGTCGAGGACGTCGCAGAAGGCCTTGAAAACGCGCCTGCGGCGTTCATGTCGCTTCTCAAAGGGGGCAATACCGGCAAACAGGTTGTGAAAATCTCGGACGCCTGAACAGGTATTGCGCGTCGCGATCGGAGCGTCATTTCTGCCAACGTCGCCAAATCGGGGCGGGCAGGATGCCTCCGGCGGAAGTATTTATTGGAAAGATGAAGCAGGGCGCAAAATTTGCCCTCTTCCTCTGGCTCAAAATACTGCGGGGTCCGGGGCAGCGCCCCGGTCCTTGCCTTTCGGATCAGCGTCGGCCTTCCCGCAGCCAGGCGCCGACAATCAGGCCAGCGGACAGCAGCAGCACCAGCCAGGCCGGCAAAAGCGGGGTGAGCGTCACGTCACGCGTGACATAGGCATTTCGAGGCGTGAGGCCGATCCAGCCGCGCCCCGCCGCGGGGCGGCCCGCGCGGGTGTCGCGGATTGACGGCAGCCCGTCTGAAAGAGCGATGATCCCGCCGCGCACCTGGTTGATCACCGGTTCAAGGACGTCGCCCGTGGCGATTGTGGCTTCGAATTCTCGTGGCGCGGACGGGCCAAGGCCGATCACCGACGTGAGATCACCGTTTTTGAGCCGATAAAGCCCGATTTCATCGCCACGCCAGATGGTTTCGAAACGCCCTGGTGTCACCTCTTCCATGGGCAGGGTGATCACATCGCCGGAAGGCGTTGTGACTTCGACCGGGTCCACCGTGTCTGACAGGGTGCGCCGAATGATGCGCATGGTTTGTCCGGTTGGGTCGGCCCAAAGCGCTTCTTCCTCAAGCTCGGGTTCTTTCATCATCCAGTGGGCCAGTCGGCGCAGCAATTCCAGTTGCGGCCCGCCGCCCTCATAGCCGCGGCTCCAGAGCCATGCGTGATCCGAGGCGAGCAGGGCGACCCGTCCGTCGCCGACGCGATCAAGGATCAGCAGGGGGCGGTCTTCGACGCCAGACATGACAACCTGACCGCGCCCTTCTACCGGGGCGACGTCGATCTGGCGCAGCCAGCGTCCCCAATCGCCTTTCCATTCGTTGATCAATCCGGCTGTCACGGGGTGGCGGTTGCCCATTTCGGTAACCGCCGGGCGATAGGCGCGTTCGACGACACGGGCCGATGGCCGCGCCGGAAGGATTTCAGACAATGGTGAGCGAAAGATGGAATCCGCGGATGCGAAATCCGGGCCCGCCGCCACCAGGACCGCGCCGCCGCCTTCTACGTAGTTGCGCACATTTTCGAGGTAGAGTGACGGCAGGATACCGCGGCGTTTGTAGCGATCGAAAATGATCAGGTCGAAGTCATCGATTTTCTCAAGGAACAATTCGCGGGTGGGAAAGGCGATCAGTGACAATTCGGACACCGGGACGCCGTCCTGTTTCGACGGCGGGCGCAGAATGGTGAAGTGTACCAGATCGACTGAGCTGTCGGATTTCAGCAAGTTGCGCCATGTGCGCCCACCCGCATGAGGTTCGCCTGACACCAACAAAACGCTCAGGCGGTCGCGCACGCCATTCATCTGGACGATCGCGGAATTGTTGCGTGGTGTCAGTTCACCGTCCGCTTCGGGCACGGAAAACTGGATCACGTTGCGCCCGCCATGCGGCAGCGTGATCGGGAGTTCGATGTCACGGCCGATTTCGATGCGGAATTCCTGTGGGTCCCCACCGTCAATGGAAATCAGAAGCGGGGCGGTCGTGCTGGGGCCGGGCGGCGATCCCATGTCTTCGACCCGCAGGGTCAGGGTCACCGGTTCGCCCAGGATGGCGAATGCGGGTGCGTTGCGCACGATCAGCCGACGGTCCCAATCATCGGGCTGGCCGGTTGTCAAAAGATGCAGGGGCGCGGACAGATCAGGGGCGCGTTCGACATCGTGAATGCGGCCATCCGAAACGATCAGCGTGCCTGCGATGCGGGCGCTTGGTTCTTCTGCCAGGGCTTCGGCGACCGCGGTCATCACTTCGCTGCCCGCGTTGTTGATCCCGTCGCCCACAGTGATGCGCCGCACCTCGGTGTTTGGGCGCGCGGCCAGGCGCGCTTCGAGCGCGGCAATGGCGGCGTCTGTCTGATCCTTTCGTTCGGCAAGCGCCTGACTTGCAGAGCGGTCGTCCACGAGGAGGACAATATCGCTGAGGGGCGCGCGATTTTCCTGCCGATAGGCGGGACCGGCGAGCGCACCAAGGATGACCAGGGCCGCAAGGCCGCGCAATGCCCATCCTGAAAGACCGCGTGACACCGCAAGTATGATGCCCAATGCAGACAGTCCGGCAATCGTGACCAGTAGCGACCAGGGCAGGATTGGGTCGAAAATGATGTTTCCGGTCATTGGCCCAACCTGTCCAAAAGAGCAGGCACATGGACCTGATCGGATTTATAATTTCCGGTCAGAACATGCATGATCAGGTTCACCCCGAACCGAAACGCGATTTCGCGCTGGCGATCGCCCGAAAACCCGCGCCCGACGGGAAACAGCGGGTTGCCCCGGTCATTCACAGCCCATGCGGCGGCCCAATCGTTGCCGCCTATGACGACGGGGGTCACGTTGTCGTTCAGGTTGCGGAATGGCATGCCTTCGATCAATTCGGCGTCGGCGGGGGCTGCTTCGACCCAGATATCGCCGCCTGAATGGCGACCCGGAAAATCCTGAAGCAGATAGAAGGTGCGGGTCAGAACGTGGTCTTCGGGCACGGGTTCCAGCGCAGGGATATCCAGCGGCGCGGCAAGTTGCTGAAGTTTGCGGCCATTCGGACTGGCCGCGCCAAAACGTGCAACATCAGCGTCGCGCGTATCAAACAGGATCATGCCGCCGGATCGGATATACCGGTTCAGTTTGGCATAAGCTTCGGCGGTCGGTGTTGGTTGATCGGGGGTGATTGGCCAGTAAAGGAATGGAAAGAACGCCAATTCGTCGGTTTCCAGATTCACGGCCATCGGTGGTGAGGGTTCAACCGACGTGCGAAAGAACAACGTGTCGCTTAACCCCTTGAGGCCCGCACCAGCGGTGTCATCAATGGCCGCATTTCCGGTGATGATATGGCCGAGCGCAACCTCTTGCGTGGCGGACCCGGCGGCGGGGTTATTGTCAAATGCCGGGGTTTGCGCGGATTGGGCGTTGCCGGGGCCGGGTGCAGTGACGATCAGCATCAGCGCGCCAAGGATCGCCGCCGTGCTGGCGCCCAAACGTGGTCCGGTCAGGCGACCCGACAGGGCCAGTGACGCAAGGATGTCAGCCACCAACAGGACCAACGCAGCCCCCAATAGCCATCCGCCAAGCGGTGTTTGTTCGACACGATCCAGACCTTCGATGGGCACGTCGGCTGGCCAGTTTGCAGGCGCCAGAACGGCATTGGGGGCCAGGATGTTGCGCGCGATGCGGCGGTCTTCGCCTTCGTAGAGACCGGGGCGCATGTCGGGCCCCAGTGGCAGGGTCAACAGATCGGCGCCATCAACACCGGGCAGGGCACCGGCCGGTTCCAGCGTGCCCGTTGCATCCAGAACGCGCACGGGCCGCCAGACCGATCCTTTCAGGTCCTCGGGCGCTGGCAGGGTTTGCGTCGATGTGACGGCCAGGCGTTCCAGCATCTGAACGAACAACCCGGAAAGCGGCAGGCTGGACCATTCCGCGTTGGCCGCGACGTGAAACAAAACCACCTGTCCCTCGCCAACCCGTTTGCGGGTGACAAGCGGTGTGCCATCCGTCAGGCGTGCGATCACCCGGTCGGCCAATGTCGGGTCCGGTTGGGCCATCACCTGCGATGACACGGTGACATCGGGCGGGATTTGCAGGCCAAAGAACGGGCCATCCTGGTCAAACGGTGCAAGGGTTTTGGGTTCCCCCCAACTCATCGCGCCGCCCACATTGCGGCCACCTGCGCGCAGGCGGACGGGCATCAGGGGGTCTTCGAATTCGCGGCTTAGGTCACTGGCGGCCAGACGTGGCCCGGCAAACCGCACAAGCATGCCGCCTGCGTCCATCCAATCGCGCAACCCGTCGGTTTCGGCTTCGGACAGGGTGGCGACATCGGCAAGGATAAAGACATCAGGATTGGCGGGCAAAAGGTCTGTCAACGTGCCTGTCAGCAGGTCGGCAGTGGGGGTCAGGGCGCGTTCAAGGTAGTGGAGCGGTGACAGCAGTTCCAATCCTTCGCGGTCCTCGCGGCCTGCAATCAGGGCGATTTCCCGGCGGCGCAGGCTGTCGTCCGTCAGGCTGACCGCACCTGCGGTACGCGTCCCGGCGATTTCAAAGTGGGTGATGCGGGCACGCAGTTCCGCTGGCAGGTCAAGTTCGGCGCGTGCCGCGCCTTGGCCCGCCGGGAACGTGATCGGGTGGCTTGCCAGAATGCGCATGGCACCAGACGGATCGCGACCATGGGCATTGATCGTCGCACCGCGTTCGGCGCCGGTCACGGCGCGCAGGGCGTCAATCTGGACTGTACCTTCGTCAAAGATGGCCGGTCGCAGGGCCAGAACCGGTGCGCCGCCCTCGAACACCCGAACCGGGCCGCGATCCTGAAGCGCCGCCAAAAGAGTGGCCCGCCCGTCACGGTCAAGCCCGTCTGAGAACCAGTAGGTTTCAAAGCCCTGGTCGCCCAAGGTGTCAATCAGGGCTTTGACGTTGTCGCGCGTAGGTTCCCAGGCATTAGGGGCCAGACCGGGCAGGCGCGTGCGCCACAGATCCGGGGCCTGAAACATCGGGGCTTGCGGCGCGGTCAGCTGAACAACCGCGGCTGTGCGCCCCTGGCGCGCCGCTTCGGCCAGCAAGATGTCGATGGATTCCTCACGCGTGGGCCAATTCTGGGCCGACGCCCAACTGCCATCCGTCAGGATCAGCAATGGGCCCTGACCGGCGGTGGTGGCTTTGTCGTCAGGGTTCAAAACAGGCCCGGCAAGACCAATGATCATGGCCGCCACCGCCAAAAGGCGCAGCAACAACAGCCACCACGGGGTGCGGTCCGTGACGGTTTCGTCGTCATTCAGGCCCAGCAACAATGCCACGCCCGGAAACCGTCTGCGGATCGGCGCGGGTGGCACGGCGCGCAGGATGATCCACAGGATGGGCAGGGCGACCAGCCCCAGCAAAAGCCATGGCGCGGCGAATCCGATGGGACCAAGGATCATGTGTGACCCCCCCGATCCAAAGCACGGTAAATCCAGAGCAAGGCCGATTGCGCCGAGGCATCGGTATGATGGGTTTGGAATTGCCACCCGGTGTGCAGGCAAAGCTGCGAAAGTTCATCCTTGCGGGCGGCAAGGCGGTCGCGATACCGGTCCCGCAGATCGCCAGCCTTGAGCGTTTCGTGGTGGACAGTGCCGCCCATGCTTTCGAATATCGTGCGACCCTGGAACGGGAATGCTTCTTCGGTCGGGTCCAGCACCTGAAGGAGCGCGCCGCGCACGCCGCGATCGGCCGCTTTGGTCAGGGCCAGCTTGACCTCGCTCACGTCGCCAAGGAAATCGGAAACGAAAACCGCGCGGGCATTGGGTATCATGGCACGGTGTTCCGGCACGCCGTAATCGTCGCCCCCATCGCTGGAAAAGAACTCGGCCAGTTGCAGGATTTGCGCGTTGCCCCTGCGTGGCGGCAGGGACGTGCCGGTCAGGCCCACACGTTCGCCACCCCGTACCAGCAGAATCGCCGTGGCCAGTGCGATCAATCGGGCGCGGTCGCTTTTCGTGGTCAGCGCTTTGTCGGATGAAAACCGCATCGAGGCGGATTGATCGACCCATAGCATCACGCTTTGGGCAATCTGCCATTCGCGTTCGCGCACGAATCTGTCATCGCTGCGCGCCGAACGTCGCCAATCAATCATGCGGCGCGGATCGCCGGGTTGGACCGGGCGGTATTGCCAGAAATCATCGCCCATCCCGGCGCGTCGCCGCCCGTGATCCCCCAGCAGGACGGTGCCCGCCAGGTGTTCGGCCCGCGCCAAAAGCGGCGGAAGACCGGCGGCCTGTTCTTCGGCATGGCCGCGCAGGGTGGCTGGGTTGGTCACGCGGCGGCCTCGGACCGGGACAGGGACGCAGCGGTGGTTTCGATCAGATCGGCCAGGCTGTCACCACGGGCCCGCGCGGCAAAGTTCAGCCCCATGCGGTGGATAAGAACCGGGCGCGCCATGGCCAGAACATCATCGGTGGATGGGGCCAGACGCCCCTGTAACATCGCCCGTGCCCGGACGGTCATCATCAACGCCTGTGCCGCGCGTGGGCCGGGGCCCCAGTTCACGGTGTCGCGCACCTGTTGCGATGCGCTTGGGTCTTCGGGGCGGCAGGCGCGCACCAGATCAAGGATCATTTCGACAACGCTTTCGCCCACGGGCATCCGGCGCAGCAAATCCTGGGCGGCGATCAGTTCGGCCGCCGTGAACACCTCGTGGGCTTCGTCTTCTTCCAGGCCGGTGGTGGCCGTCAGGATGTCGCGTTCCGTGTCGCGGTCGGGGTAGGTCACGTCGATCTGAACCAGGAACCTGTCCAGCTGTGCCTCGGGCAGGGGATAGGTGCCTTCCTGCTCGATCGGGTTTTGGGTGGCCAGAACGTGGAACGGAAGGCCAAGCGTGCGATCTTCGCCTGCGACGGTCACTTTCTTTTCCTGCATCGCCTGCAACAGCGCCGATTGCGTGCGCGGGCTGGCCCGGTTGATTTCATCCGCCATCAGCAATTGGCAAAAGATCGGGCCGGGCAGGAAACGAAATGCCCGCGCCCCATCTGACGAGGTTTCCAGCACTTCGGAACCCAGAATGTCGGCGGGCATCAGGTCAGGCGTGAACTGAATCCGGTTCCCGGCCAACCCCATGACGGTGGACAATGTTTCCACCAGCCGCGTTTTCCCCAGCCCCGGCAAACCGATCAACAAACCGTGACCGCCACACAGCAACGCGGACAATGTCAGATCGACAACCTGTTCCTGACCGATAAAGCGGCGGGTGATGGACGCTTTGGCCTGTGCCAGCTTGGATTCAAGCGCTTCGATCTCGGCTACTAGGTCTTCTGCGGACGCGGCCGCGGTGGAATCAGTCATGGGAATTGTTCCTGTCGAACTATATCTGGGATTGAGTGTATGCTGATCCGTAGGAATGGCAAAACCGAAGCTTGGACAAAAAGACGTGAAACCGACAGCAGATTCAATTGCAGCCTCATTAAGGGCCGCCAAAGGGCGCGGACTTCCGCCCGTACACAAGTGGAATCCAGACTTTTGTGGTGATTTGGACATGCGGATCGCCAGGGATGGAACATGGTTCTATTTGGGCACACCGATTGGGCGACCCGAACTTGTGCGCCTGTTTTCGACCATCCTGCGCAAGGATGACGACAAGTTCTTCCTGATCACCCCGGTCGAAAAGGTGGGAATCACCGTCGATGACGCCCCGTTTGTCGCCGTGGATTTCGAAATGACCGGCACAGGCCACGACCAAGAGTTGAGCTTTGCCACCAATGTGGGTGACACAACGACTGCTGGGCCTGAAAAACCGATCCGGGTCGAACGTGATCCTGTGACAGGCGAACCGTCGCCCTATGTTCTGGTGCGCGACCGGCTTGAGGCATTGATCGACCGCAAAAGCTTTTATCGGCTGGTCGAAATCGGATCGACCGAACCACATGACGGAGAAGACTGGTTCGGACTCTGGTCTGGGGGATCGTTCTTTCCCATAATCCCGGCGAGGGAGTTGAACGTTACCTGAAACGGCTGGGTGCCACAGTTGATCGGGCCGCACATCTGCGATCATCGGGTTCCCAGCCCAATTCCCTTAAGCCGAAACCAGAATTGAGGACCAGAGCACAGGCATGCCCAAATTCGCCGCGAACATTTCCTTCCTATTCAAAGAACTTCCTCTGATTGACCGGATACAAGCCGCCGCGCAGGCGGGGTTTCAGGGTGTCGAAATCCTGTTCCCATATGATGACCCGGTGCCGGAAATTGCGCGCGGTTTGTCATTTGCGGGTCTTCCTCTTGTGCTCTTGAATGCGCCGCCGCCAAATTATGCCGGTGGGGAACGCGGCTTTGCCGCCGTTCCAGGGGGGCAGGATCGGTTCCAGCACGATTTTCGCCGGGTTGTCCGATATGCTCAGGCCTTGAAATCGAACATCATCCACGTGATGGCCGGTGTCGCCACGGGCGCGGATGCGCGTGCAACCTATATCGCCAATTTGCGACACGCCGCTGCCGCCGCGCCGCAACATCTGTTGACCATTGAACCGATCAATCAACAGGACATGCCCGGCTATTTCCTGTCGGATTATGATCTTGCGCTTGATGTTCTTGACGCTGTTGGCGCTGACAACGTTGCCCTTCAGTTTGATGCCTACCATGCGCAAAAGATCACAGGCAATGCGATGGCGGCGTGGGGCGCCTATGGCAAACACGCCCGCCATGTCCAGATTGCGGGCCTGCCTGATCGGCACGAACCCACGTCAGAGGTCTTTGATTACCCGGCCTTTTTCGAACGCCTTGATTCCGACGGATACGATGGCTTTGTCAGCGCGGAATATCACCCCGCTGGCGACACAAATGCCGGTCTGGCCTGGTTACCCGGCAGGAAATAGCGGCATTCCAAAATCCTACTGACAGAATGCTGTCAGTAGGGGTATGTCATACCGTCCTCATCAACCTCAGTTAAGGAGACATGAGATGAGCGACCAAGTATATGTAGTTTGGACAGAAATCCCGGTATCGGACATGGAAAAATCAATGGCATTTTACAACAAGGTGTTCGGTTGGTCCCTGACATTGGACACTTCCGGGCCTGTTCCAATGGCCATGTTTGGTGGTGAACCGGGTGTTGCGGGCGGCCATCTTTATCCGGGCAAGTCCGGCGCGGGGCCGACAGTCCACATTGCGATCCCGGATGACCTTGAGGCGGCGACTGAGCGTGCCAAGGCCGCAGGCGCCACGATCGGCATGGGTCCGATCGAAATTCCACCGGGCCGGTTCACCTTTATCGAAGACCTGGATGGAAATTCCATCGGGTTGTTTGAACAGAAAAAGGCCGCCTGATGCGCCGCGCCGATCGCCTTTTTCAGATCGTTCAACATCTGAGGGGCGGTCGGCTTCTTACCGCCGCGGACCTGTCTGAACGGCTTGAGGTGTCAACCCGCACCATTTACCGCGATGTCGCTGATCTGATTGGTTCAGGCGTTCCGATCGAAGGCGAGGCCGGGATCGGATATCTGATGCGGCAAGGATACGACCTGCCGCCGCTGATGTTCACCAACGACGAAATCGTGGCCCTGGTCGCGGGTGCGCGCATGTTGCGGGCCTGGGGCGGTCAGGCAATGGCCGCCGCCGCAGAAGAGGCACTGGTCAAGATCAACGAGGTGCTGCCCGACGACGCGCGCACCCGCGCGGATTCCGTGCAAATACATGCCTTCGAACTTTCCGACATGACGCCTGAACTCCGGGCCCGTCTGGATCAGGTCGAAAGGGCCTGCAATGAACGTTTGCGCCTGAGGCTCGCTTATACCGACGAATCCGGGCGGTCCAGCGAACGCCCGGTGCGCCCGCTTGGGCTGTATTTCTGGGGCAGGGTTTGGACGCTGCTTGCCTGGTGCGAGTTGCGGGACGATTTCCGCACCTTTCGGTTGGATCGCATGGGTCAGGTCACCGAAGGGGAACGATTTCGGGCCGAGCGGGACAAGTCCTTGGCCACTTACTATGACATTCAACGCCGCGCAGGGCGGATTCCGCCTAATGGCCTATGATTGGGGCGTCGACACATGCGGTGCCAGGCTCTTCGAATTCCAGCATCGCGTGACGAATGCCGAACCGTTCGGCCAATTCTGTTTTCAGGCGGCCGCGTAGCTCCGCCGTCACGGCGTCGGGCGCCATGACAACATGCGCTTCAAGTGCGGTTTCGTGTTCCTGCATCCGCCATAGGTGAAGGTGATGAACGTCTTTAACGCCGTCCTCGCCCCGCAAAAACCCTACCACATCGTCTGTGCTGGGGGATTCGGGGCTGCCCATCATCAGTATTTGGATGACAGGAATGATTTCCCGCCCGGCATGCCACAGAATGTATGCGGCGATGCCCAGGGTGACGATCGGATCAATCAATCGCCAGTCAAAGAGAAGGATAAAAGTTCCCGCGACCACCACGGCAACCGAGGCGAGCGCATCTGCGACATTGTGCAGAAACGCGGCGCGGATATTCACACTGTCCCTTGCCATACGCATGACCAAAAGCGCGGTGATCACATCAACGGCCAATGCCGCACCGGCGACGATGACGACAATCCAACCTTCAACATCCTGAGGTGCGAACAACCGCTGAAGGCCTTCGGTGGCCAAATAAAGGGCAACCACGATCAATGTGGTGTAGTTGATCAAAGCGGCGACGACCTCGATCCGGCCATAGCCAAAGGTCATCCGCGCATCGGCAGGGCGCCGCGCGATCCTGCGGGCCACGAAAGCGATGACAAGTGACAAGGCGTCGCTCAAATTGTGAACAGCATCTGCAATCAGGGCAAGCGAACCTGAAAAGATGCCTGCCATAATTTGAATTACCGTCAGCGCGACATTGACCGTAACAGCGATCCAGATCCGCCTGTCTCCGCTGTCCGGATCGATTGAATGATGGTGGTGATGGTGCGGCACTGTCTTACGTCTCGCCCGGATGCGTTTTGCTGACGTTAGCATGACGCCGGTTCCTTGCGCATCCATCCCCCTTCATCTTTCCAAAAATACTTCCGCCGGAGGCATCCGCCCCTTCCATACAGCGTTGCGTTGAATTCCAAGGTCTTTTGCCGCCCAAGGGCGGCTGTGCCTCCGGCGGAAGTATTTAGAGAAAGATGAAGATTGTTTTTCTAAAGGTATTTTTCGCGCCGAAAGCTGAGATCGTCGGATTTTCCGATTATGATGTGATCATGGATCGTCAGGCCAAGCGCCTCGGCCGCCCGTTTGATTTGCTGTGTCATGTCGATGTCGGCATCGCTTGGCGAGGGGTCCCCGGATGGGTGGTTGTGCACAAGGATCAGGGCAGACGCATTGATTTCGAGCGCGCGTTTTACGATCTCGCGCGGATAGACGGGCACGTGATCAACTGTGCCTTTTGCTTGTTCCTCATCCGCGATGAGGACGTTTTTGCGATTGAGGTAGAGGACCCGAAAGTGTTCGGTTTCCTGGTGAGCCATGGCCGTGTGGCAATAGTCCATCAGACTGGACCAGGAGCCAAGGATTGGGCGTTGCATCACCTTGGCGCGGGCAAGGCGCTGCGCCGCGGCCTCGATCAGTTTGAGTTCGCATATCACCGCGTCGCCGACGCCTTTCACCTCTTTCAGCCGGGCGGGCGGGGCGGACAGGACGCGATTGAAATCACCGAAAGTGTCCAGCAGGCAGCGCGCGAGCGGTTTCATATCTGCCCGTGCATTGGCGCGAAACAGGACCATTTCAAGAAGTTCATAGTCCGGCATCGCATCCGCGCCGCCTTGGGTGAATCGTTCGCGCAGGCGGGCGCGGTGATCCGAGATATAGGAGGGCTGGCGCCTGTTCGCTGTGGGCGTTGGGGTGGCTTTGTCAGCTGCGAACAGCGGCAAGGGTGTTTCAGAGAAGGCAGGAGGTCTTGGCATGATTTGGCCAGACTGGGGCGGTTTTGGTTAACGGGCGGTTAAGGCGGGCGCGGAGCGGGCAGGCCGTCAGCAAGCGGTAGTGTTGTTCGGCCCTTTGCAACGACAATGGGCCGCTTGCGGAACAAGCGGCCCATGATCGGCGTGATTTTTGTGCCTGGGATTGCGATGTGGCGGGTGCAAGTCAGCCTTTCATCGAATCCCAGAACCCTTTGACGCTGGAAAAGAAGCTTTTGCTTTCCGGATTGTTGTCTTCGGACAGATCTTCGAATTCATTCAGGATCTCTTTTTGTCGCGCGGTCAGGTTCACCGGCGTTTCAACCGCGAGTTCGATGAACATATCCCCTGCACCGCCGCCGCGCAGAGCAGGCATGCCCTTGCTGCGCAGGCGCATTTGGCGGCCCGATTGGCTGCCTTCGGGAATTTTCACGCGGCTGCGTCCGCCGTCAATCGTCGGCACTTCGATATCACCGCCAAGCGCGGCTTTGGTCATCGACACGGGCACGCGGCAAAACAGGTTGGACCCGTCCCGTTCGAAAATCTTGTGCTCGGCCACTTCGATAAAGATATAGAGATCGCCTGCGGGACCGCCGCGCATGCCGGCTTCACCCTCACCTCCCAAACGGATTCTGGTGCCGGTTTCGACGCCCGCCGGGATATTGACCGACAGGGACCGGTCACGATCGACGCGGCCTTGGCCATGGCAGGTCTTGCACGGGTTCTGAATGATCTGACCCATGCCGGAACAGGCCGGGCACGTGCGTTCAACGGTAAAGAACCCCTGCTGCGCGCGCACCTTGCCCATGCCGGAACAGGTAGGGCATGTGCTGGGTTCAGACCCGCCTTCGGCGCCGGATCCGCTACAGGATGTGCATTGGATCGACGTCGGGACCTGGATTGTCTTTTGCAGTCCGGAGAAGGCTTCTTCCAGGGTGACACGCAGATTATAGCGCAGGTCAGATCCGCGCGCTGCGCGTTGCCGTCCGCCACCGGGACCACCCCGCGGGCCGCCACCGCCGCCCATGAAATCGCCAAACAGGTCGTCAAAGACATCAGAGAACGCACTGGCAAAATCGCCCTGGCCGCCACCGGGGCGTTGGCCATGTGCACTGCCCATGCCGTTTTCAAATGCGGCATGGCCAAAGCGGTCATAGGCCGCTTTCTTTTCCTTATCTTTCAGAACGTCATAAGCTTCGTTCACTTCTTTGAACTGGGCTTCGGCGTTGGGATTATCGCTGTTGCGGTCGGGGTGAAGTTCTTTTGCCTTTGAACGATAGGCTTTCTTCAACTCATCAGCCGAGGCGCCCTTGGACACGCCCAACGTCTCGTAATAGTCACGCTTGCTCATTCAGGGACTCCTTCCATAAGAACGCAGAGGGCCGGCCCATCCGTGGACGGACCGGCCCTGATGCATTCCGCGTGCGCTTAGGCACGCTTGTCGTCGTCCAGATCCTCGAAATCGGCGTCAACGATGTCGTCATCGCCGTCGGGGGCTTCGTCGGCCGCCGAAGGTTCGTCCGCAGCGCCGTCTTCAGACTGTGCCTTGTAGATCGCTTCGCCCAATTTCATCGAGGCTTCGGTCACGTTCTGGATGCCCGAGCGGATTTTTTCCACGTCTTCGTTTTCCAGTTCGTCCTTCAACGCGGCAACGGCCAGTTCGATCGCCTCGACCGTGGTCGGATCGACCTTGTCTGAGTGTTCTTCCACGGCTTTTTCGGTCGAATGGATCAGGCTTTCGGCTTGGTTTTTCGCCTCGACCAGATCCTTGCGCGCCTTGTCCGCATCTGCGTTTTCTTCGGCGTCCTTGACCATCCGATCGATGTCGTCATCCGACAACCCGCCCGAGGCCTGGATCGTGATGACCTGTTCCTTGCCGGTGCCCTTGTCTTTGGCACTGACCGACACGATGCCGTTGGCGTCAATGTCAAAGGTCACTTCGATCTGCGGCATGCCGCGCGGTGCCGGAGGAATGTCCTCAAGGTTGAACTGGCCCAGCATCTTGTTGTCCGCGGCCATTTCGCGTTCGCCCTGGAACACCCGGATCGTCACGGCGTTCTGGTTGTCTTCGGCGGTTGAAAACACCTGGGACTTTTTCGTCGGAATTGTCGTGTTGCGGTCGATCAACCGGGTGAACACGCCGCCCAGTGTTTCGATCCCAAGGGACAATGGTGTCACGTCCAGAAGAACGACGTCTTTGACATCACCCTGAAGAACACCGGCCTGAATGGCGGCGCCAAGGGCGACGACTTCGTCAGGGTTCACACCCTTGTGCGGTTCCTTGCCAAAGAATTTGGTCACTTCTTCGACCACTTTGGGCATGCGGGTCATCCCGCCGACCAGAACGACCTCGTCGATATCGGCCATTGTCAGACCGGCATCCTTAAGGGCCGCCTGGCAGGGTTTCATCGACGATTTGATCAGGTCACCAACAAGGCTTTCCAGCTTTGCACGGGTCAGTTTCATGACCATGTGCAATGGGCCGTTCGCGCTCATCGAGATGAACGGCTGGTTGATTTCGGTCTGGTTGGAAGACGACAGTTCGATCTTGGCCTTTTCGGCAGCTTCCTTAAGCCGCTGAAGCGCCATTTTGTCCTGGGTCAGGTCAACCTGATGTTCTTTTTTGAATTCTGCGGCCAGATAGTTGACGATCCGCATGTCGAAATCTTCACCGCCCAGGAATGTATCCCCGTTGGTCGATTTCACTTCGAACAAGCCGTCGTCGATTTCCAGGATGGTCACGTCGAACGTACCGCCACCAAGGTCATAGACCGCGATCGTCTGGGTTTCTTTCTTGTCCAGCCCATAGGCCAGCGCGGCGGCTGTCGGTTCGTTGATGATCCGCAGCACCTCAAGGCCCGCAATCTTGCCGGCGTCTTTGGTGGCCTGACGCTGTGCGTCGTTGAAATAGGCAGGAACGGTGATGACCGCCTGGGTCACTTCCTCGCCGAGGTAGGATTCGGCGGTTTCCTTCATCTTGCCCAGAATGAATGCCGAGATTTGGCTAGGCGAATATTTTTCACCCTTGGCTTCGACCCATGCGTCGCCATTGCCACCGTCAATCACGTTGAAAGGCAGGTTCTTTTTGTCTTTGGCCAGCGCCGGGTCATCGTTGCGACGACCGATCAGGCGTTTGACACCAAAGACGGTGTTGTTGGGGTTGGTCACGGCCTGCCGTTTGGCGGCCTGGCCGACAAGGCGTTCATCATCTGTAAACGCCACGATAGATGGCGTTGTGCGCGCCCCTTCAGAGTTTTCGATGACCTTTGGCTGTGATCCATCCATGATGGCGACACAGGAGTTGGTTGTCCCAAGGTCAATACCGATCACTTTCGACATATTTTTATCCCTTTCACTTCAGGCGATGGACGGGCGGCGGACCCGTTATGGCATCCGCTCCCGGATATGGTGCGGCGGTCAGATTGCAGGCCCCGGTATTGGAGGTTTGCACCCTGTCAGCCGCGCTTCTGGGGGTATATAAGTAGGGGTATTGGGGCCTGCAAGCGGCAGTGGACAGGCAAATGCCAATAAATGATGCTTTTCGGTCACCATCGGGTGGTGACGGGGCAATGTCAGACCAAACCGGTGGGGGATTTGGCCCGCCAAGGGGCGCAAATCGTGGTGGCAAGGCTGAACATTCGGGGTGTCGAGGTTCTGAAAGGCGCGTTGGACGCTGCGGCGCAAGAGGCCATGGTGGCAGACATTCGCGCGGTCGCGGCTGCGGCCCCGTTGTTTTCGCCGGAAACCCGTTGGGGGAAAAAGATGTCGGTCGCGATGACATCTGCCGGGAAATACGGGTGGTATTCGGATCGCCGGGGGTATCGGTATGAACGTCGCCATCCCACAGGGGTTCCGTGGCCTGCGATCCCGGACAGTGTTGTGTCAGTCTGGCGCGATGCGGTTGGGGGAGCGCGGTTGCCGGATTGCTGTCTGGTCAATTTCTATCGCGAAGGGGCCAAAATGGGCCTGCATCAAGATCGCGACGAAGCTGATTTTTCATGGCCGGTCGTGTCCATCTCGCTTGGGGATTCAGCGTTGTTTCGGGTGGGAAATGTTGAAAAGGGCGGCAAGACTGAATCCGTTTGGCTTGAATCCGGTGATGTCTGTGTGATTGGCGGCAAGGCGCGTTTGGCCTTTCACGGGATTGACCGCGTTCGTTATGGGACATCGTCGCTTTTGTCAGACGGCGGGCGGATCAATCTGACCATGAGGGTCGTTGACTGACCCGGCCCAATCACCGATGGCGGCAGAGGCCTTGTCGCAAATCCTTTGTCATAAGGGCTGATGCCATGCGGCACCCCCGTCTAGCATGGCCTGAACGATTGTGCGGTCGCGCCCGCACCTATCCATCATGGCCGTGGATGATCGCGACAGGGCGGCACCATCCGGCACTTGCACCTTTGATCTTGACCGGAAAGCACTGCACCTGAAACCCGGTGGCGGGAAGCGCGTCGAGGTTCCCCAGCTTTTCCATATGGCAATATGCACGCACCATGCCTGCGCGGTGGCCTTCCCATATCAGATCAGCGTTGCCGGTTTCGGCCACCTTTTTGGCGGTGTGAACGAAGGGCGCGTCCCAACTCCAGGCGTCGGTGCCGCAAACGCGCATCCCGCGTTCCGTCATCCAACAGGTTGCTTCGTGGCCGATGCCACAGCCGGTGGCGACATATTCGGGGGTGCCATAGGCGGCGCCGGCGGCGGTGTTCACCAGAACGATGTCGCCCGGTTTCAGGTCATGGCCAATCCGGTCAAATTCGGCGGCGACCTCATCCGCTGTTACGACATGGCCATCGGGAAGGTGGCGAAAGTCAAGTTTGACGCCCGGCCCGATGCACCATTCCAACGGAACCTCGTCGATGGTGATCGCGCGTTTCCCGCCATCCATGGTGGAATGATAATGATAGGGCGCGTCAAGATGGGTGCCGTTGTGCGTGGACAATTGCACCTGTTCGACTGCCCATCCCTCACCACCGGGCAGCTGATCACGTGTCACGCCGGGAAAGAATCCAAGGATGCCATCGGCGGTTTCATCATGCGCCAAATAGGTGATGGTCGGGTGCAGGCCCGGCGGATCGGCATAGATCGTGTTTTCCAGTGGGCGGGCAAGATCGATCAGTTGCATGGGGGTCCTCCTTGGTCACACCATAGGCAGGGCAACACCACGCCCACAAGCGGTTGGTAGCGCGCGCCGTTCATGAAGTGACTTTGAGTGGACGAGGGTGCTTGTTGTTCTGTGCACGTCGGCCTAGCGTCCGGGAATGAATGATGTGACGATCTTGGACAGCGGGTATTCGTGGCGCAGGCTTGCCCTGTCGCTGGCCATTGCGATCATCATCAACGTGGGTATGTGGGCGGCGATCGTGGTGTTGCCGGGCATGCAGGCGGATTTCGGGCTGGACCGTGCGCAGGCGTCGCTGCCGTATACATTCACAATGATTGGATTTGCCTTTGGCAATCTGGTGATCGGGCGGGTCGTTGACCGTTTCGGGGTTGCACTGGCCCTGACCGGTGCCGGGGTGATTGCGGCGATTGGATTTGCCCTGACCGCCGTGGCGCAATCGCTTTGGCTTGTCTGCGCGTTGCAGTTGACGATTGGTTTTGCCACGGCGGCGGGCTTTGGACCGCTGATCGCTGACATCTCGCTTTGGTTCCTGCGCCGCCGCGGCATTGCTGTCGCGATTGCGGCGTCGGGCAATTATTTGGCCGGGGCTGTCTGGCCCTATATGCTCAAAGGTGTTCTGGCCGAAGACGGCTGGCGGGCGGCGTATTTGATCCTTGCCGCCATAATCCTTTTTGGCATGACGCCGCTGACATTCTTTCTGCGCCGTCGACTCCCGGATGAGGCATTGGCCCGGTCCGATGCGGTTTCTGCCGCGCGGGCGCTGGCGTCGGGGTTCAGCCCGCGCGCTTTGATGTGGCTGCTGGGTTTGGCCGGGGTGGCCTGTTGTGTGGCCATGTCGATGCCGCAGGTGCATATCGTCGCCTTTTGTGTTGACCTTGGGTATGGCCCTGCGGTGGGTGCGGAGATGCTGGCGCTGATGCTGCTCGGCGGGGTTGGGTCACGGTTGGTTTCGGGCCTGATGGCCGACCGGTTGGGCGGGGTGCGGACGCTGTTGATCGGCTCTGTCCTTCAGACGGTTGGGCTGATCCTGTATTTGCCGTCATCCGGGCTGACATCGCTTTATATCGTGTCGCTTGTCTTTGGGCTTAGCCAAGGTGGGATCGTGCCGTCGTATGCGGTTATCGTGCGCGAATACATGCCCGCGCGCGAGGCGGGCGCGCGCACCGGGTTTGTCATCATGGCGACGATTTTGGGAATGGCCTTGGGCGGGTGGATGTCCGGGTGGATTTACGACCTGACGGGCAGTTACCAGATGGCGTTCCTGAACGGAATCGCGTGGAACCTGTTGAACGTCGGCATCGTGTTGCTGGTATTGCTGCGCGGACGCCCACGCCTGGCCACTGCCTGACGGGGCCAATGGTGCGGTCATGTGGGCATCCAGTCAGGTGGACCCGCAAGAGGCGGATTTAGCCGATCTTGCCGCCCGCGTCCCCGATCTGACCACGATGCAACAGCAGGTGGTCCAGGATCACGCAGGCCATCATCGCTTCGCCCACCGGGACCGCACGGATGCCGACACAGGGGTCATGGCGGCCCTTGGTGACGATTTCGGTCGCGTCGCCGGATTTCGTGATGGTCTGCCGGGTCTTCAGGATCGACGATGTCGGTTTCACCGCAAAACGCACGACAAGGTCCTGACCGGTCGAAATACCGCCCAAAATACCGCCGGCATGGTTTGAGGAATACACCGGCTGACCATCGTTCCCGAGGAAGATTTCGTCGGCGTTTTCTTCGCCTGTCAGTTCGGCGGCGGCCATGCCTTCGCCGATTTCGACACCTTTGACGGCGTTGATCGACATCATCGCAGCGGCCAGATCCGTGTCTATCTTGCCATAGATCGGCGCGCCAAGCCCGGCGGGCGCGCCGCTTGCGATCACTTCGATCACCGCGCCGACGGAATTGCCGGATTTACGAAGCCCATCCAGATAGACGGACCAGTCGTCGGCGGCTTTGGCGTCGGGCACCCAGAATGGGTTCTGGTCAATTTGGGTCAGATCCAGTTGGGCGCGATCAATCCGGTGCGGGCCCATCTGAACCATGTATCCGGTGATCTTGATGTCTGGGGCCAATGCGGCCAAAGCGGCCCGCGCCAGCCCGCCCGCAGCCACCCGCGCGGCGGTTTCACGTGCGCTGGACCGTCCTCCGCCACGATAATCGCGGATCCCGTATTTCTGCCAATAGGTGATATCGGCGTGTCCTGGCCGAAATTTTTCGGCGATTTCGCCGTAATCCTTGGACCGTTGATCGGTGTTACGGATCATCAGTTGAACCGGTGTTCCGGTCGTTTTGCCTTCGAATACACCCGACAGGATTTCGACCTCGTCCGCCTCGCGGCGTTGGGTGGTGAATTTGTTCTGGCCCGGTTTGCGGCGGTCCAGCCAATGCTGCAACATTTTTGCGTCAACAGGGATGCCCGGTGGACAGCCGTCCACTGTCGCGCCCAATGCGGGGCCGTGGCTTTCGCCCCACGTGGTCACACGGAATAGATGGCCAAATGTATTCAACGACATATCGTGTCCTCGTTCGGGATCGCGGCTTCCTACCGCATGGCTGGCATCCGTGCAATCATGGCGGCGTTGACCGGAACTTTACGCCTGACCGCTTTTCTTCGCGCCACGCACAGCTTAGAAACCGGGTGGGACATCCGCACCCGGCCCCAGGAAAGGAGCCCTTATGCAGCGTCTTCATCTTGTTTTCGGCGGAGAGCTCGTCGATCCCAGTAAAAATGTGTTCAAGGACGTGGCCGCCATCCATTTGGTGGGCATGTATCCGGATTATGCCAGCGCCTATGACGCCTGGAAATCCGAAGCTCAACGCACAGTGGACAACGCCCATATGCGGTATTTCGTGGCGCATATTCATCGCCTGCGCGATGAGGAAAGCGCCGGTTCCGCCACCGAAGAATTGGGTGATTAAGGGCTCTGATGCCAAGATCTGTCAGCCTTGCAGCTTATCTTGCTCTGGCCCGCAGGACGCCGACTTCGGATTGGTCGGTGCCGGACACCCCGCGGCCTGACGGTCCGCTGGTCTGGGCGCATGCCGCGACCGCGTCATCCCTTGCGGCTCTTGTGCAGCTTGCCGCGCGATTTGACACCCTGGACACCGAGGCCGGGATGATCCTGACCGGGGGGGATGACGTGCCCCGTCCAAAACATCTGCCACCCAATGTCATCTGGGCGGACACCCCACCGGAACATCTGCAATCGGCGGAGGCATTTCTGGCCCACTGGCGGCCCGATATCTGCGTTTGGTCAACTGGTGAACTGCGCCCGGCATTGATCACTTCGGCGGGCAAGGTCGGCTTGCCGATGGTTCTTGTCGATGCGGACGAAACCGCGCTGGAGGAGGCCCGCTGGCGTTGGTTGCCGGATATGTCGCGCGGTGTCGTCGGGCAGTTTGGCACGGCGTTTGCGTGCACGGCCAATGCCGCGCGCCGGCTTCAACGGCTTGGTCTGTCGGGCGATCGAATTGACATTACCGGCCCCTTGCAGCGCGGCAGTCCCGCGCTGTTGTGCAACGAAGAGGAACGCAGCGAATTGTCCGGCGCGGTGGCCGGACGCCCTGTTTGGTTGGCGGGCGCGGTTCAGCCCGATGAGTTGGACGTTGTATTGCAATCGCATCGGCAGGCGGCGCGGGTCGCGCACCGTCTTTTGTTGATCCTTGTGCCGCAAGACGAAGATGACGGGCCCGAGATTGAAACCAAACTGCACGAAAACGGGTGGCGCGTTGCTGTTTGGTCAAAGGGTGAATTGCCAACCGAGGCGACGCAGATCCTGTTGGCAGACACCAGCGGCGACATGGGGTTGTGGTATCGGTTGGCACCGATCGCCTTTATGGGATCATCCCTGACCGCCGGTCACGGAGGAAGCGATCCTTTCGCTGCGGCGGCGCTTGGGTCCGCGATCCTTTATGGGCCGAACATGGGGCCACATATCGAAAGTTACCGCCGTCTGGCCGAAGGCGGCGCGGCACGGATTGTCCGCGATGTTGAAACGCTTGCCGGGGCAGTTGTGCGTCTGACGGCGCCGGATCAGGCCGCGATCATGGCGCAATCGGCCTGGGCCATTTCGACCGATGGGGCCGAGGTCACCGACCGGTTGCTTGAGGTGATCCAGGACACGCTGGACGACCGATCCGGTGACATGGGCGCGGCGTGATGCGCGCGCCCGATTTCTGGTATCGCCCGGATGGGGCCGTATCGCGGATTTTGTCGCCTTTGGGGGCGCTATACGGCTGGGCGACAGCGCACCGCCTTGGCCGTGCCCGCCCGAAGGCGCGCGGTCAGGCGGTGTCGGTCCCGGTGATCTGCGTTGGCAATATCGACGTGGGCGGAAGCGGCAAGACACCGACTGTCATCGCGGTGATCGAGATGCTTGGCGCGCGCGGGGTCAATGCGCATGTCATTTCGCATGGATATGGTGGCCGTGCGTCGGACCCGTTGCGGGTGGACCCGCGCAAGCACACGGCGCAGGATGTCGGGGACGAGGCGCTGTTGCTTGCCGCTTTCGGACCGGTTTGGGTTGCGCAGGATCGCGCGGCGGCGGCCCGCGCCGCGATTGCGGACGGGGCAGGGGCGATTGTGTTGGATGACGGGTTTCAGGACCCATCACTTGCCGCATCGCTTTCCATCGTCGTGGTCGATGCGACGCGCGGATTTGGCAATGCGCGCTGTATCCCGGCGGGGCCATTGCGCGAACCTGTGGCGGCCGGGCTTGGCCGTGCCGATGTCTTATTAAGCGTCGGGTCACCGCGCGCGCAGGGCGTGTTTGGTGACCAATGGCGGGCATCCATCACGGCGGCGGGCGTGGCACATGTCACCGGGCGGCTTGATCCATTGCAAACGGGTATGGATTGGCGCGAAACGCCGTTTCTTGCCTTTGCCGGTATCGGAAACCCTGCGAAATTCTTTGCCACATTGCGGGGATTGGGGGCCGAATTGGTCCACGCCGAAGGATTGGCCGATCACCAACCGTTGACCCCCTCCCTGATGGCCCGTCTGGAACGGGACGCGGCCCGTCATGGCGCGCAACTTGTCACGACGGAAAAGGACGCGGTGCGGCTTCCTTCATCCTGGCGGCAAAAGGTGATCACCTTGCCCGTCCGTCTGAGATTGGACGATGCGGCCCCGATCAACGACGCCTTTGCCCGTGTGTTCAACGCGTCGGGGCCGGGATAAAACCCCGGCCCCGGTCATTTCGGTGGTACAGCCCACGGGCGGCGGGCTGGCCCAGGTCGGTTGGATTATTCCAGGTCTTCGGGCAGGATCAGGTTCAACACGATCGAAAGCCCCGCCGCAGGCAAAAGCCCGGAGGTGAGCAAGACCTGAACCGTACGCGGAAGATGCTGAAGCGCGGACGGCACCATCTGAAGCCCAAGGCCCATTGACAGGGATACCGCAAAGATCACCATATTCCGGCGGTTCCAGTTCACATCGGCCAGCATGTTCACGCCCGCCGCCGCGACCATGCCGAACATCACGATCACGCCGCCACCCAGAACGTTGATCGGTACGGTGGCGACAATCGCGCCAACCTTGGGCACCAATCCGCACAGGATCAGGAACAAGGCACCGATGGTGACAACATGGCGGCTCATCACTCCGGTGATCGAAATCAGGCCGACGTTCTGACTGAACGATGTGTTGGGAAGCCCGCCGAACACACCGGCAATCGCGGTGCCAAGGCCATCGGCATAGGTTGCACCAGCGATTTCCTTGTCTGTTGCCTCGCGGCCCGCGCCGCCTTTGCAGATGCCGCTGACATCGCCCACGGTTTCAATCGCGGAAATGATCGCCATAAAGCACATGCCGATGACGATGGCGCTGTTGAATTCGAACCCCCATTTGAACGGCATTGGCGGTGCAAACACGGCGGCGCGCCCAACGTTTGCGAAATTCACCTGACCCATCATCAAGGCGACGACATAGCCTGCGATCAGACCCACAAGAATGGCCGAGACCGAGATCAATCCCCGCGTAAAGAATTTGATCGACAGGGTTACGATGATCACCACAAGCGCGGGAAACCACATGGCGAGCGATCCGAATTCAGGTTTGCCGATCAGTGGCACGCCGCCCGCCGCGTATTGGATGCCCACCTTGATCAGTGACAGGCCGATCATCAGAACGATCAATCCGGTCACAAGTGGTGGCAACGCGAACCGGATACGTCCGATCACCGTGCCCAGAAAGAAGTGAAAGATACCGCCGATCAGGATGCCGGTCATAAGGCCCGCCATCCCAGCAACGCCTTGTCCCGCCACGGCGGGGATCATCACCGGAAGAAAGGCAAAGGATGTCCCCTGAACAATCGGAAGCCGCGCGCCGACCGGGCCCATGCCGATGGATTGAAACAGGGTCGCGATACCGGCAAACAGCATCGACATTTGAATCATGTAGATGAGATTCGGGAAATCCGGCGAATTTGATCCAAAGCCAAACCCGGCGGCCCCTGCGACGATGATTGCCGGGGTGACGTTGCTGGCGAACATTGCCAACACGTGCTGGATGCCAAGCGGCACAGCCTTGCCGATCGGGGGCGTATAATTCGGGTCGCGCAATTGCGCGGTGGTTCCTAATGCGGTGTCGACCATGAAGGTGTCCTTTCCGTCCCGTGAATGCCCGGCCTCTGACGGGCGGGTCTGATCAGGACGATACTATGAAAGGCGTTGAATACCGAAATTCTTTCAGGTTCTCAGTGGGGCCGATGCGGTCGATCACCGCGAATAATCCCGGTTCTGCCAAAGGTGTAAGCACACCATGCCATGTATTGCGCAAGAAGTTGATCGCCTGACCGCTTTTGGGCAGAAACGCGCGTGGTGTGCCGGGCGTGTCATTCACATCCGGGGCCACGATAACCAGCCATGGAAAATCCCCCATGGGCACAAACGCCTGAGAGCCATCGGGGTGGCGTTCCAACAGGTCGCAAGAATAGGGAATGCTGCGTGCGCGGGCCTTGAAAATGCTGATCCCGGCGCGCCCATCCGGGCCGAAATCCATCCGTGCCCGATCGTGGAACCGATCACACCAGCCATCATTGATGACCATGTCCGGTGCGCCATCGACCGCAAGGACATCACCAAAGGGGCGGAATGCTTTGGCGGTGAGGGGTTCTGCAAGCACCGTCTTCATAACGTGAGCCTTGGGTGGCGGTTGACGTCCTTGTAAAGCAGGTAGCGAAAAGGTTCATCGCCGGTGGCCTTGCAGGCCTGGGGGCAAAACGCCCGCAGCCACATGAAATCGCCCGGCCCCACATCGACCCAGTCGGTGTTCAGCAGGTATTGCGCGCGCCCCTGAAGAACGTAAATCCCGTGTTCCATCACATGGGTTTCGGCAAACGGGATACAACCACCGGGCTGGAACGTGACGATGTTCAGATGCATGTCGTGGCGCATATCCAAAGGATCGACAAACCGCGTGGTGGCCCAGACCCCGTTCGTGTCCGGCATTGCAACCGGATCAACCATGTTGTCATGGCTCACAAAGGGTTGCGGCGCCGCGGTGTCGGGTGCGGGGACATATCGTTTGCGAACCCAGTGAAAGCTTACCGTGCTGTCCGTTTGATTGCGCACCTGCCAATCGGTCCCCGGTGGCACATAGGCATATCCACCAGGGGTCAATCGATGTTCCGACCCGTCAATGCGCAGCGTCAAGACGCCATCGGTCACAAAGATCGCCGCCTGGCCCTTTTGGGACGGTTCGGGATGGTTTGCGCCGCCGCCCGGGCCGATTTCGACAATCAATTGGGCAAAGGTTTCCGCAAATCCCGACAGTGGCCGGGCCAGAATCCAGGCACGGGTGTTGTTCCACCCCGGAAGGGCCGATGTCACGATATCCGACATGCATGCCGCCGGAATGATCGCATAGGCCGTGGTGAACCGGGCCGGATCATACAGCGCGGAACCCTGACCGGGCAAACCACCGGCGGGGGTGTAATAGCTGCGGGTCATGGCAATAATTCCTTGAGACGGTGCAGCGCGATGCGTTCAACCTGGGCACAGGCCGTTGTAAATTCGGTGGCGGTGTCATTGCCGATCCGGTGTTCAAAGGCGGCCATGATGCTGGCCTTGGTGTTGTCCTTGACCGCGATGATGAACGGGAATCCGAATTTTTCGGTATACGCCTTGTTGTGGTTTTGAAACGCCGTGCGTTCTGCATCGGTCAGGGCATTCAAACCGGCCGATGCCTGTTCTTCGGTGCTTTCCGCGGTCAACCGCTTTGCCTCGGCCAGTTTCCCGGCCAGGTCTGGATGCGCCCTGAGCACTCCCAGTTTTTCGTCGTCACTGGCCGAACGAAAGACCCGCGCAAGCGCGTTGCACAGACCTATGGCGCGGTCATGGGCGGCGCCGAGCTCCAGTTGAAACGCCCGCTCGGCAACCCATGGCGAATGTTCATAAATCGACCCGAACGTTGCGACAAAATCGGCGCGGTCCATCATCGATGGCACCAGATCAGGCGCCACCGGCGGGTGCGTTGCCGTCCAATGTGCCGCGATGTCACCCCGGCGCGCGAACCAGACGCCTTCATGCCCTTGTGCATAGTCGATGAACCGGCGCAGCGCCTGCACCCGGCCCGGTCGTCCCAGCAACCGGCAATGCATGCCCACCGACATCATCTTGGCCGCGCCATCCCGCCCTTCGGCGTAAAGCGCATCGAACGTGTCCTTTAGGTAGGTGTAGAACTGATCGCCCTCACTAAACCCGGCCGGTACGGCAAAACGCATGTCATTGGCGTCCATCGTATAGGGGATCACCAATTGGTGCCTGGTCTGCCCGGCGACAGGGCGCCAATAGGGCAGATCGTCGTCCACGGTGTCCGACACCCAATCGAACCCGATTTCGGATGCCAGCCGCACCGTGTTCATCGAACAACGCCCGGTGTACCAGCCGGTTGGCCGCGCGCCGGTGACCTCTTTATGCAAGCGCAAGGCCTCACTCATCTGGGCGCGTTCTTCGTCCTCGGGCATGTCTTTGTGTTCGATCCATTTCAGCCCGTGGCTGGCGATTTCCCAATCGGCATCCTGCATCGCACAGACCTGTTCGGGGCTGCGGGCCAGGGCGGTGGCCACGCCATAAACCGTCAATGGGATACCCGCGCCAGTGAACAGCCGATGCAACCGCCAGAACCCGGCACGTGCGCCATATTCGTAGACTGATTCCATGTTCCAATGCCGCGCGCCTGGCCAGGGTACCGCGCCGATGATTTCCGACAGAAACGCCTCGGATGCCGGATCATCGTGCAGAATGTTGTTTTCACCGCCCTCCTCGTAATTCATGACAAAGGAAACGGCGATGCGCGCGCCGCCCGGCCATTTTGCATCAGGTGGCGTCGGGCCGTAACCGATCATGTTGCGCGGATAGCGGTGCATGTGCTTGTCTCCTGATGACATTCCGGGCCTATCGAAAACCAGCCCCGGATCACTTGCAAGCGGAACAGACGAATATGGCCAAGGGTTACCTGACGACGCATGTCCTTGATACAGCCCGTGGCAGCCCCGCGGCGGGTATCAGGATTGTCCTCAGCCGGATTGATGGCGACACGCCGGGCGAACTGGTTGCAATGACGACAAACGCCGATGGGCGCACCGACGCGCCAATCCTGCCCACGGGGGATTTCTCAATCGGAACGTATGAGCTTACCTTCTTCGCAGGCGACTACCTTCGTGACACGGGTCAGGCCGGGGATGCCCCGTTGTTCCTTGACCAGATCCCATTGCGGTTTGGCATTTCGGACCCCGATGCGCATTACCACGTGCCTCTTTTGCTGTCGCCATACGGCTATTCAACGTATAGGGGCAGCTGATGTTCTTTACGCTTATGGGCACGATGATGATCGCGGGTATCGTCGGTTACGTGTCTGAAAAAACCCGCTTCACCCACAACGGTTACCTTCCGTCGATCATCATCTGTGTCGGCGGCGCGTTCCTGTTCTTTTTCGTACGTGTGATGTTTGGCATTCGATTTGGTGCGCCGGGGCTGGATGCAATTCTGTCCTCGATCGGCGCGCTGATCATCGTGCCAACACATTACCGCAAATAGGAGTCATTTGATGGGCCTACTTCTGTGGATCCTCATCGGCGCCGCGGCGGGCTGGGTTGCCACGCGCGTCCTTGATATTGAAACCGGGCCGGTACAGACGGTTCTGATCGGCATGGCCGGCGCGCTGGTCGGCGGGATGCTATTGAAAAGCGTCCTGGCGGTTCTCGGCATTCTCGGCGGGATCATTGGCGCCGTGCTCGGCGCAATGATTGTCCTGTGGCTCTGGGATCGCTACGGACCGCGCTGAAAACGCCACTTCCCTCTTCCTCTGGCGGTTAAATACTGCGGGGGTGAATTGTGGCCCGCAGGGCCGCAAGGGGGGGCTGGCCCCCCAACCCGGCGCGGGCAACGCCCGCGCACCCTTACTTGTAAGGTGCCATGCCTTCGCGCGCCAATTCATCCGCACGCTCGTTCTCGGGGTGGCCCGCATGGCCCTTGACCCATTCCCAACTGACCGTGTGACGGGCCTGGGCCGCGTCCAGACGCTGCCACAACTCCACATTCTTTACCGGTTTTTTCGCCGCCGTTTTCCACCCGTTCTTCTTCCATCCGTGGATCCAGCTGGTCACACCATTCTTCACATATTGGCTGTCCGTCACCACCGTGATGGCTGTGCCCCGCCCCAACGCCTCAAGCGCCGCGATCGCGGCCATCAGTTCCATCCGGTTGTTGGTCGTTTCCCCGTCGCCGCCGTTCAGCGTGCGCTCTTTCAGGACTGTTTCGCCGTCTTTCGCCAACAGCACAACGCCCCAGCCCCCCGGGCCTGGATTTCCGGAACAGGCCCCATCGGTATAGGCATAAAATTCAGGCATGAGCGGTGATCAGACTCCATGGTTCCAGTGTTCCGGCCAATCCCGTGCCGGCACCGGTTTTCTGCGCGGCGACGTTAAAACCGGCCTTTTGCAAGTGATCCGTCAACTCACCTTCCGAGTAATAGGCATAAAAGCGGCCCAGTGCATCTCGGGCCTCTCCTTCGCCCAGCTTCATGCCCAGAAACATCAGCCCGCCGGGCTTCAATGCCCGGTGCAACCGCCCAAGATGTTCGGGGAAGTCGGATTTGGGTGCATGCAACAGGCTGAAACTGGCCCAGATGCCATCGTATTCAGCGTCTGCGTCGATGTCATCGAAACGGGCCATCCGCGCGGGAACACTGTTTTCCTTGATCGCATGGGCGACCATACCGGCTGACGCATCCACCGGATCCACGGAAAACCCATGGCTGATCATTCGCGCCGCAAGATGCCCCGGCCCACAACCAAGGTCGAGCACATGCGCCCCGTTGGGCAGGCTGGCCATGAACGCGGTCAGACTTGTGTGTTCTTCGTCGGTGCCAGCGCGGGCGGCATAATCGGCGGATTTGGCATCGTAAATGTCCAGCGTTTGGCGATCAGCCATGGGCCTGTCCCTCTCGCAGGACGCGGGGCACTTTGAATTCAACGTTTTCCTGCGCGGTTTCGACCAGTTCCACAGTCAAGTCATACCGTGCTTTCAGCGCGTCCAGAACTTCGTCCACCAAGATTTCGGGGGCAGACGCGCCCGCTGTCACGCCAATTGATGTGATGCCGTCCAGTGCGCGCCAGTCGATCTCGTCCGCTCTTTGGACCAGTTGTGCGTATCCACAACCCTGGCGCGCTGCGACTTCGACCAGACGACGGGAATTTGACGAATTGGGCGCGCCGACAACCAACATCGCGTCGATCTTGCCAGCCATCGCCTTGACGGCCTCTTGGCGGTTGGTGGTGGCGTAACAGATGTCTTCCTTGTGGGGCCCCACAATGGCCGGAAACCGGGCCTTAAGCGCGGCGACGATCCCCTTGGTATCATCGACCGACAACGTCGTTTGCGTCACAAAGGCCAACCGGGCCGGGTTGCGCACCAACAGGTTTTCCACATCCGTTTCGGTTTCAACCAGCAACACCTCGCCGGTCGGAAGCTGACCCATTGTCCCGATGGTTTCCGGGTGGCCCGCATGGCCGATCATCACGATCTGAAGCCCGTGGTCATGGTGCCTTTCGGCCTCGATATGAACTTTGGATACAAGCGGGCAGGTGGCATCAACATAGATCATCTCGCGCCGCTCGGCCTCGGCGGGGACGGATTTCGGTACGCCATGGGCGGAAAAGATCACCGGGCGATCCGGTGGGCATTCGTCCAGGTCTTCGACAAATATCGCGCCCAAATCGCGCAGTCCGTCCACAACATATTTATTGTGGACGATTTCGTGGCGCACATAGACGGGTGCGCCCCATTTTCGCAGGGCCATTTCCACGATCTTTATCGCACGATCGACGCCCGCACAAAAACCGCGCGGCGCTGCAAGGAAAAGGGTCAGAGGGGGGCGTTCAGACATGTGCGGGCTTTCGGGAAAACCAATGGTTTAACCCGGACCTAGCCAAACAGGCCGCCCACGTCCAGTGCGCGGCCTGCATGCAATCCAAAACTGGCGTCAGCTGGTTGAGCTGGCGACGGCACGAACACGTTCGTCGGCCGTATGTTCACGCGGTGGACGCCCGATGACTTCCTTCAATTCATCAAGTTCGATGAAATTGTCAGCCTGACGACGCAATTCATCTGCGATCATCGGAGGTTGGCTTCGGATTGTCGAAACGACTGACACCCGAACACCTTGACGCTGAAGACTTTCCACCAGCGGGCGAAAATCACCGTCGCCGGAAAACAACACGATATGGTCGATCCGTGGCGCAAGTTCCATGGCATCGACGGTCAGTTCGATATCCATGTTCCCCTTGACCTTGCGACGGCCCTGACTGTCTGTGTATTCCTTGGCGGTTTTCGTCACCATGGTGAATCCGTTATAGTGGAGCCAGTCCACCAACGGCCGAATAGGCGAATAATCGTCGTTCTCTAGCAATGCGGTATAATAAAACGCACGCAAGAGTTTGCCCCGACGCATGAATTCCTGACGCAACAACTTGTAATCAATATCGAACCCAAGAGCCTTGGCTGCGGCATATAAGTTGGATCCGTCGATGAACAGCGCCAGCCGTTCGTCTTTGTAAAACATCCATAGTCCTTCCGAATTGCGTGGATGCGCAGGATTCCGTGAGTGCGGAACAAAAAATGGCATCCACAAGTGCGCTAAGTTATGAGCAGAACGAATCCGCATCAAGCCTGAGCACAGGTCCAAAAGTATAGGAACACGACGGTTGACCCAAGGTTTCCTCATTGCCCTCGGCGGGAATCGGCCATTTGGCGTTTTGCAACCTAAGGATGTACTCTTATCGGCGATCGAATTGATTCGCGCCAGAGGGTTGTTGGTTGAAGCGGTAAGTCCCTTATTTCGCTCGCCCGCGTTCCCTGCTGGGTCCGGCCCGGATTTCATCAACGCCGCACTTGTCGTGCAATCGGATGAAACGCCCGAGCGTGTCCTTGAAATACTCCATGAAATCGAAGGGTTACATGGTCGAACACGCGCAGCGCGATGGTCGGAAAGGACGCTGGATCTGGATCTTATCGGCGCTGGCGATGCGATTCTGCCGAACCGCAAAATTTGGCAGGATTGGAGCGAACTTTCGCTTGAAAAACAGATGGTTGACGTGCCCGATCAGCTGATTCTCCCGCATCCACGTCTTCAGGACCGTTCTTTCGTCCTTGTTCCGTTGAAAACCATCGCGCCTGACTGGCGCCATCCGGTTTTGGGCACCACGGTCGCACAAATGTGTGCTGCATTGCCGGAAACCGAGCTTAAAAACGTTGTCAGACTGGCCGATCCGCCTTGTCAATAAGCGTGTCAGTGCATATGACACGTTTTCGAATGAACGCTATCCCCCGAACTCAGGAGTGATCAATGGCCCGTGTAACCGTTGAAGACTGTGTCGATAAAGTTCCAAACCGCTTCGAACTGGTCATGTTGGCGTCGCACCGTGCGCGCGAAATCTCCTCTGGTGGTGCGGTGACCGTGGATCGCGACAACGACAAGAACCCTGTCGTTGCCCTGCGCGAAATCGCTGACGAAACCCAAAGCGCGGATGATCTGCGCGAACGCTTGATCGAAGCGAACCAAAGCCAGATCGAAGTTGATGAGCCCGAGGACGACAACATGTCCCTGCTCATGGGTGCCGAAGTGGACAAACCCGCCGAGGATGACATGGACGAAGAAAACCTTCTTCGTCAGCTTATCGAGGCGCAAAAGCCCGAATAACCAGCCGGGGCCACCGGGCCCCGCCCCGAACGAGGCGCAAAGGCATTATGATCGCCGCCGACGACCTGATCTCTCTGGTCCGCGCCTATAATCCCAAGACCAACGAAACGCTGATCCGCCAGGCCTATGATTATGGGCAGGTGGCGCATGCTGGTCAGGTGCGTCATTCCGGCGAACCTTATTTCAGTCATCCCGTGGCCGTCGCGGCGATCCTGACAGAACAGAACCTGGACGACGCCACGATCATCACAGCGCTTTTGCATGACACGATCGAAGACACCAAAGCCAATTATGGCGAAGTGTCCGAAAAATTCGGCAAGGAAATCGCTGATCTGGTCGATGGGGTCACCAAGCTGACCAATCTTCAGCTGTCTTCGACGGAAACCAAGCAGGCCGAAAATTTTCGCAAGCTGCTGATGGCCATGTCAAAGGACCTTAGGGTTATTCTGGTCAAGCTGGCCGACCGGCTGCACAACATGCGCACGATCCGGGCCATGCGGTCTGACAAACAGGTACAAAAAGCGCGTGAAACGATGGACATCTACGCCCCATTGGCGGGGCGGATGGGCATGCAGTGGATGCGCGAAGAACTGGAAGACCTTGCTTTCAAAGTGCTGAACCCCGAGGCACGCCAATCCATCCTGCGCCGGTTCGTCAACTTGCAAAACGATTCCGGCAATGTGATCGAACGTATCACCGCCGACATGCTGAGCGAACTTTCCGCGGCCGGGATCGAATCGGATGTATTGGGGCGGGCCAAGAAACCCTATTCGATCTGGCGCAAGATGCAGGAAAAGGATCTGGGATTTTCGCGCCTGTCCGACATTTATGGGTTCCGCATCATCACCGAAAGCGAAGACGCCTGTTATCGCGCCCTTGGCGTGATTCATCGCCGCTGGCGCGCTGTGCCGGGGCGGTTCAAGGATTACATCAGCCAGCCCAAGACAAACGGGTATCGGTCAATCCATACGACGGTTTCCGGGCGCGACGGCAAACGGGTCGAAGTACAGATCCGCACCCGCGAGATGCACGAAGTGGCCGAGGCAGGCGTTGCCGCGCATTGGTCCTATCGCGATGGTGTTCGGGCCGAAAACCCGTTCGCCGTAGACCCCGCCAAATGGTTGTCCGGGTTGACAGAGCAATTTAACGCCGAAGATGATCACGAGGATTTCCTAGAGGCGGTCAAGCTTGAGATGTACACCGACAAGGTGTTCTGTTTCACGCCAAAGGGACAGGTGGTGAAGTTGCCGCGCGGGGCGACACCGATTGATTTCGCTTATGCGATCCACACGCGGATCGGAAACGCCTGTGTCGGGGCCAAGATCGACGGGATGCGGGTGCCCCTGTGGACCCGGATCAAGAATGGCCAATCGGTGGAAATCACGACAGCCGAAGGTCAGACACCCCAAGCGACATGGTTGGAAATCGCCGCCACCGGCAAGGCGAAAACCGCCATTCGCCGCGCGCTTCGCGAGGCGGATCGCGAACGGTTCATCAAGTTGGGGCGCGAATTGGCCCGGTCCGCGTTTGAACACGTCGGCAAAAAGGCGACCGACAAGGCGTTGGAAACCGCAGCCCGCCATCTGCGCCTGCCGGATCGCGACGAAGTCCTTGCGCGGCTGGGGTCCGCCGAAATGACAGCGCGCGACGTTGTTGAGGCGGTGTACCCCGATCTTGTGCCTGCGGACGGGCCGGGTGTGGCGTGGGAACGCGCTGTTATCGGCCTGGCCGCCGGTCAAAGCTTTGAACGCGCCCCCTGTTGCCAGCCGCTTCCGGGGGAACGGATCATTGGCATCACGTGGCGGGGGCGCGGTGTGGTTGTGCACGCAATTGATTGTGACAGCCTTGTCGATTTCGAAGATCAGCCGAGCCGGTGGATTGATCTGCATTGGCACGCGGGCAAACACAAGGCGGTCTATCCGGTCACGCTGGAAATCACGATGGGCAACGACGCCGGGGTACTGGGACGAATCTGCACATTGATTGGTGAGCAGAAGGCAAATATCTCAGACCTAAGATTCGTGGATAGAAAGCCAGATTTTTACCGTGTCTCAGTAGATTTGGAAGTAAGCGACGCAGAGCATCTGCACACAGTCGTCTCTGCGCTAGAGGCAGAAAGCGACGTTGCCGCTGTTGAGCGGAGAAGGAATGCACCCGAAGACCCAAGCCCGGGTCCCGGTGCGCGAGGAGAAACGGTTGGTATTTAAACGCCGTGACAAACGACCGATCTGGAAGATCGTTGTGGATTTCCTCTGGCCGAAGGGCGGGTGGACGCGGGCGTTTCATTACGTAAAGCACCGGGTGCGCCGCCTTCCTGACAGCCCTGATCGCATTGCCCGTGGCATTTTCGCAGGCGTTTTCACAGTGTTTTCGCCGCTGTTCGGTTTGCATTTTCTTGTCGCCGCCATCATCGCCAAGGTGATGCGCGGGAACATCCTTGCGGCCCTGTTGGCAACCTTTGTCGGCAACCCGCTGACCTATGTGCCGATTGCCTTTGTATCCCTGAAAAGCGGTCACATCCTTCTTGGTCGTCCGCCGCGCACCGAAGGCGAGGTACACCATTCTATCGGTGAAAAATTTCAGGATGCGTTTGGTGCGCTCAAGGAAAACTTCTTTGCCATTTTTACCGATGAAACGGCGGATTGGACGGGCCTGTCGGTATTCTATGAAAACGTGTTCTTTCCTTACCTTGTTGGGGGGATTGTACCCGGGATCGTGGCCGGAGTTGTCGCCTATTATATATCGCAACCGTTGATCCGTGCGTATCAGCATCGCCGCAAGGGGGCCTTGCAAGAGCGGTTGAAACGGCTCAAATCTGCGAAGGCGGCCAAAATCGAAAGCAAGAAATCCGGCCGCATGACCGGAGGTTGATCCATGACCCATCTGCGCCTTGGCGTGAATATTGATCACGTCGCGACCGTTCGCAATGCCCGTGGCGGTGCCTATCCCGACCCGCTGCGCGCCGCAAAGCTGGCCCAAGAGGCCGGGGCCGATGGCATCACAGCCCATCTGCGCGAGGATCGCCGTCATATCTCGGATGCCGATATCGAAGGGTTGATGGACGTCCTGACCGTTCCGTTGAATTTCGAAATGGCCGCAACCGACGAAATGCAGAAAATCGCGCTGCGCCACAAACCGCACGCGGTATGTATTGTTCCCGAAAAGCGCGAGGAACGCACAACCGAAGGCGGGCTTGAGGTCGCGCGCGAAGAAAACAAGCTGGCGCATTTTATCGCGCCCTTGCGCGCGGCAGGCAGCCGCGTGTCGATATTCATCGCCGCTGACCCACGCCAGATCGAAGCCGCCAACCGCATCGGTGCCGAGGTGATCGAGTTGCACACCGGGGCATATTGCGACGCCTTGGCAGAAGGGCGGCTGGACGAAAGCCAACAAGAACTTGCCCGGCTTAGGGAAATGGCGACCTTTGGGCATTCTCTCGGGCTTGAGGTGCACGCAGGACATGGGCTGACGTATGATTCCGTTGCTCCGGTCGCTGCTTTCCCCGAGGTGCAGGAACTGAACATTGGCCATTTCCTGATTGGTGAGGCGATTTTTCTTGGGCTGCAACCGGCCATAGCGCGCATGCGCGCCCTTATGGACGAGGCGCGGGCAGGGGCATCGACATGACCGGCCCTGTTTCTGTCGGGTTTGTCACGTGATCCTTGGCATCGGCACGGACCTTGCCAATATCGAACGCATTCAGGGCACATTGGATCGGTTCGGGGATCGATTCCGCAATCGCGTTTTCACCGAGGTTGAACAGCGCAAATCCGAACGCCGCAAAGACACCGCAGGCACTTACGCCAAACGCTGGGCCGCCAAGGAAGCGTGTTCAAAGGCGCTTGGAACCGGGTTGCGCATGGGGATTTCGTGGAAAGACATGGCGGTGTCCAACCTGCGCACGGGTCAGCCGGTGATGCATGTGACAGGGTGGGCGGCGGAACGGTTGCAGTCCATGACACCACCGGGTCACGAGGCGATAATCCACGTGACCCTGACTGATGATCATCCCTGGGCACAGGCCTTTGTGGTGATCGAAGCGCGCCCGACGCAACCTTGACACCACGCCACGACCCCCGCATGTAACCCAAGAGATTTGAGCAAGGATTTTGCGAGATGAGTGAAGGCGAAGGCGGGTTCGGCAGCGCGATTTGGGAGACCGTTAAAACGGTTTTTTGGGCGCTCATCATCGCGGGTATTTTCAGGACATTGTTTTTTCAGCCATTTTGGATTCCGTCAGGGTCGATGAAGGACACGTTGCTGATCGGGGATTTCCTGTTCGTGAACAAGATGTCCTATGGCTATTCTTATGCGTCTTGCCCGTCGATCCGTATCAAACGGCTGGGCATTGATATCGACGCAAAGGACATTTGCGGCTTTATGGACGGTGACAACACCCGTTTCTGGGGTGGAGAGCCAGAGCGCGGCGATGTCGTCGTTTTCCGGCATCCGTCCAGTGGTCAGGATTATATCAAACGTCTGGTGGGGATGCCCGGCGATACGGTGCAGATGGTTGATGGTGTTCTTGTGATCAACGGTACGGCGGTCAAGCTGGTCGATGCGGGAACCTTTGTTGAAACATTTGAACGGCAAGGGCCCGAAGGCCGCCCGCCACGCTGTGAAAACGGTGCCGTTGGCCCCGGTGCCGACTGTCTGAAATCGCGTCAGATCGAAACCTTGCCCGGCGGGGTTGAACATTCCATCCTGAACTTTGGCACATTCCAGGGGGCGGATAATACCGGGGTGTTTCGGGTTCCTTTGAAACATTATTTCATGGTTGGCGATAACCGCGACAACTCGCTCGACAGCCGGTTCAATGTTGCGTCCGGCGGTGCCGGATATGTGCCATATGAAAACCTGATCGGACGCGCAGATCGCATCATGTTCTCGTCTGCTGGACGGTCGATGCTGTTCTTTTGGACATGGCGCAGCGACCGGTTCTTCAAACGGATCGAGTGAGCGGGCGGCGATGAAGCTGTCAAAAGATCAGGTCGATTTTCAGACCCGTTTGGGCCACAGTTTTCAACGGCCGGAATTGTTGCAACGCGCGCTGACCCATGGGTCGGTCGCGTCGCCAACGCGCCAGGATAATCAGCGGTTGGAATTCCTGGGCGACCGGGTGCTGGGCCTTGTGATGGCCGAGGCGCTGTTGGCAGATGATCGCGGCGCGACCGAAGGGCAGCTTGCCCCGCGGTTCAATGCGTTGGTGCGCAAGGAAACCTGCGCCGAAGTGGCCCGCGATGTTGATGTCGGTTCGGTCCTTAAGCTGGGCCGGTCAGAAATGATGACAGGCGGTCGTCGCAAACAGGCCCTGCTGGGCGATGCGATGGAAGCGGTAATCGCGGCCGTTTATCTGGATGGTGGGTTTGATTCCGCGCGCGACATGATTTTGCGCCTGTGGGGCGATAGGATCACGCGGGTCGAAGCGGATGCACGCGACGCCAAAACCGCGTTGCAGGAATGGGCACAGGCGCGGGGGCTGTCGCCGCCCGACTATGTTGAAACGGATCGTTCCGGGCCAGATCACGCCCCACAATTCACAATCGCCGCCCGAATGGGCAACGGTGACGAGGCGACCGCGACAGCGGGGTCCAAGAAACAGGCGGAACAGGCCGCGGCCCGTGCGCTTCTCGACAAGGTTGAAAACACATGACCCAGACACGCGCCGGTTTCGTCGCCCTGATCGGAGAGCCGAACGCCGGCAAATCCACCCTGTTGAACCGAATGGTCGGGGCCAAGGTTTCGATCGTGACCCACAAGGTTCAGACAACCCGCGCCCGGATCCGGGGCGTGGCGATCGACGGCGACAGCCAAATCGTGTTCGTGGATACGCCAGGGCTGTTTCAACCCAAACGGCGGCTGGACCGCGCCATGGTTGCCGCCGCATGGGGTGGCGCGGCGGATGCGGATATCATTGTTTTGATGGTCGAAGCGCACCGGGGCGTCAGCGCAGGTGTAAAGGCGATCATAGATGGGTTGGCCGAACTGCCAAAAGGGCGACGCGTGGCCCTTGCCATCAACAAGATTGACCGGGTCGAGGCACCGGACCTGTTGGCCCTGACCGAAGACATGAACGAACGCTATGCCTTTGCGCGCACATTCATGATTTCAGCGGAAAAGGGTCACGGGGTGGATGATCTGCGTCACTGGTTGGCACAGGAATTGCCCGAAGGACCGTGGCTTTACCCTGAAGATCAGATCGCTGATCTGCCAATGCGGATGATCGCCGCCGAAATGACCCGCGAAAAGCTGACGCTGCGGCTGCATCAGGAATTGCCCTATCAACTGACCGTTGAAACGGAAAGCTGGGAGGAACGCAAAGACGGGTCCGCCCGGATTGATCAGGTGATCTATGTGTCCCGTGACGGCCACAAGGGCATCATCCTTGGCAAGAAGGGCGAGACGATCAAAGCAATTTCCAAGGCCGCGCGCGAAGAAATCGCAGCCTTTGTTGATCGGCCTGTGCATTTGTTCCTTCAGGTGAAGGTGCGCGAAAAATGGCAGGATGAGGCGGCGCGCTATTCTGAGATGGGTCTCGATTTTCGTGACGGGAACTGATGCGGCTGACCGCCTCACTCTGGGTTTCGGCCTATTTGACGCGGTTGCGTCTGGTGGACATTCCGGCCTTTGTCACCGCGCATGGGGATGACACGGGCGGGGCGGTTCTGATCAAGCTGAACACGCTTGACGGTTGCGCGGTTGCCAAGACGCGCAGTTTCGACCTGACCACGGGCGGGCGCGCATGGGTGACCCTGTCCGAAGGGGACGAGGCCACGGTTGACGCCGCCATAGCCAAGCAAATGGGATTTGATCCTGACCTTTGGGTCATCGAGGTCGAGGACCGCCAAGGCCGTGATCTGTTGGATGAACTGGGCCTGTCCGAGTGACATTCTGTCCCGGATCGCTGCAATGCAGAATTTGTCATAGGAATCGGTAAATTTTTTGGTTACCCTTACCTTATGGTAACGCGACAACGCCTCTCTCCGGACGATTGGCTTAAGGCCGGTCTTGACGCATTTGCACGGCTTGGACCCGACGGGTTAAAGGCCGAGCCCTTGGCGCGCGACCTCAAGACGACCAAGGGGTCGTTCTATTGGCATTTCGCGGATGTGCCTGCCTTTCAGCAACAGATTTTGGATCATTGGGCACAGGTGAACGCGATCGCGCCCGATCTGCCAAACAAAAAGAAAGAAGCAGTTGCCGAGCTGAAAACGCTGATGGAAAGCGGATTTTCAGAAGAGGCCAGCGCCGAAGCGGCGATGCGTGCCTGGGCGCGGACAAATGCCGCCGCTGCCAAGACTCTGGCCGGGATTGATGCGCAACGATTGACGCGAATTCAGGTGTTGTTGGAAAAAATCGGTGTGACGAACCCCGATATTCCCCGCGCGCTTTATGCGGCGCGGATCGGGGCGGCGCAGATTGCCAAAGGCAAGGACAAGACGAACAAAGCGGCCGTTCAGACATTGGTGGATCTGGTGCTGGCGCTTAGGTGAAACGGTCCGGAAAGGGCGGTGCCATGATTGAACTTTTTCACGCCCCCAACAGCAGGGCGTCGACCATTGTTCAACTGGTTGAAGCCATGGGGGCGCTTGGCGCGGTCACACTTCGTCAGACATCAATTGTTGGCCCAGACGGAAGCGGCGGTGCCGATCCGGCCAATCCGCACCCCGATGGTAAGGTTCCCTACCTTGTCCATGACGGTGTCGGGATGAGCGAAACCAACGCGATTGCGCTTTATCTGACGGATCTGTTCCCGCAATCGGGGCTGGGGTACGTGGTGGGCGATCGCTTGCGCGGGCCGTACCTGTCGTGGCTGGCGTGGTATGGAAATGTTCTAGAGCCGGTGCTGCATTTCCATCTGCTGAATATTGATGCCCCGCCACTTAGGCGCACGTTTCGCGATCTTGAAACGGCCATTGCGCGGATCGAAGGGCAGTTGGCGCAATCGCCTTGGCTGGTCGGTGATCGCTATTCCGCGGCTGATATGCTGATATCTCAGGCGTTTGCGTTGTTTCCCGTCATCGTTCCAGACACCGGCCCGATCGGGGATTGGGTGGCGCGATGTCAGGCCCGCCTCGCCGCCAAAAGATGACCGGCGAGGAAGGTTAGGTTCTGCCTGATCGGGATCAGGCGGTGGCCACGGTCAACGCCGCGTCCATCAATGCCTTGATCTTGGTTTCACGGGTGTCGGCCACCAGCCGCCCGATTTCACGGTCCCCCTGCAGAGCGACAAGGGTCGAGCGGCGCGGGATTTTCAGTTTTCGGGTGAAATCGGCCTGACCATAGTCATCCCAATCGACATCGATAAAGGTGATATTGGCCTCGTATGCGGGATTGGCCGCTTTGAGTTTGGCCAGAATTTTTTCCTGGGCCTTGCAGGTCGAACACCAGCTGGCTTTGAAATCAAGGAACACGATTTCTTTGGCGGCCAGACGGTCCTTGACCAATCCGGGCGTGTAAACGATCGGGGCGGCGGTGGCGATGGCGGGCGCCACAAGGGCGGCGCCCCCAAGGATGATAAAGTCACGGCGTTTCATGTGGTTCACTCCGGTCAGATGGATACAGAAAGGTTAAGAAGCCATTCGGGCATGTGATCCACGGCCCAGGCTTCGACGATGTGGTGCAGGCGAAACAGGATGGCGGTGCCAACCAGAACAAAGATCGCGCCCAATACCGGGCGGGACCGTTCAGCGATGGCACGCAAAAGCGTTTTGCGCCGCATCAGAAAGGACCGCGCGACAGTGCCAAGCCCGATGATCAACGTGGCGACACCGGCGGCAAACGCGATCATGATCGCAGCGGCCCAGCCAAGGCTTTCCCCTTGAGAGGCGAGCGAAATCGCGCCGCCCAGGGTCGGGCCGACGCATGGGCTCCAGACCGCGCCGAGGAGGATTCCGCCAACGAATTGGCCACGCACGCCGGTGCGTTCCAAGCCGTCCATGCGTGCATCTGCGCCTGCGGCCAGGCCCGCGGTTGCCGTGGAAAACGCGGCGGAAAAACGTGGCACCAAAAGGATCAGGCCAAAGCCGATCATCAGGACCGCGCCCGCCTGCGCGATGGTTTGTTCATTGATCCCGATCAGATGCCCAAACCCGGCCACTGTCACGCCAAGCACGACAAAGGACAGCGCCATGCCAGCGGCAAGCGCCACCGGACCTGCGCGACTGGCCTGAAGCGCAGAGCCAAGTACAATCGGCAATACCGGCAAAACGCAGGGGTTTATCAGCGTCAGCAGGCCGGCAAGGTATGCAAGGATCAATTCCATACCTCAGAGCTACGGCGCGCAGATGGCGGCTGTCACCTATCAATGCCGTGATGTTGATAAATTCACTGTGGGAAATGTTACGACCCGGTCGGGGCGCGGGGTTGCGGTTGCGTATTGAACGCTTGCTATGGTGTACCGTTCCCGGTCATATCGCTGGGCGGTAGGGGGACGAACGCAGCATGACAAATCGGAAACGTATCTGGGGCTGGTATTTCTTTGATTGGGCCAGTCAGCCGTATAACACGTTGATCATCACGTTCATTTTTGCGCCCTACGTCAAGGAATTGATCGGTGACGGCGCAAAGGCGCAGGCCGCCTGGGGATATGGTGTTGCCGCGGCGGGTATTTGCATTGCGTTGCTGGCGCCGGTGCTGGGTGCGATTTCAGATGTTTCAGGTCATCGGCTGCGGTGGATATGGCTGTTTTCGCTGATGTATTTTGTCGGATCGTTTGCCCTGTGGTGGGCCGCGCCGGGCGATTTCGATTTGATCCGCACGCTGTTCTTTTTCGCCATCGGCATGATCGGCATGGAATTCGCGACGATTTTTACCAATTCGATGCTTCCTGATCTGGGGACCCGCGAGGAGGTGGGCAAGATTTCGGGATCGGGTTGGGCATTCGGATATGTTGGCGGGTTGATCGCGCTGATTGTCATGTTGACGATGTTTCAGGAAAGCGCGGTGACCGGGCGCACGATGATCGGGATTGAACCGATCCTTGGGCTGGATCCGGCAATGCGCGAAGGGACCCGCGCGGTTGGCCCGCTGACGGCGATCTGGTTCGCGGTCTTTATGATTCCTTTCTTTTTGTTCGTGCGTGACCCCAAACCTCCCAAGGCGCCAAAGGGTGCCCTGCGCGAGGGGCTTGCCGGATTGGCGCGCACCATTCGTGGATTGCCAAAACAGCCATCACTGTTTGCCTATCTGGGATCGTCGATGTTTTACCGGGACGGGTTGAATGGCATGTACACGTTTGGCGGAATCTATGCGTCCGGCGTGCTGGGCTGGTCGATCACCGAGATCGGGATTTTTGCCATTATCGCGATCATTTCGGGCGCGATTTTCGCGTGGCTTGGTGGGCATATAGATGCGCGGATCGGCCCCAAACCCGTGATTTCGTTCTGTATCCTGGTTCTGACATTTGTGGCCATTTCGATCGTCCTGATTTCGCGCGAAAGCGTTTATCTGATTCCTGTGGCCGCGGATTCGTCTGCGCCTGACATTGTGTTCTATATTCTGGGCGCGCTGATCGGCGCAGCAGGGGGCGTTATTCAGGCATCCAGCCGGACAATGATGGTGCGTCAGGCCAACCCCGACCGCATGACCGAAGCATTTGGCATTTATGCATTGTCTGGTAAGGCCACGTCGTTCATCGCGCCGCTGATGATCGGGGTGACAACATCGATCACGCAAAGCCAGCAGTTGGGCGTATCGCCCCTGATCGGGCTTTTCCTGATCGGCCTTATCCTGCTACGCTGGGTAAACCCCGATGGCGGATCACACGCCCCGGCGACATAAACCGCCCAGACACAGGATCACAGCATATGGCCAGATATCTGATTATCGTCGCCGCGCTTGCGCTGACATTGGCCGGATGTGGGGGCGGATCGGACACCGGACAGGTCACATCGTCCAAGCAATCGATCCCGGAATCGTGGCGCGGTGTTATGGCGAAAAAGCTGTTCGGTGCGAAATCCGGGTCTGCCATGTCCATGTCTGCCGCGCCGTTCGGATCCTATGCCAAGGGCTGTATCGGTGGGGCGCAGCAATTGGCGGAAACCGGGCCGACATGGCAGGCCATGCGCCTGTCGCGCAACCGCAACTGGGGCCACCCGGAAACGATTGATCTGATCAAAGACCTTAGCCGCAAGGCCGCCGCCCAACCGGGGTGGGAGGGGCTCTATGTCGGGGACATTTCACAGCCGCGCGGCGGGCCAATGCTGTCGGGGCACCGGTCACATCAACTGGGGCTGGATGCTGACATCTGGTTGCTTGCCCCCAAGCGTCTGGACCTGAGCAGGGCAGAGCGTGAAAAGATTTCGTCGGTTTCGCTGCGGCGTTCGAATGGGGCCTATACCAATTCGAAATGGACCCGGCAGCACCACGAGATCATCAAAGCCGCGGCAAGCGATCCACGCACGGCGCGAATATTCCTGTTTCCCGGCGCCAAGGTGCAAATGTGCAATGACGAAAAAGGTGACCGCAGTTGGCTGCGCAAGGTGCGGCCATGGTGGGGGCATCATTACCATTTCCATGTGCGCCTGAAATGTCCGGCAGGAAGCCGTGGATGCGTGAACCAGGCGGCGCCGCCCCCCGGTGACGGCTGCGCCGAAGCGCGCCAGTGGGTCAAGAACATCTTGAACCCGCCTCCGCCGGACCCGAACCCCAAACCCCGAAAGCCACGTCGCGAATTGACGATGGCGGATTTGCCCAATCAATGCGTCCAAGTTCTGCAGTCGCGGTAATCGCGACCTTTCTTGCCGCGTCTTTTCCGCATCCGCATTCCGGTCCGGCAGGATTTGTCGGGGCGATCGAATTGCCACGCGACCTGGGGCCGGGATTCGGGGGGCTGTCGGCGTTGGAATTGTCACCGGATGGCATGAATTTCGTCACGTTGTCGGACCGGGGCAATATGTTCCAAGGCACATTCAGGCGTGAGGGCGGGCAATTTGTCGGCGTCACAGTTGCGAACGCCCGCCGGTTGCGGGACACCAAGGGTGACATGATCGAAGCCGAGGTGCTGGACCCCGAAGGCCTTGCCGTCAGGGCAGATGGCACGGTGTTTGTTTCGTTTGAAAAGCTGAACGAGATCGGCGCATACGGCCGGGAAAGTGTGGCGCAAACAGCCTTGCCCACATCGCCGGATTTTTCGGATCTGGGCCCGAACAAAGGGCTTGAGGCATTGGCAATTGACGATCAGGGCCGCCTTTACACATTGCCGGAAAAGGCCCCGCACCGTGGACCTTACCCGATCTGGCGGTTGGAGTCCGGCAAATGGAGCGTTCTGGACACCCTTCCTCGCAAGGGCGGGTTCCTGCCGGTGGGTGCCGATTTTGGCCCCGATGGGCGGTTTTATCTATTGGAACGGGCTTTTGGTCTGGATGGGTTTCGCAGCCGCGTGCGCAGTTTTCAGGTCAGTGATGCGGGCCTGAGTGATGAATTGCATATCTTGCAAACGGATCGGCACCGCTTTGGCAACCTGGAAGGGTTGGCGGTGTGGCGGGCCCCATCGGGTGCAATTCGTCTGTCGATGGTGTCGGATGACAATTTCGCGTCCTTCCTGCCGTCAGAAATCGTTGAATTCGAACTGCCCCTTGCAGAGGGTCGGGAAAAACACTAAACGCCGCCCGTCCGGGGCCAAAGCAAAAGGTCGCGGGCACAAGTCGCCGCTACCTTGTCTAAAAAACGGGCTGAAATCATGAACCGCACTTACCTACCTGGCATTCTTGCCATGGCCGCGATTGTCGTGGCATCGAATATCCTTGTCCAATTTCTGATGGGGAATTGGCTGACCTGGGGGGCGTTCACCTATCCGTTCGCCTTTCTTGTCACGGACGTGATGAACCGCGTCTACGGCCCCGGACCCGCCCGCAAAGTGGTGATTGCGGGCTTTGTCGTTGGCGTTATCTGTTCGCTGATCGGCACACAGATCATGGGCGAATTCGGCCCCCTTGTGACCTTGCGCATCGCCGTTGGATCAGGGGTGGCATTCCTGGCCGCACAGCTGACGGATGTATTTGTTTTCAACCGTTTGCGTGGCGGGCGCTGGTGGCGCGCGCCGCTGGTGTCTACGTTGGTGGGATCATCGCTGGACACGGCGATCTTCTTTTCCGTCGCATTTGCCGGGGCGCTTACATTTCTTGAACCGGGCAACGATGTGTCCTGGGCGGGTGAGGCATTGCCGTTGCTGGGCATTGGCCCGGTTGTGCCGCTTTGGGTGTCGCTTGCCACGGCGGACTGGTTGGTGAAACTTTCCCTTGCTTTGATTGCTTTGGCACCATTTCGTGTGGTTGTCGTAAAATTGACCGCAAAATCTGTATGATTTTGTTTTGCGATCCGGAAAAACTGTGAGACGATTCAAATATCGGAAACAGTCAGAAAGGAGGTGCTCTAGTGTCTAATGGGACTTTGGAGAGAGGTGTTGGAACAGTTTGGGGGGATGTCAGCTGAGGCAGCCCTTGGCTGAATAACTGCCAGATTGGTGGGAAACCTAACCGACCCCGCCTCCTGATCTCGACAGGGCCGCCCGATGATTTGGGCGGCCCATTTCTGTTTTCGGGCTGTCGTCGCCGTGCGTGCGGTGATGCGCCCGAATTGCCCTATCGGGGTGGGGCCGGTATCACATGTGGCATGCGCGCGAACCCACCCAGGTCGTTGGAGGAGAGGGGATGTTACGGATTACCGATCAGATCGCCCTAGAAGACTGGGAACTGACCGAACAATTCGTCCGCGCGTCCGGCCCTGGCGGCCAAAACGTGAACAAGGTGTCGTCGGCTGTCGAATTGCGGTTCGAGGCCGAACGCTCACCATCCCTGACGGATGCGGTCAAGCGCCGTCTGCGTCGGTTGGCCGGGCGGCGCTGGACAAAGGACGGCGCGGTGGTGATCCAGGTGTCCGAAGAACGTTCGCAGGCCCGCAACCGTGACATCGCACGCGACAGGCTGGCAGATCTGATCAAACGCGCGCTTGTCGCGCCGAAACGGCGGGTGCCGACGAAAGTGTCCAGAAACCAGAAACGCAAGCGGGTCGAGGCAAAGAAGGCGCGCGCCGAGGTAAAGGATGGACGCGGGTGGGAGAGGTGAGGCACCCGAAACACGGCCGGATCGTGACCCTCCTGAAAGGGGCACTTTTCCTGGGCGTGCTGGCAGCTCCGGGAATCGCCTATGTTTTCGATCTGTTTGAAGTGCCTGCAGACCATCTCGGTCTTGGTGTCATCGGGTTCTATGTCTTGGTCACGGCGTCCATTCTAGGGCCGTGGATCAAGCGTCATTGGTGGTAACGGCAGATAGGTCGGATGGGTGATGTAATCCGTTCCACGGTGGCACCGATCATGTGTCCCGCCCGGCGAATTCGCCGGACTGTGCGGACCCGTCCCGACACGTCGTCAAACACATTCAATTCGCATTCAGGTGCTTGGCCGTCGAATTTTGATGGAATGGATTGGGGTCAACATGCCAGCAAAAGGCAGACTTTTTGGTCGGCAGAACCCCTTAAACCACAACCTCCATCGCCACTTGATCGCCAACCCCGAACACCCGTTTGTACCGCTCAACTTCGGCCTCGGGTCCCATTGCCTTCTTGGGATTGTCCGACAGCTTGACCGTGGCCTTGCCGTCTGCCGCGACGGCCTTGCACACCATTGAAAACGGCGCCAAGGCGTCGCCGGGGACCAGGCCCCGGAAGTCATTGGTTAAAAGTGTGCCCCAACCAAAACTGACCCGCACCCGGCCCGAAAATTTCTGATGCAGTTCCTTGATTTTTTCAACGTCAAGACCGTCGGAAAAGATCACCAGTTTTTCGGTTGGATCCTCTCCTCTTTCTGTCCACCAGTTGATCGCGGTTTCTGCCCCGGTTGCCGGGTCGCCGCTGTCAATGCGGATGCCGGTCCATCCGGCCAGCCAGTCGGGCGCGCGTTCCAGGAACCCTTTGGTGCCATAGGTGTCGGGCAGGATGATCCGCAGGTTGCCGTCGTGTTCTTCCTGCCAGTCGGCCAGCACGTCATAGGGTGCCTGGGCCAACGCGGCGTCCGACCCGGCCAAAGCGGAATAGACCATCGGCAATTCGTGGGCGTTTGTCCCCACCGCCTCAAGATCGCGGCGCATGGCGATCAGGCAGTTCGATGTGCCGGTAAACCGGTTGCCCAACCCTTCGGTCATGGCCTGCACGCACCAATCCTGCCACAGGAACGAATGGCGGCGGCGGGTCCCGAAATCGGCAATCCGCAACCCGTCGAGGTCGCGCAATGTTTCGACCTTTTCCCAGACTTTGGTCATGGCGCGGGCATAAAGGACCTGAAGTTCGAATTTCCCCATCGAATCGAGGATCGCACGGCCGCGCAGTTCCATCAGGATGGCCAATGCAGGGATTTCCCACAGCATCACCTCGGGCCAGGATCCTTCAAAGGTCAATTCGTACTGATCACCGACCCGTTCAAGGTGATAGGGCGGCAATTGCATGTTTTCGAACCATTCCATGAAATCGGGACGGAACATCTGACGTTTGCCGTAAAATGTGTTCCCGCGCAGCCATGTTGATTCGCCGCGTGTCAGCCGCAGGGACCGGGCGTGATCCAGTTGTTCGCGCAATTCGCCTTCGTCGATCAGGTCTGCGATGGGGATCTGTTTGGACCGGTTGATCAGCGAAAAGGTGACGGTTGTGTCGCGTTTATTGCGAAAAACCGATTGGCACATCAGCAGTTTATAGAAATCGGTGTCGATCAGGGACCGCACGATCGGGTCGATTTTCCAGCGGTGGTTCCAGACACGGGTGGCGATGTCGGCCATTGCGGCGCTCTCCCTCTTGATCGGGATGTGTTAAAGCAGGGCGCGTGGGGTAATGGCAAGGTGAGGCGATGCGCGCATTGGTGCAATATGGGTACGGCGGGTCCGAAGTTTTGCGGCTGGAAGAACGCGAAACACCAGAACCGGGCCCGGATGAAGTGCGGGTCAAAGTGTTGGCCTGCGGCGTCAATGGAAGCGATTGGGAATACATATCTGGCCACCCGTTTTACGCGCGCATGGCGGGTGGGTCGCCCAAGGGGCGCGTTTTGGGCAGTGATATCTGCGGAGAGATCGAAGCGATTGGCCCCGGTGTTCAGGGCCTGAGCGTTGGGCAAATAGTGGTTGGCGAAACCCTTGGCGTGTTCGGTGGATTTGCCGATCAGGCGGTGGCCAAGGCCGATCTGTGGGTGCCCGTTCCAGACGGTATGGACCCGGTGACCGCCGCCGCACTGCCGCAACCCGGTGGCGTCGCACTGAGCGGTGTTGGTGATTTCGTGCAGGCGGGGCAATCGGTCTTGATCAACGGCGCCGGCGGGGCTTGTGGATCGCTTGCCGTGCAGATCGCGTTGAACGCAGGGGCTAATGTCACTGCGATTGATAGCGCGGAAAAGCTGGATCCGTTGCGTGCATTGGGCGCCCATCAGGTCATGGATTACCGGGTCGAGGATTTCGCAACGCACACGGCGCGGTATGATCTGGTGCTGGATTTGTGGGGCACGCGCCCGATGCATGTCGTGCGACATGTGCTGAAACCCGAGGGGCGGTATCTTTTGGTTGGGGGGCCAATGTGGCGGGTGGTGTGCATCGGGATTGGTGGCAGCATTGTAAGCCGGTTCACCAAGCGCAAAAGCACGTTGTTGCTGGCGGAATTGGGGGCCAAACGCGTGCCCGAAGTTTTGGCGATGGCCCAAGACGGGCGCATACGCGCGATCGTCGCCGAGGTCGCGAAACTGGCCGATGCCAAGGATGCGCTGGCGCGGGCAGGGGCGGGGCAAATCGCCGGAAAACTGGTGATCTGCCCCTGACCCTTGTCGCGATCAGGCGACTTGTTTGCGTGGCGGCAGCTCAAACAAGGGAAATGCCGCGATTCCGCGCGCAACCGCATCACGGTTGTGCACACGGTCAAACCAATCGCGGACCGGTTTGGGGGCCTTGTCCAGATATCCCATGCGACTGGCGGCGAAATACCAGCCATAGAATGAAATATCGACGATCGAATAATCCGCGCCCATCAAATAGGGACCATCGGCAAGCATCCGTTCCACGGCTGTATCTACGGCGCGCCCTTGTTCCTCATACCTTTCGATCGCGAACGGAACTGTTTCGGGGGCGAAGTAGGCGAAAAATCCACGCTGACCGAACATTGGTCCTTGCAGTGAGCCTTGGATAAACAGCCGTTCCAGCAGGCGGATCCGGGCGGGTTTGTCTGATACCGGCGGGGCCAGTCGCCCGGTCTTGTCAGCGAGGTAGAGAAGAATGGCGTTGGATTCGCAAACAGTCGTATCGCCGTCGCGAATGGCGGGGATTTTTCCCGCGGGGTGGATCTTCAGGTATTCGGGCGTATGCGTCGCCCCGCCCATGAAATCGACAAGTTCGGTTTCATAGGGCAGGCCCAGTTCCTCAAGTGCGATTGAAATTTTTTGGGCGTTTGGTGTGCCGTGACCATAAAGGGTGATCATGGGAATTCCTTTCATGTGGTTGCGACACGCATGATTGCCGCCGCCAGAATGATCTGGGCCGTTAAGGCAGCGCAGAGAATGTCAGACTGGTGCAAAGACTTGTCCGTACGGATCATGGGGCTGGACCGCGCATGCTCTTGGCGTCAGGTTAACGGCATGGATATCCTGAACGAGATTTTGCAAATGGGCCGTCTGGGACAAACCCAAATGGGCTGTTCCACGCTTTACGGAGACTGGGGGATCGAGGTCGCGCCTTCGACCAAGATGATCCTGCACGCCCCGCGCGAAGGCGCATGTTGGTTCCATCGCAATGGCGACGCCTTTCCGGTTAGAATTGGCGCGGGCGATCTGTTGTTGGCCACCAGCGGGATGGCTCATGCGTTGACCGATGCGCCGCGCCGTCCGATCCGGCCTTTTGACGAGGTGATCGAAGTGATGCGCCGCCGCGCCGCCGCACCCGGCGCGGAAGGGATGCCCAAAGTACAGGTTCTTTGTGCCAAATTCATCATGTCGGTGCCCCGTTCCCTGCCGCTGTTGGGCGGATTGCCCGAAGTGATTTATCTAAGCGCCGACCAAGTGAATTCTGACAAACGGCTGCGCGCCGCGCTTGATCTGTTGGCGGCAGAAGTGGCCCAAGGTGGTGGCGCGACCGACATTGCAATGCGGCGCCTGCTGGACACATTGCTGATCTATATTCTGCGCCGTTGGTTCGAGGTGACAGGACCGGGCGCCCCGGCGTGGTTCCGGGCGATGGACGAACCCGGTGTGCGCGAAGCGCTTACGGCCATACACAGCGCGCCGGGCGAAGATTGGACAATCGACAAGCTTGCCGATGTCGCGCGCCAGTCACGTGCAACGTTCCAGCGCCGATTCCGGGCGATTACCGGTTCGGCGCCGATGGCATATGTTCAGCATTGCCGCATGGCAATGGGCGCCAGGGCGCTGACCGAAGAACAAACAGGTATTGCCGCAGTCGCCGCGCGCATGGGATATGATAGCCCGGCGGCGTTTTCTAAGGCATTTCGCCGTGTGATGGGACAATCGCCTGCCGAATACCGTTCTGCGCGACACGCCATTGACCGTGCCGAAACCGATGCATTGTCCTGACACCACACCGCGCGGTTTCTGCTTTGCGGCGACATGGTAATTTCCCACCCATGCCACTTTCTCACCCGTATTTGGCGTTAACTTTCGTTTAACCAATACGGGAAAACAGAATGAAATACGACTTTGACATGGTGCCAGTTGTGCCCCGGCACATGCGCGCCAAGCTTGCAGCAAGTGGGCGCAGCGTTGGCCAGCTTGATCAGGAAATCGCGTTGTTTCGCGATCCCAAGGTCGTTCTTGCCCTTCAGTCCGCGGATGCGGCGGTGAAGACAATGTTGATTTCGGCGGGCTTTGGCCTGTCGCTGTCCGAGGCGCGGTTTCAGGAAAATCGCTACGCTCCGGCGGACATCGGTGGCCGGACTCAGGTCATGCAACGGTTGCACAATGCTTTGGACACGCAGCGCGACGTTCTGCGGGACCATGATTGGGGCGGCTTTTCGATTGCTGATTTCATCGATCATGTCGCGGCGGCGCAGCCCTTGGATCGGATCACAGGGCGCAAGGTCAAAACCGAAGAGGTTCTGGACTGTCGCGAATTGCGCGGGGCGTTTCAGGGCACCAAAGTCGCATTCTGGAGCCTTTTTGGGCTGGTAACTGGATTAAACAGCGGTGTTTTTAACTAGACCGCTCTAGGTGGCGGGCGACCTTGGGAGAGGGTCTTGCCCGCCGCCAATTGATTTGATGTGCTTATGGTTTAAGCAGTCTTTTTGGCACCTTCTTGGGTTTGGGAAGGGCGTCGCGCACCTGCGCGGCCAAAGCCAGAAGGCGATCTGGGTCTTCCAGCCAATCTTCGGTCACTTGGTGATAGGGCGACGCGCCTTGATAAGGTGGAACACGGTCAAGCGTCGCGTCTTCGGTCGGCTTCGTGATTTTTAGGAATAGGGTATCGCTGCAGATCAACGCGAAGAGTTTATGGTCGCAATACACGCCGTATTCACCGAACATCGCCAATGCGCGCACGTCACCCAGCGGTGACAGCAGGTCAACAATATGTGCGACGGTTTCCTTGGACGTGCTCACGCCAACGTCACGCCTGCTGCTGTCATGCCCTCATGCGCTGATTTCAGGGATCCATCCATATCAATCGCGCGGCACAGGTCGGTTCGCACTGTGACAGAAAACCCCAGACGCGCCGCATCAACCGCCGAGAAATTGACGCAGAAATCCGTGGCCAGCCCAACCAATGTCAGATCGGTGATGCCCCGTGTGCGCAGGTACCCTTCCAGACCGGTTGGCGTTTTCTGGTCGTTTTCAAAGAACGCGGAATAGCTGTCGATGGCGGGGTTATATCCCTTGCGAATGATCAGATCCGCCCGGTCGGTTTCCAGATCGGGGTGAAACGCCGCGCCATTGGTGCCCTGAACGCAGTGATCAGGCCAAAGCACCTGTGCCCCATATGGCATTTCGATCATGTCGAAGGGCGCTTTGCCCGCATGTGACGACGCAAAGGACGAATGCCCCGCCGGGTGCCAGTCTTGGGTCAGGATCACGGCGTCAAATTCGGACATGATCGCATTTGCCCCGGCCACGATGGTGTTGCCGCCTTCGACGGCAAGAGCGCCGCCTGGACAAAAATCGTTTTGAATGTCGATCACGATCAGTGCGCTGGTCATCCCCGGCCCCCTTTAATTCTGGTGTCCAAGGGTCGCAAGGCTGGGGCGGGGCGTCAATCCAAGGATATCTGTTGTCTTGTTGTCATGACACGAATCGCGTAGTGGTTAGGCATGAAAAAGATTGAACGCATGCAAACCGGGCTTCGTCTGGAACGAAATCTGGTCAAGGTTTTGAAAGGCACGGCCGAATATCTGGACATGTCGATGAGCGAGCTGGTTGAATGTATGGCGCTTCACGCGTTTGACGGAAAATTGGTATTTTCTGACGAAACCCGCGCCAAGATTTTGGCGCTGCGCGATGTGTATGGCCTGACGCTTGATTCAGACGATGCGCACAAGTTTGAAGTAGATTTCAAATGAACTATGACCATCAGCTTGATCAGATGATCGCCGGAGACGTGCCCTGCACCGGATTGGGCCATGCGGCGCATTTGGGAACGGCGCATGCCGCCCTGCGCCGGTGGGAATTTTTCGAAGCGGCATATCGATACGCCGCGGCCATCCGCGCCACAGCCGCAACCGCAGGGGCGCCCGACAAATTCAACGCAACCGTGACGCTGGCATTCATATGCCTTGTGGCCGAACGCATGGGCGACGAGGACAGCGCGACTTTTGTTGCACAAAACCCGGATCTTGGGGCGGAAGCGTTGGCAAAAGCAGGTTATGATGCGCCAAGGTTGGCCGATCCAAAGGCCCGGCGCATTGGACTTTTGCCGCGTCCTAGTCCGGGCGATTCCGATCAAACCGTTCCCGCAGCTGGCTGATCTGATCCAAGGTTTGGCCAAGGTCATCGCTGTTCAGATCACCGACCAGACCGGCGACGACCCCGCCGACGGTTTCCATCGTGCCTTGCATTGCGTTGGCCCCTGATGTCGTCAGAACGACAAGTTTGGAACGGCCATCCTCCGGGTTGGGTTCCAGCGTGATGAACCCCTTTTTTTCAAGCGTTGCGACCGTGTGGGTCACTGTCGTTTTTGGCAGTTGAAAGGCGTGGGCCAATTGCAGCGGGGTTTGTTTCACGCCCATGCGTGACAGGTGCAAAAGAACCGTGAATTGGGGCATCGACAGCCCGTCAGGGCTGGCCGCTTCGATCCATGCGCGGGACAATTGGGCAAGGATGCCCGCCTCGGTCAGGATGGCCATCGTGAGGCGGGTGTTGGTGGTGTCGTCAGTCATTGATCAGGCGTTTCTCCAGCGGCCAGCGCGGGGCTGGTGGCTGTTGGGGACCATAACCGATCCTTGCGAGCATCTGAAGCCTGTCGCCATTTGGCGCCAACAGGTCATGCACGGCGCGGTAATGCGGTTGCACTTCGGGATATTCCTGAAGCGATTGGCTGACCGGGTGCAAGGCAAGGCCTTGTGCCGTCGCCGACAGATGAAGGCGCATCCATGTCCGTCCCGCAGCGATCTGATCCCGGCGCGTGTTTTGGCCGGTGGGCACCCAGACATAACCCGGCGTGGCGGAAAAGCTGGTTTCAAACATCGCAATGACCCGATCAAAGGCCGGGCCATCCTGTCGGGCCATTTGTTCGCGGGTCAGCATTCCGACCGAGGCCAGCGCCTCCATCATTGGGCCGCGCAGGGTAAGGCCATCGGGGGTCGCGTTGATCTCCCGCGCTCCGATGCGGGTCAATTCGACGGATTCCATGTAGGTGGCTTTTGTTTTCAGCTCGGTGATCATTGCGTCCAGGGTCAGGTCGCGCAAGGCGGTGACAATGTCGTTGCTTTGGCTGCCCCTGGCGCCCGAAATTGGGTCAATGACGGACTTCAGTTCGTTCATCGACAGGCCGCGATCCAAATCATAGGCGTCCCTGTTGGTGTGGCGGTTCAAGGTGTGGGCAAACAACGGATCGGGTGTGCCGCCCCGCGTCAGACGGACATGCGCAACCGGTTGATCCAGGGCTTCTCCGTCAGGGAAAAGGGTGGTGATGGCATCGAAACCGTCCTGTGCCGCGGCCAGGGACAGAAGTTCCAGAAAGCACCCCATGCCGATGGTCAATTGCCGGTCAAACGGGTCTGTCGCGGGCAGGTTCAGGGCCGCGTCGCGGTAAATCATGATTTCATCCGTGCCGTCCAGCCGGGCCAGCCAGGGTTGGCGGTTGTGCGGATTTGGGGCCAGCAATGCGAATGAAAGGGCACGCAAGCGCGGGTCAGCGCCCTGGCCTGCCTGTGACCAGGGCAACATCGCGGCGTCGGGGGTGCGGGTCATGATGGCGCCAGCCCGGCCCGTCGCAGCGAGCACGAGCCCCCCGCCAATGAGAGTGAGGGTCTGTCGGCGGGAAAGTGACATAGTGATTCTCCTTTTGGTTCGATTTCGTACCACTTTGATATAGTGCGATATCGAACTAGTAAAGTGCGAAGTCGTATTAAATTGGAGATCTGCGTCACCCTGACAGTTGCATGCGGCGGCCAGTGGGATTACCTGCCCGCCCATGTACATTGTCGCCGCTCTTTATCATTTCACCCGGTTTGACGACCCTGATGGTCTGCGTGCACCGCTGCGCGCGGTATGTGATGCCGGTGGCGTGCGTGGGTCTTTGCTGATCGCGTCAGAGGGTATCAACGGGACCATCGCGGGCCCGCGCGCAGGTATCGACGCAGTTCTGGGCCATATCCGTGCCTTACCGGGATGTGGTGATCTGGAATGGAAGGAAAGCACAGCGCAGGACATGCCGTTCGCGCGCATGAAGGTGCGTTTGAAAAAGGAAATCGTCACCATGGGTCAGCCCGGTGTCGATCCAACCGCGAATGTTGGTCACTATGTTGATCCGGCCGACTGGAACGCGTTGATATCCGCCCCCGATGTTGCCGTGATCGACACGCGCAACTCCTACGAAGTGGCCATCGGAACCTTTAAAGGCGCGGTTGATCCCAAGACGGAGTCGTTTCGCGACTTTCCGGCGTGGTGGGATGCCAACAAGGACCGGTTTCACAACAAGCGGATCGCGATGTTCTGCACCGGCGGTATCCGCTGTGAAAAGTCCACCAATTGGCTGATGTCCCAAGGGGTCGAGGATGTTTTCCACCTTAAGGGCGGTATTCTGAAATACCTTGAGGATGTGCCGCAGGATGACAGCCTGTGGGATGGCGAATGTTTCGTGTTTGACGGACGTGTCAGCGTTGGACATGGGTTGGTCGAAGGGCCACATATGCTCTGCCATGCATGCCGCCGTCCGATCCTGCCCGCTGATCGTGACCGGGTGGAATATGAACAGGGCGTTGCCTGTCATCAGTGTTTTGATGAAACGTCGGATGCGGACAAGGCACGGTTCCGCGAACGTCAGCACCAGATTGTTCTGGCGGTCAAACGTGGCGAAAAACACCTGGGCGACTGACTGACGGGACATGCCCGGTCTATGCGGCAGCGCGATACATGGCGCGCCCGCATGGGCCGGATCGGGATTTAGCCTGACTGACCGGTTTTTCGGGTAAACAGATCGACATACCTTTGGCGCGCGTCAGGCAGGGGTTTTGACCCTAATTCAGCCGCAAGATGTGCGTTCAGGAAATGCCCGGTGGTGCGGAACGCCTGTGCGACCTCGTGATCCGGGGCACCACCACGCCCCTTTAGGACATCCGGTAGCGGCAGCAAACGGTTCGCCCAATCACCGGCCCCGATTGCTGATACGGCCCGCCCGGTGCGCGGGGAAACAAAGTCGAGCGGTTCGTTCACCCCCGTCACGGCACAGGCGGACAGGTCCATGCCAAACCCCATTTCGTCCAGCAGGGCGACCTCCCACCGCAAATAGGCGAGCGGCCACAGGTCACCGTTGCCCAACAGGTCCAGCAGGGTTTCCGTGCGGTGATAAAGGTCGGGATAGGCCGCGCGTTCAGGCAAGGCAAAGCTGAGAAGGGCGCAGACGGCGTTCAACCCGGCCAGGGCCATGCGATCGGATAGGGCGGCGGCGCGGGATCGGACGGGTTCGACCGTGAAACTGCCCAGATGATCCTCAAGCCTTGCGCGCCAGGACACGTCAATCTGTGACCCCGGTTGCAGGATCGGCGTCATTTTGCGGGATGCGCCACCGCGCACGACGCCCACATGGCGGCCGCGCGTCGGGGTAAACACCTCGACTATCGCTGCGTGTTCGCCGTGTCGCCGCACGGCCAGAACGATGCCCTGATCCCGCCATTCCATGCACAGATCATCGGGTGGGTTGCGGCGGGCCGCAAGATCAGAGGATAGTCGCGGCATGAATATTTCCCCAGCCGCGCGCCTGATGGCCCTGATTGTCGGATGCCTTGCCTGTGCCGCGTTGGCCGCGCAGTTCGTGGTCAACTATGCCACCGAAGGCCATTTTGGCGCGCCCGTGGTTCTGTGGCGCATGGCACGGTTTTTCACCATCCTGACAAACGGAATGGTCGTGGTGATCTTTTTGCGTGCGGCCGTGTCAGGGCGTTCGCCTGGCCCGGCCTTGGCTGGTGGTGTCGCGCTGTGGATCGGGGTCACTGGATTGGTGTATTACGGGTTGTTGTATCGCGAAACGAATGGCCTTGCCACCTGGGCCGATCTGGGGTTGCACGGTGTGGTGCCGGTTTCGGTTGTGGTGTGGTGGGCGGTGTTCTCTGACAAGACGGGATTGGCGATGCGATCGGCGCTTTTGTGGCTGATTTGGCCGCTGGCCTATGTTGTCTATGCGTTGGTTCGCGGTGGGTTTGACGGGCAATATCCGTATTTCTTTACCGACCCGATCAAGGTTGGCTGGGACGGCGTGGCGCTTTGGTCGCTTGCGCTGTGTGTGGGGTTTTTTGTGGCTGGTTTGGGTCTGATTGCACTGGGGCGGGTGATGGGGCCGCGCGCCTGATTACCGGATAGGCGCACATCAGGCGATCGGCCCGGTCGCGTCATTTATCCCATGCCTTGGGCCGCGTGGGTTGGCCAAGATTGGACTTTGCCAAATGAAAAAGGCCCGGTGCGATTCCGGGCCTTTCCTGAATGTTGTGATTCCAGCCTTAGCCAGGGTTCTTGGCGAACCGAAGGTAAGGCAGTTTCTTATCCAGCGTGCCGTATTTGGCCTCGGCGGCGGCGTCGTCCAGCGCCAGCGCGACAATCACGTCCTGACCGGTTTCCCAATTCGCGGGTGTGGCCAGCGGTTGCCCGAACGTGCGTTGCAGCCCGTCCAGCGCGCGCAGAACTTCGGCAAAGTTGCGGCCCACGGACATTGGATAGGTCATCATCAGTTGCACCTTTTTGTCAGGCGAGATGATGAACACGGACCGCACCGTCGCGCTGTCAGCCGGTGTGCGGCCATCGGGAAGGTAGGCGTCGGCTGGCAACATATCCAGCGCCTTGGCAACCTTGAGATCCTGATCAGCGATGATCGGGAAACCGGCGGTTGCGCCTGCGGTGGCTTCGATATCGCCCTTCCATTTCTTGTGTTCTTCTACCCCATCGACGGAAATGCCCATCACCTTGGTGCCGCGTTTGGCCCATTCGTCAGCCAATTGGGCGACCGCGCCGAATTCAGTGGTGCAAACGGGGGTGAAATCCTTGGGGTGGGAAAACAGGATCGCCCATTCGTCGCCAATCCAGTTGTGAAGGCTGAAAGTGCCCTGATCGGTTTCGACTGTCAGATCGGGGATCGTGTCGTTGATACGCAGTGCCATGGGTCATCTCCGGTTTGGGATTAGGTGGTCCCACCCTAGATAGAGGTGGCGTGATCGCAATTCGACCCCCTTGCAGTGCTTGCAGTGCGGTTCGCGCGGTGACAGAGTGCCGCAAGCAAGCGGAACAGCCGCCCGCATGGCGGAACCCGCGGAAGAAAGGGAGATAAAGCATGATCGAGAAACGCCAATTCTACATCAACGGCGCATGGGTGGACCCCATCGCTGGCAAGGATCACAACGTTATTGATCCCTCAACCGAAGAAGTCTGTGCTGTGATTTCGCTGGGCGGGCAGGCGGATGCCGATGCCGCAGTCGCCGCGGCCAAGGCGGCCTTTCCGGCGTGGATGGCGACATCCCCGGACGACCGGATCGCATTGGTCGAAAAATTCCTTGAGGTGTATCAGGAACGTGCCGAGGATATCGCACAGGCCGTTTCCACCGAAATGGGCGCGCCAATCGCCCTTGCCCGGACGGCACAGGTTGGTGCGGGTTTGGGGCACACCAAGAATTTCATCCGCGCCGCCAAGGAATTCGAATTCAACCGCCCCCTTAGCGACAAGTTTCCCGATACGCGGATCGTTTACGAGGGGATTGGCGTCTGTGCGTTGATCACGCCATGGAATTGGCCGCTGAACCAAATCTCGCTCAAGGTGATCGCGGCATTGATCGCCGGGTGCACCATGATCCTTAAGCCGAGCGAGGAAAGCCCACTGGACGCGATGATCTTTGCCGAATGCATTGATGCGGCAGGGTTTCCCAAGGGTGTATTCAACCTTGTGAACGGTGATGGTGTTGGCGTGGGCACGGCCCTGACGACACACAAAGACGTGGATATGGTCAGCTTTACGGGGTCGACCCGCGCGGGCGTTCAGATTTCCAAGGCAGCGGCAGAAACGCTGAAACAGGTGCATCTGGAACTGGGTGGCAAGGGCGCGAACGTGATCTTTGATGACGCGGATGATGCGGCCGTTAAGCGCGGTGTCTTGCACATGATGAACAATTCGGGTCAGTCGTGTAACGCGCCCAGCCGGATGTTGGTTCAGCGCAATGTCTATGACAAAGCCGTGGAAACAGCCGCCGAAGTGGCGGGAATGGTGACTGTTGGGTCGGCCCACGAAGACGGGCGTCACATTGGCCCGGTCGTGAACGAAAGCCAGTTCAACAAGATTCAGGACCTGATCCAAAAGGGCATCGACGAGGGCGCAAAGCTTGTCGCTGGTGGCACCGGGCGGCCCGATGGGTTGAACCGTGGGTTCTTTGTCAAACCGACTGTGTTTGCTGATGTGAACAACGACATGACCATCGCGCGCGAAGAAATCTTTGGGCCAGTCCTGACGATCATCCCTTTCGACACCGAAGACGAGGCCGTCGAGATTGCCAATGACACGCCCTACGGTCTGACTAACTATGTTCAGACGACGGATGGCGACAAGGCCAATCGCATGTCGCTCAAGCTTCGGTCCGGCATGGTTGAAATGAACGGCAAGCCACGTGGGCCGGGTGCCCCATTCGGTGGCATGAAGGCATCGGGCAACGGGCGCGAAGGTGGCGTTTGGGGGCTTGAGGACTTTATGGAAGTGAAAGCCATTTCTGGTTGGACACTCTGACTCGGTAACGCCGAATAGCATTGAAAAGGCGCGTCAGTTTTGGCGCGCCTTTTTGTTTGAACGGGGCGCGGGGGTGCCTGTCTGCGATGGCAACGCCGTCCTTGATGCGGGGCCGGTTGGCCCCGTTTTGCCACCGGTGACACGGTATTTTCGCGCGTTTCGATCCGTCGGGTTCTGGCGCGGTTCAGACGGGTGTGGCCCAAACTGGCGCGGGCAAATGGCGGGAAAGGGTTGCAATTGCCCCGTCGCCCTTGCCAGATCGCCCACAAGGGAAATGTTGCGAAAGGATTGGCGCGCATGGGCTTTCTTGGCCCCGAGGAATGGCAGGCGGTTGCGCTGTCGCTGAAGGTGGCCTTTTGGGCGACGCTGGTATCGGCGCCCGTCGCGATGGCCGTCGCATATGCGCTGGCGCGGTGGCGGTTCTGGGGGCGCGAGGTGTTGAACGGGCTGGTTCACCTGCCACTTGTGATGCCGCCGGTGGTCACGGGGTATCTTTTGCTGCTGGCGTTCGGGCGCAAAGGGTTGGTCGGCGGTTGGCTGGAAGACACCTTTGGGCTTGTCCTTGCGTTCCGGTGGACCGGCGCGGCGCTGGCGGCGGCGGTCATGGGATTTCCGCTGATGGTGCGGGCCATGCGCCTGTCGATCGAGGCGGTGGACCGGCGGCTTGAGGATGCTTCGGCCACGCTGGGTGCATCGCCGGTTCGCGTGTTCCTGACTGTGACCTTGCCATTGTCGTTGCCCGGCGTGGTTGCCGGCGCAATCCTGAGTTTCGCCAAAGCGATGGGAGAATTCGGAGCGACGATAACCTTTGTGTCCAATATTCCGGGTGAAACGCGCACCATAGCATCGGCCATATACGCATTCCTTCAGGTGCCGGGAGGCGAGGCGCAGGTGGCGACATTGGTCGCGGTGTCGATCGCGGTGTCGATGATCGCCCTGATCGGGTCCGAGGCATTGTCGCGTGCGGTGGCACGTCGGATCGGGATGGCGTGATGGGGCTGCGTGTCGAAATAGGTCAGCGTTTGGGGGGCTTCGCCCTGGACGTGGCGTTTGATGCGCCGGGCGGGGTAACGGCCCTGTTTGGGCAATCAGGTGCGGGCAAGACAAGTGTTGTGAACGCAATTGCGGGTCTATCCCGCCCTGAAAGGGCGCGGATCGTTCTGGGTGACCGGGTGCTGTGTGATACGTCCACGGGCGTCTGGCTGACGCCGCATCGGCGTCGGATCGGGTATGTGTTTCAGGACGGGCGTTTGTTTCCACACCTTAGCGTGGCGGGGAATCTGGCCTATCCGGGGCGGATCAGCGGGCGGCGGACGGATGCGGATGCACTGGCGCGGATCATTGATCTGCTTGGGATATCCGCCCTGTTGGACAGGCGTCCGCGGGATTTGTCGGGCGGGGAAAAGCAACGGGTGGCCATAGGACGGGCGCTGCTGTCCGCGCCTGAACTGTTGCTGATGGATGAACCGTTGGCGGCGTTGGACATTGCCCGCAAGGCCGAGATTTTGCCGTTCCTTGAACGGTTGCGCGACGAATTGGGCCTTCCGATCCTGTATGTCAGCCACGCATTGGACGAAGTGGCCCGGTTGGCCACCACAATGGTCGTATTGGCAGACGGGCGGGTTGTGCGCGCGGGTCCGGCGCAGGCGTTGTTCGCGGATCCCAACCTTGCCCCGCAAATCGGATTGCGCGAAGCGGGCGCCCTGTTGAACGTGCGCGTCGTGGCCCATCATGATGACGGGTTGAGCGAAGTCGCTTTGTCGGAGGGGCATTTGATCCTGCCAAGGGTGGCGGCGCATATCGGAGAGCGGCTGCGTGTGCGGATCGAAGCACAGGACGTGATCCTGTCACGGGACCGCCCCGAAGGTCTGTCGGCCCTGAACATTCTCGCGGCCGAGGTTGTCGCGCTGAAATTTGGCGAAGGGCCGGGTGTGATCGCCCAGCTGCGGGTTGGGGATGATATGATCCTTGCGCGGCTGACCCGACGGTCTGCGACGGCTCTTGACCTGGCGCCGGGGCGGGCCTGTTTTGCGATCGTGAAATCGGTTGCCGTGGCGCAGGGCAGTATTGCGCATATGTAGCGCACAGTTGCGACGGCGGGTGATTGCGGCCATCCTTGGCCAAACACGGAGGTAAGGCATGAGCGACAAAGTCACAGGGCCGACATTGAGCGGCGTTCACAACATCCGCGATCTGGGCGGGCATCCCCTGACCGGTGGGGGACATACCCGCGAAGGGGCATTCCTGCGTGGGGATGCGATGCGTGGATTGGATACGGACGGGTTGCGCGCGATTTTGGACGCCGGGCTGCGCACGATTGTTGATCTGCGGTCCCATGCTGAAGTCGCCGAGGCACCAAATCCGTTGGCCGGGCATGATGACGTCACCTATCATCACCTGCCGCTTTATGATGGGTTGGCAACGATTGATGCGATGGCCATGGGGCATCCGGACGGATTTGATATGGGGTTGCGGTATCGTGCGTCGCTTAGTGAATGTGGACCGGCCTTTGCCAGCGCCCTGCGTCTGCTTGCGGGGGCCGAGGACGGGACCACGCTGTTTCATTGTACGGCTGGCAAGGATCGCACCGGATTGATCGCAGCGCTTTTGCTGGGACATGCCGGGGTCGGGCGGGATGCATTGGTGGCCGATTATGCGCGCACGGCAACATTTGGGGCAGGGTTGATCGACGTGTTGCGTGCGCGTGCGCGGGACCGGGGGAGCGATCCGGCACATTCCGAGAGGGTGTTGGGGTCAAAGCCCGAGACGATGGAAGCGACGTGGGATTGGTTTATCGACACCCATGGCAGTGCGACGGAATACATGCGTTGGATCGGGCTTGGCGATGGGGAGCTTGAGGCGTTGCGCGCGCGGCTTGTGGGGTGAGGGACCCGGCGGGGGCCAGCCCCCGCACCCCCGAAGTATTTTTGGAAAGATGAAGGGCAGGGCGGTCGCCGGCCGGGGCTTTGGAGCGCGGGCCTGTGTCAGGGCAGGAGCGTGAGCCAGAGCCAGACGGAGAAGAGTGACCCGGCGGTTGTCATGAGGACCGACGATGCGGCAACACGTTTGGCGCGGCCATAGATGTTGGCGAAGACATAGCAGTTGATGCCGGGGGCGACGGCGGCGGTGATCACGGCGGAGCGAAACGCGGCCTCGGGCAGGTCGGCGGCGCGGCCAAAGCCCCACATCAGGGATGGGTGGACGAGGAGGGCGATGGCGCAGATCATGGCGATCAATCGCCCGTCACCTTCGAGCCTGTATTGGGTCAGAACGCCGCCAACCGCGAAGAGGCCAACCGGTACCGAGGCATTGGCCAACATATCCACAGCGGCCCAAACCGGGGCGGGTGTCGTGAGGCCTGCGAGGTTCACGGTGAAGCCGAGTGCGAGGGCGATGACCAGCGGATTTGTCGCGACCTGACGGGTGATCTGATTGAGCAGTTCGCCGGGTTTGAAGCCGCCCCCCCGTGCGCGCACGATTTCCATCGTGACGATTCCAATCGCATAGCAGAAAGGCGCGTGCATCGAGACAATCGCGAAGTTCGCTGACAGGGCATTGGCACCATAGGCGCGTTCGGTGATCGGGATGGCCAGCATAAGGGTGTTGGAGAACAGGCAGCAGAACCCGACGACGACGGCGTCTTCCCAATCTCGGCGAAAGATCATTCTGGCGGCGAACATGCCGATGAAAAAGCTGAGCGTTGCCGCGGCGTAGTAGGATGACAGGAGGGGGACGTTGAATTCCTGTCCGATGTCGAGCGAGATGACGGCCCGAAACAGCAGGCAGGGAAAGGCCACGACCTGAGCGAATTTGGTCAGCGCTTCGGACATTGCGGCGGTGGTCAGGTTGTACCGGGTGGCTGTCCAGCCTGCGCTGATGAGCAGGAAAACCGGCAGGATGACCGTGATCAGCGCCTGCATCCGGTCAGGCCGGATATGTCAGCGTCATGCCGTCATAGGCGGGCACGATATGATCAGGCGTTTCCGCGGCGACCGTCGCATAGTCAAGATCGATATGCATATTGGTGAGCACGGCGCGTTTGGGCGCGGCCCGTTCGATCCAGTCCAGTGATTGGGCGAGGTGCGAATGGGTCGGGTGCGGATCGCGGCGCAGAGCGTCGAGGATCCAGCAATCGAGGTTCTGAACCGCTGCCCATGCTTCGTCTGTCATCTTGGCGACGTCGGGCAGATAGGCCAGGTCGCCAATGCGGAAGCCAAGTGCGTCGATGGCCCCATGATTGACCTTGAACGGTTCAAAAACGATATCGCCGCCGTCGCCGTGGATCGTTATTGGCCCGTCAATCGTGTGCATGTTCAGGATCGGTGGATAGGGCGATCCTTCGGGCTGGACGAATGCGTAGCCAAAGCGCGAGAACAGGTCGTTCTGCGTATCGCCATCGGCCCAGACATGCAGCCGTTTGCGCATGTTAAAGACAATCATGCGTAGGTCATCGAGGCCATGGACGTGATCGGCATGGGCATGGGTCCAGATGACTGAATCAAGCTTGCCCACCCCGGCGTCCAGCAATTGCTGCCGCATATCGGGGGTGGTGTCGATCAGAACGCGGGTGGTGCCATCTGGCCCATCACGTTCGACCATCATGGAACAGCGGCGTCGGACGTTTTTGGGTTCGTCAGGGTCACAATCGCCCCATTTGCCACCAAGGCGGGGCACGCCGCCTGACGATCCACAGCCGAGGATGGTGAAACGCAATTCGCCCATCACGGGGCCGTCCATTCTGCGGCTTTCCAGAACAGGCGGTCGAAATTTGCCTGCGTGGCGGCGGCGAATGTGGGATAATCCACGCCCATGGTTTCGGCCCCCTTTGCGGCGGTATGGGCCGTATAGGCCGGTTCGTTGCGTTTGCCCCTAAAGGGGGGCGGGGCCAGATAGGGGCTGTCGGTTTCGACAAGAATGCGGTCAAGCGGCGCGGCCGCAAAAATGTCGCGCAAATCCTGGCTTTTCGGGAATGCCGTGATCCCCGACATCGACAGGTAAAACCCAAGGTCGAGGGCGGATTTGGCCAGTTCGGGTGAGGACGAGAAGCAGTGCATGACACAGGAATATGCGCCATTGCGGTGTTCTTCGGACAGGATGCGGGCCATGTCGTCGTCCGCATCGCGCGCGTGGATGATCAGTGGCAAACCGGTTTCCCGCGCGGCGGCGATGTGGATGCGCAGGCTGTCCTTTTGCATCTGGGCGCTGTCGGCGGTGTAATGGTAATCGAGTCCGGTTTCGCCAATTCCGACGAATTTCGGATGTTTGGCAAGGGCGACAAGTTCGTCCACGCTGGCCATCGGTTCTTCGGCCACGCTCATCGGGTGACTGCCTGCCGCGTAAAAAACCGGCGGGTTGGCTTCGGCGATTGCGCGCACCTGCGGTTCGGCCTTGAGCCGGGTGCAAATGGTGACCATGCGGGTAACGCCCACATTTGCCGCGCGGGCGATAACATCGCCATGTTCCCCGTCGAAATCGGGAAAATCCAGGTGGCAATGGCTGTCGGTGATCTGGGGCGTTGTCATTCCGGGCTCTGTCAGCGCCGGGTCATGCCGCGGCAGTCTTTTGGATCCTGAACAGGGTATCAAGGATCAAAGCGGCAGGGTCAAGGTTGACGGCCCGCCCATGGCGTGCGCGCGCGCCGATCTCTTGTGCGGCGATGGCCCATTTGCGTGCTTCGTGGGCATTCGGGGCAAGACGGGACAACAGCGCCGCCTCACCGGGGGCTGCTTCGGGGGTGGGGGGGCGACCGGTTGCACCGGTGATGGCAAGGCGGGCAAGGAACAGATCCGTCAGAACCGCCAGCAATTCACGCCGGTCTTCGGCCCCGCGCGCCGCGGCGCTGTCGGCCAGCGACAGGGCGCGGGGTCTGTCAAGCCGGGGCAAGGTTTCAAATATGCGGATCAATTCGGCATAGATGGCAGGGCCACCCAACAGGCACAAGCGCACCGCTTCGCCCGCGGATCCGGCGGCTAGGGCCGCCAGCGCGTCGGTCTGTCCCTGGCTGTCAATGTCGCATTGTTCGAGCACTTTGGCGATGTCGTCGTCGGAAAGCGGCGCAAGGCGCAATTCACGGCACCGGGACCGAATTGTCGGCAGCAGGGCTGATGGCTGATGTGCGATCATCAGGATCGTCGTGTTGGCGGGCGGTTCTTCCAGAATTTTGAGGATCGCGTTGGCCGCGGGGACGTTCATTTCGTCAGCCGCATCTATAATCACAACGCGGCGGCCCCCATCCGTGGCCGAGAAGTTGAAGAACCCTTTCATTTTGCGCGCTTCGTCCACGGTGATTTGCTGACGCAGGCGTTTGGTTTTTTCGTCATATGGTCGGCGCAGGACAAACAGCCCGGATTCTGATCTGGCGCGCATGCGGCGCGACACCGGATGGTCATCGGAAATGGACAGGGTTTCAACCGGCGGCGGGGCGCCGAACATGCCGCCGTCGTCTGCCGGTGTGGCCAGCAGGAACCGGGCGATGGCCCAGGCGAGTGTCGCTTTGCCGGTGCCGCGCGGACCTGTGATCAGCCAGGCGTGGTGCAGGTGATCCGAGTTGTACGCCTCAAGAAACGCGGCCTGGGCAATGTTCTGTCCAATAATATGCGGGGCGTCGCGCGGGTGCGGGGCGCCGTCGATCCGGTCCGGTTCTGGAAGGGCATCATCTGTCATTGCGGCGCAGCATATGACCGGTTCAGGGCGAGCGGAAGGGGCGAATACGCCCCGCCCCGCGCCGCGCATTTTGTGTCAGTCAACCAGATCACCCATCACGACGTTCAACACGTCGGCGGCGATTTCTGTAATCCCTCGCGCGCCGTTGATTGTGCGGAACCGTGACGGAAATTCATCGGCCAATTCAAGGAACGCGGCACGCATTTTCTGCTGGAGCCCTTCTCCGAAGCTTTCGAAGCGTTCCTCGGTGCCCTGCCGCCCCAAGGCACGTGACAATCCCTGGGCCGGATCCATGTCGATCAGGATTGTCAGGTCGGGTTCGCGGGTGATCATTAGGCTGTGCAGCTGATCAACCACCGGACGCAGATCGCCGCGCGATACGCCCTGATATACGCGGGTGCTGTCGGCAAATCGGTCGCAGATCACGATTTTTCCCGCGTCCAATGCGGGTTGGATCGTGCGTTCCAAATGATCACGCCGCGCGGCTGTAAACAGCAGGATTTCGGTTTCCGCCGACCAGCGGTCGGGGTCGCCTTCCAATACCAGACGGCGGATTTCTTCGGCGCCGGGCGATCCGCCGGGTTCGCGTGTCAGAACCACATCATATCCGGCGCGGTCCAATGCGTCGGCCAAAAGCCGCGCTTGCGTCGATTTCCCGGATCCGTCGATCCCTTCGAATGAAATGAAGCGCCCCGGCGCTGCGATGACCTTGGTCAAAGAGTGCCCTCTGGGCCTTCGATCAGGCGCGTCATGAAAAAGCGGGTTGCGGTGCGCATGCGCACCATGAATCCGCCCTTTTCCACGGCTTCGGTTGTCATGACCGGCACCCGAATTTCCGGCAGCCCCTCGGGGCGCAGGATCAATTCACCCACTTCGGCCCCGGCGGCAACGGGGGCGCTAAGCGGCGATTTGAACACGACTTCGGCATCCAATCCGCCATCGCTCAACACCGGCAAAAGGGCGCTGACATCGCGGGCCGGGGTCAATCCAACCTTGTCAGCCTGCCCCATGAAAACCTTGGCGTGGGTGATCACTTCGCCGGATTTCACGACATCCTTTTGGGCGAATTGGCGAAAGGACCAATTGACGATTGCTTCGGCCTCTCTTGCGCGGGATTCGGTTGATGGCAGGCCGGAAATCACGAAAACCACACGGCGCCCGTTCTGAACCGCTGATCCAACCAGGCCATAACCCGCTTCGCGCGTGTGTCCGGTTTTCAACCCGTCAGCCCCGATCCCCAACCCTAGCAAAGGGTTGCGGTTGAATCGGTTTTGCGATTCCTCTTTGTCGAACAGGAATTCCTTTTCGGCGAACATCGGATAGAATTTCGGAAAATCCTCAATGATCTTTGTTGCCAGCAGGGCCAGATCCCGCATGCTCATCTTTTGGTCGGGGTCGGGCCAGCCGTTGGAATTGCCAAAGGCCGAATTGGTCATGCCCAGTTGTTGCGCCCGTTTTGTCATGTACCGGGCAAAACCTGCCTCGGTCCCATCGGGGCTTAGGGCTTCGGCAATGACGGCGCAGGCATCATTGCCTGACAACACGATTATGCCGCGCAGCAGGTCTTCGACGCTGACACGTTCGCCAGCTTTCAAAAACAGGGTCGAACCGCCGTAGTTCATCGCGTGTTGTGACACGGGCAATGTTTCGTCCAGTTTCAATCGCCCGTCGCGAATCGCCTCGAAGGCCACGTAGAGCGTCATCAGCTTGGACATGGACGCGGGGGGGAGGGGTTCGTCCGCGTTCTTGGACATCAAAATCGTGCGGGTCGTTGCATCAACCACGAATGCGGCGCGGGCATTCGTATCAAATGCCGATGCGGGTATGGCATTGGCGATGTTGATCAAAAGGGCCGAAACGAGGGTCAGCCCGGCGGGGAACCACCGGGCTGCCAGCATCGCACGGTTTGGTTGGCGCGCTGCGATCTTGGTCATTGATGTCTCCGTCTGGCCGGGGCCTGTGATGGCCCCGGGTTCGCCGGTCATACTGGCATGTCGCCGATCAGTTTGTCACGGCGTAGGCGTCGGTAAACCCTTCGCCCTTCACTTTCTTGAGAAGCGAGGCCTGTTCGGTCGAGGTATTGGCAGGGCCGATCAGGACCCGCCAGAACACTTTGCCCTTGGACGATTGTTTGCGCACGGTTGGGATCATGCCCGCCTGCCGCATCGCGGTTGCCGTGTTCTTGGCGTTTTGTTCGACGCTGAAAATACCGATCTGAAGGTATGGTTTCCTAAGGCTGGATGCGCGCGGCGGCTTGGGTGCCGATGCGGGCGGCACGGATGCCTTTTGCACCTTGGCGGGTGCCGTTGCCTTGGCCGCAGGGGCAATTGCAAGGGTTTGAACCGGGGGTGCGGCTGCGGCGTCAACTGGTCCCATCGCGCTTAGCGGCGCGGCGGGTTCCTTAGGCTGTTTCTTGCCAAACAGCTTTGAGAAGAAGTTGGACTTTTTGGGTTCCGGCGCCATTTCGGCCGTGGCCTGCACATTCGCGTCGGTCAGTGGGTCGCCGGCAGTGGCCGCAGCAGCGGTGGCTGTTTCAGCGGCGGTTGCCAGCGGTGTGACGGCTGCGGGTGTAATCTCGGACACCTTTTTGGCGGCCGCCTTGGTTTCCTTGGCGGGTTTGCCTTCGGCCTTGTCGATTGCCGATGCCGCCGAGGCGATGGGATCCAACGCCTTTTCTTCGACTTTGTCAGCGGGCGGCAGGGCCTGGGCTGTTGCCTCGGGCGCTGTCGGCACTTCTTCGCGGCGCAGGGCGGTGACGTTCAGGTTCTGTGGGGCACCGGCCAGCATTCCAAGCGCCGCTGCCGTGTCGGACGATACCTGCAGCCGCGGACCGGGGTTTTCACGTTCCCGGCGGAACAACGCACCAATGACGAATTTGCCATTTGCGGTGTTGCGGATCAGGACGCGTTCAGGATCTTTGACATCTGGATGTGCCACCCAGACACCACCCAAGGACGGGCGGCCATCCCAAAGCCCGGCTTCAGTCGCCTGGAAAACATCGGGCGCTTCGACATCGCGTTCGATCAGTCGCGTCGCGCGGCGGGTCGATACGTCTTCTACGCCTTCGGTTGGCTTTTCAGCCTGAAACAGTGGAAAATCGCCGCCATCGACACAGGCGGTCAGGCCCATTGTCAACGTCACAGCGGTGAGGGCGCGCAGCCCCCGCGAAGTGGACACCCGGACGGCCCCGGACGTGAGGGAATTCCCTTGAAACATGCCTTGCCTCTTGCCTGACGCGGTCTTTGCCGCTGGTTGCCGGTTGGTCCGGCGCTGCTGATAGGTGCACCCATTTCGGGCGTCAATTGGGGAGGAGTGTAGCCTCTTGGCGTCCCTATGGGAAGCCTGCCGTCAAGGGGTGTGTAATTCGTGCAACGGGGCGTGACCGCTTTGCACATTCAGGTCGCCCCTTTCCGAATCACGCGCGCCCGTCTAATGCACTCCGGACCCGGAGGAGTGGCAGAGTGGTCGAATGCACCGGTCTTGAAAACCGGCGTGCGTGAAAGCGTACCGTGGGTTCGAATCCCACCTCCTCCGCCACGAATTGCGGCGTTGATTTGCTTTGATGAAATGGGGCAGTGAATCGGCTAATTGACCGCGTTATTGACCACACTATTGACCTTGTGGCGGGGTCAGAATGACATTCGCCCCCGTTAGGGGCGGCTGGGATTACGCGCCATTGGCGAAAGAGCTTCTAAGTTGTGGGCCCATCAGCACCGCGATTTTCCCAGGTGTCGGGAAGGGAAGCCTCTTTTCGAAGCCAGCCGCCGGTCTTTTCTGCAACCTCGTCCAGCATCCGAGATGTGTCCCGGAACCAAAGACCACAGGCAACGACGATTAGCCCGGTGACTAACGCCGATATGAGAAACCCTTCTCCGGCAATGCTACTCATCGCAACATACACTACGCCGATGCTCCCTGCACAGAGCGCACCGATTACTGCCGAAAACAGAAAAGTTTTGGGAAGAAACTTCCTAGCAGTCGCTTGGGCATGCGCGAGCGGCACAACAGCGAGTGCTAGGCAAGTAACGGTTATGATGACGGACGAGGGCACGTCTGAGAGGAACAAAAGAACTAGGCTCACTGTGATTGTCGCTAGAGCGAGCAACATCGCTGCGGCCAATCCGAGGAGAAGCCATTCGCCAAACGCCAAGATCAGAACGATTGCGAAGCAGCCCAAGACGATCCCGCCTGCGATGATGAGCATGGGTCCAATCCGAATTCTGAAACAGTTTTGACCGGGATAGCCCGCTAATGCGGGCAGAAGGTGGCACGGACAGGCCATTTCGGGGGCGGCAGTGACGTGGGTATCGTCATACGGCAACTGACAGCAAAGCCAGTGCAGTCAAACGATTTGGCGATGTCCATGTCCATGTGCGGAACAGGCGGACGGCCGGACGTTGCGTGCCGCTTAGCTGGCGACCTTTTTGTCCAACAGTTCGTCGACCGAAAATCGAAAATCAACTTCGAGCTCAGGATAAGGCGGCAGCTCTGCCCGGGCAACCTTTGCGGCAACGACAGGATCAACGCCCATGACCCGCATGATGGATTGTGTCATTGTCGCTTCGGCTTCGGGCGGGGCAACGCCTTCGATGATGTCAGTGACAGTGCCGGCAAGCAGCCAGATCAGGTAAGACCAGGTAATTTCGACATTCGCATCAGGCAGGTCGAGAACACCGGCGCTTTGCGCTGCTTCCATGTCGGCCATCCCAAACGTACGGAACCCAAAGCTCATTCGACGGACCATCAGATCGGTCCGGCGCAACCACCAGCGCCACATAGGGTCGGTTAGCATTTCGCGCGCAGTGAGACGGACGGAAAACGCGATGAACGCCACAGGATCGGTTACGCCTGCATCCAGATTGGCCTGACGGTTCCGAACGCCAAGGTTGTGGATCACACAGTCCAGAACTTTTTCGGCGATCTCATCTTTTGACTGGAAGTAATTATAGAAGGTGCCGAACCCGACATCCGCCTCAGCCGTGATCTGCTGAATCGTCGTCGGATCAATGCCCTGATTCGACATTAGTTCATGCGCTGCTTTCAGCAGGGTGGCCCGCGTGCGCACCTGCCGTTTCTGTACCCTAGTCATTGTGGGGTTAGCCGTCCTTCCGTGATTTTCAACATCTTACTACTCCGGGAAAGGGGCGTCAAAACCGTTGACAGGTTTTCAGACCTGATCTAGCCTCACTTTTGATACCTCATCATTATTAGGGTTTGGAGGAACCTTGGTAGTGAGAATTTGGGGATCATGGGAGGATACAATGACATCAATTTTCTCGGGGCCTCGCAGGCTCCGCTCGCCGTCCCGTCGGGATGTTTTGAAGTATGGCGCAGCGACGACCGCATTGGTCGGATCTGGACTTGGCGCCCCGGCAATTGCCGCGAACCGTAAGCTTCGGCTTGGTTTTGTAAGCCCTCAGACCGGCCCCTTGGCCGCATTTGGCGAAGCAGATAGCTTTGTCATCGATACGGTACAGGCCGCATTGGCCAATGGCATCCAGTCTGGCGGATCGACCTACGATGTCGAAATCCTTGTTCGCGACAGTCAGTCAAATCCTAACCGTACGAGCGAGGTCGCCTCGGACCTGATCCTGCGAGACGAGGTTGACATCATCCTCGCCTCGTCCACCGGGGATACAACGAACCCTGTCGCCGATATTGCCGAGTTGAACGAGGTGCCCTGCATCACGACGGACACCCCATGGGAAGCACACTTCTTCGGGCGCGGCGGCAATCCGGCCCAAGGGTTCGACTGGACCTATCACTTCTTCTGGGGGCTGAACGACTTGGTGGGCGTGTTCACCAATATGTGGGGTCAGGCGGACACGAACAAAAATGTCGGGGGGCTTTTTGCCAATGACGTAGAAGGTATTGCCCTGACCGACCCGAACCTTGGATTTCCTGCGCCAATGAAGGCCGCCGGGTATGAATTGTCACTTCCCGGTCTTATGGACCCGGGTGCTCAGGATCTTTCTGGATTTATCTCTGATTTCCGCAGCTCGAACGCTGAAATCGTGACAGGCGCTGTGACACCGCCAGCCTTCGCGACTTTCTGGAATCAGGCCGCGCAGCAGGGCCTGCGTGATCAGCTCAAATTCTGCACGATTGCCAAGGCAATGCTCTTCCCTGCAGCGGTCGAATCCCTTGGTGATACCGGCGAAGGCATCACCACCGAAGTCTGGTGGTCGCCTGGGCACCCCTTCTCCTCGGGGCTGACGGGAACCAGTGCCGCAGACTATTGCGCCGCTTATACAAGGACGACCGGGCGTCAGTGGACCCAACCGTTAGGCTTTAAACATGCTTTGATCGAAGTCGCCATCGATGCGCTGAAACGCGCGGGCGACCCCAAAGATCCAGAGGCGGTGCGCGACGCCATTGCAGCCACGAATTATGAATCCATCGTGGGGCAGGTCAGTTGGAACGGTGCAACGACCAATCCGGTTCGAAACGTATCTGTCACGCCGCTTGTCGGTGGCCAATGGAAGCGGGGCGGCGATTTCCCCTACGATCTAGCGATCGTCGACAACACCGCTGCACCTGACATTCCGCTGACCGGGGACCTGACGCTTCTTAGCTGACGATCCCCAGTAGTCGGCCCCAGTAGCCGGGTGGTTCTCCCGAGACCGCCCGGCAGCATCCAAAGGACCACCCAATGACTAATCCCGCTAAGGGCGCTGTCGTCTCTGACGCGCGCCTGTTCGACGAAGAGCACCTTGCAAACCCCTATCCGCTCTATCAGCAGCTACGCGATGCGGGGCCCGTTATCTGGCTTGAAGCGTATGATCTTTATATGCTGCCCAGATACGCGGAAACGCGGCAGGCCCTGTCGGATTGGGAAAACTTTTCTTCTGCGGGCGGCGTCACGATGAACGACGACATGAACCAGAAGCTCAAAGGTGGGCTGCTGTGTTCCGATCCGCCCCGCCATGACGCTTTGCGCAAGGTCATCGAACGCCCCGTGACGCCCAAGGCGCTTAGCCAGTTGCGGTCGCGCGTGTCGGACGAAGCGAAATCGCTGGTCACGCGCCTATGCGATCAGGGCAGCTTTGATGCGGCGACTGAACTGGCGCAGCACCTGCCCGTTACCATCGTATCGGATCTCGTCGGCCTGCCCGAACAGGGGCGCGAAAGGATGCTGGAATGGGCCCCTGCCAATTTCGACTGCTTCGGCCCGGAAAATGCCAAACGCACACAAGAGGCCATGCCAATCGTCGGAGAGATGGTCGAATACGCCTTCACCCAATGTGTCCCCGGCAAACTAAAAAAGGACGGCTGGGCACAGATGATCTGGGACGCCGCGCATCGTGGTGAGGTTAGCCTAGAAGACGCGCCGTTCATGATGAACGACTATATGGGCCCTTCGCTCGACACGACGATTTTCGCGACCACCTGGATTGTCTGGCTTTTCTCTCGGCATCCCGAACAGTGGCAGAAGCTAAAAGACAACCCCGCCTTGATCGCCTCGGCGATCAACGAAGCGGTGCGGCTGGAAAGTCCGATCCAGAATTTCTCACGCTACGTCGCTAATGATGTCGAGATCGCAGGCGTCACCCTGCCTGCGGGCGGCCGGGTCATCGTGTCCTACGGATCGGCCAACCGCGATGACCGCAAATGGGGCGACCCGACGAAGTTCAACATACTGCGCGAAGACAGCAATGACCACCTCGGTTTCGGTTTGGGCGAACACAATTGCGTCGGTCAGAACCTTGCCCGCCTCGAAATCCGGGCGCTGCTGACAGAACTGTTGCAGCGCGTGAACCGGTTCGAACTGATCGAATCAAAACCCTTTATTAATAACGTCCTGCATGGCCTCGCATCCTGCCGGGTACAAATTCACTGACGGAGAGACAATGCCTACTGCCACTTACATTCTTCCCGACGGAACCGAGCGCATACTTGAGCTGCGTGCTGGCCAGAGCCTCATGGAAGGTGCGGTCCGAAACGGGATCGTTGAAATCCTTGGTGAATGCGGCGGCTCTGCCATGTGCGCAACATGCCATGTCTTTGTTGAATCCGTCCCGGGAAATCTGACTGAAATGTCAGCCGACGAGGACGCGATGCTGGACGAAACCGCGACCGACCGCACCGACGCGTCGCGCCTGTCCTGTCAAATCCGGATGTCCGACGCGATCGACGGCATTGTCGTCCGGGTGCCAGAGGAAATGTAAACGATGGCATCCAGCTCCGATATCGTCATCGTTGGTGCCGGACAGGCTGCCGCCCAACTTGTCATGTCGCTACGTACAGCGCGGCACGAAGGAAAGATCACGTTGATTGGTGATGAGCCGCACGTGCCCTATTCCCGCCCGCCTCTTTCCAAGACCTTTCTTGGCGGACAAACTGAAATCGAAGATCTCTTTTTCCGGACGCCCGACTGGTACGCCGATCAGAACGTCCAACTGATGACCGGTGTGCGCGTCACCGCGATCGACAAAGAGAACCGGAAGCTTGAAACGACCTCTGGCCCTTTCGCCTACGGTCAGTTGGTCCTTGCCACCGGTACCCGCCCCCGCATTCTGCCGTCTCTACCTGATACCCTGACGAACGTGGTCTACCTAAGAGCTGTTGCGGATATCGACCGGTTGCGTCCGCTCCTTACGGGTCCACGTCGTGTGGCGGTTGTTGGCGGCGGGTTCATCGGACTTGAATTCGCCGCAGCGGCACGCAAGCTCGGGCACGAGGTAACGGTGATTGAAGCCGGACCACGCCTGATGGGCCGCGCCGTTTCATCGGCGATGTCCGACTGGTTCTTAAGGTTGCATCAATCGCATGGTGTCGACGTACGGTTATCAACCGGACTAGAGCATGTCATCGAAGAAAACGGCGCGGTCAAAGCGCTTGGCTTATCGGACGGATCAAGGATTGACGCCGATCTGGTGGTTGCTGGTGTGGGTGCGATCCCGAACGAAGAACTTGCCGATGCCGCAGGGATCCGCTGTGACAACGGCATCTCTGTCGCCCCAGACCTTCAGACATCTGAAAATGGGATCTTTGCGATCGGGGATTGCTGTTCATTCCTCCTACCCGACGGGCGTCGCATCCGTCTGGAATGCGTTCAAAACGCTGTTGACCAAGCCCGCCATCTTGCCGCCGTCCTGACGGGAAATGACACAGCCCCATACACCGCAGTGCCGTGGTTCTGGACGCATCAGTTCGGCGCAAAGTTGCAGATTGCAGGCCTTCTGCCCGCTCCCTGTGCCAAGGTAACCTGCCCTACAGACGCGGACCGCTTTTCGCTGGATCACCATAAGGGCGATCAACTGATCTGCCGCGAATCTTTCAATGACCCCAAGGCGCATGTCGCCGCCCGCAAGGCCATGAAGGCCGACCTGTCCGAAACGGTCCCATCCGTCGCAGCACGGGCCTGAGTATTGCCATGTGTTCAGCATCCGACACCGGATGCAGCAAGAAAAAAGACAGCTTCAGTCAAGCGCAAGGAATTTCAGACGTGCCAGTTCTAGAGACCGAAATCACGATCAATGCCGCACCCCAAACGGTTTGGGGTATCATGGACAACCTCGACCGCTATCCCGAGTGGTGCAAGCTTGTCCCTGATCTGCAGGGCAAAACCATTGTCGGAGAGGTCGTCACCGGCACGCTGAAGCAACCCAATACTCCCGACATTCCCCTATCCCCCACGCTGACCCGCATTGTCGGCGCGCGCGAATTGCGATGGCTGAGCGAAGCGCCTGAGCCGGGCGTGTTCCGCGGAGAACATGTCTTTGTGCTGACCCCGCAGGGCAACGGGCAAAAGACACACCTAAGTCATTTCGAGATCTTCGAAGGCGCGGCAGTCGAAGAGATGTGGGACGGCATCAAGATCAATGGCCGCGCCGCTTACGAAGAATTCAATGCCGATCTGAAGGCCCGCGCAGAAGCGATGGAACAGGCCGATGTCGAGATTCATCCATCGGTCGGGTGCGATGCCACCGCCGACGCCCCCGAGAGTTTCACCCTTAGCTGCGCTTGTTCATCCGCCATGATCGAGATCGAAGTTCAGGCGCCTATTCGTCACAACCATCTTTGCGGGTGTTCGCAATGCTGGAAACCCGATGGCGCGCTCTTGGCCGAAATCGCGGTCGTTCCGGCCGGGTCCGCCACCGTAACCAAAGGCGGTGAAAAGCTTGTCGCGGCAGACAAGACGCAGTCCGTTCAACGCTACGCCTGCAGGGATTGTGGCACCCATATGATCGGGCGCGTTCCGGACGTGGACCACCACTTTTATGGGTTGGAGTTCATTCACCCTGCGCTTTCGGACAAGCCACAGCCTGGCCCGGCCTTTGCGGGGTTCGTTTCCTCGGTCATCGAAACCGGGACCGACCCGTCCAGCATGGTCGCAATCCGCCAAACGCTCAGCGCGGCGGGTATCCCCGCATACGACAGTTTTTCACCGGAACTCATGGACCTGATCGCTTGGCACAAGCGCAAGAAGACATGACCCCGGCGAAGGAGTGGGCTGCGTAGCAGTCCGCGTGGAGGGTGTTACAGCCTCAAGAAACACGCGAAAAAAAGGGAGGAAGACCAATGACAACCACAAAAAACCGGGCGCCTTCGATGTCCGTCGATCTATACTCAGACGAAAATCTGATGAACCCCTATCCGGTCTATGATGAGATCCGCGAACTGGGGCCGGTCGTCTATCTTGAAGACCTCGATATGTATGTTGCTGCTCGATACGATGCGGTCCGGACCATTCTGACGCGGTCGGATGTGTTCGTGTCATCGGAAGGCGTCATGATGAACGACCCGATGAACGAAGCATTGAAAGGGATCGTGCTGTGTACCGACGGTGACGAACACGCAGCCATGCGCAAGGTTCTGGCCAAGCCTGTGATGCCGAAAGAGTTGCGGTCGATCCGCCCCGAGGTCGAGGCAGAAGCCGAAACCCTGGCTGACCGACTGGTGGCCAAGGGTCGCTTTGACGCGGCGACCGAGCTGGCACAACATTTGCCGCTGACCATTGTGTCAAAACTGGTCGGGCTGCCCGAAGAGGGGCGGCAACGCATGATGATCTGGGCCGAGGCGAACTTTCAGTGTTTCGGCCCCATGAATGCCCGAACCGAAGCGGCCTTTCCCGTTCTGGAGGAAATGGTCGGTTATGCGCTGAACCAATGCGTTCGCGGAAAGCTTGTGCCCGGCGGTTGGGCCGAACGCCTGCACGATGCCGCCGAAGCCGGAGAGATCCCGATGGAAAAGGCAAGCCTTATGGCGCTGGACTACATGGGGCCGTCGCTCGACACCACGATTTTTGGCATCGGTAACGCGGTCTGGTTGTTCGCAAACAATCCCGAGCAATGGGCCAAGTTGCGCGAACAACCCACATTGATCCCGCAGGCCATCAACGAGGTGCTGCGCCTTGAAAGCCCGATCCAGGGCTTTTCTCGTTATGCCAAGGAAGAGTTCGAGATCGACGATGTAACCATCCCCAAGGATGCCCGTGTGATCGTACTTTACGGAGCAGGCAACCGGGATGGGCGCAAATTCCCAGAGCCGGAAAAATTTGACATCATGCGCGAGTCGGTCGCTGATCATCTGGCCTTTGGCCACGGTGAACATGCCTGTGTGGGTATGAACCTTGCACGCCTTGAAATGAGCGCGATCCTGAAATCGCTTTGCCATCGTGTAGAAGGGTTCGAAGTTCACGATACCGAACGCAACATCATCAATGTGCTGCGCGGATTTTCGAAAATCGACATCAGCGTTCACTGATCGAAAAGAAACCGGCGCCCCGCAGGGCGCCGGTTTTTCAAATGATAACGATCCCGCTGGTCGTCAGAACTCAATAACGGCGCGGATCGACTTACCTTTGTGCATCAGGTCAAACCCGTGGTTGATCTCATCCAGGGTCAGCTTGTGCGTGATCATTGGATCGATCTCGATCTTGCCATCCATGTACCAGTCCACGAACTTCGGCACATCGGTGCGCCCTTTCGCGCCACCAAAGGCTGTGCCCTTCCAGACGCGCCCGGTGACCAACTGGAATGGCCGGGTCGAAATCTCGGCCCCCGCCGGCGCCACACCGATAATGACAGACACGCCCCAGCCCCGGTGCGAACATTCCAGCGCATCACGCATAACCTGAACGTTCCCCGTCGCGTCGAAAGAATAATCCACCCCGCCGATTTGGTCGGCGCCGCGCTTGGTCAGGTTGACGATCTCTTGCACTGTGTTGTCGACCTTGGACGGGTTCACGAAATGGGTCATGCCGAATTTCTTCGCCATCTCGGCCTTATCGTCGTTCAAATCGACACCGATGATCATATCGGCGCCTGCCATGCGCAGGCCTTGAATGACGTTCAGACCGATCCCCCCAAGACCAAAGACCGCCGCGGTCGAGCCGATCTCAACGCCCGCTGTATTTATAACGGCACCGATGCCTGTCGTAACGCCGCAACCGATGTAACAAATCTTGTCGAACGCCGCATCATCACGCACCTTGGCCAGCGCGATTTCCGGCATAACAGTGTGGTTGGCAAAGGTGGAACAGCCCATGTAGTGGTGGATCGGCGTGCCATCCAGCATCTTGAAACGGGTCGTGCCATCGGGCATCAGCCCTTGGCCTTGGGTATTGCGGATCGCCGTACAAAGGTTCGTCTTGCCCGACAGGCAGGACGGGCATTCGCGGCATTCGGGCGTGTAAAGCGGGATCACATGATCGCCGGGCTTCAGCGTGGTCACACCCTCACCCACCTCAAGCACAACGCCTGCACCTTCATGACCCAGGATGCATGGAAACAGCCCTTCGGGATCCGCGCCAGACCGGGTAAATTCATCGGTGTGACACAGGCCCGTTGCCTTGATCTCGACCAGGACTTCGCCCGCCTTCGGGCCGTCCAGTTCTACTTCCATGATTTCCAAAGGTTGATCGGCGGCCAAAGCCACCGCTGCACGCGTTTTCATCTGGTATTCCTCCCTGTCGTATTTTCTGCCGAAAGACCGAAGCAGATCATCAGCTTTCGCACCTGAATATGATTATAAATCAATAACGATTTCAAATCATTTTCGGCAGTTTCGTCTGAATTCTATCGGGCGCTACAGTGTGGGAACGTCATCAGTACGGGGACTGTGATGAAATGCGTGATCTTGATCACGCCGGCCACCACGAAGGGCATAGCCCTGCGATAGGTTTTTGTGATCGGCGTGTCCGGCGGAAGCTGCTTATGGATAATCAGGTTCACGCCGACTGGGGGGCGTTAGCCAAACTGCACATGCCATGGGTCGACATCGCGCATTACCCTCTTCCCGTCGCGAGGGTCACGATCGCGCGGTCCATTGCGGTGCAAAAGAAGATGCCCACCCGGACGCGTCTTTGAGGCCACGATTGCGCATCTCCTCATGTCACTGTGTTCGAGGTGCGCGAATGGGTCGACAGCACCAGCCAGATCGTGTCGATAAGCTCGGCCAGTATGTCGTCTTGCGTCGCGGACGTTTCTCCAAAAGTAAGATTGCCGGGAAATATAACCAAGACCGTGCCGGACGCGAACATCAGACGGTAAATCGCAGCTTCCGTTGCTGCATCGGTGCCAAAGGTCACGCGCAACCATGCACTGAAGCCTTCGGAAACATGGCGCGCCGCGCGGTTGCCGCGGGCCTCGAGTACCGGCACTCCGATTGCCCCTACCATAAAGGCGCGTAGCACCGCGAGGTTGTCTTCAAAAACCGCCATATGCGCGGACACGAATTGCGCAAGCGCCTCTTTGCTGGGTGGGACCCCTTCGAGGTCCGCCAAGATCGTTTCCATCCGCGCCTCGATTCCCGACATCAGCCGGTCCGACGCCGCCAAGAGCAGATCATCGCGCGATTTGAACCGATGGAAAATCGCCCCGTTGGAGACACCCGCCCGCTTTGCAACCCTTTCGATGGTCACATGGTCTAGACCGCCTTCGGCTGCAAGCGCCAGCACGGCATCGATCATTTTGTCGGTCGAGACCGCACTTCGGGTCTGGCGAGGTGTCTTCATAAATCAGAGTGCCTACTCTTTTTTGTTTACAAAACCGGAGTACTCACTCCAGAATGCTGTCAGGGACCGGCCCTGTCACCACTGAACAAGGCCGGAGGGAGGACATATACATGACCATTTCGAACATTCTAATCTACCGGAAAACGACGCCAACCGATCACCCGGAGGCCAATTATCGCCCACTGAACCCCGACGAAACTGTGCTGCAAGCGGGATACCGACATGCAAAGGGCGCGATGCCTCTTTCGTGCGACATAATTCGAGAGCGCGACGTGGCGTTGACCATGCGCGATGGGGTGACGCTTTATGCCAACGTGTTCCGGCCAGCCACCGATGACCCGGTGCCTGCGATCATCAACTGGGCGCCCTATGGCAAGGGGGGCACGGGATTCTGGGCGCTCGACAACTCCGCGACGTTCCCTAACCGCTTCGGCATCAAGCGCAGCGCTTTGTCGGGGCTTGAGTCCTGGGAGGCCTGCGACCCTGCTTATTGGTGCGCCCACGGCTTTGCCATCGTGCAGATAGACGCGCGCGGGGGCTTCAACTCCGAAGGTGACATCTGGTTCCTAAACCGGGGCGAAGGGCTGGACGTTCATGATTCCATCGAAGCCTTGGCAACCCTCGATTGGTGCTCAGGCAAAATCGGGATGGCTGGAAATTCATGGCTGGCGATGCAGCAATGGCGCGGAGGGGAAGAACGCCCGCCGCATCTGGCCGCCCTCGCCCCATGGGAGGGGCTGACCGACCCCTACCGCGACACCACAGTTTTGGGCGGCATCCCGGACCTGGATTTCGCCTGTTTCATTCGTGACAAGATGTTCGGTCACACCCGAGTCGTCGACATCGAGGCAATGGTCAAAGAGCATCCCTTATTCGACGAATATTGGCAGGATTGCTGCCCAGAGGTCAGCCGGATCGAAGTGCCAACCTACGTCGTCGCTTCGTACACGAACGCGCTTCACGCGGCCGGCACGATACGGGGATGGTATGAGCTGACCGCGCCGAAATGGCTGCGTATCCACAACTCGCAGGAATGGCCGGATTTCTATGCGCCAGAGAACGTCGAAGACCTGCGTCGGTTCTTTGACCGCTATCTCAAAGGGATCGAAAACGGATGGGAGGATACGCCGCAGGTGCGCCTATCGATCCTTGATCCGGGCCATAAGGACAGCGTTAACCAGGTCGAAGATGCTTTTCCGCCGAATGACACGTCCGCGCACGAACTGTTTTTGAACGCAAAGACCGGAACACTGGAAAACAGCGCGTCCTCGGTTCCCGCCGCGGTGTCATACGCGCCACGTGATAAACACCCCACCGCCAGCTTTGACTGGGTGCTTGACCGCGACATTGAAGTCTTCGGGGCGCCAATGGTTACGCTCTATACTTCAGTCGAAGGGGCGGAGGACATGGACGTCCACGTCTGGATCGAAAAGCTGGACCGTCGCGGGCGTCGCGTATTCCATCAGGTCACCGATCTTGGCTTGCCGCTGGGGCGTTGGTGGATGCCGAAGGTGTTCAAACTCGGAGCGAAGCCCGTCGCACCTGCGATCTTTCGAGGGGCGCATGGACGGGTACGCGCCAGCCGGCGGGGCCTAGACGAAACCGCGCATCCGGATTTGCCACGGCTTGCTCTGACGCAGGAAACGCCATTGCCGAATGACGGCCCTGTAGAACTGCAAATCCCGCTTACCCCCATCGGGATGCGCTGGCATGCGGGTGAAACGCTCCGTCTCAACGTTTCAGCACTCAGCCCGTTGCCCCTCTTGCTACCCGGGCTGCCCGAGCCTGAACCTTCGGCGGGTGATTTACACCACATCCACACAGGCGGCACACTCAACGCCCGCCTGAATTTCAGGGTTCGTCCGGCGACCCGTACTTAGGCGCTTGCCAAGCGGCGGCGACCCCGCCTTTGGCGGCGGGGCGCTGCTTTGCTTTCACCTCGTCGCCAAGCACCTCGGGTCATATCGAACTTGGGCAATTTAGAATAACTGCAATGCGGATCGTTTCTGTCGAAGTTACTGATTTAAAGGCTTAGACGACAAATTCCCGGCCAGGCCGCGCTGGCCAGCTTTGCCTCTCTTACCTGCCCGCGCCGGATCGGGACCAGGTCCTCTCGGGCACCGTCGACCGAATTTTGGGGCATAGTCTCGAGGAATTGACCGAGGACCAAAGTCCTTGCAGGTTCCGTTTTGTCGTTACCGAAGATCGCAATTGGTCAAGGCGCGTCAAGATTGACGAATACAAGACACCCCCGGCAAGATGCGATCGCTCAGGGGCATTTTGCAACGTCAGTTCAACGGGGCACCGCGATTTGGGTGATCAGAAATTCACCCGATCACCGCCCTTGAGATCCAGAACCTCCCTGGCCTCGGCGGGTGTGGCGATCTCATGCCCTAGCTCTTCGAGCGCGCGACGAACCTTCGCAACCTGTTCGGCGTTCGACTCTGCCAGTTTGCCGCGGGATATAAAGAGTGAGTCTTCCAACCCTACACGCACATTCCCGCCCATCTGCGCCGCCGTCACGGCCAGCGGGATCTGCGCCGAACCGGCCGCCAGAACCGACCACCGATAGCTGTCGCCGAACAGCTTGTCTGCGGTCTTCTTCATGAAGACCAGATTATCGATATCCGCGCCGATCCCACCAAGGATGCCCATGACGAACTGAATGAAAATAGGCGCTTTGAACAGCCCCTGATCCATGCAGAACTTGAGGTTATAAAGGTGCCCGACGTCGTAGCATTCGTGTTCAAACTTGATCTCGTGTGGGGCCAGCTTGGTCGCTGCTTCGCGGATGTCGCGGAACGTGTTTCGGAAGATGTTGCCGTCAGAATTGGCAACATACTCCTCTTCCCAATCGAACTTCCAGTCAGTGTAGCGGGTCGCCAACGGGTGAAAGCTAAAGTTCATGGAGCCCATGTTCATCGAACACATCTCAGCCGAGAAGGTCGCCGCGGGCTTGATCCGGTCCTGGATCGACAAGGTCAGCGACCCGCCGGTCGAGATGTTCACCACGGCATCCGTCGATTGCTTGATCCTGTCGAGGAACGGTTTGAAATCTTTGGGGTCAACGGACGGTGCGCCGGTTTCGTTGTCGCGGGCATGAAGGTGCAGGATCGACGCCCCCGCCTCGGCCGCGTCAATCGCCTGTGTGGCGATGTCATCATAAGTGTAGGGCAGCGCGTCCGACATGGTCGGCGTGTGGATCGCACCGGTGACGGCACAGGTGATGACGGTTTTGTTTTTCTTAGCCATGGTCAGGCTCCTTTGTTTGCCCTTGGACGCGACGGGACAAAGGAAAAAGTTCCCGGCCCGAAGCGCCGCGGATCAGGCCCCACAGGCCTTTGGGCGATTTCAACATGATGAGAATGGCGACAAGTCCGAGCGCGATAAGGTAAACGGTGCCAAGGTCGGCCAAGGTTTCGCGAAGCAGGAAAAACACAAGCGTTCCGATAATTGGGCCTTCGACCGTTCCGATCCCGCCAATCACGACCATGAAGATAACGAAGGCTGTCCAGTCGTTGACGCTGAACCCCGCGTCTGGAGAGATGCGGATCTTTTGCAAAAAGATCAGTGCCCCGACCAAAGCGGTTAACCCGCCCGTGACAACATAGATCACGAACTTGGTGCGCCAGATGTCGATGCCTAGCGATTTGGCCGCCAGTTCGTTGTCGCGAATTGCGGTCAGGGCGACGCCCTGACGCGACCGCAGAACCCAAACGACCGCGCCGATGACAATAACCGCCACGCCAAGCGCCAGCCAATAGGCTAACGCTTCGCGTGCGGATCGCCCATTCGCCAGCGATTTCACGATGCCGACAGGAAGCGAGGTGCCCGACCCGCCGCCAAGGGCCGACACTTGGGACGCGGTCAGGCGGAAAACCTCGGCCACCACCCATGTGCCAATAGCGAAATAGGCACCGCGAAGCCGGAAGATCAGAACCGCGACTGGCGCCGCAACGGCGGCACCAATGGCGGCTGCAATGGGCAGCGCGGCATAAGGATGAACGCCCCAGAGGATCGTCAATGCAAAAAACAGGTAGCCCCCCAAACCGACGTAAGCCTGCTGACCAACCGAAACCAACCCGGCATAGCCCGCCATGAGGTTCCAGAGTGATGCCAGAGACATATAAAGAAAGATCTCTCCCAACAGGCGCAGGTCGGCGCGCGACGCCCACCAGGGGGCGGCGGCCATAACAAGTACGATCAGGGCGGCCAAGGCCATCGAAATGGTCGACAGGCGGGTCATGCGGGAAACGTGCAACTGGCTCATCCGTCGATCCTCGGGAACAGACCGCGCGGGCGGACGGCCAGAATGATCAGAAACACGATGTGACCTGCCAGCACCTGATAGCCCGGGTTGATCTTGGCCCCGATGGTCTGTGCCACACCAAGGATCACGCCCCCTGCCAGCGTGCCCCAAAGGTTGCCCAGCCCGCCGATAATCACCGCTTCGAACCCGAAGATCAGGCGCGACCCGCCGATGGCTGGATCGAACGAGGTGCGTATACCAAGGCAGACACCCGCCACTGCCGTCACCGCCAGCGACAGGGCCATCGCCATGCCAAAGACATGCGATCGGTTCAGGCCCATAAGCTGCGCGATATCCTGCAGATCCGAGGTGGCGCGGAACGCCCGGCCAAGCGCCGTGTGATAAAACATCCATTGCAACGACGCGATCACCGCCACCGCAATACCAAAGGTCAAAAGTGGCATAACCCCAAGCGTCACTGGGCCGGCGCCCAAACTGGCCACTTCAAGCGCGCCCGCCTGCAGTTTCTGCGGATCCGCCGAATATCCCAGAAGCAGCGCGTTCTGGATGATCACCGACAAGCCAAATGTCACCAGAAGTGGGGGTAGGATATCCCCAGTCATCGTTTGATTCAGCACCAGCCTTTGCAAGCCATAGCCGAACGACGCCATCACCGGCACGACCACGACAAGCGCCAGTAACGGGTGCAATCCCAGCATGACAGCGGCGGTCAGGGTGATATAGGCGCTTAGCACAATCAGGTCGCCATGGGCGATATTCACAAGGCGCATCACCCCAAAGATCAGCGACAGCCCGGCGGCAAAAAGCGCGTAAAGCCCGCCCAACAGAATTCCTTGTACGACGGCATTCAGCCAGTCCATTTGCTACACTCCGAAATACGCGCGGCTGATGTCTTCGCGCGACACCGCATCGCTGGCGCCATCCAACGTGACGCGGCCTTCCTGCAGGCAGTACACCCGCGACGATACCGACAACGCCTTGGCGATGTCCTGTTCCACGACCACTACGGTCAGCCCCTCGCGCACGATGCCGGGCAGCGCTTCATAGATCGACTTGATCACGACGGGGGCCAGACCAAGGCTAATTTCGTCCATCATCAGCAGGTCCGGGTTCGACATCAGCGCACGCCCGATCGCGACCATCTGCTGTTGTCCGCCAGACAAGGCCGTCGCGGGTACGGCGCGGCGTTCTTCAAGGATCGGGAACAGATCAAAGACCCGCTGCAAGTTCCAAGGGCCGCTTCGCCCTGACTGGCCGCCGATGATCAGGTTTTCTTCGACCGACAGGGATGGGAACAGCATCCGCCCCTCGGGCACCAATGCGATCCCCTGTTGCGCCACCTGATCCGCGCGAAGCGCACCGACCGGCCGGCCTTTCCAGCGCACTGACCCGGGGGCATTTTTCAGCAATCCACAGACCGAGCGCATCAGGGTCGTCTTGCCCGCGCCATTTGCACCGATCACGGCAATGACTTCTCCCGGCATGACCTCCATATCGACGCGATAAAGCGCCTGAAAATCTCCGTAGTGGGCGTCGAGGCCGGAAATTGAAAGGATGGGATCACGCATCGGCCTCGATCCCCAGATAGATTTCCTTGACCTCTTTGCTCTCCATGATCGCGCGCGGTTCGCCTTCGGCGATCTTGCGGCCAAAATCGATGACGATCAGGCGGTCCACGACAGCCATAAGCGCATGGACCACATGTTCGATCCAGACGATCGAGATCCCGGTTTCCCGCAGCGCCTTGATCGTCCCGATCAGCGATTGGCACTCGTCTTCGGTCAGGCCGCCAGCGATTTCGTCCAACAGCAGAACCTTTGGTTTGGCACACATCGCGCGGCTTAGTTCCAATCGCTTGCGTTCCAGAAGGGTCAGGCTCCCGGCCATGACGTTGGCCTTGGGCAGCAGTCCAGTCCGTTCAAGAACGTCAAGGCACAGCGCTTCTGCCTCACGACCCGACAGGCCCGCGCCCTGCGTTGCGGCGACATAGGTGTTTTCGTAAATCGTCATGCCAGAAAACGGCTGCGGCACCTGAAAACTTCGGGCCAGCCCGGCGCGGCACCGTTTGGCCGCAGGCCATTTGGTGATGTCCTGCCCAGCAAACCGGACCCGCCCCCCATCTGGCGACAGCGTGCCGGTAACAAGATTGAACATGGATGTTTTGCCCGCGCCGTTTGGGCCAAGCACGCCAAGCGCCTCGCCGTCTTGCAGCGCCCAGGACTGGTCGTCAGCGACCACGACAGCGCCGAAAGCTTTCCGCACGTTCTGTAGTTCAAGGATACCTGTCATGTCCGTCCGCAATCCGGGGGCGGTCCGTTTATCGAACCGCGCTGTTGGTCTTTTCCCAGCGATTGAAAATCGCAGGTTGTCGGGATGATCGGGGCCGGGCTGTTTGCCACGATCGTTAGATCGATGATGTAACCGTCCGCTTAGGCAAAACCGGCCAACGGTCAGGTGCCGGGGCTGACATGGCCCACCGTCGGCGCCAGATTGGCCGCATGAGCGCTCGTTCCGGTTAACATGGCCGGGGTGCAAAGTCGGATGCATCCCCTGATAAAAAGCCCCTTTGGCTTATGGTACATTTGGTCATGACACGTTCCTTTTGAGTTAGTGTCTACTTTTCCAAAATCGTCTCCAGTCGGCTAAGGTGGGTTGTCACGCGGTCCCTTACCGTCTGCGCCTCTTCGGGCGTCCAGCGTCGAAAGCCTTCTCCGGATTTCATGCCTAGTTTGCCGTTTTCCACCATCTGCTTCAGCAACGGCGAAGGACCGGGGCGGTGTTCCAATTCGGCCAACACCTGATTGTGGATGTCCAATGTCAGGTCGGTGCCCACCAGATCCGCGTTCTCTAACGGACCCAGCACCGACAAGCGGCGCCCGAAACAGGACTTCACGACAGTATCTACCGCCTCGGCATCGCAGATACCCCGCTCGACCAGCGAAATCGCCTCGCGCCACAGGGCGTGTTGCATTCGGTTTCCGATGAAACCAGGCACATCCTTTTCAACCCGTACCGGCGTTTTGCCCGCATCCGCCAGCAGCGCCATCATGGCATCCATCGCGGAATCGTCGGTCCATTCAGTGCGAATAACCTCGACCAGCGGGATCATGTGAGGCGGGTTCCACCAATGGGTGCCAAGGGCGCGATCCCTGGACGCCAGCCCGCCCATGATCTTGGTGATCGGCATCACGCTGGTGTTCGAGGCCAGAATGCAATCGGCAGGGGCGTGCTTTTCGATCTCGGCAAAGATCGACTGTTTCAGCTCTAGTTTCTCCGGAGCCGCTTCGAACACGAAAGCCGCCTTTTCAACCGTGCTGGCGGTGTCGCGCATCACTTCGATCCGCTTCAGGATCTTGGCGATTTGCGCATCGTCTTCGCCCATCAGACGCAATGAATCACTCACCCGGCCCGGCAGCGCTGCGCGCGCTTCGGGGACGGGATCAGTAATGGCGACATATTGTCCGGCCCGCGCCATAACCAGCGCGATGCCATGTCCCATAAGCCCTGCGCCAATGACGGCGATCTGTTGGTTCTTTACGATCATTGGGTCAGCCCGCCGTATAGCCGCCGTCGGCATATAGAATATGCCCGGTGTAGAAATCGCAGGCCTTGGATGACAGGAACAGCAGCGGACCTGCCAGGTCCTCGGGCTCTCCTAGTCGGCCCTTGGGGACGCGGGTTAGGAAGCCGTCGCGCACCACCTTGGCTTCGTCCGTCTCTTCGAACATCCACGCGGTCAATGGGCTGCGGAACACGGTCGGCGCGATGGCGTTCACCGTAATTCCGGTCGGTCCAAGTTCGCAGCCAAGAGCCTTGGTAATTCCGTCCACGGCGGCCTTGGATGCGCAATAGGCGGTGTAGCCTGCTGGATGACCCAAAAGCCCCCGCGCCGACGACACCAAGACTATTTTGCCGCCCGTGCCCTGCGCCTTCATCTGCACCGTTGCGGCCCTGGCCAGCAACCAGCTTTGCGTGACGTTCGCGTCCATTACGTTCGTGAAGGTGTCCAACGACATTTCGTCGATCTTGGCCACCTTGTTCATACCGGACGCGACGACGAGAATATCCAGCGCGCCATAGGCGTCGACGGTCTGTGCCACCATATTGGTGCAGGCGGCTTCGTCACTGGGGCGGGCGTTGACCTCGGTCACATCTGCGCCCATGTCGCGGCATTCGCCTGCGATGTCGGAAAGGGCATCGGCGGATCCAGCCGCCAGCACCAGCTTGCATCCGGCACCGGCCAGTACCCGGGCGGCCACCATACCAAAGGCGCCAGATGCCCCGGTGATCAGCGCCACCTTGCCTTTGACATCGAACATCGACAGGGGATTGGACATAGCGTTCATGACTTGGCCTCCGGCGGATAGGGAATGACGACCAGCATCTTGCAAACGTTGTTCGACTTGTTCTCGATGCGCCGCTCTTGTCCGGGCGGCACGGTGCAACTGTCCATGGCGCGCAGCACTTCGGTCTTGCCGTCCCACTCCAGCGTCATCTCGCCTTCCAGAACGACGTAGACTTTCTCGAACGGGGTAGAATCTGGTCCTGCCCCGCCGCCCGGCAGGAACTGACTATAGCCGATCCATTGATTGGTCGGGCCGCCGTCCTCAAATCCCTGCAACCGCAGCCCATGGACGTCCCAATGGTTCGGCGCCTCATAGGGCTGCGCATCTTCAAACCGTTTGATCAGCACGATGAATCTCCCTCATCCTCTTGCCCGAACTATCCTCCGGGGGTTTGGGGGGCGGACGGCCCCCCAATGGGTTCAGAAGCTTTCGCCCGGTTCGATCCGGTAGCCCTGGCCCTTGTCGATCATTGCGACCAGGCGGATGATACAGCCGTCACCCCGATCCCAGTTCCACGGGAAAAAGGCAAAGGTGCAGCGCTTGCCGGTAACGGCGTCCAGATCGCCGCCGACGTTTTCGATCCCAAGGATACCGTTCTTGAACAGAACGTTGTGGACCGGTTCCCACTCTGGGAAATCTTCTTCCCAGCCGCGCCCGCCGGACCATTCTTTGTATTCATCTTCCAGATGCGGCAGCAGCGGGCCATTGCGCTGCGGGCCGATCGCGGTGGCCAGAGGGTGGTCGTTGGCCTGCGTGTCATGGCCCACAACCTTGATCTTCTTCTCGACCATCCATTCGCCAGCGGATTTCACAAAGCCCGGGCAATAGGCGAAATAGTCTCCGTCTTCGTAACGTTTGTGCCAACCGGTGTTTACGATCAGCACGTCACCGGGGCGGATGGCATCGCCACAAGCTTTTTCCAGATCGTCGCCGGTGATCGGCTCCCAATATTTCTTGGGCATGTCGACGACGATACCAGTGCCGAAGAAATGCGGTAACGGCACTTCGTCGATAAAAGGCGTGCCCTGAACCACGTGGGCGGGCGCGTCGATGTGGGTTGTTGCGTGCATGGTCGTAGTGATCCGCTGGCTCAGTACACCGGATTTCGCCATGTAATGGATACGTTCGATCTTCGTATCTTCAAAATAGGGCCAGTTCGGGTTCTGAAATCCGAACCGATGGCTAAGGTTGTAAAACTCAAGCCCCATGGAGTTGTTGGTGTTTTCTTCAAAATCGATGCCGCGGATTGTGATCATCGGGCGCTCCTTACCTGTTCGCGGACGAACACTTTGGCCGCCGCGTTTCTTTAGTTGAATTGTCTGGATGTTCCTCCCATCCGTCTCGCATAGAGATGCACATGCACCGCATTGCAGTCAATATATTTCCTGCGATTGCGTGCGAGTGTATCACATCGCGGGTCGCTTTTCGCTGGATTTCCTGTGGCATTGATGGCAACAGGGAAAAAAATTTACGACGGAAAGCCCAGATGAACGACACTGAAAATTCTCCTAAGGCCATGCAAAGAAACGGAATTCAGGTCATTGGAAGGGCGGCGGCAATTCTGCGAACCCTGCGAGATGACCCGACGGGCATGTCACTTGGCCAAATCGCAGAGAAAGTCGGGTTGGCCCGCTCAACAGTGCAGCGAATCGTAGCGGCGCTTCAGGACGAACGCTTGGTCATCATGCTGGGCAACGGCGGTTTCCGCCTTGGGCCTGAGGTCACCAGCCTTGCCAAGGCTGCAAGTTTCGACACGGTCGAACTGTGCCGTCCTTGTCTGATCGAACTGGCCCAATCGACCGGAGAGACCGCCGATCTGTCGGTACTTCGCGGCGAACAGATCATCTTTCTCGACCAGGTGCCGGGCAGCCATCGCCTGCGCACCATTTCCGCCGTCGGCGATGTCTTTCCGCTGACGACTACGGCGAATGGCAAAGCGGCGCTGTCTCTCTTGACCACGCAAGAAGCCCGCGCTCGTGCCGGCCGCGAATGGAATAAGGCCGGACTGCCCGATCGCTGGAGCGAGCTGGGTCCCGAACTGGAAGCCATCCGGCAAAGCCGACTGGCCTTTGACATTGGCGAACACACGGATGGGATTTGTGCGGTCGGATCCGCCTTTAGGGCGCCGGGCGGCGGCATCCATGCCATTTCTGTCCCCGTTCCCGCGACCCGGTTCAACCGCGAACGAGAGCGCGTCATCACCGAATTGCAGAACGCGGCGCGCCGCATCAAGCAACTGCTTGGCGATCAAGACAGCTAATTCTGCAAGAACATCGCCAAGCTGTTTGGTTCTTTCGCAACAATACCATCCCACGCTCGGCGAGCAAATCGACGACGTCTTGATAGGATAGTGGGTAGCGCAAATATCACCGCACTGCGCACAGAATGATATCCCGTGGAAAGCATTGGTGCCTAAATGGAGATTTGCGTGGCATGCCGCGCCTCAAAAAAACCGGCCAAACCGACCGATTTACGCACAAGTCCCAGAATAATCACATCCCAGATTACACGTTCGATCTGGACGGTGATCTATTCATCATTCGCTCACGATCTGAGTTCACTGATCTCTACACCGAACCAGAGACAATTGACGCGCTCGATCAGATTGCCCTGCCCAAATCAGCCGATGACAACGCCCGTAAGCACGCAGGGGGCTACGATCTTTATTTCCTTGAGCGCGAATGGCGCGATCGGAATCAGAGATGCCGACGCACATGGCGAAATATGTCCGCGCGGATCACGTCCAAAGCAACAAGCATTGGATGCATGCTGAGATCGTTCGAAATGGCCTTCAAAGATGAGTATATACTCACATACTCCAATGATACGTTCGCTTTCTCCAAAGCTATTGCATCTTGTCTCCGCGCTGTTGATCACCGCCTCGCCTGCCTTTGCCGAAGTTTGCGATAAGGAACGGCCAAACTGGAACCACATAGACGGGTCAGTGAGCCAGCTTGGCGATCTCTGGCTTTTCTTCGCATCGCCCTTTGGAGTTGGTCTGACCATCGTTTTATTGATGGCGATCTACTTTAGAAACGCTTGGGTGTCGGGCGTAGTCGTGTTGCCACTGATCGCCATTGCATGGCTGATCGGCTCAACATGGCTAGAATTCGACTACATAACGCAAGCTGCCGTCCGTGAGGGCTGCATTACCTCGCCAGTGGTAAAAATTTCTGTGCTGACCTTCGCCGCTTTCGCCCTAGTCGTGGTTACGTTCCGCAGACTGAAGCCCGCCAATTAGGTCGAAGAGCCTCGATTACGTCGCACAGCACTGATTATCTCAATTAGCGCCCAGATTAGTACGGCAGGAACGACCCACATAAAAGAAAACGCTGTCTGAAAGCCGACCGACCAAAGACCGTGAATCTGTTCGCCTATATCTCGCCCCATAACCATACATGGCTCTGGCCCTCTCGCGGATATCGTGCAGCCACGAGACGTAGCCCACCAGATGGTCAGAAGTTCAATTGCGATGAACAGCCAAGGCCAAAAGACGATAAGTGCAACGACTATTCGGCCTCTCATTTACTCAAATACTCAAGCATTGTGCCCTGCTCCAATGACACCGCGAACGATCAATGCGATGACGACTCCTGCCAGCACGAACAAAGCTGTGTTTTGAGCAAGCACCCACCATCCGTATGGCGTGAGAATCCCATCGACCGAACGGACAATACTCCCACCACCGATCTGAGAATGGAAATTGCGATTTTGGCGATACACTGCCCAAGCCAGAAGATTTTGTATTGGCAGCGTCCGGCACAACGCTTGAAGACATTTGCAAAGCCAACGAATGGGAAAGCCAAGGATCGCTGACCTCGTGATCCTACGGGCTTAGCCAGTTTTGTTCGACGATCGCCTCCATCGCGACATAGCTGGTGGTTGAGGTCACGTAGGGCAATGTCGAAATCTTTTCGGCCATGATGTCGCGGAAATGCTGCATGTCGCGGGACCGAAGCTTGACTTGGTAATCAAATCCACCGGCGATCATATAACATTCTTCGACTTCGGGGATCAGGCGCACGGCGGCGTTGAATTTTTCAAGGGCGGCTTGCCGTGTGTCGGAAACACTGATTTCGACATAGGTCACATGGGTCAGCCCGAGTTTCAGCGGGGACAGGATCGCACGGTACCCGGTGATCAGGCCCATTTCCTCCATCTGTTTGATCCGCAGGGCGACGGGGGTTTTGGAAAGCCCCACGGCCCGCGAAAGATCGGTGATCGGGATCCGCGCGTTGGCGACAAGCGTTTCAAGTATCCGACGGTTGGTCGCGTCAAGAATGTCGTTCATCCTGTTGATCCATCAATATTTGGGCGAATTGACTATGGATTTAGCCAATATTGGCCTCAACGTCCAAGAAATTGCGCTTACCCTTGGAGGGTGCCTGCCTCATGAGCGAGAATTCCAATGACTCCGTCCAATTTTCCAACGCTAGGGTTTGACGCCAAATACGCGACCGAACAGGACGTCATCGATCAGCATATCAGGACCGCCAATTTGTCCGAAGCAACGCGCAGAACCATCGCGCGGCGGGCCGCTGATCTTGTCACCCGCATCCGTACCGAGGCCAAGCCATCCCTTATGGAACATTTTCTGGCTGAATACGGGTTGTCGACGAAAGAGGGCGTCGCGCTGATGTGCCTGGCCGAGGCCATGTTGCGGGTGCCGGACAGCTATACGATGGATGCCTTGATCGAAGACAAGATCGCGCCGTCGGAATGGAACACCCATATCGGGACGGCGGCATCGTCATTGGTGAACGCATCAACATGGGCGCTGATGTTGACGGGCAAGGTGTTGGATGACGATCAACCCGGTGTGGCAGGCGTGTTGCGCGGGGCCGTGAAACGGTTGGGAGAGCCGGTGATACGGGCTGCAGTAAGCCGCGCGATGAAGGAAATGGGTCGCCAGTTTGTTCTGGGCGAAACGATTGAAGGCGCGTTGAAGCGCGGCCAGGCGCAGGTTGATAAGGGGTATACCTATTCGTTTGACATGCTGGGCGAAGCGGCCCGCACCAAGGCTGATGCAGATCGATATGCCAATGATTATGCGCGGGCGATTTCTGTCATTGGCCACAACGCCACCCATGGGGCGACGGTTAACAACCCGGGGATTTCGATCAAGCTGTCGGCGCTGCACCCGCGGTTTGAGGCGACGCAAGAGGCACGCGTGATGGGCGAACTTGTCCCCGTGGTCAGCCGGCTTGCCCGTCAGGCCCGGGATGCCGGCATCGCATTTCACATTGATGCCGAAGAACAGGATCGACTTGTCCTGACGTTCAAGGTGATCGAAGCGGTTCTAAGTGATCCGTACCTTGGCGGATGGGACGGATTTGGCGTTGTCGTTCAGGCCTATGGAAAACGGGCAGGCGCGGCGATCGATGCATTGTTCAACATGGCCGAAAGGTTTGATCGCAAAATCAATATCCGTCTTGTCAAAGGGGCCTATTGGGACACCGAAATGAAACTGGCGCAGGTCGCGGGCATGCCGGATTTCCCATTGTTCACATCGAAAACCGCGACGGACGTGTCCTATATCTGTCTTGCGAAAAAGCTGTTTGGAATGGGGGATCGGATTTTTCCCCAATTCGCCACGCACAACGCCCACACGGTCGCCGCGGTGCTAGAGCTTGCCCAGGGGCGCCCATTCGAATGCCAGCGGCTTCATGGCATGGGCGAACGGCTTCATGATATGGTTTTGGCCGAAACCCAGGGGCATTGCCGGATTTATGCGCCCGTGGGGGCGCATCGTGATCTTTTGGCCTATCTGGTGCGCCGTCTGTTGGAAAACGGAGCGAATTCATCCTTTGTCCATCAGATAGTTGATGAAACAGTCACGGCCCAAGATATTGCGGCAGACCCGTTCGATGCATTGCCCTGTGCAAAAGCGCCCGCCGGGCTGGTTCCGCCAGCGTACATTTTCGGCAAGGGGCGGCGCAATTCGCGTGGCTGGGACATTTTCGATGACGGAGAATTGCGCGCAATCGAAATGGCCCGCGACGTGGCGATACCCAATGTCGGGCCGGTAACGGTGTCACAGCCCAGTGGGCAGACCAGGCCGGTGATCAATCCGGCCACCGGTGATGTTGTGGCACAGGCGGTCGAAGCAGACGGACCAACGGTTGCCCGTGCATTCAAAGATGCCGTTGTTTGGGACGCCCCGCCAAGTGAACGGGCCGCCGTTCTGCGCCGCGCCGCTGACCTATACGAGGCAAATTTTGGCGTGCTTTTCGCCATCCTGTCAAAGGAGGCGGGCAAGACGATCCCAGATGCCATCGGCGAGGTCCGCGAGGCTGTCGATTTCCTGCGGTATTATGCAGGCGACGGCGAAACGCGCCAGCAGGCCCCGCGCGGTATCGTTGCGGCGATCAGCCCGTGGAATTTCCCGTTGGCGATTTTTACTGGCCAAATCTCGGCTGCGTTGATGGCGGGCAACGCGGTTCTTGCCAAACCTGCGGAGCAGACCCCGGTCATTGCGGCCAAGGCGGTAGAATTGTTGCACAAAGCCGGGGTGCCGCTGGCGGCGCTTCAATTGCTGATCGGGCGGGGGACAACAGTTGGGGCGGCGATCACGTCTGATGCGCGTGTAAATGGCGTGGTCTTTACAGGGTCAACCGACACGGCACGGATTATCGCGCGGACGATGGCGGACCATCTTGCGCCGGGAACGCCGTTGGTGGCGGAAACGGGTGGATTGAACGCGATGATCGTGGATTCCACCGCTTTGCCCGAACAGGCGGTGCGCGACATCGTGGCTTCGGCATTTCAATCGGCGGGTCAACGGTGTTCCGCGTTGCGCTGCCTTTACCTTCAGGAGGATAACGCGTCGCATGTCATCGCCATGATCAAGGGGGCGATGGATGAACTGACGGTGGGCGACCCGTGGGCCATTTCCACGGATGTCGGCCCGGTCATTGATCAGGCCGCCCGCGACGAGATCATGGACTATATTGCGGCCCACGAAGGTGACGTGATGCACAGTGTCGCCGCGCCGACGGAGGGTACCTTTGTTCCGCCGACACTGTTGCGGATCGGGGGGATCGCGGAACTGGGCCGCGAAATCTTTGGTCCGGTCCTTCATATCGCGACGTTCAAGGCGCGCGATTTGGATAAGGTCGTGGCCGAGGTAAACGCGACGGGGTTCGGCCTTACCTTCGGGTTGCACACACGTATCGACGATCGGGTTCAATCGGTGAGCGAGGCGATCCATGCCGGGAATATCTATGTGAACCGCAATCAGATCGGCGCTGTTGTCGGTTCACAACCGTTTGGGGGCGAAGGCCTTTCCGGGACAGGCCCAAAGGCTGGCGGCCCGCTTTACCTTGACCGGTTCTATGCGCCGGACCCCGGCGATGCCTTGGGCGCCGAATGGGACGGTCACGCGACACGCGATACGATTCAATCTGCGCTGGACAGGGGCCATGGCGTTCGATTGGCAGAACAATTCTTGCCCGGCCCGACCGGTGAATTGAACCGGCTTGCGCATTACAGCCGCCCACCGATCTTGTGTCTTGGTCCGGGTGCCGATGCGGCGGGTGCGCAGGCGCGCGCTGTCAAAGCTTTCGGTGGTACGGCGGTGATTGCAGACGGTGCAGTGTCGGCGCAATCGCTGACAGAGCTTGACGGTTTTTCCGGCGTTTTGTGGTGGGGGGATGACGGACAGGCGCGGGCATATTCGGCGGCGTTAAGCACCCGAAAGGGCGTGATCATTCCGTTGATCACCGGGATGCCAGACAAGGCCCATGTCGTTCACGAACGCCATATGTGCGTTGATACAACCGCCGCCGGTGGCAACGCGGCGCTTTTGGCCGGGGCACCATAGAAATTGCGAATATGGGCGGTTTAGGGTCGTATTTGCCGCGTGACGCTGGGGCAAAAATGGGATCACCCGTTTAGATCAGGCTGCCAATCCTGCGCCCGGTGTCGATCATCCGGTTGGAAAAGCCCCATTCGTTGTCATACCAGCTGACAACCCTGACCAGCCCGTCGTCCGTCACCTTGGTCTGGGCCGGTGCAAAGGTCGACGAATGGGGATCATGGTTAAAGTCGATGGAAACCAGCGGGTCTTCCTCGTAGCCGAGAATGCCGGATAATTCGCCAGATGCGGCCTGTTTGATGGCCAGATTGACCTGTTCCGCCAAAGCCGGGCGTTGGGGAACGAAACAGAGGTCGATCAGCGATACGTTGGGCGTGGGCACCCGAATGGCGGACCCCTCAAGCCTGCCGGACAGTTGCGGCAGCACCAGAGAGATTGCCCGCGCCGCCCCGGTTGATGTCGGGACCATCGAAAGCGATGCAGCCCGTGCGCGGTAAAGATCGCGATGCGCGCTGTCATGGGTGGGCTGATCGCCGGTAAAGGCGTGGATCGTGGTCATGTATCCGGTCTTGATCCCGAATTCACGGTCCAGAACCATCGCCACCGGGGCAAGGCAATTGGTGGTGCAGGACGCGTTTGACACGATGATATCGTCGCCGGTCAGGTCCATATGATTGACACCATAAACGACCGTCCGGTCGGCGTCCTTGCCCGGCGCCGAAATCAGGACCCGTTTGGACCCGTTGGCAAGATGGCGCTTGGCATCGTCGCGGGCCGTGAACAGGCCGGTGCATTCGAATGCGATATCGACATCCTGCCAGGGCAGGTCTTCGGGTGTGCGGATCGCGGTCAGGCGAATGCGCATTCCCCCGATTTCAAGCCGATCACCGACCACCCGGACCGGGCTGTTCAATCGGCCGTGCACGCTGTCGTATTTCAGCAGGTGCGCGTTTGTTTCTGCGGCGGCAAGGTCATTGATTGCGACCACTTCGATATCTTGGACATTGTTTTCGATCAGCGCACGCAGCACGCCGCGCCCGATACGTCCAAAGCCGTTGATTGCTATTGTGGTTGTCATGATCAGTCTCCTGAGGTGGGCGGCACGTATTAAGTTAGCGCTAACATTTGAGCGAAAAGGCTGGGCTGTGAATGGTCTTGCCGTTTTAGTTACAGGTCATTGGTCCAGGGCGGGTTCGCGCCCGCGCGCGAAACAGTTACGGCGGCGGCGTCAGCGCCATGGGACAGAACCATTTCCAGGGTTTGCGTTGATAATACCTTAATCGCGGATTTGGTCAAAAGGCCAAGTTCAAACAACTTGGCCAGAACGCCGGCGTTAAAGGTGTCACCGGCGCCGACGGTATCAACGATGGTGACGATGCGAGCAGGGACAGACACCTGTGACCCGTCGCCAAGATACCCGGTCGCACCGTCGCCGCCCCGTGTGAGAATGACAAGTGACGGACCCATGCCCAGAATGGCGGATACTTTTTCGCCCAACGACTGCGGCCCGGGGTCGATCCAGTTCAGGTCTTCGTCAGAAATCTTGACGATGTCGGACAGGCGCAGCATCCGGTCAAGACGCGCGCGGTATCGGTTTTCGTCCTGTATGAAACCGGGGCGAATGTTCGGGTCGATCATCACGACGCGCGCAGTGCATTCGCGTTCCAAAAGGGCGGCATAGGCATCCGCGCAGGGTTCACAGGCCAGGCTGATACCGCCGAAAAACAGGCCAGAGACAGACGGACCCAGAACGGGCATATCCGCAAGTGTCAGCATCCGCCCGGCAGAGTTTTCGTCATAAAAGGAATAGCTGGCCTGCCCATCCGTCAGTTTTACAAACGCCAATGTTGAAGGGCGGTCGGATCGGATTGTCGTCGTCGTGTCCACGTGGCTTTGACTCAGCGCCGCGCGCAATTGATCGCCGAACATGTCAGAGGATAGCCCTGTCACCATCCCGACCGGCGTGCCAAGCCGCCCAAGCGCGATCGCGGTGTTGAATATCGCGCCCCCGGAATGGGGCACGAACCCGTCCCGTCCGGTGTTCGTCGGGGTTGGGATCATGTCAATCAGGGCTTCGCCGCAGCACAGGATCATTGGCTCACTCGGTCAGGGAATGGATTTAAGAATTGGGTAAGTGTCACGAAACCGACGGTATGCAGCATCATAGGCAACGATCAAGCTGTCATCAGGGTGGATGATTTCGGCAATGTCCGGGGGGCGCATGACATATTCGATGCGGTCATCGGTTGCGGCGGCAATCCCCAATCTGGCCGCGCCAAGGGCCGCGCCGAATTCACGCCCGTCCGGGATGGCAAGCGGTGTGTTCAAAACGGTGGCAAGCAAGCGCAGCCAATAGCGCGACGCGCTGCCACCGCCGATGGCATACAAGCGCGAGAACTGGCCGCCGGTGGCAGTGATCGCCTCAAGTGAATCGCGCAGGCCAAAACACACGCCGGACAGGACGGCATGGGTCATGTCATCGCGCGTTGTCGTTCGGCTGATCCCGGAAAAACCGGCGCGAATATTCGCGTCGTTGTGGGGTGTGCGTTCACCGGACAGGTAGGGCAGGAATTGCACCGCGCCCGGTTGGCGGACATCTGTGCCCAGGTCGTTTGTCAGCGTATCGGGCGGCGTGCCGGTGAGTGATGACAACCACGCCAGACTGTCGGCTGCCGATAGCATGACGCCCATCTGATACCACCGTCCCGGTACCGCGTGGCAAAATGTATGCAGGGCGGTGTCAGGGGCCGGTGCAAACCGGTTTCTGGCCAAAAGCAACACGCCAGACGTGCCCAGAGACACGAACCCCTGACCATCCTTGAGCGCGCCCATGCCACAGGCCGCTGCTGCATTGTCCCCGGCGCCGCCGGCGATTGTCACGGGGTGTTTTAGGCCCCATTTTTCGCACAGATCGGGGCGCAGGGCACCGGCTGCTTCGCTGCCTTCGACAAGGGCGGGCATCTGATCCAAACGCATGTGGCTTTGGTCGATCAGGGTGTCTGACCAGCGCCGCGCCGCAACGTCCAGCCACGATGTCCCGGAACTGTCGGACATGTCACTGACATGCGCGCCGATCAGGTAAAGGTTCATGAATGCGGCTGGCAGCAGCACCTTGGCGGTGCGGGCAAAGATGTCCGGTTCGTTGTGACGTACCCAGTCCAGTTTGGGCGCGGTAAATCCGGGAAAGACGATGTTGCCGCTGATGCCACGAAACGTCGGTTGCGCGTCCAGCGCGGCGGCTTCGGCGTGGCTCCTCGTGTCGTTCCACAGGATGCAGGGGCGCAGAACCCTGTCGTTTTCATCCAGCAACGTGGCACCATGCATGTGCCCCGCGACGCCGATGCCTTTCAGGTCAGCGAATTCCGGGTGGGCCGCGCGCAATTGGGCAATTGTGTCTTCCAGGGCGGTGATCCAGGCCGCCGGGTCCTGTTCGGACCACCCATCGTGGGGGTGTGACGTGGCATAGGCGTGTTCGGCTGACCCAATTGGTTGCCCCGCCTGATCCACCAACAGGGCCCGCAGCCCCGATGTGCCGATATCAACACCCAGATAGGTCATTCGGACAGATAGGACGTGAGTGTCGCCTTGGCCCCGTCTGCGTGGAACATGGTCAGCCAAGTGCAAAACGCGCCCGCGAACCGCGTGTCATTTGCCAGATCGCCATAGATCGTGGTCATCGAAAGCCATTGCATAGGGTCTGTTTTCGCCGCGATTGCCATCTTCCGAAGCGTGTCCCAGTTCGGGTCATTCGGGGCGATTTCGCTGCCATCTTCGCGTGTGCCGATGCAATAGCGCGCCCATGCGGCCGAAACGAGGGCGAGCCCATTGACCGTGGTCCCGGTTGCAAGTCCGTCGCGGATTGACGGCACCACGAACCCGGGTTGGCGGCTGGATCCGTCAAAAGCGACGCGCCGGTTGGTGTCAGCGATTTCCGGGTTCGAGAACCTGCGGTCAATCAGGTCCAGGTATTCCAGCGGCGTATATCCGGGCACCGGTTTGACATGCGGCGCGATTTCTTCGGCAACAACCTTGCGCAACAGGGCGCGGATCAACGGGTGGGCCATGGATTGCGCGATGGTGGTCAACCCGATGATTTCACCGACATCCGCGATGATCTGATGCCCACCGTTCAACACGCGAATTTTCAGCGTTTCAAAGTCATGCACGTTGTCCACAAATGTTGCGCCCGCCCTGTCCCAATCCGGGCGCCCGGCACAAAAGTCGTCTTCGATCACCCATTGGCGAAAGTTTTCGTGGGTGACCGGGGCGGCATCGTCGATCCCATAGCTGTGGACCAGGGCGATTTCGCTGTCACCGGTCGCGGGCACGATGCAATCAACCATAGAGTTTGGAAAACTGCAGTGTGTGTTGATCCAATCGGCCATTTCCGGGTCTGACAGACGGGCGAGTGACACGATTGTCTGACGCAGGATATCGCCGTTGCCTTGCAGATTATCGCAGCTGAGGCAGGTGATCGGGCCACGCCCGGTGTCCCGTCGCAGGCGCAAGGCCGCGATGATCGCGCCAAAGGCGGTGATCGGGTGATCAGGCTTATTTGCGTCATGCCGAATATCTGCGTCGGTCCCGTCAAACTGCCCGGTTGCCGGGTCAATGAAATACCCCCCCTCGGTCACAGTCAGTGAAACGATGCGAATGGCCGGGTCGGCCAATTTTGCGATCAGCGCGGTGTTGGCGGATTCGACAGGTAGAAAATCAATCATCGCCCCACAGATTTCGGCGGATTTGCCGGATGGGTCCAACTCGATCAGGGTGGTCAGGCAATCCTGCGCCATCAGCCTTTCGCGCTGCACGGCATCACCGGGGCGCACCCCCGACCCGATGATCGCCCAATCAAGGTTCAATCCTTGATCGAACAAGCGGTGAAGATACCAGGCCTGATGGGCGCGGTGAAAATTTCCCAATCCAATATGCACGATCCCCGCACTTAGGGCCGCGCGATCATATTGCGGCGTGCGCACGGTGGTGATGTCGCCCAAGGTGGCGTTGGACAGCGGGGTCAACTCATCCATTGGCCGCCATCCACATTATATGTTTGCGCCACGACATAATCCGCGTCATCGCTGGCCAGAAACAGCGCCATGCCGGTCAGGTCTTCGGGCGTGCCCATGCGCCCGAACGGGACCGCTGCGCTGACCTCGCGTTTCTTTTGACCGGGGGCCTTGCCTTCGTATTTTGCGAAAAAGGCATCAACGCCGTCCCAGTGTTCACCGTCCACAACGCCGGGCGAAATCGCATTCACGTTGATACCGTGCGCGATCAGGTTCAGCCCGGCGGATTGGGTCAGTGAAATAACGGCGGCCTTGGTCGCGCAATACACGGCGACAAGCGGTTCGCCGCGCCGCCCCGCCTGGCTGGCCATATTGATGATTTTGCCGCCTTGTCCGCGCGCGATCATGTGGCGCGCCACGGCCTGCATCGTGAACAATGTGCCGCCGACGTTGATGTCAAAGACGCGGGTAAAATCGGCGCGGTCAATTTCGACAATCGGGGCTGCGGTGAACAGGGCCGCATTGTTGATCAGGATATCAATGTGCCCGAATTTTTCGACGGTCGCGGTTACGGCCGCATCAATGCTGGCCTGCGATGTCACATCCATTTCGACGGCAAAGGCGGCATGCCCGATGTCCGAAGCGGATTGGCGGGCGCGATCCATGTCAATGTCCGCAATGGCGACGCGTGCGCCTTCTTTTGCAAAGGCCTGTGCGAAAGTTCGCCCAATGCCACGCGCGGCGCCGGTGATAAGCGCCGTTTTTCCAGCCAAACGGGTCATGCGATCCGCAATCCTTCGGCGTCAAAGCGGTGGATTTGGTCCTGTCTGGGTGACAGGTGGATCGTGTCGCCGTGGCGATAGCTGACCTCACCGGGTGCCCGCACGGTGATCGTTTCGGCCAGACCGGTGTCATGGATATGAAAGAACGTGTCCGAGCCAAGGTGTTCGGCCACGCCGACCTTGCCCTTCCATGCGCCGTTTTCGTCGGCCACGTCGATGTGTTCAGGGCGGATGCCGATTGTTTTGGCGTCCAGTTTCGTGGCTTCGGGCCCTTCGATGAAATTCATTTTGGGTGAGCCGATAAAACCAGCAACGAATTGATTGCGCGGGCTGTGATACAGTTCAAGGGGGGTGCCGACCTGTTCAATGTTCCCGGCGCGTAGAACGACGATCTTGTCGGCCATTGTCATCGCTTCGACCTGATCATGGGTGACATAGATCATCGTGGTGGCAAGGCGTTTGTGCAGTTCGCTGATTTCCAACCGCATGCCGACGCGCAGCGCCGCGTCAAGGTTGGACAGTGGTTCATCAAACAGAAAGGCGGATGGTTCACGCACGATGGCGCGGCCAATGGCGACACGCTGGCGCTGTCCGCCGGACAATTGACCGGGGCGCCGGTCAAGGTAATCGGTCAGGTTCAGGGCGCTGGCGGCCTGTTCGATGCGGCGATCCTGTTCGGCCTGATCAATACCCGCCATTCGCATGGGAAATGCGATGTTCTTGCGCACCGTCATATGCGGATAAAGCGCATAGGATTGGAAGACCATCGCCAGCCCGCGTTTGGCGGGGGCAATGTGGGTTGCGTCGTGCCCGTCGATCTTCATCGTGCCGGATGTCATATCCTCAAGCCCGGCGATCAGGCGCAGAAGGGTGGATTTCCCACAGCCCGACGGTCCGACAAAGACGGTGAATTCGCCGTCTTCGATTGTCAGGTCCAGCGGGGGAATGACTTCGACGGCCCCAAATTTCTTGGTGACTTTTTCAAGAGTGATCTGTCCCATCGTCGTATTCCTTATTTCACCGCGCCAAAGGTCAGGCCGCGCACAAGCTGTTTCTGGCTGAACCAGCCAAGGATCAGGATCGGTGCAATGGCCATGGTCGAAGCGGCCGAAAGCTTGGCGTAAAACAGGCCTTCGGGGCTTGAGTAGCTGGCAATAAACGCAGTCAACGGCGCGGCCTTGGCCGCCGTGAGGTTGAGCGTCCAGAAGGCTTCGTTCCATGCGAGGATGAAGTTGAGAAGCAGGGTCGACGCAATGCCTGGCACCGCCATGGGGGTCAGCACGTACAGAATTTCCGACCGCAGGGTGGCGCCATCCATACGGGCCGCTTCCAGAATCTCGCCGGGAATTTCGCGGAAATACGTGTACAGCATCCAGACAATGATCGGCAGGTTGATCAGCATCAACACCACAGTCAGGCCGAGCCGGCTGTCGAGCAGACCCATTTTGATGAACAGCAGATAGATCGGGTAGAGCACGCCAACCGCTGGCAACATCTTGGTCGAGAGCATCCAGAGCAGGATATCCTTGGTGCGGCGCGACGGCACAAAGGCCATCGACCACGCCGCCGGAACCGCGATGATAATCCCAAGCAAGGTAGAGCCGCCCGCGATAAAGATCGAATTCCAAAGGAACCGCGCATAGTTTGAACGTTCCATGACCACCGAATAGTTTTCCAGTGTCCAGTCGAACCCGAACAGGACCGGGGGGCTGGCGATTGCTTCGGCTTCGGTTTTGAAACTGGTCAGGATGGTCCAGAGGATCGGAAAGAAAATCAGCAGGCCCACGGCCCATGCGGCGGCGGTGTTGATGATCTTGCGTTGTGTTGTGACGGCGCGGGCCATGATCTGTTCCTCCTCACGCGTCCAGGTTTTTGCCGACGATGCGCATCAGGAACAGCGCGATGATATTGGCAAGGATCACGGCATAGATCCCGCCCGCCGACCCAAGCCCGACATTCTGGCTTTCCAGCACACGTTGATAAATCAGGTAGGTCAGGGTGCGGGTGCCAAAACTGCCCTGGGTGGTCACAAAGATTTCGGCAAAGATCGACATGAGAAAGATCATCTGGATCAGAACGACGATTGTGATCGCGCGGCCCAGGTGCGGCAGAATGATATAGGCAAACCGGGACAATGGCGGCGCGCCGTCCATTTCCGCGGCCTCAAGCTGTTCGCTGTCCAGCGATTGAATCGCGGTCAGCAGGATCAGCGTGGCGAACGGCAGCCATTGCCAGGATACGATCATCACGATGGATGGCAGCGACGCCTGGCTAAGCCATTCCACCGGGGTCAGGCCAAATGCCTTCCACAGGTGGGCGAACAGGCCGTTCACCGGGTCCATGAACATGTTTTTCCATACCAGCGCGGTGACGGTTGGCATCACAAAGAACGGAGCGATGACCAGAATGCGAACAATGCCCTGACCCCACATCGGCTGATCCAGCAACATGGCCAGCAAAACGCCAAAGACAATGGTGATTATCAGGACGCCGCCGACAATGATCAGCGTGGCCAGGACCGAAGGCCAGAACGCGCTGGACGACACAAAGCGTACGTAATTGTCAAACCCGACCCAGCCCAGATCACCGCCCCGCAGGGGCAGGTATTTCTTGAACGAAAAGAACAGGGTCATGGTCAGCGGCACCAGCATCCAGCCAAGAAGCAGGATGACTGCGGGTGCCATCATCAAACGTGCTGCGGAACGGGAATGCTGGGTGGCCATGACATGTCTCCTCGCGGGTGAAGTGCCGCGGTTGTTTTGATCTGTCAGGATAACGGGGGAAAAGTCCCGGAGAACAGGTATTCCTGCCCCCCGGGATAGGGAGGATGGGTTAGTAGCCTGCGGCTTCCATCTCTTCAGCGGTCAGGGCCTGCGCTTTGGCAAGGGCCTGCTCCACAGTTTGTTGACCGGCAAGTGCAGCCGAGAATTCCTGACCCACCTGCGTGGCGATGCCCGCAAATTCCGGGATCGCGACGAACTGAACACCGGTGTATGGCACGGGGTCCACGGTTGGGTTCGTCGGGTCAGCGGAATTGATCGAATTCAGTGTCATCGCCGCGAAAGGCACCTTGGCATATTCCGGGTTTTCATACAGCGATGTGCGTGTGCCCGGAGGAACGTTTGCCCAGCCTTCGTTCTTGGCGACAAGGGCGGTGTATTCCTTGCTTGTGGCCCAGGCGACGAATTTCTTCGCAGCGTCGGTGGCATCGGACCCGGCAGGAATTGCCAGCGACCATGCCCAGAGCCAGTTGCCGCGTTTGCCAAGGCCCGCGTCAGCGGCCAGAGCAAAGCCAACTTTGTCGGCAACGGTGCTGTCCTTTGGGTTGGTCACGAAAGACGCCGCAACGGTTGCGTCGATCCACATGCCGCATTTGCCCTGTTGGAACAGCGAAAGGTTTTCGTTGAACCCGTTGGTGGATGCGCCGGGAGGACCATATTTGGTCATCAGGTTCATATAGGTGTTCAGCGTGGTCGCCCATTGTGCGCTGTCGAATTGGGGTTTCCAATCCTCGTCGAACCAGCGTGCGCCGAACGAATTGGACATCGCGGTGAGGAAGGCCATGTTTTCGCCCCAGCCCGCCTTGCCGCGCAGGCAGATGCCATAGACTTCGTTGTCTTTGTCGGTCATCGCTGCCGCGGCTTTTTCGATGTCGCCCCATGTTGGCGCGTCGGGCATTTCCAGCCCGGCATTGGCCATAAGGTCCTTGCGATACATCACCATCGAGCTTTCGCCATAGAAAGGCGCGGCGTAAAGTTCGCCGTCAACGGTCAGGCCGCCACGGATGGCGGGAAGGATATCGTCCGCGTCCCAATCGGCAGGCAGATCGTTCAGCGAAACCAGCCAGTTTTGAGCGCCCCAGATCGGGACCTCGTAGGTGCCGATGGTCATGACGTCGAACTGACCGCCCTTGGCGGCGATGTCCTGCGTCACACGCTGGCGCAGAACGTTTTCTTCCAGCGTGACCCATTCCAGTTTGATGTCCGGGTTCTGGGCGGTGAAATCGTCGGTCAGACCCTGCATACGGATCATGTCGCCGTTGTTCACTGTTGCGATGGTGATCGTGGTTTCGGCGTAAACTGCGGTTGCCGCAAAAATGGCTGCCGCGCTCGCCAACGTGAGTGGCGTCCTGAAAAGCATCCCTTGTCCTCCCTGATGCATTGGATGTTGCAGGCAAGCCTAGAGAACACGACTACGCGGCGTCAATAAATATTTTACGCGCGTAAAATTAAAGGCGATTCAGGCAGATGCACGCATGACCAGCCGTCCTTCAAACAGGGTTTCGGGGCGCGAATCGTTTTTGCCGTCGTCTTCGACAACTTCCAAAAGCGTTTCCACACTACGTTCCGAAATCGCTTCGTAGTCCTGCGAGACAGTTGTGAGGGACGGGCAGGTGAACCGTGCGAACGGGTGATCGTCATGCCCCGCGATACGCAGCCCGCAGTCCTTGCCGATGCCCACGCGAATCCCGCTTTCGTATGCGGCGGCCAACAGGCCGATGGCGAGGCGGTCGTTGCTGCACAGGACCGTCTGACTGGGAAGGCCACCCTGGGCCAAAATGCGCATGCCTTCGGAATATCCAACGTCTTCGAAATTCCAACCCTGTCCGTTCACTCGCACGACATGGGGGGTGTGGCCCAGCCGGTCCATCGCCTGAACATAAGCGTCGCGGCGTTTGTTTGCGTTTGGATTGACCGGCGGCATTTCAAAGAAACACGGCGGTTCCCCGGTGCGGCACAGGTAATCGACCAACAGTGGCACGGACTGGAAATTATCGGACCCGATAAACGCAGCCCCCGCGCCTTCTATGTTGCAATCGAACAGTACGGTGGGCACTTCGTTGCAGAATGCTTCGACCTTTTTGCGGTCTGACGCGCGGCCAAGCGGGGCAAGCAGGACACCGGCCGGGCGCATTGATCTAAGGGCATCAAGGATTTCGATTTCATGTTCGGGGCTGCCGTGCGAGCTGAACGTTGATGGCGAAAACCCTGCGTCGATGCAGCGCCGTTCGATGTTTCTGGCGATTTCGGCAAAGAACGGGTCGGCCACATACGGGACAACAATGCCGATGTTCTTTGTCAGGCGCCGGTTCTGATTGATGGCATAGACATTCGGGCGATAGTCAAATCGTTCAAGGGCGTCTTCTATGCGTGCGCGGGTGGAGTCACGAACGCTTTTCGGGTCGTTGAAATACTTGGAAACCGTGGGCCTTGAGACGCCGCTCTTGGCTGCGAATTCTTCCATGTTTCTGACTTTTTGTCCGGCCATGGCTTTCCTTTTCCCACCTCGGATCTTGCAATCAGTGCAGTGACCAGGGCGGGCACAAACATGGGTTACACAAATTTCACGCGCGCAAAGTATGGTGTTAACTTTAGAAAAATCAAAAGGTGCCGGTCAAGCTTCCGATCGGAAAAATCTGCCCGGAGGCAGAAATTGCCGTGTTTTGCGGCCATTGATGGTTCGATAGGGCGGTTAACGCGGTGTTTCTGAACCTATCGGTGATTTTCGTGTGGGCTGGGCCGACTTGCGCACGGTTTCAGCGATCTGGGTCAACTGGCGCGCCAACGGGTTTGTCTTGCGCCAGATCATCCCGATGGTGCGTGTCGGCCGGGGCGCAGCAAATCGTTGAACCTGAACAGTTGCGGACCGTGTTTCAACGGGAATGGCCATTTCGGGGATCAACGTGTTGCCGATGCCTGACCCAACCAATTGTACCAGAGTCGAAAGCGAACTTGCGTCAAGCAATTCGCGGGGCGACGCCGCCTGAAGGTTGCAATAGGCGAGGGCCTGATCGCGAAAGCAGTGGCCTTCCTCAAGCAGGAGCAGCTTCATTTCGCGCAAGTCGTCCTGGTTCGGGGATGGTTTGCCAGCGTCAGCGATGGGGCAGACCAAAACGAATTCTTCGGTGAACAACGGTATTTCGTTCAGCCATGACTCGTTTATCGGCAGGGCAACGATGGCGGCGTCCAGCCGGCTGTCGGCAAGTTCGCCGATCAATGTTTGGGTCAAAGATTCCCGTACCCGCACGTCCAGGCCGGTGTGATCGCGGCCAAGGTTCGCAACAACGTTGGGCAACAGATATGGCGCGATCGTCGGGATCACCCCAAGGCGCAGGCGGCCGACAATCGTGTCCTGGGATGCGCGGGCCAGGTCAGACAATTCATCGACACCGCGCAGGATGGTCCTGACCCGTGATGCAAATTCTTCGCCAAAACCAGTAAGGCGCACGCGCCGCGTTGTGCGTTCAAACAGGGCCAGCCCAAGGGATTCTTCTAGCTCGCGTATCTGCACGGACAGCGCTGGCTGTGTGATTGAACATGCGCTGGCTGCATGGCCGAAATGGCCGTGGCGGGCCAGAGATTCAAAATACCTAAGCTGTTTCAGTGTCAGATTATTCATAGGTTGAAATTATCGCACAAATACAGAAATGCAATTTCTATATATCAAACAAAGGCCGTAGACTGGGCCAATCAAGGGGATTTCGATCCGACAACCGCCACCGTCGCCATCATTTGATTTGGCACGTCGAGGGGCCAACTTTGTTTGCAGACTCAGCAAATATGAGAGAGGTTGCGCGGAGAAATACCCTTTTGGTTCTTCGTGGACCCGCGCGCGGGCATGACACATCCAGCTAACAGCGATTGGAGCGAGAAATGGACGGAAATGATGGTTCTAACGCGGGCAAATGCCCGGTCATGCATGGCGGGAACACTGTCAGCGAAGCGTCGGTCATGGAGTGGTGGCCCAATGCGCTGAACTTGGACATTCTTCATCAGCATGACACCAAATCCAACCCAATGGGTGCGGATTACGATTACCGCGAAGAGGTCAAGACACTGGACTTTGACGCGCTGAAGAAAGACATGCACGCGCTGATGACCGACAGTCAGTCCTGGTGGCCAGCCGACTGGGGCCATTATGGCGGGTTGATGGTGCGCTTGTCGTGGCACGCCGCCGGTACGTACCGCCTAGCCGATGGTCGCGGCGGCGGCAGCACCGGCAACATGCGGTTCGCCCCGCTGAATTCATGGCCGGACAACGTCAGCCTGGACAAGGCGCGCCGCCTTTTGTGGCCTATCAAAAAGAAATACGGGAACAAGGTCAGCTGGGCCGATCTGTTGGTCCTGGCCGGCACAATCGCCTATGAGGACATGGGCCTAAAGACGTTTGGTTTTGCCTTTGGCCGCGAAGACATCTGGCATCCCGAACAGGACATCTATTGGGGCGCGGAAAAGGAATGGCTGGCCCCAAGCGACAGCCGTTATGACAGCGTCGATAATCCGGCCACCATGGAAAACCCGTTGGCGGCAGTTCAGATGGGTCTGATCTATGTGAACCCGGAAGGGGTGAATGGCCAACCTGATCCGTTGAAAACGGCGGCGCATGTGCGTGAAACATTCGCTCGTATGGCCATGAACGACGAAGAAACCGTTGCTCTGACGGCTGGTGGTCACACTGTCGGCAAGGCGCACGGGAATGGCGATGCCGGTGCCTTGGGTGCCGAACCCGAAGCCGCGGGCCTTGAGGAGCAAGGCTTTGGTTGGCGCAATCCCAATGGCAAGGGCGTGGGCCGCGAAACCGTGTCGAGCGGGATCGAAGGCGCGTGGACAAGCGAGCCGACGAAGTGGGACAATGGGTATTTCGATATGCTTCTGAACCACGAGTGGGAGCTGACGAAAAGCCCGGCCGGTGCCAATCAATGGAAGCCGGTCGCCATCAAGGACGAGGATCGCCCGGTCGACGTAGAAGACCCGTCGATCCGGTTGGACCCGGTGATGACCGATGCCGATATGGCCATGAAAGTGGACCCTGCCTATCGCGCGATTTCTGAACGGTTCCACAAAGACCCGGCCTATTTTTCCGAGGTGTTCGCCCGCGCGTGGTTCAAGTTGACCCACCGCGATATGGGGCCAAAGGTACGCTACCTTGGCCCGGACGCCCCGCAAGAGGATCTGATCTGGCAGGATCCGGTGCCTGCCGGGGCCACCGGATATGACGTTGCCGCCGTCAAGGCCAAGATCGCCGCAAGCGGGCTAAGCATCAGCGACATGGTTGCGACGGCATGGGACAGCGCGCGGACCTATCGCGGGTCGGACATGCGGGGCGGTGCCAATGGTGCCCGCATCCGTCTTGCGCCGCAAAAGGATTGGGCGGGCAATGAACCTGACCGCCTGTCCCGCGTGCTGGACGTGTTGGAAGGCATTGCGGCCGACAGTGGGGCCAGCGTTGCGGATGTGATCGTTCTGGCGGGCGGCGTTGGTGTCGAACAGGCGGCCAAGGCGGCCGGGTTTGACGTCACGGTTCCTTTTGCGCCCGGACGTGGCGATGCCACCGATGCGATGACCGATGCGGCGTCTTTCGATGTGCTTGAACCGATCCATGACGGGTTCCGCAACTGGGTGAAGCAGGACTATGCCGTCACCCCTGAGGAATTACTTCTGGACCGCGCGCAATTGATGGGCCTGACAGCGCATGAGATGACCGCGCTGATCGGGGGAATGCGGGTGTTGGGCACCAACCATGGCGGGACCAAGCATGGTGTGTTCACCGACCGTGTGGGTGCGTTGACGACTGATTTCTTTGTCGCCCTGACAGACATGGACAATGCCTGGAAACCCAAAGACGACGGGTTCTATGACATCTGTGATCGCGCAACGGATCAGGTGAAATGGACGGCAAGCCGGGTTGATCTGGTGTTCGGATCAAATTCGATCCTGCGCGCTTACGCCGAGGTTTACGCACAAGATGACAACGCGGCCAAGTTCGTGGCCGATTTTGTTGCCGCCTGGACCAAGGTGATGGACGCAGATCGTTTCGATCTGGCCTGATGCGAAGCGAATTCGGGTGGCCATTCGTGGCCACCCGACCCCGACGGGCGGCGCCGTTTCCCTAGGGCGGCCAAACCCGGACCCCGGCCCGACTGTGGCCATTTTCCCGTTGAAAGTCAGGCGCGACTGAATGCCCGTTGTGATCGCGACGGTTCTTGTTATGAACCATTGGGATCGAAAAACGGGGGGCGGATATGTCTGAAAACAAGGTGATCATCGCAGGTGGCGGGATCGGTGGGTTGGCCATGGCGCTGACCTTGCATCAGGTTGGTGTTCCCTGCGTTGTGTTCGAAGCCGTGGGCGAATTGCGCCCGCTTGGCGTTGGGATCAACCTGCAACCGAACGCCGTGCGCGAATTGTTTGATCTGGGGATCGGCGCGGATGCACTGGACCAGATCGGCGTGTCCGCTCAGGAATGGGCGCTGGTCGGCTTAAAGGGCAACGACGTTTATTCCGAACCCCGTGGGACCAAGGCCGGGTATCACTGGCCGCAGTATTCCGTGCATCGCGGTCAGCTTCAGATGCTGCTCTATCAGGAGGTCTGTGACCGGCTGGGTGCCGATGCTGTTCAACTGGGTCAGCGTGTGACCGGGTATCGCAATGATGCTGATGGTGGCGTCACCGCGATGATCGAAGGGCTTGATGGCACACAGACCACCCAAAAAGGCACGTTGCTGATCGGTGCCGACGGGATCCATTCGGCCATTCGTGCGCAGATGCACCCCGATCAGCCGGACATCAACTGGGGTGGGGCGATCATGTGGCGTGGCACGACACAGGCCAAACCGATCCGCACCGGCGCATCCTTTGTCGGGCTTGGCACGCATCGTCACCGGATGGTGTTTTATCCTATCTCGGCCCCTGATCCGGACACGGGATTGGCGATGATCAACTGGATCGCCGAAGTCACCGTGGACAATTCCCAAGGGTGGCAGGGCGGCGATTGGAACAAGCGTGTTGCGCTGTCGGATTTTGCCCATCACTTTGATGGATGGGCGTGGGATTGGCTGGACGTGCCTGCCCTTTTGCGCGGCGCAGGGGATGTCTGGGAATACCCGATGATTGATCGCGATCCGATCCCCACATGGCATGACGCGGGGGTGGCCCTGTTGGGGGATGCGGCGCATGTGATGTATCCGACCGGGTCCAACGGGGCCAGTCAGGCGATAGTCGATGCCCGTGTTCTGGGGGCTGCCTTGGTTGAACATGGTGTGACACCCGCTGCGCTTGGGGCTTATAACGCGGCCCTCTGCGAACCGATCTCGCAGGTGGTCTTGCGCAATCGCGGGGCGGGGCCGTTCGGGTTGTTGAACCTGATCGATGAACGTTGTGGCGGGGAATTTGACAACATTGATGATGTTGTCCCGGCCGACGAAAGGGCTGAATTCATGGCCAACTACAAGGCCGCAGCCGGGTTTGCCATCGAACGGTTGAACGATGCCGCGCCGACAATTGCGCCGGGGGCGAAAGCCGCGTCAACCTGACGTTTCGCATGGTCCGCAGAATGAAAGGCGCCCGGTTCAAACCATAACCGGGCGCCATTTTGTTTGTTGTTTGCCTGTGCCCCAAGGGGGGCGTTGCAGATCAGGGCATTGTCGTCGCTTCGACGACGTCTGTTCCGTTGCGCCATGCGATAAAGATCGGGAATGCGGCCATGGCGAACCCAAGCAGTGTCAACGAAAAGTGGTTCAACCCCATCAAGCCACCAATCGGCGCGGCGATGAACAGGCCTGCTACGAACAGGACAAGCCGGGTGACCATTCCCGTCACGCCTGATCCAAGCGTGCCAACAAGGCTGACAAAGCCCTGCAAAGCGGCCGAGATGAACCAGACCCCGACAAGGGCACAGGTCAGCACGATCATCACTTCGAAGAAGGGTGCCTGACCGATCAGGGCAGGGTTCAGCACGAAAAAGAACGGGGTGATATAGATCACGCCGCCAAGGCGCATCGCCTCGAACCCGGTTTTGATCGGATCGGCCCCGGCCATCGACGCCGCCGCAAACGCGCCAAGCGCGACAGGCGGGGTGATATAGCTGACCATGCCCCAATACAGAATGAACAGGTGCACGGCGAGTTCGTTCAACCCGGCCTGAACCAGCGCGGGTGCCAGAATCACAGCGAGGAAGATGTAACAAGCGGTCACTGTCATCCCCATGCCAAAAATGAACGCCGTCACGGCCCCCATGACCAACAGAAGGGCCGTGGAATTCCCGGCAAGAGCCACCAGTTCGCTGGCCAGTGGCCCGGTCAGCCCTGTTGCCTGAAACGCGCCGACGATCATGCCGATGCCCAGCAACACGGCCACCAATTCGGCCAGGATGCGTCCAACGGACACGATCATGTCAAAGAAGCTTTTGATGGAAAAGCCGTCTTTGCCGATGAACTGGTTGACGATCAACAGCAGGCCAATGGCGTAAAACGGTGCCGTGCGTTCCCAGCGGAATGCCACCATCAGGTAAATCAGCAGGACGAATACCGCGATATAGATCCAGCCGGCGCGAAAGGTTGCGCCAAGGGCCGGAAGGATATCACGGGCCATTCCCTTGAGGCCGCGCCGCGCGGAATAGGCATCAATCTGCGCGAACAGACCAAAATAATACAGTAACGACGGGATCGCCGCCGCAATCATGATTTCGGAATAGGGCAGGCCCAGCCAGGACGCCATGATAAAGGCGGTTGCGCCCATGATGGGTGGCATCAACACGCCGCCGGTGGATGCGCAGGCCTCGGTTGCCGCAGCATAGCGTGCGGAAAACCCGGATTGTCGCATCGCCGGGATCGACACCGATCCGGTGGTCAGAACGTTTGAAATGACCGATCCGGACATCGACCCCATGAACCCGCTGGCAAAGATCGCAACCTTGGCTGACCCGCCGCGATAATGCCCGACAAGCGCCAGCGCCAGGTCATTAAAGAACCGGCCACCACCGGTGAACTGAAGCACGCCACCGAACAGGATGAACCCGATGACAAGGGTGCCGAATGCACGCATCGGGATGCCAAAGGATGCTTCGGACGAATACACAAAGAACGGAACGACATCACGGAACGGCTGGGTGAATCCGCTGAGTGGATCAGGCACGTGATCCGCGAATGTGGGATATAGCGAAAAGATCAGAACGACGATGAACAAGACATTGCCACCGGCACGGCGCGTTGCCTCAAGCATCAGAAAGTAAAAGGCGATGGCGAACCAGATCGCGGTTTCCGGCGCGGCATATTCCCAGCCGTATTCTGTGGCCTGGTCGGAATTCCAGACCATGTAACCGGCCACAACCAGGGTAAAGGCAAAGATCAGCCAATCGTACCAAGGCACCGTGGTCGAAAACCCGCCACGGGCCCGAAATGTCAGGAAAGTCAGGCTAAGGAACAGCCCGGCCAACAGGTTCAGATACATCCCGTCCAGCATCGAATACCCGCCAATGCGCAGGTTAAATAGCTGGTTGATGGAGATGGTAATCGCGGCCAGCGTAAAGCTGACGATGATCCAACGGGCGGCGCCGGTGAATACGGCTTTTTCTTGTGCCAGCTCGGCCTCGATGGCGGCGGCGCCACGCGAATTCGTGGTGTCCTGCGACTCCATACTCTTCCCCCCCTAGCGGCTTGGCCGCCGAATTATCTTTGTTTTGTGGTGTGATAGGAAACGGGGCGGTCCATATGGCTTATGGTCCGCCCCGTTGTGTGGTGTGTCTTAGAACGGCGCAGGCATGCCAGCGGCGGTCAACGCTTCGCGGCGTTTGGCGGCCCATGCTGCTTCCCAGTCACTTGGGTTTTCGGCCTTCAGGGCCTCCCAGGTGGCGACCAGAAGGTCCTGGCGTTTGATCAGCATGTCGTTATGTGCCTGTGCCGCGTCCGACCATGTTCCGGCTTCTTTGTAATAGCGGACAGCACCGGCGTGGTAAGGAACAACCCAGTCCATGACCTGATTGCTGAGTGCCCAGCCAGTGGCGCCGGGTGCATCGTCTTTGTACTCGGGCAAAAGGGTGAACATGGCCTTGGTCATGTTGTACGCCAGATCGGCATCCTGTGTGTCATAGGCCATCAGGATTGGGTAGGGATAGCTGGCGGATGAGATGCCATCGGTGTCATCCAGAGTGGCGCCAACAGTGGCCGTGACCGGAACGAAATACGGTGCCACCTTCTTCAGACGCTCGAACGCGGCAGGATCAGATGAATTCAGTGATGGAATGAAAAGGCCGTTGGGGCCGGACGCGGCCTCGTAAGCGTTGCCCGAGGTTGTGATGCCGAATGCGGCATCAACGGAACCGTCGATCATGCCTTTCCAGGACGCGCCGTAGCCGCCGAATTCAACCCGTTCCACGTCGTCCCATGTCAGGCCGCCATAGGCCATCCATGCTTCGGCGTTCACGTTCAGGGCTGGGGCACCTTTGATAAAGGCGACCTTAAGGCCTTTGACGTCGGCGTAGGTAAAGCCTTCACAATTGGGTTTGCCTGCGGCTTCGCAGCCCTTTTTTGTCACGGCAAGAACCAATGCGGACCCGCTGCCAACGTTGGTGGCCAGCAGGCGCACCTTTTGTGGTCCCCAGTTTTTGGCACCAAAGGACAGAACGCCCTCTTGCGCCATGTAGGTTCCTACACCGTTGGCAGAAAACTGAACCTTGCCCTGACGGACGGGTTCAAGACGGGCAAGGTCGTTCTTGCCGGGCAGGATACGCAGATTGACATCTGCCGCACCTTGCAACGCAGCGCCGATGGCGACCGCTTGGTTATAGCCGGATGATCCGGTTGAATAGGCTGTCCAGGACACTGTGCCCGGCAAATCGAAATCGGCGGCTGTAGCGCCGGTTGCAACAAGACATGCCACCGCTGGTAGCGTGAATAAACGCATTTCTTTTTCCTCCCTTGGGGCAGGATTCTGGATCCTGCTCAGCTTAATTCGTGGCACGAAGGTTGAATTTTCTCAACCTTCCTGTTGCGATTACAGGTGTGTGTCGATTTTTCGTGGGTAAGTGAAACGGTGCGATGCGCCCGGTTCGCGCAAGGTGGCGATGGATCTGTTGCGTGCGGTTGGTTTGGCAGCAGAGGGCCTGTGCGCCGACTGTCGGGAAGCGAAAAGACACGGTGCAAATGTGATATCGGCCTGCGTCAGGGTGACATCACCCGCGTCAAAACCTCGATCGCGAGGGCTGCGAATGGGGTCACAAAGATGACCGCGCTAAGGTTCCAACCGATGGTCACACGGTGCGCGGATCGGCCCGCAGATCGCGCCGTCATCAGGCCGCTTACGGTAAAAGGGCCAAGGATGTTTGACAGGCCCCATCCTGTTAGGACGGCTGCGAAATGGCTGATGGCGGGCATTCCGGTTGCCTCGGGTGACAGGGTCGTTGCGATGATCAGCGCCGGAAGCGCGGGGTGAATGCCGATTATCGCGGGGCCGGAAATTGCGATGACCGAAAACAGCAGCAATATGCCGGGTGAGCCGAGCATCAGCCCGCCCACGCTTTGTGCAAGGGATACGGGCACCAGCCCGGCGATGGCGGATGACGCAAGGCCCGCCCCAAGAAACAGCAACGCCTCGCCGGAAAAGGCGGGAAAACGTGCGACGGCGTCGCGCATCACCAATCCAGCCGGAGACAGGGTTGTGACGTGTCCTTCGCCCCAGGCCCATAACATTGCCGCGGGCGCGGCCAGAATCACGATCAGCGGCGCGATTGGCAGGCCCGTGCCCCGGCCGAGAATCACCAGAAACGGGACCACCGTGCACAAGGCCAGCAGCACCTTCAGGAACACCACCTTAAGGTCGCGCGGAAGCGGCCCGGATGTGTTTGGGCCGCGCCGGATGCGTTCGTAAACCACGCCCGCGCCAATCACGCTTAGCGCCGCGGTCAGGTTGATCGGCGCCACGTCGAGCCATGTCAGATTATAAATCGTCAACATCAACGCCATGTTGCCCATCATCGGGGTCCACGCGATGGCACAGCAAAACCCGCGCAGGATCGCAGAGAAAGCAAGTCGTTGCGCCGCCGGGTCGTCGTCTGCGGGCAGGGCACGCGCGGCGGTGGACATCAGCACGGCGGTGCCCGCCAATGACAGGCCCGATGCCACCAGATGCGAAATGATCGCGATGGGTCCATAAGCCCCTTGCCGGGCAACCTGCGCCAGCGTTTCGCCAATCTGCGAGACGGCCGCGCTGCTTTCAGCGCGCGCGCCAAGAAGGCTGACGGCCGCGACAATCGACAAAAAGGAAACCGTGCTAAGCAATCCGCGTTCGATGACCATCAGCGGTTCGGGCGCAAAGATCGTTGCGATTGCGCCAGTGATCAGCATCAGGGTGCCAGTCCATCTGATGCCATTGGAGATCTTGGCCCATTGGGCCAGGACCAGCACGATGGCCAGACCGCCGCCGATCAATCGGATCGCGGGCGTTACACCGGCGGATGACAGAACGCTGGTCGCCATGATCCCGACCATGACGCAGGCCAGAACCGCATTGCGCCGCCTGTCCCATGATGGGGGTGGCGATGCAACGGCAGTGGCGCGGTCTGGCGTTGTGGTCATCCCTGGTGGTGCCCGGCCACAGCGTCTTTGAGTGTGTCGGCAATTGACAGCAAGGCCGGAGCGATTTCGGTCTTTATCGTGATGTCGCTGTTGTTGCTGGCAGGGCCGCCGCAATTGATTGCAAGGATGCGATCCTGACCCGGAATGCGAAACGCCACCCCTGTTGAAACGACGCGCGGATGAAAGAACCCCCGGTTCACCACGTATTTGTGGGCGTCATAATTGGCAAAGGCGGACTCTAATGCGGGTCCCAGAACGTCCCAGCGGTCCGCTTCGCTGGGGGCCAGTTCATCAATCACGGTTTGGCGTTCGTCCGGGTCCAATTCCGCCAGATATGCCCAGCCGAGAGCGGAGGACAGGATCGGCATCCGCGATCCGATGGGGATATTCATCAACATGGCCGACGGACCTTGCACCCGCATCGTCATGATCATCGCGTCACCGTCGCGTTCGCCCAGGGCCAGCGCGGCGGTGAAACGGTCGGCGCAGGGTTGCATCAACCCTTGGGCCAGTTGGGTCATGGGTTGCGTTGACAGCACCGCATTGCCCAATGCCAGACATCCCGCGCCAAGACGCATCCGCCCGTTGTCGCCATCGGGGACAAGGTATCCAGTTTGCATAAGTGTGTAACATGACCGCCAGACGGTTGGTTGCGGTAGGCCCGTCAACCGCGCGATTTCCGATGTTCCCAGAGATGGCCGTTCTGCGGAAAAACACCGCAAAATCCTAAGCCCGCGCGCCAGAGCCTCTACAAAATGGCGATTTTTCTCGGGTGGCGCGTCGGCGCCGTGTTTGTCGTTTTGCAGGGCTTGGGTCACGAATACCTCCCCTTTGGGATGGGACGAACGGTTTGGCTGGGTCTTTACAAGCGCAGTATCACGGGCCTAACCTAAGTTGAATAGGTTATTCGCACTGCGAATAGGCAAGCCCTTGAGACGCGCGCCGAACGCATTCGTCCAACGTTTTGACGGCTGGAACATCTAACAACAGGGTCCGCGAAATCAGCCCTGTCGTACTGGGGGATATGCAAGATGACGGGTCTGACGGTTCAATACGGCGCATTCACAGCGGCGTTGGGGGCAGGGCAAATCACCGTGCCCGCCGATTGTGCATCGTTGGTCAAAACCGGCATCGCGGATGCTGTTGGCGTGATGCTGGCGGGCAAGGGCGAACCGCTTGTCAAAATCCTGTGCGATACACTCCCGCAGGGCGGGGGCGAGGCGTCGATCCTGATGGGCGACGAAAAACGCGCGGCGTCGGATGCTGCGTTTATCAATGGTGCTGCGGCACATGCGTTGGATTACGATGACGTCGCGATGCGGGGACACACATCGACCGTGTTGATGCCCGCGATTTTTGCCGAAGCCGAAGTGCTGGGATCAACCGGCGCGCAGATCATCGCGGCCTATATGGCCGGGTACGAGATTTGGGCCGACCTGGCCTATCGCGATGCGGGGCAAATTCAGCACAAGGGCTGGCATCCTACCGGAGTGTTGGGCGCCATTTCCACCTCTGCGGCCTGTGCGGCCCTGCGGGGGTTGAATGCGGAACAGGCGACAAACGCCATTGCCATCGGGGCCAGTCAGGCCAGCGGGCTGTTGGCCAATTTCGGCACGATGACAAAGCCTTTTCATGCGGGCCGCGCGGCGGCGTCTGGTGTGATGTCTGCGCGGCTTGCGGCGGCTGGCATGACCGCTTCGGCCGATGCGATCGAACATAATCAGGGGTTCCTAAAGGCGATTTCGCCCGAAAATGATGTCGATCGCACCACACCCGCCGATCACCTTGGCAAAGACTGGCGCATGCGCCGGTACGGTATTTCGGTCAAGAAATATCCAGTCTGTTATTGTGGGCACCGCGCGACTGACGGGATCCTTCAGATCATGCGTGATCATGATGTTGATCCCGCCCAGATCGCCAGCATCGATACCTATACATCGGACCTTCACGCGATGACATTGCGCAACGCGTTGCCTCAGACCGGGCTTGAGGCCAAGTTTTCGATGCAGTTCGACATGGCGTCGGGCGTTTTGGCGGGCAAGGTTGGCCTGACAGAATTGACCGATGATTTCGTGCGCCAACCCAGCGTCCAGGAGCTGATGAAAAAAGTCACGGTCAGCGCATCGACTGAATATGACCCAAAACTTCCGGGGTATCGCCCGACTGATCAGGTGATCGTCGTCCTTAAGGACGGCACGCGGATCGAAGGCACGCCGGTTGCTCGGGCCACCGGGCATGCGGACGTGCCCCTGAACGCGGCCGAATTGTGGGCCAAATTCGCCGATTGCGCCACCTATGCCGGTTGGTCACAGGACAAGGCAAAGGCGCATTACGATGCGTTGATGGATTTAGAAAATGCTGCGGGGATGGACGCGATATTGGCCCCTGCCGGCAAGATGACGGAAACAGCGTGATGCGGCCAGGATTGGCTGTGTCACCGGGCACTCCCGATGGGTTGCGCAGGTGCGCTTCCTTGACCACTCCCCTGCCGGTCCCTGAACACCGGCGGGGGTTTTTACCTTGATGCCCCCGTCTGCCATGCCCGCAGATCCGGCCACGGTCACCTGACAGACGGCGCGCAACCGGCCCGCTGTGGCTGGCGAAAACAATCACCATTCATAAATCAGGACCACACTTGCAATGACCCACGAACGCGGCATCGACATGTCCCTTTTCAACCCGAAATCCATTGCCGTGGTGGGCGCGTCATCGAATCCGATGCGGTTCACCGGGCGGATCGTTCCGGGGCTTTTGCGGCATGGATTTGATGGGCCGATCTATCCGGTCAATCCCAACCGGGACGAGATCGCGGGACAGAAATGTTATCCGACGGTGGCCGATCTGCCGGATGCGGTGGATTGCATCATCTACGGCATGGGGCCGGGCAAAGTGATCGAAACGCTTGAGGCCTGCGAAGGCAAAGGCGTAAAGCTGTTCTTTTGCGGTGCGGCGGGATTTGCGGAAACCGGCCGCCCCGAGGATATCGCGCTTCAGGATCAAATGACCGATCTTGCCCGGCGCATGGGGATCAGGGTGCTGGGACCAAATTGCATCGGATTTGCCAATTTTCACGACCATATCGGTGCTGCGGCCGCCGCGGCGATGGCATGGCCGGACATCAGGGCCGGTGATCTGGGGATGTCGTCGCAAAGCGGCGGGTTAAGCTTTGCGTCAGTGATTTTTTGCGCCTTGACCGAAGGCGTCGCCTTTTCGCATGTCATTTCCACTGGCAATGAGGCTGACCTGGATGCCGTCGAATGCGCCGAGGCGTTGATTGATGACCCCAACACCAACGCGATTGTTCTGATCATCGAAGCTGTCCGTAACGCCCCCGCCTTCCTTGCCTTTCTGGATCGTGCGGGGCGGGCCGGAAAGCCCGTGACGATCCTGAAGACCGGGCGATCGTCCCTGGGCAAGGTCATGGCGCAGTCGCACACCGGCGCCCTGGCCGGGTCGAGCGATATTTTCGACATGGTTGTGCGCCGCTATGGTGTACCGCTGGCCCATGATATTGACGACCTGTTTCGCATCGGGTCGATGTTCGCACGGTTGCGGCGTGCCGGGAAACTGCGCACCTACAAGGCGCCGGGCGATCATGTCGCGTCATTCTGTCTTTCCGGTGGGCATGTCGGGTTGATGGCCGATCACGGCACCTTTGCCGGCCTTACCTTTCCGGCGCCACCCGCCGGGGCGGACCAATTGTTTTCGGATGAGCTCGGCTTTCCGATCAAGGCGCAGAACCCGCTTGATACCACGGCGCAGGTTGTGGGCGGGGATGCTTATTGGGGCGGTTGCACTGAAATTTTCGCCGGATTCGACGATATTCAGGTGATCATCCCGTCGCTGACAGTCGCGCCCGATTACAACGCCCCGATCGCTGATCTGGGACGGATTGCCAAGGAACGCGACGAAATCGTTGTCGTTTGCTGGCCGGGGGGCAGCTTTGATGAGTCCGATCTGGGCAAGTTGGACGGTTTGAACCTTCCTTATTTTCCAATGCCTGCGGATGCGGCCCAAGGGGTGGCGGCGTTGGATACATGGTGCCGGGTTTGGAACAACGGCGGTCCTGCGCCACTGGCCACCGACGACAAGGTGCGCTTGCCCGACGTCCGCAAGGCATTGCAGGCACGGGTTGCGGCGGGGGACAGCATCGTTTCCGAATACGCGGCCAAGACTCTTTTGGCCAAGGCCGGTGTCCCGGTGAGTGAGGACCATGTTTGTGAGTCTGCAGACGCGGCGGCGACGGCGGCATCTGCGATCGGGTATCCGGTGGTCATGAAGGGCGACGCACCCGGCATTGCGCATAAATCCGATGCCGGGCTTGTTGTTCTTGGCGTCGCGGATGAGGCCGCCGCGCGCAGCGCTTTTGATGACCTGACCGCCAAAATGGCCGGGCAGGCCGATGCACGCGTTCTGGTTCAACCGATGGTCAGCTTTGATCACGAATTGATCCTTGGCGCGCGCAACGATCCCGAATTCGGGCCGGTTGTCGCGCTTGGGCTTGGCGGCATTTTTGTCGAAGTGATGAAGGACGTCACGTTTCGGATGGCCCCGGTGAGCGAAGCCGAAGCCGCAGAGATGATTTCCGAACTAAAGGCCGCCCCGATTCTGGCCGGCGCACGGGGACAGGCCGGTGTAGATCAGGCCGCATTGGCCCGCATCATTGCCGGGTTCAGCCGTCTTATGGCGGAAAACGCCGACCTGATCGAAGAGGTGGATGTGAATCCGCTAGTGGCGACCAAGACTGGCGACTTTATCGCGCTGGACGGTTTGATCGTTCTAAAGGATCAAGAATAGGGCGGCCACCTTACCATTCCGCCACGGCCTCCATCGCGATCGGCCCGCCCTCGGCGGCGGTCCAAAGGCGTAGCACCCTGTCATCGCCTTCGGCCGCGTTCAGGGTCACGGTGTCCACGTCAAACAGCGGCGCAAGGCTGCGGAATTTGAACCGTTTGGGCGGTGTGCCGCGCAGGCGTTCGGCAAGGTGGCATAGCCACGTTGCCTGAAGCGGGCCATGCACGATCAGGCCGGGGTATCCTTCGACCTGGGTGACATAGGGCTGATCGTAATGGATACGGTGGCCATTGAACGTGATGGCGGAATACCGGAACAGCACGGTGGCATCGGCACGGACAGGTTCGATATGCACGCCTGGCGCGGTCGCGGCCTGGGCGCGTATTGGGGTATCGCCGGTGGCGCCACGGTAAACGATGTCCTGACGTTCTTCGACGGCCAGACCGACAGAATCCTGAATACGGTGGCGCACGGTTACGAAGCACAACGGGCCGGTGCGCCCGTTCTTAAGCACCACGTCTTCGATCCGGGACCGGCGTTTGACCAGCCGCCCACAGGTCAGATCGCGGTGAAATGTCATGTCCCCGCCTGCCCACATGCGATTTGGCAGCGGAACCGGGGGCAGGAACCCACCGCGCGCCGGGTGGCCATCGGGGCCAAGCTCTTCGTTTGGGACAACCGGGGGGGCCAGGCACAGATGGACCAGACGCGGGGCAACCTGACCGCCGCGCCGTTCGCTTGGGATGCTATACCCGGTCACGGCAGCGAAACGTTTGACCAATTCATCTGTCAGCGCCTCTTCGACAGTTTCTTCGCGCCCTATCCAGGTGCGCAGGTGATCAATGTCGATTGGGTCGCTCATGTGTCTGTCTTTCTGTCTTGGCCAATGGCGGGTACTGGCCCATGCCCGCGTGTGCCATCGGAAAAGACAGCAGCGGGGGCAGGCAGGTCAACCGGGCCGTTCGGAGTATCAACGGTGATCCGCCGCAAATGGGGGTGCGCAGAAAGGCCGGCCATGTCGTTGACCTGCGCAAAGGCCACGTCTGCGCGTTCCAGATCTGCCTGGATTTCGGCGCGCGTCCGGCGCGCGAAGGCCGCCGCGACAAGGGTATCTGTGGCGGCGCGGTTGTCCACGCGGGCCACGTTGCTGGCGAACCGCGTGTCATTCGGCAGGGTCGGGTCGCCAAGCACATGGCCACAAAGTTTGGCCCATTCCCGTTCGGATTGAACCGAGATCAAGAAAACCGCGCCATCTTTGGTGGTAAACGCCCCATAAGGGGCGATCGAGGGATGGGCCAGGCCCACGCGCGCCGGGGGTTTGCCGCCTTCGGCCTGAAGAAGCGGGACGGCCATCCAATCGGCCATGACATCAAACATCGACACATGAATGCCGACGCCTTTGCCGGTGATCCCGCGTTGAATCAATGCCTCAAGTATCGCGGCATGGGCGGTGGCACCGGTGGCGACATCAACAACGGACACCCCAACCCGCGACGGTTCGTCCGGCCCTCCGGTGATGGATGACAGGCCCGATTCCGCTTGAATCAGCAGATCATAAGCCTTGCGATCCGCCATTGGCCCCGACTCTCCGTAGCCCGAAATCGAACAGGTGATCAGCCAGGGAAACGCGGTGCGCAATGTGTCGGGGTCCAGCCCCATGCGGGCCATCGCGCCGGGCTTGAGGTTTTGAACCAGCACATCCGCGCTGGCGATCAAGTCGCGCAATTCATCGCGCGCGGCCGGGGTGGTCAGGTCAAGGACCTTTGATCCCTTTCCCCGGTTCAACCACACGAAATAGCTGCTTTGACCGCGCGCCGTGTCATCATACCCACGGGCGAAATCGCCTGTGGGGCGTTCGATTTTCACCACCTCAGCGCCGGCATCCGCCAACCGTGCGGTACAGAATGGTGCCGCGACAGCCTGTTCCACCGCGACAACCTTTAGCCCGGCAAGAGGGAGCGTCGGCGCCATCAATAGCTCCGCGGCATGCCAAGGACATGTTCAGACAGATAGGACAGGATCAGATTGGTGGAAATCGGGGCCACTTGATACAGGCGGGTTTCGCGGAATTTGCGTTCGATGTCGTATTCTTCGGCGAACCCGAAACCGCCGTGGGTTTGAACACAGGCTTCGCCAGCCGCCCAGCTTGCCTCGGCGGCCAGCATTTTGGCCATGTTCGCCTCGGGGCCGCAGTTTTCACCTGACTCGAATTTCCGGGCGGCCTCTTGGACCATCAATTCCGCAGCGCGCATCTGCGCATAGGCCCGCGCGATTGGGAATTGCACGCCCTGGTTCTGTCCGATCGGACGGCCAAAAATCGAACGTTCGTTGGCGTATCCTGTGGCCTTGTCAATGAACCACTTGGCGTCGCCAACGCATTCTGCGGCGATGAGGATCCGTTCGGCATTCATGCCCGACAGGATATAACGGAACCCTTTGCCTTCTTCTCCTACAAGATTTTCGGCGGGCACTTTGACGTTTTCAAAGAACACCTCGGTTGTGGAATGGTTCATCATTGTGCGGATAGGGCGGATCGTCATCCCATCCTGCAACGCGGCGCGCATATCCACCACAAAGACTGACAACCCATCGGTGCGTTTTGTCACCTGATCCTTTGGCGTGGTGCGGGCCAACAGCAGCATCAGATCGGAATGTTCCGCCCGGCTTGTCCAGATTTTCTGACCATTTACAACATAGTGATCACCATCTCGCACGGCGGTGGTGCGCAGCGATGTTGTATCTGTCCCGCTTGTCGGTTCGGTCACACCGAATGCCTGAAGCCGCAGTTCGCCGGTTGCGATCTTGGGCAGGTATTGCTGTTTCTGGTCCTCAGATCCGTGGCGCAGCAATGCGCCCATGATATACATTTGGGCATGGCAGGCGCCGCCATTCGCCCCGGCCCTTTGGATTTCTTCAAGGATAGCGGCGGCTGCCGACAACGGCAGACCAGAGCCGCCGTATTCTTCGGGGATCAACGCACCAAGCCAGCCGGCCTGTGTCAGCGCATCAACGAATTTGGTGGGATAGGCCATGTCGCGGTCCAGCGCACGCCAATATTCGCCCGGGAAATTGGCGCAGAGTTTGGCGACTTCGCCGCGGATGTCATCATAAGTTTCCATGGAGTCCTGTTCTTTGGCTCGCACGCCCGGAGTGCCACGGGCGCCAGGCGTCATCAAGTTGATCAGTGTCGGGTTTTTGAATGTGAATGGCGCAGGATAAGGGGGCCGCGGGTTTGAGGAGATCAGTCACCGGTAACGCCCGCCTTCGGAATGATTAGGGCATCCAACGCTACGGCACCGTCTGGTCGCGCCAGCAGCGGGTTGATTTCGATGCTTTCAATCGTGGTCGCGTGTCTTTCGGCAAGGACAGACAACCGGCTGACAACATCAGCGATCGCTGGGACATCAACCGGATCCGCGCCGCGAACGCCGTCAAGCATCACCGCGCCCCGCAGATTGCGCAGCATGCTTTCGGCTTTGGCGGCGGTTATGGGTGCGCGGGCCAATGCGATGTCTTTGACAACTTCGGCAAGAATACCGCCAAGCCCGACCATCACCATGGGGCCCATGACCGGATCACATTGTGTTCCAACGATCAATTCGACCCCGTCGCCCGCCATGGGCGTGATCAGAACACCTTCTATTTGCGCCGATGGCATCGCTTTGGGGATGTCCGTCAACATGCGTTTTGCAGTGGTTTTCACCGCGTCAGCATCGGCCAGATTCAAGGCAACGCCGCCCACTTCGGTTTTGTGCGGGATGTCGGGGGATACGATTTTCATCGCGACGGGATAGCCCATTTTGTCGGCGGCTGCGGCGGCATCCTCGGGGGTGGGGACGACAACTTCGGGTAGGATGCCGACGCCCGCCTTGGCAAGAAGGGCTTTTGCTTCGGCCTCACCCAGCCTTGCTGTCGGAATGTGAATATCAGCGACATCGGGCAGGGCCTGTTGCGGCTGTGCCGCCGCGTCGAAATTTCGCCCATAGCGGGCGAGGGCAGCAAGGGCCGCGATCGCGCGCGAAGGGTCCTCGAATGTCAAAATTCCGTCGGCATCATAATCGGCCGCCTGTTCATCAGACAGCAGGCCGATGAGGGCGAATGGTTTGTTGAACCCTTTGAGATGTTTCATCAAAGCGGTGCGCAGGCGCGGCCCCAATGTGGGTGATCCGACCCAGGATGTGAAAAACGCAGCATAGCAATCGAACATGCCGGTGCGCATCATTTCCTCAAGGTTTTCGCCGATAAGGTCAAAATCGTTCAATGCGTGGGCGGTGACATCGACAGGATTTCGCGGGGAACTAAAAGGGTTGCGTTCCATAAGTTTGGCGACGGATTCTTCGGGCATGGGCGGCACTTTCAGCCTGTATTCTTCGGCTGCGTCTGCCATCAGAACACCTGCGCCGCCGGACACCGTGATAATCCCCAACCCGTCGCCCGCCGGGATGGGCGCGACTGATGCCGCATAAAGTATGTCGAACATTTCTTCGGTCGTTTTGGCGCGAATGGCGCCGAACTGATCAATGATCGCGTCAATGCTCGCGTCTGATCCGGCCAGGGACGCGGTGTGGGATTGGGCGGCTTGTGCGCCGACCTCTGATGCTCCGACCTTCATGATGGTCACGGGCTTGCGCAGGGTACGGGCGCGGTCAAGGGCGGCAATCAACACGTCCGGCTTGTTTATCCCTTCGAGATATATGCCAACTGACAAAACATCGGGCATCTCGATCATATGGCTGAGGCAGTCCGCAACGCTGATGTCTGCCTCGTTGCCCGTCGAAACCCATCCGGCAACGCCAAGGCGGCGCGACTTGGCCAGAGACAGGAGGTGAGTACCATACGCACCTGACTGTGTGATCAGGCCGATACCGCCCTTGTTCGGCATCGACCCTTCGAGTGCTGAAGAAAATGTCGCCCCGGCCCCGACGGAAGCACCATAAAGCCCAAGGCAATTTGGCCCAAGCATGCGCATACCGTAACGGCGGCAAATCTCTACCATACGTTCCTGAATGGCTGCGCCTTCTTCGTTCACTTCGGAAAAACCTGCGGAAAAGACCACAACGGCGCGCACGCCTTTTTCCCCACACGATTCCAATGTTTCGACGACGCGCGCCGAAGGGATGGCCAATATCGCCATGTCCACTGGTCCGGGGATGGAATTCAGGTCGGGGTAGGATTTCAGCCCCTGCACCTGATCGCGCGTGGGATTCACCGGATAGATCGGCCCCTGAAAACCGCCCCGCACACAAAATTCAATCGGCCGGCCGCCAATCCGCATCGGGTCAGCAGAGGCGCCGATCACTGCGATTGATCGTGGGGTGAAAAGCGCGTCCAGACCAGTTGTCGGCCCGGAATCCTTGGCGTCATTGTTCATTTTCCGTCATTCCCAACCGTGTTTGCCTGACCGTCGCCAAAGATGTTCTTGGCAATGAATTTGGCAGCATCGCGCAAATCGCGTCCGATGTCATGAAAGCTGTCGTCGCTGATTTGATTGGCTATGCTGATCGCGCTCAGCGCCAGCCTTGGGTGACCATCGCGATCGACGATCGTCGCACCGACCATGTTCAGACCGAAAAACAATTGCGCCATATCAAGGGCATATCCGTCTTTTCGTGCATCTTCGACCTGCGAAAGATAGGTTTCGAAACGCGGTGGGTCCTGCCACTTGATCTTGTCGAATTCGGGCTTCATTTCCGATTTCGAATATTTGCGTTCAGCAGCGATGCAGCGGCCAATCGCACCGGCAAGCACCGGCAGGCGTACGCCCGATGGAATGTCAACGTGAACGGCGCCGACAGGTAGGACACGGTCAGTCAAAACCAACCGGTTGGTGCCCGAAATCGTCCAAAGCGCAATAGGCACTGTGTGTTTGTTTACCAGTTCGGTCAGTGTGGGCCGGATCAGGTCCGCGGGGGGGCGGGCAATCACGGGTGTGGCCAATTCAAGGATCCCCATGCTGATCGAATAGGTCTTGGTATCGCCGTCAAAACTGACAAGCTTGTCCTTTGTCAGCGTCTTTAGAATATTGAAGGTCGTCGAAACGTTCAGCCCGGTGTCACGCGCGATGCTTGCCACGCCGTCGGATTGATCGATTTCGGCCAGCCGCCTTAGGATTTTCACGGCCGCTTCGACGGCGCCGACGTATTTTTGTGTATCTTGGGTCTTCATATATTTCTCTTTTCAGAATAACCTTCTTTATAAAGAATGATGGGTGGCGTGCAAGCGATGCGTTGCCGAAATTTAGGAGGGACCGAGTTGTCCAAAGGTGTTGATGAGGACGTATTTGAGCAATTGCTAGAAGCCGTTCAGCGGTTTGTACGCGAAAGGCTTATTCCGGCCGAAAATCGGGTAGAAGCAGAAGACGAAATCCCGGAAGAGATCGTTCAGGATATGCGGGATATGGGGCTTTTCGGCCTGTCGATTCCCGAGGAATTTGGCGGTATCGGCCTATCAACGCTTCAGGAATCGCGGTTGGTTGAGGCGCTTTGTTACGCGTCGCTTTCGTTTCGGTCGCTGATCGGGACTAATGTCGGAATCGGGTCGCAGGGCCTTGTCATGGACGGGACCGACGCGCAGCGCGCCGAATACCTGCCGCGTTTGGCAAGCGGTGAAATGATCGCCAGCTTTGCGTTGACCGAACCGGATATCGGTTCCGATGCCGCGCATATTCACACGACGGCCCGGCGCGACGGGTCCGATTTCGTGCTGAACGGGACCAAGCGGTACATCACCAACGCCGTGCGTGCAGGTGTGTTCACGGTGTTCGCCCGTACGGACCCGGATCGTGACGGGGGCGACGGGGTATCCGCCTTTTTGCTGCCTGCTGACACGCCGGGGATCACCGTTGCAAAACCCGACCGGAAATTGGGCCAGCGGGGCACAAAAACGTCCGATGTCATTCTTGACGATGTGCGCCTGCCGGAAAGCGCAATCATCGGCGGGCCAGTGAACCTGAACCGGGGGTTCCGAACCGCCATGAAGGTATTGGACAGGGGCCGCGTGCATGTGGCGTCAATGGCCGTTGGCACCGCGCAACGGATGCTGGACATTGCGACGGCCTATGCGTTGGAACGCCATCAGTTCGGCGTTCCAATTGGCCAGCATCAACTGGTACAGGCAATGTTGGCCGACAGCGCGGCGGATGTGGCGGCGGGACGGGCATTGGTGCGATCCACCGCCGCACAATACGATAGCGAAGGGCAAGCGATCCGGAATGCGTCGAGTTCCAAGTATTTCTGTTCGGAAATGGCGTTTCGGGTGGCTGACAGGGCGTTACAGATTCATGGTGGCGCGGGATATATGGCCGAATATCCAATCGAACGGTTATTCCGGGATGTGCGATTGCTGCGTATCTATGAGGGCACCAGCCAGATCCAACAAATGATCATCGCACGGCGTGTTCTATCGGAATTCCAGGCATAATGTGATCCGCCGACCGGTCAATCCGAACATCCAGTCGTCAGATGGCGGCTGGGTGTTTTGCCGGGGCAAGTCACGCGCGCGGTGTGGTCAGGTTTTCGGTCTGTATTTGGTCAGATCAAAGGTCAAAGGATCGCCGGGGATGGATTCATAAAGATCATTCACCCGTGAATCGTGCCCCGGTATCAACAGGTCGGGGCGCGCGGCAAGTTTTCTGACGGCGTCCTGACCGTCCAGTTGACCCGCGACGTTCGCGGTGACCGGAAAAGGCTGACCATAGGCAATGTTGTCGTAGAAATGCGCAACATCCGAGGCAAGGCACACCCTGCCAACCTTGGTTTCTGCCGACACCGCCTGAAGCCCGAGCGAATGCCCCGGCAGGTGATGGACCCTAACGCCCGGCGCAATCTCAGCGTCGCCATTCACCCAATCGACCCGTTCCGCATAGTTCAGCGCGACCATCAATTGCACATCGCCCAATTCAAATGGGCCGCGGATCAGGGCGTGGCGCATGTGGCGGCCGGTGGCATAGCCCATTTCGGCCTCTTGAAGGACAAATCGGGCATTGGGCAGTTTGTCCATGTTGCCCGCGTGGTCGTAATGCAGATGCGTGATAACAACCGTGTCCACGTCACCGGGGGCAACGCCAAGGACGGAAAGTGCTTCGATCGGGCAGCGATCAATCGTGCGCCCGCGCCGGGCGGCCCTTTCCGCGTTGAACCCAGTGTCCACAAGGATCGTTCGGCCAGCGCCCCGGATCAACCAAACATAGAAATTCAGCGGCATCGGCGCGTTTTCATGCGGATCAGCCCCGAGGAAGTTTTCCGACGAAACGCGTTCCGGTACGTCACCGTATTGAAGGGCGTAAACCTCATATTCCGGGGTGGTCATGGTCGTGCGTCCCTTCGTTCAGATCAGTCGAGATTTTCAAGGTATCGGAATATTTCCGTATGATCGGCATCGCTGTCCAGACCTTTGGCGGCCCGCGTCCAGATGTCGGCCACCGCATTCAAACCGGGCAGGTCATGCCCCATCTGCTGTCCCAGATGTGCGGCAAGGCCCACGTCCTTTGTCATCAGGCCAAGGCCAAAACCGGCATCCCGGAATGCGCCGGACAGAACGAATTGCGCGATCTTGTTTTCTGTCGAATTGTTGCGCCCGGTGGATGCGTTGATGATGTCCGTCAGAACTGTTGGATCAAGGCCGAAATCGCGCCCGACAATCACCGCTTCGCATGCAGCGACAAGGCCAGCGGCGGACACGTAATTGTTCAACGCCTTGGTGGCGTGGCCGGCGGCCAGCGGCCCGGCGCGAAACACCCGGCCCATGGCGGTCAGGATTGGTTCGACCCGGTCCATCGCGGCGGCGTCATCCCCGCCCAACATGATCGCCAAGGTGCCATCGCGGGCCTTGCGCAAACCGCCCGACACCGGCGCATCCAGCAGGGTGATCCCCTGCCTTGCCAATTCGGCGCCCAACTTGCGGGTTTCGATGGGATCAGACGAAGACATATCAACGATGATCCCGCCCTTTGCCATCGCCGGGACCAACCCATGCGCGCCAAGGCATACATCCTTAACAATTGCCGAATTGGGTAGCATCAGGATCACAACGTCGCTTTGCGCCCCAATGTCAGCGGCCGTGGCGACCGATTTCAGGCCGTCGCGCGCCGCGATGTCGTTTGCACGTGCGGTGTCAGCGTCCTGAATCAATGGGGTCTGACCTGCGTTGGTCAGGCAATGAACCATCGGATCGCCCATTGTTCCGATGCCGATAAATCCGAGGTTGGTCATCTCACCCCTCATCAATGTCAGCCAGCGTGGCCTTGGCGGTTCGGAAACTGTCAACCATCGCAGGGACACCGGCGTAAATGCCAACCTGAAGAAGGATTTCCTTGATCTCGTCCCGGCTTAGCCCATTGTTGATCGCGCCGCGAATATGCGCGCCCAATTCATGCTGACGGTTCAATGTAGCAATCATCGCGATATTGATGATCGACCGGGTCTTGCGATCCAGCCCGTCACGTCCCCACACTTCGCCCCAGCAATAGGTCGTGACCATCTCCTGAAACTCGCGGGTGAAGTCATCGACGCCAGCGACGGCCTTATCCACATAGGCATCGCCCAGTGTTTCGCGCCGGATTTTCATGCCCTTGTCGTATGTCGCTTTGTCCATCTCTGGCCCCTTGTGATTTGTGTGTTTGGAACGAATAGCCGGTGATTTCCCACAATATGCAAGGGTGATGCGGGCAAACCCCCGGGGGTTATTCAGAAGTCTGTCATTTCAACCATCGGGTTTGCCCGGATTTGGCGGCGCACGCACGATGCATGACAGGCGCGGGTCTGCGTCCATAGGCGTATCGGTTGATTCCTGTTACCATGCGCCATCCCAACGAGTGGAGGAACCGTTGGACAGCCTTTTGGAAACCGACAAGATCAGGCAGATTGGAATTCTGCCCGGTGCGGTGGATTGCGATGTGCATCCGACCGCGCCGACGATGCAGGAATTGATGCCCTATCTGGATGATTATCTGGCCGAATCCGTGGTCAACCGGGGCATTGAACAGTTGCAAAGTGTGCATTACCCACCCAATGCGCCGATCACAGCGCGTGCCGATTGGCGCAAAGGGCCAAAGGGCGGCCTGGAACGCATGCAGGCGCATTTGCTGGATGGCATGGGCGTCGGCACGGCGATCCTGAACCCGCTTTTGGGGGTGCAATTGCTGTTTAACGCGGACATGGCCGCAGGATTTGCCCGTGGTCTGAACGACTATACCGCGCGGGAATGGTTGGATCGCGATCCGCGGTTGCGCGCGTCAATCGTTGTACCCCAACAAAGCCCGGATCTGGCCGTGGACGAGATTGAGCGGCTCGCTGGCGACAAACGGTTCGTTCAGGTGCTGTTGCTGGTCATGGGGGACAAGCCACTTGGCAACCGGTCCTATTGGCCGATTTACGCGGCGGCGCAAAAGCACGGGCTGCCTGTCGCGATCCACGCCGGATCAATGTATCGCCATCCCACAACCGGGGTTGGCTGGCCGACATATCATTCGCAGGATTACGCCGCGAATGCCGTGAATTTTCAAACGACACTGACCAGCCTGATCACCGAAGGCGTGTTCACGACCTATCCCGACCTAAAGGTCGTGATGTCGGAAAGTGGCGTGACCTGGCTTCCGGCTTTCTTGTGGCGGCTTGACAAGTACTGGATCGGGCTGCGGATGCTGACCCCATGGGTTGATCGAATGCCGCGCGATATTGTGGCCACGAACGTGCGATTCACGCTGCAACCGGTGGACGCGCCACAGGGCGGCGATGTCCTGGGCCGGGTGATGGAACATGTCGGAACCGAAGACCTTTTGCTGTTTTCAACCGATTATCCGCATTGGCAATTTGACGGTTCGGATGCTGTGCCCGACGGGCTGAGTGACAGTCAGATCAAGCGGATGATGTTAGACAATCCATTGGCCACATATCCCCGGCTGAAAGAGGGTGCAAAATGAACGTCGAAACACGACCAGACCCGGCAAAAGCACAACGGGCGAAATTGGGTATTGCCGATTGCGATGTGCATCCAAATCCGACCTCACTTGAGGAGGAAGTGTTTCCGTTCCTGGAAAAGAAGTGGCGCGATCATATCGAAACCTATGGCATGGCGCAGCGTATCGGTTTTGCCGGTGGCACCCAATATCCCAAGGGCCAGCCGCGTGCATCGCGCCGCGATTCCTATCCGCCCGAGGGCGGGCCACCGGCTTCGAACCTACCATTTTTTCGTGAACAGCATCTTGATCCGCACAATGTTGACCTGGCGGTGATGATCCCGCTTCGGATCGGGCAGGCGCTTCAGAATATGGATTTGGCCGTGGCGGTTTGCGCGGCGATCAACGAATGGCAACAGGAATTCTGGACACGCAAGGAACCGCGTATCAAAGGGTCAATCGTGATGGCCTATGAGAACGCCAGCGATTGCGTCGAACAGATCGAAAAACACGCCCACAAGGATGATTTCGTTCAGATTTCGATGTTGTCACGCACGCCCGATCCGATGGGCAACCGCAAATACTGGCCGATTTACGAGGCCGCGGCCGCCAATGGCATGCCCGTTGGGGTGCATGCGTTTGGCTATGGTGGCAATCCGCCGACCGGCGGTGGTTATCCGTCCTATTACATCGAAGATATGATGGCCCATGCCCAAAGCTGTCAGTCATTGATCGTGTCGATGGTGTATGAGGGCGTGTTTGATCGCATTCCTGATCTGAAGCTGATCATCGTCGAAGGCGGGATTGCCTGGTTGCCGTCGCTGGCCTGGCGTCTGGACAAGATCTGGGAAAAGAACCGGATGGAGTTGAGCCACGTCAAACGCCCCCCGTCCGAGATCATTCGCGAACATGTCTGGCTGACGTCGCAACCGATTGAGGAACCCGACAAGCGCCAGCAGCTTGTCGAAACGATCGACTGGATCGGGTGGGATCGCGTTCTATATGCGTCGGATTATCCGCATTGGGATTTCGATGACCCACAGCGCGCATTGCCGGTGCAGTTAACCGAAGACCAGCGCAACGGGTTCTTTCGCGACAATGCGTTCAAGGCATACGGGCTGAATTGATGACACAACGGCATGTGGTGGCAAGGGTGTCGGATTTCGACGGCACCGACCGAAAGCTGGTCGAGGTGCGCGGCCGCCCCGTGGTGATCTTTAAGCTGGGCGAAGAATGGTTCGGCATGTCGAACATGTGTCCGCATCAGGGTGGCCCGCTGTGCGAAGGGCATTTGATTTCCCTGACCGAAAGCGACCGGGCAGGGGATGTGCGCCTGTCACGGCGCGGCGAAATCCTGCGCTGTCCCTGGCACGGGTGGGAATTCGACATTCGCACCGGCAAAAGCAGTGCGCGCCCCGCGCGATACCGGTCGCGCCCCTTTGACGTGTCGGTTGTCACGGCGGACGAGGTTGAAACGGTCGGCGATCTTGAAAAGTATGACGTTTCGCTGGACGGCGATCTTGTGGTGATCGACCTTTAGCGGATCGTGGTCGTCGCCTCCTCGGGGTCGGTTGTTCAAAGGTTGCGCTTTTCAACGGTTGTTGAAATTCGGCTTACGTTTTTCAAAGAACGCCGCGATCGCTTCGGCGCGATCTTCGCTGACCTGTTGTGGATGGATGTAATCCACGTAGTCGTGTTCGTTTTCCAGATACCGCAACTGCATGTCCCGGTAATGGCCGACCTTGATCGCCTTGGTGTACATCGGCGGGATTTCCAGCAGCATTTCGGCCCAACGGGTCGCTTCCTCCATCAGCTTGTCGCGGGGCACGACCTCGTTCACCATGCCAAAGCGTTCGGCCTTGGCCGCGTCGATGAAACGCCCGCCTTTCCAGGCCAAAAGCATGTATTCCATCGACAGTTTGAACGGCATCAACGGCAGGTATCCGATCGGCGCGATGGCGATCCCGGCCTTGGCTTCGGGGAAACCAAGGATCATATCGTCTGACGCGATGGTCAGGTCAGAACCACGGATCGCAAAGCCATAGGCGCCGCCCATGCAATATCCCTGAACCGCGGACACCAGCGGTTTGAACAATGTCCGCCCATTCGGAGGATAGGCCATGTGCATCCGGTGCGGGATTCCGGTTTCATCCTTTTCCTTCAGGTCCTTGCCGACGCTGAAGTGATCACCATTGGCGCAAAGAACACCAACCAGCGCATCCGGGTCCGCCTCAAGCCGCTGCCACGCGGCCTTGAGCATGTCACACATCGGACCGTCCATGGCGTTGCGCACATCGGGCCGGTTCAGGGTGATATAGGCGATCTTGTTGCGGACTTCGTACAGAACGGGCGCGTCCTTGGTCCAGTCGGCGGGATCGGAATAGTCGGTCATATCTAATCTCCGGGGTCAGGCGTGGATTTTTCCACCCTTTGGGACGGCTTGGGTGCCGATTATTCCGCGTTCTTCCAACCCGGCCAGATCGGCGGCGGACAGGCCAAGAACACGGGTGAAAATGTCGATGTTGAATTCGCCCAAGGTGGGGGATGGATGGGAGATCGGGCAGGCCGCGCCGCCAAAGCGATAGGCCGATCGTTGCAGGATCGATTCCCCGACATAATCGCGGGGCACGGTCACCCAGGTGTCGCGGGCCACCATGTTGGGATCATCCAGAAGGGCCTGCGTGGATCGCGCAACGCCAGCCGGAACATCGACCGATTGCAGGGCGTGCATCGCGTCATCTGCGCTGCGCCCCGCCGACCAATCCGAAATCGCCGCGTCGATACGATCATGTTGGCGGTGGCGTTCGGTGACATCGTTCAGGGCTGGATCGTCCAATCCGATCAGGTTGGCGAGGGATTTCCATTGCGCGTCGTTCTGCACCGTCAGAACCAGCCAATCATTGTCACCCGAACAGGCATAGGCCCCTTGCGGTGCAAAGGTGCGATGACGGTTGCCGGTGCGTTCACCAATGGCGCCGGTGGCCGATTGTTCGACAATGCCGCTGGCGGACAGGGACAGCATGCCTTCGATCTGGGAAAAATCAATGATGCGGCCCTTGCCGGTTTTTTGTCGCGCCAAAAGCCCAAGGATCATCGCAGAAGCGGCGTTGTAACCGCCGATCGGGTCACCATAGGCATAGGCGGCCATCGACGGGGGCCAATCCGGGTTGCCGGTGATCGTGGGCAGACCCGATGCCTGTTCCAGGGTGCCGCCATAGGCACGGGTGGTGGACCATTCGTTGTTCAGCCCGAATGCCGCCATTGGCAGGATCACCAGATTGGGGTTGGCCGCCTGAAGGACATCGTGCGTCAGCCCCAGTTTTGGCAGGACTTCTGAGGAATAGTTTTCGATGAATCCGTCCGATTGCGCGACGATATCCAACAACAACTGCCGCCCTTCGGGGACGGTCAGGTCAATGGTGATCCCCTTTTTGTTGCGGTTCATCATGATGTAGGCGTTGTTCTTTTCGTACAGGCGTTCGTCGTAGAATTGTTTGTTCATCAGGGTTCCGCGCCACCAGTCGGGATAGGAACAGCCTTCGACCTTGATCACCTCGGCCCCCAGATCGGCCAAATGGCGGGTGGCGAATGGCCCGGCCCATCCCATCGACAGATCGACGATACGCACCCCTTCCAGGGGGAGGCGATCCGCCGGGGCCTTAATACCCGCCGGGCGTGGCATGGGGGTGGTCATGAATTGGGCATCGTCCTGGCCGGCCAAGGGCGCCGTGCCGCCACGGGCGGGTTCCGCTTCCCCGCCAAGGCGCGCGGCCAGAACCGGGCCTTCGAATTCAGCCGTGCCGATCCTGACGGGCACGAATGCGCCCCGGTCGCGGTGAATTTTCTGGTCAAGAAGCTGGTCCATGCGTGGCACAACCACGGCTGGCAATTTCGCCTTGTTGCAGGCCCAGAACCAATCTTCGGACGGTTTGGTGGCAATCACGCTGTTCATCTTTGCATCCAGCTCGGCTGCGTTTTTCAACCGCGCCTCGTGGGTGGCATAATTCGGGTGATCGGCAATATCGCCCAGCCCGAACACATCGCACATACCGCGCCATTGCGCAGGGGTGACGGTGGACACGCCAAGCCAGCCGTCGGCAGTTTTGTAAATGCTTGCTGGATAATGGCGCCCGAACAGGTTCACGCCCGACCGTTTGCGCGGGATGCCGCGGGTGGCATAACTCATGTCCAGTTCGACCGCATGGGCGACGGCGTCTTGGCAAGACAGTTCAATTTCGCGCCCGCCTGCGGCGCGGTCATATAGGGACGCGGCGGTTGGGATGAACGCGGCAAGCCCGCATTTCACGCCATTCTGTGTGTCGTCCACGATCATCGGCGGGCCTTCGATCGGGCCCATGCCTTCGACCAGACCGCCTAATGCGCGTATGACCGCCTCGCTCGCTTTGAAATCCTTATAGGGGCCGTCGCTGCCAAAGGCCGTAATGCTTGTGAGGATCAGGCCGGGGTGGGCGGTTGTCAGTGTGGCATGCGCCAATGGTCCCTTGGTGGTGTCGCGCGGGGCGCGGGCATCCAAGACAACATCGGCGGATGCGATCAGCGCACACAGGCGTTCGGCGTCCGCATCGGTACGCCAATCGGCCGTGATCGACGCCTTGTTCGTGTTGGCCCATGCGAACCACGCGCTTTCCCTTTTCGCGCCGCCTATGTCGATCAACGGAGCGTTTGCGCGTAGCGGATCGCCGCCCTTTGGTTCGGCCTTGATCACTTCGGCCCCGAAATCTGCGAAAACCTTGCCGCAGAAACTCAGCGCGACGCCGGTTCCTATTTCGATTACACGAATGCCTTCGAACACGCCCATTCTGGTCCTCCCTATCCGTGGCCCGGAAAACTCCGGGTCGTGTGGCCACGGTGACCACGCTAACTTGCCGTATGGTAAAGTGTCACGCAAGTGGATGAACGATTGAACATGGATGCGGCATTTCGGCGGGCTTGCCCAACCCGGCCATCCGCGCCAAGGTCGCGCCAGACTGTTGGGGAGGGGCCGTTTTGATCAAGACATTCAGCGATATCGTGGGTGAACCGTACCTTCTGACGGGGTCCGCGGCCGCACCATGGGCGGGCGACGTGACCGGCAAAGCCCAAGGCGAACCGCTGGCGGTTGCACGCCCGGCATCAACCGCCCAGGTGTCTGCATTGGTGCGCGCCGCATCCGACGCCGGCATCCCGGTCGTGCCCGCCGCCGGGCGCACGGGGCTGACGGGGGCATCGCTGGCCACCGGCGCGCTGGTCATTTCCGTCGATCGGATGAACACCATTCGCGACATCCGCCCCGAGGCACGGGTTGCGGTGGTCGAGGCGGGGGTGATCCTGTCCAATCTGCATGACGCGGCCGAACAACACGGGTTGGTCTTTCCGTTGACCTTTGGCGCGCGTGGATCGGCCATGGCGGGTGGGTTCCTGTCGACGAACGCGGGTGGGTCCAACGTGCTGCGCTATGGCAATACCCGTGATCTGTGCCTTGGGATCGAGGCGGTTCTGCCGGATGGCGAAGTGCTGGATCTGATGAGCGGTCTGCACAAGAACAATTCGGGCTATGATTTACGGCATCTGATGATTGGGGCCGAAGGGACGCTGGGGATCATCACCGCGGCGGTGTTCAAACTTGTGCCCAAACCGCGCGCCTATGCCACTGCGATGCTGGCGCTGCCCGACCTGCCAACCGCGTTGAAACTGTTGAACGCGGTGCAACAGGACACCGGCGGCGCCGTCGAAGCCTGTGAATACATGCCCGGCGATTACGTTCAGAACTATGCCGAAATCCGCCCCGAAGCGGGCCTGCCGTTCGAGCGTGCCTATGATGTGACTGTCATGCTTGAGGTCGGCGCGACCGCACCGCGCGATTGCGATCCGGGCCCTGATGGAGAAGTGCCCCTGACCGCCCGGTTCGAAGCGATCCTGGCCAAGTACATGGAAGACGGGCTGTTACTGGACGCCGTGATCGCCCGCAACGAGGCGCAGCGCGCCGCCATGTGGGCACGCCGCGAGGCAGCGGCCGAGGTTGCCGCGACACGCGCGCCACGGATCACCAATGACATCGCTGTCGATCTGGATCGGATGGACGAATTCCTGACCCGCGCCGATGCCGTGTTGAAACAGGTTGATCCGGGGGCCGATCGTTCAATTGTCGCCCACCTGGGCGATGGCAACATCCATTACACGATTTGGCCCAGTTCGTCCGATGCGGATGAACAGGACAAGATCATCGAAGCGGTCGAAGACATCGTGGTGGACATGCGCGGCAGTTTTTCGGCCGAACATGGGATCGGCACATTCAAACTGCGGTCGATGGCGCGGCGCAAATCGCCTGTGGCGTTGAAAACCATGCGGGCCATCAAGGCGGCAATTGACCCCAAGGGGATCATGAATCCGGGCAAGCTTTTGCCGTGATCAGCGGCGCAACCTGCCCAGCAATGCCATTGACGGATACCCATCGGCGGGCAGGCCTGCGGCGGTCTGATATGCGCGGATCGCGGCGATTGTCTTGCCGCCTATGCGCCCATCCACCCCGCCGGTGCTGAACCCTGCGCGGCTTAGCAGGCTTTGCAATTCGCGGGCCTCGGACCGGCGCAAGGACCGTTCGCCCTGGGGCCATGTGCCCGCCAAAGGGCCAGCCCCGGCGATGCGGTCACCCAGATGCCCGACGCCAAGAGCATATGCGTCTGACGCGTTATACCGTTTGATCACATCGAAATTCTTGAACACCAGAAATGCCGGCCCGGCGGACCCGGCGGGGAACAGCAAGCGTGCGGTCCCGTGATTGGGCACGGGCGCGCCGTTCGTGGCCATAACGCCCAGGCGTGCCCAATCGGACGGCATGCGTTTGTCTGCCGATTTGGCAAAGTCGAACCCTTTGGGCAGGCGCACTTCGACCCCCCATGGCATTCCTTTGACCCATCCGGCCCGCGCAAGGTATGCCGCTGTCGAGGCAAGCGCGTCGGTGGGGTCATCCGACCAGATGTCGCGTTTCCCGTCGCCGGTGAAATCCACCGCATAGGCCAGGTAAGACGTTGGAATGAACTGGGTATGGCCCATGGCCCCGGCCCAACTGGCTGTCATCAGGTTTTCGGTTGTGTCGCCCGATTGCAGAATTCTGAGTGCCGCGATCAGTTGCTTTTCAAAGAACCGCCCGCGCCGTCCTTCGAACGACAGGGTGGCCAGGGCTGACATCAGATGCGTGTCACCACGGTTGGCGCCATAATTGCTTTCCATCCCCCAGATCGCCGCGACGATGTGTATGCTGACCCCGTACTTGGATTCGATAGCGGCAAGGGTCGCGGCATGTTTGGCGGCATTTGCGCGCCCGTTGGTGACACGGCTGTCCGACGCCGCACGCCCCAGATAATCGCCCACCGACAGGGTGAATTCAGATTGATTGCGGTCCCGTTTGATTACCTTGGGCATGAACCCGGCATGGGCGAATGCGGCGTCAAACACACGGGCGCTGATTCCCTTGGACAATGCGCGTGACCGGAACCCGCGCAACCAGCGATCAAAGGCTGGGTTGGCGACGGTTTCGCCCTGGGGTGCCGGGGTGGTCGCGGCGTCCGACGGCGTCACATTGCCACCCTGCATCAACGTTTTCGGACGCGGGCGGGGGCGCAGGCTGCGCGCTATGCCGAAACTGCCCGGCGACAGGGTGGCGGTTGTGTCCAGCCGCGCCGCGGCCTCGATCGCGCGGGATGCGGTGGCGACAATGAAAATGCTGGATGGTCGCGCCTCGGGGCGGCGGATGTTTTCGGTGGGTTCGGCCAGAACCATGGAGGTAAATGCCGGGATCATCGCCGCTGCGAAAAAGGTCTGCCTCATGGTGTTGCCGCCTGCCAGTTTGTTCTTGGTTATTGTTTCCAATACTACAACGATTGTTTCCATCGTCCAAACACGAACGCATGATTTTCGAAGTTATTGGTTTTTGCACGTCTCATGACATGACGCTGTCATGAGATACCGTGTAAGCTGTGCGAACATGACCCAGATTTCAATTGCCCCGCCGCCCGGATTTCGCGACGCGCAGATTGCCGCCTATTTCGATGCGGCGCCCGCAAAAGATCGCGCAGGCCTTGCCGTGTTACGGGCGCTGATTTTTGATTGCGCCGCCGATTTGCCCGACGTGGGCGCGTTGTGCGAAACGCTGCGATGGGGGCAGCCGTCTTATGTCAGCGCGCGACACAGGGTTGGTACGCCATTGCGCCTTGGCCTGACCAAAGGAGGCGGGTTCGCGATATATGCCCATTGCCAGACGCAGGTGATCCCAGCGTTCGCGGCGGCATTTCCCGGAATGGACCGGGTGGATGGGTCCCGTGGGATCCTGTTTCGCGATGTGGGTGACATTGATCCGAACCGCCACGGGCAATTGGTGCGCCACGCGCTGACCTATCACCTGAAACCGGGTTAGCGGCGGCTGCGGGTCACTTTGCGCTTGGTCTTGGCGGCCTTCTTTTTGGATTTCGACAATTTGCGCCGAACGGGCCGTGACCGGCCACGCGATGGCCCACGCGGCACGTCATTGCCATCAATCGTAAGCAGCTCAAGCTCGATCCCGCCGGTGTCGGGGATTGCTTGTGCCAACCGCACCGTCACCTTCTGGCCGCGTTCGATTGTCAGGCCGGTATCGGCCCCCATCAGGGTTTCTGACTCGCGGTCGTGATGAAAAAATTCGCGCCCAAGGGAACGGACCGGAATCAGCCCGTCAGCCCCGGTTTCATCCAGCCGGACAAAGGCGCCAAAACGTGCCACCCCGGAAATGCGGCCCGTCATTTCATCGCCCACACGTTCAGACAGGAATGCGGCCAGATATCGGTCGGTGGTGTCACGTTCGGCCACCATGGACCGGCGTTCGGTATCCGATATATGTTGCGCCGTTTCGTCAAGCCGGGCGATTTCGTCCGCGCTTAGACCGTCGTCACCCCAGCCATGCGTCGCGATCAGCGCGCGATGCACAATCAGGTCGGAATAGCGCCGGATCGGTGATGTGAAATGCGCGTAATTGGCCAGTGCCAGGCCAAAGTGACCAAAGTTTTCGGGGCTGTAGTAGGCTTGCGTCATGGACCGCAGAGTGGACATGTTGATCGCTTCGGCGTGGTCGGTCCCGGCGGCCTGATCCAACAGGTTATTCAGATGCCGGGTCAGCAACACTTGCCCCTTGGCCATGTTGAACCCGGCGGCCTGCGCGGTTTCACGCAGCGCCTCAAGCTTTTCGGGATTGGGTTCTTCGTGCACGCGAAACAGCAGGGACGATTTCTTGGCGATCAATGTCTCGGCTGCGGCGACATTGGCGAGGATCATGAATTCCTCGATCAACTTATGCGCATCAAGACGGTCCTTGAAATTCACCGACGCCACCTTGCCATCGTCGCCCAGAACGATCCGGCGTTCCGGCAAATCCAGGTTCAGCGGTTGGCGTTCTGAGCGGGCATTGTGCAATGCGGCATAGGCGGCAAACAACGGCCGGATGATCGTTTCGACCAGGGGTTTGGTTTTGTCATTGGGATTGCCGTCAAAGGCATCCTGAACCTCTTGGTAATTCAGAGAGGCGACGGAATGCATCAGGCCACGGTGGAACGTATGGGCAAGCTTTTTGCCTTCGGGCGAAATCTGTATGCGCACGGCGAGGCAGGCACGGGGGACATGTTCGTGCAGTGAACACAAATCACCCGAAAGCGTGTCGGGCAGCATTGGAACGACGCGATCGGGGAAATAGGTGGAATTGCCGCGCTTTCGCGCCTCGGTGTCCAGTTTGGAACCGGGGCGCACATAATGGGCGACATCGGCAATCGCGACCCACAGGATATGACCACCGGGGTTTTTGGGATCGTCATCGGGCATGGCAAGGCAGGCGTCGTCGCGGTCGCGTGCATCCACCGGGTCGATGGTGATCAGCGGCAGGTCGCGCAGGTCTTCGCGTTTGTCCAGTTGGGCGGTGATCTGTGCGTCGGCCTCGGCCACCACATCGTCGGGAAAGGCGTCGGGGATGCCATGCTGGTGAATGGCGATCAGGGATACCGCGCGCGGCGCGCTTGGGTCCCCTAGGCGGGCAACGATGCGGGCGCGGGGCAGGCCCATGCGGTCACGCGGACCGGATTGTTCGGCCTCGACCAATTCACCGTCCTTGGCCCCATGCTGGGCGCCCGGCGGGACATGCCATTCCCGGTCCGCGCCCTTGTCGATTGGCTTGATCCGTCCACCTTCGGCACCTTGGCGAAACACCCCAAGAATGCGTTTCGGGTTGGTGCCGATCTTGCGGATCAGGCGTGCCTCGTAGTGATGGTCGCCGCCACGGATCTGGGTCAACCGTGCCAGGATCCTGTCGCCCTGACCAAGGGCCGGGTCACTGGCCCGCGGGATAAGAAGAACGCTGGGTTCCACGCCATCCCCCTGCCATTCCATCGGGCGGGCTGTCAGGTCACCATCGTCATCGGGCGCATTGACCAGCAGGACAGACACCGGCGGCAAGGCATCGGGGTCGCGATAGGTCTTTTTGCGTTTCTGAAGATGCCCTTCTTCTTCCAGCTCGCGCAGGATGCGTTTCAGATCAATCCGGGCCGCGCCTTTGATCCCGAACGCCTTGGCGATATCGCGCTTGGCGGTCAGTGTCGGATTGTCGGCGATCCACTGGAGGATCTCGTCCTTGGTTGGAAGGGTGCTCATGGCGCTGGCCTAGCATGCACTGTGATCGGCGTCACCGGGAAAACGGGCGGGTCAAGACAGGGCCACCTACGACGGCTGAAATCTGCGTCGGGTCGGGGCAATGGTCGTCGGAATTGCAAGGCCCGGCGCCGTCGTGTCCCTGTGCCCTTAGACGGGCAGGTCGGCGGCCACATCGACATCGGACATCTGATCGGTCAGGGCCACGCTGTGATCACGCAGGTTGGCGAGTGTGTCGGCCAGTGTATGTTGGCTGGACCAGCGCACATTGTCGAAAATGCCTGCGGGAACTTGGCCCCCGTGACGCAACCCGACAAGCCAATACCCCCCGTCAGTGGCGGGGCCGAAAACGACGTCGGCCGGACCAATGGCCCGAAACGCACGGGCGATATGCACAGGGGTCAGGTGGGGAATGTCGGCCCCGATCAGGCAAACCGGGCCAGCGGGCGCATCGCGCAAAGCGCGGATCATGCGGGTACCCAAATCGCCCCCGCCCTGGGGGTAACGGGCCAGATCCCCCGGCCAGGTGCGGGACATCGTGGCCCGATCCGGCGCGACGCAAAGCGTTATGGTCCAGCGGGGGTCGCGCAGATCACGCAACAGGCGGCGGATTTGATGGCGCATCCACCATGCCGCCGCCGTCATGCCAATATCGCGACCCAGCCGGGTTTTGGCGCGGCCCGCGCGCGGTTCCTTGACCAGCACGATCAGGTGGGGCCGGCGGGATGATGCGCGCGGGTTAGGCAAAATAGTCCTTGAGGATACGGGTATAGACACGCTTTAGCTGACCGATCTGGTCGATTGTTACCCGTTCATCGACCTCGTGCATGGTGCGCCCAACCAGCCCGAATTCCACGACAGGGCAATGGTCTTTGACAAACCGTGCATCCGATGTCCCGCCTGAGGTTGACAGTTCGGGCACAACGTTTGTTTCCGCCGCTACGGAGGCCGCGACCAGATCGGACAATGGGCCGGGCGGTGTCAGGAATGCCTCTCCGGATACTTTGACCTTCATGTCGATCTTGATATCGAAAGCGGTTGATATCTGTTGCGCCTCGCGTTGCATCCAGTCCGTCAGGCCGGCCCCGGAATGCGTATCGTTAAATCGGATGTTGACGGCCGCCCGGCATTGGGCCGGGATCACATTTGTCGCGGGGTTGCCGGTGTCAAAGGTCACAACGGCCAGGGTCGAGGCATCGAAATGATCGGTGCCGTCATCAAGGCTGTGGGACGCCAACCGATCCACCAGCCGTGCCATTGCGGGCACCGGGTTCTTTGCGCGGTGCGGATAGGCCGAATGCCCCTGAACACCGCTGGCGGTGAACCATGCGGTCATTGACCCGCGGCGCCCGATCTTGATCATCTCGCCCATTTTTTCGGGGCAGGTGGGTTCGCCCACCAAACAAGCCGACATTTGTTCGCCGGCCTGTGCCATCCAATCCAACAGCGCGACGGTGCCATCGGTGGCGGGGCCTTCTTCGTCGCCCGTGATGGTCAGGATCACAGCGCCATCGGGCGGTGTGTTGCGCACGAAATCAATGGCGGCGGCGGCAAAGGCGGCCACGCCCGATTTCATGTCGGTCGCGCCACGCCCCCACAGTTGTCCGTCCTTCACCTCGGCGCCAAAGGGATCGACGGTCCATGCGGCTTCGTCCCCGACAGGGACAACATCGGTGTGGCCGTTAAACCCGAATGTCTTGTCGTGCCCCCTGGTTCCCCAGCGGGCAAACAGGTTTGACACCTTGCCACGATCCACCCGGTGACATTCAAAGCCCGCGCTTTCCAACAGGTCCGCCAAAAGCACCAAGGCGCCGCCTTCGTTTGGGGTGACCGACGGACAGCGGATCAGGTCGGCCGTTAGGGCAACCGGGTCAATCGGGGCGTGGTCTGAGGCCATGACGAATTTCCTTACCTATGGGCAGTCAATTTTCGGCCTGAGTCCGCAAATGCGGTTACAGGCGGCAATTGTGGCTTGTCGCACACGGTTTATGGCGGAAAAAGGGCGAAATCACGTCTTTAAGCTTAACATTAGGTTAAAAACACACCTAAGGTTTCACCAAGATTAAAGACATGAGGCGCGCGCCGCAGACCCCGAACAACGGGGCAGGCACACTGAGTGGTTTCCATTTCGTCACGATCAAACCCTGCCATCGGCCGGGATCCGGGTGACGGTTTAGAACGTTCGATGCGTGATCTCGTGGATACGAGGTAAAGCATGGTTACGGCATCAGAGCTGCCAGTCGACACAGGGGCATCTGCGCTGGAAATGGCGCGGTCGATCTTTGGCGATTGGACCCAGGTGGTTTCGGCCAGCTATACGGGCGACAACCGCGCGTCCGGCATATTCACGGACGGGGATTCCGTCGCGCCGGGGGTTACGCCATCAGACAGCGGTGTGATCATTTCAACGGGTCGCGCGCGCGACATCACCAACAGTTGGGGCCAGTCCAACCAACGGACGGGCACATCCACAAATAACAGCGGCGTTAACAACGATTCCGGTTTCAACGGCATCGCCGGTGCCAACACCTATGACGCCTCGTGGCTTGAGATCAGCTTTGTTCCCACCGGCGATACGATGACCCTGCAGTTCACGTTCGCCTCCGAGGAATATCCCGAATACGCCGCGTCGCAGTTTCAGGATGCCGTCGGGATTTGGGCCAATGGCACGTCCGTGCCGCTGGGCATCGGATCAGGGACCGTGACGCCGGACACGGTTAATCCCAATTCGAACCCCAACCTGTTCGTTGACAACGGCAGCGACGATTTCAATACGGAAATGGACGGTTTCACGCTGACGCTTAGTGTGGATTTCCCGGTTGTCGCAGGGGTGGTGAACACGCTGCGGATCGGTATCGCGGATGTCGGGGACAGTTCGTATGACAGCAACATCCTGATTGCTGCGGATTCAGTCCAAGACACGTTGATTGCCCACGACGATACAGCCACCGCGAACCTGACCGGCGATACGACGATCGACGTTCTGGACAATGACACCCTTGCGCCGTCCCAGAGCGGGACGATGCAGATCACCCATATCAACGGGATGCCAGTGACACCCGGCGTTTCCGTTATTCTGGGCACTGGTCAGGTTGTCACGCTGAACCCTGACGGAACCCTGACCGTTACCGGCGACGGTGACGAAGAAGAAATCACCTTTACCTACGAGGCCAGCGATGGCGTTCACAGTGACATCGGGATTGTCACTGTTGATTTTGTTCCCTGCTTTGTGGCCGGGTCGTTGATTGACACGCCTGATGGGCCGCGCCCGGTGGAAACGCTGTTGCCCGGTGATCTTGTCTGCACCCGAGATGACGGCCCGCAACCCTTGCGATGGATCGGGCGGCGTCATGTGGTTGGCGAAGGCAAACTTGCCCCGATCTGTGTTGCTGAAAATGCATTCGGTGATCACGGAGAGCTTTGGGTTTCGCCCATGCATCGGATCCTGATCCGCGATGTCGTGTCTGAATTGCTGTTCGGTGAATCCGAAGTGCTGGTCGCGGCGCAACATCTGGTGAACGGGGGCACGGTGCGCCAGGTCGAAAGCGCGTCCGTGGAATATGTCCATCTGATGTTTGACAGCCATCAGGTGTTGTCATCCGACGGCCTGGAAAGCGAAAGCTTTCTGCCGGGTCCGCAAGCGACAAGCATGTTTGAAAAAGAGGTGCTTGAGGAATTGCGCGCGATTTTCCCGGATGTCGATCCGACCACGGGCGAGGGATACAGCCCCGCCGCCCGTCGCACATTGCGCCGATATGAGGCCGAGCTGCTGGTGAACGCGGTGCCGGATCTGGCGGCCTGATGCGGGTCGCGTCATCATGAGCTGGATCGCCGTTTCCCCTGCGCTGGAACAGCAATCGCCGCCAAGCGAACGCAACACCCGGATCGAGGCATCCAAGGTGTTGCGCGCATCGCGCGACGTGTGGATGGAACGTGGTTCGTTGATGATCGAGGCCCGGCTTGGCCCGGTCAGCCGCCCGGAACGGGTCATCGACATACCGTTTGATTACCCCACACGGGGGCGGTTTTCGATATACCGGATCCCCGGTGGATCGCTTGCCCTTGTTCTGACCTGCGGGGACGAGGTTCGGCATGCCGCTCTCAGCTTGCGCCACAGCGATCATGGCGATCTTGTCCGGTTGACCTATCGTTGGGATGTGGCGTCGGGACAGGCCAGCCTCTGGGCGGAAATGCCCGGACAGCTTTCCATGCCGATGCGGGCCAAACTGGACAGTCCGCTTGCCTTGCCGCGCACGGCGCTGGTGTTGGCCGCGAAAAAGCTGACCAAGGGACAGGTCGCGCCCGAGGTTGAAGTGATGGCGCTTTCCGATGCGATTGAACCGGTCGGGCCGATGCCAAGCCTATTGGGGCGAACGCATATCCTGACACCGGACGGGCCGCGCCGTGCCGATGCATTGCAGCGCGGTGATCTGGTGATGGTGCCGGGGCGCGGGGCAACCCCGATCATTGCCAGCATTTCGCGCATCGTTCCGGCACGTGGCGATTTCGCCCCGGTTCTGATCGAAGCGCCACGTTTCGGGTTGCAAGAGGATGTGCTGGTTGCGGCGGGGCAACGAATTGTCATTTCCGGGTCGGATGTTGAATACCTGTTCGGCAGCGAAAAGGTGCTGGTGCCAGCCCGCCATCTGATTGGCGATGGGATTGCGCATTATGCCCGCCCCCGACGCACCATTACCTATGTTCAGTTCCTGTTGCCCGGCCAGCAATCGCTGATCGCGGGCGGCGCAGTGATGGAAAGCCTGCATGTCAGCCGGTTGCGGCGACGCGCCGATTTGCAGGCTGCTTCGCTTTTGAATGACGTGGCCCGTGCCGAACTGCCCGATCACGCGGTCACCGCGCATCCTGTCCTGAACGGGTTCGAGGCCGTGACATTGGCCAGCTATCGCGCCGCCTAAGCGCCGCCGGGACTGTATCGCGCATGTGCCAAAGGGCGCAGACCCAGGGCGCGGATTTTGGACAGGCAAACGGGGCCGGCTGCTATTCCGGTTTGTCAAAGAACGGGGTCATCTGGGCCACGATGACCGCGTTTTCGGTCAGCGCACGGCCCATCAATTCACGTTCTTCGTCCGAAATGTCATGCCCTTCGGCAAGACGTTCGTCCAATGTCCCGTAGCCCGAAACATCCAGCGGAGCGAGGTCAGCCTGTTTCAGAACAGCGACGGTTTCGCGCACGGCTTCGGCCTCGTCCACACCGCTGGCAAAACACATCAGCGCGGCGCCTGTCGCGCCGTCGGGCAGGCCGTCACCCTCTTTGCGGCCCACTTCGACCAGCAGGGTATAGGCCTTCTGGCGGCTTGGCTTTTTGTCTTTCGCCATTGGCGCGGCTCCTTCATGGGACGCTGCCCTGTCTGGTCGCGCCGGGCGGCGGGGTCAAGCGGGACTTGCCCAAAGCGGTGCCAATGGGGCAGAGAGGTGAGCGGTAAGTGCGGGGGCAGGAATGACACGTGGCAAGATCGGCCTTTGGGGGCTGTTTTTCGTTTGGCTAATGGCGGCCGTCCCGGCAGTTGCGCAGGATCAGACAGGCGACGGGTTGGTCATTGCCACGGTCACGCGCCCGCCGTTTTCGTTTCAGATAGAGGATCAGGACACCGGGTTCGCCATTGATCTGTGGGACAAGATTGCAGCGGAAATCGGGGTGGTTTACGACATTCGCAGGCTGGACAGTTTTTCGGCAATGATGGATGCGGTGCAGGCAGGCGCGGTGGACGGCGCGGTCGCCAACATTTCCATCACTTCGGCGCGCGAAGGGGTGATGGATTTCACCCTTCCGGTGTTTGATGGCGGTATTCAGATCATGTTGCCGGATGACCCCCAAGGCAGCGAGGTCTGGCGCACGATACTGAATCCAAAGGTCTGGTTGACGTTGATCGGGGCCGTCGCGCTGATGATCGGGGCCGGAATGCTGATGTGGGTCTTTGAACGCCGCAAACAGCATTATTTTGGCAAGACATCGAAAGAGGCGGTTTTCCCGGCGTTCTGGTGGTCACTGAACCTTTTGGTTGCGGGGAGCTTTGAAGAAAACATGCCCGTCTCACGCGCGGGGCGGCTGCTGAGTGTGGTAATGGTTGTGTCCAGCCTGTTCCTTGTCACCATGATCGTGGCGAATGTGACGGCGCAGGTGACGGTGAATGCGATTGCCGAAAACGTGGGCAGCATCGCTGACCTGCGTCAGCGTCGTGCGGGGGCCACGGGCGGATCGACGGCATCATTGCTGTTGGCCGAAAACGGGGTGGATCACAGCACCTTTGACGACCTCGAAGCGTTGCTGACAGCATTCGAAGCAGGCGAAATCGATGCGGTGGTGTTTGATGGCCCTGTCCTGGCCTATTATGCGCAAACGCGTGGGCGCGACAAAGCACGGGTCCTGCCAAAGGTGTTTCGTGCCGAAAACTATGGGATGGCCTTGCCCGAAGGCAGCGATCTGCGCGAGCCGATCAACCGCGCCTTGTTGCGGCTGCGCGAAGACGGGACGTATCGCCAGCTTTTGGTCAAATGGTTTGGGGCGGCCTATGCAGGATAGGCCGCCACCGAATTTTTATTTCGCAGTCAGGCGGCTTTGCGGCGGCGACGCAAAGCGCCGATGCCAGCCAGTGCACCGGTCAGCAGAAATGCCGATGCGGGCAGAGGCACGGTGGCGGGTATCGCGCCGCTAAGCGAAAGGCTGGAAAGCACTGGCCCCAAATTGTCGCCACCTTCCGCGCCAATGAAAATCTGACCAGAAAACGCGGTTCCGGATAAAAACGAAATTGAATAATCCGCATAACCAGAACCGCCAGTGATCTGGAACGTTGAGGAACCAATGCCAGTCACGCCCATAGTAAGGTATTCATCGGAAAGGGTGCGCTGGTTCGCGCTGACCCGTGCCGTGAAGGTATAGTAGACATTGGCCAGAAAATCGAAAGTGGTGGTCGATGTCAGGGTGCCGGCGTTGCTGGTTGATCCATCAAGATCAACGCATCCCCCGGTTTCGCACGTAATCCCATAGGGGTTCACCGGTGCGATCAGGTCCACAGTGCCGTCCGATACCGTGAAATTGCCAAACCCTGAGAAATTCAGTTGCGTGCCATGTGCCGTTGCCTCGGCCGAAAAATCGTCCGAGAACAGAACAGCGGCGCTGGCCGGTGTAACTGCCGAGATTGCGCCGCTTGCGATTGCGGCGATTAAGAATGCTTTCATAAGAACCCCCAAAAGGTAAATGCGCCGCGCTGAATGGCGGCTTTTCAAAATTCGTGCAAACGGAATTCTGTCATGATTCGACCAGTGCCATTAATGAAATATTGTCGCACGGCCATAATCCGCCGATTGGGAAATAACCCATACATAATAAAGACTTAAACAAAGAAATAAAGTCGAATTGGAAATGCATGAACCATTTGCACCGGGTCGATACAGCGCATTCAACCGGTGTCAGGGGCAATGCGCATGCCGTGCCGCGCTGCCTCGTGGGCGTTGACGATACAGATATGCGTCATTCCGGAACTTGCTCTGCTTTTCCGATCAAGCTGTGGCAGACTTTGGCCCAGCCCGGAGGAGACAGACAATGACCAGCCCCATTCAACCCGAACCCGACCGCCACCCCGATGGCCAGATCACCGTTGAACGGCGGGGCGACACCCTGTTGATAGGGATCGACCGGCGCGAAAAACGCAACAGTCTGACGCCGCGCATGTTTGGCCAGTTGCAGGATGCCTATTGCCTGTTGGACGAGGACCCCGATCTGAGGGTCGGGATTGTTTTCGGCCACGCGGGGCATTTCACCGCCGGTCTGGACCTGCCAAAGACATCCGCGATGCGGCGCGAGGGGAAATATTACCTGGATAAGGATCGTGTCGATCCCTATGCGCGCTGGAGCCGGTGCCGAAAACCAGTGATCGCGGCGGTTTGTGGTGTCACCTTTACCGCCGGGATCGAATTGATGCTGGGGGCGGATATCGTGATCGCCGCCGACGATTGCCGGTTCGCCCAGATTGAGGCCAAGCGCGGGATCATACCCGGCGGCGGCGCAATCCAGCGATTCATTCAGCGGGCCGGGTATGGCAATGCGATGATGCTGTTGCTGCCCACCCCCGAATTCGGATCGACCGAAGCCTTGCGCATGGGGCTGGTTCAAGACGTTGTTCCTGCGGGACAGGAACTGGATCGCGCGATCGAGCTGGCCGAGGCGATATCCAAGAACGCGCCCTTGGCCGTTCAGGCGATTGTCGCTGCGGGCCGTGTGTATCAACGCGAGGGCGAAGGTGCCGTCGTCAATTGGATCGAAGACAAGCAGCAGGAAATCGTACATTCCAAGGACGCCTACGAAGGCGTGGCAGCGTTCAAGGAAAAACGGGATCCGAAATTCACCGGGGAATGATCAGACCGCTGGTGCAGGCGGGTCGGTCGCAATGTCGGTAACAGAAAAAGGGCGCAGGGTTCCCCCCGCGCCCTTTTCAAATTCGGTGGGTGATTGCGTTAGTCGCGCAGCAATTCGTTGACGGCGGTTTTTGACCGCGTCTGTTCATCCACGGTTTTCACAATGACCGCGCAATACAGGTGAACGCCGTTTTTCGATGGCATCGACCCTGCGACAACCACGGAATAGGGCGGCACTTCGCCATAGAATACTTCGCCGGTTTCGCGATCAAGGATTTTGGTCGATTGGCCCAGGAACACGCCCATGCCAAGGACAGAACCTTCGCGCACGATCACGCCTTCGACCACTTCGGAACGCGCCCCGATAAAGCAATTGTCTTCGATGATGGTGGGGTTGGCCTGCATCGGTTCCAAGACGCCGCCGATGCCGACGCCGCCGGACAGGTGAACATGTTTGCCGATTTGCGCGCAGGAACCGACCGTGGCCCAGGTATCGACCATGGTGCCTTCATCGACGTAGGCGCCAAGGTTCACGAATGACGGCATCAGCACCACGTTTTTGGCGATGAACGCGGATTTGCGCACAACACAGTTGGGCACGGCCCGGAACCCGGCCGCGCGCCATTGATTATCGCCCCAGCCTTCGAATTTGCTATCGACCTTGTCCCACCAGCCGCCGCCTTGTGGACCGCCGCCTTGCTGTTCCATGTCCTTAAGCCGGAAGCCCAGAAGTACCGCTTTTTTGGCCCATTGATGGACGCGCCATTTGCCGTCCAACTGCTTTTCAGCCACGCGCAATGTTCCGTTGTCCAACGCGTTCAGGGTGTCTTCGATCGCTTCGCGGGTTTCGCCCATCGTGGCGGGGCTGATCGTGTCGCGTGCATCCCATGCGGCTTCGATGGCATGTTCCAGTTGGGCCAGGTTCATCGGGGGGGTCCTCTTGCTTGGCGAAATGTTGGGCCTTAGGTCTTTGGCCTATAGCGGGCGTGGGCGGCGGGTGCAATCGCGGCGGCTCTGGTCACTGCCTGGTAGGCACGGTAGGCAGGCACGGAACAGACGAGGAAACACGCGATGACCGAAGACCGCCACAGCCCGTTCCGTGACGCCCATACGGACATGGAAACCGTCCATCATGTGCCGGACACGCCCCAAACGCGGGCCCCGGCCTATAAGCTGGCCTTTGCGGATGATGATTTCCTGTGCCGGGATGAACTGCGCCCCGTGCGGCTCCAGCTTGAGCTGTTGAAACCGCAGATGGTTCTGGATGAACGTGGGATTGAATCCACGGTGGTTTTGTTTGGCGGGGCACGGATTCCGGCGCCCGATCGTAAGGAAACAGCGCGCACCAAAACGCTGGCCGACCTAAGCCGATATTATAGTGAGGCCCGTAAATTTGCCGAATTGATCACCCGGAAATCGCTGGAAAGCTATGGCAAGGAATGGGTCATCTGCACCGGTGGCGGGCCGGGCGTAATGGAGGCAGGCAATCGCGGCGCGGACGACGCGGGCGGGCAATCCATCGGGTTGAACATCGTATTGCCGCATGAACAGGCCCCCAACGAATGGGTGACGCCGGACCTGTGTTTCAACTTTCACTACTTTGCTATCCGCAAGATGCATTTCCTGATGCGCGCCCGCGCTGTCTGCGTGTTTCCCGGTGGGTTTGGCACGATGGACGAAACGTTTGAGGCGCTGACACTGATCCAAACCGGGCGGATGGAACGGGTGCCGTTCCTGTTGTTTGGCAAATCGTTCTGGGAAAGCATCATCAATTGGGATGCACTGGCCGACGCGGGCACGATTTCCGAGGAGGACCTAAAACTGTTCCGTTTTGTCGAAACGGCGGACGAGGCGATGGAAGCGATCGCAACCTGGGAAGGCGCGGGCGAAAAGCGAAGCGATATTCCTGGGCGGTAATATCGCGGCGGCCTTGCACCGGGTGTTTTGCCTGACGGTCGTATTTGGCCCCGGGTTGGCGCGATCAGTGGTCGGTTTTGTCGATGTTAGCGCGTCACTTGAGATTTTGTGACCCATGTTTGACTTTCGCTGTGTCGGTGCGCGGCGCGTCCCGTGTCAGGTTGTTTCCTGTTTCGCACGGGAAAGACGACCATGCCTCAGATCAGATTAGACCGCGACGGCGCGGTGGCAACGCTGACCATCGATCACCCAGAACGTTTGAACGCGCTGACGCCCGGAATGCTGGACGACCTTGACCGCGGGCTAGAGGAGATCGAGGCCGATGCGACCTTGCGTGCGGTGATCCTGACCGGCGCGGGCGAAAAGGCGTTCATGTCCGGTGGCGATATTTCGAAATTCGCCGACACCCAAGCAACGCCTGCCCTGATCGAAGCGGGCAAGGTTCGGCGTGACAAGGTTTTCGCGCGACTGGCAAATTGTCCAAAGCCTGTCGTCGCAAAAATCCGTGGGTATTGCATGGGCGGCGGTTTGGCACTGGCGCTGCTGGCCGATCTTAGAATGGCGGCTGACGGGGCCGTTTTTGGTATTCCCGCCGCACGGTTGGGAATTGTTTACGGAGTTGGAGGGGTCGAAAGGCTGATCCAACTGGTTGGCCCGTCACGCGCCAAGGATATTCTGTATTCCGCCAGAAAACTGGGCGCTGACGAAGCATTTCGCATCGGGCTGGTCGATCGGGTCGTGTCTGTTCGCGATCTGGATCAGGTTGTGGCCGAATATTGCGCAACTCTGGCTGACAACGCCCCGATCAGTATCGAGGCGAGCAAGATAATGGTCGCGCAGGCCCTTTTGCCTGCGGCCATGCGTGACGCTGCGCGGATCGACGCGCTGCACCGAAAATCCGCCGAAAGCCAGGACCTGATCGAAGGCAGGACCGCGTTTTTGGAAAAACGCCGACCAGTCTTTCGCGACGCATAAGTGTGGGCCTATTCGAACGGAACATAACTTTTGTCCGGTAACGGTTCAAAATCGACCGGTGGCACCGGTTCATCGAATGGACCCAGCGGGAAGTCATCCGGATCACCAGAGATCTTTTCTCCTTCTGCGGCCAGCCAGCGCATGAAGCAGCGTATTCCCGGCGAACTGCGATCTTCTTGGGGATATAGGGCATGAAGATTGGGATAGGACATCGCCGTTTCAGGAAAGGGAGAGATCAGCACGCCGCTGCGCAGATGCTGATCCATGAGCACTTCACTCAACAATGCAAAGCCCAGCCCGTTGGTCACGGCTTCGATTTGCAAAAAGACATGATCGAACCGAATGCGTTTGGATCGCCCGCGGGGTTTCAATGCGCTGGATTTCATCCAACGATCCCAGACACCGGATTCCGTGCGCCCCTGCGTCACAAGAAGGGTGTGATCCAGCACCTCGGCCGGGTGTCGCACACCCGAACGCCGCAAGAGATCCGGGGTACATACCAAAACGCGGCGGTCGCGAAAAAGAAGGCGGCATTCACTGCCATCACGGCGCATCGCATGGCGACGCAAAACGACATCATTGGATTCGGCAGCAACGGAATACACATCCCGGTTGGCGGACAGGGTGATTTCAACCGAAGGGTGGGCAGATTGGAAATCCGGCAATCGCGGCATAAGCCAATGCATCAAAATGCTCGACGTGCCGGTCACGCGCACCTTGCGCGCGATGGCCGGTTCGCGAACCCACTGGGTGGCTTGGCTGACCCGATCAAGCGCGGCGCCCATTTCACCGGCGAAGTAGCGGGCCAGTTCGGTCGGCACCAGATGCCGCCCGTGCTGTTCGAACAATTTGCATCCGAAATAGTCTTCAAGCACCCGGACCTGACGGCTTATCGCGCCGTGGGTCACGCCCAGTTCGGTTGCAGCATCCTTGTGGTTGCCCAGCCGTACGACGGCCTCGAACCCTTTGATCGCGTTGAGCGGCGGCAGCTGTCGCATGCGCTCCTCCCTCTCCAGCGCCGAGACGGACAAACAGCTGACTCAAGCTGCCGCTTTTCCGGCGCTCCCTAACGGTAATTCTAGCGCGCGCAAGGCGCGAGTCAAAGACGCAGATGTGAAAGGACAGAGCCATGTCAGGGCCAAACGAGACGACAATTGATGCATTGGCCTATCTTGATCAGGTCGAAAAACGCGCCGATCTGGCCTTTACCGGGGGCGATGGTCAGCGGATCGCATGGCGCTGCTGGGGGCAAGGGCGACCTGTGGTTTTACTGCATGGCGCATCGGGATCGTGGCGCCACTGGATCCGTCAGGTCGACGCATTGAAAGGCCGGCGCCTGATCGTTGCGGACCTGCCGGGGTACGGGCAATCCGATACACCGGCTGAGCCGCTGGATGTCGAGGCAATGACCAGCGCGGTGTGCGACGGGATTGACGATCTGGTCGGGGCAGGTGGCGGTTATGACCTTGTCGCGTTTTCCTATGGTGGGTCGGTGGCCGCGCATATCCTACGTCGGCACAAAGGGCGGCACGGACAGGTTTTTCTATGCGCCCCGGCAGGGTTCGGCACCCCGGCCATGCCCCCGACGTGCAAGGTGCGCGGGTTGAAAGGGGCGGCATTGCACGCCGCGCATCGGCAAAACCTGGGGTCGATCATGATTGCGGAACCAGACCGGATAGATGCGCTGGCGGTGGCCATTCAGGACGTGAACACCCGGTTGTCGCGGTTGCGCCCGACCGGGGTATCCAGAAATGCACGTCTGGCCGAAGCGCTTGCCGACAGCGATGCGCAGATCACTGTGGTTTGGGGGGCACGGGATGCCTTTCTGACCGGGGGCGGGGTGACGTCGCGCGCTGAAATGGTCCTGAAACACCGCCCCGATGCCCGTGTTCACATCATCCCCGACGCGGGTCACTGGATTGCCTATGAGGCCGATGAGGCAGTTAACGCATTGATGGCCAACACTCTTTCGGACGGTTGAGAAAAACTGCGATGTCCGTCAGGTCCTGCGCCTTGCCGCTGATCATCCCTTTGGACACCCTGCTGAAACTTCGGTGACGTACCGACAGACGAGGTGGAGTATGGACGATCAACCCGCAGATTTGGCGGAAGCCTCTTCCGGCGCATTGTCGCGCAGGCCCTTGTCGCGTTTCCGGGTGCTTGATCTGACTCACGCCCGCGCGGGACCATTTGCGGTGCGGCAATTGTCGGACTGGGGCGCTGATGTCCTGAGGATTGAACGTCGCGAGGCAGACCAAGCTGCCAGTGATCTGATCGGCGCGCGCGAAAGCGGCGATTTCCAGAACCTGCATCGTGGCAAACGGTCGGTCGGGATCGACCTTAAGACCGACGCGGGACGCGAGGTGTTCTTGCGCCTTGCCCGCGACGCTGACGTCATCATCGAAAATATGCGCACCGATGTGAAACATCGGCTGGGTGTGGATTACGAATCCATCAAGGCGATCAATCCCGGCATCGTCTATGGCTCGATCTCGGGTTTTGGGCAGACAGGGCCTTATGCCAGCCGCGGCGGGGTCGATCAGATCGCGCAAGGCCTGGGTGGGCTGATGTCCGTGACCGGCGAACCCGGCGCGCGTCCCCTGCGGGTCGGCATTGCAATTTCCGACCTCTGTGCGGGATTGTTTCTGGCGCAGGGTATCCTGACGGCCCTGTTGGATCGCGAAGTGACGGGCAAGGGGACCTGGGTAAAAACTTCGCTGCTTCAGGCGCAGGTGGTCATGCTCGACAATCAGGCGATGCGTTGGCTGATGGACGGGGACAATCCAACAGCCGTGGGCAATGATCATCCGACGGGCGTGCCTATGGGCACATACCGTACAAGTGATGCCTGGATGAACATCGCCGCATCTTCGCAACGGTTGTTCACGCGGTTTTGCGGTGTGGCGGGAATGGAATGGATGCTGTCCGATCCACGGTTCGAAAACAGCGCGGCCCGCAGACAGAATGCGGATGAACTCAAGCGTCTTGTCGCCGAAGTCCTTGCCACCCGAACCGCCGACGATTGGAGCGAGGCGCTGAATGCCGCTGGCGTGCCCTGCGGGCCGGTCAAAACAATCCAGGAAGTGTTTGAAGACCCGCAAGTGCAGCACCTTGGAATAGCCCAATCCGTTGCCCATCCCAACCTAGGCGACATCAGCCTGATCGGGAGCGCGGTTGATATCGACGGCGCGAGCAAGCGTATCGAACATCCGATCCCGGCCATCGGCGCGGATACGGAAGAGGTGCTGCGCGAAGCAGGACTAAGCGAGGCAGAGATCACAGACCTGCGAAGACAGGACGTCATCTGAGCAAAACCACGCCGCCCGGGAGGAGGGCGGAACATGTGCAGGCGCCACGGCGCTGCAACATCCGGCGAAACAGCCGACAACTGGGAGGAAAGACGTGAAAAAATTTATAGCACTGGCTTTTGCCGCTGCCCTGGGCCTGGGAGGCCATGCGGCCAAGGCACAGACGGTCGAAGAATTGTATGAGGGCGCCAAGAAAGAGGGAGAACTGACTTGGTATGTCTCGCAGTTTTCCACCGGCCTTGCCGAAGATCTGGGAGAGATCTTTTCCGAACAATATCCGGGGATCACAGTCAACGTGATCCGGGCGACAGGGCAGGTGATCTATGCCCGTCTTGCACAGGACGTGCGCGCGGGCGTGGCCCAGGCGGATGTCTTTAGCGGCACCGATCTGGGTCACCTGCATGAGCTGCGCACGCAAGGCATGCTGATGGAATTCACCCCGCCAGATGCCGATAAGGTGCGCCCACCTTTCAAAGACATGGAACCAGGGTATTGGTACGCAACGACGGCCAATCCAACGGTCATGGCCTATAATACGGAACAGGTCACAGCCGAAGAAGCACCCAAGAACTGGACCGACCTGAACGACCCGAAATGGAAGGGCAAGGTGGCGGTGACGCATCCCGGCTTCTCGGGTGGGGCAGGGTCCTGGGCCGTGCTGATGAAAAAGTTATATGGCGCGGACTATTTCACCGGTCTGCGGGACAACGAACCGTATATCGGTCGGTCGCTGATCGATCCGCCGACCGTGATCGCCGCAGGCGAACGGGCCGTTGGCATCGCGGTGTTTTCCGTTGCCGTGCGCAACAAACTGGCGGGCAACCCGATCGAGCTGATCTATCCGACAGACGGCGCAAAGCTTAGCCTTGGTGGAACCGCGGTGCTGTCGAACGCACCGCATCCCAATGCGGCCCAGCTTTTCGCCAACTTCATCCTTGGCGCGAAAGCCTCGCAACGGATGGTCGAGAACGGGATGCTGCCGATCAGCAGCGAGGTTGAACCGGCCGCCGGTGTGCGGTCGCTCGAAGATATTCCGACTGCCGAGTTGACCAAGGAAGAGCTTGTCACCGGCGTTCAGCCCGTCATCGAAGAATGGCGTGACATCTTCGGCGGCTGACATTGTCCAAAGCCAAGGCGCGCGGCTGACGCGCGCCTTGCACATTTCCTGATATTCCCGCGCCCTTCCTGTTTATCGGACGGCGCTTCTGTTCCCAGAGGGCAAGATGACCGACAATGCCACAGATTTCATTGCCGCCTCGGCTGCCAACCAGAATGGTGGCTTTTTCCGGCGGTTCCGGAACCTAGAACCCAGTAATATTCTGTGGATCTTGTTGTTTCTGATCCTGCTTGTTCTGGTGGCGGGTCCAATCGGGTTTCTTCTGAAGGTCAGCTTTCAGGAAGGCGGCAATGGCGCCTTTACCCTGGATAATTACGCAAGTGCATATGGGCGCTGGCGATACCTTGAGGCGCTGTTCAATTCCTGCCTTCTCGGGCTGTGCACGGCGGCGCTTTGCCTGGTATTCGCGGTGCCGATGGCCTGGGCCGTGTCCCGGACCAACATGCCGGCGAAATGGTTCGCCTGGGCGTCGGTGCTGGGGGCGTTCATCCTGCCGCCCTATCTGACTTCCATCGGCTGGATCCTGATCGCCGGTCCGAATTCCGGCTGGCTGAATGAAGGGTGGCGCTGGATGACAGGGGCCGAAGCGCCGCTGTTCAACATCTATTCCTTTTTCGGCATGGTTTTGATGATCGCGCTTAACGCGTTTCCGTTCATTTTCCTGTTTACCAAGGCCGGGCTCGACATGATCTCGACCGAGATGGAAGAAGCGGCCGCGATTCTTGGCTCTCCGACATGGTACACCTCTCTGAAAATCACGCTGCCGCTGGTCTGGCCGTCTATTCTGGGCGGTGTGATCATTGTGTTCCTGGAATCCATCGCTTTGTTCGGTGTGCCGGCCATTCTGGGTATTCCCGCACGGATCAACCTTGTCACCACGCAGCTGTTTCAGTTCTTTGGCTATCCGTTCCGGATGGAGGTGGCGGCGGCCTATGCCATGCCTCTTTTGCTGATCACGATTTCACTGATCTGGGTGCAAAAACTGCTGCTCAATCGCAAGGGTTTTGTGACCCAAACCGGCAAGGGTGGCGAACGCCGCGAAATTGATGTTGGCTGGCTGAAATGGGTGCTTCTTGGCTGGTGTGGTTTCGTGGGCGCTCTGGCGATGTACCTGCCGGGTTACACGATGGTCGTCGCCTCGTTCTCCGAAGCGTGGGGCAAGGGTCTGACGCTGGATAACCTGACGCTGGATAACTATCATCACGTCTTGTTCCAGTCGCGTCTGACACAAGAGGCGATTGTCAATTCCTTCTATTTCGCGGGCGTCGCGGCGACAGCAGCGTTGGGAATTGCGCTTTGTGTGGCCTATGTCGTCAACCGCGGCTTGGTGCCGTTTGGCAACGTGCTGGCGTTCCTGTGCATGGCGCCTTTTGTGATACCGGGTATCGTCATGGCGATCGGGTTCTATGCCGCCTATGCGCCACCGCCCCTGGGGCTTTACGGAACCTCGGCCATCATCATCCTGGCCTTTACCGCGCGCTTTTTGCCGATCAGCTATGGGACGGCAGCGGCGGGGATGAAATCCATCAACCCCGAAATGGAAGAAGCCGTTCGCGTTCTGGGCGGCGGGCGTTTGACGGCGATCCGTTACGTCGTTGCGCCGTTGCTTAAAAAGACGCTGTTCGCAGGTTTCCTGTTGGTCTTTATTCCGGCGACGCGGGAACTTTCGGCGGCCATTTTCCTGGTCGGTCCCCACAGTCGGGTGATGTCCGTGCTGATCTTTGACATGACCGAGGAAGGCCGCTTTGAGGCGGTTGCGGCGATTGGCTGCATCATCCTTGTGACCACGACATTTTTCGTCTGGCTTGGCTTTAGGCTGGTTGGGCGCGACTTCATGATGAGGACCCCGAAATGAGCAAACTTGACCTGCGCGGCATTACAAAAATGTATGGCGACGCCCGCGCCGTCGATAACATCGACCTTTCGATCGAAGAGGGAGAGTTTGTTTCGCTCCTTGGGCCTTCGGGGTGCGGCAAGACGACGACATTGCGCATGATTGCGGGTTTCATCCGCCCGACATCCGGCACGATCACCATGGCCGGACGAGAGTTGTCGTCAGCGCAGACCTCTCTGCCGCCGGAACGGCGGGACATGTCGATGATTTTCCAGTCCTATGCGATCTGGCCGAACATGACTGTGGCCCAGAACGTGGGTTTTGGGCTCAAGCTGCGCAAACTTGCCAAATCCGACATTGATAAGCAGGTGCTTGATATCCTGAAGGTCACGAAAATGGACCATCTGGCCGACCGGTATCCGGCCGAATTGTCAGGTGGACAGCAACAGCGTGTGGCGCTGGCGCGGGCGATTGTCGTCAAGCCGGGGGTGCTTCTTCTTGATGAACCGCTTTCGAACCTTGATGCCAACCTGCGCGAGGAGATGCGATTTGAAATCCGCCGGCTGCACGACGAATTCGGCATCACCACAGTCTATGTGACGCATGATCAGGGCGAAGCCATGGCGGCGTCGGATCGCATTGCCGTGATGAACGCGGGGCGGATCGAACAGGTGGATAACCCCTATGATCTTTATAACAAGCCCACCTCGCATTTTGTGGCGGGGTTCATCGGCCGCACGAACCTTCTTTCGGCACGGCGGGTGAACGGACAGTTCGAATTCGATGGCTTTGCCATGGATGCATCCGTCTTTGATCCGTCGATAACCGCGCGAGACAGCGATATTGATTTTTCGGTGCGTCCGCAGACGGTCAAGATCCTGCCTGCCGGGGCGGCATCGTCGGGCGGTTCGGTCGTGGCGGCAGTTGTCGATGAACGCTCGTATCTGGGCGAAACCTGGGATTATCTGATCCGTCCGGCGGCCAGTTCCAAATCGCTTCGCGTGACGGCATTGCCATCGGAACGCTTTGATGTCGGGGATCAAGTGATGCTTCAGTTCGATCCGGCGCTGATGGTGGCCGTCTAAAGGCCCCCATCAGCGTTTGGGTCGGGATACCGCCGTTCAGGCGGTTCAAGGCGGTGGCGGGTCACTCCCGGCCCCAGCCACCGCCACCCGGCGTCAGCATTTCGAACGCGTCGCCGCCATTCAGCGCCGATTCCGAATTACCGGGGACGATTTCGCGGGTGCCGTTCGCGCGCAGCACCGCGTTCTGTCCGCATTTACCCGGCGCACCGTCGTCGCCGCCCGGCGGTGGGAAAACGCGATGTGACGATAGGGTGGTGACTGTCACGTCCTCAAGAAACCGCACGACCCGGTGAATTCCATCACCCCCGTGCCATTGCCCTGCCCCGCCGGAGCCTGAGCGCAGGGCCATACGTTCGACCCGGACGGGAAACCGGGTTTCCAGCACTTCTGGGTCAGTCATCAGGGTGTTGGTCATATGGCTGTGCACGCCCGATGCGCCGTCGAACCCCGGACCGGCACCGGTCCCGCCCGCGATGGTTTCGTAGTTCTGGAACTGGTCGTTGCCCCAGACGAAATTGTTCATCGTGCCTTGCGAACCGGCGATAACGCCAAGCGCGCCGAACAGGCAATCGGCAATGGCCTGGCTGACTTCGGTGTTCCCGGCGATCACCGCGGCGGGAAAGACGGGGTTGATCATGGACCCTTGGGGCAGGATCAGGTGCAAGGGGGTCAGACAGCCTTCGTTCATGGGAATGTCACGGCCCACAAGGGTGCGGAACACGTAAAGGGTGACGGCCATGGTGATGGATTTCGGCGCGTTGTAATTCATGGCGTGTTGGGGTGACGTGCCGGTGAAATCCAACGTCGCCTCGCCCTTGGCGCGGTCCACGGTGATGCGCACTTTGATTTGCGACCCGTCGTCCAGCGGATAGGTGCAATCCCCATCCTTGAGCGATCCGATCACCTGGCGGACTGACGCTTCGGCGTTGGCCTGTACGTGGTGCATATAGGCCAGAACCGTGTCGTGGCCGAAGGTGTCGATCATGCGCGTTACCTCGGCTATGCCGGTGGCGTTGGCCGCGACTTGCGCCTCAAGATCCGCGATGTTGTGATCGGGGTTGCGGCAGGGATAGCGCCCCGAGGCAAGAAGGGCGCGGGTTTCGGCCTCGCGCAGCTTACCGCCGCGCACGAGAAGGAAGTTGTCGATCACGACGCCTTCTTCTTCGATGTGGCGGCTGTCGGGCGGGGCCGATCCGGGGGTGCGCCCGCCGATGTCGGCATGATGCCCGCGTGATCCGACCCAGAACAGGATGGCGGTTCCGGCGCGGTCAAACACCGGGGTTATGACAGTCACATCCGGCAAATGCGTGCCGCCGTTGAACGGCGCGTTCAACATATAGGCATCGCCCGGCTGAATTGTCCCGGCGTTCAGACGGGCAATGGTGCGCACGCTGTCGGACATGGACCCAAGGTGAACAGGCACATGCGGCGCGTTCGCGACAAGGTTGCCGTCACCATCAAACAGCGCGCATGAGAAATCGAGCCGTTCCTTGATGTTCACGGAATAGGCGGTGTTCTTGAGGGTCGATCCCATTTGTTCGGCAATGGACATGAAGAGGTTGTTAAACACCTCAAGCAGGATCGGATCGGCCTGCGTGCCAAGGGCGGTGTCACGGGATTTGGCGGTCGTGCGATCAAGGATCAGGTTTCCGGCAGTGTCGATCCGCGCGGACCAGCCGGGTTCGATGACGTTTGTGCCTGTCGCCTCGGTTATGATCGCGGGGCCGCTGATGACGGTGTCGGGCGCAAGGGTGGCGCGGTCAAACAGCGGCACGTTCTGTGGCAAGTTGTCCATGATGACGTCCAACTGGGCCAGCGGCACCGCGTCCGTGGTTCCGGAAGGTGCCGGGGCCGTGGCGGTTTCGGTTTCGCCAATCGCCTCGACCGCGATCATGTCGATCAGCAGGGGCCGGTCGGGTGAGGCAAACCCGAACCGCGACCGATGCAGGTCATTGAAAAGCGCGCGCATGGTGGCGGCGTCGCCATAGGGCACGTCCAGCGTTTGGTGGGATCCCTCATAACGCAGGTGGGCGCGAATTTCGGTTCGGATTTGGGCCGGATCAATGCCTTGGGCGGCGACCTCGGCCTGGGTGCTGTGGGACATGTCTGTGACATGTTGGGCGGTGGTGGACAGGTCGGACAATGGGCGGTTCACCTGTGCCTCGCGGGTGGCGCGAACATCGGCAAGGCCCATGCCATATGCCGACAAGACGCCCGCAAACGGGTGGATGAACACAGATCGCATGCCCAAAGCATCTGCGACAAGGCAGGCGTGTTGCCCGCCCGCGCCGCCAAAGCAGTTGAGCGTATAGCGTGTCACGTCATACCCGCGTTCGACGCTGATTTTCTTGATCGCCTGGGCCATGTTCTGAACAGCGATCTTAAGGAACCCCTGTGCGGTTTGTGTGGCGGACAGGGGCGGCTGACCCGTGGCGATGGCTATGTCCTTGGCCAGGGCTGCGAATTTTTCCGCGACGATGTCAGCGTCAAGAGGGGCATCGCCATTCGGGCCAAAAACCTGAGGGAAATGGGCGGGGGCCAGTTTGCCCAACATGACGTTGCAATCGGTGACGGTCAGTGGCCCGCCACGCCGATAACAGGCAGGGCCGGGATCCGCGCCAGCACTTTCCGGGCCGACCTGATAGCGCCCCTCGCGAAAGGCAAGGATGGACCCGCCCCCGGCCGCCACTGTGTGGATGTCCATCATCGGTGCGCGCATGCGTGTGCCCGCCACTTCGGTTTCAAAGCTGCGTTCATAGGTGCCCGCATAATGGCAAACGTCGGTGGATGTGCCGCCCATGTCGAACCCGATCAGGCGATCAAAACCGGCGGCATGTGCGGTACGCACCATGCCGACGACGCCGCCTGCGGGGCCGGACAGGATCGCGTCGCGGCCCTGAAACAGGGTGGCATCCGTCAACCCGCCCGATGATTGCATAAAGAACAGCCGTTCACAGGCGCCTTTGGCGCCAAGGTCAAGCGCGCCAGCCACCTGATCCACATAGCGGCGCAGTACGGGCGAAAGATATGCATCGACCACGGCGGTGTCCCCGCGCGACACCAGTTTGATCAACCCCGATGCCTGATGGGATGGGGTGATCTGGGTGAACCCGACCTCGGCCGCGATTTCGGCGGCGCGCAGTTCATGAACAGGGTTCAGGTATCCGTGCATCCCGGCAATCGCGACAGACCGCAGACCATCGGCATAGGCCGCGCGCAGGGTGGCGCGGGTCGCGTTTTCGTCCAGCGGAGTCAGAACCGAACCATCTGCGGACAGTCGTTCGGGCAGGTCAGCGATGCGGGCTGCGATCGGGTCAGGCAGGCGAATCGCCAGATCAAACAGGCGCGGGCGGGCCTGTGTGCCGATGGCCAAGAGATCGGTGAAACCTGCGGTGATCAGCAATAGTGTAGGCGTACCCTTGCGTTCCAGCAGAGCGTTTGTCGCGACAGTCGTGCCCATTTTCACGGCGTCAATCGCGCCTTGGGGAAATGTGGTTACGCCCATCAAACGTTGGATGCCCGCGATGGCGGCGTCGGGGTAAAGCTCGGGATTTTCGGACAAAAGTTTGGTCGTGTGCAGTGTCCCGTCGGGCGCGCGCCCGACAAGGTCCGTAAATGTGCCGCCACGATCGACCCAGAATTGCCATTTGTCCGCGCGCTTGGTCATGCCAGAGTTTTCCTTTGGGCAAAAATTTCTGTTGCGTTGTTTTCAGAACGCTGTCAATTTGTCAACGTAATACAAATGAAATGAAGAAACCAACACGGAGAATTCGATATGCTGCGTTTCGCACTGCCTTTGGCCGCCATAATGGCCACCGCCGCGCCGGTGATGGCCGAAAAATGGGATATGCCGACCCCTTATGGTGATACCACCTTCCATACCCAGAATATCCGCCAGTTTGCCGAAGATGTTAAGGCGGCCACATCCGGCGCGCTTGATATTACGGTTCATTCCGCGGGGTCGCTGTTCCCGCATTCGGAAATCAAAAACGCCGTGCGGTCCCGTCAGGTGCCACTTGGTGAATTTTTCCTGTCGCGGTTGGCGAATGAGGACGCGGCATTCGGCATGGACAGCCAACCGTTCCTGGCAACATCCTATGGCGACGCTGAAAAACTGTGGGCGGCGCAACGACCTGTGATCACGACATTGCTGGAGAAGCAGGGGTTGATGCCGTTGTTTTCCGTGCCATGGCCCGCCCAAGGGTTGTACACCAAGGCTGAAATCAAGGCCGTTGATGGGCTGAACGGGTTGCGGTTCCGCGCCTATAACGCGGCGCTAGAGGAATTCGCGACGCTGGCGGGGGCCGCACCGGTTCAAGTCGAAGCGCCGGATATCCCGCAGGCGTTTTCCACAGGTCAGGTCGAAGCGATGATCACCTCGCCATCGACGGGGGCCAATTCCAAGGCCTGGGATTTTCTAAGCCACTACAGCCCGATCAACGCATGGGTGCCCAAGAACATCGTTGTCGTGAACAAGCGGATGTTCGACGGGCTGGACGCTGATGTTCAGGCCGCCGTGTTGAAAGCGGCCGATGCCGCACAGACGCGCGGTTGGGACATGTCCAAGGCCGAGGCTGACGCCAAGACCCAGGTTCTTTCTGACAATGGTATCGTGGTCTATGCGCCAAGTGCTGCACTTGTGTCCGGGCTTCAGGCGATTGGCGCCAAGATGCTGGACAATTGGGAAGGCAAGGCCAGCGACGACGCCAAGGCGGCCCTGGCCGAATATCGCAAGTAAGAAATGTGCCGGGCGGGGTGATCCTTGCCCGGCGTTCTGATGGCCCCGTCGCGGATCGCTGCGGGGCCGATCGGGTTTGAAATGGGACAAGGGACGGATGATGCGGCGTGTTCTGGACGGGCTATACAAGGTGTCAGGTGGGATTGCTGCGGCGTTGATCGCGGGCATTTGCCTGCTGATTTCGGCACAGATTGTATTGAACCTGATCGCGCGGATCATGGGGCCGGGGTGGAGTTTTACCATTCCGTCTTATGCGGATTTCGCCGGATTCATGTTGGCCAATGCGTCGTTTCTGGCGCTGGCGCACACGCTGCGGATGGGGGGGCATATTCGCGTAACCCTGATCGCACAGCGGCTGCGCGGGCGGATCGCCTTGATGGCTGAGGTGGCGTGTCTGGGGCTTGCCATTGCTATTGCCGGGTTTGCCGGTTGGTACCTGATTGCGCTGGTGGCGGAGAGCCTGAAGTATGGCGATACCTCGCCCGGAATTGTTGCGATCCCGTTGTGGGTACCGCAAACCGGAGTGGCCGTCGGGATGGGCATTCTGATCATCGCGCTGGTGGATACACTGGTTGAAACACTCCACCGCGGCGGGCCTGTCCTGCCAGACAGCGCAGAGGGATAAAGATGTCGGATCCGATGATTGCGGCCGTTCTTTTGGGTGAATTGATCGGCTTGCTTGCGCTTGGCGTTTGGGTCGGCTTTTCGCTGATCATCGTTGCGCTGAGCGCGATCGTGTTTTTCTCTAACGCGCCCGTCGGGCTGGTGATGGCCACGACGATGTGGGGGCATTCGCATTCCTGGGCCTTGGCGGCGCTGCCGCTGTTCATTCTGATGGGCGAGGTGTTGTTACGGTCGCGGCTGTCACAGGACATGTTTTCCGGCATCGCGCCGTGGATTGGGCGTATGCCGGGGCGGCTCTTGCATGTGAACATTCTGGGATGTGCGATTTTTGCGGCTGTGTCCGGGTCGAGCGCGGCCACGGCGGCCACGATCGGGCGCATGTCGGTGCCCGAGTTGGAAAAGCGGGGCTATCCGCAGGCGATGATCATCGGGACACTGGCCGGCAGCGCGACATTGGGATTGTTGATCCCGCCGTCGATCATTCTGATCGTTTATGGCGTTGCGACCGAACAGAGCATTGCCCGGCTGTTTGTGGCAGGGATCCTGCCGGGGGCGATGCTGGTTGGATTGTTTGCGTTGTACGTGGCTGGCTATGCCTGGGTGCGGCCCGCGGACATACCCGAAGAGCCGCGCCATACCTGGGGCGAGAAAATCGCGGCATCACGCCGGTTGATCCCGGTTGGATTGTTGATCGCCGGAGTCATCGGGTCGATCTATACAGGGATTGCCAGCCCGACCGACGCCGCGGCACTTGGCGTGGTGTTGGCTGTGGTGCTGGCCCTGTCGTCAGGGGCGTTTGGGTGGGGCGAATTCAAGGACGCGTTGATGTCAGCGACGCGCACATCCTGCATGATCGCGTTTATCCTGGTGGCGGCGGCGTTTTTGTCGATTGCCATGGGGTTCACCGGGTTGCCGCGAAACCTGGCGACGTGGATCGCCGGGATGGGGTTGAGCCAAGGTGCATTGCTGGTCGCGCTGACCGTGTTCTTTGTGGTTCTGGGGTGTTTCCTGGACGGAATTTCGGTGGTGGTTTTGACGACATCGATCATCATGCCGATGGTGTCAGCGGCGGGGATCGATCCGCTGTGGTTTGGCATTTATCTGGTGATCGTCGTCGAGATGAGCCAGATCACCCCGCCGGTCGGGTTCAACCTGTTCGTTATTCAGGGGTTGACCGGGATAGACATCCTGCGGATCGCCAAGGCGGCTTTGCCGTTTTTCATGTTGCTGTTGCTGGGGGTTGTTCTGATCACATTGGTGCCCGGTATTGTGACGTGGTTGCCGGGGTTGATGGGGCGCTGAACACCCTGGCGTCGCATTGGCGGGACAGGTGGAGGGGGCGC
>JBOEGP010000006.1:362201-370217 GCA_050633485.1 Pseudooceanicola sp.
TAGGCGGAACACAGGTCCGTGCCTTTGTCTGTGGTGCTGTAGAAGACCTCCTTGCCGCGTTTGTCGCCCACGAGCAGGTCGGCCTTGAGGAGTTTTCGGATGGCGTAGTTCACCGTGTGGGTGTCTTCGATGTTGAGCAGAAAGCAGATGTCGGTCAGGCGTTTGTCGCGGCCACGGGAATTCACGTTGTGCAGGACAAGGATTTCCAGCGGGCTGAGATCGGCCTGTCCGGCGGCACCCATGCATTTTTCCATCCAGCGGGAAAAGGCATGATAGGCGATGATCAGGCCATATTCGAATTCGGATGCTTCCCAGCCTTCGCCTTCGGCAAGGTGGCGGGATGAGACGATGCGGCGTTTTGGTGATGTGGTCATTGGCTACCTCCTGCCTGATCAGCGTAACACCGGGGAAACGCCGGCGAAAGCATGGGGATTTACGGATTTGGGTTGGGGAAATCGCAAGGTTGTGAATGCGGGGTGCGAATCCGGTCGTGCGCCTGTTGACTTGGCCCCGAGTCGGGCCTAAAGACGCGACTTCAAGATTCCACCGAACCGCAGACACGGGACGAAGAGATACATGGCCAACACGCCTCAATCAAAGAAACGCGCACGCCAGGCCGAAGCCCGGTTGGCCGTGAACAAAACGCGCCGGTCGCGGATTCGCACCTTTATCAAGAAGGTCGAAGAAGCAATCGCATCGGGCGACAAGGCCCAGGCAGAGACCGCTCTGCGTGCTGCGCAGCCAGAGCTGATGCGCGGTGTGACCAAGGGCGTCTACCACAAGAACACAGCGTCGCGGAAAATGTCGCGCCTGTCTTCGCGGGTTAAGTCGATCGCCTGATCTGACCATGCGTCAGCCTTGGCTGGCCATAGATCGCTGACACAAAAAGCACCGTTCTGCGGTGCTTTTTTCGTTCTTTACTTGGGTTTTCAGGGGGCGTGAGATTCTTTTCGGCAAAGACCCGAGTCAAGCGATATGTATGCTTGCCGCTGTGCAGGCGAGATTGATAGCTTGATCCCAGCGAGTCACTTCGCTGGGGGGGACATTGTGAACCGGGTTCGGTTCCGCGTCTGTCTGACAGGGATTGCCACTGCTGGTGATCCGGTTTTGTCAGCGGGAGCATGTCCGCAGGTCTGCCTTAGGGCATATGAAAAATAGACATCGGTGACGTGGAAAGCGTCATCAGATGCGCGGTGTCGCAGTCAGCGGCATGACGGGCCTGTGCGTAACGGACAAGATTGGAACGCGTCAGCGTTTTTATTTTGTTGTGTTTTGTTCCTTAACGAAGTGTGGGTGCCTGCCAGCCGCGGGTTCGCGAACGGCTGCTGAAGTGTGTTTGGACTGATGGGGACGAGACCAAGAGCATGACGACAGAACAATGGGGCGAGCTAAAAAAACAATTGCTGGTGACAGTGGGCGAAAGCAACTTTCGCAGCTGGATAGAACCTTTGCAGTATTCGGGCACGGTGAATGGTGTGGCGCAGATTTCCGCGCCGACGAATTTTGCGGGCACCTATGTGGATCGCAATTTCGGTGACCTGATCCTTGGCCGCATGACCGGAATGGATCCTAAGGTGCGCCGGATCGAATTCCGAACCGATGCCAACGCGTCCAAGGCAAATGACGTACAGGTCAACGCGGTGAGCGAGGACAAGAAAGCGCCAAAGGCGCGCGCCGCGTCTGCGCCATCGGCATGGTCTGATTCCCGCGAGCAGAGCAATGGTGTCCTGCCGCCCGCGTCGCTTGAACCGCGGTTCACCTTTGACAGTTTCGTTGTCGGCAAGCCGAACGAATTGGCCCATGCTGCCGCGCGCCGGGTGGCCGAGGGCGGCGAGGTCACGTTCAATCCGCTGTTCCTTTATGGTGGCGTTGGCTTGGGCAAAACGCACCTGATGCATGCCATTGCGTGGGAACTGCGCCAGTCGCGCCCTGAGCTTAACGTTGTGTATCTGAGCGCCGAACAATTCATGTACCGGTTCGTTCAGGCGCTGCGTGATCGCAAGATCCTGGATTTCAAATCGCTTTTCCGGTCGGTCGACGTGTTGATGGTGGACGATGTCCAATTTATCGCCGGTAAGGACAGCACCCAGGAAGAGTTCTTTCACACGTTCAACGCCCTGATTGATCAGAACCGTCAGATCATCATTTCGGGCGACAGCCCGCCGGGTGAAATGAAGGACATGGAAGAGCGGATCAAATCGCGTTTGCAATGTGGTTTGGTGGTGGATCTGCACCCGACGGATTATGAACTGCGCCTTGGGATCCTTCAGTCCAAGACCGAAGTGTTCCGTGCCCAGCACCCCGCCTTGGTGATCGCGCCGGGTGTTCTGGAATTCCTGGCGCATCGGATCAGCACCAATGTGCGGGTTCTGGAAGGCGCGTTGACACGGCTGTTCGCCTTTGCATCGCTGGTAGGGCGTGAGATCACTCTCGATCTCGCTCAGGATTGTTTGGCGGATATTCTGCGGGCGTCGGAACGCAAGATCACGGTCGAAGAAATTCAGCGCAAAGTGTCAGAGCATTACAACATTCGATTGAGCGACATGTTGGGGCCAAAGCGTTTGCGCAACTTTGCCAGACCGCGCCAAGTGGCAATGTATCTTTCGAAGCAAATGACGTCTCGGTCGCTGCCCGATATTGGCCGCCGGTTTGGCGGGCGGGATCACACAACCGTGTTGCACGGGGTGAAGCGGATCGAAGAACTTAAGGTTCAGGATGGTCAGATCGCAGAGGATCTGGAAATGCTTCGGCGGACATTGGAAGCCTGACGGCATTTTCCCTGTGACGACCTGGGGCCCGAGCGTGCAGAGCGCCGGGCCTTTTGCATGTTCCGGGTCAGCATCCGGTCGGGGTGGGCGCGGGCATTGGCGGGGCGTAAAGTTTTGTACGCCGCGTTTGCCGGGGGGCTGAATTTTGGGTCGAAACGCGCAGCGAGGCAGCGGAATGGGCCTGTGAAGGTGTCTGCGCCTTGACCGCGCCCGGAATCCATTGGAAAACGCAAGAAAATGCTTGAGCCGGGCGGGGAAACCGATAGCGTGTCCCTCCCGGTAGGGGATGTGCGACGGTCAGGAGCGATGGGATGAAATTCAGCATTGAACGCGCGGCGCTGCTCAAGGCTGTGTCGCAGGCGCAATCGGTTGTGGAGCGACGCAATACGATCCCGATTCTGGCCAATGTTCTGATCGAGGCCGAAGGCGACACCGTTCGTTTTCGTGCGACCGATCTGGATATCGAAGTGGTGGACAAGACACCCGCGCAGGTGGAACGTGCCGGTGCCACCACTGTCAGCGCTGTGACCCTGCACGAGATTGTGCGCAAATTGCCCGATGGGGCATTGGTGAGCCTGACAGATGATGGCACATCGGGCCGGTTGGTCGTGGATGCGGGGCGGTCGAATTTCGCCCTTGCGACCCTGCCCAAAGAAGATTTCCCGCAAATGGCATCGTCCGAATACACGGCCAATTTCGCGGCCAAGGCGCCGGTTTTGCGGCGGTTGTTCGATAAGTCAAAATTCGCGATTTCGACGGAAGAAACCCGGTATTATCTGAACGGCGTCTACATGCATGTGTCGGACTCGGATGGGGGGCGGGTGTTGCGCTGTGTGGCGACGGACGGGCACAGGTTGGCGCGGATTGATGCCGATTTGCCGGCGGGCGCCGAGGACATGCCAGGAGTGATCGTGCCGCGCAAAACCGTGGGTGAACTGCGCAAGCTGTTGGATGATGACGACACCGAGATCGCGGTGTCGGTCAGTGAAACCAAGGTGCGTTTTGCCACGCCGGATATCACGCTGACGTCGAAGGTCATCGATGGGACGTTCCCGGATTACACACGGGTCATTCCACAGAACAACCCCAAGCGGCTGGAAGTGGATGCGGCAGATTTCGCAAGGGCGGTTGATCGTGTGGCCACTGTCAGTTCGGAACGTTCGCGCGCGGTGAAAATGGCGTTGGANNATCGCCAGCCAGGTGGATCGCGAAAATGCGGTGTTCCTGTTCAATTCCGCGGGCGATCCGACATTGATGCGCGAAGGCAATGACACGAGCGCGGTTTATGTCGTGATGCCAATGCGCGTGTGACGTCGTGATGCCGATGCGCGTTTGATTTCGGTTGGAGGTCGCCGCTGGCGCGGCGATGTGCCTCCGGCGGAAGTATTTTTAGAAAGATGAAGAGGGGGCCGGTTTGGCGGGTTTATATCTGACCGAGCTGGCCCTTTCGCATTTTCGCTCGCATCGGCGGGCTGAATTGGCGTTGGATGGGCGCCCTGTGGCGATTTTTGGGCCGAACGGGGCGGGCAAGACCAATCTGATTGAGGCTGTCAGTCTGTTTTCGCCGGGGCGTGGCATGCGCCGCGCTTCGGCGCAGGATATGGGACGGCGGCCCGAGGCGGTTGGTTGGAAATTGCGCGGAATCGTGCAGACCCTGGGGCGAGCGAATGAGGTCGAAACCGTTTCGCAGGACGGCGCGGCGCGACAGGTTCGTATTGATGGAAAGGCGGCGGCGCAGGTTGCGTTGGGGCGGGTCGCGCGGGTGTTGTGGTTGGTGCCCAGCATGGACCGGTTGTGGATCGAAGCCGCGGACGGGCGGCGGCGGTTTCTGGATCGGATGACGATGAGCTTTTTCCCGGACCATGCGGAGGTGTCACTGGCCTATGACAAGGCGATGCGTCAGCGCAATCGGTTGTTAAAGGACATGGTGCGGGACGGGCATTGGTATGTGGCGCTGGAGCGCCAGATGGCCGAGGCGGGCGCTGAGATCATGGCGAACCGGCGCCGCGCGTTGGAGTTGATCGCCGCAGCGCAGTCGGCGGCGGAAACGGCGTTTCCAGCGGCTGATCTGGGATTGGTTCATAGTGAGGGTGAATTGCCCGAGGCCGCGGCGGATTTGCGCGATGCATTGTCCGCGGGGCGCGGGGGCGACATTGCGGCCGGGCGCACGTTGGTCGGGCCGCATCGGGTGGATATGACAGCCATGTGGCGCGCAAAGGGGATCGCCGCAAAAGAGGCATCGACCGGTGAGCAGAAAGCCTTGTTGATCAGCCTGATCCTGGCCAATGCGCGCGCGTTGGCGCGGGATTTCGGCGCCCCGCCGATCCTGTTGCTGGATGAGGTCGCCGCCCATCTTGACGCCGATCGACGCGCCGCGCTTTATGATGAGATCTGTGCCGTCGGATCACAGGCGTGGATGACTGGCACTGGACCTGAATTGTTTGAGGAGCTGGGCGACCGCGCGCAGTATTTCGAGGTAACGGAAGACGACGGCGCGAGTGTCGTCGCAGAGAGGCAGTCATTGTGAAAACGCAGCGCGTTACGTTGATAACCCTTGGGGTGGACGATCTGGAGCGGTCAAAGGCGTTTTACGAGGCACTTGGTTGGGTGGCGGAGCCGAGCCCGCCATCGGTGGTGTTTTATCAGATGGACGGGTTGGCATTGGGGCTTTTCGGGCGCGCGGCGTTGGCCGAGGATCAGGGGCGCAAGGGGGCCGTATTGGGCACCGGTGCCATGACCCTGGCGCAGAATTTTCCCGATGAGGCCAGCGTTGATGCCGCTTTTGACAAGGCCGTGGCGGCAGGTGCCGATGCGTTGAAGGCCCCCGAAAAGGTGTTCTGGGGCGGTTATTCGGGATATTACGCCGACCCTGACGGGCATGTCTGGGAGGTGGCGCATAATCCGTTCTGGTCGCTGAGTGCGGATGGCCGGATGAGCATGGCACCTCAGTCATGAGTATTTCGCCCATTGAACTGGTGTTTTACGCCGGCGCGCTGGTCGTGTTGTTTTTCACCCCCGGTCCTGTGTGGCTGGCTTTGACGGCGCGCGCGCTTTCGGGCGGGTTTCAGGCGGCGTGGCCGCTTGCTCTTGGCGTTGTGGTTGGTGATGCGCTTTGGCCGTTTCTGGCCATTCTTGGGGTCAGCTGGGTCGTTTCGGTGTTTGCCGGGTTCATGACGTTGCTGCGATTTGTCGGGGCCGGGATGTTTATCGTGATGGGCGTTTTGCTGATCCGAAATGCGGACAAATCCATCGCGTCAGACAGCCGTTTGACCCGGCCGGGCAAATGGGCCGGGTTCGTGGCGGGGGTTGTGGTGATCCTGGGGAACCCCAAGGCGATCTTGTTCTATATGGGCGTGTTGCCGGGGTTCTTTGACCTGACACAGGTGACTGCGTGGGACATGGCGGCGATTGTCACGATCAGCATGGTTGTACCGTTGATCGGAAATCTGTTCTTTGCGACCTTTGTGGACCGGATGCGGCGGCTGATCAGCACCGGGGCGGCGCTTCGGCGGACGAATTTGGTGGCTGGCGGGCTGATGATTTTGGTGGGGCTTCTTATTCCGTTTCTTTGACGCAGGACAGCAATTGTCATTTTGCGGAACCGGGACAGCAGGTTACGTTTTCGGTTATGAAATTTATAGTCTTCGCATTTCTTTTGGTCTTTCCATTTGCCGCATTGGCCGGTGACCGCATTGCCTTGGTTATTGGCAATGATCGTTACGCGAATTTGCGGGATCTGAAGAACGCGGGCGCGGATGCGGATTCGGTGGCGGACGCGCTTGAGGCGCTAGGGTTCACAGTGTTTCGCGAACGAAATCGCGACCTGCGCAGGATGCGTCGTGCGTTAGAGGATATGGAGCATGACGGCGCTGGCGCCGAGGTGGCGCTGGTTTACTTTGCCGGGCATGGGTTTGAGGTGTCGGGTGACAACCGGCTGGTGCCGGTGGACGGCGATCCTGCGACGCTGAAATCACTTATGGACACCAGTGTTTCGCTGGGCGATGTGCGCGATATGGTCGCCCGGATTGCCGAGGTCGGGATTGTCCTGATTGACGCCTGCCGAGAGGACCCGTTGAGCGCGAGCGGCGCGGGGCGCGGCGGGATCAGCCTTAAGGGACAGGTATTTCAGCCGGGATTTGCCTCGGTCGAGAAAACCGATGGCACGCTGATCGGGTTTGCCACCGCCCCCGGCGACATGGCTTCGGACGGGGCGGATGGCCATTCGCCCTTTGCCACCGCGTTGGTGCGCCACCTTGGGGTTCCGGGGCTTGAGGTGCGATCGGTCCTGACCCTGGTCCAGCAAGAGGTTTATGACCGCACGCGGGGCGATCAGCTTCCTTATGTGGAAAGCGCGCTGCCCCGATTGTTCTTTGCGGCGCAGGCGTCAGATGACCTGCCAGAACGCGAACGCCTTTTGCTGGCCATGGCGGGGTTAAGCCCGGATTTGCGGGCCGAGGTGGAACAGGCCGCGGCGGCGGGCAACATGCCCCTTGCCCCCCTTTACGGTGCGATGATCGGCGCGGGGCTGGACAAGGCATCAGCCAGCGACCGGGCCAGCAAACTGGCCGACGCGGCGCGCGCCTATGCCCAGACACGCGACCGCCTGCGCAGCTTTGCCGCCAAGGACGACGAGGTGACCCGCCTGCGCGACGTGGCGGCGCAAAAACTGGACCTTGGTGATTTCACCGGGGCCATCGCCGCGCTTGACCTTGCCGTGGAACGGGACCGCACATCGGGCGAACGGCTTGAATCGAACCTGATCACCCGCCGCCTGTCCGAGGCGGAAAGCCTCGCGCTTAAGGCCGGTGTTGCCGAAACCGCGCTGGATTATGATGTCGCAGTTGCGGCGCTTGGTCAGGCCGCCACCCTGCACGCAAGGATCGCGGGGCTGGACGTGTCAGATGCGGATCGGCGCAAGCGGACGTGGCTGTTGGCTGATCTGGGCGATCTGCACGTTCAGCTGGGGAACAGCGGCGCTGCGGCGCTGCGGTTCTCCGAAATGCAACTGGCCGCGATGGCCCGCCTTGAACGGTCATCGGACAATCTGGAAGCAGAACGTGATCTGTCCGTCAGCCACAACAGGATCGGGAAAGTTCAGGTTGCGCAAGGTGATCTGCCGGGGGCGCGGGCGTCGTATGATGCCGGTCTTGCGATTGTGGAACGCCTTGCGGCGTCGGACCAGGGAAATGCCGTTTGGCAGCGTGATCTGTCCGTCAGTCACTCCAGGATCGGAAATGTTCAGGTCGCG
>JBOEGP010000006.1:370285-370441 GCA_050633485.1 Pseudooceanicola sp.
GGTGATCTGCCGGGGGCGCGTGTGTCGTTTGAGGCCGTGCTTGCGATTGCGAACAGCCTTGCGGCATCGGACCCGGGAAATGGTGTTTGGCAGCGTGATCTGTCCGTCAGCTACGAAAAGATCGGAAACGTTCAAGTTGCGCAGGGTGATCTGCCG
>JBOEGP010000007.1:0-58816 GCA_050633485.1 Pseudooceanicola sp.
TCGCTTTGGTGGCCTTTGCCACCCGGTTGCCGTGGTTACTGTTTTCGATCCCTGTTGGTGTCGTCGTGGACAGGCTGGACCGGCGGCATCTGATGATACGGGCCGACCTTCTGCGCGGTGTCCTGACATGCGGCATTATTGCCGTAATCCTGTCCCAACCAACCCTGCCACCGCAGACGTCATGGCCGATTCTGGTTCTGTCGGGAATGGCATTCCTTCTGGGCAGCGCCGAGGTCATTCGCGACAATGCCGCCCAAACGGTTTTGCCATCCATCGTTGCCAAATCGGATCTGGAATCGGCCAACGGCCAGATGTGGAGCGTTGAGCAAGTCATGGGATCATTCGTTGGGCCGCCTTTGGCCGGGCTGTTGATCGCATGGTCTGTTTCAGCGCCATTCGCGCTTGAAGGGGTGGCCTTTTTCTTTGCGGCTTTGTGCGTCTGGTGCATCGTTATTCCGCCGCGTATCGCGCCGCCACGGCGCAAGTTTTCCGCAGAAGCCGCCGAAGGCTGGAATTGGTTGCGCGCGAATGCCGTGATTTTTCGACTGGCTGTGATGTTGGGCGTGATGAACGCCTTGTCGATGATGGGCGTCACCTTGCTCGTTCTTGTCTCGCAAGAGATTTATGGCCTTGGGGCGGGGGGGCACGGCATCTTGTTGACCGCAGGCGCGGCAGGCGGGGTGGCGGGCGGCATCCTGGGGCCAAAGGTGATCGCCAGGTTGGGTGCGACACACAGCCTGTGGCTGGCGTTGGCGATATTCCCGTTTCCTTTCCTTGTGATTGCCATCACCTCTAGCCCATGGGTGGCCGCCCCGGCGCTGTTTCTGGAAATGATCGCAGCGCTGATCTGGAACATAACCACGGTGTCCTATCGGCAGCGCGAAATCCCGGACGGTTTGTTGGGGCGGGTGAACAGCATTTATCGATTCTTCGGCTGGGGCATGATGCCGTTTGGCGCATTGATCGGCGGGTGGATCGTGGCGGTGGCCGAACCATGGCACGGCTATGAAGCCGCACTGCGCCTGCCATATATCCTGGCCACTTTGGGGGCAGGGGCCATGTTCCTTTATGGGCTTGTGCGTCTGCGCATTCCGGTGGTGAATTAGGCAGCACACAACGGGTTTCACGATGCGATGCCCGGCCTTTNNCCACGCTAAGATGTTTGTCGTTTTCACCTGTCTTGGCATAATGGTGTGACAACGAACCAAAGGGGACAGCCATGTACGATTTCGCCGCCATGGGCGCATGGCTGGAATTCGCGGTACGCTGGGTGCATGTCATCACCGCGATCGCCTGGATCGGATCATCGTTCTATTTCATAGCGCTGGATTTGGGCCTGCACCGGGATCGCAACCTGGCCACCGGTGCAGACGGAGAAGAATGGCAGGTTCACGGCGGTGGGTTTTACCATGTTCAGAAATACCTCGTCGCACCTGATCAGATGCCCGAAGACCTGATCTGGTTCAAATGGGAGAGTTATTCGACCTGGCTATCGGGCTTTGCCCTGTTGATCCTGGTCTATTACCTGGGCGCTGAATTCTATCTGGTTGATCCTGTGGTGGCGGATATTGCCGGATGGCAGGCCATCCTGATCTCTATCGCGTCGCTGGCGTTTGGATGGCTGGCCTACGATTGGCTGTGCAAATCGAAATTCGGTGATGACAACACCCGACTGATGCTGGCGCTGTATGTCATACTTGTCGGGATCGCCTATTTCTATACCCATGTGTTTTCGGGCCGCGCGGCCCTTCTTCATCTTGGGGCATTCACCGCCACGATCATGAGCGCGAATGTCTTTTTCATCATCATGCCCAATCAGCGGATCGTGGTGGCCGATCTTCAATCCGGGCGGGTGCCGGATGCCAAATATGGCAAGATCGCCAAGCAACGCAGCACCCACAACAATTACCTGACCCTGCCTGTCATCTTTATGATGCTGTCGAACCATTACCCTCTGGCCTTTGCCACGGACTGGAATTGGCTGATTGCCAGCCTTGTCTTCCTTATGGGCGTCACGATCCGGCATTATTTCAATTCGGTTCATGCCCGCAAAGGCAATCCGACGTGGACATGGGCGGTTACGGCGGTGATCTTTATCATCATCATGTGGCTGTCCACCGCCCCGATGATGCGCGACGAGCCAGAGGAGGCATCCGGCGCCGCCCTAAGGTTTGCCGAGGCCGAAGGTTTCGACGCCGTGCATGACATCGTAATGGGCCGTTGTTCCATGTGCCATGCGGCCGAACCGGCATGGGATGGTCTGTTGTGGCCCCCAAAGGGTCTGAAGCTTGAGACTGAGGCACAGATCGCCCGTGCCGCACGTGAGATTTATCTTCAGGCTGGGATCGGACACGCGATGCCCCCCGCGAACCTAAGCTTTATCGAACCCGACGAACGCGCGCAGATCGTGGCGTGGTATCGCGGGGCGGTGAATTAGGCGGATTAGGCGCTTGCGTGCTTCGGTGCCCGCGCCTTGGTGCGGGCCGTGACTGGGGCCAACTTGGGATGATGCCCCCAAGGGTCGGAACAAAAATAGAACATTGTCTTGTGTCGCGCGTTAAGGCATCTTTCACTTCCGTTTCCAGAATCACTCCGCCCATGCTAGGTCTGGTAGGATGAACACCCAAACCCGCAACATAAGCGCCGATCAGCCTGTTATCCGGCAGTTGGACGAAGCAGCGATCAACCGGATCGCGGCGGGTGAGGTTGTGGAACGCCCTGCCTCGGCGGTGAAGGAACTGGTGGAAAACGCCATCGACGCGGGCGCGCGGCGGATCATCATCACCGTGGCGGACGGCGGCAAATCCCTGATCCGCGTGGCCGACGATGGCTGTGGCATCGCCGCTGGTGACCTGCCACTGGCCCTGTCCCGCCACGCGACGTCAAAAATCGACGGGTCCGACCTTCTCGACATCAACACTTTCGGGTTCCGGGGCGAAGCACTGCCGTCCCTTGGTGCTGTTGGCCGGCTCAAGATCACATCGCGCGTCGCGGGGGGCGAGGGGGCAGAGATCACCGTGACCGGCGGGCGGACTGACCCTGTGCGCCCGGCGGCTCTGACCGCTGGCACGGTTGTCGAATTGCGCGACCTGTTCTTTGCCACGCCCGCACGGCTGAAATTCTTGCGCACTGACAGGGCCGAAGCGCAGGCGATCACCGATACGATCCGGCGTCTGGCCATGGCCGAACCTTTTGTCACCTTTATCCTGAAACAGCAGGCCAACGAAGCCGAACGCGAAGTGTTCCGTGCCAACGCCGAACAAGGTGAATTATTCGACGCGCTGTCAAATCGGCTTGCTTCGGTCCTGGGGCGTGAATTCATCGCCAATGCGATCCCGGTGGATGCGGAACGCGACGGCTTGCACATGACCGGCTTTGCCGCCCTGCCGACCTATTCGCGCGGCGCGGCGGTGGCGCAATACCTGTTCGTCAATGGCCGCCCCGTGCGCGACCGGGCGCTGACCGGGGCCTTGCGCGCGGCCTATACCGACCTTCTCAGCCGGGATCGTCACCCGGCCGCCGCGCTGTTCATCGATTGCGATCCGCATCTGGTCGATGTGAATGTTCACCCCGCCAAGACCGAAGTGCGCTTCCGCGATCCCGGCACCGCGCGCGGCTTGATCGTGTCGGGCCTGCGGCACGCCCTGGCGGAAAACGGACACCGCGCGGCAACAACGGTTGCGGGGGCGACATTGGGCGCGTTTCGCCCCGAACCAACCGACACGCCCCGCGTATATCAGATGGACCGCCCCGCCGGCACCGGGTTTGCGCCGCATGCGCCGCACGCGCCAATGTCCCACGGCCTGGCGGAACCTGCGGCGGTGTTCGATGATTTCCAGGGGCCAAGCGCACGGTTGGATCCCGTCGCTGAGGGCGACGACACAACAGCCGAAGCGCATCCGCTGGGGGCGGCCCGTGCGCAAGTGCACGAGAATTACATCATCGCCCAGACGGAAACCGGCATGATCATCGTCGATCAACACGCGGCGCATGAACGTCTTGTCTATGAAAAACTCAAACGTCAGATGGCCGAAAACGGTGTCGCGGCGCAGGCCCTTTTGATCCCCGAAATTGTCGAGATGTCGAGCGGCGACCGCGCGTTGATCCTTGACCACGCTGAAACGCTGGCGACCTTTGGCCTGACGATCGAACCCTTTGGCGGCAACGCCGTCGCCGTGCGCGAAACCCCCGCCATTCTGGGCGAAGTCAACGCACAGGCCATGCTGCGCGACATCATCGACGAACTGGATGCCGAAGGCGCCAGCGACATGGTGCGCGCCAAGGTCGAAGCGATCCTGTCGCGGATGGCGTGCCATGGATCCATCCGGTCGGGCCGCCGCATGCGGGCCGATGAGATGAACGCCCTGCTGCGCGAAATGGAGGCGACACCGCATTCCGGCCAGTGCAACCATGGCCGCCCCACCTATGTGGAACTGAAACTGGCAGATATCGAACGGTTGTTTGGGCGCACATGATCCAGATCGGCAAATATTCCTTTGCGTTGGATGACCCGGCGGTGATCGCGGCATTGGCGGGCGGTGTCGGGTTTGTGTTGATCCTGATATTGCTGATCTTTGCCATCCGGTCGTCGCGCAAGGCCGCCGATCCGTTGATTTTCCAGATGGATCAATTGGGGCGCACCGTTGATGGGCTGTTCCGGGGACAGGAACAATTGTCGGGCGGTTTGACGACCGTATCGAATGCCCAGGCCAACGGTCAGGCGCAGGTGCTAAGCGCAATGGAAACCCGTCTTGCCGCCGTTCAACGCGAGATGAACGATCGCCTGCACGAAAACGCCGCCAAATCCGCACGATCCCTGTCCGAGATGCAGGAAAAGATGAACGAACAGCTTAGTGGTGGAACAGAAAAAACCACGAAATCCCTGACGGAATTGCAGGAACGGTTGGCGGTGATCGACAAGGCACAGGAAAACATCACCCGCCTGTCGGGCGATGTCCTCAGTCTTCAGGATATATTGTCCAACAAACAGACACGCGGCGCGTTTGGCGAGATTCAGTTGAATGATATCGTGGGCAAGGCGTTGCCGTCAGACAGTTTTACGCTTCAGGCGACCCTGTCGAACGGCAAGCGCGCCGATTGCCTGATCCATCTGCCCAATCCGCCCGGCCCGATCGTTGTGGACGCCAAATTCCCGCTAGAGGCTTATGAGGTGCTGCGCGCGGCCGACAAGGGCCCCGACCTTCAGCGCGCGGCGCAGGCGTTCCGCCAATCGGTCAGAACCCACATCAAGGCGATTTCAGAACGCTATATCATCGACGGCGAAACCGCCGACGGCGCCCTGATGTTCCTGCCCTCCGAAGCGGTCTATGCCGAATTGCATTCAAATTTCCCCGAAGTGGTGCGTGACGGTTTTGCCGCGCGGGTCTGGATCGTTTCCCCGACCACCTGCATGGCCACGTTGAACACGATGCGTGCCATCCTGAAAGATGCGCGGATGCGTGAACAGGCGGGCGCGATCCGCAATATGCTGAAACTGTTGCACCGCGATGTTGAACTGGTGTCCGAACGGGTGGGCAAACTACACACCCATTTCGGTCAGGCCCGCGCGGATCTGGAAGGTATCGGAACAGCGGCGGAACGCGCCGGAAAACGCGCGGCCAAGCTTGATAATTTCGATTTCGAAGAGGTGGACAAAGTCGAAGATCCCGCCGCAACAATTGTGCGTCTGACCACTGGCGAAAAACAACCCAACTAAAGGCGGCACAAGACGCCGATGATGCTTTTGGCGCGGTTGGGATTGCGCCACTTTGTCATTTACCACCGCTTGCTGACCCGATCCCGTCGGGCAAAAATTAGTTACCGGGCCACAATGCCGCACCAGTCCGATACCCACGAGTCAGTTCGGACAGAATCCATCATTTGTTCGATGAAAGTGCGACCAAAAGGGGGCACGCGTTTCCATTTTGGCAACAATGACGGGTTTTGCCCCGGTATCTACGCCGCCAAACTGGTCAGGTGCCCCAACGTCAAAAATCAGGTAACCACCCTAATATCGGGAATATCGGGCAAAATGCGCTTTGCTTCACCGCTTATCTAAGGATTGGCGGCTTGTCCGGGTCACTTCCCGGCGCGGCGGGGGGCGCGCGGTCGGGCGTTTGCGGTTTCGGCAGATCAATCCGCAACCCGTGGCGCGCAAGCTTGGCGGCGAAAGGATGGGATGCCGCAAAAAACGCGACGTCCATTTCGCCCGCCTCGACCCCGGAAAACGTCAACGCCTCGCCCGCTGCCTTGGCCAAGGCATCTTCGGCCCCCGGTCGCGCATCAACAAAGGCGAGCATATGGCCGCGTCGCCCCTTGTCATCTTCGGTGCCGACCAGATAGGCGCATTCGGCCAATCCGCCCGTCAGTGCCAATTTCACATCCAACCCGGCCAGCAAGGCCTCGGGCAATCCGCGTGGCGGGTGAAAGGCGGCGATGCGGCTTTCCACCTGTTCGGGCGCATGGCCCAACGTGGCGGCCAGCCAATCAACCGCATCCGCGGGCAAAAGGGTGGATGACGGAGCGACCTCAAGGTTGATGCCCAGCCCGATGCCTTGCCCTGCCAACATCTGCGCGATGGCGCGCCCCGACAGGGCCGCATAGGGCGCCGCACCATCGGCAAAGGTGGACAGGCGATCCTCGGTGTCGAAAACCAGGATATAGGCCGCGTCGGACAGTTCAAAAACCTCGGGCGACAGGCGGTCGTCGGCGGCTTCTTCGGTCAGCAGCACAAAGAATTCGTTGTCGGCCAGGCGTTCATAAAACCGCAGGCGTGCGGCGTCGTCGTCCGGTGCGGCCTCCATCGCGCCATGGGCAAGGTCCAGTGGGGTGTCTGTCATGCGATCGCCTCCTGCACTTTGGCGCGTAGAACCGGGATAAGATCGGTTTCGAACCACGGATTTTTCCTGAGCCATCCGGTATTGCGCCACGAAGGATGAGGCAAGGGGATCGTGCCGGGAAGATGATCACGCCACGCCGCGACAGTGGCGCTAAGCGGGGCGCGTGTTTCAAGGTGCCACCGCTGTGCATGCGCCCCGATCACCAGCCGCAGGCGCAGGCCGGAAAAGCTGTCCATGACAGATCTGTGCCATGTCGCGGCACAGATCGGCGGCGGAGGAAGGTCGGACCCGCGCGCGTCATAGCCCGGAAAGCAAAACGCCATGGGGACAACGGCGATCCGTGTCAGATCGTAAAAGGTGTCCCTATCCACGCCCATCCAATCGCGCAACCGATCCCCGGACCGGTCGTCAAAGGGCCGCCCGCTTTCGTGGACCCGCATTCCCGGCGCCTGACCCGCGATCAGCACCCGCGCCCCCGGCTGAAACCAAGCCACGGGGCGTGGCCGATGCGCCGTCTTGGTGCCCGCGAACCGACTGGCACATAATCGGCAGGATCGGATTTGGTCGGGCAGGGGCGACGTGTTCATCAAACTGATCCGGCAAATGATGCTTGGGGCGTGCCCCAAATGTGCGGGCCGGGCCAGACGATGCGAAATGCCAAAGATGTGCAAGCCTTTGCAATCGCATAGTGGCGGGCGGACGGTGCCCGCAAGGCGATCGGGTGCTGGGGCGATAAGGTGCCCCGTGGGGCAGCGGCAGTCCAGCCGTGGTCGCGGCCAGCGTTTTCGCCATCAGTCCCTGACGCCAGGTTCCGCGCCCGACAGATAGGAAAACTCGACCCGCCGGTGGTTGCGGGTTTCGGGGAAATCGCCTAACTCTCGGGGAAACGGGAACAGGGTAGGGACGGCATGTATCGCGTCTGGAATTTCGTCACGAATTACTCACTGCTGCTGATTATCGGCGCTTTGATCGCGCTGGTTTGGGCCAATATCAACCCATCCGGCTATCACCACTTCGTTGAATTTGTGATCTGGGATCATGCGCCGATCGGGCATTTGCACGATGGGCATCGCACCCTGACATTGCATTATCTGGTCAACGATGTGCTCATGGCCTTCTTCTTTGCGATTGCCGCAAAAGAAGTCTGGGAGGCCGTGATCCTTAAGCAGGGGTCGCTGCGCGGGAAAAAGGCTGCAACGCCTTTGATTGCAACACTTGGCGGCATGGTCGGGCCGATTGCGATCTACCTTGGCATGGCGCTGTTCATCTGGCCTGACAGTTATTCCAACGTGTCCAATGGTTGGGCCATCCCGACCGCGACCGACATCGCGTTTTCCTATCTTGTCGGGCGGCTTGTCTTTGGGGCAGGGCACCCTGCCGTGCGCTTTCTGCTGTTGCTGGCCATTGCTGATGACGCGGCCGGGCTGATCATTCTGGCGATCTTTTATCCATCGGGTGAACTGGCGCCGGAATGGCTGTTGCTGTCGCTTGCCGCAGCAGTGGCGGTGTTCGTGTTCTTTAACTGGCTTCCGCGCCGGATGGATGTTGGCAATCAGGCCCGTCCGAAATCCACCTGGATTCGCGAAAAGCTGGGGTTCTGGCCCTATGCCGTCGCCGCCTGCTTTAGCTGGTATGGCTTTCAGGAAAGCGGCATTCACCCCGCGCTTGGCCTGCTGCCGATTGTGCCGACAATCCCCCATGCGGATCGCGCCTTTGGTATCTTTAGTGAGGCCGAACAATACCTGACCGACCTTTTGAACCACATTGAACATGCCCTGAAACACCCGGTGGAAATCGTGCTGTTCTTCTTTGGTTTGTTGAACGCTGGCGTGGAATTCAGCGCGATCAGCGAAGCAACCTGGCTTGTCCTTGGCGGGCTATTGATCGGGAAACCGATCGGGATCGCCCTGTTTGGCATCCTTGGTGCGCATGTGCTTAAGCTGGGTCTGCCGGCGGGGATGCGAACGATCGACCTTGTCGTCATCGGCTTTGTCGCGGCGATCGGGTTCACCGTGTCACTGTTCGTCGCATCGGTTGCATTTGATCCCGGGCCTGTTCAGGACGCCGCGAAAATGGGCGCGCTGCTTAGCTTCTTTGCCGCTGTCGTGTCGATTGTTGCAGGCAAAATGCTGCGGGTTCAAAAGGTCGAGGGATGACCCCAGTGGCCTTTGCGGCCAGCTGATCCGACCAGTTCAAAACGGCATCCGCCCGGCCCAGTGCCGGGCGGTTTGCGTTTCCCGCCGTTTGCATGACCGTAAATGTCACGTGACCTGCGGCGCTTTTGTCCCCAAATTCAAAGCAGTGGACACATTTTCGCCGCGATGACTTGGCATGTATGCCGCCAATCGCGCATACTATGCGCAAAGGGGCAAACGACTTTTCAATAATACTCCGTCAGAGAGTGGCCCTGAGCAGAACCCGGAGCGCCAGATGCTCGAATTCGATAACGTCAGCAAGTCCTTCTGGACTGGCAGCCATAGGAAGATCATCCTTGATCAGGTGTCCTTCCGGATCGAACGTGGCCGTTCGATGGGTATCCTTGCACCCAATGGCACCGGCAAAACGACGTTGGTGAATATGATGGCGGGTCTGGAAAAGCCGGACGAAGGCGTGATCCGCCGCACCGCGCGCATCTCCTTTCCGCTGGGGTTCATGGGCGGCGTCGTAAGTCGCCATTCCGCCTATGAAAACAGCCGCTACATCGCGCGGCTGTATGGCCTTGATCCCGATTATGTCGAAGCATTCTGCCGCTGGCTGTGCAACCTTGGCGAATACTTTGACCAACCCCTTGGCACCTATTCGTCGGGGATGCGGGCGCGGTTCACATTCGCGCTGCTGCTGGCGCTGGATTTCGATCTGTACCTGATCGACGAAGGCATGCCGAATTCAACCGATGTTGAATTCAACAAAAAGGCGGGTGAAATCCTGCGTGAAAGACTGCAAAAGACCACGACTGTAATTGTGTCGCACCAACCCCGTGTGCTTGAAGCCTTTGCAAATCAGGCTGCCGTGCTAGTGGATGGTAAGCTGCATATATTCGATACCTTGGAAGAAGCGAAACAGCTCTATGACTATGAAACCCAAGGCTAGGAAATTCCGGATCCGCCGCAGTGCCCCCCAGACGCCCGAACAACCGGGTGTCGCGGGGCAGGCACCCGATGCCGGTCGTGAAAGCGCGCCAGTGTCGTCCGGCACTGACCCCAACGCGCGGCCCAAGGCCCAAGCGCGGCCACAACCGCCGACCGATGGCGGGCCGCAACCGGGCGCGGATCGCCCCGGCCAAGCCCAGGGTGTCGCCGGTGTTGCACAGCAACGCGCGGCCGAATTGGCCCGCCGCAAGGCCGCAGCCGAAGCGGCGCGGCGCAATCCGACCCCGCCGACACAACCGGGCCAGACCACGGCGCACAAGGTCAGCCAGACCGCCCCTCAGGGGCGTCGCCCAACCGTCGCGCAGGTCGCGGCACAGGCTGCGGCGCAATCGGCGGGGCAGGCCGCCCAACCCGCCGCCAAGGGGCCAACGCCCCGCGCCGAGCAACCTGTTACGCCGGCACCAAATGCGGCGATCCAGCCCGAAGGTGCCGGTGCGGTTGATCCAAACATTGGCGTCACGCAAGCCCGCGCAACCGGGCCGGATGCGGGGCCAACACCGGCCCCCGGCATGCTACCCGACGAAGACAACGCCGCCTTTGGCGCTGCCGCTGCGGCGGCTGCCCGCGCGGGTGAGGTCGCATCGCCCCGCGAAGTGCGCGCGGATCTGGACATCGACACCATCCGCAAAGAAGGCCTGACAGGCCGTCAATTGCGCATGGCGCGCCGGGTTGCGCAGAAACACGGGCTTGCCCCCACTTCGGATTTCGACGCCGTGCGCCAATTGCGTGCCAAGGGGATTGACCCGTTTGAACGTTCAAACATGTTGCAGCTTGTCGTGCCCGAGGGCGGCGGCGGCGCGAACATTCCGCCAACGAACTTGCCACAGACTGTCCCCGCCGAAGGCCCGCAAAACCTGCCATCAACCGAAGTCAGTTCGGCGGATCGGCGTGCCGCGGAAATCAGCCGCCTGCAACAGGAGCTGGCACAACGGCGCCGTCGCCGTGGCCTTTTGCTGTTTGTGCGGCTGTTCTTTTTCGTCTTTGCCCCCACGATCCTGGCCGGGTGGTATTTCTTTGTGGTCGCGACCCCGATGTATGCCACCAAATCCGAATTCCTGATCCTTCAGGCGGAAAACCAGGGCGGCGGCGGTTTGGGCGGCCTGTTGTCAGGCACCCAGTTCGCGACGAACCAGGATTCCATCGCCGTGCAATCCTATCTGCAATCCAAGGATGCGATGTTGCGTCTTGATCGCGATGTTGGGTTCAAAAGCCACTTTACCCAACCGTGGATCGACCCGATCCAGCGGCTGGACACCAATCCGTCCAACGAAGAGGCGTATCGGATTTACAAACGCAACGTGAAGATCGGATATGACCCGACCGAAGGCGTGATCCGTATGGAAGTCGTCGCCGCTGATCCGGAAGTCGCGGCATTGTTCTCCGAAAAACTGATCACCTATTCAGAAGAACGTGTGGATGAGTTGACCCGCCGCAAACGTGCGGATGGTATGCGAACTGCCGTCGAAAGCCTGGAACGGGCCAAGGTGGAACGCCGCGAAGCGCAAGAACGGCTTGTCAGCCTGCAAGAGGGCACATTCCTTGATCCCGACGGGATCATCGCCGGCCTGCGTGGGCAGATCAACAACGTTGATTTGCAGCTTCAGGAAAAGGAACTGCAACTGGCGGCCCTGCTGGACAATGCCCGCCCGAACAAGGCGCGTGTGGATGGTGTGCGCGGTGACATCGAACGTTTCAAGGCACTGCAATCAGACCTGAACAAACGCATGACCGACGCGACAAGCGGGGAAACATCCCTTGCCGCCAAGGCCGCGCAAATTCAGATGGCACAGGCCGATCTGGCCACCGCCGACATGTTCTTGCAATCCGCCCTTCAGAACGAAAAACAGACCGAGTTGGAGGCCAATCGCCAGGTGCGTTACCTGACTACATCGGTGCGCCCGGTTGCATCCGAAGATGCAAGTTATCCGCGCGCATTTGAAAATACGGTGCTGGCGTTCCTTATCTTTTCCGGCATCTACCTGATGATCAGCCTTACGGCATCCATCCTGAGGGAACAGGTGTCTGCCTGATATGCCTGATATGCGCGACATCGACATCGGCAACGTGGTGGTCGGCAACGACCGCCCGTTGACCGTTATCGCGGGCCCCTGCCAATTGGAAAGCGCAGAACACGCCCATATGATCGCATCAGAGATGGCCGCGATTTGCGCACGCCACGGGGCCGGGTTCATCTTTAAATCCAGCTATGACAAGGCCAACCGCACATCGGTCACCGGCCAACGCGGTCTGGGCATGGCCAAGGGGCTTGAGGTGCTGGCCGGGGTGAAATCCAATCTGGGCGTGCCTGTCCTGACGGATGTGCATGCGCCTGACCAATGTGCCGCCGTGGCCGCCGTGTGCGATGTTCTGCAAATCCCCGCATTCCTGTGCCGCCAAACCGACCTGTTGCTGGCAGCCGGTGAAACCGGCGCGGTGGTGAACGTGAAAAAGGGTCAGTTCCTGGCGCCCTGGGACATGCCAAACGTGGTCGAAAAAATCGAAAGCACGGGCAACCGGCGGATCATGCTGACCGAACGCGGCACCAGCTTTGGGTATAACACCCTGGTTACGGATTTCCGCAGCTTGCCGCAGATGATGCGCACGGGGTATCCCGTTGTGATGGACGCAACCCATTCCGTACAACAACCCGGTGGCCTTGGCGGGTCCAGCGGTGGCCAAAGGGAATTTGCCCCCGTGATGGCCCGCGCTGCCGTAAGCCTTGGCATTGCATCCGTTTTCATCGAAACCCACCAGGATCCCGATAGCGCACCGTCTGACGGTTCCAACATGGTGGCGTTACGGGATATGGATACCGTTGTGGCCGGATTGATGGCGTTTGACAAAATCGCCAAGGCCAACCCGATCCGAATTTGACGACCTGACAAAGAGAGTATTGCACGTGACGAAACCCATTCCCGAGGTTCAGCCAAACACCTGGTCTTTTATGCGCGACGCGATGATCACCCCAACGGGGTTTCGCGAATACGACGCACGCTGGAAATACCCCGACGAGATCAATTTGCCCGGCATGACGGCGCTTGGCCTTGGCATCGGGACGCAGATGCACAAACGCGGTGTGGACCCGGTGATGGCTGTCGGCAACGATTACCGGGACTATTCCGTCGCCATCAAGAATGCGCTGATCCTTGGGCTGGTTCAGGCGGGGATCAAGGTCAAGGATATCGGCCCCTGCATCACCCCGATGGCCTATTTCAGCTCATTCCACCTGGGCGTGCCCGGGGTTGCCATGGTCACCGCGTCGCACAACCCGAACGGCTGGACCGGGGTCAAAATGGGCTTTGCAATGCCGCTGACGCATGGTCCTGACGAAATGGCCGAACTCAAGGACATCGTTCTGAACGGCAAGGGCGAACCCCGCGAAGGCGGCGGCGTTGAATTCGTTGATGGCGTGTTTGATGCCTATATGGACGACCTTGTTGGTGACTTCAAAATGTCCCGCAAGCTTAAGGTCGTTTGCGCCACCGGCAACGGCACGGCCAGTGCATTTGGCCCGGCCCTGTTCGAACGGCTGGGCGTCGAAGTTGTCGAAAGCCACAACACGCTGGATTACACATTCCCCAACTACAACCCAAACCCCGAAGCGATGGAAATGCTGCACGATATGTCGGCGTCTGTCACAGCGTCGGGCGCGGATTTCGCATTGGGGTTTGATGGTGACGGCGACCGCTGCGGCGTTGTTGATGACGAAGGCGAAGAAATCTTTGCCGACAAGGTTGGGGTCATCATGGCCCGCGACCTTTCCAAAATTCACCCGAACGCGACCTTTGTGGCCGATGTGAAATCAACCGGCCTGTTCGCGAGCGATCCCGAGTTGATCGCCAATGGTGTCACCGCGGATTACTGGAAAACCGGGCACAGCCACATGAAACGCCGGGTCCATGAACTGGGCGCTTTGGCAGGGTTTGAAAAGTCGGGGCATTATTTTCTGGCTGAACCCATCGGGCGTGGATACGACGACGGGATGCGTGTCGCAGTTGAAATTTGCAAGCTGATGGATCGCAACCCCGATATGACCATGTCGGACCTGCGCAAGGCACTGCCCAAGACCCATGCGACACCGACAATGTCGCCCTATGCGTCCGATCTTGAAAAATATGACATCCTTGACCGGCTGGTCGTCAAACTGGTGGCCAAGGCCGATGCCGGCGAAACCTTTGCCGGCCGCGCAATCAAGGAAGTCGTGACAGTGAATGGCGCCCGCGTGATTCTGGACAACGGATCGTGGGGCCTTGTGCGGGCATCGTCGAACACGCCCAACCTTGTCGTGGTTTGCGAAAGCTCGGACAGCGAAGAAGAACTGCGCGCGATCTTTAAAGAGATCGACGACGTGATCCGCACCGAACCCGGCGTGGGCGATTACGACCAGACATTCTAAACCACCCGAAACCGGGTAGGGGAACGGGCGGCCGCAAAGGGCCGCCCGTTTTCGTTTGGGTGGTCTTGGCTGCGCGGCGCGGCCGTTGTGGGGGTATCGGCGGCGCGGACTGTCATTGCGCCGCTGCTTTTTCCTGGGTTCAGGACGTCGCCGCGCAAAAGAAAAGTGCCGCAAAGCCTGCTTCGCGGCACTTCGTTTCCTTGTCAGTCGGGGTGTTACGATTTCATCGCCTTATGTGCCTTTGACAGGCCGACATAGAGGCTAACGCACATCGCCAACAGGACGATGGTGAACGGGAACCCGGTCGAAACCGCCATCGCCTGAAGCGCAGTCAACGCTTCGGCCCCGCCGACAAGCAACAGGGTTGCGGCGACGACACCTTCAAAGCTGCACCAGAAAACCCGCTGTGACACCGGCGCATTGGTCTTGCCGCCCGACGTGATCGTATCAATCACCAGCGACCCGGAATCGGATGATGTCACGAAAAAGCACAACACCAATACAATCCCCAGAAGCGATGTGATGGTCGTCAACGGAAGCTGTTCCAGCATAACGAAAAGCTTCAGCTCAAGCGTTGCGTCTTTGACTGGCGCAGCGGCATCCGCAATCACCTGCGACACGGCTGTGCCGCCAAATGCGCCCATCCAGACGATGCCAACCACCATCGGGATCACGATGACGCAGAACACGAATTCGCGCACCGTACGACCGCGCGAAACCCGCGCGATGAACATTCCGACGAAAGGTGACCAGGAAATCCACCAGGCCCAATAAAAGGCTGTCCAACCTTCCATAAAGTTACTGTCTTCCCGGCCAAAGGGGTTGGACAAGGGGACCAGTTCCTTGGCATAGGCGACACCGCCAGAAAAGATCGTTTCAAAGATGGTCAGGGTCGGTCCGACGATGATGATAAACAGCAGCAACAGCGCCGCCAGCCCGATGTTGATCTCGGACAGCACCTTGACGCCGCCATCCAGTCCACGAATGACGGAAATCAACGCCATTGAGGTGATGATTGCGATCAAGACAACCTTGGCAACCCCGCCGGTTCCCCAACCAAACAGGAAATTCAACCCGGCAAGGGCCTGTTCCGTGCCAAAACCCAGTGACGTTGCCAGCCCGAACAGGGTGGCGAAAACCGCTGTAATATCAATGGCGTGGCCCCACCAGCCCCAGACGCGTTCGCCCAAAAGCGGATAAAAGGCAGACCGCAACGTCAAAGGCAGGCCGTTGTTGTAGCTGAAAAAGGCCAGGGACAATGCGACCACCGCGTAAATGGCCCAAGGGTGAAGCGCCCAGTGGAAAATGGTCGCCGCCATTGCCAGATCGCGCGCGGCATCCACATCACCGGCCGCCGCGCCAAGCGGGGCCCAATCGGTGCGCGCGCCAACGTCGCCCGCCGTGCCGCCCATGGACGACGCGAAATGCGACATGGGTTCGGACACGCCAAAGAACATCAGCCCAATGCCCATGCCTGCGGCAAACAGCATCGCGAACCACCCACGGTAACTATAATCGGGTTTGGCATCCTGCCCGCCCAGCCGGATTTTCCCCAATGGCGACACCATGAGAAAGAAAGCGAACAGCAGGAATATATTTCCCGCGCTTAGGAAAAACCACGCGAAATTCGATGTCAGAAATGGACGTAGCCAGTTGAAAAAGGCGCCCGCCTGTTCCTGAAACATCAATGTGACAAGAACAAAAATCAGGATTGATAACCCTGAAATCGCAAAGACCGGGTTGTGGATATCAAGCCCGAAGGGCGTGACATTGTGTTGGCCGATTTCGTAATCGGTTTCGATCGGATGGGGAACCGGATCAATCTGATCCTCATTTTCATTGGCCATTGTGTGATGTCCTCTGTCCATTGGAAGCCACGCAAGCATTGTCCTGCTTGTTCGTTCGGCATTTTGGTTGGTGGTTCATCACCACAATGGCACGAAAGTGGTATCTGAGACTGATCATTGCGGCACAAGATGACCCAAAAGCGTCCAAACAGGTGTCGTTTTCGGTGCAGGGCCTTGCCGCGATTTGCCGCGTCAGTGCCCGCCATCGCGCGGATGTCACGGGCCGACAGGCGGTTGTCAGCTTCGGAACAGCTTGGTTGTTCCGAACATTTGTTCCAATGCTTCGATCCGGTCCTTGGCGCTGTCCCATTGGGCCGCCTGAACCTTGGCTATCAGCGCCTCGATCAGCAACATGATGGCGATGGTGCTGTCCCAGGACGACGGCGCTTCGACATGGGCGTTGAACACATGTGCCGCATCGGTTGAGATCGGCGAACCCCATTGATCGGTGAACAACACGACCGATGCGCCCCGATCAGTGGCAAGTTTTGCAAGCCGGGCCAGGTCGGCCTCGTACCGGCGGATATCAAACAGGACCAGAGTGGTTTCGGGCCCCATATCAAGGATGTATTGCGGCCAGACATTCGCGCTTTGGGACAACAGGGTTACGTCCGGGCGAATGATCTGAAGATGGTTGAACAGATAATCCGCATTGGACCGCGTGATGCGCCCCCCCGCAATGTGCACCCGTCGCCCCGGATCAGCGAGAAGACCCGCGGCGGCCTCAAAGCCGGCGACATCCACGGTGTCCAGCGTGTTGCGCAGGTTGTCTGTCACAGCCTGGGCAAATTGGTTCAGGACATGGCCTTCGCCGGCGCCTTCCAGCCACGCGGCGCGGCGTGCGATGGGTTCGCGGATCTGGGCGGCCGCCTCGTCCCGCAGGGCATTTTGCAGGTCGGGGAACCCGTCAAACCCCAGTTTGCGCGCCATACGGATGACGGTCGGGGTGGACACCCCGGCCGCGTTGGCCAACCGCGTGACCGACTGAAGCCCCGCGACAGGGTAATTGCGCATCAACACCTCGGCCAGGGCACGTTCGGACGCGGTCAGGTCCGCCCGGCGGGCAATAATGCGGTCTTTGACGATCTGTGCGGATGTGGTCATGGGGTTGCTAGTTTTTCCTACAGAGTCACCGGTCTTTGTAGCAAAGACTACATCTTGGCCGTTGACAAGCGGCAATGGCGCTGGTCACCTGACGCCCATGACCGCTGCTGAAACCGCCATCCTCCTGACACTCGACGACGGCGCGCCCGTTGAATGCGTGAACCCGCAAGGGCGCGGTGATGTCGTTTTGGTCTGTGAACACGCCAGCCCGTTCATTCCCGAAGCGCTGGCCGATCTGGGGCTATCCGCCGATGACCGGATGTCGCATGCCGTGTGGGATCCGGGCGCATTGGATGTCGCGCGCGCAATGTCTGCCGCGCTGGACGCGCCATTGGTCGCGGCGCGGGTGTCCAGATTGGTCTACGATTGCAACCGCCCGCCTGACGCCACCGATGCCATGCCCGAAACCTCGGAAGTGGTCGAAATCCCCGGCAACAGGGGCCTTACCGCCCAGGATCGCCGCATTCGAACGGCGCAGGTTTACGAACCATTCCGCCAAAAGCTGGCCGAAACGCTGGCCGCCAATCCGCAGGCGGCATTGGTGACTGTCCATTCCTTTACGCCGGTTTGGCACGGTCAACAGCGCGCCGCTGAAATCGGCCTGCTGCATGATGTTGACCCGGCCCTTGCCATGTCGATGTTACACGCGGCGGCGAACCTGCCTGCGCGGGTCGAACTGAATGTGCCCTATGATGCCACTGACGGCGTGACGCACACGCTGCGGGTTCATGGGAATGGCCGCAGAAACGTGATGATCGAAATCCGAAATGATCTGATCGCAACACCTGAAGCGGCGGCAAAAATGGGCCAATCCCTGGCCGCCGTCGTAAATAAGGCGCTTAATCAAGGGGCGCAGGGATGAAGGCATTCATCGGCATTGTTGATCGCATGAACCGCTGGATCGGGCGGGTCGTCATGTACGGCATCTTTGTCATGATGGGCATTCTGCTGTGGTCGTCATTTTCAAAAACCTTCAGCGTGCCATCGCTTTGGACGCTGGAAATGGCGCAGTTTGCGATGGTGGCCTATTATGTGCTTGGCGGGCCTTATTCGATCCAATTGGGCAGCAATGTGCGGATGGATTTGCTCTATGGCGAATGGTCTGATCGCAAAAAGGCCTGGGTTGACGGGTTCACCGTGTTCTTCCTGATCTTTTACCTTGTCGTTTTGCTGTGGGGCGGGCTGGCGTCCCTTGCCTATTCCCTGGGTGATTTTTCCGGCGAATTCTTTTCGTTTTACGGCCGTATCATCGCGGGCTTTTTCACCGGCGGGATCGAAGGTGCGACAGAACCCATGGGGTATATCGAACGATCCGCAACATCGTGGCGGCCCGTTGTATGGCCGATCAAACTGATCATGTGCATCGGGATTGTCCTCATGCTTCTTCAAAGCCTGAGCGAGTTCTTTAAGGACATCCTGAGAATCCGGGGCGAGGCCATCTGATGTCATATGAGATGATCGCGATCCTCATGTTCAGTTCGATGATGCTGATGCTCTTGACCGGGCAGCGGGTGTTCGGCGCCATCGGCTTTGTCGCCGTGATCGCCGCGCTGTTCCTGTGGGGGGATCGGGGCGGATACGACCTTGGGTTTTCGGCGGCAATGAAGCTGATGAAATGGTATCCGCTGCTGACGCTGCCGATGTTCATTTTCATGGGTTATGTCCTGTCGGAAAGCAAAATCGCTGACGATTTGTACAAGATGTTCCATGTATGGATGGGCGGGCTGCACGGCGGTCTGGCCATCGGCACCATTGGGCTGATGGTTCTGATTTCCGCGATGAACGGGTTGTCCGTGGCGGGCATGGCCATCGGGGCGACCATCGCTTTGCCGGAATTGTTAAAGCGGGGATATGACAAACGAATGGTCACCGGGGTGATCCAGGCGGGGTCATCGCTTGGGATCCTTGTGCCACCATCGGTTGTTCTGGTCCTGTATGCGATGATCGCGCGCCAACCTGTGGGCCAATTGTGGCTGGCCGGGGTGATTCCGGGGCTGATGATGGCCGGGATGTTCATCCTTTACATCGCGATCCGCTGCCGGATTCAGCCCGAACTTGGCCCGGTCCTTCCGCCTGAAGAACGCGATGTGCCGCGGGCCGAAAAGCTGCGCTTGCTGGTTGCCGGGCTTTTGCCGCTGATCATCTTTGCGATGATGATGGTGCCCTTTGTCAACGGCTGGACCAGCCTTGTCGAAAGCTCGGCCATCGGGGCGATTACCGCGTTCCTTGCGGCTGTGGTCAAGGGGCGGATGACGCGGGCGGTGTTTGAATCTTCGGTCCGCAACACGCTGGCGATTTCGTGCATGTTCATGTGGATCATCCTTGCCGCTTTGGCCTTTGGCGCGGTGTTTGACGGGCTGGGCGCGGTCAAGGCCATTGAAAACCTGTTCACCGAACGCCTTGGGTTGAACCCTTGGGTGATCCTGATCCTGATGCAACTCAGCTTTATCATCATGGGTACGTTTCTGGATGACACCGCGATGTTGGTCATCGTGGCGCCGCTCTATGTGCCGTTGGTTGGGGCGCTTGGATTCGATCTGATCTGGTATGGCATCCTTTACACGGTGACCTGTCAGATCGCGTATATGACCCCGCCGTTTGGCTATAACCTGTTCCTGATGCGCGCCATGGCCCCGCCGGAAATCGGCCTGCGCGACATCTATACCTCCATCATTCCGTTCGTGGGGGTGATGGTCATCATGCTGATCATCCTCATGATCTTCCCCGGACTTTCGCTTTGGCTGCCGGGATACATTTACGGGCAATAATGAAACGAGAACCCCGTGCAAGCGGGGCGCGAAAATCAACCAACGACAGGAGAGTCGCAATGACGATTTCAAGACGCAAGATTCTGACCGGGGCCGCGGCCCTGGCACCGGCCGCATTGGCCGCACCAAACGTTGCACGCGCACAGGCGCCTATCAAATGGCGGTTCCAAACCTATGCGGGCGCCGCTTTGGGCGAACATGTGACCAAGCCGATCATCGATTTCATCAACACCGCCGCCAACGGCGAACTGGAAATCGAACTGTTCTACGCCGATCAGATTGTCCCAACCGGAGAGCTGTTCCAGGCCCTGCAACGCGGCACGATTGATGGCGTTCATTCGGACGACGATTCCATGGCGTCGCCCACCCCCGTGCGCCAGTTCGGCGGGTATTTCCCGTTCGCGACCAAGCATATCCTCGACGTGCCGGTGTTGTTCAACCAATACGGTCTGGCAGATATCTGGCGGTCGGAATACGAAAAGGTCGGCGTGACATGGCTGTCTTCGGCGGGGCAGGATCCATGTAACTTCAACACCAAAAAGGAAATCAAAACGCTGGCCGATCTTGATGGGCTCAAGCTTTATACCTTCCCGACGGCGGGGCGTTTCCTGTCGAAATTCGGTGTGGTTCCGGTGAACATCCCTTACGAGGACGCAGAGGTTGCCGTTCAGACCGGCGAACTTGACGGCATGTCCTGGTCGGGCATCACCGAAGATTACACTGTCGGCTGGGCCGATGTGACGGATTACTTCCTGACCAACAACATTTCGGGCGCCTGGATCGGGTCGATCTTTGTGAACCAGAAACGCTGGGCCGATCTGCCGGATCACCTCAAGGCGATCGTGATGGCCGGGATCAAGGCCGGTGACACCTATCGCAACCAATGGTACTGGGGCGGCGAAGCACGCCTGCGCGCCACTGGCGACAAACTGGAACTGCGCAGCGTCGCGGCCAACGAATGGGCCGAAGTCGAAAACGCAGCCAAGGATTTCTGGAAAGAAGTCGCCGAAGAGGGCGAAGTCCACGCCAAGATCGTGTCGGTGTTCGAAGAATACAACTCTGTGATCAACCAAGCCGGGCCTCCCTACACGTTCTGATAAAATGGCCTGATCACGCGCCCGGTGCATCCGGGCCGTTTACCCAAAATGGCCCCCGCGTTTCGGCGTGGGGGCCATCCCAACACCAGCCCTGAAGGGAACCCGACATGCCCGGAAATCTGACCTTTGATGATCTGAAAGCCGCCACAACGGCGGGTAAGATTGACACGGTTCTGGCCTGTATCATCGACATGCAGGGCCGTCTGATGGGCAAACGGTTCACCGCCAGCCATTTCGTCGATAGCGCCTGGGAAGAAACCCATTGCTGCAACTATCTGCTGGCGACCGACCTGGAAATGGCGACGCCGGATGGCTATGCGTCAACCTCGTGGGAATCCGGCTATGGCGATTACATGATGAAGCCGGACCTGGCGACCCTGCGGTTGGTGCCGTGGCTGGACGGGACGGCGATGGTGTTGTGTGACATCCGTGATCACCATGATCACGGCGACATCGAACATTCCCCCCGCGCCATCCTGAAACGACAGATCGCCCGCGCCACGGCGCAGGGCCTGACTCCGATGATGGCGACCGAGCTTGAGTTTTTCCTGTTTCAGGGCGGCTATAACGAATTGCGCGAAAACGGGTACCGCGATCTGAAACCCTATTCGCCCTACAACCTTGATTACCACATGCTGGCCACCACCAAGGAAGAAAACGTCATGCGGCCCATCCGCAATCATCTGGTGGCCGCCGGTGTTCCGGTCGAAAACACCAAGGGCGAGGCCGAAGCAGGCCAGGAAGAATTGAACATTCGATATGCCGACGCGTTGGATTGCGCCGACAACCACACAATCGCCAAACAGGCGGTCAAGGAAATCGCCTGGCAGCAGGGGGCGTCTGCGACGTTCCTGCCCAAGATCAGCGCCGGGTCGGTCGGCAGCGCGGCGCATGTGCACCTGTCCTTGTGGGCAGGCAACGATCCGGCGTTCTACGACAAGGACGGCGCGCACGGCATGTCAGCCATGATGCGGTCGTTTTGTGCGGGCATGTTGAAATACGCGGGCGATCTGACGGTGTTCCTTGCGCCCTATGTGAATTCCTACAAACGGTTTGCCAAGGGCACCTTCGCGCCGACCAAAATCGCGTGGAGCGTGGACAACCGCACCGCCGGGTTCCGCCTGTGTGGCGAGGGAACCAAGGCCGTGCGCATGGAATGCCGCATCCCCGGATCCGATATGAACCCCTACCTTGCCGAAGCCGCCCTTCTGGCCGCCGGGTTGAAAGGCATCGAAGAGGGGCTGACCCTTGCCGATCCGGTGGATGGTGACATCTATGACGATGCCAACGTGCCCGAAATCCCGCGCTCTCTGGCCGCCGCGACCGAACGCCTGCGCGCCTCGGCCATGCTGCGCGAAGCCTTTGGTGATTGGACTGTCGATCATTACGTCCGCGCCGCCGAAGTCGAACAAGAGGCATTCGACGCCGCCGTCACCGATTGGGAAATCGCCCGCGGGTTTGAAAAGGCATAGGTCAAAGACCGGTTTTCGCTGGCTGGCACGGGGCATAAACCGTCCGTCTCCTCTCAATTCGCCGCCAAATGAAAGGCGCAAGATATGACCACGCTCACCTGTATATCCCCCATCGACGGATCCGTTCTGGCGGCACGCGACGCAGTGTCGATTGACGCCGCAAAATCTGCGGCCAGCCGCGCCCGCGCCGCGCAAAAGGCATGGGCCGCGCGTCCGATTGGCGAACGTCGCGATCTGGTCATGGCCGGTGTTGCGCGGATCGGTGAACAGCAGGGCCGTATGACGCAGGAACTGGCCCAACAGATGGGCCGCCCGATCCGGTACGGCGGGGAATTCGGCGGGTTCAATGAACGCGCGTCCTACATGGCCAGCATCGCCCAAGACGCGCTTGCCCCCATGATCATCGAAGACAGCGCCACCGCGCGCCGGGTGATCAAACGCGAAGCGGCGGGGGTCGTTCTGATCGTGGCGCCGTGGAACTATCCCTATATGACCGCGATCAATACCTTGGCTCCGGCGTTGATCTCAGGCTCTTGCGTGATCCTGAAACACGCCACACAAACCTTGTTGGTCGGTGAACACCTGGCCGAGGCATTCCATGCCGTCGGAATCCCCAGCGATGTGTTCCAGAACGTGTTCCTTGACCACGATACGACCAGCGCACTGATCGCCACGCGGGCCTTTGATGTGGTGAATTTCACCGGGTCGGTCGGCGGGGGCCGCGCCATGGAGACGGCTGCGGCTGGCACGTTCACCGCCGTGGCGACGGAACTTGGTGGCAAGGATCCCGGTTATGTGCGTGCTGACGCGGATGTGGATGCGGCGGTGGCCGGGTTGATCGACGGGGCCATGTTCAATTCCGGTCAATGCTGCTGCGGGATCGAACGGATTTACGTGCACGAAAGCCGGTTTGACGAATTCCTGGCCAAGGCGGTTGAATTGGTCGCTGGCTATAAACTGGGCAATCCGATGGACGCCGCAACCGACATCGGGCCGATGGCCAATGTACGTTTTGCCAAGTTGGTGCGCGATCAGCTTGCGCAGGCGCTGGACATGGGGGCGACGGCCCATATTGCGACCATGGCCGCCGATGACAACGCGGCCTATGTCACGCCGCAAATCCTGACCGGCGTGACCCACGAGATGGACGTGATGCGCGACGAAACCTTTGGCCCGCTGGTCGGCATCATGCCGGTCAAGGACGACGACGAGGCGATCGCGCTGATGAACGATTGCCAGTTTGGCCTGACTGCCGCGATCTTTACCAAAGATGCCACCGCCGCCGAAGCTATCGGTGATCGGCTGGAAACCGGCACCGTGTTCATGAACCGCTGTGATTACCTTGATCCTGCGCTGTGCTGGTCCGGGTGCAAAGACACCGGGCGCGGCACGGGCCTGTCAGTTCTGGGCTATCACGCCCTGACCCGTCCCAAATCCTTTCACCTCAAAAAGGGCTGACCGAAATGTCACCAACTGCCAACTGGTCCTATCCAACCGCCATCCGTTTCGGAGCGGGGCGCATTGCCGAATTGCCCGATGCCTGCGCCGCTGCGGGCATCACCAAACCCCTGCTTGTCACCGACAAGGGGTTGGCGGGCATGGCCATCACCGCGCAGGCGCTTGACCTGCTCGACGCCGCCGGACTGGGCCGGGCGATGTTTTCCGATGTCGATCCGAACCCAAATGAATTGAATGTCGCCGCCGGGCTGAAAGTGTACCGCGATGGCGGGTTTGACGGGGTTGTGGCCTTTGGCGGCGGTTCGGGACTCGACCTTGGGAAAACGCTGGCCTTCATGGCGGGACAAACCCGACCGCTGTGGGATTTTGAAGACATTGGTGATTGGTGGACCCGCGCCGACCCCGACGGCATCGCCCCGATCATCGCGGTGCCGACGACGGCAGGCACCGGGTCAGAAGTGGGGCGCGCCGGGGTGATCACCAATTCGGTCAGCCACGAAAAAAAGATCATCTTTCACCCGAAAATGTTGCCTGCCGTGGTGATCTGTGACCCGGAACTGACCGTGGGCATGCCACGCCACATCACCGCAGGCACCGGGCTTGATGCCTTTGCCCATTGTGTCGAGGCATTCAGCAGCCCGCACTACCACCCAATGTCCCAAGGCATCGCACTGGAAGGCATGCGGTTGGTCAAGGATTACCTGCCGCGCGCCTATGCCGATGGCTCCGACCTTGAGGCACGCGCGCATATGATGAGCGCAGCCGCCATGGGCGCCACCGCATTCCAAAAGGGGCTGGGGGCGATCCATGCCTTGTCCCACCCGATTGGCGCTGTGCACCACACGCACCATGGCACCACGAACGCCGTTTGCATGCCCGCCGTATTGCAATTCAACAGGGGCGCAATTGCTGACAGGTTCGTATCGGCGGCGGCCTATTTGGGGATTTCCGGCGGGTTCGACGGGTTTTGTGCCTATGTCGACGAATTGAACGACGCGCTTGGCATTCCCAAAACGCTTAAGGCGCTTGGGGTGGAAAACCCTGATCTGAAAGCCCTTGCAAAAGCGGCGTTAAAGGACCCTAGCGTCGGTGGAAACCCGGTCGAAATGACATTCGAAAACACGCTTGCCCTGTTGGAACAAATCGCCTGATCACCCCAAAGGGGTTTGGGCATAGGCCAAAACAGATAAATGCGATATAAAGGGGGGGACAGGAGACCCCGATATGTCGCGTCCATTGCTGTTCTGGTTGTTATTTGTGGCTTGGGTGGTGTTGATCGCCCTTTCGGTGATCGTGCCCGCAAACACGGCCGCCACCGATTTCGGAATGACCCGAGGGTTCAACCGGATAACGGTTTTCTTCGAATTCCAGATTGCCGCGTTTTTCGCCGCATTATTTGCCTGGGGCGTGTCGCGTGGGGATGAAAACGCGCTGCGCCGATGGCTGGGCCGATTGCCGCTGTTTGCGGCGTTGTTATTGGTCCTGGCGGTGGTTGGTGTCATCATATGGGCGAATATGGCCCGCACACCCGCCGTTGCACCGTCCCCAGATCGCCCGACGGCCGCGCCCGCGATGGAGGTCAAACCGACCGAGCCTGCTTCAGATGGTTAGGACGCTTGGTGCGGCAATCGCGTTGCTTTTCGCCGCTCTCAATCCCGTCAGTGCGCAGGATTGTGCGGCGGCGCCCGGACAAACCGCGTTTGCTACCCAAGGCGTCGTTCTTGTCGCCGGACAGCGCAGGGCGATTGATCTGGCGAATGGCTGGCGGCTGATTTTCGATCCGATCCCGTTTGGGTGGCGGATTGGTATCGCGGATGCCAATGGTCTGGACCTGTCAGACGGCACGACCCCCCGATTTGGCGTATCGCCGCGCGATCTGGTTGGCTGGCATTTCCGAAATCAGGCCAACACCGGGCCAAACACCGGGGATGTGAACGCGCCGCAACATCGCCGTGACATCGCCTTTCACCCCGAACTGGCCGGAACCGGCGGCTTTAAGTCATCGGATGGGGCAGGGGGGCTGGGCCCGCCACTAGGGGCAGGGCAGATCGTGGTGCGGTCCATGGTTCTTAGCCCGCCCAAGCGCGGCGAACGGGCCGAATTTTTGCGCGCACAGGTGGATGCCTGTGTGACGTGGCCAAAAACCGGTACGGATCAGGCAATTGACCAACTGGCGCAATGTGGTGTCGATATGCGCGGCTGGACGCTGGCACCGGGCTTTGATCCGCTATTCGGGGCATTCGGTGGGGGGGATCGCCGCTATCTGGCGGCAATGCTGCGCAATGCGCAATCAGAAACCCCGCGGATTGCGATATGCCTTAACGGCCAATCAGCGGGTGAAATTGGCGCTGACAGCCCGTTGTTGCCGGACGGGTTGCTTTCCCAGGCCGAGGCATGGCGCGTTTTGCCGCGTGATCACGGGCCGCTTGGCTATGTTGATGAACCCCCTTGGCCCATTGCCGATGGTGACGTTATCGCCATCGAGCGGATCGAAAAATCCTTGCACCTTCTGTATCTTTCAAACGGCGCGTGGCGGTCCCAGCAGGTTTATCGGCTTGTGACGGGCGAACCTTAGGCGCATCATCCTGAAATAAGGCCTGACACCCCGCCGCCAAGGGGCTGTCAGTTGACGCCGGGTGGGATTGCGCTATCTCTGATGGGATGCGACGGCGGGGGCAAATGCCCCGAATCCGCGCGACCCGAATGCCCGGCCCTGCAAGCAGAGACGCCAATCCGCATGACCGAAAATCTGGCCAAATTCGATGACCTCAGTCACCTGATCGCCTGTCCGCGATGCGATGCGCTGTATGAGGTCACAGAACCAAAGGCGAATGAACGTGCTGTTTGCGCGCGCTGTCACACTGTTTTGATCGCGCCGCGCAAAGGGGCGGGGATGCGGTTGATTGCCATATCGCTGACCGTCGTGATCCTGATCATCGCGGCCACGCTGTTTCCGTTTCTGACCATTCGGGTCAGTGGCGCATGGCATTCCAGTTCTATCATCGATGCCGCTCTGTCATTTTCGGGCGGCCCCTTTGTTCTGCTGGCCATGGCGGTGGCCGCGCTGATCGTTTTCGTGCCCGTTTTGCGGGCCTTGCTGATGCTGTATGTGCTGATCCCTGTTGTCCTTGATCGCCCGCCCGCCCGGGGCGCGCGCCGGGCCTTTCGTCTGGCCGAAGACCTGCGCCCATGGTCCATGGCCGAGGTGTTCGCGATTGGCTGTGCCGTCGCATTGGTCAAGGTTGCGGATTTGGCGGATGTGGATTTTGGCCCGGCATTCTGGATGTTTGCAGGGTTGGTCATTCTGATCATCGTCCAAGACACCTTTATGTGCCGGTATTCGGTATGGAAGTCGTTGGAACGCTGATGGAAAAGCCACTGACACCCAACCGCCCCTTGCGCGACACGTTGCCAAATGCGCCCGCCGCTATCGACGCCGCCGCCCCTGCCATCACGGCGCGCGGGTCCGGATTGGTGGCCTGCCGACGCTGCACACGCGTCTGGCCAGAAGGAACCGAGGTCTGCCGCCGGTGCGGTCACGACGTCCAAAGCCGGGATATGCTGTCGCTGCAAAAAGTCTGGGCATGGTGGATTGTCGGGGTGGCTTGCTACATCCCTGCGAATGTCTTGCCGATGCTGGAAACCCGTACATTGGTGATCCGTCAGGAAAGCACGATCATCGGTGGGGCGGTGGAACTGGCCGCTCATGGCAACTGGGGCGTTGCGATTGTGATCCTGATTGCTTCGGTTCTGATCCCGATCGGCAAATTCGCGCTTGTCGCGGCACTCGCTCTTTCGGTGCGCCATGGCGGTCACCTGTCGCAAATTCGCCGCCAGCAATTGTTCGAACTTGTCGAATATATTGGCCGTTGGTCGATGATCGATGTCTTTGTTGTCGCGTTACTGTCGTCCCTTGTGCAATTGGGGGCGCTTGCGGCCATTGCGCCCGGCCCGGCGAGCCTGTATTTCGCACTGTCTGTGATATTCACGATGCTTGCGGCCCAGAGTTTTGACAGCCGATTGATCTGGGACCCCAACACAATCGTGGATCGCCCGGATCGTGCCGCCCGAGTTAGGAAACCTGCTGGATGAGCGACTCAAACACTCCGCCACCCGTTTCCGTTGAACCGGTGCGCAAGTCGATCATCGAACGGATTTCGATTGTCTGGATCATTCCGGTCGCGGCGCTGTTCATCTCGCTTGGGGTGGCATGGCAAAGCTATCAGCAACGTGGCCCGGTCATCGAAATCGCCTTTGACAATGCCAGCGGTGTTGTCGCCCACGAGACAGAGTTGCGATATCGCGATGTGGCGGTCGGCGTGGTCGAACGGGTGACGTTCACCAAATCGCTGGACAAGGTTTTGGCGCGCGTTCGGCTTGACCCGGATGTCGCCGGATACGTGGATGCAGATGCGCAATTCTGGGTCGTGCGGCCCAAGATTTCGACCGAAGGCATCGAAGGTCTGGACACTGTCCTGACCGGTGTTTTCATCGAAGGGCTTTGGGACACCGTTCAGGGCGCTTCTTTGGAACGATACGAAGGCCTGAGCGAACCGCCCCTGTCACGTGACGGACGCGGTGGTCTTCGGATCAGGCTGTTGGCGACCGGTGAGGCGGGCCTGACCGAAAACGCCCCGATCGTTTATCGCGGGATCGAAGTGGGCCGCGTCGGGCGTGCCGCAGTGTCCGAAGACGGCAGCACCGTTGTGGCCGAGGCGATCATCTTCTCACCGCATGATCGGCTGATCTCCGATGCGACGCGGTTTTGGGACAGTTCGGGTTTTACCTTTAATCTGGGGCCCAACGGCGCCGAGATTGATTTTTCCTCGATCGCGTCGTTGATTTCCGGGGGCATCACCTTTTCCACCGTCGTATCAGGCGGCAAGGCGGTCGAACCCGGCACCCGGTTCGCTGTCTATGCCGATGAAAGTTCGGCCAGGACCAGCGTTTTTTCAGAAGAGGGCGGCGATCCGTTGACGCTTACGGCTGTGTTTGACGAAAACGTCGCCGGATTGGCTGTGGACAGTCCCGTTGACCTTGGCGGTGTTCGTATCGGCCAGGTCAGCGCGGTGAACGGGATCGTTGATGAGGAACGGTTCGGTGATCGCCGCGTGCGTCTGGCCGCAACATTGGTGATCCGGCCCGGCCGACTTGGGCTGATAGACGGCGAAACTTCGCCTCAGGCGGCGTTGGAATTTCTGTCCCAGCGGGTCGAAAACGGGTTGCGCGCGCGCCTTGTCACCGCGTCGATCCTGACCGGCGGGCTAAAGGTTGAATTGATCGTCATCGACGATGTACGGCCTGACCGCATTGACGAAACGGCGCGCCCTTATCCGCACATTCCCACGACGAAAAGCGAAATTGCGGATGTCACCGCCACCGCCGAAGGCGTGTTCCAAAGGATCAACGCCCTGCCGATCGAAGACCTGATGCAGGCGGCAATCGGTGCGCTGGACAACGCCAGCCGGTTGATGGGCAACGATGATATTCGTCAGGTTCCCACCGATCTGCGCGGCCTGCTTAGTGATGCGCGGTCGATCATCGGGTCGGACGCCGCCCAGGGCCTTCCGGACGAATTGGCCAGCATGACGCGACAGTTGAACGAACTGGTCGCCCGCCTGAATCAGGAAGAAGCCGCGACGCGGCTATTGGCGGCGGTCGATGCGATTTCCCAGGCCGGTGAAACCGCATCCCGCGCCGTTGCGGGGGTGCCGGACCTGATCGCCCGTCTGGATGCGCTGACCGCTAAGGCCAACGCCCTGCCGTTGGAAAAGCTGGTCGCGGAAATCACCGGGCTGGCCGATAGCGCAAATTCCGTGATCGGCACCGACGCTGCCAAGGCATTGCCTGACGCGATGAACCAAAGCCTGACTGAACTAAGCGCGCTTTTGACCGATCTGCGCGAACAGGACATCGCGGGCAACGCAACCGGCGCACTGGGCGCGGTGCGCGACGCAGCCGCGGTTCTTTCGGCATCGGTCCAAGGGGTGCCCGCCCTGATCGAAAAGATCGACGCGGTCGCGGCCAAGGCGCAAACCCTGCCGTTGAACGAACTGGCGGATGATCTGACGGCGTTGTTGACCAGTGCTGATGCCTTGATCGGCACGGACGCGGCCCGCGCATTGCCTGCCGACTTGTCAGACGCGCTGAACAGTCTGCGCCAGATACTTGACGATCTGCGCCAAGGCGGCGTGATCGACAACGCGAACAAGACCCTGGCATCGACACGTGATGCCGCAGACAGTATTTCGACGGCGGCGCGCGACCTGCCCGCCCTTGTCAACCGGGCGCAATCGGTTCTTGGTCAGGCGCTTGAGACATTGCGCGGCTATGATGCGTCGAACGGGGTCGGGCGTGACATGGGCAAGGCCCTGCGCGAAGTTGAACGCGCCGCTGGCGCGGTGTCGTCGCTGGCGCGCGCATTGGAACGCAACCCGAACTCTCTCTTGTTCGGAAGAAGGTAAAGATGATGATGACGCCACATGCCCCATTGGTCAAAATGGCCCTGACGCTGGCCGCCCTGACGATCCTGTCGGCTTGCGGGGGTGAAACACAGCGCTATTCCGTGCCTGCCGCGCCTGTGACCGAAAAGAAGATCGCCATCGCCTATCGGTCGGTTGAATTGCTGGCGGTGTCGCTGCCTGCCTATGCCGCGTCTGAACAGATCCACGTCAGGGGTGAAGGTGGGGCATTGTTGGCCAGTTCGGAATTGCTGTGGTCGGATGACCCATCCCGTGCCGTGACCCTTGAACTGGGCCGTTACCTGTCGCAGATGACAGGCGCGCGTGTCGCACCGGAACCCTGGCCCTTTGCCGATCGTGCTTCTGTGCGCGTGGACGTCCGTGTTGAGGAAATGCTGGCCGACGGTGACACGCTGTTCCTGATGAGCGGCCAGTATTTTGTCGCCCCTGATGCCGGTGGCCGCGACCGGTCCGGCCTGTTTTCGATCAGCGCACCCATTGCCACGGGTGGCGGGGCCGCCGCCATTGCCGCCGCAAGGGGCGAGGTCGTGCGCGACCTTGCCCGCAAGATCGCCCGCGACGGGTTGCGCTAACGCCGACACCCTGGGCCCATGCGCGGATAATGGCCGACGCCTTGGGGCTAGTGTTACAAATGTTTCGAAATTTGGCGTCTTTTGATCACAGGGCGCGCCAATGCGTGACGCTTCGTCGGCAAATCCTGATTAGGCCTTTCTTGCATTGCGTGTGCGAAATATCATCTCTATGAACGCGTCCGATCGGTGTCCGCCAGCGACCATTCCCTGGCGGCCCAGACAATCAAACAGAGACGCCCGTGTCGGAGGGAAGAGTGGACAAGCCGAACCCAACAAGTTCGAGTTTCGAGGGCTACGCCCGTCGCCGTTTTAAAATGGCTGGGCGCGCGCTTCTTGAAGGGGGCCACCCTTGGTTCGCCTCGACCGATACGCTGGCCGATGCGGCCAAAGACCTGCCCGGCGGGTTTCTAAGCTTTGCGCATTACGACTATCTTGGGTTGGGTCACGACCCACGGATGACGGGTGCCGCCAAAGGGGCGATTGACGAATTCGGCACCGGCGCAGGGGCATCGCGCCTTGTCGGCGGCGAACGTTCGGCGCACCGCAAATTCGAAGATGACATGGCCGATTTCCTGGGAACCGGCGGCGTGCTGGCGATGATCTCAGGCTACCTTACGAATATGTCGATCATATCGCATATCATGGGGCCACGTGATTTGGTCATCACGGATGACCTTGCCCATAATTCGATTGTTATGGGCGCCAAGGCGGGCAGATTCACTTATAAGAAATTCCGCCACAACGATCTGGACCATCTTGAGCATCTGCTTGAAACGGAACGGACGAATTATGCACGCGTGTTAATCGCGGCTGAGGGACTGTATTCGATGGATGGCGATCTGACTGACCTGCAAAGGTTGGTCGATATCAAAGATCGTCACGACGCCTGGCTCCTTCTGGACGAGGCGCATTCCTATGGCGTTCTGGGTGAAACCGGGCGCGGTCTGTGCGAACGCTGTGGTGTTGATCCGGAACGGGTCGAACTTCAGATTGGCACGCTTTCGAAAAGCTTCATTTCGTCTGGTGGCTTTATCGCCGCCCCGAAAGAGGTGATCGAATGGCTGCGGTTCACTTTGCCCTGCTTCGTCTATTCGGTGGGCCTGTCGCCCGCCACGCTGGCCAGCGCGCAAATGGCTTTGGACATCCTGCGGGCTGAACCCGAACGTGTCCGCCGATTGCGCCACAATTCCCAGCTGTTCCTGAGCAAGGCCCGTGCGGCCGGCCTGAATACACACACCGCGGTTGGCGAAGCCGTGATCCCCGTACTGTTCCAGACGCAGATGCAGACAATGGCTGTGTCGCAAATCCTGCTGGATCAGGGCATTTACGCTCCGCCCATCATTCACGTCGGCGTACCAAAGGACCTGCCGCGCATTCGGTTCTTTATCTCCGCCGGCCATGAGGAGGCCGACATTGACCGCGTGGTCAACGCTGTGGCACAAGCCACGGAAATGACCGCGGACCTCGCGGGCCAGGCTGTCGGAACTTAAGTCTATGAACCAGACCAGAACTGTGACCCCGGGCTTTGCCAAGGGGCTGATGGCGCTTCTTGTTGCTTTGGTTGTGGCGTTCGCCACTGCCCCGGCACCCGCATCCGCCAAGGCGAAACTTGACCTTCAGTCGCGCAATGTCACCTCGTCGATGCCGGTTTTCCGCAAGGATTTCAAACGGCCAAACGATCGTGGACAGGTTTTCTTTATCCAGCGGTCCCCGAATGCCAACACCGTCGTCTACGCGGGCAAGATGGCATCGGCTGACGCGCTGGCAACCAAGGGCACGATTTCGGCCTATTGGCGGCGTTATAACACCAGCGGCGAAGCCAAGGCGCTTTCGGGGTTGGAACGGCGGATGGCCTATGGGGCCAACGCAAAATCGAATGGGGACGGCACCTATCGTGTGACGTTCAAGGCGCTTCCAGCGATGGTTGCGACGCTAAAGGTGGTGGATGGACGTCCTGCGCTGTTTACCCGCATGGGCGACAGTGACGCCCGTCTGATCTATGCCTACCTCGACGTGGATGATGGTGGGTTATTCCCACGTGTCACCGGATTAAAACTGGTTGGCAAATCCGCGTCAGGGAAATACGTGACAGAAACATATCGGGTGACGGGCGGAGAGCTCTAGGGATGACAACTGAATCAAAGGCCCCGATCCGGGTCGCTATTGCCGGGGTCGGGAACTGTGCAAGCTCGCTCGTACAGGGCGTGTCTTATTGCAAGCAAATGGGCGACAAAGCCATCGGGGTCAGCTTTCCTGACCTTGGCGGTTACGCGCCAAGTGACATTGAATTCGTCGCGGCGTTCGACATTGACGCGCGCAAGGTCAATCGCCCCTTGGGCGAAGCGATCATGGCAACGCCGAATTGCACCGCCATATTCCATGACGATGTCGGTGAACATACAGCGGTGGTGCACCGTGGGCCGGACCTTGACGGGTTCACCTCGTTCATGCGCAACCAGAATCCGGCGCGTGCCTTTCAGGGGTCGCCAGAACCGGCACTGACCCAGCAAGAGGTCACGCAAATCCTCAAGGACAGCGGCGCCGAAGTCCTCGTGATCTTTTTGCCGGTCGGGTCCATCGAAGCGGCAGAATTCTATGCGCAATGTGCGCTGGATGCGGGCGTATCAATCGTCAATGGCATCCCGGTCTTTATCGTGTCCAACCCGGTCTGGGCCAAGAAGTTCACCGACGCGGGCATTCCTGTCCTGGGCGACGATTTCAAAGCACAATTTGGCGCAACCATCATGCACCGCACTGTGGCCGCATTGGCCGACATGCGCGGTGTGCAGATCGATCGCACCTATCAGTTGAACGTGGGTGGCAACACCGACTTTTTGAACATGATGGACGGCGATCGCCTGGCGATGAAACGTGAATCCAAGACCGAAGCAGTTCAGGAAGCGATGGACGCGCGTCTGGAAAGCGATGACATTCGCGTCGGCCCATCGGATTACGTGCCGTGGTTGAACGACCGAAAAGTGGCCTATATCCGCCTTGAGGGCCGCCTGTTTGGCGGTGTGCCAACCAGCGTCGAGATGCGTCTTGAGGTCGAAGACAGCCCCAACGCCGCCGCCGAAGCACTGGCCGCGATCCGTTGCGCCCGAATTGCGCGCGACCGCGGGTTGGCTGGCCCTGTCACGGCCGCGTCCGCCTTTATCTTCAAACACCCGCCAGAACAGATGGGCGACGAAGAGGCCTATCGCAAGATGATCGCCTTTGCGGAAGGGACTGCCAACTGATGGCGCGGCCCGATCAGCACGCCCCGGCCTGGATTTCAGGCGGGTCGAGCGGGATCGGGCTTGAGGTCGCACGCCAATTGGCCGGGCGGGGACGCCCGGTTGTCTTGATGGCGCGCAACAGTGACAGGCTGGACGCGGCGGCGCATTCGATCCGTGGCGACGTATCCGGGGCACAGGTCACCTGCCTGCCCGTCGATGTCACCAACCGTTCCGACGTTCTGAAAGCAACGGACCAAGCGGTTGCGGTGCATGGCGCACCCGGCGTGGTCGTGGCCAGTGCCGGGCTTGCCGAACCGGGTGTGTTTCTAGACCAATCCATCGACACCCACGAGGCGCAGTTGGCCGTCAATTACAACGGAACGCTCTACCTGTTGCACGCCGCTGCCCCGTTGATGCGGGATGCTGGCGGGGGGCAAATGGCGTTGGTGTCATCCGGCGCCGCCTTTTTCGGAATCTACGGATACGGCGCCTATGCCCCGTCGAAATTCGCCGTGCGCGCATTGGCCGAAGTGCTGCGCGTTGAACTGGCCCCGCATAATATCGGCGTGACGCTGTGTTATCCCCCCGATACCGACACGCCAATGCTGCAAGCCGAATTGCGCACCAAGCCCGAGGCGACCAAGGTGATCAGTGAGGGTGGCGGGTTGTGGAAACCCGAAGACGTGGCGCGCAAGCTGATCCAAGGGATGGACAAAGGCCGTGCCACCGTCACCCCCGGCTGGCAAATGGCCGTCCTGAACCGCTTTGCCCCGCTGATCGCGCCGGCGTTGAACTGGCATCAGGCCCGCGTGGTTCGGAAAGTCGGCAAATGATCGCCGGTCCCGTGACACTCGGCGTCGTCGCCGCGGCGCTTGTCGTCCTGATGCTGGGATATGGCGTCGTTGGCGCATTGATGGCCATTCCGGCGACCTCCGCAGGCGCGCGCAAGGTCTGGCCGATCCTGAACATCGAGGCGATGATCGTCGGCACGGTTCTGATCGTGTTCCTGTTTGCGCCGTGGTTGATGCCACTGGCATTCCTGCTGTTCACACTGCGCATCGTCTGGGAGGCCGCAACAGTGCGCATTCGCCCCGGAGGCGCGGCATTGGCCCTGATCTGGGCGGGCGGGGCAGGCGCTGCGTTTCTGGTGCTTTTGGCGTTGCCGGGGTGGCGTTTGTCCGTCGCGGTGCTGATGGTGGCATGGATCGGCGCGGCGCTGTGGCGCTGGTTACGCCCGCAATCGGGCGAACCCGATCTTCTGGTGTTTCCCGTTCTGCCAACACTGGCCTTTGGCGTGGCCTGTTCCGGCGGGCCCGAGGCGCTTTTCCTCGCTGCTTGGATCGGCATCGAAACCTTTGACAGCTATGCATTGCTGGCGGGAAAGGTATTCGGGCGGCGTAAGGCATTCCCAAGGTTAAGCCCAAACAAAACCATCGAAGGGCTGGCAGGCGGGGCGATCATGCTGGTGCTGACCGCCCTGGTCGCGGCCGCAATTTCTGAACGGATCGGAATCGTGCAGGCCCTTGGGTTTGCCCTGTTGATCGGCGTGTTTACCATAACCGGGGACCTTGCCGCGTCGCGGATGAAACGTGCCGCCGGGGTCAAGGATTACCCGACACTGGTGCCGCATCAGGGCGGATTGTTCGATATCTTTGATTCCTGGATCGCAACCGGCGGGGCACTGGCCGCGACCCTGATCCTTATTGGCACCGGGTAAGGGGAGGGCACGGGAATGCGACCCTATCTGCGCCTTGTCCTGCGTCCGACGCTGGTGATCGCGGCATCAATCCTTGGCTTGGTCGAAATCATCTTTCTGGCCGAAAAGTTCACCGGGCTTTTGAACACGGTGGTCCAGACCGGCGGCACATGGTTTGATCTTGTCCGGTTGCTGTTCTGGGAAATGCCCGAAATTCTTGACCTTGCGCTGCCTGCTGCATTGTTGGTCGGTGTCCATGCCGCGGTCGGTCGGGCGCGGCGCGACGGCGAATTGGTCGTGCTGGCGGGCACGGGGGCCCCGGTGCGCGGTCTGGTTCTGGGCATCCTTTTGGTCGGGGTTCTGGGCGCGGCGCTCAGCTTTGCCATATCCGGCTTTGCCTCGCCCGCGGCCAGCTATGCCCAACGGGTGTCCCTGCACCGGCTGACCGTGGCCAACGTGGCCCGCAGCATTTCCGCACCCGGCGAAAGTGGAACAACCTTCACCACAGGCGGCACGGATTTTGTGGCCACAGGGCGCGAAGACGGCCCGCCGTCGCTGATGATCCGACGTGAACCAGAGGCCAAGCCATGGCGTTACGCCTTTGCCGGCGATTGGGAGGTTTCGGGCCCGGACACCAATGACACCGGCACATTTCGTCTGGGTCAGGTGACGGCCTTTGGTGATTTGCCGGGGCTGACCGACGCAGGGGCCGAGGCCCAGTTGAACCGCATGGCCGCGGGGCGCGTTCAGGTCGGGTTCGAAATGCAGGATGTGTTGCCGGCACTGGATCGCAATCCACGGGCCAACGAATTGCCTGTGTTGCCGTTGATCAAATTCCTGGCCATTGGTGGCGCAATAGAAGACGCGATTGATCCGCGCCGCGTTGCGCTGGCATGGGCCAGGGCATTGTTGGTGCCCGCCGCCGCATTGTTGGCGCTGATGGCCGTCTGGGGCGGCACGGTGCGCCAGGTGCGCGCAGCGGCATTGCCATTTGCACTTGTCGGGCTGGTGCTGACCGATCTGATTGCCCGCGCATGGCTAAGCGGGATCGCGCCCGGTCCCGGCCTGTTTTTGGCCTGTGGGGTGGTTGGTGTCGCGATGATTGGCGGGCCTGTGTTTGCCTTGGTCGCCGCCGGTGAATCCCTGATCCGTCCGGGGCGTGGCTGATGGGGTTGCGCGTTTATACCGGGCACGCCACCCGCCTCGCCATGCGCGAACATCTGGCGACATTCGTTGCCGTGCACGCGGTTTTGATCTTTGTCGCATTGATGATCGATTTCGCAGAAAATTTTGACAGCATCCGCGCCGCCGCGGATGGCGGACGGCTGATCCCTGTTCTGGGCAAATATGTCTTGTATCGTGTGACGGACATCACCACACGATTGATGCCGGTTTCCGCCCTTTTGGGCGCGTTCCTTGCCGAAATTCGCCGCCGCGCCTTGTTGGAAACGGTGATCCTGGCCGCGTCCGGAGTGTCGGCCTTGCCGACAATTGCCGCGCTTTGCTGGATTGGATTCATCACCGGTGGGTTGCAATGGAAGCTTGAACGCGACTGGCGCCCTGCGGCGATATTCGCCTTGGTGGACCTGCGGGCGGGGGAATATGCGGGGCGCTATGTGCCGGGCCTGACTGAAAAACAATATTGGTTCGTGCGCGACGATTCCGCGATTGTCGGGCATGTTCTTGTCGGGCCGGAACCGGAAATGCGCAATGTCAGCTATTTCATCGGTTTGAACGGGCAAGGCTTTGATCGCCTGATCAAGGCGCAGTCGGTAAAGCCGATGGGCGACGGAATGTGGCGTTTCGAACAGGCCGAAATCTGGACGTCAGCGGGTGGCAACAGGCTGGTCGGCAAACCAAGCCCCGAACTTGACATGCCATTGTGGATCACGTCGGAACGGCTCCAATACCTGTTGCCGTCACCCTATTTCCTGCCCCATGACGTTCTGCTGGCCCGCCATGTCGCACAGCCAGACAACGCTGCGGTGAACACAACAATCTGGCGGCGCTATACCGCTTGGTTCCTGCCGGGATTGTTTGCATTTCTGGGGGCAAGCCTTGCCATGACCGGGTTCCGCGGCCGGGTGACACGCGTTCCGATTCTGGTTGGGATGGCGTTTGGCGGTTACCTGGTTTCCCTGTCGATCAAGGTGTTCTGGGCGCTCGGCGAACTGGGCGCGATGTCAGCGCCGTTCGCGGTGCTTGTGCCATCGCTTTTGGCGTTGGGGATTGGCGCGACGCTGCAATATATCCTGAACCGAGAGGCCCACGGCCGTCGCCTGCCGCTTGGCTAAAGGCGCTGCACACTGATCAGGTTCACGTACGACCCGCCATTTGGCGCAATCCGGCAGGGATCACGGGCAATGTGGCGAGCGGGGCAGAAAAGTGCGGTGGTGCGCCAATGCGCCAATGTGCCGGGCGATTACATCGCCTTGCGGCGTTCGATCAGACCTGCGCTGGCATGGGGCCAAACGTGTTTATAGGCATGGGCCAACATGTCTTCGTCATCGACTTCGGCCCAGATCAAATCTGGGATCAGATGGGTGGCAAACGGATTGTCGGCCGCATGCGCAACAAGGCAGTCTTCGTAATCCGCCTTGACGTTGTCGGCCAGGATCCGGTGGCCGGTTGCGCGGAATGCATCCAAATCCCCGGATGCCACCGATGAAACGCCGACCAATTCACCGAAATGATCCGCCGCGCGGTACGCGCCGTTCTTGGACATGTCCAGCAATTGGCCATCGGTATTGGCCCAGACATAAACTTCGTCCCCGGCATGTGTCGCGCCCGATACCACAAGGCCGGTTGTGCCCTTGGTCAGCGGGTCCAGCGCGCGTGCCTCGTACATGATGTCGGATTCAAGGATGATCACATCGCCTGACAGCCCTTCAAGACCCGTGAGAAGCGATTTCAAACTGCCCGACGCGTGGTAATCGCCATTGTGGATCAATTCGACCCCGTCGGTCGCTGAAAATTCCTGTCGATAGATGTCGGCGAGATGTCCGGTCACGATGCGCACCTGGTCAACCCCGCGTGAGGCAAGATGCATGACAGATGCCCGCGCAAGTGTCAGACCGTCCAGCGCGATCATACCCTTGGGAGACAATTGCCCGCGCGCGCCCATACGCACGCCAAGTCCGGCGGCGACAATAAGTGCGGAGGTTGCTGGCATTTCCCCATCTCCCTGGTCTAAATCCTTGTCACGTGGGTCTTACATAAATGTCGTAAGGCCGTCACAATAAAAATGTGCCCGCAGCGAAACCGGACAGAGAGCATGTCGCTTGAGTAACAAGTCTTCCCAAGGCCCGATCGCCCTGTGGCGCGCGTATCTTCGCAGCGACAAGGCCAAGGAGGAATTGCGCGGAAACTGGGTTATGGCGCTGGCCTATCGCGCTCCGGGTGTCGTGGTGTCCGCCCTGTGCCTGCGGTTGGGCATTCGGGCGAATACGGTGACCATGACGGGCGCGTTGATGGCCCTGTCTCTGCCCGTTGTTGCCGTGGTTTTGCCGCCTGTGGCGGCGGCTTGGGCGGTTTGCCTGCTGGGTGTATGTGCGATCGTTCTGGATTGTGTCGATGGCGATATCGCCCGGTCCACCGCCACGGCCTCGCCGTTTGGCGCACGTCTGGATTTTCTGGTCGATATGGCGCTTTGGGGGCTTTTGTACGGGGCCATCGGCATCGTGGCGGACCGTTTGCATGACGGCGGATGGGGGTGGACGGCGCTGGCCATTGCGGCCGCTTGGGCGCGCGTGCTGGCCCGGCTTTACAACGATCACGCAGGCGGCGCGGCGACGACGCAGTTCCACCCCTGGACACCAGTGCGGGTGGCCGAGGCATTCGTCGCTGGCCTGTCCGGCGCGATCCCGTTGCTGGCGGTGGCGGTCATCGCCGCGCCCTGGACCGTTTGGTTGCTTGTCGCCTACAGCGCGGCGGATCTGATTGATGCGACCCGGCGGTTGTTGCGGGCGCCTGCGCCGTGAAAATCGTTCACGTAAGCCCCTATCCAATGGCCCGGCCCGGTGGCGTTCAAAGCAATATCCGTGACCTGTGCGGATGGTTGGACCGGTCCGGTCATGAAACCCGTATCGTCAGCCCAAAGGGCGAAACGGATCAGGTTGCACCGGGTGAATTTGTGCTGGGCGCCGCGCGCGAGATTTCGATCCATGGGACCGGCACGGAAATCAGCATCGCTGGCCCTATGGCGTTGCGGCGGCTGCGGCGGGCTTTGCGGGATTGGGGGGCGGATGTCCTCCACCTGCATACACCGTGGACACCGATGATGGCCTGGCAATTGTGGCGCAGGATGCACCTGCCAAGCGTGGCTACATTTCACGCCACATTGCCCGAAACCGATGCGCCGGGGTTAGAGGACCGTTTTATCGCGCGCGCGGCCAGGTATTTTCACAAACGGCTGGACGGGCTGATTGTCCCGTCAGCGGCCCCTCAGGCGCAATGGGCGCGTCTGGGGATGAACCCTTTGCCAATGATCCTGCCGCCGACCATCGACCTTGCCGATTGGCGTGCGGCGGACACCGGGGCGGTCCGTGAACCCGGCCCGTTTCGCGTGGCGTATCTGGGACGTTTCGAGGCGCGCAAAGGTGTCGATGTTCTGCTTAGGGCGTGGGCGCAACGTCCACCCGTGCTGGCCGACGCGGAACTGACACTGGCGGGGCGCGGCGATCTGCCGGGACCATTGCCCGACGGCGCACGCCTGATCCAAAGCCCGTCACGTGAAGACGCCATTGCCCTTATCGCCCGCGCCGATGTGTCTGTCGCCCCGGCCGGATGGGGCGAAAGCTTTGGCCTTGTCCTGATCGAAGCGATGGCGGCAGGCACCCCGCCGGTTGCGGCATCCAACGCAGGCTATGCCACCGTGATGACCGGCGCGGGAAGCGATCTGTTGTTTCCACCGGGCGACGCGGCGGCGTTGGCCACCAAGCTGGCCGCGCTGGCCGCGGATCCGTCGCGGGTGGCGGAATTGACAGGTTGGGGGCGGCTCCGTGCGATGGAATTTGATGTCACCCGGGTCGGGCCGGAATACCTGGCACTTTATGACAAGGTTATTCAGACGCGTTCATAGGGGGACGCATCCGGAAACCGGCGATCAAGCCAACGGCGCATGTAACGCACGACCCGTGGATTGGGCCGCGCTCCAAAATTGTCGTTAAAGGTCGCGGTGACGGGGGCTCGCCCGGTCATCAGCGCCAGTTGAAGCCATGTCCAGGGCAGGAAATTTTCAACCGCGACATAGCCTTCCAACCCGCGTACTTCGGCCGGTGAGGCCTTACGTAGGTGGCCATCTTCGACGGCGGCCTGTGGATACAGGTATTCCGGTGGCACGTTGTCATTGCCCCGGAACCGACTGGCGCGCGTGGCGGCGATTTCCGGCGCGAAACGGTCCATTACCTTGGCGAAATGGGATTTGTCGATCAAACGCGGCCCATGGATCGCGTGAAACCTTTGACGCGCGCCATACCGCGTATCCAGCGCCCGGTTGGCATTGGCCAATGCGTTGTTCCAAGGGCTGTCATCGGGTTTGAGCGCGTCGAAATTCAGCGCCTTGCGCCGCGTAAAATGCGCCACGCCCTGTCCGCCCGAATCCACAAGCGCGGGCAACACCCCCGGACGCATCAGGACCATATCGTCCTCAAGGTACAAAAACCGATCCGACAGCCCCGGAAGAAGGTGCAGATGGCTTACAATACAGAATGAATTGAACGTCGGGACATGGGCCGGGTCCATGATCTGATCATGGTGATGGACGGTCAGACCTGGGTGATCGGTGTTCAGCCATGCGGGGACCTGCGGGCGGCAGGTCAGCAAATGCACATGCCCCAATTCCGGCATATGCCTGAGTGACCGCAGTGAATAGCGCAGCAGATCCAGATTGTCGCGCGTGCGGTTCGGGTCCAGATCGCGCGGCTTGCCGGAATAGCGCGCAACCTCTTGCGCGTACCCGGCAAAGGTATCATCGACCCAAGTATAGACGACATCGTATTTCTGCGTGTCAGACATGTATTTGCCTTGCCCTGATTGTCCCCTATCACCAATGCGATAGCCCGACTTGCGCCGCTTGGCGAGGCTTGATTGCATGTTGCCGCACGCCGCGTGCCATGCCACAAGGTTTCGCATTCGGCACTGGCCGGGCCGGGACAGAAAGCACATCGGATGAGCCGCGCAGACCTGATTATCGCCGCTGATTTCGGCACATCGAGCGTCAAGTTGGGCGTCGTGGCCGAAGGCATGCAATTGCGTGCAACCCAGGTGGAAAGCTATCCCGTGGCTTTGCAGTCCGGCGGTGTTGCGGAACAGAACCCCGCGGATTGGTGGGCGGCCCTGGCCCGCGGTATCGCCGCGCTTGAGGCCGAAGCGCCGGGCACGTTGTCACGTGTTGGCGCGTTGGTATTTTCGGCCCAGATGTGCGGCGTCACCTGCGTGGACAAGACGGGCACGCCGCTGCGCCCCTGCATCATCTGGCAGGACATTCGCGCCGCCAGCCTTGCCCGCAATCTGATTGGGGGCTTTCCATCGGCACTGGGCTATAACCTTGGTCGCCTTGCGCGTTGGTTGCCGATTGCCAATGGGGCCCCGGCCAAGAACGGCATGGACCCGATTGCCAAATGGCATTTCCTGATGCGCGAAGAACCCGAGGTATGGGCCGCGACGCATCGCACGCTGGATGTCAAAGATTGGCTTATTCACCGGGCCACCGGACGGTTTGTGACCACGGCCGACAGCGCCAATCTGACATGGTTGATGGACACGCGTCCCGGTCGCGAAGGGTGGTCTGAAACCCTGTCCAGAATGACGCGCACCCCGTTGGACAAGCTGCCGGAAATCGTGGACGGAACCGATGTTGTGGGCACGTTGACGCCCACTGCCGCCGCTGAACTGGGCCTGTCCGCCGATGTGCCGGTCGTGGCGGGGGCGGGTGATGTGACTGCCACGGCGCTTGGGTCGGGCGCGGTTGGGGACGGGGCATTGCACCTGTGCATCTCGACCAGTGCCTGGGTCAGCGGGTTCTTTTCGCGCCGCCAGCTTAGCGTGCCGCATTCCTTTGCCACGGTGGCCAGCAGCGCGGGCTATCGTCCCTTGCTGATCGCCACGCAGGAAAGCGCCGGATCGGCGTTGGAATGGGTTGCGCGGCTGATGGGGCATGGCGACGTGCCCGATCTGGACGCCGCATTTGGCGATGTAGGAGAGTTTCGCGAGGATGATCCGTTTCTGATCCCGTGGTTCGCGGGTGAACGGGTCCCGGTCGACAACGACGCGTTGCGCGGAGTTATCCACGGCCTGTCGATCGACCATGATCAAAAGGCCGTCGCGCGCGCCGCATTGGAAGGCGTCGCCTTGAACCTACGTTGGGCATATGAGGCCGTGGCGAAAAAGCCCGGTGTTCAACTGGATGGGCCCATCCCGCTGGTCGGTGGCGGCGCGTCAAACCCGGTGCTGGCACAATTGGTGGCCGATGCCCTGGGGCGCGAGGTGATCATTGGTGAATCCCGGCATGCCGGTGTTTTGGGCACTGCCACGCTGGCCGCGCCTATGATGGGCTGGGACCCCGATGTCTGGCACGCGGCGGCACGGTTGTCTGACCGTACCACGGCGCGCTATGCGCCCTTGCCGGGGCGGCGGGAAATGATTGAACGGCGCTATGCCCGTCTGCGCAAACTGCGCAAGGCGATGGTCAAAACTTATGCGGGGGCTGGCCATGATTGACGGGCTGATCAAACACGTTCTGGATCCGATCTGGGAGAAGGCATCCACACCGCTGGTCAAGGCGCGAATGACCCCAAATCAGGTGACCCTGACAGGGCTTGGCCTGATCATCATCGGGGCGCTTTTGTATCTCTGGCACCGATCGGACATCGTGTTTGGCCTGTGGCTGGCCATATCATTCGCGTTTGATGCGCTGGACGGCGCGGTGGCGCGCAAACGCGACATGCGATCAAAGGCGGGGGGATATCTGGACGCGATGGTGGACCGGTATCAGGAATTGATCGTCCTTGCCGCCATCGCCCATGTGCATGACCTGTGGGCATTGGCCCTGATGACGTTCGCCGGATCGGTGATCACATCCTATGCCAAGGCGCGCACAGCGCTTGAGGCGGATGTGTCAAACGATGGCTGGCCCGAATTGTTCGAACGGCTGGAACGCATCATCTTTACCTGTGTGATGCTTGTCGCCGCCGGGCTGGTGCCAACGGGGTGGGGCGGGCTTGTCATGACGTGGGGCATGGCGCTGTTCGCGCTGTTGACCAATATTACCGCCCTGCAACGCGGGGTGCGGGCGTTTGGCCTGTTGCAACAGATTGACCGGGGCGACGGATAAGCGCGCGCAGAAATTCGATGTTGTGCAACAGCAGGAACGTCGAAAAGAACAGGATCAACACAACCTCGGTCTGGACATAGGCCTGATACAGAGTTGGCGTGCGCAGTGACGTGTCCTTGGCGATGAACAAGGCCAGATACCCAATGGCGGTGGCCAGCGTGATGGACGCGGCCCACAGGCGCAATTTGGCTGCCAATGGGTGAATAAGCCCCCGGTACGCCATCGACGGATCATGGCGCAAAAGGGCAAGGGCCGACAGGCTGGTCAGGATGCCAAGAAGCTGCACCAGGGAAGCGGAAACAAAGAACACATAGCTGCCCGCCATGTGCAGATCGTCGGTGGCCCCAAGGCTGAATTGCGACAGCATCGTCATTCCGATGGACAGGGGCAGTTGTGTCAGAACCAGGCCGGTGGCGGCGCGGCGCAAACGGCGCCGGTCCGCGGCATCCGCCATCGGCGTTGCATGGATCGTGCGCGCGTAGAGCAGCGCGATCAGCGACATGCCCAGCAATGAAACAACGGCCGAGGTTGTCACCCAAAAGGCGAATGGATCGCCAATCGACGGTTCGGAAATCGCCCGGCTGATCGTCGGCGGTTTGCGCGCCGCTTCGACAGGATACATTGCGATCCATTCTGACCGCGCGCGAATGCACCAATAGACGGTCACGATGGGCGTAAACAGGTTAAGGACAAAGCCGATCAACGCAAGGGGCGCGGAAAGCCGGGCCGGCGCGGGGGCGGCGGATGGTGATGTCATCTTGCGTGCGTCCTGCGTTGTCTGCGCGTCCTGTTCGGGCGGTTTATGTCGTGCCGCCGGGTTTGGCGCAAGGGTCTTGGGTGGCCCGTCAAATATTGGGCAAACCCGTTGATGTGTGTCGAATTCCTACGGAATGTGTCAACCAGAGCCCGCCATCGGCGGTGACCGGCCATGCGCGGCCTTATGGTGGGTTGCAATTCGCCGCGACGACCGCCAAATGCGGGGCGCACCGGCATGCATGGTGCGGATAAGACGGGGTTCGGATGTGATGACGACACAGATCAGCGACGCAATTGCCACTGCGGGGAACCCGGTCACATGATGGGCACGATCCTTTGGGCGCTGTTTGCCATTGTTCTGATCGCCGCGTTGATCACCTTTGTCGTGCTTTGGATGCACTATCCGTTTCGGAAATGGGTGATCCGCACCTTTGATCCCACATGGGACCGTCGCGGCCGGGTGCCCGAATTCTCACCCGAACGCATCGCCGAAGAGGAAAAGGACATGTTCGTGTCCTCAACCGTTATGCGCGACGCCTGTGACATCATCTGGGAAGAATTCGATGACGGCCCGCCCGCGTCGCTGGGTGAAAAACACCCCGACGGCACAGTGATCTGGGTGAACACAAAACTGGTCAAACAATTCATCGAAGAATTCCTGCCCAAAATGCAGTTCAAATTCGTTCTGGTCAGCGCGCGCGAAAACAACCCAACGCGGTTCTTTGATGTTGAAACGGCTCTTGCCAATGAAAACCTGCTTTGCTGGTTTATCGAGAATTATGAATTCGACCCCAAATACCTGACCACGGGCAAAATCGTACCTCTGCCCCTTGGCATGAATTATCACAAGCTGGACCCAAACAGCCCGAACCGGTCCGGCGATATGGGCACGCCCGCATTGCCCGGCGCACAGCAGGCCCAGCTCAAGGCGGTTCATGACGAAATCGCACCAATCCGCGAGCGTCCGCTAAAGGTTTATTGCAACTTTCAGCTCAACATGGACACGTTCCTGCGCCATCCACATGCGATCCCGCGCGCCGAAGCCCGCGCCGAAGCGATTGCCGTTCTCAAAGACAGCCCATTGGCAATTATCGAACCCCGACAGACCACCCGCAACGATGTCTGGCGCCGCCACCACGAGGCCGCGTTCGAGGCATCGCCGCGCGGCAATTCCATCGATTGTCACCGCACTTGGGAAGCGCTGCTTTTGAAAACGATCCCGATCGTAAAAACCACCGAAATGGACCCGATCTATGAGGGGCTGCCGGTTGCCATCGTTCAGGACTGGACCGAAGTGACCGAGGCACAACTCAAGGCGTGGATTGACGAATTCGCGCCGTGGTTCGACAAGCCGCTGCCGGCGAACATGTTTTCGAACTATTGGATCGCCAAGTTTCACGCATGGAAGCCCGAGGCCGATCGGCCGCGGCTTTCTGGCCACGTCGCATAACCGCCGCACCGCGCCTTGGGCATGAACGCTTCTATTCAAGGGGGCACATGTCTATGTAAGGGCGTCTTGATGCCCCCAAGGTTCGCAAAATCGCGCACCGCCCCAGATGAACCCGTGGCCTGAAACGCCGCCAAACACCCGGACCGCATGCTGAAATACGCCACCTATGTCTGGACAAACGTCCCCGGCCCGAAAGTGTCGGTGGTGCTTATGTCGATCATCGTGGGTTTTGCGAACGGGGCGATGCTGTCTGCGATCAACGGCGCGATATCGGCGCGGGTGGATGGCACGTTCGACTGGACATATCCGGCCATTTTCTTTGCCGCTGTTCTGGCGTTCTTTGGCGGCGGATACTTTTCCATGTACCGGGCGACGGACATGGCCGAAGGTTTTGTTCAACATGAACGCAAACGGATCGTAGCCGTGGTGGGGGCCAGTTCCCTGCGCGCTGTGGAACGCTATGGGCGCGGCGATATTTATGCCCATCTGACCCGCGATTGTTACACCGTGGGCGCATCATGGACCCGGCTGGTCAAGGCGTTTCAGGCGTTTCTCGTCGTGTTTTTCTGCATGCTCTATCTTGGGTGGTTGTCGCCCATCGTCTTTGTCATGACATTGGTCATGATCGGCATCGGTGTGTGGGTGTTTGCCATTCAGGAACGCCACGGCAAAGGGTACCTGGACCTTGCCCGCGCCCAGGAGGCCGAGCTTTTCGGCGGTATCTCGGACCTGCTGGACGGGTTCAAAGAGGCCAAGCTTTCCGATGCTGTCGCCACTGATCTGCGCGACAGCCTGAACGACGCCAGCGCGCGCACCCGGATCAATTTCGTCAAGGCGGAATTCCTGCTGTATTCGACATCCATCGTGTCGAAATTCATGCTGTTTGGCCTTCTTGGGCTGATCGCGTTTCTGCCCGCCGACATGATCGGCGCGACTTCGGCGGCGGCGTTTCAGATCCTTGCCGTCCTGCTGTACCTGGTGCCGCCACTGGAACAGATGGTCGATTTGATCGGGCCATACCTGCGCGGTCAGGTTGCGCTTAACAACCTGAACAGGCTGGAAACCGAACTGGCGACGGAACATGCCGGGCGTGACGCGCCCGTCACCCTGGACGGGCCGGTGGTGCTGGATGATGTCGAACTGGATTACCGGGACACGGACCTGGGCACGACGTTCACGCTCGGGCCGATCAACCTGTCGGTCACGCCGGGTGAAATCGTGTTCCTTGTCGGGGGCAACGGATCGGGCAAGACCACGATGATGAAGGTCCTTGCCGGATTGTACCAACCCGACCGGGGCAATCTGCGCGTCGGTTCCAGCACGATCACCCCCGAAACTGTCGGCGCGTGGCGTGATCAGATCGCTTCGGTGTTTCACGACTTTCATTTGTTCGATCAGGCGTTTGGCATTGATCACGTGACCGCCCGCCCATTGATCGAAGAAGAATTGAAACGGGTCAGTCTGGACAGCAAAGTCACATTGAATGACGACGGAAGCTTTTCGACCACCCGCCTGTCCACCGGCCAGCGCAAGCGCCTGGCGCTGGTGTTGGCGCGCGCGCAACATCGCCCGGTGCTGCTGCTGGATGAATTCGGTGCGGAACAGGACCCGGAATTCCGCGCGTTCTTTTACACCGATTATCTTGAGGCACTGCGCGCCGAAGGCATCACGGTGATCGCCGTCACCCATGATGATCGGTACTTTGGCACCTGTGACCGCCTGATCAAGCTGGACCTTGGCCGCGTCATTTACGACGGGCCACCGCGCGACGATCTGGGCGAAAGCTTTGCGCTAAAGGACAAGGTCTAAGGTTGCCGGGCGGGCGCGCGCAGGAATGCCTGTCGGTGCGTGCTATGCGGCGAGCCACTGGGCAAAGCCCGACTTGATCAGAACGAAACCCCTTTGATCCCGATCCCGAACTGAACCGATCCAGTGTCAAACGCACTGACCGATGAATTGGTCCATGCGTACCCGATCGATGCAGAAAACTGGTCAGTCAACTGGCGCCCAATGGAGATCGAATAATTGTTGTCGCGTTGCTTGGTGCCAAAGAAACTGCCGCCGCCGGTTTGTGACCACGCCGCGGAAAGACTGGTCACGCGCCCGGCAATCGGGCGAGACAGCCACGCACTTACCCCGTATCGCGTGGTGTTATGGCCCGGAACGTTTTCGCCATAGCTGACCTCGAATCCAAGGCTACCTAACCGGGGGATGGCATTCACGCTTTTCAAGGATACGGTGGTTTTTTCATATTCCGACCGATACGTCTGACGCAGGCTGACGCGCACAAGGTGATCGGCGCGACCACTGGTAAATATCTGCGTCGCGCTTGTTTCCAGGAATGCCTCGCGGACTTCGGTTGTCTTTTCGACATAGGCCCCGCCAGCGCAAGACGACAGCCACGTCCACCCCGCGACATGAGAATCCAGACAGATTTTGGCATAGGCCGTCTTGGTATCCAGCCCGTGTTGCGGGGCAAAGCTATAGGCCAGTTCACTGTCAAATGTCAGGACTTGCCCCTTGGCAACGCTCCAGGCATGGCGGCTGGTCAGCTTGGCACCGATCGTGAAACCAGCCTTGGCGCGGCTGTCCTCGTCCACCGTGAACATGACGTCACCGCCAATACCGATGGTCTTTGCATGAACGCCGCTGTTCAGGTTCGGATCATATCCGACAATCGGGGCCAGCGAGAACGATCCGCTTACCATTTGCGGCCATTGTCCGGGTTGATGCGCCTGACCATCACGCACCGCCACACCTTGCAAGAAAGCTTCGGCCCCTGCTGGTCGCGAATGGTTTAGGACGGAAAACGCCAAAAGCCGGTCTGACCCGGAATACACCGCGCTTTGCCACGATGTTGTCAGGTCTTGCGCCTGACCCGCGTCAGGCACACCAAGGCACACCAACGCCCCAAGGCCCACGCCGCGAACAAAACGATGCGCGCGCCATCGGATGACTGAGGATGGCAATTGCAGACGCATGGGGTGGTTTACTGAACGCGGGCGTGAAACAGGCCGGCCGTATTCGTCGCGCCCGTGGTGGTCTGAATAGCGCCGTTGATGCCGCCAGTTATGAATTCGCCTGACGCCCCTTGAAATGTACCGGCCATCGTTCCTGTGAACTGACCAGAATTGCCGGTCGCGGGGGCATCCATCGTGCCTTCAAGATTGGCGACCATGGTGCTGCCGACGATCAGTCCGCTTTGGATATCAATATTGCCGTCAAAATCCGGTTGGCTGGCCGAACGGAAATTGTCGATTGTACCGCCAAGGGTTTTGGCCTTGAAATCGGCCTCAAGCGTGACGCGCGCGACCAGGTCAGATCCGGTAAATCCGGTTGGCTGGGTATCGCCAAAGGCCACGGCCCCGACATAATCGGCCGTTCCGGTTTTCGGCATGTCGGCCACCGGCGTCGGCTGGGCGTTCAGCATTTCCAGGTCCAGTTTCACACCCTCTGCCTCAAGCTCTCCAAAGGACAGGTCCGCAAGGCCGGGCAGTTCAGTACAGGCGCCTAATGTCATCCCAAGGGCAATCACGGCAACCGGGCGAATGGATGTGAAAATGCGCATGTCTGCTCCTGCCAATATCGCACGAATGGTATCCGAGACTTGGGGCGTTTGAAAGATCGGCTGCGCGACTTTCCGCGCACGGCCCCGCGTCTGCATTTCGCACATGTCGTATTAACCGTCGGTGAAAACCGTTTCGATGATCCAGGCAAACCTATGCCGGCTATCAACACCGAAACGCCCCTGATGATCGCGATTGCCCAGTGGGGCAGAAACCCCATTGTGGCAGATGCCAAACATCATATTACTGGCGACGTGCGTGAAATAGCCCGTCCATCGTCACCCTTTGCGTGTCAGGATAAAGCTTCCCTTGAATGCCGCCGCTGACAAGCGCTGCACGAGAGCCGCGGAAGGTGCCCTGCATATTCCCTGCATAGGGAACAAAAGCCTGCGTTTCAGTGTTCACAATTTTCCCGTCCAACGTGGCGGAAAATTTGTTGTTCAGGATACGCCCGTTTTTAATATCAAAAAGGCCATCACCCGAAAAAGCAGTGTTTGAAAAACGAAGGTTGTCGATCTCGCCGCCGATGTCTTTGGATTTAAAGTCCGCTTCCAATGTCACACGACCAAGAAGAAAGGGATTGGCAAACGATGCTGGTTGAAAATCTCCAAACGTCGCCGCCCCACGATAAGTGGCTTGTCCGGTCCGTGGGAAATCCGATATCGGCGTTACCTGAGACATCAAAACGGCGCGGTCCAGCCCCCGCCCTTCGACTTGTAACGTGGCAAATGACACCGCTGGCATTGGAATGCGATCAGGGAAATTAAAATCCTGCGGTTCGGTGCACCCGCTTAGGGTCCAGGCGGAAACCACAGATGCAATAACGTAAATGAATGACCGAAAACGCATACCAAACCCCCATTTAGAATCGGAAAGACACTATTTTCGAGGAATGAAAATGGCAAGGCCGCACCAGCCATAACGCATTGATTATGCTGGTTCCAAATCTCGATAATATTTCGGCGGTGGATGATTGGCCGCATGCGTCACCGGCCATTATTGAAATGCGGTGCAATGCCATTGTCAGGATTCAGCTATAGATCGCAGTGCGCATAAGGGTCTTTCAGACATTCGCCAAGGAAATCCATGACCTTGCGCACCCGCTTGTTGTACCGGACATCCGCATGACACGCGACCCAAAGGTCCAGATCGGGCAGGGCAAGGTCGGGCAAAACCTGGCGCACCCCAATGAAACGATTGGCCAAACCGAAATGGGTCACGCCGATGCCTGCGCCTGTTCGGATGGCCCAAAGGTGCGTCAGGATATTGTCGCAGCGAATTTTGAAGTCACTGGGTGCGAAAGTCACCCCCATCGCACGTGCCGCTTCGATCAGTGATGTTTCCCGGTCAAACCCCACAAATACATGGTCGCGCAGATCGGTTAACGATTTTGGCGCAGGCCTTTCCTTCAGATAATCCTCATGCGCAAACAATCCCAGCGGCAGTTTTGTAATCCTGCGCGCCACCAGATCGTTTTGCGTTGGCCTGAACATGCGGATTGCAATGTCGGCATCGCGCTTAAGCAGGTTTGACGCGTCGTTGCTGACCACCAGTTCGATATCAATGCCGGGGTTTTCAGCGATGAAAGCGCCAATAAGACGCGGCAGGATCAATACGCCGAATATGTCATTGGCTGAAATGCGCACGGTGCCGGAAATGCCTTCGTCCAATCCGGCGGCCAGCCGTTCGAACGATATCGCGTTTTCGCCCATTTGAACGGCCGTCGCGATCAGATCGCTGCCCTTGGCTGTCAGGGCCATGCCATCGCGGCTTCGGGTGAACAGGGGCACCTTTAGTTCGGCTTCCAATAGGTCAATGTGGCGGCCCACCGTCGGTTGGGTCAACCCAAGCAGCCTGGATGCCGCTGACAGGCTGCCGGTGTCGGCAACGGCCTGAAAGCTGCGGATAAGATCCCAAGAAAAGCGCATGGGTTTCTATACGATTGTGAATACCAAATATCAATCTTCCTGCAATTTCGGAAGAAAAATGAATATCGTATCTCTTGGACATCATTTGATCGCCCGAGGTTGGGCGCCATCCTAGAAAGGATAGAACGATGTTCATAGGACATTTCGCACTTGGCATGATGGTCAAGCCGCTGGCGCCCACCATACCGGTATGGGCATTGGTTGTCGCGCCGCAATTCATGGACCTTTTGTTCCTGCCGCTGGTCGCAATTGGTGTCGAAGGATACGTGTCCGGCCCCTTTGGTCACAGCGAGATTGACGCCCTTTACACGCATTCGCTGCTGGGGGCGGCGGTGATCGCCGCGCTGGCCTATTGGATCGGGGTCACGGTCTGGAAGACCCGTGCCGCTGGCGCGATATTGGGCGGGCTCAGCTTTTCGCACTGGTTTATCGACCTTTTTGTGCATCACAGCGATATGCCCTGGTTGCCGGGAAACCTGGGCGGGTTTCCATTGCTGGGGTTTGGGTTGTGGGATTATGAATATGCGGTGTTCGGGGTTGAACTCATTCTGGCTATCACCGCCATCGCCATCTATTTCCGCTGGGCGCAAAAGGAAAAACCGACCCGGTTCTGGTTCGCGGGCCCCATCATTCTGACCGCCCTGTTTGCGGCGCTGGCCGCTGGCGACATCGCAACCTTGCCCGCGCTTTGAAACGGGGTGGCGCAAGATACGCCTGACAACCGGGCGCGGCATGCTGACATGGCGCGCCCGTGACGGCGAAATCGGCAAGGGTTCAGATCAACGGATCGTGGGCCCATTGCAGCAACGCCTGACGTTGTCGCGGCCTACAGAAAATGTCGCCGGGATAGCAATTCGCGCGCACCTGTCCGGCATGCCGCGCGAACCCTTTCCACCGCTTGATCTGAATCGGATCCACATCGCTTAGGCGGCGACCAAGGTAATACCGGCAATACCACTGAAACCATCCCCGTGGATCCGGCCCGTAAATCCAACCCTTTTCACGCCAGACTGACAGTGGTTGTCGGCTCTTTATCCCGAAATAATTCAGGGCTTCGTCCGGCTTGTCCGAAATCTTGGCGTTGGCGTACCATTCTGCGGGAAATTCCCCTTGGCAGTCATTGATATAACGCCCCTCGAACACACCCATTTCCAGCATTTCCTTGGGTGAAAGATGCGGCGTGAACGCGTCGTCGAAATCGGCCCCTTCCGGTGCCGACAGACTGTACCTGTAGTCGCTTTGAAAGCGATCGTTCACAACGATTTCTGTTTGATCTTTCATGATCTCGAACCTGCCGCGATTTGGTGCCATCCCAAGTTCACATTTACGCAGGCTGGGATTCGAAGGCCAAGGCGGTTTTTCAGGGCTACGTGTGGTGGGGCGGATAAAACAAGCCGTCGATGCCTATCAAAAGTCGCCAACTTGGCTGCCCAGACGGGGCACCGCGCGGTAAGGCGGGTTTGGGACGGGTCAGCATTGTCAAAAGGTCAATATGTGTCCCCAGACGCGCAGTGCCGTGAAGCCGACGGTCAGGGCGTTCTCAGTTTGCTCGGGATCGAATGAACCAATCGCAACTTTCGTGACGCGGCGATGTCACAAAAATCGGCTCACCGGTGTCTTCTTTTTATCGAACTCAAAAGGGAGGCAACAATGCAGTTGCAAAAAATCGTTGTCGTGGGCGGCGGATATTCGGGTGTGATGTGTGCTTTGCGGCTCGCCGGGCGAAGCCGGGGAAAACTGGAGGTTACATTGGTTAACCCGCGCGAGATGTTTGTTGAGCGGCTGAGGCTGCATGAAACGCTGGCGGTCCGCCCCAAATATAACATGCGGAGTTTTCGCTATGACACGTTGCTTGCAAAGCGAAACGTCACTTTCGTTTGTGGACAGGTTGTTGCGATGCCACCTGACAGTCACGAGATTCAGGTTTCGGTTTCAGATGGCACGACATTGAAACTTGCCTATGACCGGCTGGTGATCGCTTCGGGTTCGAACTCGTCGGTCAGACATGTTCCAGGTCAGGCCGAAAATGCCTATGCGATGAATGTTGGCGGCACCCTCGGGGCTGGTGAATTGGCGCACGCGTTGGGTCAATCCGAACCGTTGAACATTTCGATTGTCGGCGGCGGTGCCACGGGCATTGAACTCGCCGCGGAGGTTGCGCAAAAACCGGCTGCGACCGTCACACTATTGTGCCGGTCAGAGCTGGGAGAGGGATTGACGGAGGCTGTGCGAAAGCGTGTTCGCGCGGAACTGGTCAGGCAAGATGTGCGTGTGCAGGAGAATGCACAGGTGACGTCCATTGAACCGGGCCATGTAGCGATCGGGACACGGAAAATCGCTCATGATCTTTGCGTCACGGCAACCGGGTTTGAGATCGACCAAATGTGGGCTGACGCGGGGCTGGATGCGATGCCAAACGGGCGGATCCTGACCGATGCCTACCTTCGCGCCCGTGGTCACAAGGCGATCTATGCCGCCGGGGATGCCGCCTATTGCATGGCCAGGCGAAGCGCGCCGCCGCGTATGTCGGTCATGTTTGCCATGACCAGTGGTGCGCACGTTGCGGATGCCATTGTGGACGAAGCCAAAGGCAAGGTCCCCCGTCGCTTCGGGTTTTGGACTTACGGGCAGGCAATTGGCCTTGGTCCAAATGCGGTTGGCTTTGGCAACATGCGTTTTGACAGGGCCTATGCACCTTACTTCACTGGGCGAACGGGTTATCACCTAAGACATTTCTTCGTCGCGATGCTATTCCGCCTTCTGTTGTTAGAGGCGAGAATGCCGGGGTTTCCCTTTTACCTTGGGCGACCGTTCGGTCGGGATCGCACAGCATGGACCGGCCAATGACAAGAATACCCGAGAGTACGAACCTGTTGTGGCACACGGCCTTTGGTGTGGCCTACCGCATTCTGGGCTTGCCGTGGCAGGCCGAAGATGTGGCGCAGTCAACGATTGAACGTTGGATTTCGGCGAGTCGGGCGCATGTCACCCAGCCCGAAGCCTTCGTTGCCCGGATCGCGGCCAACCTGGCGCTTAACCTGATCCGGTCAGAAAGGCGGCTGGCCACCAAGCACGAAGCCTTTGGTCTGCCAGTGCCAATGCCGGTGAGCGCGGACAAGGTGGTCGAAACGCGCATAGACCTTTCCTATGCATTGTCGGCACGCCTGTTGCAGCTGCCGCCGGTCATGCGCGCTGTCTTTGTTCTGCGCAGCGCCTTTGACATGGGCTTTGATGAAATTGCTGGGGCGCTAGAGAAAAGCCCGGCTGCCTGTCGGCAGTCCTTTTCTCGGGCGCGCCGCAGGCTTGACGCGACCGAGGGCAAAGGACAACCCGCCAACCAAGAAATGCTCGCTCAGTTGGTGGCCTGCATTGAGAAGGGCGATGAGGCCGGGCTGATCGCTCTTATGGCGCAAGACATTGCGTTGGAAAGTGACGGTGGTGCTTCGGCTCCGGCGTTTGCAAAGGTGGTGGACGGGCGTGACCGGCTCGCCAAATTTCTTGTCGTGTCGCCAACCATTTTCGGAGGTGGCCTAAAGCCATTCTATGGGCGTTCCGTGTCTGGGGATTTCCTGGTGTTGAAAAAAGACGGCGCTGTCAGGCTGGTGGTCCTTGCAAGCACGTCCAAAAAGGGGGTCAACCGCTTGTTTGCCTTGTCCGACCCCGAAAAACTGGAGCGGTTTTCAAGCGTGCCGATGCGGTGAAAAGGGGGCGAGTTGCCCAAGCGGTAGCATTGTCCGCCTCTGACTGACTAAATCATAGTTTTGCGGATCACCATGGCTTGCCCCTTTTGGGTGCTGTTCCATACGGCGCACATATTCGACACTGTCGCCACTTGATTTGCATTCAAATCACGTATTTGGACCGGGCCATTTCGATCATTTCCGACACCGACACCCTTGCGGTGTAGGATGCGGGCACAGAACGCGGATCCATCAATTGTGATCCAAAGCCACCAGCGGCACGTATTCAGGGCAACACATAATGGAGCGCACGAAAATGCAGACCTTCGTTCTTTACCTTGGCACGGCAGTTGTTTTTCTGGTTCTGGACGCTGTGATGTTGAAAACAGTGATGAAACCGCTGTTTTCTCAACACCTCGGCACATGGCTACTGGAAGACATTCGCCTTGGCGCTGCGGTGGCTTTCTATTGCTTCTATGTTGCCGGTGTCTTGTGGTTTGTGTCGCTGCCTGCGTTGCGGGCAGACATGCCCCTGAACGCGTTTATCGGCGGTGCTGTTCTTGGGGCTATGGCCTATGGCACCTATGAATTCACCAATTACGCCACCTTGCGATCGTGGTCTTTTCAGATGGTCGTTGTGGACGTGACCTGGGGCGCGGTCCTGACAGGGGTGTCGGCATGGGCGGGCGTGACGATCGCCAAAGCCATTGCGTAACCTGCGGGAACCGGGATGACAGCCATGGACATCGAAAAATCGCAAGAACCTGCGCCAATCAACATCTCGCTCGCACGGGATACAGCGTTGAACGCCAAGGGGCTGGTTGTGCTGGCCTTTTTCCTGATCATTGTTCTTGGCGGCGGGACAGCCATTGGCGTGATGACTTTGCCGGGGGCGTGGTACGCTGATCTGGTCAAACCGTCGTTCAACCCGCCCAATTGGGTATTTGGCCCGGTTTGGACTGTGCTGTATATCGCCATCGCCGTGGCCGGATGGCGGTGCTGGACACGCGATCCACAGGGGCGCGGGTTCAAAATCTGGGTCGTGCAACTGCTGGCGAATTTTGCATGGTCGCCGCTGTTCTTCGCCGCGCAACGCACTGACATTGCGTTCGGCGTGATCCTATTCATGCTGATCGCAATCGTCGCATTCATTTGGGTTGCATGGCCTAGGGATCGCATCGCCGCTGCGCTGTTCGTCCCCTATGCTGCATGGGTTGCTTTCGCGTCTGTCCTGAACGGCGCCATCCTTTTTCTGAACCTGCCAGCCGCCGGTTGACAGGTGGCAACAAAGGCGTGGCGCCGTCCGGGTGCCCCGATCAAGGGTATGGGGCGATGAGCAGAGCACTGATTATCGGCGCGTCCGGCGGCATTGGTCAGGCACTGACGGCGCAGTTGCGCGCGCAGGGGCATAGCGTTGCGGGCCTATCGCGCAGCGCAGATGGTCTGGACATAACATCCGAACAGAGCGTGATTGACTGCCTTGCCCGTGTCGACGGACCCTTTGACAAGATCATTGTCGCCACCGGCGGGCTTGAGATCGGGCCACATGCACCGGAAAAGACGCTTAAGGCGCTGGACCCGGACGCATTTGCCGCCCAATTCGCGCTGAACGCCACTGGCCCGGCGCTGATACTGAAACACGCAATGCAGTTTTTGCCGCGCGACCGGCAGAGCGTTTTTGCTGTCCTTTCTGCACGGGTGGGGTCAATCGAGGACAATCGTTTGGGCGGTTGGTATTCCTATCGTGCGTCAAAGGCCGCGTTGAACCAGATCGTGCGCACAGCGGCAATCGAAGTGGCGCGTTCGCATCCCTTGGCAATTTGCGTTGCCCTGCATCCGGGCACCGTCGCCACGGCGTTCACCCGAAATTACCAAAACCACCCGGCGGTTTCGCCCGGTGACGCGGCGCTGAATCTGGTGTCGGTTATCGGCGCCCTGTCGCCCGCGGACACTGGCCGTTTTTTCGATTGGTCTGGTGCGCCTGTGGCGTGGTGACAGGGGCGCGCTGGTCGCACCGTTACCGGAAAATGCGATAGAACACGCCACGCGGCAGGAACCGCCCAAGAACAAACAACCAAGAGAAGGGCGCCGGGAAACTGGTCGATAATCGGCGTGATCGCATGGCTGCCATAACCTGCGCGGTTGCCTTTTGCGGGGTCTGAATGAATGGCATTTTGAAATCATTCTTGGCCGTCAGGCGGGTTTCGATAAAGCCGGGGTTGATCACCTGAACCGTCACGCCCGAACCGCGCAGGTCCGCATACATGTTTTCGCCCAGATGCATCAGCGCGGCCTTGCTTGCCCCATAGCCGATGGCGCCGGGAAGGCCCCGAAATCCGGCCAGCGATCCGATCAACACGATATGCCCCCGGTCCCGTTTGGCAAATGCGGGCGCGATATGGGCCATGACACGCAGCGCGCCCAGGAAATTGGCATCGCACATTGCGTCAACCGCGTCGGCATCCCAGGTCTGCACGTTGATCGGAGTGTATTGCCCGGCGCAATAGACCACACCATCAATCGGGCCGGCCGCTTTGACAGCCGCTGCCACAGCCTCTGGATCGGTGACGTCCATCGTTAGGGGCCTTGCATGGTTCAGGTCCCTGGCCAAATCGGTGATGCGTTCGTCGTTTCTGGCCGACAGGATCAACCGCGCCCCGGATTGATCCATGGCCTGTGCCAGCGCCCGCCCCAAACCTTCGCTTGCGCCGATGATCCAGTATGTTTTCCCGGCGAAATTCATGCGTGGGCCAATTCAACCTGCACAACGTCGGTACGCCCGGTGGCAAATGTCGCGGCACAAATATCAAGGTAATAGCGCCAGGACCTAAGGAACGTATCGTCAAAGCCGAACCTGTGGATCCGTGGCGTCGCCGCCCTGAGTTGGTCCGCCCAGAGGTTACATGTCCGGGCATAGTCCTGACCGAATGCCAGGGTATCGCGCACCTCTAGCCCGACCTTTCGTGCCTGGGTCGCGATCACTTTGTTGGACAGCAAAAGCCCGCC
>JBOEGP010000008.1:0-43395 GCA_050633485.1 Pseudooceanicola sp.
AATAGGGCAAAGCCGGCCGGAACGCTGGCCTGACGCCTCAGGCGGTGCCGGGGGCGGGCCGGCCAAGGCGGGCGGCCAGCGCATGCAGCCGTGGCACATGGCTTAACAGGTAATGCGCCCAAAGCTTGGGGCGCGTCGGGGTCAGTTTCAGCGCGGCGCCAAAGTAACGTTGCGCCCGCCGCGGGCGGCCCATGCGCATCAGGTACCGGCCCGCAGCGGCGTAATGTTTGGCCAGTTCCGGCCCGACATAGCCCCCGCGCCGCAGCTTGCCGGTGATATAGGCATAGCTTTTCATCGAATGGCGCGGATTGTGCGAGATATGGTCGTTTCCGCTGGCGGATCGGGGCGCATAGCTAAAGACATAAAGCGGCTGCGGCACGAAGCCGAATTTGCCCAGCCGGGTCAGGCGCAGGGTGAAATCCCAATCGACATTGTTGCGCAGCCGTTCATCAAAAGGCCCCGCCTCAAGTGCGGCCGCGCGGCGCAGCAGCATTGTCGGCATGTCGATGAAATTGCCCCACAGGGTCGCCCCGGCCAGATCACCGCTCAGCGGAGAGCGGTCCACCGGCGGCAAAACGCGGGCGGCGGCGCGGGCGCGGTCGGCCTCGGTTGTGTCGGTATGGGCGATGGCGGCGGCATAAACGCCGATGTAATCGTCCGGCAGGCTTTGCATCAGGGCCATTTCCTGTTCGAACCGGTCAAACAGGCTGATGTCGTCACTGTCCTGAAACGCCACGAAATCGCCGCGCGCCGCCTGCAGGCCGGTGTTGCGCGCCGCCGAGGCCCCGCCGTTCTGGGCCCGTGGCACCAGCCGCACCCGGTCATCCCCAACGGCGGCGACGGCGGCGGCGATATCGTCGGTGGAACAATCATCCACAACGAGGATTTCAAGGTTGCGATAGCTTTGGCTGCAGATGCTGCCCAGGCACCGGCCAATGATATCCGCGCGATTGAACACCGGAATGATCACACTGATCAAAGGCGTGTCTGTCATTGCGGAACCTCTTGTTTGGTGTCCGCGCTGAGTTCCGGACGGGATTTCGGCCGGAATGCGGGCCGGACAATGGGGCGGGCGTTGCCGGGCAACGATCAGATAAACAACGGGCTTATAGCCCGAGATCGGGAACAACGGACAGGGTTATCATCCAAACCGACAGGCACTGGGGTTGCCGGGTCACACTGTGGGTTCGCCGGCACCGTCCGCCCCGTGCGCCGCCTTGCCTTCGCGGGTTGGGTCGTGTCCATTCGGGCCAAGATATTGGGCCAAAGTTCGGACCAGAGTTCGGGTCAAAGTTAGGGCCGGAAATGCAGGCCAGGCTTTGGCTGGTTCACCAGGAATAAAAGGGGCGCGGTGCCATGGAAAAAGTGTTTTGCATCGGATTTCAGAAAACCGGCACCACCTCGATGGAATCCGCCCTGCAGGTTCTGGGGCTTACCGTGGCGTCGGTCTATGGCAAACATATTCCGCTGGATCAGTTTCGCCGCGAATACGTGGCGATGGGTCTGGCCCGCGCGGCCGAGGTTGACGCGGTGCAGGACATGCCATGGCCGCTGTTGTTCAAAGACCTTGATGCGGCATTTCCGGGCGCGAAATTCATTCTGACCACCCGCGACGAAGACGCATGGTGGGCCAGCATTCTGGGCCATTTCGGCGCCAACCCGCATATGTTTCAACAGCTGACCTATGGCGAAGATGCCGGCGCGCCGCTTGGCAATGAAACCCGGTATCGTGAGGTATATCGCCGCCACAATGCCGCGGTGCGTGCCTATTTCGCGGATCGCCCGGATGACCTGCTGGAACTTGATTTCTCGCATCCTGTGGGATGGGGGCGGCTGTGCGCCTTTCTGGGGCTGGAAGAACCGGACCAGCCGTTTCCGCGCAGCAATCAGCCGCGGCAATCACCGTCGCTGAAACGCTATCTCCGGCGCAAGGCGCTGACCCTGCGCAACCGGTTTCTGGGCAGTTGAACGGTGGGGGCATGTGTCTGCCCCGGCGCCTTGTATTGCCAGCCGGTCTGGCGACCTGTGCGGGGGCCAGAACAAAGGTCAGAACAAGGGCCAGAACAAAGGTCGGTGCGGGCGGGTGACAGGCCGGTGAAATATGCCACGGGGCCAAAGGCGCATCTGTCATTCCCATGGGCGTTGGCCTAAGCTTCGCCCCGGGCATCCCCTGATGTCGCATGGCGATCAGGGGCATCGAATTCGAGACAGAAACAGAACCAGCGGACAACGCAATGATCAAGACCTATCGCCGTATCTGGGGGCTGTTCACCCAGCAGGAGCGGCGCCGCTTTCTTTTGCTGATGCTGGCCACCTTTGTGATGTCGGTCTTTGAGGTCGCAGGCGTCGGGGCGATCATGCCGTTTCTGGCCGCGCTGGCGGATCCGACATTGTTTGACACGAACCCTGCCCTGCGCATGTTCACCGCCCTGTTTGGCCTGGACACACCGCAAGCGGCGATGATCGGTTTGGGCGTTGCGGTTCTGGCGATTGTGGTGGTGGGGATGGGGGTGCGCGCCCTTGTGACGTATTTCCAGTTCCGCTTTGCGTTGATGCGGGCCTATTCGCTGGCCTCGCGGTTATTGCATGGCTACCTGTCGCAGGATTACGTCTGGTATCTGTCGCGCAATTCTTCAGATCTCAGCACGAATTTGCTGTCCGAAGTCGATCTGGTGGTGCGTGACAGCATCCTGCCGCTGGTGCTGGCATTTTCGAACCTGCTGGTTGTGGTGATGATCGGCGTGTTGCTGTTTCTGGTTTCGCCGGGGGTGGCGATCGGGGCCACCGGGCTTTTGGCGGCGGTGTATCTGTCGGTGTTCTGGGCCTTGCGCAACCGGATGGCGCGGCTTGGCGAACAGCGGGTCAAGGCGAACCAGGCCCGGTTTCTGGCGGTTCAGGAAATCACCGGCGGGTTGAAAATGCTTAAGGTCATGGGCACCGAAGCCCAAAGCCTGCGGCGGTTCCGCATCCCCGCACAGGCCCTGGCCGAGTTTCAGACAGTCACCCAGGTGATGGGCCGCCTGCCGCGCTTTGCGGTCGAGGGCGCGTTTTACGCCGGGTTTGTCCTGATGGTTCTGGTGCTGGTTCTGGTGCGTGGGCAGGGCGTGACATCGCTGTTGCCGCTGTTTGGATTGCTGGGCATGGCCGCGACCCGGCTGTTTCCCGCGCTTCAGACGTTTTACCAGACCTTGGCGCGTATGCGGGTGTCGGCCCCGGCGCTGATGCGGCTGGAAAAAGAGCTGACCGAGATGAAACAGCGCCCCCTGCCCGAAGACATGACACCGCCCTTGCCGCTGGAAAACGAACTGGCGCTGGTTGATCTGCATTTCTCGTATCCCGAGGGCAACCATCCCACGTTACAGGGGCTGGATTTGGCGATCCCGGCGCGCAGCACTGTCGGGCTTGTCGGGGGCACCGGGGCGGGCAAGACGACAATCATCGACGTGATCCTAGGGCTGTTGCAGCCCGATGCCGGGGCGTTGACGGTTGATGGGGTTGCATTGACGCCGGACACGCTGCGCGCCTGGCAACAGAACATCGGCTATGTGCCCCAGCATATCTTTTTGCTGGACGACAGCGTTGCCGCCAATATTGCGCTTGGCGATCCGGCGGGGCCGGATATGGCCAAGGTCGAACGCGCGGCGCGGATCGCGCATCTGCATGATTTCATCACCAGCGAATTGCCCGACGGGTATGATGCGCGTGTCGGTGAACGGGGTGTGCGCCTGTCCGGCGGACAGCAACAGCGCATCGGCATTGCCCGTGCGCTTTATCGCGATCCCGAAGTGCTGGTTCTGGACGAAGCGACAAGCGCGCTGGACACGCTGACCGAAAAGGCCGTGATGCAGGCGGTCAACGATCTGGCCGGGGCCAAGACGATCATCATGATCGCGCACCGCCTGAGCACGGTGCGCAATTGCGACCGGATTTTCCTGCTGGAACGCGGGGCGATTGTCGCGGCGGGCAGCTATGATCAACTGATGACCGACAGCGAACGGTTCCGCCAGATGGTTGACGTTTAAGGGGGCGATCTTATGGCAGGCCTTCGGGTTCTCAGCTGGCCGGGCTATGGCGCCGCGCATAATCCCTTTGTGACCCAGTTTCTGGACGGGCTGGCAGCGGCGGGCTGTCAGGTTCACAGTGCCGAAACCGTCGAAGACATCGCCACGGCGCCCGCGGTTGACATCGTCCTGTTGCATTGGGCCGAACGGGTCTTTGCCGAAGCCCGCGGCCGGGGTGAAATCCCGGTCAAGATGCGCCGCCTTTTGCGGGCGCTGGACAGGCATCGCGGCAGGCATCGTGACAGACAGGGGGCGGACACCAAGGTTGTCTGGCTGGCCCATAACCTTGCCCCGCATAATGCGCGCCGCCTGGCGCGGTTGCTGTGGCCGCCCTATATCCGCCGGTTGATCCGCCGGGTTGACGGGGTCATGACATTGTCGCCGGGCACGCTGGATGTCGTGCGCGAAGCCTATCCGGCGCTGGCCGGGCGGCCCGGTATCGGGCTGTGGCATCCCACCTATGACGGGGCCGCCTTAAGCGCGGCGGAACGGGCCGCGGCGCGGGGTGCGCAGGGGTGGAACGACGGGCACAGGGTTCTGGGATATTGCGGCCAGATCCGTCCCTATAAGGGGGGCGAGGATCTGTTGCGGGTGTTCCGCCAGACGCCGGGCGCGGATCTGCGCCTGTTGCTGGCGGGGATCGCGGCCCCGGATTATGCAACCCACCTGCGGGCCATGGCCAAAGACGACACCCGGATCACCCTGATGTTCAAGGACCTGCCCCCGGCCGATTACCGCGCCGCCCTTGGGGCCTGTGATGTGGTGGCCGCGCCGCTGCGCAGCTATCTGCATTCCGGGTCGATCCTGCACGCGCTAAGCGCTGAGCGCCCGGTGCTGACACCGCGCACGGCGTTTTCAACCCCGCTTGGGGCACAGTTGGGGCCGGAATGGATGCATCTTTATGACGGCGCGCTGACCCCGGATCACCTGCTGAACGCGGCGCGCGCGCCCCGCCCCGCAGGGCCGCCGGACCTGACAGATATGACCACACAAAAGGTGGCCGCACAGGCGGCTGAATTCTTTCGCGCCCTCTAGGGGGTGTGCGCAATGCCAAAACGGGCAGCGAGGACAGACAATGGACCTGCATTACTGGAAAAGCCCCGAAGGCAATTTCGGCGACGACCTGAACGAATTCCTGTGGGATGCGCTGTTGCCGGGGTGGCGCGACTGGGATGCGGGCACCACCCTTGTCGGGGTGGGCACGATCCTGAACGCCACCCATTTCCCGGTGACCCGCCCGGGCCGGTTCCTGGTTCTGGGATCGGGGGTGGGCAATGGCCCGCCGCCGGATATTTCCGACCCCGCCCGCTGGGACATCCGCAGCCTTAGGGGGCCGCGATCGGCGCGGGCGCTGAACCTGCCCGAAAGCGTCGGGGTGATCGACCCGGCGATCATGTTGTCCGACCTGCCCGAGTTCACCGGCCATACACGCGATGCCCGCCCGATCTTTATCCCCCATATCTCAAGCCTTGGGCATTTTGACTGGGACGCAATCTGTGCCCGCGCCGGGATCGACTTTGTGTCGCCCTGCGGTGAGGCCAGCGCGGTCATCACCCGGATTGCCAAGGCGCCGCTGGTGCTGGCGGAATCCATGCATGCGGCGATCATCGCCGACACGTTGCGCACACCCTGGATCGGGGTGCGCGTATCGGCCAAATTCGACGCCGCCAAATGGCAGGACTGGGCCGACAGCCTGGGGATCGCGTTGCAGGTGCATCCGCTGTTCCCACTGATCGCCAAGCTGTCTGACCGGTTCAGCAAGGCGCGCAAACGCCCCCATGGCGCCGCCCCTGCGGCAGCCGCCCGATCCGGGGGGCAGCCCGGCCCACAGGGTCAGCCACATGCCAAACCGGTCATGTCGCGCAAACGCCAGCTGCGGCTGGCCACGGAAAACCGGTTGGCGGCCCCGGCCCTGCGCCGGATCATGCGCGCCCCATCCCAGCTGAGCGACGCGGCCCGCCTGGAACAGAGCAAGGCCCGATATCGCGATATCCTGGACGGGGTGCGGCGCGATTACAGCGGCGGCTGACGCCGGTCCCGGCGGGCGGGGCCTGTCCGTGGCATGGCATGGCCCGGAACCGCGAAACCGGCGCCCACCCTTGCCTCTGGGTCCCTTGCCCGTCATTCTTGGCCCTCACCCCCCGGTTTTCATCCCTGAGTGTCAGCGCCCCTCATGACCCCCCTTGCCCTTGTTGAATATGCCGGGCTGGCCCTGGTGTACGCGGTGATCGCCACCGTGATCGTGCGGGGTGGGCTTTTGGTGTTCGGATGCCCGCGCGCGCGCATCGCGGCGGTGACGCCCGCGCTGTTCCTGACCAGCCTGTTCGTGGCGCTGACCCATCATCCCCTGCCCGACCGCGCGCTGCTGGATTGTTCGCAGGGCGGCATTCAGCCCATCCTGGAACCGTTTCGGTTCATCCGGCTGTTCCGGATCATGTGGAACAGCAACGCGTCGCTGGGTGACTGGCTGCAAAGCCTTTTGATCCTTGCCCCGGTGATGAACCTGCTGGTCTGTGTTGCCATTGGCGCGGCACTGGCCGGGGTGGTGCGCCGCCTGTGGCAGGCCGTGCTGTTTGGCACCTGCCTGAGCGGGCTGATCGAATTGTCCCAGCTGACCGGGGTTTTCGGACTTTACCCCTGTGCCTGGCGCTATTTCGAACTGGACGATCTGATCCTGAATATCGGGGGCATTGCCATCGGTTACCTGTTGGTGCGGGCGTTCAGAACACAACCGGTAACGTAACGCTCTCAAAGGTGCTCTGCTGCCTTGCCAATGCGCAGGCGCGGCCCGTAAACTATGCCCGATGCGGGCTTTCGGCTCGGCAGATCCTGTATCTGGCATGCTGGATATACAGCAGGACGAACCGTCACTCCGGGAGCGGACCATGCAGAGCACACCGTCGGGGCACAGCCCGAACCAAGCAGCCATGTCGCAGCTGCCCGGTCCCAAGCTGCCGTTCCTGTTCTACGTGGTCTTTCTGGCGCTGTTCATGCCGGTCTTTTTCGACATTGGGTCGCTGCATATGTCGGCCTCCCGCTTGGTTTTGCTGTTTCTGACGCCGATCATGTTCCTTCAGCTGTTTTCCGGGCGCGCCGGAAAAGTCCAGCCAACGGATGTGATGATCCTGTTGTTCATGATCTGGTTCGCCATTTCGATCTTTGTGAACAACCGCAGCGCCTTTGTGACCTTTGTCGGGTCCAACATGCTGATCCTGTTTGGCGGATACCTGGCCGGGCGGGTTTATGTCCGTGGGCCGCGGGCCTTTCGCCAGATGGTTTTTCTTTATGGCGGGCTGGTGTTGTTCACCCTGCCCTTTGCGCTTTACGAAAGCCGCACCAGCGTCATGTGGATCGCACGGATGATCGATCAGCTGCCGATGGTGTCCAGCAGCCAGGATGTGGATTACCCCCAGCGGCACGGGCTGTACCGGGTTCAGGTTATTTTCACCCACCCCATTCACTATGGATTGTTCAATACGGTCTGTTTTGCCTACGTCATGGTGGGGCTGCGCGATCAGCTGAAAAGCTCTGCGCGCTGGATGTGGGCCGGGGTTATTTTGTTGTGCTGTTTCCTGTCGGTGTCCAGCGGGCCGCTTTTGGGGATCATCGCGCAGATCGCCCTGATCATGTATGCCCAGATGACCCGAGGCGTGAAAATCCGCTGGAAGGTTCTGATGGGCACCCTTGCCACCCTGTATGTCCTGCTGGATATCCTGTCGAGCCGCCCCGCCTATTACGCCATCATTGAACGGCTCGCCTTTAATTCGGGCACCGCTTATGTGCGCAAAATCCTGCTGGAATACGGCACGGCCCAAATCGCGCGCACTCCGGTTTTCGGCGTCGGCTACAACACCTGGGACCTGCCCGCTTACATGACCGGAAGCCTGGACAATTACTGGCTTATGACTGCGCTGGTCTATGGTTTGCCGGCGCTGGTCTTTCTGGCCGGGGCGTATCTTTACACCCTGATCAAAGCCGGGCGCGTGGATCTTGAGGGCGACCGGGAGCAGACCAACATGCGCCTCGGCTGGAGCATTTCGACCGTGGGAACCATGTTGTCACTGGCCACCGTGGCCGTCTGGTCCGAAATGGCCAGCCTGATCTTTCTGACCCTTGGCTGCGGTGTCTGGCTGCTTGAGGCCAAGGCCCGGCGCACCGGCGAGGAAAGCACATTGCCCGATACCCCCCCCGAGCGGCGCAACCAGTTCACCCGGTTCCCCCAACATGCCGGTGTCGGGGGACCTGCCTTTTCCCGATCCCCCGCATCCTGACCGGAGCCCCCAGTGGACAGCAACCCCGCCCTCGCCCGCAAGACGCGGTCCAACCTGCTTGATGCGATCCGCGCCTGCGCGGTCGTCATGGTCGTGCTCTATCACGTCGCCATTGATTTTCCCCCGGCGGCCGGCGATGCCGTGGCGCTCTGGTTCCGCACATATGGGTTGTTCGGGGTCGATATTTTCTTTCCGCTCAGCGGGTATCTGATCACCGGGTTTTTGCTGAAACGGAACAGCCCGGCGGACATTCGGGTGTTCTTTCTGCGCCGGGTCTTTCGGATCATGCCACTCTATTACCTGGCGCTGGCCACCTATCTTGTGGGGTGCCTGGTGACGGGAATTGACCGCGATATCATTGCCAACCTGTGGCAAAACGCGCTGTTCATCACCGGTTGGACGATCTTTCATGCCGGGCGCGAAACGGTGCCCTTTACGATCACATGGTCCCTGTCGGTCGAAGAATTCGCCTATATCCTTGTCGGGCTAAGCGCATTGGTTCTGCGCGGCCGCCTGGCCAGCGTTCTGGCGCTGTTTGCGCTTGGGGCGATTGCGCTGCGGGTCTGGATCAATTTCAACGGCTGGCCGAATGCCTATTTCTATCCGCCAGCCCGGCTGGATTCCATCATGCTGGGGGGGCTTTTGGCCTGGGCCCATCAGCGCCGTTACCCGGTTCTGGTGCCCATGCTGGTGGCGCTGGCGGTCGGTATCTGGATTGCCGGTCAGGGGCGCATCGCGCTGGCCAATACGATCTATGTGAACATCACCCTTGGCACCTGTCTGGCGATCCATATCGCCCAGACCTATCTGCCCCGGATGCAGGACCCGCTGAGTTCGGCGATCGGAAGTCTCGGGTTCTATTCCTATTTCATCTACCTGTTTCACTATTTCAATATCGCCGCGAGCGGGATCATCGCCCATCGACTGGGGCTTGATCCCAATTTCTGGATCATGGCCACGGGCGTGGTGCTGGTCACCTATGTTCAGGCCTGGGTGTCCTACCGGATATTCGAAGGCCCGATGATGGGATACGGGCACCGGCTTGAGGCCCGCGGGCGCGTGCAGCCCCCTGCCCCCTAACGTCACGGCAATCGGGGCATCACAAACCTGATGCCCCTGCTTGGCCCCAATTCCGTCTCAAAAACCCCAAATCTAGCGCGTTAAACCAAACCTAAGCCCAACCTCCATAAAAAGGAGGGGCATAAGAGGTGCAGTGCGTATGACGACAGGACAAACCCATTCGGGTGCAGGCCAACGTGGCGGGATCTCCTCCGTGCTGCGCCCTGTTTTGACTCCGGTCCTTTTGTTCAGCGCGCTTTTGAACCTGCTGATGCTGACCGGGTCGATCTATATGCTTCAGGTCTATGACAAGGTGCTGACCACCGGGTCGGTGCCCACGTTGCTGGGCCTGTTTGCCATCGTGGTCGTTCTGTACATATTCCTAGGGCTTTATGACCTTTTGCGGGGCCGGATCCTGGCCCGTGCCGCGCTGCAACTGGACCGGTCACTGGGCGATGACGCGTTTCGTGCCAGCCTGAACGGGCAGGCCGGGCTGCGCGATCTGGAAACCCTGCGCGGCGGCATCGCCAGTTCGGTGACCAAGACGGTGTTCGATCTGCCCTATGTGCCGCTGTATCTGGCGCTGTTGTTCCTGCTGCACCCCTGGCTGGGTGGCGCGACGGTTGCCGGGGCGATGATCGCCGGGGCGCTGGCCTTTCTGACCCGGTCGCTGACCACCGGCGCGATGCGCGATGCCGCCGGGGCCGAAGCCGCCGAACGCGAGATGACCGACACCTGCCACCGCGCGGCGGAAACCGTCGCGGCGCTTGGCATGGAACCACGGCTGGCCGCGCGCTGGCGCAAGCTGCGCGATTCCCATCTGGCCGCGGCGCAACGGGGCGGTGACCCCGCCGAAGCACTGGCCGCCGGCAGCCGGGCCTTTCGCCTGCTGTTGCAATCGACAATCCTGACCATCGGCGCATGGCTTGTCATTTCGGGTGATATTTCGGCCGGGATGATCATTGCATCGTCGATCCTGTCGGGGCGCGCACTGGCCCCGATTGACCAATTGGCCGGGCAATGGCGCATGATCGGCAAAACCATGGCCGCCTGGCAGCGGTTAAGCGCAACACTGGACAACCTGCCCGCAAGACCGGCGCCGCTGGACCTTCCCGAGCCCAAGGGCCGCCTTGAGGTGAGCGGGGTCAGCTGGCTGATGCCTGCAACGCCGGGCACCCCCGAAGGCGCGGAACGCCCCGCGGTGTTGTCCGATATCTCATTCAACCTTGAACCCGGCGACGGGCTGGGGGTGCTTGGTGCCTCGGCCAGCGGCAAGACCACGCTGGCGCGGCTGCTGGTCGGCGCGCTTGGCTCTGACCGGGGCGAGGTGCGTATCGACGCGGCCACGCTTGATCAATGGTCGCCGGAACGGCGCGGGCGGTTCATCGGGTATCTGCCCCAACATGTTCTGATGCTGCCCGGCACGATCCGGGACAATATCGCCCGGTTCGACCCCGATGCGCCCGACAGCGAAATTGTCGCCGCCGCACAGCTGGCCGGGGTGCATGAAATGATCCTGCGCCTGCCCGAAGGATATGCCACCCCGGTGGCCACGGCGGGTGCCCCGCCCCTGTCAGGCGGACAATTGCAACGCCTTGGGCTGGCGCGCGCCGTCTATCATCGCCCCGCACTTGTGGTGTTGGACGAACCCAATTCCAACCTTGATGGCGGGGGCCAGGCGGCGTTGAACCACGCGATCCAGTCCCTGCGCGAAGGCGGGGCCACTGTCGTGGTGATTGCGCACCGACCCAGTGTGTTGAACACAATGAATAAAATCCTGATCCTTGAATCCGGGCGGCTTGTCGCCTTTGGCCCCAAGGACGAGGTTCTGGCCAAGGTCGTCACAACCCAGTCGGGCCAGTCAGGCCAGTCGGGCCAACCGGGTCAGGCCGTCCAGCCGGGCCAATCTGCAAAACCCGCAGCGGCCAAATCTTCGCCCGCCCAATCGGGGCCGGGCACCGTTGCCGCCCGCCTTGCCGCCGCGCGGGCCAGTGCTGCGAAATCCGCGCCCGGGTCGGCCGATCCCGGCGGCATTGTCGCCGCCCGCCGCGCGGCCGCCCGTGGCGGGGCCCATGTGATCCCCAAACAGGCCACATCTCCCGGGGGGACAGCCGGATGAACGCCATCACCGCCCTTTTGCGCGGCGCCGGCCGATCCATGGATCGCCCCCGCATCGACACCCGTCCTTCGATTGTGACCGGGGTCATCGCCTTTGTGGTTCTTGTCGGTCTTTTGGGCAGCTGGAGCGCGACCGCCACCATTGGCGGCGCCGTGGTTGCCGGGGGCCGTGTCGCCGTGTCCGGGCATTCCAAGTCGGTACAGCATCCCGATGGGGGCACCATCGCCACGATCGCCGTCGGCAATGGCGATTCCGTCGAAGAGGGCCAGGTCCTTGTGACGCTTGATCCGACGCTGGTGACCGCCAATCTGGACATCGCCCGGCGACGCCTGGCCGCCGCCCTTGCGCTTAAGGCGCGGCTGGTTGCCGAACATCGCGGGCTCGTGCGCATCGACTTTTCCCTGCCGTCCCTGCCCGCCGCGGTTGATGCCGCCAGCCTGCCGCTGGCCCCCGAAATCGCCGGTCAGCAGGAAATTTTCGACGCCCGTCAGGACATGTTGAACGGCGGGCGCGCCCGCCTTGTGGAAACCCTTGCCCAGATTGACGATCAGATCGCAGGGGCCAGCGCCCAGGTTGACGCGGCGCTGGAACAAATGGCGCTGATCGACCCCCAGATCGCCACCAAGCGCGCGCTGATCGCGGATGGCCTTGCCCGTCAGAGCGAATTGAACGCCTTGCTGACATCGCGCGCGGAAATCGAAGGCCGGCGCGCCCAGCTTATTTCGGAACAGGCCCGTCTTGAGGCAGCCAAACGCCAGAGCGAGGTCGAAACACAGCAAAGCGAACGCGCCTTCCGCGAAGATGTCGCCACCCGGCTGAGCGAGGCCGAAGGCCAGATCGAAGAGCTTTTGCTGGAGATCATCACCCGCCAGAACCGTCTGGACCGGATGGAAATCCGCGCGCCCGTCTCCGGGCTGGTGCATGAATTGCAGGTCAGCACGATCGGCGGTGTTGTCGCCCCCGGCGCAACCTTACTGGACATCGTTCCCCACGGCCGGGCCGCCGGGGTTGAGGTGCAGGTTGATCCGACCATGGTCGATCAGGTTCACCCCGGACAGACAGCCGAGCTGATCTTTCCCGCGTTCGATCAAAACGAAACACCGCGCCTGAACGGAAAAGTACGCACCATTTCCGCCGCTGCCATCGAAGATTCCCGCAGCGGCATGCGCTTTTACAGGGTGGAAATCGATGTCCCCCCCGAAGAATTCGACCGCCTGGGCGGGCACACCCCCGTGCCGGGCATGCCGGTCGAGGCCTATCTTGCCACTGGCGATCGCACGGTCCTGACCTATCTGATGGCGCCGATCACCACGCATCTGCGGCGCGCCTTCCGCGACTGATCCCCGGTAAACCGCCGCGGGAAGTGACCGCTTGGCCGGGGTTTTGGGGGCACAGATCGCCACCAAACACATTGCCCGCGCCCGGCAGGCTTGATCGCCCTGCCTGCCCCACGTAGCCTGTCGCGTGAACGATCCTGTCGCGATCCGCTTGCGGACGACGCCGGGACGAAACGAGGCAGGACTGACTGGATGTTGGGCATCATTTCACGCCGTGGGGCGTCCTTCGGGATTGCCGTGGCGGGGCTGGCAACGCTGGCCGCCTGTTCTGTTGCGCCCGATTACACCGCACCAGCCTTTCCGTTCTTGTCCCGTTATCAGGCCGCGCCCGGCGCGCCCGTCCTTCTGGGCAATAGCGCCTGGTGGCAAAAGCTGGATGATCCGGTGCTGGACCGGCTTGTGTCCCTGGCGCTGCGTGATGGTATCAGCCTGACCCGCGCCCGCGACCGGGTGAGCGAGGCACAGGCGGCACGTCAGGCCGTGCCCGGCGCCGCGACGCTGGCCGTTTCGGCGGCGGGACGGGCGGAAAAGGCCGATGGTGGCGACATGGACATCACCGCGCCATTGCGGTTGGGGCTGGATTGGATGCTGGACCCGTGGGGGGGGCGCAAAAGCCGCCTGCGTGCCGAAGATGCCCGCATTGATGCCGCCCAGGCCGAATTGGACGCCGCCCGGCTTTTGATGATCTATAACATGACCAACGCCTATCTGGACCTGCGCTATAGTCAGGCCCTGCAGGGATTGGCACGCAGCGAACAAAAAGAACGCCGCCGCACCCTGGCCCTGACCCGCCAGCTGCGCAATGCGGGCGAAGCGACCCGGCTGGACATCACAAGGTCCGAGGCCCGTATCGCAGAGATCGCCGCCGAACTGCCGGTTCTGGGGGCCGGGGTCAGCGCGGCACAGAACCAGATTGCGGTTCTGGCCGGGGTCGCGCCGGGCACCCTGCCCGCCGACCTTGCCACGGCGTTGGCACGCAGCAGCGCCCTGCCCCGCCCGGACATGACACCCCAGGTGGGCATCCCCACCGATCTGTTGCGCAACCGGCCCGACATCCGAATTGCGGAACGTGGCTATGCCGCCGCGGTGGCCGAAATCGGCGTGGCGCGGGCCGCGGCCTATCCGACATTGTCCCTGGCCGGAGCCATTGCACTGGATGCGCTGAGCGGGGGCACCGATTATTTCTTTGGGCCATCATTGCAACTGCCTGCACTGAACCCGGCCGTGGCCAAGGCCACGATTTCCCGGCGGGAGGCCGCTGCGCGGGCGGCATTCCAGGACTGGCGTGCCGCGGTGCTGGGCGCGATCCTTGAGGTCGAGAACGCGCTGGTGAATTACGATGCGCTGACCTCGGCGGATACGGCGGCGGCGAATGCCGTGCGCCTGTATGGCCGGGCGCGGGATCTGACCCGCAGAGTCTTTGAACGCAACGAGGCGACATTCAGTGATCTGATCGACGCCGAACAATCGCTGGCCGCCTCGCGGCGTCAGCTTGCGCGGCTGCATCGTGATCGCGCCCGCGCCTTTGTCGATCTGAATATCCGCATCGGTGCCGGGCACGGGGTCGACAGCCAGACCCCCCCTGCCCCCGTGATGGCCAAACCCGCCGCCCCCAAGGGGTGATGCGCCAAATCCCGGCCCCCCATTGATAGGCAAAATTCCGCCGTTTTGAATGGCTTGGCGCATTCGTGCCCAGATCTGGCCGCATCCAGACCACAGCAAACTCATAGGCCTTATCGCGATCAATTAGCTGCTCCGATCCCTTGGGACCGGCCCCGATATGCGAAAGGTGCCACATGGCAACGACTGCTCTGCAAGACTTTCTCGACGACATGTACAGTTTCCTGACCAGAAGCAGTCTGGTGACCTTTAAGGCCGGAAACGCCTTTGTCGTGGGGAATGACACGGATCCACGCTATGCCTCGGTCACGATCGGGCAAGAGGGGCTTGACCTTGGCGGGTCCGGATCGGCCTTTCACGTCGATGCCATGCATCTGGATGATCTGGTCGGTGCCGAAGAGTTTTCGATCGGGTTCAACATCGCGTCGGATGTGGATGGGCGCGGTGGCGAAGTATTCCGCTATGGCTGGAGCATGGTTGCCCGGGTCAAGTGGAATGGCGAATTGATGGTGCGCGTGGCCACCGAAGACGGCGTCATGCGGGTGACCACCTCGGGTGCATCGCTGAACGACATGGCCAATCACGATGTCCAACTGGAATATGTCAACGACCAGCTGCTGATCCGTGTGGATGGCGACGTTCTGGGCGGGGCCGAACTTTCTGGCGGGCTGATGCGCCCCGGATCGCAGGATCTGAACTTTGGCAACCCGCGCGGCGGGTATAATTTCGACGGCCACCTGACAGAATTCAGCATCAACCTGGACGTGCCCGAAGACCCGTCCAGCCCCGAAGGCGACGTTGTGGTCGTATCGGATTCTGACGGGCTTTATGCCGCCCTGGCCGCCGCCAAAGGCGGCGAGACGATCCTGCTGGAAGGCGGCGATTACGGTGAATTCACCCTGACCCAGAAGGCAGGGTTTGATTACCGCTATGCCTCGGAGGTCACGATCGCCTCGGCTGATCCGGGCGACCCGGCCTCATTCTCGGGGTTGGATGTGCGGGACGCCAAGAACCTGACCTTTGATGGCATCGAATTCGATTACAATTATGCGACAGGTCATCCCAACTGGATGCGGATTTTCCAATTCGATCACAGCGACGGGATCACTGTCCGCAATTCGGTTTTCGACGGGGATGTCGCCCAGGGCGTGTCTGCCGGCGAAGACGGTCGCGGGTGGGGCATTGGGCTTATCTTTCGCGGTGGCGACGATATCATACTGGAAAACAACGACTTTTCAGAATTCTACAAAGCGCTTAGCATGGGTGGCGTCAACAACGCCGTCGTGCGCGACAACAGCTTCCATGACATTCGTATGGACGGAATGAACTTTGACAGCATGCGTGGCCTGCTGATCGAGGGCAACGATCTGCGCGATTTTCACCGCGCGACCGGGACCAGCGATCATGCCGACATGATTCAGTTCTTTGCCCCCAACAACGGGCGCGCATCCAGCGATGTCATCATCCGCAACAACGTTCTTGATATCGGGAACGGCGATCCCACCCATTCGATCTTTATGCGCAACGAGGCCGTTGATCGCGGGGCGGGCATTGAGATGTATTATCGCAATATCACGATCGAAAATAACCTGATCGTCAACGGCCACAGCCATGGCATCACCCTTGGCCAGACCATCGGTGCGACCGTGCGCAACAATTCGGTCCTGCATTCCGATGGTGCAAATGTTGACGGGCTGGATGACACTGTCGAAATCCCGCGGATCATGATCAACGGCGCGTCACAGGACGTGGCCATTGTGCAAAACATCACCGCCCAGGTCGCCGGCTGGTCCCAGCAGGACGGATGGACCGTAGCGGGCAATGTCATTGCCCAGGATCAGGATGACACCGAGGATGGCTATTACGGCGATATCTTCCTGACATCGACCCTGCAATCTGACAGCGGCGAACATAACTTCATCGTCCGTTCAAGCGAACTGAGCAACGCCCTGGTGCCTGGCGCGGACGCCAATTACACGCCCTCGTCACTTGGGCTGGCGCTGCAATTTCATGTGAACGCAGACCCCGAAAACGCGGCCCTGTATTATTTCGACGCCCGCTACAGCCTGCTTGATGGCGGCGCCATTCCCGATGGGTCGGTGTTTGAATGGGAATTCAGCGACGGAGGCATCGAATACGGGGCGGTCGTCGCCCATGGTTTTGCCGAGGGCGGCCTGCACGATGTCAAACTGCGTGTCAGCACCCCGACAGGCCAGGAAAAGGCGATGCGGTTCGAGATGGCCGTCGCCGGGTCCGAGATCATGCATTACGAGGCCGGCGGCAATTTCTTCGTGGTCGAAGGCACCGAAGACGTCATCCTGGCCGAGGCGTCAAATTTTGATGCGGCGGGCATTCAGTTGAACGCGACCGGCTGCAGCTTTGCGGCCAGCTATCAGCATACGAAATACATAACGGAAAACGACGATATCAGTTTTGATTTCGGGATTGATGCCGCCCACGCCGGAAGTTCGGGCGAAGTGTTTCGCCTGGGATCGAGCCTGACCGTCTGGGTGACCAGTGCCGGGGAATTGTCCCTGCGGGCCAACGACGGCGAAAGCATTGAAACGCTTGTCACATCCGGTGCGGGGGTCAACGACACTGCCGAACATGATGTCAGCATCCAGCTTCGCAACAATCAGGTGTCTGTCCTTGTGGACGGTCGGTTGGTGGGTCAAACGGATTTGGGCGCGCTGGCCGAAACGACGTCACAGACCCTGTTTATCGGCAACCCATGGGGACAGGATAATTTCGAAGGCCATCTCACATCGTTCGCGGTGAACCAGAACGCTGCCGATTTCCTTGCTGCCCCCACCGAAGAGGAAATGACCGCAGGCCTTGAGGTCTTTGAAAACATCGTACCGCTGGCCTGACAGGATCCTGTGATCTGATCGGGCCGGGATGCCCAAAGGTGGCCACGCCACCGGCACGGCCGATGCCGGGCCCTGATCAAGGTCAGGGGCTTTTGTCGGTATGTTCAGTGGTGTCTGCCGCGGGGAATGCCTTGCCAAAGATCTGAGACAAGGTGGTCGCAGACAATTGTTTGCGGACAGTTTCCGGAGGCAGCCTGCCAAAGGCGCCGGCCAGAAGCGCGCGCGCTTCACTTCGAAACCCTTTGGACGCGAATTGCGCCGCTTTGGCCAAGCTCCAGACATGTGCGGTAATCACGCTTGCCGGAAAGAACCTGCGCAGGAAAAGCATACGTGCGCGGTGCTTGAAATAGAGCGCAAATGGGGATGCCGGGCGGTTGTGGGTGGCCGATCCGATGGCGCTGCCTCCATGGTGATAGACCAAGGCTTCGGCACAATAGGCCAAGGGCAGATCCCCACGTCGCAAAGCCCAATCCACTTCCTCGTAATAAAGGAAATAATCTTCTCGCATGGGGCCTACGGCCTCATAGAACGCGCGGCTGGCGACCATGCTGGCCCCGGTGATAAAATCCATCGCAGCCGGATCAGAGGGCGGTGTGTCGGCATGAAAGGCATAAAGCCCCATATTCCCGGTGATCCCGGTGCGCCGGGCGATTGTGCCCCCATCGATCTGGATCATCGCCGGATTGTCGAGGTAAAGCACACGCCCCCCCATAAGGGAAAACACCCCGCCCGGCGGCGTGTACCCGGCAATGGCCGCTGCGGTTTGTGGCGGCACCACACTGTCGGGGTTCAGCACCCAGAACCGATCCAGCTGTGCCAGTCCGGCCAGAACCGCCAGCCCGCGGTTGACGCCCCCCGCAAACCCCAGGTTTGCCCCCGTCTGAACAAGGGTGACCGCGTGGCTCTGTGGGTCCAGATCACCCGCGAAATCGCTGTGCAGCGTCACCGGTTTTTGCACCGCCGACGCCGGGAACGGCAGATCCGTCAGGGGCGTGGATACCGCCCCTTCTGCCCAATCCCGGATCACGTCAGGCGTGCCATCCTGCGATGCGTTGTCCACGATCGCGATCCGCAGGGCGACATCTGACGACGCCAACAGCGTTTCCAGGCAGGCCAGAACGACATCAGCCGAATTGTAGGTCACAATCACGACGCCAAGACAGGCAGGTGAATCAGCGGGTATTGTATTTGGCATAGGTGCTCCGTAATCGACGTGAAGGGGCCGGATGTGATACTGCGCCTGCCCTGGCCCCTTTTTGCGCCCGCCTGACGGCATCGGCGCTGCCTGTCTTGTTAAAGAACAATTCTGATTGATTGAACCGCATCGCGCCGGAATTCGGTGTCAAATCCCGTGTCGCTGTCTGCACTGGCCCGCAGGACCAAAGTGACGCGCGCCGGGGACGGATCAATCTATGTGGCCCTGTGCCGCGGCTCAGGCTTCTCCTGCTTCGGCCAACTTGGATTCCATGGCATCTGCGTCGTCAAACCGGCCATAGGATCCGACCTCGATATTCTCGCGCAGGATGCGGGCGGGGTTGCCGGCCACCAGCGTGCGCGGGGGAATTGATTTCGTGACCACAGATCCGGCACCAACAACGCAATTGTCACCGATTTCGACCCCCGGAAGGATCATGCTGCGCCCACCGATAAAGCAGTTTTTCCCGACCCGCGTGTGCAGATACAGCCCGCGCGTGCGGTCATGTGTCAAAATCCGTGCCTCAAAGGCGATGTAGCTATGTGCGCCCACATGAACACCCGGCGGAAAGGTGCGGTCGAACTTGGCTGACAACGACATCTCGGCGGTGGGGTGAATGTCCATTCCCCAGACCCGGATCAGTATGAAGCGTTTCGTCCCGACCAAAACGTTGCGCAAAGCCCCGAGACGGTTCAGCCCGCGTTTCTTTGCCTTTTTCAGTTCCTGGGTCATCTTCGGTGGCCTTGTCGATCCGGTGCGCTGCGGGGGCTGTAGCACAGGAACACCCCGCCTGACAGCGCGACGGGCATGATATCGAAATGCCCCCCGGCCAATGGCGCGATGCACCCAGACCCCGGACCCTGCGCGCCCTTTGATCCGCGGGTTGGTTACCCCGCCGTTCGGCCTGATCGCACTTCGCCAACGCATACGCGGCACCGTCATGGGACCGTCCCGGAGAGGCCCTGCGCCGCCGTTGCAAAGGGAGTTTTGCCTTGGATTACACACTGAAGCTTGGCCTTGGGTCGGGACATTATACCGGCACTGCCATTCCGGCGGGTCCGAACGCCCTGCCCTATTCCGCGACCAGCCGCTGGCATCCGGGGTTTTCCAATGTCACGCTGAATGGCACCGCCGTTGCCACGGCCAGCGATCTGACCGGGTTGGCCAACCTGACCCAGACGGACCCCGGCGCACAGCCAGAGGCCATGACCGATGGCGCAGGGGCCCCGTTCTGGCGGATTGGCAGCGGGGCGTGGATGAATGTGGGCACCGGGCTGGTCGCCAGCACCCGCAATATCACCGTTCTGCTGGTGGCGCGCGTGCCCAACATCGGGTCAACCAATGCCCTGTTCGGCCTTGGCAATGTGGCGGCCGGCACCCAGGTCAATACGCTGGGCGCCACCATGCAGCTTAAACAATACAACAACGACGCAGGGTATCTTTACGCGGCCAGTCTGCCCCCCCGGAATGCCTATACGATCCCCGGTGCGCAAAAGCAGGTTCTGGTCGTCAATTGCACGGCCACCGGCACCCTGTGCGGGATCAACGATCAGTCTGCGACCTCGTCCAGCCTGGTCCATGGTGTCAGCGGCATCGCGGGTGCAGAACTGGGCCGTTACCCCAATTCCACCGGGTTGAAAGGCACCTTTGACCTTTACGAAGCCGTCGTCTTTTCCCCGGCCCTGTCGGACACTCAGGCCATGGAGGTGTCCCAATCCCTGATGGCGGCGCACGGGATCGCCAGCATCGACAGCCAGCTTGTGCTGGAGGGGGACAGCATCACATCGGGAACCGGTGACGTGACCGCGTTCCTGTCCTGTGCTGCGGTGCTGACCGACCCGGGAACATCCCATATTCCCGGCAACTGGCGGGTGGTGAAAATGGGCAAGTCCGGCAACACGATCAGCCACCTGATTGATCGGCGCGACGGCACCGGGGGGGGCAGTTGGACGTCCCGGATGTTGCCCGGGGGCAATGTCATGGCCTTTGAAATCGGGCGCAACACCTGGGACGGGACACCCCCGTCCCAGGATGTGAACTACAACGGGATCGTATCCTACCTTAACACCCCGACAAACGGAGTGTTGCAACAGGGATGGCACGTGCGGGCGATGGCCAATATCGCCGCAAGCGCAGCCCTTGAGGGCAATGTCCTGGATCATCGCGCCCGCCTCCGGTCCGCCCAGTTTCTGAGCGACACGGACAGCGGCGCGGGCGGGGCCCATGACGGCAAGGTCACAATCGTTTCAACCGACCTGATCGAACATGGGGGCACAACCCGGTTCCAGACCAGCGCTGACTCCGGCAACACCAGCTATTATGCGGGCGACAACACACACCCCAGTGTTCTGGGCGCCGAGATCCGGGTGACAGGCGGAGAGACGCCGCATTATGGCGTGGCCTGGGGGCTCTGATCGCCCGGCCGGCGTCAGGGGCGGCCCTGTTTTTCGAACCGCTTGCGGCAAAATCCGATAAAGGCGGCATCGGCAACCTTGGGCGGTTCACTGACCCAGGCGCGCCATTCCTGTTCCAGCATATGCACATCCCAGCCGGGTGCTGCGCGGCGGGCATGGGCATATGTTTCCGGATCAAGTGGCGGCACATGCACCTTTTCGGCCGGATCAACCGCCACCACGGTCCCCCTGCCCCGGAAAATCACGATGTCGCGGCTTTCGTCGTAAACCACATGATAATCAGGCAGATGGTCATGATCGGCCAGGTTGCGGATCGTGTGGCGGAACCGTTTGAGTTCGGTGCGCGCGCCCGTACGCTTGAGCAGCTTTTCCAGCCCGATTTCCAATTCGGGGCGCGGGCCGCACATCTTGCGCGCGATTTCATAGACACGGCGTTCGATCGGTTTGCGCAGACGGAAATAATCCCGGTGCAGAGTAAGAACCGATTTGCGCCGGATCGAATTGAAAATCCATTCACTGATCTGGATTTCGGCCCACATGATACGCCCGTTCGCCTCACCGTTCTTGCGATGGACCGTCGCGCTTTCGATCAGGTGGAACCAGCCAAGGCGTTCTTCATCGCCCATGGGCACGTCACCGCCTTCGACCGCGGTGGTGATATTGGTCTTGATGACCGTGCCCATCAGACGATCAAGCGCCTCGCAAAAGGCCTCGTAATCCTTGCCGCCGGTGCCCCGGTTCACAAAGATCAGCAGATCGCGCGGGTTGAACCGCAACCGCCGTTCGATCACCTCGCCACGGTTGATCGCATGCATGATCTGACTGACGACATAGATCAGGATGTCCTTGTCATAGATCGTCGCCTGCCCCTTGGCGCCGGGGATCACTTCGATCCAGCGGCCTTCATGTTCGTAGCGCCGGATCGTCGTTTCGGGCTTTTTGGACAGCACATAAAACGGGTGTTCCATCTGCGGGATGAGGTCCTTGAGAACCGCATCGGCCACGTCACAGATGAAGAAATCCGCCTGGGGATGCCGATCCGGCAACAGCTGTTCGAGCATATTCGGGGTATCAGGAACCATGGCCCATATTCGGGGGATTAGGAACCGAAAGTCAAGAGTTCGGGGGATCAGGAACTTCGGGGGATCAGGAACCACGCAAAAACACCCAAAAATACGAATCGGGTAATGGGAATTAGCGAATCGCGGAGAACAGGAACCGAATCGCGGAGAACAGGAACCCAGATTCGGGGTATTAGGAACCAACCTACTGGGAAAGCCCTATGTCCCCAGTAGGTTAAGGGGCAAAATCAGAGCCTAAACACGGATTCAACACTTAAATAAACACCCCGGCAAAAAAAATGAGTGAGTCGCTTCATTCAAAATGCAATTCGAATCAGACCGAAGGGATGATTCGCTTAGAAACGGGTTCGGAATGAAACCGATCCGCCCCTGCCCCACCCGGTTTTCCAGCGGAACAGGGTCTGGGCGCAAAGGATCATGATTCGAAAACACGTCGCCCGTGATCGCGCAGCGTGCCGTCCGGGGCCACATAACGATAGAGCGTGACAGGCCGGATCCCCAATTCACGGCAAAGATCAGAAACCGAGGTATCCCGGTTGGCCATGGCCACTTGGGCCAGTCGGACCTGTGCCTTGGTCAATGCAAACCGCCGCCCCCCCTTTCGACCCCGTGCGCGGGCCGCGGCCAGCCCGGCCATGGTCCGTTCCCGGATCAGATCACGTTCGAATTCCGCCAGGGCGGCAAAGATGCCAAAAACCAACCGCCCCGATGCGGTGGTCGTGTCCAGATGCGCGCCCTCGCCCGTCAGGACCTTGATCCCGATGTCGCGGGCCGTCAGGTCACCGACGATGTCCACCAGATGTTTCAGGCTGCGCCCCAGCCGATCAAGACGCCAGATGATCAGCACGTCGCCAGGGCGCAGCGCCTGCAGACAGGCCGTCAGCCCCGGCCGGTCGGCATCCCGCCCCGAGGCCTGATCGGTCCAGATCCGGTCGGGTGCGACACCGGCCGCAATCAGCGCGTCGGTCTGAAGATCGGTCGATTGCCGCCCATCGGCGGTCGAGACACGGGCATATCCAATAAGCATGTTTCATAAACGAAGGTTTGTGACAGGATCCCGGCCCGCCGGACCACGCCCGGCAAAACCGTACCAAAACCCGTATCATAAACTTGTTTCCACAAACATCCCTTTTTGTAACTAAACCGGCATCCGATAGCTAATCGCTAGCCAGCCCCTATCCGTCAGGTAGTCAGGGGGTATCCGAACGCTAGCCGCTAGCCCCGGGTATCGCCTAGCTATCTGCGCGCTAGCGGCTAGGGGGTGGGGTAGCCGGTGGCTATCTCATCGCTACCGGGCTGTGACTCTGTTGCCATATAAGGAAAAATTCGGTTCGGGCGCCTACTGGTTAGCTATCCTCTAGCTAACGGTTACGTCATCCTGTCCCTGCGATAACCCGAATAAAAACATATCGAGCATACATGGGAGCGCATACATGCCAGTCATCGCCTTCGCTAATCCGAAGGGCGGCGCGGGAAAAACCACCGCGGCGTTACTTCTTGCTTCAACCCTTGCCAGCCGTGGGGCGCGCATCGCGCTGATCGACGCTGACCCGGAACGCTGGATCACCCAGTGGGCCAAGATGGGGGAACATCCCGACAACCTTGAGGTGCTTTCGGACGTGTCCGAAGACAGCATCCTGGACCAGATCGAAGCCGCATCGGCCCGGTCACAATTCGTCATCGTTGACCTTGAAGGCACCGCCAGCCTGATGGTGGCCAACGCTGTCGGCATGTCCGATCTGGTGGTCATTCCCAGCCAGGGCGGGTCGATGGATGCGCGTGGCGCGGCCAAGATCATCCGCCTTGTGCGCAATCAGGAACGCATGACACGCCGGGCGATCCCGCATGCGGTGTTGATGACGCGCACCTCGGCCGCGGTCACGTCACGGGCGCTGCGCAACGTGCAGGAACAGCTGAAACGCGCGAATATCCCGATTTTCAGCACTCCGATTGTCGAACGCGCCGCATATCGCGACATTTTTGATTACGGCGGGCTGCTCAGCGCGTTGCCGCTTGGCAAGGTGTCCAACCTTGGCCGGGCCGTTGAAAACGCCGAAGCCTTTACCGGCGAAGTGCTGGCGCGGCTGAAACAGGCCCGCGGGCAGGGCGCCCCCACACAAGAGGAGAAGGTGGCATGAGCAGTGATCGCGCCGATCTGGGCTTTGCTGACGCCCTGGATGATCTTGACAGCTGGCCGGTGGAACCACATCGCCCGGCACCCGCCGCGCCGCTGCGCCACGAAACCCGCGCCACGGCCGAACGGCTGGGGTTTCCCAGCCGTCAGGCGGGCGGGACCGGTTCAGGGCAGGGGGCAACGCCTGCGCGCCAGCAACGCCGCCGCCGCACCGGGCGCAACGCCCAGTTCAACCTAAAGGCCAAGCCGGAAACGATCGAAGCCTATTGCGCCATCGCGGATGCCAAAGGCTGGGGTTTGGGCGAAACGCTGGAATATGCCGTTGCGCTGATGGAAGAAGCCTATGGCCCGGCGCCTGAGGATCAGGGCGGCAAGGGTTAGGCCCTAGTCGCCGCCGGGCACGCTGAGAACCTCAAGCCCGGTTGCGCCAATCCAGACGGCGGACAGGTCCCCGCCACGCCAGGCGCCTGTGTCGGTGGGGATATGACCGGCCTGAGGGCTGATCGTGTCGGTGATCCAATGGCCATGTACCATCCAGACATTGTCCAGATGGGGCCAGCGGCGGCTGCGCCGTGTGCCCCAGAGCAGGGCCGTTTCCGGCTGTTCGGCCAGCGGCAGGGACGGATCCCCCGCCGCATGGGCCACGGCCAGCCCGTCCTCGTGCCACAGCATCGGCAGGGCGCGCAGCCAGTCTTCGGTGCCGGGGGGCAGGGCCGCGCGCAATTTGTCGGCCAGCAAGGCGTGCCAAAGCGCGGTGTCGGTTTCATCCGCGCCCCGGCGGGCGCTGATCCCGAAACTGGCCAGGGTCGCATCACCGCCGTTCATCAGCCAGCGCGGGATGGTGGCCGGGTCATCCAGAACGTCCAGGCACATGCGTTCGTGATTGCCCATCAGGCAGATCACCCGGTCAGGGGTGTCTGCGCAAAGCGCGCGAAACCGGCGCAGAACGCCGGCGCTGTCAGGGCCGCGATCAATCATATCGCCAACCTGGATCAGGCGCACAATGTGGCCATCCGGGCGGGCGGCAATCAGCCCAAGCATCCGGTCAAGTGCCGCGGCACAGCCGTGCACATCGCCGATGATGCAGACCGGCGGGTCTGATCCGGGAATGGGCGGAAGGCTGTCAGGTGCGTTCTGCTTGCGCAGGCGGGGCGACAGGCGCCGCCACCACAGCGGCAGGGTCCAGGTCATCGGGGGCGTTTAAGCGATCCGGGCGCGGGCGGGAACCAGGCGGGGTTCTTTCGGCGCGCGGGTTGCACGGTGCTTTGCGGCAGGTGGGTCGCCGGGATCAGTGCCAAAGGGGTAGGTTGCCAAAATGCACAGCAGGGTGCCAAGCATCCCGCCCATGGCATAGGCGCCTGCCGCGGCCAAAAGGCCCCATCCAGCGAAAAGGACAGCGGCGCTTGCGCCGAGGCCTGTAACGATGCCGGTCAGTAGGAAGGCAAGAACCATATGCTCATCCTTAATATCCCCTTTTTTTAACAATAAAGTATGCGAATGGGGCCAAAGTGAGGCCAGAATTTTGCATCTTCCGGTTGTGAATTGGTTAACGAGTGTGCGCCATATGCACCTATCCGGGGGGGTGTCGGCGAAACTGCGCCATCGGCTTGACAGTTTGGCCCCAGATTTGTTCAGTCCGCCAAACCGCCCGAAAGGGGCAAAACCCCCGAAAACAAGGGAAAATTATGTCCAGCCAGGCACCTCGTCGCATATTGATCGTTGTCGAAAACCTGCCCGTGCCGCTGGATCGGCGCGTCTGGCTTGAGGCGACAGCCCTGACCGAGGCCGGCTATCAGGTGTCGGTGATTTGTCCGATGGGTCGGGGCTGGGACAAGGCATATGAGGTGATCGACGGTGTTCATATCTATCGCCATCCCGAACCGCCCGAAGCCCATTCCGGCGCCATAGCATACGCCCGCGAATACTGGCATGCGATCAAGGCCTGGTTCCGCCTGGCCCGGGTCGTGCGCCGCGAACGCGGCTTTGATGTGATCCATGGGTGCAACCCGCCTGACCTGATCTTTCTTCTTGCCCTACGGTACCGGATGGCCGGGGTGAAATATCTGTTTGATCACCACGATGTCTGCCCCGAATTGTTCGAGGCCAAGTTCGACAAGAAGGGGCTGTTGCACCGGGTCATGCTGATCTGGGAACGGATCACCTTTGCCTGTGCGCATGTATCCATCGCCACCAACGAAAGCTTTCGCCGCATTGCGATCACCCGCGGCCGGATGGATCCGCAGGATGTTTTTGTTGTCCGCTCTGCCCCCAAGGTCGAAGTGTTTGTGCCCGGTCCCGGCGATCCATCCTATCGCAAGGGGGCTGGCACGGTGCTGGGCTATGTCGGGGTGATCGGCCAGCAAGAGGGGATGGATCTGTTGATTGCGGCCCTTGATCATCTGGTGAATGGCATGGGGCGGGGGGATGTGCATTTGGTCATCGTCGGCTTTGGCCCCCATGTCGAAGAGGTCCAGCGCGATGTCACCGCCCATGGTCTGGACGCGCATGTGACCTTTACCGGGGCGCTTTACGGGGACGATTTGCTGGCGGCGTTGAACGCGATCGACATCGGCGTGGCCCCGGATCCAAAGAACCCGATGAATGACATTTCGACCATGAACAAGGTCATGGAATACATGACGCTGGAAAAGCCGGTGGTGCAGTTTGACCTGACCGAGGGCAGGGCCAGCGCCGGAGAAGCATCGCTTTATGCCCGTGCCAATGACCCCGAAGATTTTGCCGCGAGGATCGCCGATTTGATGGATGATCCTGCCCTACGCACCCGTCTTGGGGCTTCCGGACGGTCCCGTGTGTTAGAGGAATTGTCCTGGGCGCATTCTGTTCCGGCATTGCTCAGGGCCTATGACCGGGTGTTTGCGAAATAGACCTGATCAGGGTCATTCGCCGGACCTGTCATCCCCCAGGGCATTTGGCGAAAAGGCAAAGCCGGCGGCAATTCCGGCCAGAAAGCCGCCCAGATGGGTCTGCCAGGCCAGCACGCCGTTCAGCACGACAATCATCACCAGGTTGACGATCAGGATGACCCCGACGCGCCACATGGCGGTGCCCAGCACCCTGCGGCGTGGCTCGCCTTCGGCCTGCATGTCCATGGCGTCCCAGATCACCCAGACCCCGATCAGCCCCATCACCGCGCCCGATGCCCCAACCATGGGTGACGGCGATAGGGCCAAAAGCCCAAAGCCGACCGCGCCGCCCAGGGCGCTGATCGCGTAAATCTGTACGAACCGCCAGGGGCCACAACGATCCCCCAGTGTTTGCCCCAGCCAGGCCAGGGTCACCGTATTGCCCACAAGGTGCTGCCAATCCGCATGCAGAAAGGCATAGCTGGCAAACATGCTGATCGGTTGCATGGCAAAGTTCGGGGCCCAGCCGTGCAGCAATCCCGACCAGAAAGCCCCGTATTGATAGGCCAGCGGACGCCAGCGGGCGGATCCGATCAGGCCCATGTCAGAAAGGATCAGCACGGCTTCGACAGCACAAAGCACGCCGATCAGCCCGATCCAGACGGTATGGGCCGTGCGCGGCGATCGCCCGTCAGTGCCTTGGCGTTCTGGTGTCCGCGCGCGGTTCATATCTGTGCTTCGCACCGGGAGGTCACGCTGGCAAGGCCTCGGTGTGCCAGAGCGGTTTATTCCGGGATGAACCGCGGCAGCTTGGGCAGAAGGGCGGCCATCATACGTTGCATCCGCTCGTCTGCGGCCTGCACGGTTTCACCTTCGTTGACCGGGGTGACGAACCGCACCAGCGCGCCGTCGGCGCGTCCGCGCGCCATCCCGTCCCAGACCACGCTGGCCTTGACCGCATAATCGTTGGTCATGCGCTTGCCGCGTTGTTCAAACCAGTAATAAACCAGCTGTTTGGACAGGCCTTTTTCGATCACGGCCCGGTTCAGGTCGAACGTGCCATAGACCGTTCCGGGAAAGGAAACCGTCGTGGGGTCGATCGAATAAACCTCCCAGCCGCCAACCGGCAGGCAGACTTCGGGGGAATGGATGCCCGTGCCTTCGGCCTGGGTTTCATAAAAGGCGGAATAGAAGTTGACCGGGGCCGCTTCGCCTGCCGCCGAATAGGTCATGTTGACATAATCGGTGGGTTTGAGAATCCGCAGGGTCTGGGCATCCAGCGGGGTTGAAATCCCCGACCATGCCCCGAATGTCCGCGGGAAAAGCAGGAAGTTTTCGCGCATCACCGTTTCGCGTTGCGGCGAAGGGGCCAAGACAAAGGCGGCGGCGATGACGGTTGAGATCACCGTTGCCACGATAAGCCCGCGCGATGCGGCGATGCCAAAGATGCGCCCGGCCTCGTGGCCCAGCCCTTCGAAATCCAGATCGATGGTTTCGGACAGGGGTTTCGGGTCGCGGGTGGTGCGTTGCAGGACAATCGCCGTCAGGAACAAGATCGCGATACAGGCGCCAAAGATCACCCAGCCTTCGAAGAAGTGCAGGAACCCTTCGGCCTGTTCGATGCCATAGGAATTCACCAGAACGCCGATCACCCCGATGCGGAAGGAATTCATCACCACTGTCAGCGGCGCGGCCATCAGGAACAACAGCGCCTTGTGCCAGAATGGCCCGCGATACAGGATTCCGAACAGGTAGGAAAACGACAGGATCGGGAACAGATAGCGCAGGCCCGAACAGGCCTCGGCCACCTGTAGCTTATAGGTTCCCAAATCGATCACATTGCCCTCAAGGAACACCGGGATGTCCATCAGGCGGATGACTTCGACACCCAGTTGCGACGAGATCAGCTGTAGAACGATGGTCAGTTTCCAGTACAGGAACTGTGGCAGCGGCAGCATGAAAATCAGGTGCAGAACAGGCAGTTGGTGGCGTTTCCCACGGTCCCAGCCGAAACAGGTCAGCACCACGCCGCCGACCCAGATGATATAGGCATAGGTGACGATATCGGGGATCCGGGCCAGATTGCCAAAGATGCCGAACACCAGCGCAAAGGCGATGACGGCAATACCCGCACGCCGGTCAGGGCGTTCGGTGGTGGTGACAGGCGGGGCCTGACGCAATTCGCGCAGGAACAAGTAGAGAGAGATCAGCGGGATCAATGGTCCGTGGCTGTATTCCGGGGTCATCCAGGCAGTGGCGAGCGAGGCAAAGCCAAGCCAGTAAATTGGCAGGGACACGGCCACCAAAAGGGTGAACCAGAACAGGCCTGCAGGATTGATCCCTGCAATGCGGGGCGTCCGTGGAAGGGGGCTGGCGGTCTCGGTCGACGACATGCGGTGGCTCCGCTAATCTGAAACAACAATGCTTTGCGCCCTTCCGGCGGGAAGGGAGCCTAATCTTTTCAGGGTTATAGCGGAATCCGACCCTTAGGACGAGTCCAGAGGGCGCCAAAGCCCGGTTGCTGACGGAATTGTGTGTTTCCAGTTGTGACAAAGTCACCGTCCACTAACGCGCGGACCGCCGGGCGTCGATTGCCATGGCCAATGCCCCGGTCAGGATCACCGCGCACAGGGCGCGGATCAGGCTGCCCGCGGGCAATGCCAATGTGCGATCCAGTACCGACAGCACCAGCGGGTGGGCAAGATACACACCGAGTGACAGGCGCGCGGCAAGGGCCGACAGGGCCGTGGCGGGCCGTGGGCACATGAGGCAAAGCTGGATCAGGATCAGTGCGACAAGCAATTGTTCGCTGCCTGCCCGTGCCGCCAACAGCCCCAGGCCAGCCACCGCCAACAGCCCGACCATCACAGCGTGGCGCCGTGCACCCGCCAGGGCCAGGGCCAGCCCGGCCAGCGCGGGGGGCAGGGCAAAGACCCATTGTGCCAGCGGGGCGGTGGTTGGCTGTGTCAGGAACAATGCGCCCAGGGTGGCAACAACCAAACATGCGGGAACCGTGGGGGCGGTCTGTTGGGGGGCGCTGTCCTGGCTGCTCCTTGCCGTGTCGGGCCACAGCCGCGCCAGCGGATGCAGGGGCAGGCACAGGACAAAGGCAAAGGGCAGGAACCACAGGTGGATTGCCGGGCCGGTCACCAGCATCCGCCAGGCAAATTCATCGCCAAAGCTGCGCGGGGTCAGAGCCACCTCGGCCAGCTTCAGCCCGCCATAGATCAGCGACCACAGCAGGAATGGCTTAAGCAGCCTTTGCGCCCGGTCCCGCGCGAAACTGGAGAAATCTGCGCGCCGGGCCGCAGGGTAGGACAGATAGACCGTCAGGATCAGAAAGAACGGCAGCGCGGCATAGGCGAGGCCCGCGCCGGGGGCTGCCGCGTGAAACCACAGGATTCCACAGGCCGCAACGAACCGGGCGTAATCGAATGTGGCATTTCGGGGCATTTCGGGTTCCCGGACGACGGTCTCAAGCCATTATGAATGAAAGACGAATAAAGTGTTTATAAATGGTTAGCGCCCACCTTGGCGGCGGGGCGTCTGACGGGGCAGATGGACCTGACAGCGGGGTTACCAGCGCGTGGTGAACCGACGGCTGACCCCAAGGAACACCGTGTCGGAATTGGCCCATCCGGTGCCGGCGCTGTCGTCCTTGCGATACCCGCGGGTGTAGCCAAAATTCATGTTCCAATCCGGCGTCAGCGCATGGCTGATCGACGCCCGCAACGCGGCATTGGTCACCGAATTATCCGTCGAAGTCTGGGTTGTGCGGGCGTAATCCACCCCCAGCGACAGGTTGGTGCGCGGGCCAAGCGGTCTGGCAAAACTCAGCGCCAGGGCGGTGACAACCTGTTCGGCATTGTCGCGCCCGTCGCTGACAGACCGGCGCAGCTGTGCGCCAAGCGTGCCGGTCGCAAAGCTTTGGTTCACCGCCGCAGACCCGGTCATCGACAGATTGCCGGATTCCATGCGTGTCGCCCCAAGGGACAGCGACAATTTGCGCGTCGCCTGTTCGCGGGTCCAGCCACCGCTGAGCGAATACCGGGTGCCGCGGTCGCCCCGGTCCAGACCGACGGCGCCATAGACCTGTCCGTTCGGGCGTTCCACGCTCCAGCGTGAATTCACCGCGATCCGGTCACTGTCGGGGTTGGTCGGGTCGTCGTCTTCAAACCGCGAATAGCGCAGGGTGGTGGACAGGTTATGCGCCGGGGCCGGCGCCATCTTTGTTTCCAGCGCCACCCACCGGCGTTGGTAATCAAACAGGTTCGTCGCGGTGACATTGGAATACCGCGCACCGTTGATCCCGGCCGAAATACCAATGCCGAACGGGCCATCCTGGCCCCAGCGAAGGGCGCTTTCGGCCCGGTATGACAGCTGCTGGCCCTCGCCACGCAGGTCTTCGGGATCATCAGGCAGAACGACAAGGCCGTTTGAATCAAGGAAATCCGTGAACGGACGGGCAAAGGCGATTTCGCGGCGCCGGATGCCCGCTGACAGGGTGAATTCCGATCCCGCCCCCTGACGCGCATAGCTCAGGGACAGGCCCGGATCGGCCAGGTGCAGGCTTTCGTCACCATTTGGCCCGTTCACCGCGCGGATCGCGGCGTCACCGGAAAATGTCAGCGACTGGTTGCGCGTGATGCTGGAAAACGTGAAATCACCGCGGGTGTCGGTGCGCAGGGTGGTGCCCTGTGCTGGCGTGGCCAATGCCTGATTGCGCGATGCTTCGACCCGTTGGGACAAACCAAAGCTGAGCCGGAGCCCGCCTTCGTCCTGGGCGTGCAGGGCGGTGGCGGGGCCAAGGGCCACACCCCCCGCCACAGCGAGGGTCAAAAGACCGGTTCTGACGGTCATGCCATGCCCCCCCGGGTCCAGAATTTATTCGAACAGCCGACGCTGTGGGATCAGGATTACGTCGCCTTCGCCCACCGACATCTGGCCGCTGCGGCTGGTGCCGTCCATGATCGCCTTATAATTCAGCTGAACGATCCGCTCGACGCCGGTCTTGGCGTCGGTGCGGCGCAGCTGGATACGCTTGGTGGCGGCGAAACTGGTGAAACCGCCCATCTGCGAGAAAAGCTGCAACACCGTGGTGCCGCGTTCGACTTCGAATTTGCCGGGCTTTTTGGCTTCGCCCAGAACAAAGACATCAATCGTCTTGGGGGCTGCGGGGCCGGTCGGTGCCTGGGCTTCGGCCAGGCGGCCAACAGAAACATAGACATTGGGCCGGGTGGCAAAGCTTGGCGTCAGTTTCGACGCCAGCGCCGCCTGGACCTGTTCGACGGTGCGCCCGGCGGCGATGACCGATCCGGCCTGCGGCATGGTCACCCGCCCGTCGGGCAGAACCAGAACACTGCGGTTCAGGCTGGCATCTTCGACCACCTCAACCTGGAGCGTATCACCGGCCTTGATCCGATAGGATTGGGCAGAGGCCGGCGCATGCGCCGTGAACAGGGTAAGGATCGTCAACCCAAGCCCCAGAAGCAAACGTGTCATCGGCAAGTCCTTTCATGCCCCGCGGAATTGCCCTCTTTTACCGCGAAAAGATGGCGAACGGCAGTGGAAAAGCATCAGACGGCCCCGGTTTGTGCCGAAGCTACAACAAGCGGTGCTGTCAGAGCTTGGACAAAGCCTCGCGGGCGGGGGCAAGTTCGGGCAAGTCACGGTCCCCGGCCAGGGCGATTCCACGCTCCAATTCACGGCGCGCGTCGTCGTTGCGCCCGGCCGCGGCATAGGCAAGGCCAAGGTGCAGCGCCACCGAAGGATCATTGGGAATGCCTTTGGCAGCGGCCTCCAGATTGGGGATGGCGGCGTCGAAGTCACCCTTGAGGTACTGGATCCAGCCCAGAGTGTCCTGAAACGCGGGCACTTTGGCACCGTTCAGCCGGCGTGCAATGACTTCGGCCTTGTCCAGGGCTTCGGGCGTGCGGCGGTGCGCGCTCAGAAGGCTGGCCAGGTTGTTGGCCACGACCACGTCACCGCTGTTTTCGTCATAAAGCTCTTCGTAAAGGGCGATGGCGCCATCGACCTGGCCGGATTTTTCCAGCCGGAAAGCCTTGAGAAGGCGCAGCGGGCGCGATGCGGGCATCGCGGTCAACCCGTCTTCCAGAATCTTGCCAGCTTCTTGGGAACGCCCTGTGGACGTCAGCAGAGACACAAGCTGCATTACGGCCGGTTCCGTTTTGGGCGCTTCGGCCAGGATTTCATGATAGCGGTCTTCGGCGCCTTCCAGATCGCCCTGAAGACCCTTCAGATTGGCATCCATCAGGCGCAGGGCCAGGCTTTCGGGTTGCTCGGCCAGCAGTTCGTTCAGATAGGCACGGGCCTCGTCCAGACGGCCGGTGGACACCTGGGTGCGCAGCACGCGCAACACGGCGCCCAGATCCTTGCCCGCCGGATCGTCGATGTCCTGACGCATCACGGCAAGGCTGTCTTCGACGTTGCGCTGCCCCAGAAGGACCGCGCTGCGAATGCCGCGGGCCAGTTTCTGGGCCCGCTCATCGGGCATCTGTTCCAGCTCGTCGATCAGGGCTTCGGCCTCGGCCCATTTTTGTTGCGAGGTATAGATGTCAGCGAGCAGCGTCAGCACTTCGATATTGCCGGGGGCGACACGGCGGGCCCCGACCAGAACGCTTTCGGCGCGGGCCGGGCGGTTGCGCTGCATCGAAAAGCGGGCATAGCGCAGGGATTCAGCCGCACGATACCCAGACACCTCGACGGCCAGGGCCAGACGTTCCTGGGCCAGTTCCGGGCTGCCGTTGCGCAAATGCGCTTCGGCCATCAGGGACAGGATTCCGGGGTCGCGCGGGTTTTGGTCCAGCGCGGCGCGCAGGTCGATGATGGCCGCGTCGGGTTTGTCGGACTGGATCAGCCAGGCGGCGCGCATCTTCAGGGCATCCACATGGCTGGGGTCCGCCACCAGAACCTCTTCGACGCGGGCACGCGCGCCGACGGTGTTGTCCGTGGCGATCAGCATCCGGGCCAGCATGACCTTGATGCGGCGCGTCTGGTCCGAAGGTTCGGCGGTTTTCAGCACCGTTTCGATGCTGGCGATCGCGTCGTCCCGGCGCCCTTGGTCAAAGTCGATCGTGGCGCTGGAGGCGATGTAAAGTTCAGAATTGACCGATTCCCCGTTCGCGGCGATCAGGCGGGTCAGCTCGGCCTGGGCGGCTTCGGGGCCACGGGCCTGCAGCAGGAATTGCACCACGGTCAGGTGACCGTCGGACGGGCCGTCATCGGCCCCGGCTTCGCCGCGCAGGAACGCTTCGGCCCCGTCGAAATCACGTTGCGAGACATACCAGCTGATCAGGCCGCGCCCGACCTCCTGATTGTCGGGGAACAATTCGTACATCACCTTGAGATGGGCGCCGATGGCATCGACATCACCCTTTTGTCCCAGCAGGCGGGCCTTGAGCAGGTTCAGATCGTATGACTCGGGCATGATCTCAAGCGCGAGATCAACTTCGGTCAGGGCCCCGTCCAGGTCTTCGGATTTGAGGGCGTAATCGATCAGAACCCGGCGGGCGGGCAGTTCGCCGGGATGGTCGGCCAGCACGGCGCGCGCCATTGCGACCGCTTTTTCAGTCGCGGCGGCATCGCGGTCCAGAGAGGCGCTGCGATAGGCCAGCGCTGCGGCCAGGGCCCGGATGCTGGGGCGATCCCCCTCCAGTTTGATCGCGGCGTCACCGTGACGTTCGGCTTCGTCCCAGTCGTTGCGTTCGATGGCCATGCGGGCCAGCTTTTCGCGGGCATCTACGGTGTTGGGATATTGTTCGACCAGGCGCAGGTACTGGCCATAGGCTTCGGCGTATTCGCCCCGCTTGAACTGCAGGTCGGCATAGGCCATCCGCGCCTCTTTGTGGAACCCGTTCTTGCGGAACACGTTGCGGAATTCGATCAGGGCACGGTCTTCGTCGCCCTGTTCAAGAAAGCTCAGGCCCGACTGGTAATATTCTTCGGCTTTTTCTTCATCACTTTTGCATCCTGCCAGCAGGCTGGTTGCCAGCAATGTAATCGAAATGAGTTTGAGCAATCTGATCATAATTCCGTTCCGTCATAGGTCACCACCAGACTTTTACCCGGCAACGCGCCAGAGGTGGATGACAAATTCGGACATTGACGAAAAAATGAGGCCGCGAAATGGCGCGACCTCATGTTTGTTCAAGTCCGGTCCTGAATGGCCCTCTTCAGGGCCGTGGGATCAGCAGCCCGTGCCGCGAAACACAACCCGGACGGTTTCAACCATCACGCGCAGGTCGGTCAGCATCGACATCTGTTTGTCGTAATCCTGATCGAAGCGGGCACGTTCAGCGAACGAGCTGAGGTTGCGTTCGGATACCTGCCAAAGGCCGGTAATGCCGGGGCGCATGCGATAGTAGCTGCTGCCGGGGTACAGCGATTGCTGGTCAGGCATCATCGGGCGTGGGCCAACAAGGCTCATCTCGCCGCGGAACACGTTGAACAGCTGTGGCAGCTCATCGATCGAAGATTTGCGCAGAAAGCGGCCGATCCGGGTGATCCGCGGGTCGCGACGCATCTTTTGGGAATGGGCCCATTCGCGGGTCAGTTCAGGATCGGAATCCAGCACAGCCTGAAGCCGCTCTTCGGCGTCAACGGACATGGTGCGCAGTTTCCACATGCGGAAAATGCGGCCACCGGCCCCGACACGTTCCTGAAGAAAGAAAGGATTGCCGCCGTCGGTCAAATAGACCAGCAGGGCAAAAATCGCGATCAAAGGCAGGATAAAGGGTGCAACGATAATGGCGATAGCGACATCAAGGATGCGCTTAAAGCCATTGCGATAGACCCCGGATTTGCCGGCTTCGGAGTGGCGCAGTTCCGAAAGGCCGACAGCCAGCCAATCAAACGGCATAGGCCGTGTCTTGGCGTTGGAAACAACTTCTTCGTAGTTGGTCATGAAGACCCCAATATTTTGCGGGACGTCACCATGGCGAGCAAAGCGTTGGTGTGAACCGCGATCAAAAGACTTCGACACCTACGCTCTAAATCAAACATAGGCCAGCAGACCAAGTCATAAAGGTGCCACGATTTCGCCACAAGCCCTGTCCGCCGTTCACAAAGAATAACAAACCCGTAACCTAATGAAAAATAACCATTTTGTGAGAATGAATTGACTGTTTCCGGATTGGCAAATATCCGGAATAAGGTGACATTTTGGGCAAAATGGGCATTTGAAGGGGTCTTGGGGCCTGAAACGTGGCCCTTTGGCCCCCTGAAACCAGAGAATCGGTATAGAGATTTGGATCACACGCGCGCCGTCACGTGCTTGATCTGGGGTCACACTGGCCCGATATCTCTCTGTACTGCGTTGCAGAAATACGGCGGAATAGCTTAACAGTGCTTTCGCGGCCCGGCGTTTCCCCGGGATCGGAACATGGCCTTATGCTTGTCTTGTTCCTGCCTAGGTTCTTTATCACTTTATTTTTGACATTTGCATTCGTTGGACCATGAACACAACTTTGGATATTTACACAGGTCACTTTGGGCTGAATACCAGGCCCTTCTCGCTCGTTCCGGATCCGGAATTCCTTTATTGGTCTCCGGCGCATAGGCGTGCGTGGACCATGCTGGAATACGGGATCCTGACCCACGCGCCGATCACCTTGATCACCGGCGAAGTCGGGGCAGGCAAAACCACGCTGTTGCAACATCTTCTGCGCACACTGGATGATAAGGTGCGCATCGGAATGGTCGCCAATGCCCATGGTGATCGCGGTGAATTGCTGCAGTGGGTGCTGCTGGCACTTGGGCAAAAGGTTGAACCGGGGGCAAGTTATGTCGCGTTGTTTGGCCAGTTTCAGGATTACCTGATCGAGGAATATTCGAACGGGCGCCGGGTGGTGCTGATTTTCGATGAGGCCCAGAACCTGAGCCGCGAGTCCCTTGAGGAATTGCGGATGTTCACCAATATCAATTCGGGCAAGGATGAGTTGGTGCAGCTGGTTCTTGTTGGCCAGCCCGAGCTGCGGGAAATCGTCCTGCGGCCGGATCTGACGCAATTTGCCCAACGGGTCGCGTCGAATTTTCACCTGCCGGCGATGGATGCCGATGCGGTGGCCGCCTATATCGCGCACCGGATCAAGGTCGCGGGCGGTCAGCCCAGCATCTTTAGCCAGGAGGCCGCGATTGCGGTGCATGCCGCCACCGGCGGGGTGCCGCGTCTGGTCAACCAGCTGTGCGATCTTTCGATGCTTTATACGTTCGAGGCAGGACAGGATCAGGTGACGCAAAGTTCCGTGCGCCAGGTGCTGGATGACGGCGCATTCTTTGCCGGTGGATCGACGGGCGTTCTGCGGTTGGTGCATCAGGTTGACGACGATGCCGCAACCGATATCAAGACCAAGACTGAGTGACGGGGTAATCATGGATTTTGGCTTTTATTTCAAAGTGTTCATGCGGCGTCTGCCGTATTTCCTGATCCTGCTTGTTCTGGGAACGACCGCAGGTGTTGCCCTGGCGGTGATGTTGCCACCGGTGTACCGCGCCGAGGCCCGGCTGGTGGTTGAATCCGAACAGATCCCGGATGAGCTGGCGGCATCGACCGTGCGCACCAAGGCGACAGAGCAGTTGCAGCTTATTCAGCAACGGATCCTGACCCGCGACATCCTTCTGGAGATGGCCAACCGGCTTGAGATTTATACGGATACCGGCAGTGCGCAGATGCCTGCGGATCTTAAGGTCGAAGATCTGCGCGCGCGTATTCTGATGCAGATTTCGGGCGGAACCCGCCGTGGCGGGGCCAAAGTGGTCTTTGTGACTGTTGGGTTTGATGCGCCGACCAGCCGCATGGCGGCGGCTGTCACCAATGAATTGGTCACGCTGATCCTGCGCGAAAACGTGGACATGCGCACCACGGTCGCAGGCCAGACATTGGACTTCTTTACCCAGGAGGTTCAGCGCCTGGACCGGGAATTGTCGGTGCTGAGTTCAAAAATTCTGGAGTTCCAGGAGGAAAACCTGAATTCACTGCCCGACAGCCTGGATTTCCGACGCTCACAGCAAGCGTCTCAGCAAGAGCGTCTGACACAGATTCAGCGCACGGAATCCATTCTGACCGACCGGCGTGAACGTTTGGTCAGCCTGTTTGAAACCGCCGGCCCGGATGCGATTCCGTCGCCCGCCGCCCCGCTGACCGCCGAAGCGGCGCAATTGCAGGCCCTGCGCCGTGAATACGCCAATTCGGTTGCGGTTCTGTCGCTTGATAACCCAAAGGTGGCCGTGTTGCGTTCGCGGATCGAAGCGCTTGAGGCCCTGGTGGCCGAACAACAGGCGGCCGCGACCAGCGGTGCCTTGAACAGCGGCACCGGTGAGCCCCCTTCGGCCTATGAAATTCAGCTGGCTGACATCGACGGGCAGCTTGCCTTTCTTGCCGAACAAAAGAAGCTGATCCTGACATCGCTGGAAAGCCTGCGCGTGTCGATCGAGGCGACGCCGGGCAATGCGGTGACACTCAGCACGTTGCAGCGGGCGCATGACAATATCCGCACGCAATACAATCTGGCGGTGTCCAACAAGGCCCGCGCCGAAACCGGTGACCTGATTGAATCGCTGTCCAAAGGCGAACGGATCAGTGTTCTTGAACAGGCCGTACAGCCGCGCGAACCCACCAGCCCGAACCGTCCGCTTGTTGCGGCCGCGGGTGTCGGGGGCGGGTTGGCTGCAGGGCTGGGGCTGGTTTTGCTGCTGGAACTGCTGAACAGCGCGGTGCGCCGCCCGGCGGATCTGACATCGAAACTGGGGATCACGGCGCTTGCGTCGGTTCCCTATATCTGGACGCGCCGTCAAATCTGGCGGCGGCGGCTGATCATCACCAGCGTGGTTCTGGGGGTACTGGTTCTGGTGCCTGCCGGATTGTGGCTGGTCGATACACAGGTCATGCCCCTTGATCCCTTGATCAACCGGCTTCTTGACCGCTTTAACCTCGCACTGACGCTGGACCCGGCGTTGGTTGCCTCAACGCGTCTATCCTGACAGAAGGCATCGCATGGAACGGATACAAGCAGCGATTGCCAAGGCGCGTGCCGCCCGGGACGATCACGATACCTCGCTCGATACCACGGTGACGGGGCTGGCGCCTGCGCCGTCTGCTGACACCACCCCACCGGCCCCGGACGCGCGCCGCGCCGCCTGGGATGCGCTGAGTGTGATCACCCCATCGCCCAGATGGCTGGCCCGCAACCGGATTGTTGCCGCCGAAGGGGGCCGCGAGGCGACATCGTTCGACCTGTTGCGCACCCGTACGTTGCAACAGATGCAATCCAATGGCTGGAAACGGCTGGCGATCACGTCGCCTTCGGCGGGCTGCGGCAAAAGCACCGTTTCGCTGAACCTTGCCCTGAGCATGACGCGGCAGGCGGAAAAGTCGGTTGTGCTGATCGAAATGGACATGCGCCGCCCCAGCATCGCCAAGACATTGGGCCTGACACAGCGCCATTCCGTTGCCGATGTCCTGAGCGGCAAGGGCAAGGTCGCGGACAACGCTGTGCGTTTCGGTGACAACCTTGCCCTGCTGACCATGCATGGCCAGACGCGCAACCCGTCCGACATTCTGCACGGTGACTCTGTGGCGCGTGTCCTGTCCGACATCGAAGCGACCTTTGCGCCAAGCGTGATGATCTTTGATCTGCCGCCATTGCTGGTGAATGACGACACGCTGGCGTTTCTGAAACATGTGGATGCCGCGATGCTGGTGGCCGCGGCCGGCAGCACCACGATTTCCGAAATCGACACCTGTGAACGCGAACTGGCCGCCCACACCGGCGTGATGGGGGTCGTGTTGAACAAATGCCGCTATCCGGGGCGCGATTACGGGTCGGATTATTACTGACCGCCCACTGCCGGGCAGGTTGGTCCAGACGGGTCGGTGCGCTGCGCCGGCCCGTCTTGCGTTTCGGGCGGTGGAATTGGTGCGCAGGGCACCGCACGCAGAGGTGACGCAGGCTTAGACTCCGCCCTGTTAGACCCCGGTCCGATCTCAGGCCGGTCTGTTTTGCCGGGCCTGGGCGTATCGTTCCAATCCGACCCTTAAAGGAAGCCAGCAATGTCCGACAGTTTTTCCGGCCGCTCCAGCAGCCAGACGTCTCCGGCGGTGGATGCCGCTGCGATCATTCCCAGCGACGGGCAGGACCTGCCCGAACCGACCCGCGCAATCTATGTCGGCAGCGGCGGCACGCTGCGGGTGCAGATGGTGTCGGGGGCGACGGTGGATCTGACCGGGGCACTGTCCGGTGCGATCTATCCCCTGCGGGTGCGCCGGGTGCTGGCGACGGGGACAAGTGCCACGGACCTTTTGGCGCTGCGCTGATCCGGCCATTCTGGGACAAGGCGTGCGGCGGGGGCTGGATCTGGGCCCGTGCCCGCGCTACCCCGGGCGCATCATTGTTCAGCGAGCGTGCGCCCATGCCCCCAAAGAAACGAACCCCTCTGACCCGGCTCAGGCGTGTGGTGTCGTCGTTTCTGTCGCCGGGGGTTCTGCTGCATCCGTTCAGGATGATGCATTATTATGGCTACACCCATGTGGCCGAAAAGCGAAAGCTGACCCTTGGCCATGATGTGCGCCTGGCCCCCAATACATCCTTTGCCAATGGTGAACGGATTGCCCTGGGCGATCAGGTGCAACTTGGCGCGCGCTGTGCGCTTTGGGCGGGCAACACCACCAGCTGGATCAAGGTGGGTGAACGCACCACCTTTGGTCCCGATTGTTTTGTCACGGCTGCTGATTACGGATTGCGCGCGGATGTGCGCATCACCGATCAGGCGATGAGCGAACGCGATGTGATCATCGGGGCGGATTGCTGGATCGGCACCAAAAGCGTGATCACCGCGGGTGTCACCCTGGGCGATGGCTGTGTGATCGGGGCGGGATCGGTGGTGACCAAGGACGTGCCGGCGGGGGCGATTGCCGCTGGCGTGCCCGCCAGGGTTTTGAAAATGCGCGACTGAGACTGTGGGCGGGAATCGCGGAATGGGGTCCGGTTCAGATGTCCCGGCCCGCCGCCTGGGCCAGCATCCAGCCACAGCGGCGCAGCCGCAGCCGGGCCAGCGTGGCCAGTGCGGCGCGTTTTTCACCCCCCGACAAACCCCGGTGGCGCAGGATCCGTGGCGCATGGGCGATGACCGACGCCACCATTGCCACCCCACGCAGGGCCCAGCCCGCGCGTGCCGTCCATCCGCGCCCCCGCAACCCCCAGCTTTCCACGGTCAGCCGGTGCCATTTGCGTTCCAGTGCCGCCCAGTCTGATCGGGTCGGGTGGGCCACGCGCAACCTGTCCTCGTGCACCAGTGAAAACCCGGCGGCGGTGGCCCGCTGACACCAATCAAGGTCTTCGGACATGCCCGCCCGGAACCCGCCGACCGCATCGAACACCTTGCGGCTGGTCAGCAGGTTGGCGGTGACCGAAAAGCCCTTGTGCGTGATATAGCCCCGGTTATCGAAGGCAAAGACGGTTTCAAATGCCTCGGCGCCCGAACGCGGCGCGGGGGTTTCGTCAAAAACGGTGACGGTGCCGCCGACCAGATCGCCGCGATCCGCCACCTGGCGCGCGGTGGCCAGCCAGTCGGGTGTGGGCACGCAATCACTGTCCAGCAAGAAAATCCGATCGCTGCGGGTTTCGGCCAGCCCCCGGTTGCGCGCCATCGCCGCACCGCGATCCGTTTCGATGACAAAGCGCACGCCGGGATGGGCCTGACGTGCGGCGTCCAGCGGGTGGTCGGAATTGTTGTCCACGACGATGACGTCAGTGTCGGGTCCGACCTGTGGCATCAGCGCATCCAGACAGCGGATCAGCCGGTCAGTGTCGTTGTAATGGGGAATGATGACGGCGGCGTCAGGATAAGGTGTCAGGGCGCGGTTCCTTGATCAGTGGCTGGTTTATTTGCCCGAAGGATGGGCCCTGCTTCAAGGATCGCGCGCGCCCTTGCAATGCTAATGTGGATCGTGATCCACTGTGACGTGCCGCAGGGCTGATCCCAGTGGCGGAAAGAGGCCCCGTGCACAAGACGATTTCAAGGGCGGCGCGGCCGCTGTCATTCATCCTTGCGCGACGTGCCCCATGGGCCGGTCAGGCCGTGGCGTCGCGGCGGTCAGGGGTGCGTGCGCTGATGGGGCTGACCCTGGTCAGCCTGTTGTTGATCGCCCTGGGCGTTTCGGGGGCACGGGCCAGGGATGTGCATGTGTCCGATTCCGCCGGGCTGATGGCCGCGCTGGCCGCCGCCAAGGGCGGGGAACGGATCCTGCTGAAGGGGGGCAATTACGCCCATTTCAAACTGACGCCCGCGTCACGGTTCAATTTCGCTTATCCGTCTGAGGTGACGATCGCGTCGGCGGATCCGGGCAACCCGGCGGTGATCACCTATCTTGATGTGCGCAGTGCCAAGAACCTGACATTTGATGGGATCACGTTCGATTACACCTATGCCAAGGGTCACAAGACGTGGTTTCGGGTGTTCAAATTCGACCACAGCGACAACATCACCATCCGCAATTCGGTGTTTGACGGGGATGTCGCCAAAGGGGTGTCCGAAGGCGAAGACGGGCGCGGATGGGCCGTTGGTCTGGATTTTCGCGGCGGGCGCAACATCGTGGTCGAGAAATGCGTGTTCAATGAATTCTACAAGGGCCTGATCATGGGCGGCGTGGTCAGGGGCGTCGTGCGCGGCAACGATTTCTATGATCTGCGCATGGACGGGATGAATTTCGTCGGCATGAACGAACTGCTGATCGAGGGCAACAGGCTGCGCCGGTTCCGCCGGGCCGTGGGCGCCGGTGATCACGCCGACATGATTCAGTTCTGGACCGCGAACAGCACCCGCCCGACCACCGATGTGGTGATCCGCAACAACCTGCTGATGACCGGTGACGGGCATCCGACCCACAGCATTTTCATGCGCAACGAAGCGGTGGACAAGGGCAAGGCGGGGATCGAGATGTTCTATCGCAACATCGCGATCGAAAATAACCTGATCGTCAACGGCCATGTGCATGGGATCACCGTGGGTGAAACCAACGGCTTGCGGATCCGCAACAACACGTTGATCCGGGCACCGGCCTTTGCCAAGGGTGGCGCGCGCAATCAGAAAATCCGCATTCCGCGCATTTCCACCAAGGGCACGTCGACCGGGGTGACGATCACGGGCAACCTTGCCGCCAGCTATCCCAAGGCGCGCGACGGTTGGGTGGTGCGTGGCAACATGCCCATTCAGGATATTTCCGTGATGAAGCCGGGATATTACGGACGGGTCTTTGAAAACCCGTTCAAGGGCAATCCGGCCAATCCCGCCAGCTTTCGCTATAAACCCGATGCCGTGCCAGCCGGTGTCGGCAGCACCTATCTGTGGGCCAGGA
>JBOEGP010000009.1:0-52317 GCA_050633485.1 Pseudooceanicola sp.
CCGCAGGTGTTGCATTTCATGCAGGTGCCGTTGCGCACCAATGTGTAGTTGCCGCATTCGCCACAGGCTTCGCCTTCATAACCCTGCATCTTGGCCTTGGTGCGCGCATCCATTGAGACAGAGCCGGACGCAAGCCCGGTTGATCCCGCAACCGCCGCTGTCGCGGACCCTGCCCCGGCCCCGGCCGCAAGCGCGGTTTCAGGCACCAATGTTTGCAGTGCGGTCACCGGGTCTTGGCTGTTCAGTGCAGTGGCCCCCATCGACGCGCCACCCTGCAACACCACCAATTCCTGAGGCAGACGTTTGCGCAGATACCCGGTCGAGCTGATCTGCTTGAGCACTTCCAATGATTTGGACGCGGCTGTTTCGCTGATCTCGCTCAGGTTGGACAGCCCTTCTTTCGCATCGCCCTGCCCAACGGAATCAAAGGTTTCGCCTTCGGGTTTCACATGGGCCAGATCGGTGCGATCCAGATAGGACACCGCCAATTCGCGGAAGATATAGTCAAGGATCGAGGTCGCATTCTTGATGCTGTCGTTACCTTGAACCATGCCAGCCGGTTCGAATTTGGTGAATGTGAACGCGTCAACGAATTCCTCAAGCGGAACACCGTATTGCAGGCCCACGGACACGGCGATGGCAAAGTTGTTCATCATCGCGCGGAACCCGGCGCCTTCCTTGTGCATATCAATAAAGATTTCGCCAAGGTTGCCGTCTTCGTATTCACCGGTGCGCAGGTACACCTTGTGCCCGCCCACCATCGCCTTTTGGGTATACCCCTTGCGGCGCTGTGGCATCTTTTCGCGGTTTGAGCGCACGATTTCCTTAACAACAACCTTTTCGACGATCTTTTCGGCCAGCACCTGCGCCTTTTCGTGCGGCGTGCCGGTTTCCAGAACTTCCGCCGCCTCGTCGTCATCTTCGATCAGTGCCGATGCCAGCGGTTGCGACAACTTGGACCCGTCACGGTAAAGCGCATTCGCTTTGACACCCAGTGACCACGACAATTCATATGCCTTTTGGCAATCCTCGATCGTCGCGTCGTTGGGCATGTTGATCGTCTTGGAAATCGCCCCCGAGATGAACGACTGCGCCGATGCCATCATGGTGATGTGGCTTTCCGTCGAAAGGAAACGCTTGCCCTTTTTGCCGCAGGGGTTGGCGCAATCGAACACTTTGTAATGCTCTTCTTTCAGGTGCGGCGCCCCTTCCAGGGTCATCGTGCCGCAAACGTAATCGTTGGCCTGATCGATCTCACGCTTGGAAAATCCAAGGTGGCGCAAAAGGTCAAAACTGGGGTCGTTCAGCTTGTCAGCAGGGATCCCAAGGACATCGGTGCAGAATTCTTCGCCCAGGGTCCACTGGTTGAACACGAACCGAATGTCGAATGCCGATGCCAGGGCGCCTTCGATCTTTTCCAATTCAGCCGGGCCAAAACCGTGGCCGACAAGCGCGGCGTGGTTCAGGGCCGGTGCGTCCGACAATGTGCCGTTCCCGACCGCATAGGAAATGATGTCCTCGATCTGGGTCGAACCATAGCCAAGCCCTTCGAGCGCGGTTGGCACGCTGCGGTTGATGATTTTCCAGTAACCGCCACCGGCCAGTTTCTTGAACTTGACCAGTGCGAAATCCGGTTCGATCCCGGTTGTGTCGCAATCCATCACCAGCCCGATAGTGCCGGTTGGCGCGATCACCGATGTCTGCGCGTTACGATAGCCGTGCTTTTCACCCAGCGAAAGCGCCTGATCCCAGGCCGACATGGCCAGATCAATCAGCGTTGCGTCAGGGCACTTGGCGTGGTCCAGCGCAACGGGTTTGATCGCCAGCTTGTCATAGCCTTCGGTCGCGCCATAAGCGGCATTGCGGTGGTTGCGGATGACACGCAGCATGTGTTCGCTGTTGCGCGCATACCCGGAAAACGCGCCAAGTTCGCCCGCGATTTCCGCCGATGTCGCATAGGACACACCGGTCATGATCGCGGTCAGGGCACCACACATGGCGCGCCCTTCGTCGCTGTCATAGCCATAGCCCATGTTCATCAGCAATCCGCCGATATTGGCATAGCCAAGCCCCAAGGTGCGGAAATCATATGACAATTGCGCGATTTCCTTGGACGGGAATTGCGCCATCGTGACCGAAATTTCCAACGTCACAGTCCACAAGCGGGTGGCGTGAACGTAATCCTCGGCTTCGAACTTGCCGTCCTTAAAGAACGTCAGAAGGTTCATCGACGCCAGGTTACAGGCTGTGTCATCCAGGAACATGTATTCCGAACACGGGTTCGACCCGCGGATCGCGCCGTCTTCGGGGCATGTGTGCCATGCGTTGACGGTGTCATGGTATTGAATGCCGGGATCGGCACAGGCCCATGCGGCGTGGCCGATGGTTTCCCACAATTCGCGTGCCTTGATGGTCTTGGCGACCTTGCCATCGGTGCGGCGGATCAATTCCCATGGTTCGTCGTTTTCAACGGCCTTTAGGAACGCGTCGGTCACCCGGACCGAGTTGTTGGAGTTCTGGCCCGACACGCTTGCATATGCTTCGCTGTCCCAATCGGTGTCATAGGTGGGGAATTCGATGCTGGCATAGCCCTGTTTGGCATAATCCAGAACCCGCTTGATATATGTCTCGGGGATCGACACCTTTTTGGCGTCGCGCACGGCCTTTTTCAACGCGGGGTTTTCCGCCGGATCATAGGCACCAGCCTCGGAACCATCGAACGCGCGGATCGCCGCGAATATTTCGTTCAGCTGGCGTTCGTGCATTTTCGAACCAGCGACCAGAGAAGCAACCTTTTGCTCCTCTTTCACCTTCCAGTTGATGTATTCTTCGATATCGGGGTGGTCTGCATCCACAATCACCATCTTGGCCGCGCGCCGGGTGGTGCCGCCGGATTTGATCGCGCCCGCTGCCCGGTCACCGATCTTAAGGAACCCCATTAGGCCAGACGACTTGCCACCGCCCGACAGGTTTTCACCATCAGCCCGCAGGCTGGAAAAGTTGGTGCCGGTGCCGGACCCGTATTTGAACAGGCGCGCCTCGCGCACCCACAGGTCCATGATGCCGCCATCGCCCACCAGATCGTCAGCAACGGATTGGATGAAACAGGCGTGCGGCTGGGGGTGTTCATACGCACTGGCCGATTTCGTCAGCTTGCCGGATTTGTAATCAACATAGTAATGGCCCTGGCTGGGCCCATCGATGCCATAGGCCCAGTGCAGGCCGGTGTTGAACCATTGGGGGCTGTTTGGGGCGCCGCGCTGGCTGGCCAACATATAGCGCATTTCGTCGTAATACGCGCTCGCGTCTTCTTCGGTGGTGAAATAGCCACCTTTCCATCCCCAGTAGGCCCACGCCCCCGCCAAACGGTCGAACACCTGCTTGGCCGAGGTTTCGCCGCCGGTTGCATCGCCATCTGGCACCGACCGCCACAGGAATTCGGGCACATCCTTTTCGCGCACTTTCTTAAGCTTGGCTGGCACGCCGGCCTTGCGGAAATATTTCTGCGCGATCACGTCGCTGGCGACCTGGCTCCAGGCGCCGGGCACTTCGACATTGTCATTTTTGAAAACCACGGTGCCATCCGGGTTACGGATTTCCGACGATGTGGTGACAAAGTCTAGCGCCGCGTAAGCGTCTTGACCGGATTTGGTGAATTTGCGTTCGATTTTCATTAGCGAAACAGCCCCATGATCTTATCGCGTTTTTATGCTCGGCCCGTCGCCTGTTCCGGCGATCTGCCGGACCGAGTGTTCGTGCCATCGACGCGGGCAAACAAGGGCTTAGGACGCGGCGCACGTATGCTCCCGCAGCCTGTCCATAAGGACCTGAGGTCTTTTTGGATGTAACCGTCCCCTGCCGCCTGTCGGGCCACTAGATGTGGTAGTGGTCCCCGCCGACCATCACAATTTGAAGGAAGATGTGGGGTCCGGTCAACGTTTCTTTACCACATTTTGCGGATTTTTTGCCTTGACGCCTTATCAACAGAATCGACAGGCACCAGGCTCCTTTTTTGGACGCTTCATAACCCCCTGCCACATCTACAGTTTTGTTGGTTTGTCATCGCCAAATACCCATGTTGCACACAAGCCACTTTGCCCGGACTTGCATCGCTGATCTGAAAACCCGCCCGAAACAATCGTGAAAGACTGGCCCGACAACCCCACAATATGTGGCCATGGTGGCTACGGATACTAGATATAGATTCAACGCGGCCCGAATCGAATGACGCACGCAAAGCGGGCACCCAGCCCGAATTCGGGAATCCGTCGCCCACCGATCCCGGCCGCCCTGTGATCATCACGGCGCGCCATCTGATGGTCTGCCCGCCGCGGGGTTCGGCGATTTCCAGACGGCACATCTCGGCTTCGGCACGTTGCCCCCTCTGTCGGCAACAATCCAGCAAGCGCCCAAAGGACTGAGAACCGGGCCGAAGCCCGTCTCAAACACTGCTGACACTTAAAGAGGGAAAAAATGGTCGGGGCGGCGAGATTCGAACTCACGACCCCCTGTACCCAAAACAGGTGCGCTACCAGACTGCGCCACGCCCCGAACCGACCCGGTCAATACTCTGGGAAAACAGAATTGAAAAGACCTAACAGCGCCAAATCGCAACGTTTGGGTGAATAGTCGGGTGGCGCATCTGCGAACCAACCGAAATCCCCATGTCGCGGGCCAGCCCACCGTTGATTTCCAACACGTATCGTATGCCCGGCCCGCCGCTTATCGGTGTTTCGTCATGTGGAACCGCGTTGCTGTGGATATGCCGCAGCGTGCCGGAATCGTCGAAAAACAGCATATCCAGCGGGATAAGTGTGTTGCGCATCCAGAATGCGATGGCGCGTTGCGTGTTGGGATAGATGAACAACATGCCTGCGCCTGCGCTCATTGATTCGCGAAACATCAGGCCCTTGTTACGTTCCGCTTCGGTGTCTGCAATTTCCACGCGAAACCGCGCGCCACCCCAGTCGCCCCTTAGCTCAACAAAATGTTCGCTGCATGCCGCCGACACAGATGTCGCCATCATCAACGCCAGGATAGCGACCAAAACGCGACCGAAAGACCGATGCAGTATCCGCCAGGACATGCACCGCATCCCGATCATTTTACGCCGTTCGCGTCGATCGCCGCGTCCCATTGCAGGATTTCGGTGGCCATCAGACCGCGTTCTCCGGTGATCACGCGCAGCGTCACAGCCTCGCCCGGCGCAAGGGCTGCCAGACCCGACGACCGCAGGACCTCGACATGCAAAAAGACATCGTCGCCCGACCCAAAGATATTGGCGAAACCGAACCCCTTGGCCTTGTCGAACCACTTCACGCGCGCAGGCAACATTGGCGTCGATTTAATCTCGCTCGGATCAAGACCCTTAAAGTCCTCAAGAATCGGTTCATCCGCAAGACTTGGCGCGGTGATCGAAAAGATCTCGCTTACCTGCGTGCCGCGATCTGAAACCTGGATGGCAACATCAACCATTGCGCCCTCGGCAACCGACCCCTGGCCAAAATTGCGTAAAACATTCACATGCAAAAGAATATCTTGCCCGCAGGCATCCGACGTAACAAAGCCGAACCCCCGCCCCGCATCGAACCATTTCACGATGCCGGAAACCCGTTTCGCTTGATCCTTATCTAACACCAATGCCGCCCCGTATTTAATGACTTGCCGTCCGGTTATGGCCCGGATGCGCGGATCAATTACACGTTAACTCTTCTTAAGGGTAGAGCCTTTGAATTGCCCAAGGCGAATCGGCGTTTGCACGCCGCCATTGAAAACGGTCATGCAAACGAAATGCACCGTCTGCCCAAAACTCAATCTCAACCGGAATCAATCGGTATCCGCCCCAAAACTCCGGGCGCGGCGGATTTGGCCCCTTGGCCGCCGTGACCTTGGCCACCTCGGCCATCAGCGTCGCACGCGATGATAGGGGCTGCGATTGGGCCGAAGCCCAGGCCCCAAGCCGGGATTTGATCGACCGGGACGCGTAATAATCGTCCGCTTGCGCGCCGTCCTCCTTTGAGATGCCCCCCCGCACCCTGATCTGACGCCGCAGGCTTTTGGAATGCAGGACAAAGGCCGCCTTTCCGCCGCCGTCCAATTCCTGTGCCTTGGCACTGGTGTAGTTGGTGTAAAAAACGAACGCGGCGTCTTCGATGTCTTTCAACAGAACCATTCTGACATTGGGCAACCCGTCGTCATCCACCGTGGCCAGGGCAACGGCATTGGGGTCGTTCACCTCGCTTTGTTCGGCCTCGGCCATCCATCGGCGGGCAATCTGAAAGGGATCGTCCCCTGCGAAAATGCCGCTTCTCTCGCTCATATTGCCTCCGCCGGATTGCGCGCGGTCTGTGCCGCACCCTTGATGACCCCCTGCCAATCGCCTAAAGGATCTGAAAACCAAGGATCAGTCGGGGGGCGCGAGATGTCAAACAACCTAATGGCCGGGAAACGCGGGCTCATTATGGGCGTCGCAAACGACAAGTCCATCGCCTGGGGCATCGCCCAAGCCTGCGCTGACGCTGGCGCGGAACTCGCCTTCTCTTACATGGGGGATGCGTTCCGCAAACGGGTCGAACCTCTGGCCGCCTCTCTTGGGGTCACGCAGCTGTTTGATTGCGACGTGGGCGACGAAGCGTCGATTGATGCGTGTTTTCAGGCCATTTCCGATGCCTGGGGCGGGTTGGATTTTATCGTCCATGCGATCGGGTTTTCCGACAAAAACGAATTGCGCGGCCGCTACGTGGACACCAGCCGCGGCAATTTCCAGATGACGATGGATATTTCCGTCTATTCCTTTACCGCCGTCGCCCAGCGCGCCGAAAAACTGATGACCAATGGCGGTTCAATGCTGACGCTCACCTATTACGGCGCCGAACAGGTCATGCCGCATTACAATGTGATGGGTGTCGCCAAAGCCGCACTTGAGGCATCGGTGAAATACCTGGCCGAGGATCTGGGCAAAGACGGCATCCGCGTTAATGCCATCTCCGCCGGTCCGATCAAGACGCTGGCGGCCTCAGGCATCGGTGATTTCCGCTATATCCTCAAGTGGAACGAATTGAACTCGCCCCTACGCCGCAATGTCACCCAAGAAGAGGTCGGCAAGGCCGCGCTTTTCCTGTTGTCCGACCTCGGCTCTGGCACCACTGGCGAAAACCTGCATGTGGACGCGGGGTATCACGTGGTCGGCATGAAAGCCGTGGACGCCCCGGATATCGACAAAAGCTGACCTGCGATGCCGGTCACCGCTTTTCTCTTCATTGTTGCCATTCACCTGCTCGCGGCGATGTCGCCGGGTCCGTCCTTTGTTGTCTGCCTGCGGGTCGCTGTGCGCGACGGGTTCGCCACCGCCGTTGCGCTTGCCGTCGGCTTTGGCCTCGGCGCGGCACTTTGGGCAACGGCCGCATTGGCCGGGATTGCGGTGCTCTTTGAATTGGTGCCCGCCCTCTATGCGGCGTTCAAACTGGTGGGCGCCGCATTCCTGATCTGGATCGCGATCAAACTATGGCGCCAGGCCCCAACGCCAATGGACCTTCACGCCGAAAAAGGCGACCACGCGGCCCGCCTGACCACCTATCAGGCCATGCGCTTTGGCTTTCTCACCTTTGCAACAAACCCGAAACCCGCCGTGTTCTTTGGCGCGGTCTTTGTCGGCCTTGTGCCGCCCGGTACGCCAATGCCATGGCTGTTGGCCATTGTCGCTGCGGTCTTTGTCAACGAAACCCTTTGGTATATCCTCGTCGCACGGGTGTTTTCACTGCCCCGCGCCCGCACCGCCTATATCCGCCTGAAATCCGGCATAGACCGTTGCTTTGCCGGGTTCCTCACGTTCTTTGGCCTGAAGATCGCCCTGGGATGAAACAGGACATAAAGGACCTGCCATGACCGACACTCTCCTGCCCCATGAAAAAGGCTTCCACGTCAGCTGGGATCAGATCCACCGCGACAGCCGCGCCCTGGCCTGGCGCCTCGACGGGCACGGGCCTGACAACGGCGCGTGGAAAGCCGTTGTCGCTATCACCCGCGGTGGCATGGCCCCGGCGATGATCGTCGCGCGCGAACTCGACATTCGCACCGTCGATACGATCTCGGTGAAAAGCTATGATCATCAGGATCAAACCGAAGCGTCGGTGCTCAAATCACCCGATTCCGAAATGATGGGCGATGGCACCGGCATCCTGGTGATCGACGATCTCGTGGACAGCGGCAAAACCCTCGAACTCGTGCGCGCCCTCTATCCGAACGCACATTTCGCAACCGTCTACGCCAAACCAAAAGGCCGCGCCCAGGTCGATACCTTCATAACCGAGGTCAGCCAGGACACCTGGATCTTCTTTCCCTGGGATATGGCCATGCAATACGTCAAACCCTACCGCGGCACCGACTGACCCAACCCCAACACGGCATCCCTGCGTCACCACCCGGGAATGTCACATCCGCGCCCCTTCCTACCCCTCTTCATCTTTCCAAAAATACTTCCGCCGGAGGCACCCTTGACGCCCTTGGCGTCGCGCCCCTGAGGCCTCGATGGCCGAAGGACGCCCCCCATTGCAATGGCCCCACGATCCGCCCACCATGTCTTGGCACCCGCCACACCGCCCCGCCTGAGGATCCCATGCCCCCACGCACCAACACCACCTTCCCCCCTCCCGTGATGGAAGCGCGACGCTGGATCGAAGACGTCAGCTTCCCCGACGACCGCCCCCTGATCAATGTCAGTCAGGCCGCCCCTGTGGACCCACCGCCCCGACCAATGCGTCAGGAAATGGCGCGGCTGGTCATGGAGGACCCCCAAACACATCTCTATGGGCCCGTCCTCGGCCTGCCCGCCCTGCGATCCGCGATCGCCGCCCGCTGGACATCCGCCTACGACACGACCGTCACAGCCGACCAGATCGCGATCACATCAGGCTGCAACCAAGCCTTCTGCGCCGCCATCCAAACCCTGACGTGCGACAGGGACGAGGTCATCCTCCCGACGCCCTGGTACTTCAATCACAAAATGTGGCTCGACATGGCCGGGGTCACGGCGATCCCCCTGCCCACCGGCCCGGATATGCTGCCCGACCCGGATCAGGCCCGCGCATTGATCACCCCGCGCACCCGCGCCATTGCCTTGGTCAGCCCGAACAACCCCGCCGGTGTGGAATACCCCCCCACCCTTTTGCGCGCATTCTTCGACCTTGCTCAGACCGCCGGGATCGCGCTGATCCTCGATGAAACCTACCGCGACTTCCACAGCTCTGACGCGGCACCGCACGATCTGTTCGCCTCTGACAACTGGGGCGACACGCTGATCCAACTCTATTCCTTTTCCAAATCCTACCGGCTGACCGGACACCGTGTCGGGGCGATGATCACCGGCACCTCCCGATTGGGCGAGGTTGAAAAATTCCTCGACACCGTCACCATCTGCCCGGCCCAACTTGGCCAGCACGCCGCCCTTTGGGGCTTGGGACACCTAGACGACTGGCTCGCCGGGCAACGCGATGAAATCCTGTCGCGCCGCGCCGCAATCCAAACTGGCTTTGCCCCGCTTGCCGCACGGGGCTGGAAACTCCTTGGGTGCGGGGCGTATTTCGCCTATCTGGAACACCCTTTCTCCATCCCGTCGGATCGCCTTGCACAATCATTGGTCCGCGATGCCGGCATTCTGCTGCTGCCGGGCACCATGTTCACCCCGCCCGATGATCCATCCGGCCTGCGCCAACTGCGTGTCGCTTTCGCCAACGTGGACAGCGATGCAATAGCCACCCTGCTGCATCGTCTGGCCGCCTACGACCCGTGACCCTCACGCAAAAGTCGCCACACCCGATCCCGTCGCCCCTTGTGAGGCTCCACTCAGGGCATTAGACATCGCAAACAACGCATAAATAGCACCGGCAGCGACACCCGGCACAGCAAAGGAACGGCACATGGCGGCGAAAAAGGCAGGACGGACAGTGGTCTGGATCATCATGGGCCTGCTGGTTCTGGGACTGGGCGGTTTTGGCGTCACGAATTTCTCGGGCCAGATCACCAGTGTGGGCTCCGTGGGAACCAAAGACCTTGATGTCGATGTCTATGCCCGCTCTCTTCAGGAAGAACTGCGCGCCATCGAAGCACAGACCGGCCAACGAATGAGCTTTGAGCAAGCCGAACAACTTGGCCTTGTCGAAGCAACCTTGGCCAAACTCATTTCGGCCCGCGCCATGGATCACGAAGCCGCCGAAATGGGCATCTCGGTCGGGGATCATGTTCTGATCCGCCAGTTGCAGCAAATCCAGGCGTTTCAGGGCATCGACGGCAATTTCGATCGCGAAGCCTATGAATTCGCGCTGGAACGCAACGGGCTAAGCAAAACCGAATTTGAAACCCGCCTGCGCGAAGAAACCGCGCGCACCATCCTTCAGGCCGCCGTTGTCACCGGCGATTCCATGGCACCTGCGTTTGCCGACGCCTTGATGGGCTATATCGGTGAGACGCGGAAAATCACCTGGGCGCGCATTGATCAGGGTGACCTTGACGCGCCACTGCCCGCACCGACGCAACAGCAGCTTCAGGATCATTACGAAGCCCACATTGACCGCTACACCATTCCTGAGAAAAAGCTGATCACCTATGCTTGGCTGTCCCCGGACATGCTGATCGACACGATCGAAGTGGACGAAGACGTTCTGATGTCCGCCTACAAGGAACGCGACGCCGAATTCAATCGCCCCGCGCGCCGTCTGGTCGAACGCCTTGTTTATCCCGATCAGGACAGCGCAGACACTGCACGTGCGCAATTGGACATCGGCGCGACGGATTTCGAAACGCTGGTGTCGGATCGCGGCCTTGAACTGTCCGATATTGATCTGGGCGACGTTACCCGGATCGAACTCGGCGCAGCCGGCGAACAGGTCTTTGCTGCCAAAAGCGGCGACGTGGTTGGGCCCTTGATGACAGACCTTGGCCCGGCCCTGTTCCGCATCAACGGCATTTTTCCGGCCGTGTCCGTGTCATTTGATGACGCCCGCACGATCCTGACCGAAGAACTGGTCACCGATCAGGCCCGCCGGGCCATCGACCGTCAGCGCGAAGAAATCGAAGACCTGCTGGCAGGCGGCGCCACGCTTGAGGATTTGGCCAACGAAACCGATATGGAACTGGGCACCATCGGCTGGTTCCAGGACCTTGGCGAAGGCATCGCCGCCTATGACGGCTTTGACGAAGCCGCCGCAGCCCTGCAACAAGGCGCCTACCCCGAGATTGCAGAACTAGAGGACGGCGGCATCTTTGCCATGCGCATGGAAGGGACAGAGCCACCCGCGCCGTCGCCCCTGGCCGATGTGAAATCCCGCGTCCTGGGAAGCTGGGAAAACCAGGAAACACTGAAACAATTGCGCGCCAAGGCCGAGGTGATCAAAACCCGCCTACAGGAAAGCGCGACCTTCGCAAGCCTGGGGCTTGAACCGCAGATCGAAGAGGCACTGAACCGGAACGGTTCTGTCCTTGGGACACCTCAGGATTTCGTCACCCGCGCCTTTGCCATGTCCACGGGTGACATCGTGATCACGGAAAGCTTTGGCGCGGTTCAGATCATGCGTCTTGATGCGATCAACGCCCCGTCGGACGACGATGAAAACACCGCGCGTTTGCGTGCGGGTCTGGCCCAGGCGGCGGGTCAAAGCCTGGGGCAGGATTTGTTCCGCGCGGTGTCAGATGACATTCGCGCCCGTGCAGGCGTAACACTGGATCAAAACGCGCTGAACGCGGTTCACGCGAATTTTCGCTAGGCAATAACGGGCGCGCGGCCATCGCCCTTGGGCGGGCAGCGCGCCTGATCCTTTGGTGACCCCGGCCACGCTTGCCGCGTGACCGACGGGGATGATCGCACAGGGCACAGCGCCTTTGGCATTCAGCAATCCCTTTGGTCGTGCCAATCAAAACCCCGACACCATCAAACATTGATGCCCATCCCGGTTTCGGGTTCTCAGGGTAGGTGATCGTCCTACCCCGCTGGAACAGGGGGCCGCCCTATCCTGAACGGCAAACGGCGATGGCCTTAGCCACCGCCGTTGAATACCAAAGGTGAAGGCCAGTAACCCTAATCAGCCGTCAAAGCCGCGCAACAAAAGCGCGGAAACAGGTGCAAGTGCCACACGGCTTGCCCGGTCCTGAAGCCCCCAGACCAACAGCGCCTGCACGGTTTCGGGGCGCACACGTCCCACCATGACGACTGCGTCTTCCTGACCAGCGCGGAACGCGGCATGGTCCAGGAAACGGCGGATCACGCTGGCGCTCTGACCTTGGGAATCAAAATCACGAAACACCGTGGCCGCGGGCACACCCTGTTTGTCCGCCAATTTGCGCGCCGTATCAAACCCGTTGGGATAAAGAACAAGCCCATGCCCGGTGTCCGACAGAATGTCGGTCAACTGATCCGAGATTTCCTTGGACGATTGCAAACCCTTTTGCGGGTTTTCCAACACGCCAACAACATCCGGCAACAGTCTTGTCCATGTCTCGAATGATGTTTCCAGGTCCCGCGCGTCTGCACCATCGTCCAGACCGGCCATCAGCATCACCTCAAACCCGGCGTCACGATAATCGGACATTGCTTGCGCGGCACCGTTCCATGCGGGGTCCAATGCTATGGTCACAGGATACGGGAAATTTGTCAGCGCCCGGGCGTCTGTCGCCCCCTTGCCATCGTCGATCAGGATGATCGTCATCAACGGTTTGGACTCGGGGTTGGCAAATTCGACCGCATAGCGACGGATTGGCGGCAGGGATGGGTCATCAACACGTGCCGTGTCGGCCCCTGCGCTGGCTGCTTCGGCCCCTGCAGCATTTTCCGTGTCGGTGATTGATGGCAGGCGCCCCGTGCGCACAGTGTCATTTCGGTCAGTCAACCGTCCTGCGCGCTTTCCGGGGATTGATCCCGCAGCAGCTTGCCCAGCCGTGGTGCCCGGCGCGGTTGGATCGGATGTGCCCGCCCCTGTACCATTGGCCCCAAGTCCGGCGATCACTTGGCCGTCTGCCTGATCGGCATCCGCAGCCTTGGCCGCAGTTTGGCTGTTTGCATCGCTTGTGCCCGGCACGGTGGCACCTGCCCCCGTGGGCGTCTGTGCCATTTGGCCGGTGTCACCTGTGCCAGCGTCACTTGTGCTGGCGTCGGGGGCAATCGCGTCACGCCCCGGTGTGTCGGCATCATTTGCGCCGGGCTGTGTGGTGACATTGCCGGTCGTATCCGCCCTTGAAACCATCACGCCATCGTCAGTCGGCGTATCGGGGGCGGTTTCGGCTGTGGCGGCTTCGGGCGCGGCAGTTTTGTCATCGCCCGCACTCACTTCCATAGACGGCTTTTCGGCCACGGGCGCGGCGGGTTCGGTCGCACCTTCGGCACTGGCCATCGCGGTTGTCTCGGGCGCGCGCGCATCATCGCCCTGTTGCGTCATCTGCGCGGTTTCGCCTGGCCCTGCCGCTTCTACCGGTGCGGCGGGGGCATCTGACGCGCCAGTTGATCCCGGTGCCGCGACATTGTCCACAACCGGCGCTTCGGCGGCTGCTTCCAAATCCTGCACGGGAAATCCAGCCCCTTGCGCCGGTTTTGCGTCAGACATTTCCGCAGGCTTGTCCTGAACCGGGGGCGGCGCGGGTGTCGTGGTTTTTTCTGGTCCCGCCTCGCTCTGCGGGGGTTTGGGCGCGGGATCGACTTCGGCAACCTTGACCGGCGGATTGTCGCCGTTGCCCATGGCGGGCACGGCTGTATCGCCTGCCGCCGGTCGCGCTGATGTCAGGTTTGACGCGGCTTCACCGGTTTCAGGCCGCGTGCCGGGGGCCGTGGTTTGATCCCCGATTTCCAGCGCATCACGCCCTGGTTCGGACGGGCTTGCCGCCTCGGGCGGTTTGCTGACCTGATCCTGCCCAGGCAGGGTTGCGGGCGTATCGGGCCGCGATTGATTGAATTCAGAACCCGCAGGCACATCCGGCCCCCCGGTGCGCGGCGGGGCGGTGCCGCGCAAGGGCGCGGTCAATGACATAACTGCAAGAATGGGCGTCGAAATAATGACGCCCCAGATCATACCTGAAAGGAATCCGCGTTTCACGGTCTTTGCCTCTTTGCCGATCGGATTTTGTCCCGACCTTGTTTGCTGCCCCGACCCCGCCCTTGCTGCCCTTGACGCGGGCACAATGGGCAGAGCATGTATGACACGCCCCAACATTGGGCCGCGTCAATGAACAGCCTGCCCGGGTCTGTATCTGGGGCGTACCATACCACAAGAACGGCCCCTGCACAGGGGCCGCATACAATCGCCCCACTGTTTGGGGCAATAATTTGAATTCAAGGGTCCAAAATGAGCGACGCAATCAAACCGTTTATCGCCGCAGCCGCCGATCGCCCCCTGACCCGGGACGAGGCGCGCGCCGCGTTTGACATCCTTTTCGAAGGGCAGGCAACGCCTAGTCAGATCGGCGGACTGCTCATGGCGATGCGCACGCGCGGTGAAACCGTCGATGAATACGCCGCCGCAGCCGCCGCCATGCGCAGCCGGTGCAAACCCGTGGCCGCGCCGGACGGCGCCATGGACATTGTCGGCACCGGAGGAGATGGCAAAGGCACCCTGAATATTTCGACCGCCACCGCATTTGTCGTCGCCGGGGCGGGCGTGGTCGTGGCCAAACACGGGAACCGCAACCTCAGCTCTCTGTCCGGGGCGGCTGACGCGCTGACGCAGATGGGTGTCAACGTCATGGTCGGCCCCGACGTGGCCGAAAAGGCGCTGAGCGAGGCCGGAATCGCCTTTATGATGGCCCCGATGCACCACCCGGCGATCGCCCATGTGATGCCCACAAGGGCCGAATTGGGCACCCGCACCATTTTCAATATCCTTGGTCCGCTGACCAACCCCGCAGGCGTCAAACGCCAGCTTACCGGTGCATTTTCGCGCGATCTGATCCGCCCCATGGCCGAAACGCTTGGGGCGCTTGGGTCGGACCACGCGTGGTTGGTGCACGGTTCGGACGGAACGGATGAACTGACGATCACCGGTGTCTCATGGGTCGCCGCGCTGGAAAATGATGGAACCATCCGCGAAGTCGAGCTCCACCCCGAGGATTTCGGTCTGCCCGTGCATCCGTTTGACTCCATCCTGGGGGGCACGCCCGAACAAAACGGCAAGGCCTTTGGCGCGCTTCTGGACGGGGCCGCATCCGCCTATCGCGACGCGGTGTTGTTGAACGCCGCTGCGGCACTTGTGGTGGCGGATGCTGCCACGGACCTGAAACAGGGGGTCGAAATGGCCCGCGAAAGCATCGACAGCGGCGCCGCGAAATCCAAGATTGAAGCATTGGCCAAAATCACCTCAGCGGCCGGGTAATCATGGGCAAGGATGATCGCCAGACATCTATGTTCGATCCGGTTGCGGGCACAGCCCATGTGCCGCCGCGCTCCGCCAACCTTCCCTCCCCCGAAACCCGCGCGCGGGCCAATAAGGCCGCTGTCCCGTCGGACACGTCGCCCGAAACGGCCCATGCGGGTGAAAATGCCATGACGCCCGATGTTGGCCCTTGGGGGCGCCTTGGGTTCTTTGCCACGCACTATCCCGACATCGCCGCCAAAATCGCGGCTGACCCGCGCGACATCCTGCCCCCCGCCGAACAGCGCTTTGCCGCGCTGAAACGCACCTATCCCGATGCCACCCGTGTCGTCATCCTGGGGCAGGATCCCTATCCGACGCCGGGACATGCCCATGGATTTGCCTTTTCCACGGCCCCGGATGTCCGCCCCCTGCCCCGTTCATTGTCAAACATTTACAAAGAGATGCACGAGGACCTTGGCGCGGCCCCGCCAAATGGCGACCTTCGGTTTTGGGCCGATCAGGGGGTCTTGCTGTTGAACACATGCCTGTCCGTACCGGCGTCTGACGCGGGGGGGCATGCGAAAATCGGCTGGCATCACCTGACCCGTCAGGTGCTGACCCACCTGTCAGATCGCCCCCGTGCGTTCATCCTGTGGGGCGGCCATGCCAAAGGGTTTGGTGACGCGATCACCGGGCCTGATCACCTGATTTTGACATCGGCCCACCCTTCGCCACTTTCCGCCCGACGCGGTTTTTTCGGCTCACGGCCATTTTCAACGGTCAACAAGTGGCTTACTGCAAGGAAAGAGACGCCGATCAACTGGACAGACCCGACATGAGCGAAACCGTCTTAGACCGTATCAAAGCCTATAAGCTGGAAGAAATCGCAGCCGACAAGGCCGCCAAACCGATCGAAGAGGTCGAGGCCGAAGCCCACGCCGCATCGCCGGTGCGCGGTTTTGCCGACCATCTGCACGAGGTATCGCGCCTTGGCTATGGGTTGATCGCCGAGGTCAAAAAGGCATCCCCGTCCAAGGGGCTGATCCGCGCGGATTTCGACCCCGCCGCCATCGCCGCCGCCTATGCCGAAGGCGGGGCAGCCTGTTTGTCGGTGTTGACGGATACGCCTTCATTCCAGGGGGCCAAGGAATTCCTTGTCGCCGCGCGCGCCGCATGTGATTTGCCAGTGCTGCGCAAGGATTTCATGTACGACACCTATCAGGTGGCCGAGGCCCGCGCGCTTGGGGCCGATTGCATCCTGATCATCATGGCCTCTGTCAGTGACGCACAGGCCGCAGAACTGGAATCCGCCGCCACCCATTGGGGCATGGATGCCCTGATCGAGGTACACGACGCCCAAGAACTGGAACGCGCATCCGACCTGAAATCGCGCCTGATCGGCATCAACAACCGCGATTTGCGCACCTTTGAGACGTCACTGGACACCACCCGACGCTTGTCGCGATTGGTGCCCGAAGACCGGATCATCGTCACGGAAAGCGGGCTGTCCACACCCGCCGATCTGGCCGATATGGCGCGGTACGGCGCGCGGTGTTTCCTGATCGGTGAAAGCCTGATGCGCCAGGACGATGTGGCCGCGGCCACCCGTCGCCTGCTGGCCGGTGCTCATCAGGGACCGGGCATGGGCGGGGGGCTCTGATGGCGCTGACGCATTTCGACACCAAGGGCGATGCCCATATGGTCGATGTGTCCGACAAGGCGGTCACATCCCGCGTTGCCGTCGCCCAGGGACACATCAAGATGGCGCGCGAAACCTTTGATCTGATTGCCGAAGGTCGCGCCAAAAAGGGGGATGTTCTGGGGGTTGCCCGCCTTGCCGGGATCATGGGCGCCAAACGCACCGCCGATCTGATCCCGCTGTGTCACCCGCTGCCGATCACCAAGGTCGCCGTTGACCTGACACCGGATCCGACCCTGCCCGGAATTCGGATCGAAGCGACGGTCAAGACAACCGGACAAACCGGCGTCGAAATGGAAGCGCTGACGGCCGTATCGACCGCTGCGCTGACGGTCTATGACATGGCCAAGGCCGTGGACCGCGCGATGGAAATCGGCGGTATCCGCGTCATGCTGAAGGACGGCGGGAAATCCGGCCTATATCAGGCGGACCCGGCGGGATGATTTCTGTCGAAGACGCACTCGGGCGGCTTTTCGACCTTGTGGCGCCCATGGACGCCCAGCCTGTTCCCCTGGCCAAGGCTGCGGGCCGGGTATTGATCAAGGATGTGGTCGCCCTGCGCGATCAGCCCCCCTTTGCCGCATCCGCGATGGACGGATATGCCCTCAGCGCATCCGAAGCCGTTCCCGGCGCCACATTTCACGTCATAGGAGAGGCCGCCGCTGGCCGTGGCTTTGACGCCGAAGTCGGCGCAGGCCAGGCCGCGCGGATATTCACCGGCGCGCCCATGCCGCGCGGTGCCGACCGCGTTGTGATCCAAGAGGACGTATCGCGCGACGGCGACACGATCACCCTGTCAGACGCATTGGACAAAGGCCCGCATGTGCGCGCCGCCGGTGCCGATTTCCGCATCGGTGATCACATCAGCGCGCCCCTCAGGTTAAGCGCGGCGCATGTCGCCCTGGCCGCCGCGATGAATGTCCCGGTTCTAAGCGTGGCCCGCCGCCCGGTGGTGGCCCTGATTTCAACCGGCGATGAACTTGTGATGCCCGGCGAGGTTCCCGGCCCCGATCAGATCGTCGCGTCCAACACCTTTGGCCTCAAGGCGCTGCTTGAGGCAGAAGGCGCCGACGTCCGCCTTCTGCCCATTGCGCGCGACACCGAAGACAGCCTGCGGCTCGCCTTTGCGCTGACAAAGGGCGCGGATCTTATCGTGACCATTGGCGGCGCTTCGGTCGGGGATCATGACCTTGTCGGCAAAGTCGCCGCCGATTTGGGATTGGACCGCGCGTTCTGGAAAATCGCCATGCGCCCTGGCAAACCGCTGATGGCCGGGAAAATCGGCGGGGTGGCGATGATCGGCCTGCCCGGCAATCCGGTGTCGGCCATGGTCTGTGGCCATGTTTTCCTGCGCCCGGTGATCCGCGCCATGCAGGGCCTGCCCGCCGCGGCGCTGGAAACCGGTGTTGCCCGGTTGGCCGCTCCGGTTGCCGCCAACGGCCCGCGCACGCATTTCATGCGCGCAAAACGTGACGGTGACACGATCCGCGCCTTTGAAAGCCAGGACAGTGCTCTCTTGTCGGTTTTGGCACAGGCCGGTGCGTTCCTGATCCGCCCCGCCAATGCCCCGGCAGCACAAACCGGGGACATGGTCAGCTATCTCAAACTCTAGGCCAAAGGCCCCTTTGACCCGTCACCTGCCGCCAGATACTGACATTGTTGACACAAATCGGGAACATGTGTAGAACAAAGCGGAATGCACACTATGTGGGGCCGCAGAAATGTTGACCAAGAAGCAACTCGATCTACTTGAATTCATTCAGAAACGGGTGAAACGGGACGGTGTTCCCCCATCGTTCGACGAAATGAAAGAAGCGTTGGACCTCAGGTCAAAATCCGGCATCCACCGCCTGATCACAGCGCTTGAGGAACGCGGGTTCATCCGCCGATTGGCCCACCGGGCCCGTGCCATTGAAATCGTCCGCCTGCCGGAAAGCCTTGGGGGCGACGCGTCCGGCTTTGTGCCCCGCGTGATCGACGGCGGCGCCACCGGCCCCGAAGACCGGCCAGCGAATGCCCAACCGGTATCGCAGATCGACGCGATCGAATTGCCTGTGATGGGTCGGATCGCCGCCGGTGTCCCGATCGAGGCGATTGCCCAAGTGTCCCACCACGTCACCGTCCCCGGATCAATGATGTCCGGCAAGGGCGAACACTATGCGCTTGAGGTGCGGGGTGATTCCATGATCGACGCCGGGATCAATGATGGCGATGTCGTGGTGATCCGCGAAACACCCACAGCGGACAATGGCGATATCGTCGTGGCCCTGGTTCAGGATCAGGAGGCGACATTGAAACGGTTTTTCCGCCGTGGTGACACCGTGGAACTGGTCGCCGCCAACCCGGCCTATGAAACCCGTGAATTACCGTCTTCCATGGTCAAGGTGCAGGGGCGTCTGGTCGGGCTGATCCGCACCTACTGACCCGCCCTGAACCGCCCGCGCGGCCCGTTTCAGGGCGCGCGCGATGGCCCGCGTGTGCTGACCTGCTCTTGGCCACGCGGGTGTGATTTTTCGCGCCTGTTTCGCCCGGTTTGCGCCGCCTGCCCCGACCACGGGCGCACATGCCCCGGCGTTCTGGCGGGTGTCAGCCCCCAACCATTGCCGGTGTCCCACAGCGCGACCGAACCCATCTTTCGCAGGGTCGGCGCGTCCAGAACCAGACACCCTTGCATTGGCGCCACCTTGGCATTGGCGACAATCAACCGCGCGCCGTCACACCCCAACAGCCCCGCGGCCCGTTTTTTCCCGGTCACATGGCGGATCATGCCATTTGGAACCATTGCCCACCGGGCCGCGGCGTCACCCTGTTCGGCCGGGTCACCATCGTTTTCCAACCAGGTGCGCGCCGCAAATCCCCCGCCCTTGGCACGTGACAGGGCGCGCCCCTGATCTGTCATCACCCCGACCAGCCCCCCGTCTTCGGCCACCAGAATGGCGGGGCGGTCGGTGGTGGCCCACAGCCAGAACGCGACCACCATCGGCAAAACGCCAAGGCCCCGCAAACGCCCTTGCCACAGACATATCACCAAGCCGCCAAAGGCCATCAACGGCAACACCCCGGCCGGCGGTGACGGCACCTGTGTCACCGCCCCCGGCTGGGCCGCCACCCAATGTGCAACGCCCAGAACCCAGTCAATTCCAACCCCCATGACCCACAGGGCCGGGGCCTCGAACCCGATCAGCATCAAACAGGCGGCCACCACGGCCGCAGGCATCACCGCCGCCCCCATCACCGGCACCGCCAAAACGTTTGCCAACAGGCCAAGCCGGGCGATCTGATTGAAATGCGTGGCCGAAACCGGGGCCGTCGCCGCGCCCGCAACAGCCGACGAAATGACCACCGCCAACACCGGCGCGATCCATTTTCGCCAGCGCGGCAAGGCGTCATTTGGCCTTTGCGCCCGCCAGTCACGGATGGCCGAAAACACCGCAACCAGCCCGACCGTGGCCGCAAAGGACATCTGGAACCCCGGTCCCGGCAATGCCTCGGGGCGAAATGTCAGCACGATCAGGGCGGCAAGGGCCACGGCCCGCAAACTGATCGCACGCCGATCCGCCAGTACCGCGACCAGCGCGACCGCCGCCATGACAAAGGCGCGTTCGGTCGCCACGTTCCCCCCTGACAACGCCAAATAGCCCGCCGCCGCCGCCAGCGACACCAACGCCGCGACCTTGTGCAATGCCACACGCAGCGCCAGCCACGGCCAGGCCGCCAGGCACAAGCGCACAGCGCCGAACACAAACCCCGCGACCAACCCCATATGAAGCCCCGAGATCGCCAAAAGATGCGCAAGGTTCGAAGCCCTGAGCGCCTGCAAGGTTCCCTGCCCCATCCCTGATCTGTCCCCGGTCATCACGGCGGCCGCAAAGGCGCCGGTTTCCCCTTTCAACCCGGCCTGAACCCGCGCGGCGATGGCCCGCCGCCATGTGGCCACCCGCACGGCCCCCGGTTCGGGCGGTGCCCATTCCAGAACCGGCGTGCGGGTATATCCGACCCCGCCGAGGCGTGCGAACCAGGCGTGGCGGCGAAAATCAAAGCCCCCCGGTTCGACCGGCCCGCCCGGCGGCGCAAGGTGCCCGGTGGCGATCACCGTCATGCCCGGTTCGGGCGTCAGCCATTTCTGATCACCGTGCAGCGAAAGGCGCACCCTTTCCGGCGTGTCATGCGGGCGTTGTCCGGCCAATCGCACCCGGTCCAGCGTCAAACGCTGCGCGTCAGAACCCGAACGATCAATGTGGATGATGCGCCCCTCAATCGGGCCATAATAGCGATAGCTCAGAACCGGCGCGCCAACCCATGCGCTGCGCAAGGTCGCCACGCAGATGCCCGCACCAATCAATGCAACGGCCCAGAAAAGCGGGGATACCCCCGGCCCTAACCGCCAAGCCGCCAGGACGCAGACACATATACCTGCGCCCAGCCCACCCAGCATTCCAAGGCCTGGTTCGACCGGCAACAGAAAATAAACGCCAACGCCAGTGCCCATGGCCACCGGTGCCCAGGAAAACAAATGCCCCCGTTGCCCCAGCAATAGGACAGCTATTTGTCGGGTCAGGCGCAGCACTTGTCACCCCCCGCGCGCGTCGATAGACAGGCCGCAACGCTAATCCAACCATGGTTAGCAAGTGGTTAACCCACCCCCGAGAAAGGCGAAAACACCCCCTATGACACGACAGGTCGTTACCCGTTTTGCCCCTTCGCCAACCGGCTATCTGCATATCGGCGGGGCGCGCACCGCTTTGTTCAATTGGCTTTATGCCCGTGGCCGTGGCGGCAAATTCCTGTTGCGGATCGAAGACACGGACCGCGCCCGGTCCACCCCCGAAGCAACGCAAGCCATCCTGAACGGATTGGACTGGCTGGGCCTGGATCACGATGGCGACCCGATCAGCCAATTCGAACGCGCCGATCGCCACCGCGAGGTGGCGCTGGCAATGCTGGACGCAGGACATGCCTATAAATGCTTTGCCACTCAGGATGACATTCAAACCTTTCGCGATGCCGCCAAATCCGAAGGCCGATCAACCCTTTTTCAAAGCCCCTGGCGCGACGCCGATCCAGCAACGCACCCTGACGCCCCCTATGTTGTCCGCCTGAAAACCGATCAATCCGGCGCGACGGTGATCGCGGATCAGGTGCAGGGCGATGTCAGCATTCGCAACGATCAACTGGACGACATGGTTTTGCTGCGTTCGGACGGCAGCCCGGTCTATATGCTGGCCGTGGTGGTGGATGACCACGACATGGGCGTCACCCATGTGATCCGTGGCGATGATCACCTGAACAACGCCGCCCGCCAAATCCAGATCTATCGCGCCATGGGCTGGCCCCTGCCCGTCTATGCGCATATTCCGCTGATCCATGGCCCGGATGGCAAGAAACTGTCCAAACGGCACGGCGCTCTGGGTGTCGAAGAATACCGCGACATGGGCTATCCCGCCGCGGGTATGCGCAATTACCTGACACGCCTGGGATGGAGCCACGGAGACGACGAATATTTCACCGATGAACAGGCGCGGGAATGGTTCGGATTTGACGGTATCGGCAAGGCCGCCGCCCGGCTTGATTTCAAAAAGCTGGAAAACATTTGCGGGCGCCATATTGCGGTATGTGCCGATGCAGCATTGATGGAGGAAATCGACGCGTTTCTGGCCGCAACCGATCAACCCAAGGTCGAAGGTGTCGCCCGTGACCGATTGTTTTCCGCGATGCCCAACCTGAAAGAACGCGCAAAGACATTCCCGGAACTTATTGAAAAAGCACGGTTTGCCCTTTCGGAACGGCCAATTTCACCAGACGAAAAAGCCGCATCTGCCCTGACGGATGAAACGCGAAAGTGGCTGTCGGAATTGACGCCGCACCTGCAAAATGCTAGCTGGTCCCGTGATGAGCTGGAAGGAACACTGAATGGGTTTGCCCATGACCGGGAAACCAAATTCGGCAAGCTGGCGGCCCCGCTTCGCGCCGCCCTCGCGGGACGTTCCGCGACCCCCAGCGTTTTCGACATGATGATTGTTCTGGGCCGGGACGAAACCCTGGCAAGACTATCTGACGCGGCGGCGGAATAATCCGCGGCGCAAGAATTAACCGCCTCGCAAGATGCGGAAGTTAATGGAAGGGCGCCGGTGTTGGCCGGGCCGGGAAAAAGGGAAGGTAATACCATGGCAGACACGAACAAAACGGCAACCTTGACGATCGAGGGCCAAAGCTATGATCTTCCGATCTTTTCACCGACAGCTGGCCCCGATGTCATCGATGTTCGCAAACTTTACGGTCAGGCGGACGTTTTCACCTATGACCCCGGTTTCACATCAACCGCGTCCTGCGACAGCGCGATCACCTATATCGATGGCGAAGAAGGCGTTTTGCTGCATCGCGGGTATCCCATCGATCAGCTGGCATCGAAATCCCATTATCTTGAGGTTTGCTATCTGCTTCTTTACGGCGAATTGCCAACCGCGGCCCAACTGGAAGATTTCGAAAGCCGTGTGACCAACCACACTATGGTGCATGAACAGATGCACCGCTTTTTCACCGGGTTCCGCCGCGACGCGCACCCGATGGCCATTATGACCGGCGTGGTCGGGGCAATGTCCGCGTTTTATCACGACAGCACCGACATCAATGACCCATGGCACCGTGAGGTCGCTTCGATCCGTCTGGTCGCCAAGATGCCGACGATTGCAGCGATGGCGTATAAATATTCGGTCGGCCAGCCATTTGTGTACCCGCGCAATGACCTCGATTATGCCTCGAACTTCCTGCGGATGTGTTTTGCCGTCCCGGCCGAGGAATATCAGGTTAACCCGATCCTTTCGCGCGCGATGGACCGGATTTTCACACTGCATGCGGACCACGAACAAAACGCATCCACATCGACCGTGCGTCTTGCATCGTCTTCGGGTGCGAACCCGTTTGCCTGTATCGCCGCCGGGATCGCCTGTCTTTGGGGCCCCGCACATGGTGGTGCCAACCAAGCAGCGCTGGAATGTCTTAAGGAAATTGGCTCGGTGGATCGGATCCCCGAATTCATCGCCCGCGCCAAGGACAAGGATGATCCGTTCCGCCTTATGGGCTTTGGCCACCGGGTTTACAAAAACTTCGACCCGCGCGCCATCGTGATGAAGGAATCCGCAGACGAGGTTCTGGAACTGCTGGGTGTCGAAAACAACCCGATCCTTCAGGTTGCCAAGGAACTGGAAAAAGCCGCACTAGAAGACCCGTATTTCGCGGAGCGCAAGCTGTTCCCGAACGTCGATTTCTATTCGGGCATCATCCTTGAGGCGATGGGTTTCCCGACGTCGATGTTCACACCCATCTTTGCCGTGTCGCGCACCGTTGGCTGGATCAGCCAGTGGAAAGAGATGATCGAGGATCCGGCGATGAAAATCGGCCGCCCCCGTCAGCTTTATACCGGACCGACCGAACGCAAATATACGGATGTTGAAACCCGCTGAACCGGGCCAAACGTTGCAATGACAAGGGGTGCCAACTGGCGCCCCTTATTCTTTTGGCGCTGATTGTTTCGCATTTCGCGCCAAAACCATGCGTCATCCAATACTCATTCTCTGGGTGAAACAATGCGTTCAAATTCGCATTGCCTATGCCTCTGCGCTTGGTTCTTATTGAGTCTAAACGTTTGTTTCCGGGGACTTATGACAATGGTTATTGCTTTGCTCGCCATGCTTGGCATTGGTGCTTTCTTTATTTTCGACGAATTCAACAACGATGATGACCACGCCGAAGAAACGCCTGAAAACGTCGATACGCCTGGCACCAATGGCGCCGACTTTATCGGCGGCACGCCCGAAGACGACCTGTTGCTAGCCCTGGGCGGAAACGACCTGGTTGTTGGCGAACAAGGTCAGGACACGATCGACGGCGGCAACGGACTTGACCTGTTGATGGGTGGCAAAGGCGACGACCTGATCGAAGGGCGCAATGATGACGACCTGTTGATCGGCGGCAAAGGCGAAGACACGCTGAACGGTGGCAAAGGCGATGACGTTCTGTTCGGGTCCGACGCCGTGCGCGACGTTGAACTTGGCCGTGATCTGTTGGCGGCTGAAACCGAACAAGACTTTAACGCGATCCTTGATTCCGACGACTATTACGACGACAGCCGCGATTTGGCCCAGGCCGACATTCTGAACGGCGGTGATGGCGAAGACGTGTTGATCATGGGATCAAATGACACCGGTACCAGCGGCGAAGGCGAAGACCTGATCGTGATCGGCGATTGGATCGACCCTGACAAAGGCCCGGCCGTGATCACCGACCTGCGTGACCCAGACACGTCGGGTGACCTGTTGGTCTATAATTACAACGGCGCCAATGCGGCCCCAGTAATCACCGTGGAACATGACGAAGTGGCCGGCGTTAGCCATGTTTATGCGGACAACGGCCTTGTTCTTGAGGTGTTGCACGTGGCCAGCGCACCGCTGATCAAGGTTGGTGATATCAGTCTGGTTGCCTATTCGGTCTGACCGGGGCCGACAGATAATGCAAAAGGCGCGCGGGATGCCCTGCGCGCCTTTGTCGTTTCAGCGGCCTTCGAAATGGGGCGGGCGTTTTTCCATGAACGCAACGACACCTTCCTTGAAATCCCGCGATTGCCCGCAGGCCCCTTGGGCGCGCCCTTCGGCGGCCAGTTGCGCCTCTAGGTCATTGTCCCAGGACGCCCGGATGGTCTCTTTGGCCAGTCGATAGGCCAGTGTCGGTCCCTTGGCCAAATGCTCTGCCCGGGCCTTCCAGGTCGTTTCAAACGCGTCGTCTGCCGTGTGTTCCCAGATCATCCCCCAGTCATCCGCCTGTTTCGCGCTGATCTTTTCCGCGAACAATGTTGCGCCCATGGCCTTGGCCAGCCCCATGCTGCGCGGCAGGGTCCATGTGCCCCCGGCATCCGGTATCAGGCCAATCCGGGAAAACGCCTGTAGGAAATAGGCGCTTTCGGTGGCGATCACCACGTCAGCGGCCAGGGCAAGGTTCGCCCCCGCCCCCGCTGCGGCCCCATTGACCGCGCAGATGGTCGGCACTGGGCAATCCACGATGGCACGCAGCATCGGCAGATATTCGTCACGCAGCGTGCGTTCAAGATCAGGGTTGGCGATGCTGCTGCGATCACTCAGGTCCTGACCCGAACAAAAGGCGCGCCCGGTTCCGGTGATCACGACAACCCGCGCGGATTTGCCCGATTCCGTGACCGCATGGGTGATTTCGGCCCGCATCTGGCCATTCAAGGCGTTCATCACGTCACCCCGGTTCAGGGTGACAACCGCCACATCATCCGTGATGTCGAGTGTGATTGTCTGATAGTCCATGGCGCGCTCCTTGCTGGTGTGTGTTGCGTGCCAATCAATCGCATATTCACGCCGCCGAAAAGCGAAACCGGGCGTCAGCGCCTAAGGATCTCGTCCAGCCGGGCGCGTTCTTCTTCAGTCAGGGCGTTTTCGCCTTCGGGGCTGGCGCGGGACCGGCGGCGGATAAAGACGACACCGACCGAAACCCCGATCACCAACAGACCCGGCCCCGCCGCCCAAAGCAGCCAATTCGCGCCGCGTGTGGTCGGGTTCAGCAGAACGTATTCGCCGTAACGTTCGGTGACATAATCGATAATCTGATCGTCACTGTCCCCGGCCAACAAACGTTCGCGCACCAAAAGCCGCAGGTCACGGGCCAGTTCGGCATTGCTGTCGTCAATGCTTTCATTGCGGCACACAAGGCACCGCAAACCTTTGGAAATTTCGCGGGCGCGGGCCTCTAACGCGGGGTCGTCAAGCACCTCGTCGGGTTGCACCGCCCAGCCGGGTGTCGCCAAAACGGTCAGCGCCATCAGCCCCATGCGCAATGTGGACATCACCCCGTTCATTCCGCAGGAACCCCGCCTGCCGCCGCCTTGCGCGCACCGGCCGCCACCCTGAACCGTCGGTCCGTCAGGCTAAGCCCGCCGCCAAGCGCCATCAGGATCGCCCCCCCCCAAATCCAGTTGGCCAAGGGTTTGTAATAGCTGCGCATGGCCCAGCCGCCGCCATCTTGGGCATCCCCGATCACGACATAGACATCGCGCAGAAATCCATTGTCAATCGCGGCCTCGGTGGTGGGCATCTTGGCCACGGGATAGAACCGCTTTTCGGGGTAAAGCGTTGAAACGAAACGCCCCCCCCGCGCCAAGGTGACATCCCCCGTGGTCGAGATGTAATTCGGTCCCTCAACCCTGCGCACATCGTTAAGGGTGACAGTATACCCCGCAAGATCGACGCTTTCGCCCTGTTTGAGAACGCGAATATCCTCGACCTCCCAGGCGAGCATGCCAGCGATGCCCGCCATGGTGATGCCCAGCCCGGCATGGGCCACCGATTTCCCCCATTCCGACCGAGGCAGGCGTTTCAGACGGCCAATCCGCCCGCCGCCCCGGCCCGTACGCGACCATAGATCCGTGGCCGCGCCGCTGACCAGCCACATGCCAAGCGCCAGCCCAACAGGGCCAAGCGCAGACCGACCGGTTTGCATCGCCCAGACCAGCGCCAGAACCGCGACCGCCAACACCGCCGCAGGGATCAGCGCACGCGTCACGCGGCCAATCTTGGCGCGTTTCCATGGCAACATCGCGCCAATCGGCATGATCAATCCCAGCAGCACCATGAAGGGCGTAAAGGCCATGTTAAAGAACGGCGCCCCCACCGACAGCTTGCGGTCAAACAACAGCTCGGCCACCAGCGGCCAGATGGTGCCGGTGAACACGACAAAGGCAGCGACCCCCAAAAGGATATTGTTCAGCACCAGCGCGCTTTCACGGCTGACCACGGAAAAGACGCCGCGCGATGTCATCGTTTCAGCCCGCCAGGCGAACAGGGTCAGCGCGCCGCCCATGAACACCGCCAGAATGATCAACAAGAACACGCCGCGTTCCGGATCATTGGCAAAGGCATGCACCGACGTGATGATCCCCGACCGGGTGATAAAGGCCCCCACCAATGAAAAACCAAAGGCGATAATGGCCAACAGGATTGTCCAGGCCTTAAGGCTTTCGCGTTTTTCCACGACGATGGCGGAATGCAGCAATGCGGCGGCAATCAGCCACGGCATGAACGACGCATTTTCCACCGGGTCCCAAAACCAAAAGCCGCCCCAGCCCAATTCGTAATAGGCCCACCATGACCCAAGCGCGATGCCAATCGTCAGGAACACCCAGGCGGCAAGCGTCCATGGTCGCACCCACCGCCCCCATGCCGCGTCAACGCGACCCTCTATCAGGGCGGCCACGGCAAAGGAAAACGTCATCGAAAGCCCGACATATCCCAGGTAGAGGAACGGCGGATGAAACGCCAATCCGGGGTCCTGCAACAGTGGGTTCAGGTCCTGCCCGTCCAGCGGCGGCATGGCCAGCCGCAAAAAAGGGTTCGATGTGAGGATCAGAAACGTCAGGAACGCCACCCCGATCAATCCCTGCACCCCAAGAACCCGCGCCTTGAGTGTGTCAGGCAATTGCCCGCCAAACCACGTCACGGCCGCGCCGAACAAGGCCACGATCAGTGACCACAACAGCATCGACCCTTCGTGATTGCCCCAAACGCCCGTCACCTTGTACAGCAGCGGTTTCAGCGAATGGCTGTTGGCGGTGACCAGTTTTAAGGAAAAATCCGAGGTGACAAAGGCATATGTAAGCGCCCCAAAGGCAAAGGAAATCAGCAAAAACTGAGCGTTTGCAGCAGGTTCTGCCATGGCCATCAACCCGGCATTGCGCCGTGCCGCGCCATATAGGGGCAAGGTTGCCTGCACAATGGCGACAGCCAGGGCCAGGATAAGGGCGAAGTGTCCGAGTTCTGCTAACATAGGCCGCTTATATGCAAAGCCCATGATCTGTCCAAACGGATTCACCCATGTTCGGTGATCACAATGTCGCGGCCTATATCGTGGGGGCGGTCCAGCCCGTCACACTTCGTCGCGGGTGACCTCCCATTCGGCCAGCGCGGGGTTCTGATCGGGGATCATGGCGGCCAATGCCAATGGGCCCGGTGCCACGCCCGCCGTCTCTGGCCCGTCCGGCATGTCAGACACGGCCCCCGTGCCCAGATCACGCAAGGCATCAATGTTGGTGACGACCTGCGGTACACGGGCCATGCTTGCCACGATATCACGCTGAAATTGCTGACCTTTCACCTGATGACGGGCCCCGAAATAGAAACTGACAATCGCCCCCATCAACCACCACAATGCCTCGGGCACCAGGGCCAGCCCTTGCATGCGTTCCGCGAACCACACCGGATCCCGCATGGATGCGATGATCAGCCCGATGGTGCCAAACGCCAGCATCGGGCGCGGCAGGCGGTTCACCCCGTCGATGAACACGTCAAACCGGCTGCGGCTGTGGCCAAATTCCGCACCGAATTGTTCCAGTGCAGCACGGCTGCGTGACAAATCGCGCAAGCCAGCGGTTTCCGCGTTTTCGTGAAACACTTCGGCGGTTTCGCGCACTACGTTGCGCCCGCCCCCGAAAACCAATGTCAGAACCCTTTCAATCAACCCCATGATGCCACCCGTTTGTGAAATTCTGCGTCCGTCAGCCAAAATCTGGGCGTGATGAATTCCTCGGCGCGTTTGATCCAGCCGCCCTTGCCCCCGGCCCGCGTTACCGCATATTTGCGGCTGGACGGGCGCCGATCAGCCAAACGAAAATAGTAATTGCGCCGTGCAATCCCATAGGCATCGCCCAAATGCGCAGGTGCGGCGGCGGCGGCCTCGTGCGCGGCACGGATGGTTTGGGGGCCGATGACGCCGTCAGACAACACATCCCACCCCATATCCCGCAGCAGAGATTGAAGGATCCTGACCGCATTGCCCCCCGCGTTGACATACATGTCAAACACGCTGGCCTGCAAAATGTCCGGCAATTCCGCGATCCGGGGCCGGTGGTAATAGTGATCCAGAAAGATATTGATGGCCTGCGCCCGGCTTAGGGCACGCACATCCGCCACGTTAACCCGCCCGTCGCCGTCAAGGTCCAACCCCAATCGGCGCATCGTATGAATGGTGACACCGAAATTCGTGGCCCCGCCGGGATCGTCGGGATCGTTCACAAACCCGCCTTCACGGCGCACGATGTCTTCGGCAATGACTCTGACGTTGTGTGGCATGGCACCCCCAAATCATGGGGAAACCATCCTCCTGGCGGGGTTAACGTTAGCTTCCTTCGCCGTTCGGAGCCTGATAAACGCCCTGGTCCTTAAGCGCGTCCACCACCTCTTTCGGCATATAGCTTTCGTCGTGTTTGGCCAGAATTTCAGACGCTTCGAACACACCGTTGATGTATTTTCCGGTGCCGATCATCCCCTGATTTTCGGCAAAAAGATCCGGCAGAACCCCGCGATAGGTCACAGGCACCACGCCGCCGCCATCCGTCACGTTGAACCGGATCACTTCGCCCTGGCCACGTTTCAACGACCCGTCTTCGACCAGACCGCCGATGCGAAAGGTTTCGCCCGGCGCGGGCGGTTCCGCCAACACCTGACTGGGCGCGCGGAAATAATTGATCCCGTCGCGCATCGCATACCCGATCAGGGCGGTGGACACGATCAGCGCCACCGCCGCCATGGCGACGACCTGAACCCGGCGTTTTTTCTTTAGCCCACGCATGTTGCCCTCATGGATAGAGAGGGGCCATCGTCAACCCCATGGTTTCGTCACACCCCAACATCAGATTGGCGTTTTGCACCGCCTGCCCGCTGGATCCCTTTGTCAAATTGTCCAGCGCCGCCACGATCACGGCACGCCCGGAAATCCGGTCTTGGGCCACTCCGATGTGAACATAGTTTGAACCCCTGACATGGTGTGTCGATGGCGTTTCGCCAAGGGGCAGGACCGCAACAAATGGTTCCTGGGCATATGCGGTTTCCAAAACGTCATGGATCGCGGTTGCCGCGCCGGTCACATAGGCCGTGCACAAAATACCCCGGTTCGCCGGGATTAGGTGCGGCGTGAACTGTACCTTGACGGGCCGCCCGGCCACCTTGGAAAATTCCTGATCGAATTCGCCCAGATGCCGGTGCGTGCCACCAACTGCATAGGCGTTCGTCCCTTCGGACATCTCCGAATGCAGCAAATGTTCCTTTAGGCTGCGACCGGCGCCAGACACGGCGCATTTCATGTCCAGAATGATGTCATCCAGCCCGATGACCCCGGCCCCGATCAACGGACGCAGGGCGAAAAGCCCGGTGGCCGCATTGCACCCGGTTCCCGCGACCAACCGCGCCGACCGTATGTCGTCGCGGTAAAATTCGCTCAGGCCATAGACCGCTTCGCCCTGCATGTCGGGGGCGGCGTGGGCATTGCCGTACCAGGTTTTGTAATCGTCAGTGTCACGCAGCCGGAAATCGGCGGACAAGTCCACAATCCTAAGCGTCTTTGGCAAAGCGCGGATCACCTCCTGGCTGGTTTTGTGCGGCAGGGCGCAAAACGCAAGGTCGATCTTGGCAAAGTCAATTTGTTCCCATGTGACAAGGTCCGGAAGGTCCAGATGCCGCAGGAACGGAAACACCGCGGCCATGGATTGTCCGGCCTTTGAATTGGCGGCCAGCGCCGCGATCTCCATCTCGGGATGGGTGGAAATGATACGGATCAATTCGGCCCCGGTATACCCGGATGCGCCAATGATTGCGATTTGATGTGCCATGTCTTGGCCTTTCGACTGTCCCGCGTTTGCGGGGTTCACCTTGGGGCGGCCGCACGAATGGCGGCTGTTTACGCAGATTGAAAGGTGATTTGTCGTCGCAAAAACTGTGTGGCGCGTTGCGACACGACAGCGGGATCGCCGGTTGTCAGAAACATGCTTTGCGTGCCCTGCCCATGCATGTCCGGGTGACGTTCCAGGTAATCTGCCAGGGATTCCGCCACCAGATCGGCCTGGCTGAACACCTTGACCTGCGGGCCCAGGGCGTCCTGAAATTCTGACGCCATCAACGGATAATGGGTGCAACCCAGAATGGCCGCTTCGGGCGCGGGCATCTTGCGTTTTAGGGCATCCACATGCGAGCGCACCAATGCATCGGCAAGGATCATGTCCCCGTCTTCAATCGCATCCACAACGCCGCCGCAGGCCTGTGCCTCGACGTCCACGCCGATGGCGCGAAAGGCCAGTTCGCGTTGAAACGCCCGGCTGGCCACGGTGGCGGGCGTGGCAAATAGCGCCACGTGTTGAACGGCGACCTCACGCGGGGGGGAATTGTCGCCCCATTGGCGTTCTGTCAGCGCCTCGATCAACGGAACCATGACGCCTAGAACACGCTTGTCCGCGGGCACCCAATCCTCTTGCATACGGCGCAGGGCCGCCGCACTGGCCGTGTTGCAGGCCACGATGACCAGGTCACATCCGTGATCAAACATCTTTTGCACGGCCGATGTTGTCAGGTCGAAAATGTCATCCGCATCCCGCACCCCGTAAGGCGCATGGGCGTTGTCACCGAAATAGACGAACGGGACATCAGGCAAGCGTTTGGCCGCGGCATCAAGCACCGTCAATCCGCCAAGCCCGCTGTCAAATACACCTACCGCCATAACAATTCCCCGGTTGCCCCCCCGTCACATCGGGGGCGTGCGGTGCTTGTCTTCGAATTCAAAGCCATATTCCAGCGATTTTAAAGGTGACGGCGACAAAGTGTAGGTTTCGCGCCGCAGGTAGTCCATCAAGGCGCGCGGGTCACGTGCCCGTTCGGCAATGCCTTCGGGGGCAATCGGGGCGCCAACCGCCACGCCAACCTTGGTGCCGACCCGTGCGCGGAATTCCTTGATCAGCAACCCAAGGCGCAAGGTGTAATGCAAATGGCTGGCCATCTGGAACAACCGCGAATTGCGCCCTTCGAAATACAGCGGAACAACCTGCGCTTGGGATCGCACGATCATCTTGGCCGTAAAGCTGCGCCATCCGGGATCCATCGGTTGTGCAAATGGCGTCAGCGCGGTGGACACAGTGCCGCCGGGAAACACGCCAATCGCACCGCCCTGGGCCAGATAACTTAGCGCGGTTTTGCGTGTGGCAAGATTGGTTGCGACCGCTTCTTTCGTGTCGTCAAAATCAATCGGTAAAACAATGCGGTTCAGATCGTCGGATTTGCGGAACACCTGATTGGCCAGGATCCGGAAATCGCCCCGGCATTTCTGAAGGATATGGCCCATGATCAACCCGTCAAGAATGCCATAGGGGTGATTGGCGATCATCACCAACGGCCCCTCAGCCGGGATATTCGACAGATCCCCGGCGATCACATCCAGTTCCAGCCGGTAACGTTCCATCATCACCTGCCAAAAATCACGACCGGCGGCGACTTCGTGCTCATACCCGGCTGCGCGCCGGATCATCCCGGTGCGCCCGGTGACGTTTTCCAATGTCCGGATGAACACCCGCGACGCCCGCGTCGCGCCGGAATGCGAATAGGACAATTCGCGCGCAATTTTGCGCGGGGATTGGGTGTGCTGTGCCGTCATCGTGTTCGTCGCCGCGTTATCGTTAGCTGGGGCGTTCCTAGACCTCTCTGGGCATACGATCCAGTTTTGATGACTGTTTCACGACATTTTGCACGTTTCGGAATTATTCCGCCGCATGAACATGGCCTGCGCCCCCGGCCCGGAACGTGGCCAGCAAAGATTCTCGGATCTTTTCCGCGCGGGCGGCGTTTTTGGCCTTAACCGGGCCAAACCCCCGAATTGAAAGCGGAAGTTCGGCCAGCGCAATCGCGGTTTCCAACGTATGATCGCCCACATGTGGCAGGACCTGCGCCATGTCATTTTCGAACTGGGTGATCAGGGCGCGCTCCATCTTGCGTTCTTGCGTGCGCCCAAAGGGATCAAACCGTGTCCCCCGCAGCATTTTCAGGCGCGGCAAAACGGCCAGTGCGCGGCCCATCCACGCCCCGTATTCGCGTTTTTCCGGGCGGCCATCGGCACCGACCTTGGCCATCACGGGCGGCGACAGATGGTAAGTCATGGTAAAATCGCCGCCAAACTGGGCCTCGGCCTTGGCCCGTGTGTCGCGGTGCAGGCGGGCGACCTCGTATTCATCCTTGTATGCCAGTAGCTTGTGATACCCCTTGGCGACAGCCTCTTGCAGGCGCGGGTCTTCGACACTGTCCACCAGTTTGCGATACCTTTTGGCCAACCGCCTGCCCTGATATTTCACCAGATGATCGGCGCGAAAGGCGATCTTTTCCTCAAGCGATTTCGGTTTTTCGATCACTTTGACATCGCTCATCCCGGCCACGTCGGCGGGATGCAGAACGGCCCAACGGCCAATTTCAAAGGCACGCAGGTTCTTTTCCACCGCCGCGCCGTTCAGGGTGATCGCCTGGCAAAGCGCATCGTGGGACAGCGGCACAAGGCCCATCTGCCACGCCGCCCCAAAGATCATCATGTTGGAAAATATCGAATCCCCCAATGTCACGCGGGCCAATTCGCTGGCATCAAACAGCGCGACACGATCCTGAAGTCGTGCCTCAAGTTGAAGCGCCAAACGGTCAGAAGGTAACGAAAATTCGATGTCGCGGGTAAAGTCGCCGGTGATGATTTCATGGCTGTTCACAGCCGCCCCGGTGCGCCCGGTTTTCGTCAGCCCCAGGGTTTTGGCCCCCGCACTCACCACCAGATCGCCGCCGATCAGCGCGTCTGCCTCGCCGGTTGCCACGCGAATGGCGTTGATGTCGCCAGGGTGGTTGGCCAACCGCACGTGGATGTGCACCGCCCCACCCTTTTGCGCCAATCCGGCCATTTCCATCATGCCTGCGCCCTTGCCGTCAATCTGGGCCGCCTGCGCCAGAACCGCGCCGATTGTGACCACGCCGGTGCCACCGACCCCGGTGATAACCACGTTCCATGTGCCATCAATCCTGGGAAGATCGGGCAATGGCAAATCCGGAAGGTTCAGTGTTGCCGTCTGCGCCGTATCCCGGCGCACCTGCGCGCCCTTAAGGGTGACAAACGACGGGCAAAACCCTTTGAGGCATGAAAAATCCTTGTTACAGCTGGATTGATCTATCCCCCGTTTTCGCCCCAGTTCGGTTTCCACCGGCACGATCGAAACACAGTTGGATTGCACACCGCAATCGCCACAGCCTTCACAGACATCGGTGTTGATAAACACCCGGCGATCCGGATCGGGAAACGCGCCCCGCTTGCGGCGGCGGCGTTTTTCGGCGGCACAGGTCTGAACATAGACAATCGCGCTGACGCCTTGAACATCGCGCATTTCGCGCTGCACCGCGTCCATTTCCGCGCGTTCGTGCCAACCGACATCGCTTGGGAAATCTTCGCGGCGGGGTTCTTCCTTAGCATCAAAAACCACGGCGATCCGGGCAATCCCCATCGCGGACAATTCACGCGCGATCCTGTCGGCGGTCAGCCCGCCTTCGTTCTTTTGGCCGCCGGTCATCGCCACCGCGTCGTTGAACAGGATCTTGTAGGTGATGTTCACCCCGGCCGCGACAGCCGCACGGATCGCCTGAATGCCGGAATGGTTATAAGTGCCGTCGCCCATGTTCTGAAACACATGGGACGTGTTGGAAAACGGCGCTTCACCGATCCAGTTTGCGCCTTCGGCCCCCATATGGGTCGACCCAAGCGTGTCGCGATCCATCCATTGCACCATGTAATGGCAGCCGATCCCGGCATAAGCCCTTGAACCATCAGGAACCTTTGTGGATGTATTATGTGGGCACCCCGAACAGAAATACGGCAACCGCGCCGCGATTTCCTGCACATTGTCGTTGCGTCGCGCATCGGCCAGCGTGGCCAGACCGGCCTTGATCCCGTCCGTGTCACGTCCTTCTTCGATCAGGATACCGCCCAGCTTTTCAGCGATCCAAACCGGGTCCAGCGCGCCGCGCGTCGGGAAAAGCTCTTCTCGGTGCAGGGCGCCCGCCCCGCCTTTGTACCAGCCATAAACGCGGTAACGATTGTCATCAAACAGCGCTTCTTTGATCTGCACCTCGATCAGTTTGCGCTTTTCTTCGACCACCACGATCAGATCCAGGCCTTCGGCCCATTCATGAAAGCTGGTCATGTCCAACGGGAATACTTGCCCGATCTTGTAGGTGGTGATCCCAAGGCGGTTCGCCTCGCCCTCGTCAATGCCCAGCAACGACAGGGCATGCTGAAGGTCGAGCCAGTTTTTCCCCGCGCTGACAAACCCGATCTTGGCCCCCGGCGCGCCCCAGACCCGTTTGTCGATCTTGTTGGCGCGCGCGAATGCCTCGGCGGCGAACCGTTTGTGATCAATCATCCGGGTTTCCTGATCGTGCGGGCTGTCCACAAGGCGGATGTTCACCCCGCCCTCGGGCATCGGGAAATCCGGGGTGACCAGTTTCATCCTGTGGGGATCGCCATCGACAACCGCTGTCGCCTCGACCGTGTCTTTCATCGTTTTCAGCCCAACCCAAAGGCCCGAAAACCGTGATAAAGCATAGCCATATACGCCGTAGTCGATGATTTCCTGCACCCCCGCGGGGCTGACCACGGGCATATAGGCATCCACCAACGCCCATTCCGATTGGTGCAAAACGGTTGAGCTTTCTCCGGTGTGGTCATCGCCCATGGCCATCAAGACACCGCCGTTTTCGGACGTGCCAGCCATGTTCGCATGGCGCATCACATCGCCTGACCTGTCCACACCCGGCCCCTTGCCGTACCACAGGCCGAACACCCCATCGAACCGCCCTTCGCCGCGCAATTCGGCCTGCTGCGCGCCCCACAGCGCGGTGGCGGCCAGATCTTCGTTCAATCCTTCTTCGAATTTGATATCGGCGGCGTGCAACCATTTCGCGGCGCGGTTCATCTGCATATCCACGGCCCCAAGCGGTGATCCGCGATACCCGGTGACATAACCCGCAGTTGTCAGACCCGCCGCCGTGTCCCGTGCTTTTTGCGTCAACATCAGGCGCACCAACGCCTGCGTGCCGTTCAAAAGCACCGATGGTTTGGTCAAATCAAACCGATCATCCAGAGAGATTTTGGGTGCGGTCATGAACGATCCTCCCGAATTCGCGACATGCCTCATTATGAAACAACGTTAGGTCACGACTGGTGACCCAGAAAGCGATTTCTCAGGTTTCCCCTACCCTGACGCATAAGTTTTGGGTACACGACATAAACATTTTCCTCAGCGGGCACTTATCGCCCAAAAGTTGTTGTGATGGATTGGGATAAACTCAGAATATTTCACGCGGTCGCAGACGCCGGAAGCCTGACCCACGCGGGTGAGGTGCTTCACCTGTCACAATCCGCTGTGTCACGTCAGGTGCGCGCCCTAGAAGAATCACTAAACGCCACCCTGTTTCACCGCCATGCCCGCGGGCTGATCCTGACGGAACAGGGCGAATTGCTGTTCGACGCGACCCGTGCGATGGCCAAACGCCTGGACACCGCCACCGCCCGCATTCGTGACAGCGAAGAAGAAGTCTTTGGCGAATTGCGCGTCACCACGACGATCGGCTTTGGCTCGCTCTGGCTCGCGCCACGTCTGTCTGCTCTCTATGATCGCTATCCCGACCTAAAGATCGACCTGATGCTTGAGGAACGCGTTCTTGACCTGCCCATGCGCGAGGCCGATGTCGCAATCCGCATGAAGGAACCGAGCCAGGCCGACCTGATCCGCAAACGCCTGATGTCCGTGCGGATGCGCTGCTATGCAAGCCCGGACTACCTGGCCACCAATGGCCGCCCGGAAAACATCGAAGACATCAGCCAACACAGGTTGATCTGCCAGAACCCAAGCGCCGCACAGGTTGCGGCGGGCGCTGGCCTTGTCGCGCAGTTGCTGGCCAATGATGTGCGTTCGCTTTTGACCGTGAACAATTATTTCGGCGTGCTTCAGGCGGTGATCTCAAACCTCGGAATCGGTGTGCTTCCTGACTATCTCATCGAAGATTTCCCGCTTTTGGAGCGCGTCCTGCCGGATGTCGAATCCGTTGAGGTGCCCGTCTTCCTCGCCTTCCCCGAAGAATTGCGCCATTCCAAAAGGGTGACGGCATTCCGCGACTTTGTGCAGGAAGAAATCATTTCCCACCGTCGCCGCATTCGCGAACGCGGCGCAGACACTTAGCCCTGCGGCAAATGAGGCATGATCGCAACGCATAGCGGCCATGATGCACCTGCAGCAAAATTCATCTTGATCGACTCAGATGTGACACCTATTTCGGCATTGACGGTGATGATTGCCTAACGGTGCATCACCATCATACCTCCCTGTTGGACTGGGCCGGGCTTTGCCCGGCCTTTTTTTGTGCGCACGCTGGCATATTCGGTGCGACAGAGCACATCGCCGCACCACGATGGCCACGACAAGGCGCGCGACGCCTCCCGCCCGCAGATAATACAAATTGCAAAGGCGGTTGTCGTGACAACCCCCGCTGATGCGCGCCCTTTGCGCGTTTCCTGACCTGATCCCCCGCCTTGCCCTTTCCCCCCTGCGCGCGGTGTCGTAAAGGATGCGCCGACACCAGACCGGGGGACCAGACATGCAGGATCCACAAATCACATCAGAGCTGATCGAAGCCCATGGCATCAAGCCTGATGAATATGCCGAAATCCTGCGCATCCTGAACCGGGATCCGACATTCACCGAACTGGGCATCTTTTCGGCCATGTGGAACGAACATTGTTCCTATAAGTCATCCAAGAAATGGCTGCGTACCCTGCCAACCACCGGCCCTCAGGTCATCTGTGGCCCCGGCGAAAACGCGGGCGTCGTGGACATTGGCGATGGTCAGGCCGTGGTGTTCAAAATGGAAAGCCACAATCACCCCTCCTACATCGAACCCTATCAGGGGGCGGCAACGGGTGTCGGCGGCATTCTGCGCGACGTGTTCACCATGGGCGCCCGCCCGATTGCCGCAATGAATTCCCTTTCGTTTGGCGAACCGTCCCACCCTAAAACCCGTCAGCTCGTGCATGGCGTTGTCGAAGGTGTCGGCGGCTATGGCAATTGCTTTGGCGTGCCAACCGTCGGCGGCGAGGTGCGATTTGACCCTGCCTATAACGGCAATTGCCTGGTGAACGCATTTGCCGCCGGACTGGCCGATGCCGACAAGATTTTCTATTCCGCCGCATCGGGTGTCGGGATGCCGGTCGTTTACCTTGGTGCGAAAACCGGGCGCGACGGTGTCGGAGGGGCCACAATGGCCAGCGCGGAATTCGACGAATCCATCGAAGAAAAGCGCCCCACAGTTCAGGTCGGTGACCCGTTCACTGAAAAGCGCCTGATGGAAGCCTGCCTTGAGCTGATGCAAACCGGTGCTGTCATTTCGATTCAGGATATGGGTGCGGCCGGGTTGACCTGTTCGGCGGTCGAAATGGGCGACAAGGGCGAATTGGGCGTGCGTCTTGACCTTGAAAAGGTGCCCTGCCGCGAAGAAAACATGACAGCCTATGAAATGATGCTGTCCGAATCTCAAGAACGCATGCTCATGGTGCTGAACCCCGAGAAAGAGGCCGAAGCCCGTGCCGTGTTCGACAAATGGGACCTCGATTTCGCCATTGTCGGTGAAACCCTGCCCGAAGACCGGTTCCTGATTGTTCACAACGGCGAGGTGCGCGCCGACCTTCCGCTGCGGGCCTTGTCTGGCAATGCGCCAGAATACGATCGCCCCCATGTGCCAACCCCACCGGCCGAACCTTTGGCGGATGTGCCCCAGATTGATCCGATCGACGGGTTGAAGGCGCTTCTGGCATCACCGAATTACACGTCCAAACACTGGGTCTATGAACAATATGACACCATGGTCATGGCCGACACGTTGCGCACCCCCGGTCTTGGAGCGGGGATCGTGCGGGTGCATGGCACGCCCAAGGCGCTTGCCTTCACATCCGACGTGTCACCGCGATACGTCATGGCCAACCCGGTCGAAGGCGGCAAGCAAGCGGTGGCCGAAGCATACCGAAACCTGACCGCCGTTGGTGCCCTGCCGCTGGCCACCACCGACAACCTGAACTTTGGCAACCCGGAAAAGCCCGAAATCATGGGACAATTCGTTGGCGCCATTCAAGGGATCGGTCAGGCCGTTGCCGCGCTCGACATGCCGATCGTGTCGGGCAACGTGTCTCTGTATAACGAAACCGATGGCATGGGCATTTTGCCAACCCCCACGATCGCCGCCGTGGGCCTGATTGCCGATGCCCAGACGGCCATAACCGACACCGCCCGCGCGGGCCATGTTGCGCTGTTGATCGGTGACACATTGGGCCACCTTGGCCAATCCGCCCTTTTGGCCGAAGTGTTCAACCGTGCCGAAGGCGACGCGCCGCCCGTCGATCTGGACGCGGAAAAGCGCAACGGCGATTTCGTCCGTGCCAATCACGCGCTGATCCGTGCCTGCACCGACCTTTCTGACGGTGGCCTTGCCCTGGCGGCGTTTGAAATGGCCGAAGCAGGCGGCACCGGCGTTCACATCGACATCGATGATACCGCAACCCTTTTTGGCGAAGATCAGGCCCGTTACCTGGTTGCGTGCAACTTTGATCAGGCCGAGGCATTGATGGTCGCCGCAGGTCAGGCCGGTGTCACGATCCAAAGCGTTGGCCGCTTTGTCGGAACCGATGTCGTCTTTGGCAGCAGCACCGCCCCGCTGGAGGAATTGACGACCCTCTTCCGTTCCAGCTTTGCCGAGGTTTTTGCCTAAGGTTCCGGACGTTTCTGCCGAACAACACGGGCCAAAGCGCCCAAATGGCTCCGCTGCCGGCCAGACTGCAGCGTTCCTGATCGCCGCGGTGGCCCTGTTCGGGCTTGCACGGTGCCCCACGCACCCCGGCCAGGGTATATGACAATCCCCCGGCGCAAAGCTTGCACACGCGTCGGGGCCAGACTACATATTTCGGGAACCACATGCGGGGGCCTGAATGCTGCAAGCCAATGAAATCGAAGATTTGATCAGGGAAAGCTTTCCCGATGCCCGGATCGAGGTTCAGGGTGACGATGGGCGGCATTTTTCGGCCCTTGTCGAAGACGAAAGCTTTCGCGGACAGAACCGTGTGCAACAACAGCGCGCCGTTTATGCCGCGTTAAAGGGGCGTATGGACGGGGCCAACAGCGCGTTGCATGCTTTGGCCCTGACAACGAGGGCACCTTGAACGGATCACCGTTAACGGTGGCGCGGGCCAGAATCGACGACGTGAACACCGCAATTATGGCCAACGGCGCGGCGCATCAGTTTGGGCACATATGGCGCGGCACTGATCTGGCCGAACAAGGTCAGGCCAGTGCGATGAACACAAATGGTTTTGGTCGCGCGTGATCCGGAGGCGGGTCGGTGACGGCACCCCGGGTCCCGCGTGACCCACATGAATACACGCGCGCCTTAGCGCCGAACAAAGGAAAACGGAAATGACAGACGCAAAAGAAATCATCGACAACGCCGTCAAATCCAATGACGTCGTGCTGTTTATGAAAGGCACCAAGGAAATGCCCCAATGCGGATTTTCCAGCCGCGTGGCCGGTGTGCTGAATTACATGGGCGTTGAATTCAACGATGTGAACGTGTTGGCCGATGACGGCATTCGCCAGGGTATCAAAGATTATTCCGACTGGCCGACCATTCCCCAGCTTTACGTCAAAGGCGAATTCGTCGGCGGCTGTGACATCATCACCGAAATGACCCTGTCCGGCGAATTGGACACCTTGTTTGAAACCAATGGCGTGACCTATGACAAAGACGCCGCCGACAAGATCCGCGCCGCCAACGGCTGATCCGGCGATACCCGATGCAAAAAGGGACGGCTTGCGCTGTCCCTTTTTGCATAGGTGCGATGCTGAACACGTCTGACCGGTGCGTCACCCGCTTGGTCGATCCGCGCATCTGGCGCGCGTGACCCCCTCGACCCCGACTTGGGTCAGCTCAGCTTTCGTTCAACCGTTTCTGCCACCGCTTCGGCGCGTGCGGCCAGTTCCGCCAGCGTGTCGGCCACGCCTTCGGGCACCACGGGCACCTCGATCCGCTGGGGTTCCGGCGCGGGGGCCGATTTCAGCTTTTCGATTTCCGCGCGCAGACCGTCCATCTCGCTTTCGGCCTCGCGCAGCTTGTCTTCCATGCCGGCCGTTCTGTCGGCCAGCATCAGCCCGGCCATCAACAGCATCCGTGCTTCGGGAATGCGCCCGATCTGATCGGCCAGCACGGCTGCTTCGGTGTCCAACATCTTGGCAGCCGAGATCAGGTAATGTTCTTCGCCCTCGGCGCAGGCCACTTCGAATTGACGGCCCCCGATTGTGATTTCGATTTCGGGCATCAGCTTTCCTCTCCGGCTGGGGCGGTGCCATTGGCGACAAGCGGGGCAAGCGCGGCGACAATCGCGTCGGCCTCACTTCGGTCGGTGGCACGCGCGGCGCGCAGGGCCTCAAGTTCGGTCAGCATCGATTTGTTGATCAAATGCGGTTCACCGACCCCGGCTTCGTTCGCTTTGCGCAGGGCCTGATTGTTGTCGCGCAACTGATCATTGGCCATCCGCAACCGCTGAAGATCCTGATCCAGCTGCACCATGCTGGCCCGTTGATCTGCCATGGCGCGTTCAATTTCCGCACTGGCGGCGGTGATCTTTTCGTTCAATGCGCGATTGCGTTCCTCAAGCTGGGCATTGGCGGTGCGTTCGTCTTCCAACGCCTGCTTCAACGCGTCGATCTCGCTTGTGTCCACTTGCGGTGCGACCGCCTGTGGCACTTCGTATCCGTTGACCCCTTGCCCGATCCGATCCAGCGCGGATGTGATCCGGCGCTGAAATTCGGCCAGCCGAGCTTCATTATCGCTCATCGCTCGTTCCCCTGTTTTGTCCCCGACATTTGGCCCCGGACCGAATCGCCCTGACCTGTCGCTTGGGCACAGTCTACCCAATGGACTGCCCAAGCCCAATCCCGCGTGCCGCTGGCCTTTTCAGCGCGAAACCAGGCGTTCCAGCGGCGGACTTGCTTGAACTTCCTCCCCCGGCTGATATGAGCGTTTTACGCCGCCACTGCCCAGCCAAAAGGACCCCCCCAATGGACATCGCCGCCCTGCGCACCGCGCATCCCGACCACTGGACCATGGCCGCCGCCATCCGCGCGCTGACATTGGACGCCATCGCCGCCGCCAATTCGGGCCATTCCGGCATGCCGATGGGAATGGCCGATGTCGCCACCGTGTTGTTCACCAAACACCTGAAATTTGACGCCGCCGCGCCAAACTGGATGGATCGCGACCGGTTCATCCTGTCCGCGGGGCACGGATCCATGTTGCTTTATTCCCTGTTGCACCTGACCGGGTATGACCAATTCCCGATCGAAGAAATCCGCAATTTCCGGCAATTGGGCGCCCGCACCGCCGGGCACCCCGAAAACTTCCTGGGTCAAGGGATTGAAACAACCACCGGACCGCTGGGTCAGGGTCTTGCCAATGCCGTTGGCTTTGCGATGGCCGAAGAAATGCTGCGCGGGCGCTATGGCAAGAAAGTTTTCGATCACCACACCTATGTCATCGCCGGCGACGGGTGCCTGATGGAAGGCGTCAGCCAAGAGGCGATTGCCCTGGCGGGCCGTCACGAATTGTCGCGCCTTGTGGTGTTCTGGGACAACAACAACATCACCATCGATGGCACGGTTGACCTGTCCGATCGCACCGACCAACTGGCCCGGTTCCGCGCATCCGGCTGGCATGTTCAAGACATCGACGGCCACGACCCCGAGGCAATTGACGAAGCGATCCGCGCCGCCAAGGCCACGCGCAAGCCGTCCATGATTGCCTGCAAGACGCATATCGCGCTTGGCTCTTCCGCGCAGGATACGTCAAAGGGGCACGGTGCGCTGACCGATCCCAAACTGATCGCAGATGCCAAGGCCGCTTACGGCTGGACCGCCGACGCCTTTGAAATCCCCGCGGACATCAAATCGAAATGGGAGGACGCGGGCCGCCGCGGCGCCAAGGACCGGTTTGCCTGGGAAGAGGTGTTCGCCAATTTCTCGGATCGCAAACAGGCCGAAATCAACCGCGTGATGGCAGGCGAAGCCCCCCGCAAGTTAAGCGCGGTCATTCGCAACCTCAAGAAACAGGTTTCAGAATCCCAACCCAAGGTCGCCACCCGCAAAAGTTCCGAAATGGTGCTAGAGGTGATCAACCCGATCATGCCCGAAACCGTGGGTGGATCGGCCGACCTGACCGGGTCCAACAACACGTTGACCGCCGATCTGGGAATCTTTGACACGGACAATCGCAAGGGCCGCTTTGTCCACTGGGGCATTCGCGAACACGGCATGGCATCCGCGATGAACGGCATGGCGCTGCATGGCGGACTCCGCCCCTATTCGGGCACGTTCATGTGTTTCACCGATTATGCCCGCCCGGCGATGCGCCTGTCTGCGCTGATGCGTCAGCCGGTTGTCTATGTAATGACGCATGACAGCATCGGCCTTGGCGAAGATGGGCCAACCCACCAGCCGGTTGAACATCTGTCAATGTTGCGCGCGACGCCGAATATGTTGGTGTTCCGCCCTGCTGACACGATTGAAACGGCCGAGGCATGGGAACTGGCCCTGACCCAGTCGGGCACACCATCGGTCCTGTCCCTGACCCGTCAGAACGTTGCCACCCTGCGCAAGGATCACAAGAACAAGAACCTTGTCGCCCAAGGCGCCTATGTTCTGGCCGATTCCGAAGGCAAACGTCAGGTGATCCTGATGGCCACCGGTTCCGAAGTCGAAATCGCAATGGCCGCGCGCGACATTCTACAGGCCCAAGGCATCGGCACCCGCGTTGTATCCATGCCCTGCTGGGAATTGTTCGAGGCACAGGACGAAGCCATTCGCCGCCGCGTATTGCCCGCCGGCCCCGTCCGGGTCGCGGTCGAAGCCGGGGTGCGCCACGGTTGGGATCGCTGGCTTACGGGTGAACGCGGGCGTGACACAAAGGCCGGATTTGTTGGAATGGACGGCTTTGGCGCGTCGGCCCCGGCGGATGTGTTGTACACGCATTTCGGGATAACGGCCCAAGCCGTGGCCGATAAGGCAAAATCGCTGCTGTAACAGCGCGCGCGAACCAGAACCGCGGCGCAGGCACGCGTCGCATCCGCAAAAGGCGCCGTTTTCGGCGCCTTTTGGCTTTGGCGGCGATGGTACCAATCCCAATGCCCAATATGACACTGCCCGCAAAGGCCATCGCGGCCAAAACCTGCCGCCCCGCCCCATTCCGGTGCGATCGCGCGGGGAATGATCGGGCGCACATTGGGCATTCGCCATGTGCCACCACATCAATCAGGAACAATCGGGACAGCGATGGGTCATGACCCGCGGCCTGTCGCGGGGATCGGGCATCAAATGGCCACACCCCCATCAGGCGCACAAATTCGGCTTGCCCCCTTGTCGTTTCCTCGACACCCCCGCCCTCCAACCGCAGCCGGGTCGTCCATCCGTCCGCGACCGGCTCTTTGATCGACCATGTCTTGGCGATCTCTGCGCGCGTGTCGCTGTACCCGGCTTTGGCCAGGTCGAATGGATGCCCCATTCCCGGCGATTGCGTGATCGCTTTGGCCGCACCGGTTGCGCCTATGACCAACAGTGCCGTCAGCACCGCATGGCCAATCCATGCCCCATATTCCAATTGCTTGTCCCCTTGGATAACGCGGATCGGGGTGGTGGCCCGATCATCGTCGATACATCCTTGCCCCCGCTCACCTCTGCCGGATCATGCGGGTGGGACTATGTGAGGCGAGTCCGATTAAGCTTCGATGAACCTCTTGTTAAAAAACAGTTTACCTTGGTTCATGGCCGGTAATCTTGGTTACCGGATGTGTCATGTTCACCTGTTCACTGGACGCCCGGCCCCGGACGTTTAGGATGGGCGCACATTTAGGAAAGCGCCCATGACGCACAGTGCAGCCCCCCTGATCCTTGCCCCCAACGCCAAGGCATTTGCCGCGGAAATCGCCGCCATCCGCCCGGATTTGGCCATCGCCACCGCGCGCACCCTGCCCGAAGCGATGGATATGGCCGCAGATGTCGAAATCCTGATCACGCTTGGCTCTGCCCTGACACCTGAGCTGTTGGCGGCCATGCCGAACCTGCAATGGATTCAGGCCCTTTCAGCGGGCACAGACAGCATCGAACGCATGCCCGGCCTTTCTGAAAACGTCGCTGTGACCTCGCTCGCCGGGGCGCATGGGCCGCAGATGTCGGAACTGGCGATCATGGCCATGCTCGCCCTGCCCCGCAACCTGCGCCAGACACTGGCCGACCAATCGGCACATCGCTGGAACCGCGTCCCCCAACCCACCCTGGAGGGGAAACGATTGTGCATCCTTGGCCTTGGCGCAATTGCCGAGGCATTGATCGCCCGCGCCCTGCCCTTTGGGGTTACCATTACCGGGGTGTCGGACGGGCGGCGCGAAATGAATGGCGTGTCGCGGCTCTATCCCTATGCCGATCTGGCCCTGGCCGCCGCCGAGGCCGATTTTCTGTGTGTACTTGCCCCGCTAAGTGCGCGCAGCCGCGCCATCGTCAACACAAGGGTTCTGCGCGCACTTGGGCCGGACGGGTACCTGATTTCCATGGGGCGCGGCCCTGTCATTGACGAAACTGCCCTGGCCCAATCCTTGCGCGACAACACGATTGCCGGGGCCGCCCTGGACGTGTTTGCAACCGAACCCCTGCCCAAGGACAGCCCATTCTGGGACATGGGAAACGTGATCATCACCCCGCATGTCGGTGGATTCTCTGACCGATACGCCGCCCAAGCCGCCCCTATCGTCGCTGCAAACATAGATGCCTTTGCCCATGGCGGCGCGGGTGCATTGAACAACCGGGTGCGCTAGGCCCGCCAGTTGGCCATTACAGCCGCGCGCATTGGACTGAAAGATCAAGGCCCCGAGCACATACTGGCGCCCAATCGGCCCGCGCCCAGTGATCACAACCGGCACGACAGCCAAATCGAATCCCCCCCGTTGCGATCCCCGGACAAAACACGTTAGCGCGAACGCCTGCCGGGGTTAGCGCCACCATCATGCCGGCACTGCAACGGTTACCGCTAACACATTGGAAAATCCGGGTTTTTACCATTAACTTTCAGTCACTTTGGGTCTATAGACCGCGCGACTTCCTCATTTCAGGAGACGCCCAATGACCGTCACCCTTGGTATTAATGGATTTGGACGGATCGGCCGTTCCACCCTTGCCCATATCGCTGAAAGCGCCCGCAATGACGTTCAAGTCGTCAAGCTGAACGCCACCGGACCGATTGAAACCAACGCACACCTTTTGCGCTATGACAGTGTACATGGCCGGTTTGGCGGCACCATCACGACATCCGGCAATTCAATGGATATCGGGCGCGGCCCGATGGAGGTGTTTTCAACCTATGACCCAAAAGAACTGGACTGGTCCGGTTGTGATGTGGTTCTGGAATGCACAGGCAAATTCAATGACGGCGAAAAGGCCAAGGTCCACCTTGAACGCGGGGCGAAAAAGGTTCTGATTTCCGCACCGGCCAAAAACGTTCAAAAGACAATCGTCTATGGCGTGAACCACCGCCTGCTTGAAGCGAATGACAACATGATCTCAAACGGGTCATGCACCACCAATTGCCTGGCCCCGCTGGCCAAGGTTCTGAATGACGCGATCGGCATTGAGTCCGGCATCATGACCACGATTCACAGCTATACCGGCGATCAGCCGACTCTGGATCGCCGCCACGCCGATCTTTACCGCGCCCGCGCGGCGGCGATGTCGATGATCCCCACCTCAACCGGGGCCGCAAAGGCACTGGGCGAAGTGCTGCCAGAAATGAAGGGCAAACTGGACGGGTCCGCGATACGGGTGCCCACGCCGAACGTGTCCGCCGTGGACCTGACATTTGTCGCCGCCAAGGATGTGAGCGAAGACGACGTGAACGCCGCAGTTGCCGAAGCCGTCGCAGGGCAAATGGGCGCTGTCATGTCCTATGACCCGGAACCAAAGGTGTCGGTCGATTTCTGCCACACCGAACAAAGTTCGATCTTTGCCCCTGACCAGACAAAGGTGATTGGCAAACGGTTGGTGCGGGTTCTGGCATGGTATGACAACGAATGGGGCTTTTCCTGCCGCATGGCCGATGTCGCCGCCGCCATGGGCCGCCTTTGATCAAATCCAATTTCGAACAGACCCAGGAACGGGGCCCATGCGGCCCCGTTTTTCATTCCGGCCGATCAAACCCGCGCTGTCGAGGTGTCACCGTCTGACAAATATGCGCCCGTGCCACAGCACACTTGATCCTGTTGATCGGCTCGGGCATAGGTTTCGCAACCCTAGCTGGGATCGCGCATGACCAATCAGATCGCTATCGCCTTTGGCCTGTTCATTGCCCTGTTATTGGGGATTGATGCGCTGGCTTTCGATTGGGGCAACGCATTGTTTCTTGCCAAAAAATTCGCAAACCTAATAGAATGGGTTGCATTCTGGCGCTAATCTGGATCATGACCCAAGGGCACCTCTCCGGCTGACCAATACGTCGCCCAAAACAAAGGACAACCCACTGGCATGACCACCTTGCTGTTCATTCTGCTCGCCGTGATCGGCGTTGTCGCGGTTATCCTTTTGGGGCTGGTTGTCTACAGCTGGTTCAAGAAATGGCAGGCCGAACGCACAGTGCCCGCACGCGGGGCCTTTGTCGAAATCTCAACCGGTAAGATGCACTATCTGACGCGCGGCACCGGGCCTGACATTTTGATGATCCATGGCCTTGGTGGGCAAATGGGAAATTTCGACTGTGGCCTGATGGATGATCTGTGCCGCGATCACCGTGTCACGATCATTGATCGCCCCGGCATGGGCTATTCCGAACGGCCATTTGGCACGCCAACCAACGTTCTGGCCCAGACCGCGCAAATCGAAGAATTTGTTGAAAAGCTTGGCCTGGAACGCCCCTTGGTCGTTGGCCATTCACTGGGGGGCGCGATGTCGCTTGGCATGGCTTTGCGCGGGCGCACAACCCTGCGTGGCCTTGCCCTTTTGGCACCATACACCCTACCCATCGAAGACGCGCCCGAAGCCTTTGAAGGCTTGGCATTCAAATGGGATTGGCTGCGCCGTTTCATGGGGTGGACTTTCGCCATCCCCACCATGATCAGCCGCCCGGAACCCGTGCGCGAATTGATCTTTGGCCCCGAGGATATCCCGCCGGGATACTATGTGCAGGGTGGTGGCATGCTGTCACTGCGCCCCGGCCATTTCATCGAAACGAGCCGGGACCTTGCCCGCGCTGACGAAGACATCGCGGCGATGGTACGTCAGTATCACAAGCTGACCGTGCCCATTCGCATCCTGTATGGCACGCAGGATCGCATCCTGGATCATGAATACCACGGCGTATCGCTTGTCTCGCGGTATCCGCAAATGGGGCTAGAGCTGATTGACGGCGGCCACATGATCCCCGTCACCCGCCCCGAGGTGTGCGCGCAATTTATCCGCCGCGCGAGCGAGGCGATGGCCTAAGCGATAACCCTGTATAGACGCGCCCGGCCTGCGTACCGGCTGCGCCCTTCCTTGCGCCACACCTGGCTGATCAGGATTTGCCGTATTTGGCCATCAGACGTTCGTGAACGGCGGGTGTCACGAAACGCGACACATCCCCATCCAGCCGGGCGATTTCCTTGACCAGTTTCGATGCGATCGCCTGATGTTTGGCATCCGCCATCAGGAACACCGTTTCAATCGAACTGTCCAACACGCGATTCATGCCAACCATTTGATATTCATATTCAAAATCAGCCACAGCCCGCAAACCGCGCACTATAATCCCCGCACCGACATCGTTGGCGCAATGGATCAGCAGGTTTTCGAACGGATGCGCGACAATCTCGGTCCCTGTCTCTTTCGACAGTTTCGCGCATTCGACTTCGATCATCTCAACCCGTTCTTCGAGCGAGAACAATGGCCCTTTGTCGCGGTTGATGGCGACACCGATGACCAACCGGTCAACCAGCGCTGCTCCGCGTCGGATAATATCAACATGACCCAAGGTAATCGGGTCAAAAGTGCCGGGATACAGGCCGACGCGCATGGCAAACTCCGTAAAGGTTAACGTGTTGGGCACGCAACAATATTACGCTGGGGAATGCAAGGGCATCTGCCAAAGGAACAGGTTAATGTCCTTTGATCATGTCCTCTAGCGCCGACTTTTCGCGCGACAGTTCCGTCAGCCGGGCCTTGACCACATCCCCGATGGTGACGATCCCCACCAAAGCGCCGTCGCTGACGACAGGCATATGGCGAAACCGTCCATCGGTCATGCGCGCCAACACCGTATCGGCACTGTCGTCACGGCCACAGCAAACCGGATCGGGTGTCATCAGGGTGGCGGCTGTTTCGCTCAGGCAGGCGGGGCCGCGTGTGGACAGGGCGCGCACGATGTCGCGTTCTGACAGAATACCTGATGCGTGGGTGCCGTCCGAAGAAACCACGACGCCGCCGATCTTGTGTTCGGCCAACAATCGGGTGACGTCGCTAATGGATGTATCCGGGCGGGTCGTGACGACCTTGTCGCTGCCCTTGGACCTCAGGATTTGGTGAACCAGCATGGCGTTCCTCCCTTTGGGTCCGATCATCAGTGACCGGTCCCACAAGGCTCACCCACCTGCGACATTCTGTCAAGGCGCGCGTTACGCCATGTCCTCAAGCCGTGCGATTTCCCGCTTTAGCCCGGCATTCAGCGCTTCGGCGAAACGGTTCATGCGTTCCAGACGGGCGTCGTCCGCATGACGCACCAGATAAAAGCTCCGGGTGAGCGCGATCTCCTCGGCCAGCACCTTGCGCACCCCACGTGCCGAGGCGAGGGCAAAGTCATGCATCACCCCCAACCCGCCGCCCTGACGGATCCAGTTGAACTGCACCACAACCGAATTCGAGGCAAGCGCGACCTTTTCGACCCCCAATTCATTCAAGTAATCCAGTTCCTTATCAAAAATCATGTCGGGGATATAACCGATCATGCGATGCCCCTTCAGGTCATCTGGATGCTCGATCGGTGGCGCGTCGCGCAGGTAATGGCGCGACGCGGCAAGGTGCAATTTGTAGTCGCTGATCTTTTGCACCGTCAGGCGCCCGGCTGTCGGAGGGGACACGGTGATGGCCATGTCAGCCTCGCGCCGGGTCAGGTTGAACATGCGCGGCAATGCGACGATCTGGACCTCAAGATCGGGGTTGTTTTGAACAATTTCGTTGCAGACCTGCGGCAACAGGAAATTCGCCACCCCATCCGGCGCGCCCAGCCGGATTTGCCCGGACAATTGCCCCGATTGACCGCGCAGCTCTTCCTCGGCCGCCAAAAACGCCTGTTCGGCCATTTCCGCATGGCGCAGCAGCCGCTGGCCCGCTTCGGTTGGCGCATATCCCTGCGGGGACTTGGCGAACAGGGAATGGCCCAGATCGTCTTCCAGCCTTGTGATGCGCCGCCCGGCCGTGGCCGGATCCACTTTCAGCCGCTTGCCCGCGCCACTCAGGCTTTCTTCGCGCGCGACCGCCAGAAAGGTCTTCAGATCATCCCAATGCATCCATCCACCCCTGCATTTTCGCAAAGCGCTTTTGAAAGGTTTCCCCTTCCAGCCTGTAAAATGCAAGCCTAGGATACCTGGGAAAGTTGGAGGATCCCCCATGCAGGAATTGACCCATTATATCGACGGCGCCCATGTCAAAGGCACATCTGGCCGATTTGCGGATGTCATGAACCCCGCCACAGGCGAAGTGCAGGCCAAGGTGCCCCTGGCATCCACCGCCGAAATCGACGCCGCCGTGGCCATCGCGCAAAAGGCACAGCCAGCGTGGGGCGCAACCAATCCGCAGCGCCGCGCACGGGTCCTGATGAAATTGGTGGACCTGCTGAACCGCGACATGGACAAGCTGGCCGAAGCGTTAAGCCGTGAACACGGCAAGACCCTGCCAGATGCCGCTGGCGACGTTCAGCGCGGGCTAGAGGTTGTGGAATACTGCATCGGCGCGCCGCAATTGCTAAAGGGTGAATTCACCGACAGCGCCGGCCCTGGCATCGACATGTATTCAATGCGCCAGCCACTTGGCGTGTCGGCAGGGATCACGCCCTTCAATTTCCCGGCAATGATCCCGATGTGGATGTTCGCCCCGGCCATCGCCTGTGGCAACGCCTTTATCCTCAAACCGTCGGAACGCGACCCATCCGTGCCACTGATGCTGGCCGAACTGGCCGAAGAGGCCGGTCTGCCCAAAGGCATCCTGCAGGTCGTCAATGGCGACAAGGAATCCGTGGACGCCCTGTTGGACAACGACGTGGTGCAATCCATCGGGTTTGTCGGATCCACCCC
>JBOEGP010000009.1:52354-76391 GCA_050633485.1 Pseudooceanicola sp.
AACCACATGATCATCATGCCCGATGCCGATATGGATCAGGCGGCCGATGCCCTGGTCGGGGCCGGATACGGCGCGGCAGGCGAACGCTGCATGGCGATTTCCGTGGCCGTGCCCGTGGGTGATGAAACCGCCGATCGGCTGATCGAAAAACTGGTGCCGCGTATCGAAAAGCTCAAGGTTGGGCCATATACCGCCGGGAACGATGTGGATTACGGCCCGGTTGTCACCGCCGCCGCCAAGGCCAATATCGAACGCCTTGTCCAGACCGGTGTTGATCAGGGTGCCGACCTTGTCGTTGACGGGCGCGGCTTCTCTCTTCAGGGGTATGAGGACGGGTATTTCATCGGCCCGCACCTGTTTGACCGCGTGACCAAGGATATGGACATCTACAAGACCGAAATTTTCGGCCCCGTCCTGTCCACAGTGCGTGCCCAAAGCTATGAAGAGGCGCTGCAATTGGCGATGGACCATGAATACGGCAATGGCACCGCGATCTTTACCCGTGACGGCGACACAGCCCGCGATTTCGCACAGCGCGTCAACGTCGGGATGATCGGCATCAACGTCCCGATCCCGGTTCCACTTGCCTATCACACCTTTGGCGGCTGGAAGAAATCGGTGTTCGGTGACCTGAACCAACACGGGCCGGACGCATTCAAATTCTACACACGCACCAAAACAGTGACTTCGCGTTGGCCATCCGGTTTGAAAGAAGGCGGGGAATTCCACTTCAAAGCAATGGACTAACCCGAATTTCTCATGTTGATTGGGCGGACCGCACAAGCGGTTCGCCCTTTTTCATGTTCAGGACGCTTGATGGCCGTCACATACCAGATCCTTGCGCGTCGCGGCGTTGTGTACGTTCGTTTCGAAGGCAAAGCCGTTGTCGCGGAAAGCTTTGACGCCTTGGCGAGGTTGGCGCGCGATCCCGAATATCGCCCCGACCATTCCCAGTTGATCGACCTGACGGGCGTGACCGATGTTGAACTCGATTATGTCGAATTGTTCAAACTCCACGCCCGCAAGGCCGAGATGTTTGAGTCAAATAACGGACATATGTTGGTAGTCTACGTCGCCCCAACCGAGGTTTCCCTGGGGCTTGCCAATCTGATCACGCGATCATGGGACGGCGTCAAAGGCCTGACCAACAGAATTGCCCAAAACGAAGCCGAGGCGCTGGATATTCTGGGCCTTCCCCACGGGTCCATCGCGATGTTGATTGGCGAAGAGGCATAGCCCCTTCCCAGCAGGCAGACATGAAAAAGGCGGCCCAAAGGCCGCCGTTTCCAAATGCACCAGATCAGATATCAGGTCTTTTTGGCACGTCGCCGCAGGGCAGCCGCCCCACCAAGCGCGCTGATCAACAACAGCCCGCCAGCGGGCAGCGGCACATTTGCTGTGGCCACTGTTCCGTAGATATTGACATGCGACACGCCCGCGCCCTGTTTTGGCGTTACCGAGAAATCATAATCCCCCGCGCCTGCAACGGTGAAGGATGCCCATTGATTGCCGAATTTAACCGCGGCCACGATGTTGTCATAGCCAGACACCATCGATGCGAGGATCGAGAATTCGGCCGTTTTCGTCGTGCTGGTTCCCCCGCCGACAAAGGCAGCAGCGCCAAGGAAGGCGATGCCGGAAATCGGTGCGGAAACGAAGTTAATCGTGTTCCCACCCATCGTCGCCGCGTTCAAGATAGGATCCTGTGCCGGATTGCCGTTCACATTGCCATCGCCATAAGCGTAACACGCCGTCGACGGCGTCAATGTCGATACATAAGTCCCGTCATTACAGGTCGCGGCCTGAACCGCCGATCCGCTGACAAAGGACGCGACTGCCAAAGCCCCAGCCGCAATTAGTGTTTTCATGATCATTAACCCACCCCCAAAATAGGAGAAACTGTACCACGCCATGTCAAAATTCAGGGTCATGGCTTCCTGACGTATCGTCAAGGTTAAACCAATTTCCGCGTGACGAGGACTCAAATCTTAACGATTCAACCGTGCCGTGCGTCATCTAGCGAACAAACACACGCAATGCGGGAAATCGTCGCCTGGCTGGAAACAATACCGCTGACCAAAAGCAAGAATCCGCCATTTGCCCCTAGTTTTTGTGGATTCTGGGGGGGCGAATCAGTGGTGCCAGAACCCAAGATTTGGCCAGAAAAAACGCTCCGGTCGCGCAAAAACGCAAAGCGCTTTTGAAATCTTTCCTCTTTAGACCTGCAAAATGCAGGCCTAGGATGCGCCCACGCATTGCAGGGGAGGCGCGCGGATGGATTTTGCACTGACTGAAGAACAACAGGCGATATTCGACATGGCCTATGCGTTTGGCCAGGACAACATCGCCCCCCATGCCCGAGACTGGGAGGCCCAGGGCACGATCCCAAAAGACCTCTGGCCCCGTGTGGGCGACCTTGGTTTTGGTGGCCTATACGTCAGCGAAGAAAACGGCGGCGCTGGACTGTCCCGCCTGGATGCCACCCTGGTGTTTGAGGCCTTGTCGATGGCCTGCCCTTCGGTGGCGGCTTTCTTGTCCATCCACAACATGTGCGCCCGTATGATCGACAGCTTTGCCAGCCAGGAATTTTGCGACCGGGTGCTGCCGGGCGTCGTGGCCATGGACACTGTGCTGTCATACTGCCTGACGGAACCCGGCGCCGGATCGGACGCCGCCGCGTTGAAAACCCGCGCCGCCCGCACGAACGAAGGCTATGACCTGACCGGCACCAAGGCGTTCATCTCCGGTGGCGGGTATTCCGATGCCTATGTCGTTATGGCCCGCACTGGCGATGATGGCGCCAAGGGCGTTTCGACATTCTATGTCGAAACCGGATCACCCGGCCTGTCATTCGGCGGGCTAGAAGAAAAAATGGGCTGGAAAAGCCAGGAAACCCGCCAGGTACAATTCGACAATTGCAACATTTCGTCGGGAAATTTGATCGGTGACGAGGGGAAAGGTTTCACATATGCGATGGCCGGCCTTGACGGCGGGCGATTGAACATTTCGGCCTGTTCGCTGGGTGCCGCGCAGGCCGCACTGAACGCGACACTGTCCTATATGGGCGAGCGAAAGGCGTTTGGCACCTCGATCGACCAGTTTCAAGCGCTGCAATTCCGCCTTGCCGATATGGAAATCGAACTTCAGGCCGCGCGCACTTTTCTGCGTCAGGCGGCCTGGAAACTTGACCAGAAAGCGCCCGACGCGACCAAATTCTGCGCCATGGCCAAGAAATTCGTGACCGAAGCCGGAAGCCGCATCACCAATCAATGCCTGCAACTGCATGGCGGCTATGGCTATTTGGCGGATTACGGGATCGAAAAGCTTGTGCGCGATCTGCGGGTTCACGAAATCCTGGAAGGCACAAACGAGATCATGCGCGTGATCGTGGCCCGGCAGATGCTGGCAACCCGATGAGCAGTGATATCCACATCCGCAAAGAAGGCCATGCCGGACGCATCACGCTGACACGCCCCAAGGCGCTGAATGCGTTGACCTATGACATGGCGATGGCGATCGACAACGCGCTTTCCGATTGGTCCGATGACCCGTCCGTTGCCCTGATCATCATTGACGCCCAGGGCGACAAGGCATTCTGTTCGGGCGGCGATATCGAAGAATTGTACAACCGCGGCCGCGCGGGCGATTTCGCCTTTGGTCAGGCATTCTGGCGCGACGAATACCGCCTGAACGCGCGATTGGCCGAATATGCCAAACCCATCGTCAGCTTTCTGCAAGGGTTTGTCATGGGCGGCGGCGTCGGGATCGGATGCCTTGTGCGGCATCGCGTGGTGGGGGAAACGGCGCAAATCGCCATGCCGGAATGCGGCATCGGATTGGTGCCCGACGTTGGCGGCAGCCTTTTGCTGGCACGTGCGCCGGGGCGTTTGGGTGAATACCTGGGCCTGACTGCGGCGCGTATGGGCCCCGGTGATGCCATATATGCAGGATTTGCCGACACCTATATTGCCGAAGACAATTGGCCAGAGGTTAAGGGGCTACTTTGTAAAACCGGGTCCGTTGACGCGCTGATCACGGCCGCAACACCCGCGCCGCCCCCGATTCTGGCCCCGACGCTGGCCCCGACGCTGGCCCAGCATCAGGACCGGATTGATGCGGTGTTTTCCGCACCATCCCTTGGCGCCATCGTCGCAGCACTTGCCGCCGACACATCCGAATTCGGCACCGCCGCTGGCAAGGCGATCAGCCGCAACTCGCCGCTATCCATGGCCTGCGCCCTGGCGATGATCACCAAACTGCGCGACACCCGCGCAGACATGCGCGCCGCCCTGGCACAGGAATATCGCTTTACCGCCCGCGCAATGGAACATGGCGATTTTCTTGAAGGTATCCGCGCCCAGATCATCGACCGCGACCGCAACCCGCAGTGGCGATACGCCCTGGGCGATGTAACATCGGCGCATGTCGCGACCATGCTGGCCCCACTCGGGCCGCTAGAACTGACATTCTGAGGGAAAGAGAGAGAGTGACATCATGAAAATCGGGTTTATCGGACTGGGCAACATGGGCGCGCCAATGGCCGCAAACCTGGCCAAGGCCGGGCATGATGTCACCGGATTTGACACCGCTGACCTGCGGGTCGATGGCGTCACCCCCGCAACAAGCGCCGCCGAGGCGGCGACCGGACGCGATGTGGTGATCACCATGCTGCCCAACGGGGCAATCCTGCGCGCCGTGGCCGATCAGATCATTCCCGTCATGGCGCCTGAAACCGTCTTTCTCGATTGTTCGACTGTCGATGTGCAAAGCGCGCGCGACGTTGCGCAACAATCTGATACCGCAGGGCTTTTGGCGCTGGACGCACCAGTATCAGGCGGCACCGGCGGGGCCGAAGGCGGCACATTGACCTTTATGGTTGGCGGCAGCGACGCAGCCTTTGCCAAGGCCAAGCCGCTGTTTGATATCATGGGCCAAAAGGCGGTGCATTGTGGCCCATCAGGCAACGGGCAATCGGCCAAGATCTGTAACAACATGATCCTTGGCGTGACGATGATCGCCACCTGCGAGGCCTTCGCACTGGCCGACAAGCTGGGGTTGGATCGACAAGCGATGTTCGATGTCGTTTCAACCTCGTCCGGATACAGCTGGTCAATGAACGCCTATTGCCCGGCGCCGGGCATCGGGCCGCAATCCCCCGCCGACAATGATTACCGCCCCGGATTTGCGACCGATCTGATGCTCAAGGACCTGCGCCTGTCCCAGCAGGCCGCCGAGGCCGTGGACGCAGACACACCAATGGGTCAGGCCGCCGCCGCACTTTACGCCCGTTTTGTCGAAGACGAAGACGGCGCCGGGCGCGATTTCAGCGCGATGTTGCCCCGTTTCGAAAACCGCGGGCGCGGACAGGGATAGGCCCAAGTGGTGAGCGCCCCGGACTGGATCGCAAACGCACCTGAACTGGCCGGGCTTGATCCGTCGGCCCGAAAAAGGCTTGCCGGATTGACACCGCAATCCCTTCCCCGTGGCACCGCGCTGTTTCACCCCGGCGACGCGGCAATGGGATATGCGATTGTTCTGTCCGGGCGCATTGACGTGTTCCTGATCGGCGCAACCGGGCGCGAAATGCTGCTGTATTCCGTGGAACCGGGCCAAAGCTGTGTGCAAACCACCCTGGGGCTTATGTCGGACGTGGATTACACCGCCGGTGCGGAAACCGCATCGGATGCCCGCGTGGTGCTTATGCCAAAGGCGATGTTCCTTGATCTGCTCGACACCTCTCAGGGGTTTCGCCACATGGTGTTTTCCGCCTTTGCCGATCGCATGACTCTGATGATGCAATTGCTTGAAAAGGTTGCCTTTACCCGCGTTGAATGCCGTTTGGCCGAACATTTGACAACCCTGGCCGAGGACAATGCGATCATCCATATCACCCAGGCCGATCTGGCCACGCGCATTGGCACGGCGCGCGAAGTCGTCTCGCGGCGGTTGGAGGCCTGGGCAAAACGGGGATGGGTGCGCACCGGACGCGGGACCGTCGAAATCCTCGACCCTGAGGCGCTGAGCACATTGATCGCCGCTGCGTGACACTGTCACAGACCGGTACGATTCCTACCGATAAAATGGGCACATAACTTCCGCAAAAGGGGAATCACACCATGTCCAAAAATGTAGGCGGCCTTGACCGCATTCTTCGTATCGTCGTCGGTCTTGCTCTGATCGCCGCGTTTTTCCTGAACGCTGACGCGCCACTGCGCTGGCTTTACCTGATCGGGATCGTGCCGCTCGTCACCGGATTGATCAGTTCGTGCCCGCTCTATTCCATTTTCGGGTTCAACACCTGTCCGTTGAAAAAGTGACGGGTCGCAGCATCTATTGATCGGGCGGGGCGTTGCGCCCTGCCCCTTTTAAAACACGGCCAAATGACATAGCGTCGGGCGTCATGTTTTTGCGCCGCGCCATAATATCCGCCCCAGCAATGTGTCTTGCATTGTCCAGTTCCGCCTTTGCGGCCTGTTCTGTCGGGGCCGGGAATGCGCGCTGCGTCACGACGGACAGTTCGGCCTCGGGGCGTTTGTCAGGCGCGTTTGCCCATTCCGAACAGCGCAAGACACAATCGGCACGGTTCGTATCCGCGCCGCGCCGTGTTGTCCCGGAATACCGCGCGGGATATCTGCGCGACCCGGCGGTGCCTGCCGCAACATATATTGCGGGTGATACCCTGCCGGACGATGTGTCGATCCTGTTCAACCGCGAACGTTACGGCCTGCCCGCCCCGCGCGATGGCTGGACCTATTACCGTGTCGGCAGCGAAGTGTTCCGCGCCGATATTCGCACACGCAAGGTCATCGACCGTGTGAACGACCACATGGCGATCCGCTTCTGAACCGCCTTTCGGTTATTCCGCCGCCACCTTACCGGCGGAAAGCATATCCTTGAGATAGCGCCCGGTATGGCTCGCCTCGACCTTGGCCACGTCTTCGGGGGTGCCCGTGGCCACGATCTGTCCACCGCCATCGCCGCCTTCGGGGCCAATATCAATCAACCAATCGGCGGTCTTGATCACATCCAGATTATGTTCGATCACCACAACGGAATTGCCTTGATCGACCAATTCATGAAGCACTTCCAACAACTTGCGAACATCCTCAAAATGAAGCCCGGTTGTCGGTTCGTCCAGAATATACAAGGTGCGCCCGGTGGATCGTTTCGCCAATTCCTTGGACAGCTTCACGCGCTGCGCTTCGCCGCCTGACAAAGTCGTCGCCTGTTGTCCCACCTTGATATACCCAAGCCCGACGCGCATCAGCGCATCCATCTTGTCACGAATGCTGGGCACCGCGGAAAAGAATCCCTGCGCATCCTCAACCGTCATATCAAGAACGTCGGCAATGCTTTTGCCCTTGAACTTGATCTCTAGCGTTTCGCGATTGTACCGAGCGCCTTTGCAGGTTTCGCAGGTCACATAAACATCCGGCAGGAAATGCATTTCGATCTTGATAACGCCGTCCCCCTGACAGGCCTCGCAGCGCCCGCCTTTGACGTTGAAACTGAACCGGCCCGGCTTGTACCCGCGGGCCTTGGCCTCGGGCAGGCCAGCAAACCAATCCCGAATGGGCGTAAAGGCACCGGTATAGGTTGCCGGGTTTGACCGTGGCGTGCGCCCGATCGGGCGTTGATCAATGTCGATCACCTTGTCCAGATGTTCCAACCCCTTGATCGTCTCGCATGGTGCGGGCGTCTGGCGGGCCCCGTTCAACCGCATGCTGGCCGTTTTGAACAGCGTTTCAATCGTCAGCGTGGATTTGCCCCCGCCCGACACCCCTGTCACACAAACGAATTTGCCCAACGGGAAATCCGCTGTCACATTGCGCAGGTTGTTGCCCGTCGCCTTGACCACTGACAGCTTCTTTTTGGTTCCCTTGCGCCGCTTGGCAGGCACCGCGATTTCGCGCACCCCGGACAGATATTGCCCGGTCAGGCTCGCCGGTTCCGCCGCAACCTCTTCGGGGGTGCCGCGCGCGACGACCTGACCACCATGCACACCGGCACCTGGGCCGATGTCGAACACGTAATCGGCTTCGCGGATCGCCTCTTCGTCATGCTCCACGACGATGACCGTGTTGCCCTGATCGCGCAGGTTCTTGAGCGTCAGCAACAACCTGTCATTGTCACGTTGATGCAGCCCGATGGACGGTTCATCCAGCACATATAAAACCCCGGTCAGGCCAGACCCGATCTGGCTTGCCAATCGAATGCGCTGGCTTTCGCCCCCACTTAACGTGCCACTTGAACGTGACAGGGTAAGATATTCCAAACCAACGTTATTCAAGAACCCCAACCGTTCGCGAATTTCCTTAAGGATCACGCGCGCAATCTCGTTCTTTTGGGTGCTTAGTTGTTCGGGCACGGCAGTGATCCAGGCCAATGCCTCGCGGATCGACATCTGAACGACCTGCCCCACATGCAGCCCGCCGATCTTGACGGCCAATGCCTCGGGCTTCAACCGATAGCCGTCGCATGTGCCGCAATGGCGGTTGTTTTGATACCGCTCAAACTCTTCGCGCACCCAGGCGCTGTCAGTCTCGCGGTAACGCCGTTCCATATTCGGAACCACGCCTTCGAAGGACCGGCTTACCTGATAAACACGCCCGCCTTCATCATAACGAAACGCGATCTCTTCATCGCCCGACCCGTACAAAAACACCTGCTGAACATGGGCTGGAAGGTCCTTCCACTTTGTCTTGGGGTCGAATTCATAATGCTTGGCCAAGGCCTCAATCGTTTGAATGAAATAGGGGCTTTTGCCCTTGCGCCACGGGGCCAACGCCCCATCCGCGATGCGTAAGTCCGCATCCGGCACCACAAGGCGTTCGTCGAAAAACAGCTCAACCCCCAGCCCGTCACAATCCGGGCAGGCCCCAAAGGGCGCGTTGAACGAAAACAGACGCGGCTCAATCTCGGGGATTGTGAACCCGCTGACCGGGCAGGCGAAATTCTCGGAAAACGTGAAACGCTCTGCCTCACCCTCGGCCGGGGCGGTTTCCAAAACGGCAATGCCATCCGCCAGATCCAGCGCCGTGCGAAAACTATCGGCCAGCCGCGTTTCCATGCCCTCGCGCACCACGATCCGGTCCACCACCACATCAATGTCGTGGCGGAATTTCTTGTCCAGCGTGGGCGGTTCGTCCAATTCGTAAAATTCGCCATTCACCTTAACGCGCTGAAACCCTTGCTTGCGCAACTCCATGAATTCCTTGCGGTATTCACCCTTTCGGTCGCGTACAATAGGCGCCAGAAGATAGGCGCGCGTGCCCTCGGGCATCCCCATGACCCGATCAACCATGTCCTGAACCTGCTGCGCTTCGATCGGCAGGCCGGTCGCCGGGCTAAATGGGGTGCCTGCACGGGCGAACATCAGACGCATGTAATCGTAGATCTCGGTCACGGTGCCGACGGTCGAGCGTGGGTTTTTGGATGTCGTTTTTTGTTCAATCGAAATCGCCGGGGAGAGGCCGCTGATGTGATCAACGTCTGGCTTTTCCATCATGTCCAGAAACTGACGCGCATAGGCCGACAGGCTTTCGACATAGCGCCGCTGCCCTTCTGCGTAAATCGTATCAAAGGCCAGGCTCGACTTGCCCGAACCGGACAACCCCGTGATCACCACCAGCTGATCGCGCGGAATATCCACGTCGATCCCCTTTAGGTTATGTTCGCGCGCGCCGCGCACTTCGATGTACTTATGCTCAGCCATGACGCCCCCAGGTTCGCAGTCGGTTAAGAAGTAGTTGATGGGCGGCGATGTTCCAACAAGAAAGTGAGAACATACAGCGAACAAACACTCCACCCCCTTCACATTCCATTTCTTGAATGCTATATGCGGTGCAACACGATGTTCAGATCAGGAAAACCAAGATGTTCCCATTCCTAAATCACGCGCCCCGCCCCCAAGGCATGACCGCAGCCCAAGCCGTCGCCGGAGCCACTTCCGGCGAGGTCACGATTCTGGATATTCGCGAGGTAGCCGAGGTGCGCGCATCCGGCCTGGCCAAGGGGGCTGTCCATGTTCCGCTGATGATGTTGCAGCACCGCGCCGATCCGCGCCACCCGGATCACGACCCGCGACTGTCCCCGGACGGAACCATTGCCGTCTATTGCGCATCAGGCGCCCGGTCTGCCGGTGCCGCCCAAATGCTAACCAAGCTGGGGTATCAGGACGTCCATAACATTGGCGGACTGGCCCATTGGGCACAGGCAGGTGGGGCCGTTACCCCGGCCTGACACCGTGAACACCCAACTGGAAACCCGGCCCAGGGGCGCATGCCGCGCCCCATTGGGCTGGATCATGCTGACATCACGTTTTCTGCGCAATCGCCCAAGAACAAATTGGAAATTCCGGATCGTCATCAAGCAGATCATTTTGCGGATCATGTTCAGGCGGCCATGGCAATTCCAGATTGCGCGCCGCCGCCGGGCGATTGCCCCATTGTTCCGCACGAATGGCTTCTTCGTCGAATCCACCCTCGATCAGCAGGTTCTTTAGCCCGCGCGCCGACCAACGCGAACAGTCGATCGGGGCGCCGTGATAGGGAATGTAAAATGGAACTGCGACGAAGAAATGCCCGCCTTTCCTAAGCATTTTCAGAACGTTCTTGGTCGCGGCATAGGGGCGATCCAGATGTTCCCACACCTGATTTGCGATGATCAAATCGAATTTCATCGGCCTGTCATCATCCCTTAGGAACGGACCGGCGCAAATATCATACTCAGGATAGCGATAGGCGGAATAGGATTTAAACGCGAACCCTTCGCCCCATTTGCCCGAAATCTCGCAAACATTCAGGCGTTCGGGGTTTAACGCACGAATCCACCCGCGGGCGGATTTCTGCATTACAATTCTGTTCAGGCTGGCCATGGCATTACAATATCACAGCGCACAAAGCTGCGGCTAGCCCCGTGACCGAAACTGACGAAGCGGCGTGCCCTATATGTCGTCCCCAGCGTCGCGCGGGAAAGGTGTCGCGCAGAAAACCGGACCTAGATGTGGATCGCCCGCCCATATGCCGCAAGAACTGATTCATGCATCATTTCGGACAACGTTGGGTGCGGGAACACCGTGTTCATCAGGTCTTCTTCGGTCGTCTCCAACTGCCGGCCAATGACATACCCCTGGATCAGCTCGGTCACTTCGGCGCCGACCATATGCGCGCCCAACAGCTCTCCTGTCTTGGCGTCGAATACGGTTTTCACCATGCCTTCGGGTTCACCCAAGGCAACCGCTTTGCCATTGCCAATAAAGGGAAAATTCCCGACCTTAACACTGTAGCCTGCGGCCTTGGCCTTGGCTTCGCTTAACCCGACACTGGCAACCTGCGGATGGCAATAGGTGCATCCCGCGATGCTTTCCGGGCGCACCGCATGGGGATGTCCGCCTGCGATCAGTTCCGCGACCATGACGCCCTCGTGGCTTGCCTTGTGCGCCAGCCAGGGGGCACCGGCGATGTCACCGATTGCGAAAACGCCATCAACCCCGGTGCGGCAATACGCGTCCACAACCACATGGGTTCTGTCCACCTTAACGCCCAGCTTTTCCAGCCCCAGACCTTCGACATTTCCAACGATCCCTACGGCGGAAATCACCGTGTCGAAATCGTGCTGTTCGACCTTACCGCCCACCTCGATATGGGCCGTGACTTTGCCCTTGGCGCGGTCCAGTTTCTTGACCCCCGCCTTTTCAATGATGGTCATCCCCTGCTTGACGAACTGCTTTTTCGCAAATGCCGCGATGTCCTTGTCTTCGACAGGAAGGATTTGATCCATCACCTCAACAACTGTGACGTCAGCCCCAAGAGTGTTGAAAAAGCTGGCGAATTCGATCCCAATCGCGCCTGAACCGATCACCAATAGCTTTTTGGGCATGCGTTTGGGCGCCAGCGCATGGCGATAGGTCCAAACCAGATCGCCGTCCGCCTCAAGCCCCGGCAATTCGCGGGCCCGCGCGCCGGTGGCCAGGATGATGTTCTTGGCGCTCAGTTCCTCGGTGCCGGCGTCGGTTTTCACGCTGACCTTGCCCTTGGCGGGCAGCGTCGCCTCGCCCATGATCACATCGACCTTGTTCTTTTTCAGCAGGTGCTTGACCCCGCCTTCCATCTGCTTGGCCACGCCGCGCGACCGCGCAACCACCGCCGCCAGATCATAGGTGATCTTGTCCGCGGCCAGTCCGAAATCCTTGGCCCGCTCCATCAGGTGAAACACTTCGGCGGACCGCAACAGCGCCTTGGTCGGGATACATCCCCAGTTCAGACAGATGCCGCCAAGATGTTCACGTTCGATCACGCAGGCCTTTAGCCCCAGCTGCGACGCGCGGATCGCGGCCACATATCCGCCGGGCCCCGCCCCGACAACGATCATATCGTAGGATTTGGCTGTCATCGGAAATCCGCCTTTCGGGATAGTTTGACGTTAAACTATTCCCCAAAATGGCTACACCAAACGGCAACGCCCCGCAACGACAAGTCGCGGGGCGCGGCAAAGTTTATGGATTTTCCGAAAATTATCGCGGTCAAACCGCCCGGATGCGCACGGATCGCCGGCGATCACCCGGCCTTAAGAACCCGCAATGTTTCGCCATATCCACCATTTTGCAAATAATCCGATTCAGGGCGCGTGGCACAGCGGGCCAACGCCTGATTGCGGTATGGAAACCGCCCGAATTTGCGGATGACTTCGCGGTGCACCTTGGCGTGCAACAGCATTTCGGGTGACTCAGGCATCCGTTCCTTCATCAGCCGAACACAACGCTCCTGATCCGACAGGCTCTCGGAATGCATCAAAGGCAGGTAAAAGAACTGCCGCGCGGGAACGTCGATCTTCATGTCCCATTTGCGGTCAATCGCCATTTTCGCGGCCGCAAGGGCGATCTTGTCAGATGCAAACGCCTTGCCCTCACCACGAAACATGTTGCGCGGAAATTGATCCATCAGGATCAGATACGCCAAAGCCCCAGATGGATAGGTCAGCCAAAGCCCATAGGCCCCGTCACAAGCGTTTTCCCAGGCACCGTGAAAGCGCGCCGTGATCGCCTCATCCACCGCGTCATCGGCCTCGTACCACCCTTTCGGGCCAACGTCGTCCAACCAGAAATCCAGAATTTCGCTTGGCAGCACCATCGTGCCACTCCTCTCCACAGACACCAAAGTTATCCACATGTTACATGGTTTTCATATTCAATCTATGGCGGATATCCTTACTTTCGTCGCTAACATGCGGCGATCTCAGGAATTTTTCGCGATATCCTCGTCATCGCTCGCCTCTTCCGCATGCTCGATCGCCCATTCCTGCGCGGCCTCAAGCGCGACGGGCGACGCTGACATGGACACCGGCGCATAGCTTGACGTGTCCGCAACAGCCGTCGCAGGCCGGCGTGTCATCCGCCAGGCAGCATAGGCGGCCATGGCCAACAACAGCATGCCCACAAACACCCAGAACCCCGGCGGCCCGAAAACACTGATCATCCACCCGGCGATCAGCGGTCCCGAAATCGCGCCCAAACCGTTGATAAAGATCATCCCGCCCGATGCGGCGGCCATGTCCTCGGGCTCAAGCAGGTCATTGGCATAAGAAATCAGCAGCGAATAAAGCGGGTTGGACATCCCCCCGACAATCGTCGCCGCCACAAGGATGACACCGAACGACCCGCCCAGAATGGCCCCCGCAATGGCCCCGACACCACCAACAGCCGCCACAACCATGATAAGAAACCGACGATCCATCCGGTCCGACAACCACCCCAACGGGTACTGCGCCACTGTCGCCCCGACATAAAACATCGCAATGAACATTGAAATTTGCGGAATGCTCAACCCGGCCTCGGACCCATAGACAGCCGCCATGCCGAATTGCGCAGAAAACGCGCCCCCCAACAGGAAAACGCCCACACATGACAGCGGAGAGATTTCGTAAAGTGCACGCAGAGACATCGGCTTGGTCGTCTCAAACGCCGGGGTCGGAGAAATCGACAACAGGATCGGCGCGAACGAAATCGAAACCAGAACCGACGGGATCACGAACAGAATGAACCCCGACGGATCCGCCACCAAAAGCAACCCTTGGGCCGCAATGATCCCCACCATCTGCACGATCATATACAGCGACAGCGCCTTGCCACGGTTTTCATTGGTCGCGGCATTGTTCAACCAGCTTTCCGCCGTCACATAAACGCCGGAAAAGCAAAACCCGATCACAACCCGGCCAAGGGTCCAGGCATATGGGTTGGTGAAAATCGGATACAGGATCAAAACCGCCGAAATGAACGACCCAAGCGCGGCGAACACCCGCACATGCCCCACCCGCCGGATCATCTCGGGGGCAAGCCGCGACCCGCCCAGAAACCCAACGAAATACCCGGACATGACAATCGACATCTGAAGGGTCGAAAACCCTTCAATCTCGCCCCGGATCCCCAGCAACGTGCCCTGAATGCCATTGCCAACCATCAACAGCATCAGCCCAAGCAAAAGCGCCCAAGAGGTCCCAAGAACCTGAAACATGTCTCACCTACCTTAAATCACCAGCGTGACCATCCAGGCCCCAGCTGTCGGGCCCGAATGCGACCGATAATGACGCGATTTTCCGGCATTTCGCCGAACCCGCTCTCAACCGCGCTTTTGACGCCCTGTCAACAAATCATCATGCGCCACCGCCGCGCTTCATCTTTCCAAAAATACTTCCGCCAGAGGCCATCGCGCCGACAGGCCCCCCTTGCGGGGGAATGGCGGCGCGATCCCCCCAGCCCCCGTTTCCCCGTCACGGGATCAACAATGACGCATCCCCATAGGAAAAGAACCGGTATTTCTGCGCAATCGCATGGTCATAAACCGCCGACATTCTCTCCTGCCCCATCAGCGCAGACACCAACATCATCAAGGTGCTTTTGGGCAGATGAAAGTTCGTCATCAACGCGTCGGTCACGCGAAACTCATATCCAGGGTATATGAAAATATCCGTCTCGCCCCGCCAGGGCGCAATCGCGCCCCCCACGGAAGCACTCTCAATCAACCGCAATGCCGTTGTCCCGACCGGAATGATCCGCCCCCCGTCCGCCCGTGTCGCGGCGATCTCGGCGGCGGCCTGTGCACTCACCTCACCCCATTCCGCATGCATCTTGTGCGTCGTCACATCATCCACCTTGACCGGCAGGAACGTGCCCGCCCCGACATGCAACGTGACATGGCTCACCTCGACCCCACGCGCCGCAATCGCCGCCAACAACCCATCGTCAAAATGAAGCGACGCGGTCGGCGCGGCCACGGCGCCTGCATTGCGCGCCCAGACCGTCTGGTAATCCTCGTGATCGCGCGCATCCGCCGGGCGCCGCGCCGCAATATAGGGTGGCAGGGGCATCTGCCCGGCTTCGGCCAGGGCCGCGTCAAAATCCGGCCCCGTCAGGTTGAACCGGATCACCCCCTGCCCATCCTCCTTGCGCAACAATTCTGCCGACAAGGCCGCGGAAAACACGATCCGCTCGCCCTCGCGTAACTTTTTCAACGGCTTGATCAACGCGGCCCATCCCCCATCGGGGCGCGGCTCCAGCAGGGTCACCTCCATCGCCGCACGTGTTTCCCCCTCTGGTCCCATGCGCACGCGATGCCCCGACAGGCGCGCCGGAATAACCTTGGTGTCATTCAACACCAACCGGTCACCGGGGCGCAGCCAACCGTGCAAATCACCCACATGCGCGTCAATGATCCTGTCCCCCTGGGCCACCAACAATCGCGCGGCACTGCGCGGCCGCACGGGGCGGGTCGCAATCAATGCCTCGGGCAGATCAAAATCGAAATCAGACAGGTTCACAGCGGTTGCCCTTACGTCGGTGCCGTCACTGCGTCGGGGCCTGCGGGACCTTTGGCGGCGGGCGGCGGAAAATCTCTCGGAACATTCCCGGTGTTAACAGGGACAGCGGGTTCACCCCCACCTTGGGGGATGCCGCCGGACCCTTAAGCGTATAGTTAAATCCGAACAACCCTTCGCCTTTACGGGTGAAAACCGATCCGATCCCGTTCAACAGATAGATCGGTGAAATCACCCCCTGCATATCCATGATCCCCGACGCGAAATCGTACACCCCGTCCATCGACACCCCAAGGGATGCCCCGACGGCGCTGGAACGTGTCAGGATCAACTGGCGCGGGGTCAGACGGAATCGCGCCTCCACATCGCTAAAGGTGATGCCACGCCCGGCCATTTGTTCCACCAGACCAACGACCGAAATCGCATTCAGCAACGCCGCCATCGCCGGCGCATCCTGAAGCCGAAGCCCCTTGACCCCCAATTGCCCGTCATAGGTGCCCGCCCCGCCAACCGGCGTAAGAATCAGGTCCAAATTTCCGTCGCGTCCCTGTTTCAACAGCTTGGTCGCCGCGAACACCCGCCCGGCATCGTTTGACCGAATGCGCACCGCGCTGCGCTTGCCCTGGGGAATGACCTGTCCCTGCACATCGGCAAGCCCGTTCACCTTGCCGGTAAAGTCACCTGACATGCCCCGCGTGGTGGTGAAATTCCCCCGAAACCCGGACAGTGCAATGGTGTCTGACACCTGAAGCCGGTCAAGCGTCAGGGAAATCGGGCCACCGCCGGTTCCCCCGCCGCTGCCATCCAACGTGACATGGCGCAGGTCCAGCCGTCCGCCCGTCACCTCGACCCCCGGCGTGCGCCCCGCGCCGCGCCCACGCAAAACCACCGGCGCCTCCAACCAGCGCCCGATACGCACCCTGCCGAACCGCGCGGTTTGCAACTGGCCCGATCCGGTCAGATCAATCCGCCCGTTTGCGCTCAGACCCGGCGCCTCGATGCGGATCGTGTCTATGCGCGGGGGGCTTGCGAAACTGCCTGCCACCTCGAATTTGCCGCGGGCCGCACGGGGCAAGGACCAGCCGATCGCCGACAGGCGCAGGCCAACCCCCGCCAGATCCGATGACAAACGGAAATCGGGCGGCCCTGCTTTTGACATTTCCACCGCAATTGTCGCGCGCCCCTGCCCGTTCAACGATCCCGGCGGCAGTCCCACCCGGAATTCATCAACAAAACGCTCTGACAATTCGACCCAGCCGGTCATCCGGCTGGTGCCTGATGCCTTGGGGCCAATACCGGTTTCAAACCGTCCTTCGAAGGGCACCCCGCCTATGCGCCCCGGCCCTTCAATCACCAATGTGCTGTCGCGCAGGCTCAGCTGCATTTCGCGGGCGGCAATGCTTCGGCCAGGCAGGAGAACATCACTGCGCAAACCCCTGATCACCCCCGCGACATTGACCTCGACATCTTCGGGGTCGCGATCTTTCTTAAGCGGGAACGCCAATTCACCCGCCAATTGCAATCGCCCGTCGGCCAAAGTCACCGACCTGCCGGCCTTGGAAATGAAATTGAACGGATCCTGATCCAAAAGCGACAATGTCGCGGTGATCGTGCCGTTGGTGGCCAGTTGAACCGTGGCCGGGGCAGGCTTGATCTTGGTGTCCGGCACGACAAACACGGTCCCGCCAAGCGACACGATCCCCCCCAATGGCGCGGCCACCTGACCGGTGTCCGCAACGGCCACGAACCGGTTGCGATAAAGGCTGGCATGGCCTGACACGTTGGTGGCGGGGGGCAACCCCTTGACCAGCGTCATTTCCGCACCGTTGAAATCGAACCCCAGATAAAGATCGGGGCGGGTGTCCGGCGTCAATCGAAGCCCCATCTGAATGTCGCGGAACTGGGCCTTGTGGACAAACTCTGCGACCCAGTCTCGGGTCTTGCCCGCCAATGCCTTGGGCCACAGCGACAACAGCGCCTTGGGTGTGGTTTGTGCCATGGCACCGGTTGCGCTGACGTCCCAGCCATCGGCGCTGGCACGCACATCGCCGGACAGGCGCACGACCTCACCGTCACGGCCCAGTGTCAACTGCCCGATCTGAAGGTGAAAGGGATCAAGTGTCAGGCGGGTGTCGGCGCGCACCTCGGAGAACGCGACGGGTTCGGGAAAAAGATCACCCGGACGGGCGCTGAATTCGGTCATGCGGAATTGACCGACCATTTCCGAAGGTTGACCCAATTGGGTGCCAATCAGGTGCAATTTGCCTTCGGCGCGGGTGCTGAGATAGGTGCCGTCGATCCAAAGGTCATCGAACTGAAGTGCCTGTGTCGCCGGATCAAAAGTGAAATAACTGCGCGCGGCGCGGAACGGAATTGGCGGCGTGCCATCGGTTGGGCGCAAGGCCCCCTCACCGATCTGGAGCGACGCGTTAAGCTGGCCCAACTGGCCGTCGTCATTGATGCGCGCCCGCAAGGCACCGGAAATCGGGGCCTCTAGCACCCCCAACCACGCCAGGGCCGCGGATTGCGTTGCCAGATCGACGGCGGCCATATCTTCAAAGCGCATCCCGAAATCGGCCGATTTTTCACCGATGCGGCTGGTATAGCTGACAGACAGGGTTGTCGCCCAGGCCCGCCCGCTGAGCAGGGCGAAATCGCCCCGCAGCTGAAGCGTGTCGCCGTCACGGTCCAGAACGGCCCGCCCGCCATCCACCGTCCAGGCGCGCCCGGACCGCCCGTCTTCGTAGCGCAATGTCAGCGCATTTGCTTCGATCTTGCGCAGGCCCGCCAGATCGGGAAGGTCGAACAGGGTTTCGATCTCTTCTGCCAGATCGCCAAGGACCTGACCGGACACGCGCGGCTGGCCGGTCTGTGGGGTGTCATCCGCTGGCGCGGCGGTTGCGGTTTTTCCAAGAGCAAGGTCAAACGCACCGTTCGCCGTGCGCCGCAAACGCATTTGCGCCCCACTCAGGTAAATGGTGTCAGGGCGCACCTTGCCTTCGAACAGGGGGCGCAGGGCCACCGTGCTTTCGATGTCGGACAAGGTCAGCCGCGCGTCAGAGCCGATACGCCGCACACGCAGATCACTGAGGCGCAGCCGGGGGCTCCAGCCGTCTTCGACCAGCAAGGCAACCGTTTCGAAATCGACGGACAACCCTTCGAGCGAGGCGTCAAGCCGGGCTTCGATCCGATCCTTGAGCCAGGGGGGCGCAACCAGGGGCGTGTCGCGCACCAACAGGCCAAAGGCCAGTGCCGCCAGTATCACCCCGAAGCACAGAACAATCAGGAAAACACCATGCACGAGCGTCCGCCACAGCGCACGCGGAGCCGCGGCCGTGCCCACAGGCGCGGCCTTGGTCCGGACATCTGTCTGGCCATCCGTGTGATCGTCGTCCTGTATCATCTCAGGCCTTGCGGCCCTGCCCTTTCCATTATGCCCGTCTTTGGTCGTCTTGGTTATGCGGGCTTTATTCTCGACCTCAACGCGGTAAATTGGAACTCAATTTTCAGGCACAAGAAAGGCGTAAACATGCCAGAAGCTGGTGACAAAGCCCCCGAATTCACACTTCCCCGCGACGGAAGCGGCGAAATATCGCTGAGCGATTACGCCGGACAGGCGGTTGTCCTATATTTTTATCCGCGCGATGACACGCCCGGCTGTACCACAGAAGGCAAGGATTTCACCTGTGCCGCCGAGGAATTTGCAAACGCGGGGGCCGTCGTCATGGGGGTTTCAAAGGACAGCGTGGCAAGTCATGACAAATTTCGCGACAAATATGATCTTTCGGTGATCCTGTTGTCGGACGCGGATGGCCAGACCTGTGAGGATTATGGCGTCTGGGGGGAAAAGAAGATGTATGGCAAGACGTTCATGGGCATCCACCGCGCGACATTCCTGATTGACGGGACCGGCCGATTGGCCCGCGTCTGGCGCAATGTGAAAGTGCCCGGACATGTGGATGAGGTTTTGGAAGCTGTACGCGCCCTTTGATCCAAGGCTGGGGTGATTTGCGCGGGATGCGCGCGGGGGGCCAGCCCCCCGCACCCCCCGAAGTATTTTTGGAAAGATGAATGGCAAGGCGCAGCTGGGGGACTGGCCGCGTTTATCAGGCGCGTTTGGCGCGGATTTAAGTGGGGCGGTGATGGATAAATCTTTGGCGGAAATGGCAACCGAGGTGTTGACCACGGGCGACGGGCGGGCAAAGACCGCGCTGAGCCATGCGCATGCGGCCGCCTGGCGCGCGGCGCGCGAGGCTGGCGATGACATCAGGATCGGGCAAGCCGCCCCGCCGTTGCGTCCGGCGCGCCCGGACAAGCCGGAATTGCTGGACCCGCGTGATGTGCCGCGCCGCCGCCCCGGATCAGATCAGGGGCGCATCGCGATGTTGCATGCTGTTGCACATATCGAACTGAATGCCGTTGATCTGCATTGGGACATCATCGCGCGGTTCACCGGCGTGTCCATGCCGATGGGGTTTTATGACGACTGGGTTCAGGCCGCGGACGATGAATCCAAGCATTTCAACCTGATGTGCGACTGCCTTGAAGCGCTTGGGTCCTATTACGGGGCTTTGCCGGCGCATGCGGGCATGTGGCGCGCGGCCGAGGACACGGCCGAAGACATCTTTGGCCGTCTGGCGGTCGTGCCGATGGTTCTGGAAGCGCGGGGGTTGGATGTGACCCCCGGCATGATCGATCTGTTTCGCAAAGCGGGCGTGACCCAGGCGGTTGAGGCGTTGGAAACCATTTATGCCGAAGAGGTCAGCCATGTCGCCTATGGGTCGAAGTGGTTTCATTTCCTGTGCGGGCGCAACGAGGCCGATCCAAAGCCCATGTTTCATGGGTTGGTGCGCAAGTATTTCCATTCGACCCTGCGCCCCCCATTCAACGAAGAAAAGCGGGCCGAAGCCGGTTTGCCGCCCGATTTCTATTGGCCCCTGACCGAGGACGAAGGCCCGCGACCGCCCAAAAAGGCACCTTAGACACACGACGTAAGCTGCGGGGAATAAGCGGATTCTCGCCAGTCATCGGCGAAAATCCCGGTGTTATGGGCCAGGTGGCTCAAATTACTTGAACCCTAAAGGGGCGATGGGTAACACCATCATGCGCTGGTCGGGGGACATTGGCGCACCCAAAGGGGCAAAGGGGCACGTCCTAGTGAAAAAGACTTTCAAGTTGAAACTGCACGCCATGCTTGAGCGGCATTTTCCGGAACGTCGGCTTTTCCTTAAGTCGGACAATGAAACGCGGTTTATCCGGCTGAAACCCGGCACGCAATTGACCGCCCTTGCGGGGGCTGGTGCGGTTGTGGCCTGGTCTATTATCGCGACCGCCGTTCTGTTGATGGATTCCATCGGGTCCGGCAATTTTCGTGAACAGGCCCGCCGCGATCAGCAAGTGTATCAGGACCGCCTGAATGCCCTGGCCAGCGAACGCGACGCCCGCGCGGACGAAGCCGCAGCAGCACAGCAGCGATTCAATTTCGCGTTGGATCGGATTTCAACCATGCAATCCGACCTGTTGGCGACACAAACCCGCCACCGCGAACTGGAAACCGGAATCGATGTGATCCAGTCCACCCTGCGGCGCACCATGCAAGAACGCGAAACCGCGCGCCGTGACCTTGCCGATTTGAAAAAGGTCGTGGCGGAAAACGGCGGCCAGACCGGACCAAGCGATACGACAGTTTCCGACAGCGCGATCAATTTCCTGTCCGCCGCCTTGGCCGACACTGCGGATGAGCGTGACAATATCCATACCGATGCACAGGATGCCTTGCTTGCCGCCGATCAGATGGCATCACAACTGGCCCTGATGCGTGATCAGAACGACGTGATCTTTCGCCAGCTGGAAGAGGCAATGACCGTCTCGGTTACCCCGCTGGACAAGATGTTCCGCGCCGCAGGCATGAACACCGACACCCTGATTTCGCAGGTGCGGCGTGGCTATTCCGGTCAGGGCGGGCCACTGACGCCGGTGTCATTGTCCACCATGGGTGAAGAACCATCGGTCGACGCATCACGCGCCAATCGCATCCTAAATCAGATGGATCGTCTGAACCTGTACCGCATTGCCGCCGAAAAAGCGCCCTTTGCGGTTCCGGTAAAATCTTCTTATCGGTTCACCTCGGGCTTTGGGTATCGTCGTGATCCCAAGACCGGCGGGCGCCGGATGCATGCCGGGGTCGACTTTGCCGGACCAGTGGGAACGCCTTTGTTTTCAGCGGGTTCAGGCGTGGTCGTTCATGCCGGGTGGCAATCCGGTTACGGCCGTCTGGTCAAGATCAAACATGAATTTGGCATCGAAACCCGCTATGCGCATATGTCTCGCGTTCGCGTGAAGGTTGGACAAAGGGTATCGCGCGGCGACCGGATCGGTGATATGGGAGCATCTGGACGTGTAACCGGACCGCATCTTCATTACGAAGTGCGCGTTAACGGCAAAGCAGTGAACCCCATGATCTTCATCAAGGCCGGAAAAGATGTTTTCTAAAAGCAAAATCAACGAACCTGGCGCCAAGGGCACCGACACAACCGCCCCTTCGTCCGCATCGGACGCAGCGCCAAAACCATCCGTACCGACCCCACCGCCATCCGGGTCGGAATTCAAGGCATCGGCCCCAAAGGCCAAGCCCCCCGCATCGATCCTGTCATCGGATCTGCACATCACCGGCAATGTGAAAACCACCGGTGACATCCAGATCGAAGGCACCATCGAAGGCGACATTCGCGCGCATCTGTTGACTGTCGGCGAAGGGGCCACCGTCAAAGGCGAAGTGACCGCCGACGACGTTGTCGTCAATGGCCGCATCGTGGGCCGCGTGCGCGGCCTTAAGGTGCGCCTGACATCGACCGCGCGGGTCGAAGGCGACATCATTCACAAAACGATCGCGATCGAATCCGGTGCCCATTTCGAAGGGTCGGTGCAACGTCAGGACGATCCGTTGTCGAACAACAAATCCGGGCGCGATCAGGCCCCGCATCGCCTGACACCACAGCCGCAAAAAACCGAATAAATCGCGGACAGGTCAGCGTGTTAAGCGCTGATTTACCCCGTGACCGGACATCTGAACACGAAAGGCCGCCCGTTGGGGCGGCTTTTTTCATGCGCGCGGCTTGGGGTCCGGCAGGGTAAGCGGGGCGTTCTGGCACACGGTGCGCAGGACAAAATTGGACCGGATATTGGTCACATCCTCGATACACAGAATATGATCGCTTAACAGGGCTTCGTAGGCCGTCAGATCCGCCACCGCGACTTCGATCAGGAAATCGGCATCCCCCGAAACCATGTGGCAGGACACCGCCCCGGGCAGTGCCGCCAGTTTGTCCTGCACCCGTTGCGCGTTTTCGCGGGAATGCCGGGCGACTGAAACCTCAACGAAAACCGTCAGCGACAGCCCCGCCGCCTTGCGGCCAATCTCGGCCCGGTAACCGGTGATAAGCCCGCGTTCCTCCAGCAATCGAACGCGACGCAAACAGGGCGAAGGGGACAGGTTCACACGTTCGGCAAGTTCGACGTTGGTCAACCGGCCGTCTGATTGCAGGGCTTGAATGATTCGAACATCAATTTGATCCATCTTGGCATCATACACCGTCTTCAGGTGAAATGCTGGCATAAACTTCCAATATCTGGCGCATTACCGCGCCAATTTGGCAGGACAGGCCGGACCTGATCATGGCACATCCTTGGTAAATTCACAGCACGAAGGAAAAACCAATGATCACCCGTCTCTGGCACGGATGGACCACACCCGAAAACGCCGATGCCTATGAAACCCTGCTGGAAACCACAGTTTTTCCGGGCATCCTGTCCAGAAATGTTGCAGGGTTTCGCCGGATCGAATTGCTGCGTCTGGACGGCGCCGACGAAACCAACTTTGTCACCTTGATGTGGTTTGACGACATGGCCGCGGTGCGTCGTTTCGCCGGGGACGATCCCGCCACCGCCGTGGTCCCGCCTGCCGCGCGCGCATTGCTGGCGCGCTTTGACCCGGAATCGGTGCACTTCACCCTGCGTGCGGCCCGGGTGCCCCTTGATCAGGCCTCAAGCTCTGCGTCCCAATAAAGGAAATCCATCCAGCTTTCGTGCAGAAAGTTCGGTGGAAACTTCCGGCCCAGATTACGCAATTCTTCGGCCCCCGGCGCGCGCGGGGCGCGGCGCAGGTTCATGCCCGCCCGGCGCAGGCTTTTTGACCCTTTGCGCAGGTTGCACGGGGAACAGGCCGCCA
>JBOEGP010000010.1:0-60773 GCA_050633485.1 Pseudooceanicola sp.
GGCGATCTGGTGGGGGCGCGTGCGTCGTATGAGGCCGGGCGCGCGATGCGGGCCCGCCTTGCGGCGTCGGACCCGGGCCATGTGGGGTGGCAGCGTGATCTGTCCATCAGCCACAACAAGATCGGGGATGTTCAGGTCGCGCAGGGTGATCGTCCGGGGGCGCGTGCCTCGTTTGAGGCCGCGCTTGCGATCCGGGAGCGCCTTGCCGCGTCGGACCTTGGAAATACGGTGTGGCAGCGTGACCTGTCCGTCGGCCTCAACAGGATCGGGAATGTTCAGGCCGCGCAGGGTGATCTGGCCGGGGCGCGTGCCTCGTATATGGCCGGCCTTGCGATCCGGGAACGCCTTGCGGCGTCGGACTCGGGAAATGCAGGGTGGCAGCGTGATCTGGCCGTCAACCACAACAAGATCGGGGATGTTCAGGTCGCGCAGGGTGANNNNCTGCCGGGGGCACGTGCCTCGTTTGAGGCCGGCCTTGCGATTTCAGAACGCCTTGCTGCGTCGGACCCGGGAAATGCTGGGTGGCAGCGTGATCTGTCCGTCAGCCACGACAGGATCGGGAATGTTCAGGTCGCGCAGGGTGAACTGGCCGGGGCGCGTGCCTCGTATATGGCCGGTCTTGCCATCCGGGAACGCCTTGTGGCGTCGGACCCGGGCCATGCGCTTTGGCAGCGTGATCTGATCGTGTCGTATTTCAAATTGGCCAGGGTTGGGCCGACCCCGCGGGCGCATTATTTGCGCGCACTTGAGGTGGCCAATGACATGCGGGCGCGGGGGATTCTTGCGCCGCGCGATGCCCGTATTCCGGGGCTATTGCAAAAGCGAATTGACGCCCTTCCCCCCAACTCTCCCTGACCCCTAAATCTTGTGCCATTCGCGTGACAATGACCCCACCAGCGGCTATAAGTCGGCCAAGCGAAAAGGGGCCCCCACCGCATGTCCGATCCACAAGATCAAGAGCCACAATACGGCGCAGATTCTATCAAGGTTCTCAAGGGCTTGGATGCAGTACGCAAGCGTCCGGGCATGTATATCGGGGATACGGACGACGGGTCCGGACTCCACCATATGATTTACGAGGCCGTGGACAACGGAATTGACGAGGCATTGGCCGGTCACGCCGACTTTGTCCGGGTCAAAATCCACGCCGATAATTCGGTGTCTGTGCGCGACAACGGGCGCGGGATTCCGGTGGACATCCACCAAGAGGAAGGCATCAGCGCGGCCGAGGTCATCATGACCCAGCTGCACGCGGGCGGTAAGTTTGACCAGAACTCCTATAAGGTGTCGGGTGGGTTGCACGGCGTTGGGATTTCGGTGGTGAATGCGCTGTCGGATTGGCTGGAATTGCGGATCTGGCGCAACGGCAAGGAACATTACGTACGGTTCGAGGATTCAGTGACGGTCAAGTCGCTTGAGGTGGTTGGTGATGCCAATGGCGAAAAGGGGACCGAGGTGCGGTTCCTGTCATCCACCAAGACGTTTTCGAACCTGGATTATGATTTTGTCACGCTGGAAAAGCGGTTGCGTGAACTGGCGTTCCTGAATTCCGGTGTCCGCATCGTTCTTGAGGACGAACGCCCCGCCGAGGCCCTGAAATCCGAGCTGTTCTATGAGGGCGGCGTCAAGGAATTCGTCAAGTATCTCGACCGGTCCAAGACGCCGATGTTCCCCGAACCGATTTACATCAACGGTGAGCGTGACGACATCGGGGTTGAGGTCGCGATGTGGTGGAACGACAGCTATCACGAGACGGTTCTGCCCTTTACCAACAACATTCCGCAACGCGATGGCGGCACCCACATGGCGGGTTTTCGCGGCGCGCTGACCCGGATGCTGACGAAATATGCGCAGGAATCCGGCATCGCCAAGCGCGAAAAAGTCAGTTTCACCGGCGATGATGCGCGCGAGGGGCTGACTTGTGTGTTGTCTGTCAAAGTGCCCGACCCCAAGTTTTCGAGCCAGACCAAAGACAAGCTGGTGTCGTCCGAGGTGCGCCCGGCGGTCGAAGGTCTGGTGAACGAAAAGCTGAGCGAATGGTTCGAAGAACACCCGAACGAAGGCCGGATGATTGTTGGCAAGATCGTTGAGGCAGCGCTGGCCCGCGAAGCGGCGCGCAAGGCGCGGGAACTGACGCGCCGCAAAACCGCGCTGGATGTGAATTATCTGGCCGGGAAGCTGAAGGATTGTTCCGAGAAAGACCCGAGCCTGACCGAAGTCTTTCTGGTGGAGGGTGATTCCGCCGGGGGGTCGGCCCAGACGGGGCGCGATCGCAAGACGCAAGCGGTGTTGCCATTGCGTGGTAAGATCCTGAACGTGGAACGGGCGCGGTTTGATCGCATGTTGGGATCGCAAGAGATCGGCAATCTGGTCATGGCGCTTGGCACCGGGATCGGGCGCGACGAATTCGACATTTCCAAGCTGCGTTACCACAAGATCGTCATCATGACGGATGCGGATGTTGACGGCGCGCATATCCGCACGCTGTTGCTGACGTTCTTTTACCGCCAGATGCCTGAATTGATCGAAGGCGGATACCTGTATATCGCCCAGCCCCCGTTGTTCAAAGTCGCGCGCGGCAGGTCCGAAGTTTATCTAAAGGACCAGAACGCGCTGGATGATTATCTGATCCAACAAGGGACCGATGGCGCGACCCTGCGTCTGGGAACAGGTGAGGAAATCGTGGGCAGTGATCTGGTGCGGATCGTGGATGAGGCGCGCACGGTCAAACGCATTCTGGAAGCATTTCCAACCCATTACCCCCGGCACATTCTGGAACAGGCGGCGATTTCGGGTGCGTTTGTTCAGGGGCAGGCGGATGCCGATCTTCAGGGGGTTGCCACCGCTGTGGCCACGCGACTGGACCTGATCGCGATGGAATTTGAACGCGGTTGGCAAGGGCGCCCGACACAGGATCACGGCATTCGATTGTCGCGAATTGTGCGCGGCGTCGAAGAGGCGCGCACCCTGGACGGCCCGGCGCTGCGTTCGGGCGAAGCACGGCGTTTGGGGCAGATGACCCTGACCCTGCGCGACACTTATTCCAAGCCTGCGCAACTTGTGCGCCGTGATCGCACGCAGCTTATCCATGGCCCGCTTGATCTGCTTGAGGCGATCCTGGAAGAGGGCGAGCGCGGGCTTCAGTTGCAGCGCTATAAGGGTTTGGGCGAAATGAACCCCGAACAATTGTGGGAAACCACGCTGGATCCCGAGGCGCGGACGTTGTTGCAGGTCAAGGTTGATGACATGGTCGAAGCCGATGATCTGTTCACCAAGCTGATGGGCGACGTGGTTGAACCGCGTCGGGAATTCATTCAGCAGAACGCGTTGAACGTGGAAAATCTGGATTTCTGATTCCGCCTTTGGTGTTTTCACACCTTGCTGAATTTGCGTCTGCCATGCGCTGCACGGTTGAACACAGCAGGGATCTGGCGTGGCGCTTGCCCCCTCCACAGTCGGTGCACGGCGGGTGTTTCACCGGCCCAGTGATGCGTTCCCGTTTGGGTGCGCAGGGACAGCCGCTGTGTGCGGACATTTTAAGTATCTCAATTTATTGCTGAAATTGGACGCGGATGCAAAAGCCATTCTTTTGGCTTTCACGCCGGGTCACGCGTTTGGCAGTGCGCCTTCTTTTGGAATTGCAATGTGCAATTAATGTAAATGTAACCTAACGGCCAACAAACGGGTACGTCCCGAACAAATTTCTGCCCGAATACAACGCGACACTCGTTTAACGGGTGTGGGCCGCAAATTTGCACAGGCATAGCGATAACAACGGACCACAATACCCGCAAAGAAGCAGTAACGAAGAAAAGCCTATGGTATTGAAATCGGCAGTATCCCTAAGGATGTACCAATTCTACTTGGTCTTGACGGCGACAATGTTGCTGGGGCTGAGTTATTTTGTGATCCAGCAGGAAAACGAACGGCATCTGGAAATTACCCGCGAACAAGTTGCCGAAGACGTTCAAGACGTCGCGCGACAGCTGGATGAAAAGTTCTTTGCTGTCGAAATGGCGGCAAGCCGTTTGGCAACCGCTGCCGCATCTTCTGCCAAGGTGCCTGAGGAATTGCTGGCTGAAACGGCCAAGATGCTGGTCAATCGTTACCCCGATATCGTGACTGTCGCGATTGCGCCGGACCTTGTGGTGACCCATGTCGTGCCGTTGGAAGGCAATGAAAAGGTCATGGGCATGGATTATCGTCAGATTCCCAGCCAGTTGCCCGGCGTCGCTAGGGCGTATCGCTCACATGCGCCATTTCTAAGCGATCCGCTTGATCTGGTTCAGGGAGGGCGCGGTTATGTTCTGCGATACCCGGTATTTGCACCTTATGACAATGCACATGGCGAAACCTTCTGGGGCCTGATCTCAATCGTGTTTTCGGAAAGTCAGGCGCTAACCCTTCCTGCGAACCAGAAAAGCTTTGGCGGCGATCTTGGCTTTGCGCTGCGCAGGATTGGTGGCAGCGGCGCAGTTGTTGGGGATCAGACTGTCTTTCAGAAAGACGCGATTATCCGGCCCGCCATGATTTTTGACACCGAATGGCAGGTCGCGGCGATCCCGTCCAAGGGATGGCCAAAAACATCGCCCAACTTTTTCCCGATCATCGTGCTATTGATCGTTGTTTCAATCGTTGTCAGCACAACGATCATCTGGATGCGGCGGCTTTCGCTGCAACGCGAACAGGCGCACAAGCTGCTTGCGAATGCTGTAGATGCGATTGATGCCGGGTTCGTTCTGTATGATCGCAACGACAAGCTTATGATCTGTAACAGCAAGTTCGCGCGCTTTTTCGGCACGACGCTGGAAGGGATGCGCCCCGGCGTTTCCTATGAATCGCTGATCCGATTGACCGCGAAATTCCGCCAAAAAGGCGATGACACCTGCGATAACGACACCTGGATCGAAGACCGGTTGTCCGCGCACAAGGATGGTCAGGAATTCCTGTATCAACGTCCGGATGGCGGGTGGCAAAAAATTTCGGAAACGCGGACCTCCGAAGGGTATTCCGTGTCGGTAATTTCCGACATCACCACACAGAAAAAGGCCCAGATATTCGCCGAGGATGCGAGCCGTCAAAAGACAGAATTCCTGAGCAATGTGACACATGAATTGCGCACCCCGCTGACTGTTATCATCGGCTACGCGCAGATCCTTTATGAACCAGCATTCCTGCCGCAGCGCGCGCAACTGCTTAAGGCGTTGGAACGGCTGAATGCCGATGGCGATGCGATCCGTGATCCCGCCCGTGAATACGATGCCGCCGTGGCACAGCACAGCAAACGGATCATCGGATCGGCGCAGCACATGTTGACCATGGTCAATGACCTGTTGGATTGGGCCGAAGTCGAACGGGGTGTCATCAATTTCGAACCAGAACAGATTTCCGTCGCTGAAATGGTCAGTTCTGTTGTCGAAGACTTGCAAAGTCAGGCGCATGACAAGGGTCTTGAGCTGATCGCGGAATTTGACGATGCAACAGTAGTGGCGGATCCAAAGCGGCTGAAACAGGTTCTGTACAACCTGGTCGGGAATGCGATCAAATTTACAGAAACCGGATCGGTTCGTATTGGCGCGCATCTGGGCGAAACCGCCATGTGTTTTTCTGTCGAAGACACCGGATGCGGGATTGCACAGGATGACCTTGATCGTGTGTTCGAACGGTTTCAGCAGGTCGATGGGTCCAACACCCGCGCATACGGAGGATTTGGGCTTGGGCTTTCGATTGCCCGACAGATTGCGGCGCTGCATGGGGGCACTCTCACTGCCACAAGCGAACTGGGGCGCGGCAGCCGGTTCGTGTTTGACCTACCTTTGGAACCCGTCGCTGTGGAACAAATCGCAGCTTAGGGCGCCAGCATAAGGCCGGTCGCACTACATTCGGCAAAACTTGATCAGTGAACGGGGTGCCTTTGGCGCCCTGTTTGCGTTCCGGGCGATGGTGCAATCGTTTCGGATATGCAAATTCGCGCGTCCGCCGATTGGTGGATGTGGGATTTACGCTATACGTTTGGGCAATCAGGGGGGATCCGACAATGCCAGTTAATCGTTTTTGGGTGCTGGGCGATGCGCCAATCGGTGAGATGCCCGTGCCGGGAAATTTCGAATTCCGCGAAGGTCCGGTGCCAACTGTCGGGCCGGGTCAGGCATTGGCGCGCACGCTTTATATTTCACTCGATCCCTATCAATGGGGCTATAAGGCGCGCGGGTTGGAAAAGCCGGGTGATGTTTTGCATGCGCGGACGGTGGTTGAAATCGTTGAAAGCCGTTCAGACGATTATCAGGTTGGCGATTTCGTGCATTGCGTGAACGGATGGTCTGAATACGGTTTGTTGGGCGATGGTATCCCCGAACATCCCTATATGAAGAACCGTAAGATTGATCCGGCGCATGGGTCGGTGTCATTGGCGCTTGGGGTGTTGGGGATGAACGGGCTGACCGCCTATGCCGGTTTGTTTGTTCAGGGGGAACCCAAGCCGGGCGAAACCGTGGTTGTGTCGGCGGCGACTGGCGGCGTTGGACAGATCGTCGGACAATTGGCGCGGATCCACGGGTGCCGCGCGGTGGGGATTGTCGGGCGTCAGGAAAAGGTCGATGTGGCGCTGAACGAATGCCATTATGATGCCTGTGTTTCGCATCTTAGCCCGACATTCGCACAGGACCTTGCCGCGGCTTGCCCGAATGGTGTGGACGTTTATTTCGAAAACGTTGGCGGGGCCGTGTTTGATGCCACGTCGCGATTGTTCAATCAACATGCACGCATGGTGATCTGTGGGCTGATCGGGGAACGGCCCGAAGGCAAATCGGCACTGGGCAAGGCGGCGCTGTATGAACGGTCGGCCAAATTGCGGGCGGATCGTGAGGTTGTTGTTCACGAACTGGCCGTTGGCAATTTCGTCGATAGCCATTTCGATGCCTTTCTGCGCGACGTGTCCAAATGGTTTGCCGATGGCAAGATCACCTATCGTGAGGATATGCGTGACGGGATCGAAAACGCCCCCGAAGCCTATATGGACATGATGAAGGGCGGAAATCTGGGCAAAACGCTGATACGGGTGGCCCCAACGGGGTGATCGCGGTTAGGGTGCGCGCGGAACGAATGTTGGGCGCTAACATCACGGTGACGCAGGGGGCGTCACGCGTCCGGTTCCGGAATTGATCTGGGCGCAGGGAGGGCCCGTGACATGACCCATATCCTTGCTATTGATCAGGGCACGACGTCCAGCCGCGCCATTCTGTTTGACGCTAATCTGCGCGTCGTCGCGGTGGCGCAACAGGAATTCACCCAGCATTTCCCGGCCAGCGGGTGGGTCGAACATGATCCGATGGACCTGTGGTCAACCACGGCGGCAACATGTCGATCGGTGATGGAAAAGGCCGGGGTGGGCGCCGGTGGCATCGCCGGGATCGGCATCACCAATCAACGTGAAACCGTGGTCGTATGGGATCGCACAACAGGCAAGCCTGTTCACAACGCGATTGTCTGGCAGGACCGCCGGTCGGCGCCTTTGTGCCAAACGCTCAAGGCGGCAGGTCACGAGGCGATGGTGAATGAGCGGACCGGGCTTTTGCTTGATCCCTATTTCAGCGGGACCAAGGTGCGGTGGGTTCTGGACAATGTCGACGGGGCGCGGGCCAGGGCCGACGCCGGGGATTTGGCCTTTGGCACCGTTGATTCATGGCTGGTCTGGAACCTGACTGGCGGGAAATCGCACGTGACGGATGCCACCAATGCCAGTCGCACGATGATGTATGACATTCGCAAGGGCGCATGGTCGCAGGAATTGTGTGACATGCTGGACGTCCCGATGAACATGCTGCCCGAGGTGCGCGATTGCGCTTCGGATTTCGGCGTGACGCGGGATGATCTGTTCGGCGGGCCCCTGCCCATTCTGGGGATTGCGGGTGATCAACAGGCGGCGACGATTGGCCAGGCCTGTTTTCGTCCCGGTATGATGAAATCAACCTATGGCACCGGTTGTTTTGCGATGCTGAACACCGGCGCTGATCTGGTGCCGTCCAAGAACCGGCTTTTGACGACGGTGGCCTATCAGCTGGATGGGCAGGTGTCCTATGCGCTTGAAGGGTCGATATTTATTGCCGGGGCCGTGGTGCAATGGCTGCGCGACGGGTTGAAAATGATCCGCGAGGCAGGTGAGACGCAGCCGCTTGCGGAACAGGCGGATGTGGAACAGGGCGTCATCATGGTTCCGGCATTTACCGGATTGGGCGCGCCCTATTGGAACAGTGACTGCCGCGGCGCGATATTTGGGCTGACGCGCAGTTCCGGCCCGGCAGAATTCGCACGCGCGGCATTGGAAAGCGTCGGGTTTCAAACGCGCGATCTGTTGGATGCGATGCGCGCTGATTGGTCCGGCACCGGCGAAACAGCCCTGCGGGTTGATGGCGGGATGAGCGCATCTGACTGGACAATGCAATTTCTGGCCGATGTCACAGGTGCCCCGGTGGATCGCCCCGAGGTGCTGGAAACCACGGCGCTTGGTGCCGCGTGGCTGGCGGGGTATCGCGCCGGTGTTTGCCCCGGTGCCGACGATTTTGCCAAGGGATGGGCATTGGAACGCACGTTCCGCCCGGACATGGACACTGCGACGCGGGATGAAAAATACGCCCGGTGGCAGCGCGCGGTTCAGGCGGCGATGTCGTTCTGAACATGGGCCACCACGGGGCTGTCATTTGCGCCCGGCACGCCTGCCCTGCCTTGCCGGGCGGTGTCGGGCGGCATAGCCTGTGCCGCATAGGCCAAAGGATTTCCCGATGAGTGAGCCGAGCGATGCCGCGCTTGCCGCCCGATACCGCCCGCGCATCCAGGCGGAGTTGACAGAGCTTGGCGCGGCGTCGGCAGCGACAAAGGCAGATCGCCAACCGGTTGCATTGGACCAGCAGAGCGTCGGGCGTCTGTCGCGCATGGACGCCATTCAAAATCGGGCGATGGCTGCAGGGACCGAAGCGCGCCGTGCGGCGCGACACCGCGCATTGCACGCGGCATTGATCCGACTGGACGAGGGTGAGTTTGGATTCTGCACGGATTGCGGCGATTTCATCGGCCTTGCGCGGCTGGACCTTGATCCGTCTGTGATGCGCTGCATTTCCTGTGCGCGTTAGGATGGTTGTCAGCGAACGTCTTAGGGTCGTGACCGCGCTTGGTGTGGTGCAGATTTTTACCTGGGGCAGTTCGTTCTACCTTTTGGCGGTGTTGGCGGCGCCTTTGCGGGCGGAAACCGGTTGGTCGTCCACTTTGGTCACTTCTGGTGTGTCGATCGGGTTGTTGACCTCGGGTGTGGTTGCGGTGGTTGTCGGGCGCCTGATCGAGGCCGATGGCGGGCGACGCGTGATGGCAGGGGGGGCGACCCTGTTGGCGCTTGGGCTGGTTCTGATCGGCACGGCGCAGCACCCGGCGGTGTATTTGGGCGCGTGGCTGATCATGGGAATGGGCATGGCGGCGGGCCTGTATGATGCAGGGTTCGCCACGTTGGGCCGCATTTACGGATCCCAGGCGCGGGGGGCCATATCGGCGTTGACGCTGTGGGGCGGCTTTGCCAGCACGGTTTGCTGGCCGTTGACGGCGGCCCTTGTCGAATGGGTTGGATGGCGCGGTGCCTGCCTGAGTTATGCGGCGTTCCACCTGTGCGTCAGTGTTCCACTGTGCCTGTTTGCTGTGCCGCGCCCGGTGCCGCGTGTCCCAAAGGGTGACGATGACGCGGCCGTCGTCGAACCGGGGTCGGTTCTGGCCGATGTTCAATTCTGGTTGTTTGCCTTGGCGATGGTGGTCACGGGCGGATTGGCGGCGTTTTGGTCAACGCATCTGATCACCATCATGACGGCCAAGGGGCTTGGGCTGGCGGCGGCGGTGGCTCTGGGCACCGTGATCGGGCCGTCACAGGTTGCCGCGCGGGTTGTCGAGATGATGGGCCGGGGCCGGCATCACCCGGTGTGGACTGTTCTGGCCTATGCGATATGCGGCGTGGTCGGGTTCGGGGGGCTGTGGATGGGGGTGCCCGCAACACTTGCGTTCATTGCCTATGGGGCGGGCAATGGCCTGTGGTCCATCGCGCGCGGGGCTTTGCCATTGGCCGTGTTCGGCCCCGAACGGTATGCGCGCACAATCGGGATGCTGGCATTGCCGACATTCGCGTCCTCTGCGCTTGCGCCATTGATCGGGGCGATGTTGATTGATCGCTATGGCGCCGCACAGGCGGTGCCGATTTCCGCCATTCTGACGCTGATTCCGCTGATCGTGGCGGCGATCCTTGTGCGGAACCATGTGCGCGCACGCCCCGGTGCTGTGCGCTGACAGGCAATACACATGCGGTCATGTCGGGCTATATCAGCGTCTAGTCACACGTTTGAAAGAGGTCAGACATGCGTAAACTTCAGGTTCAGGGCGTTCACCACATCACTTTGACAGGGGCAGATCGCCAAAGCTCTATCGATTTTTGGGAAGGGGTGCTTGGCATGCCCTTTGTGTTCGATCAGCCCAACCTTGATAACCCGGACGAGGGGCATTTGTACTTTGACCCCGGCGATGGCCGGTTGATCACGATCTTTACCAACGAAACGCGCGCGCCTGTTCACAACCGCACACCGACCGATCCGGGGTGTGTGCATCATCTGGCATTCAACGTCAGCCATGCAACGTTTTCCCAGGTGGTGGACCGGTTGGGTGAACGCGGGATTGGGCATAGCGGCGTCAAGGATCGCGGGTTCATGGATTCGATTTATTTCAAGGATCCGCTTGGCATGTTGATCGAACTGGCCTGTTATCGGTTCGAACCCCCGCGCGGTTCCTCCCACGGTGAGGTGATGATCGAAGCGCACCGCATTCGCGTGGCGCGGGGTGATTACAATATCCAAGAGGTGCATCTGGCCGACGCGATCGAAATGATCGTCACGCGGTCGCAGCAATCCTTATCGGCCAGCCGGGCGCCGGCGGATCCTTATGGCAAATAGGGGCTGATCCCCGTTTGATCGCGACTGATGCGGCGCAACAGCCCTCTTGCGCCGCATGACCAACCGGCACACCATCGGGTCAGCCAGAGGAGGGCGCCGATGATCCCGAATTTTTCAACCACCCAGGTGGTGCGCAAACCCGTTGTTGAAACCAAAGACGGTGTCGTCGCAAGCCAGCATCACCATGCGGCCCGCGTAGGGGCCGAGGTGCTTAAGGCCGGTGGGAATGCCATTGACGCGGCCATTGCGACGGGCTTTGCGCTTGGCGTTGTTGAACCCTGGATGAGCGGACCGGGCGGCGGCGGCGGCATGGTCTATTGGGATGCGGCCACGCAAACCGCCCATGCGTTGAATTTCGGGATGAAATCACCCCGCGCCTTGAACCCGGCGGATTACCCGCTGACCGGCAAGGGGGTCGCGGGCGATCTGTTCCCGTGGCCTTTGGTCAAGGATGATCGCAATCTGCGCGGGGCCACTGCGGTGGCGGTGCCGGGCATGGTCGCCGGGGCGGCCGCGGCGCATGACAGGTTCGGCACGATGTCCTGGGCTGATCTGTTGGCCCCGGCCGAACGGCTTGCCCGCGCGGGGATGCAGGTGGATTGGTATGCATCACTGTTGATCGCGTCATCGGCCCGCAATATCGGCACCGATTCAGATCTGGCCGCGATGTTCCTGAACGATGGTTGTTACGCGCCGGTGGCTGGTTGGACGGAACACGGCGTTCCAACGATCCCCATGCCGGGCATGGCTGACACGCTGTCGGCATTGGCGACAGGTGGGCGCGCGGCATTTTACGAAGGTGATATTGGCGCGGGTATCGTGGCGGATATGCAGGGCAAGGGCGGCACGCTGTCCCGCGCCGATCTGGCCGATTATCAGGCGGAATGGCACACGCCCTATGCCTTTGATCGTTCGGGCGCGCGGTTTCACCTGTTGCCGGGGCTGACGGCTGGCCCGACCTTTGGTGGGGTGTTTGAACGCCTGACGGAAAGCGGTGTCAGCGGTGCGCCGGATTCAGCCGGTTGGGTCGCCATCGCCGATGCGCTTGAAGGGGCCTATGCGCACCGGATCGCGACGATGGGCCATGACGGTGAAATCCCCAGCCAACCCAGTTGTACCAGCCATTTTTCGGTGGTGGACCGTCACGGTAACATTGTCGCGTGGACACAAACGCTTTTGTCGATTTTCGGGGCCTGCACCCTGTCGCAATCCACCGGCATGATGATGAACAACGGGATCATGTGGTTCGATCCCGAACAGGGCAAACCCAATTCGCTGGCCCCCGGCGTGCCAGCGTTGATGAACATTTGCCCCGCTGTGGCGATCACCCCGGACGGCGGCTATGCCATTGGCGCATCAGGCGGTCGCAAGATTGTCGGGGCGGTGTCGCAGCTGGCCCATTTCATGACCGACCGGGGCATGTCGTTGGAACAGGCGTTCCATCATCCCCGGCTGGATCACGCCACCCCGACCCTTGTGGCCGATGACACGATTCCGGCGGAGGCCATCGCGGCCATGTCCAAAGGCCATAAGGTCGAGGCACGTCTGCGCCATGCCTATCCGCTGCATTGGGCCTGTACATCGGGGGTCATGCGCCGCGACGGGATGAATTCCGGCTGTACCGAAATCATGACGCCCTGGGGCGATGCGGTGAGCGAGGGCGAGGTGTAAAGGCGCCGCTGGTTGCTGTCCGATCTTGAAATGGTATTCCGAACATTGCCTTCATAGGATATGATGTTATAACAACTGCGCGGACGACCCGGCAGCGGGCCATGTTCCGCGTGTGTCTGGGAGGAGACCATGAAGATTGAACCGACCGGCGCCGTTATGGGTGCCATTGGAAGCGAGATTGATCTGTCCAAACCGCTGGGTGATGCGGATTTCGGCGATATTGTTGCGGCCTTGGGCAAACATGGGGTGATCTGTTTCCCCAACCAAACGCTTGATGCACCTGCGTTGAAACAGTTTTCCGAACGCTTCGGGACACTTCAGGTATCGGTCAGCGGGCAATACACCCATCCGGCCCAACCCGAGGTCATGATTCTGTCGAACATGAAGGAAAACGGCCAACCCATCGGGCTGGCTGATGCGGGGCAGGATTGGCACACCGACATGTCCTATATGGATGTGATCGGGTTCGTGAATGTTCTTCATGCCGAAGAGGTACCGTTCCGCGATGGCAAGCCGTTGGGCGCGACATTGTTCGCGAACATGCGTCAAGCGTATCTGGATCTTCCTGAGGAAATGAAAACACGTCTTAAGGATGCGATCTGTGTCCATGACTTTAACAAGTTCTGGGAAAACATGCGTGCGCGGCCGGGTTCCGAACGTCCGCCCCTGTCGCCCGAGGCGCGGGCAAAACGGCCTGCGGTGCGCCATCCCTTGTTCCTGATCCATCCGATCACGGGCGAAGAGATCCTTTATGCCAATCCGGGATACGCGGAATACATCGAAGGCATGGATCGCAAGGAAAGCGACGAGATCCTGGAGTTTCTGTTCAAGCATCAGCTTCAGGCGAAATATCAGTATCAACATGACTGGGCCAAGGGCGACGTGCTGATCTGGGATCACATCGGCACATTGCACACGGCCATTGCCGATTACACGCCCGAGGAACATCGCAAGATGATCCGCTGTCAGGTTTACGCGGATAAGGTGTTTGAACCGGCCTTTGTCGCAGATGCGTTGAAACACGCGTCGGCTGCCGCCTGATCTGCCCTGTGCCGGTCCCTTTTGCCGTATGGCGTTTGTGGTGGCGCAGGCGATAACGCGATATTTTCAAACGCCCGTGCCAGTTTTGGCATGGGCGTTTGTGTTAACGGCGTGCTGTCAGCGCAGGCGGCTTTTCATTGCGGATTCAGGGAAACAGGTGGCGCGTTGACCGGTCGCCTCCTGCCAACGGCCGATGGAACGGCGCGTCTTGAACCCCGGCAGGCCATCAGCGCCGCCAACATCATGCCCCAGCTTTTCAAGCGCGCGCTGCATTTTGGCGATGTCGGACCTGAACAACCCACCGACCTTGCCCCACCGACCTGAGAAATCACCGACACCATATTGGATGCGGTCGCCCACATGGCCGACGAACAGGGCGTATAGATCACTTTTGTTATAGTCTTTCAGGACATAGAAATTCGGGGTGACAATAAATGCCGGGCCGTTGCGCCCGGCGGGCATCATCAGAAACCCGATGCCGCCGCGTTCATGGGCCGGGAATGGTTTTCCAGATACGCGGGTGATGCCCATGTTTGCCCATTGCGCGATGGTTTTGCCCTGATCCGGCCCTTCCAATGTGCAGGACACCGATGCGGGAAGCGTCACTTCGAACCCCCAATCGCGCCCTTTGACCCACCCGTGGCGCGCAAGGTAATTGCCGATTGATGCGATCGTGTCTGTTTCGGATCGCCATATGTCGGCGTGGCCATCGCCGTTTCCGTCCACGGCGTATTTCAGGAAACTGGTCGGCATGAATTGCGGCTGGCCAAGCGCCCCCGCCCAAGAGCTTTTCATGGCGCGGGTCGGGGCATGACCGGCATGAGCGATCTGAAGCGCGGCAATCAATTCGTCTGTGAAATACCGGGTCCGGGTGGACATGAACCCCTTGGTGCCCAGCACCTGAAACACATCGTGGGGGATTTTGACCCGACCATAGCCGCTTTCCCGGCCCCAGATCGCAAGGATGATCCGCCCCGGCACGCCGGTGCGCCGTTCGGTGGCGGCCAGCGCCTTGGCATGGGTGCGCGACATGGTTCGCCCCACCGACGTTGCCCCGTTCACCGATCCCTTGTTGAAGTATTTGCCCGGTGATCCGAATTCCGCCTGCCGTTGATGTTTGGGCGTTTTGGGCCGTGTGCCGGGGGGGACCAGATCGGGCAGGTCCCAATTCAAACGCACGCCTTTGAACGCGGTGTCAAACGCGGCGCGCGACACACCTTTGGCCCTGGCGCGGGGCCATACGGTTTGCACCAGCCAAGTGCGGAACTGGCGTTCCACGGCCGCGCGGTCCTGCGCCATTGCGGGGGCAGAAAGGGCGAAAATCGCCAACAGGCACAGGGTGCGGAACATCATCAGCGGGGCGCTTTCATAGATCAGGTGGGAAACCTTACCATGGGCCGCGCCATTGGGTCAGCCCAGATGCCAGGCTGCGCCACTTTCCGCCGCAAGGTCGCGTAGTTTGGCCAGCAGGCCGGGCGCTACGGGGATGCCATTGGCGCGGCGATCGGCGGCGTGTTTGCGTTCGGGATCACCGGCGACCATGACGGGGTGATCCGGGTCAATTGCCGGGGTGGCCGACATCGCGTTGCAGAACGCGGCCACCTCGGCGCGGAAGTCTTCGGCGGGGCGGAACATGCCGGGATCAATCGCCAAAAAGAAATGCCCGATGTCCATACCTTGGGGTTTCTTTGTGTGCTGCGGGTCGGTCGGGAATGTCGCGCCGGACAGACCGGCGGCCAGGATATTTACCATCGCAGACAGGCCATAGCCCTTGTAACTGGACCCTTCCGGTGACCCGCCCAGAGAGGTGAGGTATCCGCCATTCTGGGTTTCCAGAGGGTTGGTTGAGGGCAAACCATCCTTGGTCAGCACCCAGCCGGGTGGGCATTCCAACCCTTCGTTGGCCTTGTTGCGGATGCGCCCTGCGGCCACGGTTGTTGTCGCCATGTCCAAAAGGAACGGGCGGCCCGGTTCGCCCGGCGCGGCAAATGCCAGTGGATCGGTGCCAAACCGTGCCTCGGCCCCGCCAGTGGGCGCGACCTGTATCAGGCTGGCCGATGTGGTGACCATGCCGATCAACCCTGCATCGGCGGCCATGTTGGCATAATACCCGCAGGCCCCGAAATGCGCCGAATTGCGCACCACGGCGATTCCGATACCCAGCGATTGCGCCTTGTCGATGGCGGCGGCCATGGCCATTTGCGCGGGCGGATGCCCCAGCCCGCCGTCGCCGTCGATCAACACATTGACCGGGCCTTCGTTCACCACTTTGGGGGCGGCGTCCATCGCCAGCCGGTTGTTGCCCACATGACGGTGATAAACGGTGAGCATCGAAATGCCGTGGCTATCGACCCCGTGCAAATCGGTCCAGGCCATGACATCGGCGGTTTTGGCCGCGTTGTCGGCGGGCATGCCCCAGGACATCAGGATATCAGCGATCTGTTGGCGGTGCGTTTGGTAATCGGCGGCCATCCTCAGCCCTCCTTGATCAGCGGGTTGGTCAGGGTGCCGATGCCGGAAATCTCTACTTCGACCACATCGCCGGGGTTCAGGTCGGGCGACGTGCCGTCAGTACCCATCCAGATGACATCGCCGGGCCAAAGGGTCATGTATTTGCTCATCGTGGCGATAAAGGTGGCGACACCAAAGATCATTTCGTCGGTTTTGAACTGGATCGTCTGAACACCATTCACGCGCACCGTGGTCATCATGTCGTCAAGCCTTGCGTCGGTGTCGATCCACGGGCCCATGGGTTTGAACGTATCGCTGTTCTTGGCACGCCACAGGGTGCGGTCGGATTTCTGCCATGTCCGTTCGGACACATCATTGCCGATGGTGAACCCCAGGACATGATCCAGCGCGTCGGCCTCGGTCACGTTGCGGGTCGTCTTGCCGATCACGACGACGACTTCGCCCTCGTAATGAACCTTTTTCGCGTCGGGCGGGATCACGATCGCCGCGCCATCGGCAATCAGCGCATTGTTGGCGCGGTATCCGACATCGGGTTGGGTGGGCAGGTTCGGGATAATGCCGTTGCGATCTGCGGCCTCTTTGATGTGTTTGGCGTAGTTCAGCCCGACACAATAAAACGTGCGCGGTTCAACCGGGGTCAGCAGGGTCACATCACTCAAACGACGTGGCGCACCCGCTTTTGTGTATCCATCAAACGGGTCACCATCGACGCCCTGCACCATATCACCTTGGACAATGCCGAAGCGCGCCGTTCCGTTGTCATCAAACCTGCACCACCGCACGGCTGTCCCCTTTTATTGGCTGTGCCGTTCAGACGGCTGCAAAACTCTGTGGATCGCTTTTGATCCAACGCAGGCGCCAGCCATCGGGTGATGGCGCGGCGGTTGCGCGCAATGTGCGGATCGACGATATGCCGTCCAACGGTGCGGGGCCGTCGAGTGGGCCGCCCGGTTCATGTTGAACGACCAGCATATAGGCCGTCAGCGCGACAGACCCATCTGGGGCCTGTTCGCCGCTGATATTGGTCAGCAGGTGGTGAATGCGCCGTGTCCTGGACCGGGTCGAAAGCGCCTCGATCAGTGACGCGGGGCTGTTCAGGGCCTTGCCCTGGCGGTGCCATTCGCCGTCCAGCAGGGTGGCCATGGCGGGGTAATCGCTTTGGTCCAGATGGCGAAAGAACTGTGTCAGGACGTTGGATGCGCGCGTCAGCGGATCCTCTGGGTGACCTGTTTGATCTGTGTGGGACATGTTGCCTCCTCCTCAGGGGCAGCGGATCGTCGGGGATTGGGGCGTCGGTCCGGCCTCCTCCTGCCGGGCCGACGCGCCGGCCTCAGCCGTCTGGCGGCGTGGCCGGAATAAAGCCGATATCAGCGCCACCATCCCGTAGGACAAGATCGACGTTAAAGCTGTATCGTGAGGGGTGGTAATGCACCTCAAGGTAATAGATCGGTTTGTCCTTTTGCGTGTAATACACGCGGCGCGCGCGAATGATCGGTGTGCCTGTGGCCAGCCCAAGGATTTCGGCAATCTCACCCGTTGCCGCGATGGGATCCAATGTCTGTTCGGCGCGGTGCACCTTGCGCCGGGTGCGGATACCAATGGCGATGGCCGATGCCACCGGTCGGCGAAAATCGTCCTCGGACAGGCGGCTGCCCGGGGCGTCGGGGGAATACCCGTCGGCAACGGTAAGTGGTTCGCCATCGCGGTGCACTGCGGTGCGGATGTGGCGCACGGGGCTTTCCGGGGCGACACCCAGAACGGTGGCAAGGGTCTCGGTGGCGTCGATCACTTTGTTGCTGACCGGTTCGCTGGTGAATTGGCGCGCCTCTTCCAGAAAACCGACAAGGTTGAAATCACGGGCCGTGTTGGCGCGCCCGGTGACAAAGGTTCCGACACCCCTGCGGCGGACCAAAAGCCCGCGTTCGACCAGTTCCTTGATCGCGGCGCGGATGGTGATACGACTGACGCCGTATTCTTCGCAAAGCTCGGCCTCGCTAGGAAGCATGGCGCCTTTTTCGAACCCGTCGTCGGCGATCCGGTCCAGGATGTCGCGGGACACCTGTTGATAAAGCGCATTGGCCATTCACATTTCCACAGCAAGACGTCCAAGGCGGCATCATCGCCACCTTTCACAGGCTAGATGTGATGATGTCATAACATTTGAAAAGGGTCAACGCACGGCCGTTTTGCCATTGGCGGGGTCATGCGCCAATGGACGAAACCGCGTGGGACGCTGGATCAGAAATCGACGGTCACACCGGGAAGGTTCAGGGATGCGATCAGGTCACGCATTTCCTGCCGCGCGGCGACATTGGAAATGTTCATCTGTTTGACCCCAAGATCGGGCAGATCCAAAAGCGTCAGCCCACGCGGGAACAATTCGCGAAAGATCACCCGTTCGGAAAAACCGGGCGCAACGCGGAAACCAATGCGCCGTGACAGGCGCGTCAGGGCCGCTTCCATCTTCATTTTGTTGATCATGGCCTGCGCGCCAAGCCGGTTGCGCAACACAACCCAGTCAATCGGTTTCAACCCGGCCTGCGCGCGCAGTTGCCGCGCGGCCCAGACCATTTCGGCATAGACCGAAGGCCCAAGGATGCGTTCGCCATCATTGTCCACATGGGCCAACAGATCGAAATCAATAAAGCTGTCGTTCAGCGGGGTGATCAGCGTGTCGGCAAGCGAATGCGCGACCTGTGACAACCGTGTGTGCGATCCGGGGCAGTCAATCAGGATGAAATCCGATTTCGGTTCCAGCATGGAAATCGCGGACGAAATGCGATGATCATACGGGTTTTCACCGGGCTGGAGTTTGGAGGGGTCGGCATCGGGCAATTCATGATATTCGGGCGACGGTAATTCGACACCTTCTGCCTTCATCATGCGTTGGCGATTGTCCATGTATCGGCCAAGCGTTTTCTGGCGCAAATCAAGGTCCAAAACCGCGACCCGGTGCCCCATGCGCGCCAACGCGGTGGCCACATGAACCGAGACAGTGGATTTGCCCGCGCCGCCTTTTTCGTTCCCGACCACAATAATATGTGCCATGCCCGTTCCCCTGGTTCCGGCCTTTCAGCGGCCGTCCTATTTGCGCGCACTATATGTTGTGTGCGCAGTCAAAGAAAGATGGTTGCAATACACCAGTGCGGAAATGTGGCGTTGCGGCGTCATCTTTAATCAGCAATTGCGCAGCGGGAGGAACGAACCGGCAAATGGGGGCGGATGCCAAACCTCAGTCAGGGTCGTAATTTAACGCGGCCTGCATCAAGGCGCGCAATTGGGCGATATGGGCCGCGCCGCCGGGTGGTTTTGCTATTCCGTCAAGGCACAGGCCCTTTTCCGCAACGGCAAAGCCGATCAGGATTGCCGTGAGCAATGCGGCGCGATCCGCCCGGCCAATAGCCTTTTCCAGCTGGATTTGGAGATGGTCGTGATGCGCGTCGCGCACAAATTGGCCCACCTCTTCGTCATGGGCGTTGCTGGTGATCATCTGGATCAGCGACGGGGTGCCATCGTGGTGGGACCCGTCCGAATATAGGCCGACGATATAGTCGACAAGCGCGGGAACAGCGTCAGGAATGGCCAGGTCGGCGTAGCCGATGCGCACGGTTTCTTCGAATAATCCGCGTTTTCCACCAAAGTGGCGCGAAATCAACGCCACATCGACACCGGCCCCCTTGGCCACCATACGGACCGAGACATTGGAAAAGCCACGCGCCCAGAACAGGTTTCTGGCGTGGAGCAGTAATTTATCGCGTGTTGTCAGTGGCTCGATCACCGGGTTTTCCTAACCGATTGCCTCGCATTGTCAACAAGTGTTGACAGGGCGATGATTGCAATTTAAATGGGTGTCAACGATTGTTGACATGACAAAGGACTCCCCCATGCCCAACATTGCACTTGTTACAGGCGCGTCGTCCGGAATTGGTCGTGCGCTGGCGGGCGTTCACGCGAAACGCGGGGGCGACCTTATCCTTGTTGCGCGGCGCGAAGCGGAACTGAATACCCTGAAAGCTGAACTTGAGGCGGCCCATGGCATCACGGCCCATGTGTTTCCATGCGATTTGGCGCAACCCGGCGCGGCCGAAACGCTTTATGCTGCGGTAAAGGCGGCGGGGCACCGCGTTGATGTGTTGATCAACAATGCCGGGTTTGGCGGACACGGACGGCATCATGAACGCGAATTGCAGGCCGAACAGGCGATGATCGCGGTCAATGTGTTGTCTTTGGTTGCACTTACCCATGAATTTGCGCGGGACATGGTGGCCCAGGGCGGTGGTCGTATCCTGAACGTCGGGTCCACGGCGGGTTTCATGCCGGGGCCAAAGCAAGCGATCTATTTCGCCACCAAGGCGTTTGTGAATTCGTTCAGCCAGGCGGTGGATCACGAAATGCGCCGCAAAGGCGTAACATCAACCGTTCTGGTGCCCGGATATGTGGAAACCGAATTTGCCAAGGTGGGCGATTTGGAAGGCACCCCCATGGTCACATCCGGCGGGATGACGGCCGAAGCGGTGGCCGAAATCGGGTACAAAGGCATGATGGGTGGAAAACTGGTGGTCTTTGACCGGTTTTCGCTGTCTTTTTTGTTGCAGTGGGTCGTTCCATTCCTGCCGCGCCGCATGGTCCTGAACATGATCACCAAAATGCAGACCAAGTGACCGGGCCTATGGGCAGCGTCGGCGGCGCGTTATGGCCGAAATGGCTTTCGTGATTATCCAAAGGTGAGGTGCGCTGTGCAGCGCAAAGCCTTGGCGCGACGCTGGACGGGGCATTCGGGCAGGGATTGCGCAACAGGGGTCACAGGTGTCCCAAACGAAAACGCCGCCCCAAGGGGCAGCGTTTTGTTTTGTAGTCCGTCAGGCGACCAGGCTTAAAAGCCGAGGCCCGAGTATTTGTTTTTGAACTTGGAAACACGGCCGCCAGCGTCGGTCAGGCGTGTGCCGCCACCGGTCCATGCAGGGTGCACGGATGGGTCAACGTCCAGCGCGAGCTGGTCGCCTTCGGCGCCCCATGTCGAGCGCATTTCAAGCACGGTGCCGTCCGTCATCTTGACGTTGATGAGGTGGTATTCTGGATGTGTATCGGTTTTCATCACGCGGCTCCTTATGCCTTGGCCTCAGCCTTGGGCTTGTAATTGGTGACCTCTGCGATGCGGGCCTTTTTGCCGCGACGTTCGCGCAGGTAATACAGCTTGGCCCGGCGGACACGGCCGCGGCGGACAACTTCGATGCTGTCGATGTTGGTCGAATACAGTGGGAACACACGTTCCACGCCTTCGCCAAACGAAATCTTGCGAACCGTGAACGACCCGGCAATGCCTTCGCCATTCTTGCGCGAAATCACGACGCCTTCGTAATTCTGCACACGTGTGCGGGTGCCTTCGGTCACGCGGAAACCGACGCGAACGGTGTCGCCGGCTTTGAAATCGGGAATGTCTTTCCCGAGCGAGGCGATCTGTTCCGCCTCAAGCTGTGCAATCAGGTTCATCTGATCCACTCCTTATATTCTCACGGTTGTTCCCGTGAAGTTGATCGCGGCCTCAGAACTCTGTGTCTTCACCGGGTCCGCCGTAGCGCCCGCCAGAGGATCAGGTCGTCATTCTTGCGATGTGTCCGCCGTGGCCGCCCCGGTGCCGAAGAAGGCGAGAGCATGGGCCAAAACAAACGATCCGGCGACTCGCCAAAGCGACCCCGGATCGGCGTCGTATACTGTGTGTTCCGGTCTGGATCAAGAGCGCTGTGGCGGGGCGCGAAGCCTTATTTTTTCGGGGCTTTGCGGGCTTCAAACGTGTGCCACAGGTCGGGACGGCGGGTCTTTGTCAGTGCCTCGGACATGGCGCGGCGCCATTTGGCGATTTCGCCGTGGTGGCCGGACATCAACACATCAGGAATGGCCCGCCCCTTCCAGTCGGCCGGGCGGGTGAATTGGGGATGCTCCAAAAGCCCGTCGGCAAAGCTTTCTTCTTCGGTCGACGCGGCGTTGCCCAGCACACCGGGCAACAGGCGCACCGTGGCGTCGATCATCGCCTGGGCCGCGATTTCGCCCCCCGTCAGAATGAAATCCCCAAGCGAGATTTCTTGCACGTTGTAATGGTCGAGCACCCGTTGATCGACGCCTTCGAAGCGGCCACAAATCATGGTGACGCCATCGGCGCGGGCCAATTGGCGGGCCATGGCCTGATCGAACCGCGGGCCGCGGGGCGACAAATAGATCAGGGGTCGCGTGCCCTTGGTCGCCGCCTGCGCCGTTTCAATGGCGGCGCCCATCACATCGGGGCGGATCACCATCCCGGCGCCCCCGCCTGCCGGGGTGTCATCGACATTGCGATGCTTGCCGACGCCAAACCGGCGCAGGTCAATCGTTTCCAACTGCCACACCCCGTCCTTTAACGCCTTACCGGTCAGGCTTTCGCCCAAGACACCGGGAAAGGCCTGGGGAAACAGGGTGATGATTTGCGCCGTCCAAACCCCGGCCAGGGTCACGGGGCCATCCATCAGGTCCTGTGGTTTCAGGGTTGCCCGAATGGATTTCCTGCCATGTGATTTCGACGGTGCGGTCATATTCGGCTTTCAGGTTGCTTGTTTGGCGTCAGTCGCGCCGTGTCTTTGGGGCGTGCGGTTCGTGGCGTGGGACGGAACCGCGCCCCTCATAGTTTGGACATCCAATTCGCCCGGCGTGATTTTCGGATCAGCACCTTCTTTTCGTCCCGCAACGTTTTCCAAGGTGTGTCCGAACGGTTCATGGCCAGCAATTCCGTCAGCAAGTCTTGTGGGACGGATGTATTCGCGGGGGGGAGCGGGGCAAGAGTGGCGCGCAGGTCCGCAGGCACCTCCGCGACATCCAGCAGGGCATCAAGCGGGCCAAGCGGGCCGGTTGCGATGTCTTCCAACGCGGCGCGGTGGACGCGGGCGGGGGCCACGGCGGCGGCGATGCGATCGACCATCGCATCCAGGTCCGCATGGGGCAGCGCCGTTCTGCGAAACGTGTCCAGATCGTCGGTCATGCGGGTGGCGCGCACATGTTGGGCATAACAGCTTTTGACCCATGGGGCAGGGGCGCGCGTGGTAAACAGAAATTCCAACGATGCGACGCCCGCGCCCAATGTGTCCTGGGCCACGCTGATCATCCCGGCCATAATGCGGGGCGCCGCCACGTAATCGGTTTGTGCATGGCGAAACGGCATGTGCCCGGCCAAATCTTCGCAGGACATCAGGATCGGGCGGGTGTCAGCGGGGTCAAGGTTGCCCAAAACCTGCGCGGCCTCGTAAAGGAACAGGGACCATTCGACATCATCTAGGGTGCGGGAATAAGCGCGGGCGGCTTCTGTCATGCCCGCCATGTCGTCCTTGAGCATGATGCGATAAGCGGGGGTCAGGGCCGCACGATTGGCGGCCAACGTCTGTTGAATGCTAGAGGTTCCCGTTTTGTGAAACCCCGCATGCACGATCAGTCGCATCAGATCAGGCCGTCGGGCGGGTCCGCGACAATGCGGCCGCCAGCCAGATCCACCGTGGGCACGCAAGCGCGGGTGAACGGCAGGAAAAACGTCTGGGATCCGCCGGGGATCTGCACCTCGAGCAGATCATCCGCGCCGTTGTTTTGCACCGCCTTGACGCGCCCCAGTTCTGTGCCGCCGGTGTCGCGCACGGTCAGGCCGATCAGATCGGCGTGATAGAATTCGTCGTCGGGCAGGTCAGGCAAACGATCGCGCGGCGCATATAGGCGCACGCCTTTCAGCGCGTCGGCTTGTTCCTTGGTCAACACGCCGTCCAGTTTGGCCGCGAAACCGTTTTTGATCGCGCGGTTCAGAGTGAGCGTGAAGCTTTGTTGGCCATCCTCGGTTGTCAGGGGGCCATAACTCGCCACAGACTCCGGGTCGGCGCAAAAGCTTTTCAGGCGCACTTCTCCATGGACCCCAAAGGATCCGCCGATGGCGCCAACGCAGACTAGATCGCTCATTTTTGGTCCTCACAGAGCAGATCCGACAAAACGCCCGCGCGATCCACACAGCGCTCTGCCTCGCGGGTGCGTTCATACACCATGCCCGCCACAAAGGCGATTGTGACAAGGAACAACGTGCGGATCGGGTGAAGCAACATGGGGCGGTTTGCCTTGATCGCGACAGGCGGGCACATATGCGCCCGCCCGGTGGGTCAGGTGGCCCGCTTGGGGCCTTGCTGACCTGTGATCTGATGATGATCAGGCGTGTTGCCGATCATTCCTCAGCGGCGGCGGCTTCTTCTGCTGCCGGTGCTTCTTCGGCAGGGGCGGCCAGTTTTTCGGCCTTGGCTGCGGCGCGTTCCACTGCGGCTTTGCCCGGCTCAGCCTTTTTGGGGTTGGAGCGCGTTTTCTTTTCCATGACGCCTGCGGCTTCCAGCATACGTGCCACACGGTCGGTGGTTTGTGCGCCCTGGCCCAGCCAGTATTGAACCCGCTCAAGGTCCATCTTTACCCGGTCTTCGCTGTCTTTTGGCAGAAGGGGATTATAGGTGCCCAGCTTTTCGATGAAACGGCCATCGCGTGGCATACGGCTGTCTGCCGCAACGATGCGATAAAAGGGACGTTTTTTCGAACCGCCACGGGCAAGTCGGATTTTCATGGCCATTGGTGTGATCTCCTGTTGATGGCTAATAGGACGGGAAGGGCCCGCCTTAAGATTGATGTTTGCGATGATGCTGAATGACTTCAGCGATGATGAAGTTCAGGAACTTCTTGGCGAATTCGGGGTCCAGATCGGCCCGATTTGCCAAATCTTCAAGCCGTGCGATCTGCTTGGCTTCGCGCGCAGGATCGGACGGTGGAAGGTCGTGTTCTGCCTTGAGTTTCCCCACGGCCTGGGTGTGTTTGAACCGTTCGCCCAGCGTGTAGACGAGGATCGCGTCGAGGCGATCAATGCTTTCGCGGTGTTCCTTAAGCAGGGTGGCAGCGCGCGCGACGGGATCGTTGGCGTTGGTATCAGTCAAGGGCGTATCCCTCCGGTTTAAAGCTTGGGTCGCTGTAATGAGCAATCTCAAGTGCGATCCCGTCGGACAACTGGGTGTGGTCAAGCTGTGCGGGTGACGGGTGGCGGTAACAGACGTCATTGCCATCAACCGTCGGCGCATCGACGTCTTTCTTGGCCCCGAGCCGTTCGGCAAGGCGGATCGAGTCGAGGTTTTTCGGGTCAAGATAGCTGACCGCGCCATCCCATCCGAGGGTGCCATAGAAATAGCGGCGTGCCGCGTGGGTCGCCTCAAGCGCATAGCCGTGACCTGCGGTTTCCGGCCAGATGATCCAGGCGATTTCCGCTTCGGGCCAAGCGGCCGGTTGCCAGCCGCCGGCCATGCCAAGCGGCTTGTCCGTGATCTTGTCGTGGATCATCCACATGCCGAAGCCACGGATCTGCCAGTGTCCGATTTCAGCAGCGTAAAGCATCCACGTTTCATAGGCATTCAAAGGGCCACCCATGAACCGGGCACGATAGGATGAAAATGTCGCCTTGAAATTCGGGTAATCCGCGGCCTCGGGTCCGCGCAGGATCAGGCGATTGGTTTCGATGACGGGAATGGATTTATGCGGCATCTGGCCCCTCCCTTTGGTCTGGGTGGCGATAGATCAGGCAAGGGTCACCCATCAGGGTGGTTTCTTTTTCCACGCGGGCACCCAGCCGTTCGGCCAGCGCGCGTGAGCGCGCATTGTCGGGGTGGATTTGGCTGATCAGACGGGGCATGCCGAAATGTGTGGCCGCGTGGGCGCGGGCGGCATAGGCGGCCTCATAGGCGTACCCGTGGCCTTCTCCGTCGGCAAAGACGCTCCAGCCCAATTCGGGTTCGGGCCAGGTTTCGTGATGAACGATGCCAACATGGCCGATGGGCTGTTCCGTGGCGCGGGATTCCAGCATCCACATGCCATAGCCGCGCATGGCCCACTGGCCATATTGGGCCAGGAATTTGCGCCATGCCGCAAAGCGGTCGCCGGGGCCACCGATATAGGTCAGCCGATCCGAAGCGACAAAGGCAGCAAAGGTTTCGAAATCGGACATCCGGTGGCCCCGCAGGATCAGGCGGTCCGTTTCGATCACCGGGATCGGAAGGGTCATTGGGGCGGGGCCGGTCGTTGGATTGGCGCCGGTCGTTGGATTGGGGCCTGTCATGCGTATGCCTCCATTCCGCCATCCTGATCGTCTTTGGGCAGGGTCCTGGGGGCCGGATGGCGCCAAATGTGCAGATGGCCAAAACGCGGGTGGTCAATTTCCCCATCCGGGGTGGCACCAAGGCGTGCGGCAACGGCGGCGGATGCGGTATTGGCAGGTTTCACCAGCGAAATCGCGGTTGGCCAGTTCAAGACATCATAGGCGTGTGCGCGGGCCGCGCGGGCGGCTTCGGTTGCATATCCGTGACCTTCGGCGCCATCGAACAGATCCCAACCGATCTCGGGTTCGGGCCAGCCTTCGGGGTTCCACAGGCCGACCATGCCGACGGTTTGGCCGGTTGCGGTCACATCGACCATCCAGCGTCCGTATCCGCACAGGGTCCAATGGCCGATTTCCGTTCCCAGCTGCCGCCACGCCTGTTCACCGGTCATCGGCCCGCCGACAAATTTTGACCGGTCCGAGGCATAGAACGCCTGCAAAGGCGCAATGTCACGCGCATCGGGGCCGCGCATGGTCAGGCGTTGCGTTGTCAGGACGGGGATCTGCATCAGGCGATCCCTTCCAGCAGTTTGCGCCCTGCGGCGGTTTTCGGCAGGTGCCGCCATATCCGCATTTCGCCGGTCATCTTGTGGTTGAACAGCCCTTCGGGGCGTGCGCCAAGGCGTTCGACCAATTTGGTGGATCGGGCGTTGTCCTCTTCGATCAGGCTGATGCAGGATGCCCAGCCCTTTTCGCGAAACAGCCAATCCAACACGCCGCGTGCCGCTTCGGTGGCGTATCCCTTGCCTTCGGACCCTTCCAACAATTGCCAGGACAGTTCGGGTTCGGGCCAGCCTTTGGGAAACCATGGCCCGACAAGGCCGATATCCAGATCGGTCGCCTTTTCGCGCACCGCAAAATGGCCGTAACCGCGCAGGTGCCAATGACCGATCATCGTGGCAAGTGACCACCAGACGGCTTCGCCATCGGGGTGTTGATCAACAAAGCTGCGCGCGCCCGGCATCAGATAGGCCGCGGTCGCGTCAAAATCCGGCGCAGTCGGCGCGATAAGACGCAAGCGATCGGTTTCTATGACCGGGTGCAGGGGATCGGCCCGGCGCATCATGTGCAAGACACCCCGTCAGGGCGCATTTTTGGGTGCCGTGGCATGATTGCACGACAGGCTGGCGGGGCCATACCCGGTGCCGCGCCCATGGTGGGCGCGCCGCTGGCCGATGGGCCAACAGGATATGCCACGGCAAAGGTCACTTTTTCTTACCGAACCCGCTTAGCCCCGGTGGCAGGCCACCGCCGCCACCCAAACCGGGCAATCCCCCCGGAAGACCACCGGCCATTCCGCCGGGCAGCTTGCCGCCCATTTGTTTGGCCGCCTGTTCCAGTGCTTTGGGATCCATTTGGGACGGGTCCATGCCGTCGGGCATGCCGCCCTTGCCGAACATGCCCTTCATGGCCTGTTTCATCATGCCGCCTTTGCCCATTTTGCCCATCTTTTTCATCATGTCGCCCATCTGGCGCTGCATCTTAAGAAGGCGGTTCAGGTCGGACACATCCATGCCCGCACCGGCGGCGATGCGTTTCTTGCGGCTGGCTTGCAAAAGCTGCGGGTTGGCGCGTTCGCGTTTGGTCATGGATTGGATCAACGCGATCTGATGGATGATGGCCTTGTCATCAAACCCGGCGTCCTGCACCTGTTTGGTCATCTTGCCCATGCCCGGCAGCATGCCCATCACGCCTTCCATGCCCCCCATCTTGAGCATCTGCTCAAGCTGCATTTTCATGTCGTTCATATTGAACTGGCCCTTGGTAAAGCGCTTCATCATGCGCTCGGCCTGTTCTTGTTCGATGGTGGCTTGTGCCTTTTCCACCAGGGCGACGATATCGCCCATGCCCAGGATGCGGCCCGCGACCCGTTCAGGTTCAAAGGTTTCGATCGCGTCCATCTTTTCGCCAAGGCCGACGAAACGGATGGGTTTGCCCGTCACGGCGCGCATGGACAGGGCCGCACCGCCGCGTCCGTCGCCATCCATCCGGGTCAGGACAACGCCCGAAACGCCGATCTTGTCGTCAAATTCCTGTGCAACCTCGACCGCGACCTGACCGGTCAGCCCGTCAACCACCAGCAGTGTTTCGCGCGGAGAAACCACATCGCGCACATCTGCGGCCTGTTGGATCAATTCTTCGTCGATATGCAGACGCCCCGCCGTGTCGAGCATATAGACATCATACCCGCCAAGGCTGGCCTGGGTTTTGGCACGTTTGGCGATGGCAACGGGGTCTTCGCCCTTGACGATGGGCAGGGTATCGACGCCGATCTGCACCCCAAGGATCTGAAGCTGTTCCATCGCCGCCGGGCGATTTACGTCAAGCGAGGCCATGAGAACACGCTTGCCGTCGCGTTCCTTAAGGCGCTTGGCCAGCTTGGCGGTGGTCGTCGTTTTACCCGACCCCTGAAGTCCGACCATCAGGATCGGAGCCGGGGCGTTGTCGATCTTTAGCTTGCCGGGATCGTCATCACCGGTCAGCACATGCACCAGCTCGTCGTGAACAATTTTGACGACCTGCTGGCCGGGCGTGATGGATTTGGTGATTGATTGGCCGGTGGCCTTTTCCTGCACCGCTTTGACAAAATCACGTGCAACCGGCAGCGACACGTCCGCCTCAAGCAGGGCGACGCGCACTTCGCGCAGGGCGGTTTTCACGTCTTCGTCGTTCAACGCGCCTTGCTTTGTCAGGCGGTCAAAGACGCCAGAGAGGCGTTCGGATAGGTTTTCAAACATGTCCTGGCCCTCCTACGGCCTTTTGCTGCGACGTGCCCCTGATGTGGGTGGGGGCCAGTGAAACGACAAGCGCGGCAGATCGCAGCGCCCAAATGACAATGGCACCAGTGGGCGCGACGCGCTGACTGGTGGCGATCCCGGCTGTTTTGCCAAGGGACCGGGGGTTTCATAACCTCCGGGTATTGAGAGGGGATTTAGGCGGTGGGGCCGTTGCTGTCAATATAAGGCTGGGGTTTGGCGGGACGCAGGGCCTATACAGTTGCGGGTTGAGGAGTGTCGTCCAAATCAAACGGATGGCGAAATGACTGACTTGTTTCCGGGGCAACGCCGTCTATCCGTCAATCTGCCCTTGCAACCCCGCACAATGCGCGCGACTTTCTGCGCAACCGTTCCTCTGCGCACAGGTTTGACATGGACAATTGGGATGAAATTCGCACGTCGTATCAGGTTGCGCGGCTTGGCACCGTGTCCGGTGCCGCCGAGGTTCTGGGAGTGCATCATGCGACCGTGATCCGGCACGTCGATGCATTGGAAGCCCGGATGGGGGTCAAGCTGTTTCAACGCCACGCGCGGGGGTATACCCCGACCGAGGCGGGGCAGGATTTGTTGCGGGTCGCACAGGCGACGGATGATCAGTTTGGACAGCTTGCCGGACGGATCAAGGGACGCGGCAACGCCGTTACCGGCGAATTGGTTGTCACAACGCTGAGCGGGTTCAGCCAGATCCTTGTGCCACCCATGGCGGCCTTCCAGCTTGAATATCCCGATGTGATTTTGCGTTATCTGACGTCATCGCGGCTTTTTCGGCTTGAATACGGCGAAGCACATGTCGCCATTCGGGCAGGAAATCCGCCACAGCAACCGGACAATGTGGTGCAGCCGTTCATGGACTTGGATTGGGCGATTTATGCCAGCCCGGAATATGTGGCGCGATATGGCAAACCCGTGTCCCCCGAGGATGTTAGCAGCCACAGGTTCGTGGGGTTTGATGACCCATCCAGCCGCGCGCCGTTTGCGCAATGGATGCGTGAAAACATCCAGCCGCGCCAGATCGTGTTCCGATCCGGCGACAACCGTGCCGTGCGGCAGGCGATTCTGTCCGGCGTCGGTCTGGGGTTCCTGCAGCGCAGCGAAACAACCCACCACCCTGAATTGATCGAAGTGCATCCCACAACGCCAGACTGGCAAAGCCGGCTGTGGCTTGTGACGCATATGGATTTGCACCGGACCACCAAGGTCCAGACATTCGTGACCTTCCTGAAGAACTGGTTCAAGCAGGATCATTCTGAATGACCGGGGCCATTGGGCGGGTGCGGCGCCCGATGCTGGGGCACGCGGCGATGCTGGCCTTTTCCGCGCTTGTCGCTGGGTCGTTTTCGTTGGGGGCAATGGCCGCACCTTATATGTCGCCATCGGCATTCACCGCCGCGCGGTTCCTGATCGCGGCGGTGATCGTGGGGGGCGCTGTGATGATGACAACCGGTGTGCCGCGCAGCGCCTTGGCCGCTCCGTGGCGCTATGTTCTGCTGGGCGGTGTGTTCGGCACGTATTTTGTTCTGATGTTCGAGGGGCTAAAAACGGCCCCTGCGATCAGCACATCGGCGGTTTTCACCCTTACGCCACCTTTGTCGGCCATTGCTGGCTGGTTCCTGCTGCGTCAGATCACGACACCGCGCATGGCCATGGCGCTTAGTATTGGTGCGGCCGGGGCGCTTTGGGTGATCTTTCGCGCTGATCTGGATGCCTTGATGCAATTTCAGGTTGGTCGGGGGGAAATCATCTATTTCTGGGGCTGCGTGGCCCATGCGATCTATACGCCGCTGGTGGCGAAACTGAACCGGGGTGAAACGCCTGTGGTGTTCACCTTTGGCATGCTGATCGCCGGATTCCTGGTGATGAGCGCATACGGCGCACGCGATATTCTGGCCACGGATTGGGGGGCCTTGCCGGGCATCGTCTGGATCACGCTGGCCTATGTTTCGGTTTTTGCGAGCGCGGCGACATTCACTTTGTTGCAGTTTGCAACGCTGCATCTGCCGTCGGCCAAGGTGATGGCCTATACGTATCTGTCGCCGTCATGGGTTATCGTTTGGGAAATCGCCCTGGGTCACGACGTGCCGCAGCCGATCATATTGGGCGGCGTCGTTCTGACCATCGTGGCGTTGGCCTTGTTGCTTAGGGACGAAACCTAGCCGCAGCAATAAGGTGGATCAGCCCATCGTCGGAGATGTCGCCGGAAGGCCGATTTGCGGCGTGTTTGCTGTGGGAACCGATGCCGGTTGGAACGATAGTGGCCCAAGGAACAAAAACATCGCAAGGCACACCAAAGCCAATGGTGCCAAGATGTTAAGCCGCAGGCGAATGCCAAAAAGCCCGTCCAGCGCCAGATAAAGGATGCGCAGCGGCAAAAGCGCCATGAGGGCGAACGGGCTAAAGAACATCAAGACCGCAAAAGGCAGGCCGATGATGCTGTGCGCCGCCGCATTGGCAAGGGAATATCCGGCCGAGGTTGGCAGCAAGATCGCGCAGACCGCCAGCAGCAACAGGACCCCGTCAAGGAACGCCGCCCCACGGGCGGGCCCGGTGATATCCGGCGCGATGGTGATCCGGCGACGGTGGGCGAACCAGGATCCGATTTTGGACAAGCCATCGGAACCGCTGGCCATGCTGCGGACGTTCGGCACCTTGGGGGCGGCGGGCGCGGAATAATTGCCCACACGGATGGCAGGCCGCATCGAAGGGGCGTGCATCGGGGCCTTTAGGTTGCGCGCAGGCAGGGTTGGGGCGTTCTGGGTCATGCGATCTGGATAGGTATAGAATGCGGCACCATTCGGGCACCAACCGGGAGATTTCGTGCGGCTTTGGCGTCGGGTCCGGTTGGTTGGCCGCCCCTGCCGAATTGTCGGCCAAACGCCGCCCGGCCTTTGGCGCCGCCGGTCAGGTTTGGTCTTGGCCCAGCTCTTTTTCCAGGAACCGTTCAAAGGCGTCCATGTTTACCGGTTCGAACTGACCAAAGCCCTGCATCCAGACCGATGTGTCAAACAGACCCTTGGGTTCAAGTTTGCACCAGGTGATGCGCCCGCGCTTTTCCTGAGAAATCAGGCCCGCCCGCATCAGAATGCCCAGGTGTTTGGAAATTGCGGCAAGGGACATGTCGAACGGGTCCGCGACATCAGAAACAGCCATGTCATCCTCAAGCAGCATGGCAAGGATTTGGCGCCGCGTCGGGTCCGCAAGGGCGGAAAAGACCTGATCCAGTGGGTCGTTCATGGCCCTGTTAACTCTGGAACCGCGCGTTTGGTCAAGTGGCTGCATTGATTGTGAGTTGAAATTATTGTATATTGAAATCATGAGTCACCACAGCACATTTCCGCACTATTGGATCAACCACCTTGGCTTTGTGCTGCGGGCGTCTTCGGCTGATGTTTTCGCACGCGCCGGTCTGGACACCTCGCCCGAGGAATGGGGGGTGATGCTGATCCTGCATGATGAGGGTCCGATGACCCCTTCGCGCCTGGCAAAGCTGACCGTCAGGGACAGGCCCGCCACCTCGCGACTGATCGCAAAGCTTGAGGGCAAGGGGCTGATCGCCCGCGCCCTTGGCGAGACTGACCGCAGATCTCAGGTTATTTCGATGACCGGCAAAGGGGAAACAGAATTCGCGCGCTGGCGCGCCGCGCTCATGCCGATGATCGCACATTCGCAAGACGGGATCAGCGCGGAAGAGGTTGAGGCGGCTGTTTCGGTGTTGGCCAGAATGGCGCGCAATCTGGAAAAGGACGGGACGACATGACCTATAATTATGATGGATTTGACAGCCGCACCTATGATCTGGACCGGTTTGCAGGGCCACGCCCCGGCACAAAGGCACCTGACGTTGTTGTCGAACGATCGGACGGGACAACGCACAGGATTCTGGATTTCAGTGGCGATTTTCTTGTGCTTGAGATGGGCAGCCGGACCTGCCCGCTGTTTCAGGGGCGGCGCAAGGGCATGACCAAACTGCGCCAAAAGGCCACCAACGCGAGCTTTGCCGTGCTTTATGTGCGTGAGGCGCATCCGGGTGACGCAATTCCGGCGCATCAATCCCTTGATGACAAGCGGGCGGCGGCAAGGGCGCTGTGCAAAGACGACGGCGAGGCGCGCGACATCTTTATCGACGATCTGGACGGGTCGGCGCATCAGGCCTATGGCGGATTCCCGAATTCGGTATTCATTATCAACCGCCATGGTTGCGTTGTGTATTTCAGCGACTGGAACAACCCGGCCGCGACCATTCGGGCGTTGGAGCGGTTGCAGGCCGGACAATCTGTTGTGGCGCCGGCGTATTTCAAGCCGGTGCCGCCATGGGTTGCCTTTCGGGTGTTGCGGGCAGGGGGCAAGGGCGCGTTGCCCGATTTCCTGCGCAGCCTGCCGCGCCTGATTTGGAAGAACCTGGTCTTGCGGTCCTGGCGGATCGCGCTTGGGCGTCCACACCCCATAGCCGCTGACACCCGTTGTTAGCGCTGGCGTAGAAGAGTCAACCGAGAGGTTGAATAACCGGATCTCGGGAAATCCGGCGGGCGCGTGGTTTCGGCGGCACCGTACACGCGATGTCTTGATCTAAAATCGGTTTGAAAATAACAGCTTAACCGGTTCTGGTCCGCGACTCCCGGTCGCTTGACTCGGGGCGATGGGGCGCATAGCAACAGCGCGAACGTCCGAAGGGTGTTTCCAGTGTCCGAGCCGAACCAAAAAGAGCGCATGGCGCAACTTGAGGAACGGCTTGCCGCGGCCAGACAGTCGCAGGAACCGGGACCACGCAAGGATGATCACCATTCACAGGCTCAGGTGGCCTGGCGGATGGTGACCGAACTGGTGGCGGGGCTGGGTTTAGGCGCGGCCATCGGATACGGGCTGGATATTCTGGTGGGGACACTGCCCTGGGGGCTGATCGTGTTCACGCTGTTGGGGTTCGTGGCCGGGGTGAAGACGATGCTTCGCTCGGCGACCGAACTTCAGACCGATCAAATGGCCGATATGGCCGCAAAAGATACGCCCAATTCGGGCGAAACGGACAAAGAGGTCTGACATGGCGACGGAAGCGCAGGGCGAAGCGGCGGCACATGGTGCAGAGGGGGGCGGACTTGCCTTTCATCCGATGGATCAGTTCATCGTCAAGCCGCTGTTTGGCGATGGTCCGGTGCACTGGTACACAATCACCAATGTGACTCTGTGGATGGCGCTGACCGTTCTGGCGATTGTCGTGCTGTTGGTGCTGGGCACCAGCAAACGCGCGACCATCCCGACGCGGACGCAATCGGTCGCTGAACTGGCTTACGGCTTTGTCTATAAGATGATCGAAGATGTGACAGGCAAGGACGGGATCAAGTATTTCCCTTATGTCATGACCCTGTTCATGTTCATCGTTTTCGCCAACTTCCTTGGCCTGCTGCCAACGGCATTTACAACGACCAGCCACATTGCCGTGACTGCGGTTCTGGCATTTGCGGTGTTCTTTACCGTCACGATCCTGGGCTTTGTCAAAAACGGAGCAGGGTTTCTTGGGTTGTTCTGGGTGAAATCGGCGCCCATGGCGCTGCGTCCGGTTCTGGCGATTATCGAATTGATCTCGTACTTTGTGCGCCCTGTCAGCCATTCCGTGCGTCTGGCCGGTAACATGATGGCCGGTCACGCCGTTATCAAGGTGTTCGCAGGCTTTGCCGCGATCGCGACGATTGCGCCGCTGTCTGTTGTGGCCGTTGCCGCAATGTACGGGCTTGAGGTGCTGGTGTCGTTCATCCAGGCCTATGTCTTTACCATTCTGACTTGCGTGTATCTCAAGGATGCATTGCACCCGTCCCACTAATACCGGGGCGGGATTGGCCCGCCATTCGGTTCACGATCAACACCAATTCCATCGTAAGGAGAATATCATGGAAGGCGATCTCGCACACATCGGCGCAGGCCTGGCAGCAATCGGTTCCGGCGCAGCCGCAATCGGGGTTGGCAACGTTGCTGGCAATTTCCTGTCGGGTGCCCTGCGCAACCCTTCGGCGGCTGCTTCGCAAACTGCTACGCTCTTCATCGGTATCGCATTCGCCGAGGCCCTGGGCATCTTTGCCTTCCTCGTCGCTCTGCTGCTGATGTTCGCCGTCTAAATCCGGCTCTCCATCCTTACGTGCGGACGGGTGCCTAGGCGCCCCCGTCCGTGGTAACATTGGGTTCCAGGAGGTTTGCATGGCAACCGAAACGCATGGCGGAGAAGCGCATGGCGCTGCCGAAGCCGCGTCGGGCGCGGGAATGCCGCAGCTCGACTTCTCGAGTTTCCCCAACCAGATCTTCTGGCTGGTGGTCACGCTTGTCGTGATCTATCTGGTGCTGTCGCGCGTGGCGTTGCCGCGTATCGGTGCCGTTCTGGCGCAACGTGCCGGAGCGATCACTAGCGACATCGCCGCTGCCGAAGATCTCAAGCGCAAGGCTGTCGAAGCCGAAGCGGCATATGACAAGGCCCTTGCGGATGCGCGGGTCGAGGCAAGCCGCATCGTTGCTGACGCGAAGGCCGAAATTCAGGCTGAACTGGATGCGGCGACCGCCAAGGCCGACGCCGAGATTTCAGCGAAAAGCGCGGAAAGTGAAAAGGCGATTGGCGAAATTCGTGCCAACGCTGTGGAATCGGTTCGCACTGTGGCCAAGGACGCAGCGGCGGAAATCGTTTCGACATTGGGCTTCAAGGCCGACGCCAAGAAAATCGACGCGGCCGTTGATGGCCAGGTGAAGGGGTAAGGACGATGCGTAAACTGCTGACCATGACCCCGGCCCTGGCCCTGTTGGCCACGCCAGCCGCCGCTGCCAGCGGCCCGTTCTTTTCGCTGCACAACACGAACTTTGTCGTTTTGTTGGCGTTCATCCTGTTCATCGCTGTCCTGATCTATTTCAAGGTTCCGGGCATGTTGACGGGCCTTTTGGACAAACGCGCCGATGGCATTCGGTCCGAACTGGACGAAGCCCGCGCGCTGCGCGAAGAGGCCCAGTCTTTGCTGGCCTCTTACGAGCGCAAGCAAAAGGAAGTGCAGGCACAGGCCGACCGCATCGTCGAAACGGCCAAAGGCGAAGCAAAGATCGCCGCTGATCAGGCCAAGGTCGATCTGCAGGAATCGATCACGCGCCGCCTTGCCGCTGCTGAAGAACAGATTGCTTCGGCACAGGCATCCGCGGTCAAAGACGTGCGCGATCAGGCGACAATCGTTGCCATCAGCGTGGCACGCGAAGTGATTTCCAAGGAAATCAGCGCGGCCCAGGCCAACAAGTTGATTGATGATGGCATCGCGCAGGTTGACGCAAAGCTGCACTGATCTGCATTGCCGTTGAATTCGAAAGAACCCGGTCCCTTTGGGGCCGGGTTTTTCGTGCGGTGAACGGGCCGGGTTAACTGCGGGTGGCTTCGTGTTCGAACCGTTGGCGGGCGGTTGTTTCATTGCGCTGTGCCCTAAGGTGGGCGCGCAAAGCATCGGCGACAAAGGCCAGATGCGCATGCACCGCAACGCGCGCCGCATCCCCATCGCGGGCCTGAATGGCATCGTTGATGGCGCGATGCTGATCCAGCAGGGCGGTGCGGGTTGTGTTTTGGGCGAACATTGCGGCGCGGTTGTAAAACACACCCTGACGCAGCAGGTCGAACATCGACCGCATCATATGCAACAGCACGACGTTATGCGCGGCCTCGATGATCGCCATATGAAATTCGGCATCGGCCTGCGCCTCGGCCTGGGTATTCTTTTGTTCGTGGGCGGCCTGCATCCGGGCAAAATGGCTGGCGATGACCTTTAGGTCGGTGTCCGATGCACCGGTGGCCGCGCGGGCGGCGGCCAGGCCTTCGATGTCGCGCCGAAAGTCGATGGCGTCAAACAGGGCGTCTTCGTGACGGGCGAAAAGCTGAACCAGTGCAGGCGAAAATGCCCCGCCCAAAACATCAGCGACATAGATGCCAGATCCGGCCCGCGTGGCCAAAAGGCCGGAGTCGGTCAGATCGGCGATTGCTTCGCGCAGCGACGGGCGCGACACGCCCAACCGGTCCGACAGGTCGCGTTCCGGCGGCAGGCGTTCACCAGGGCGCAAAACACCACGCAATATCAACAGTTCGATCTGCTGCGCCACAGCAGTGGCAAGGCGTTCAGGTTGAACAGGCTGAAACGGCATGGGATGTCCCGTGTGCGATTGGTCAGATTTTATGACCGCACGGGACATGTGGCAAGCCGGATATCAGGCCTTGGGCGGTGTGAGCCGCGGCGTGCGATCAGAATTCGACGCCAATCTGCGCCTTAATACCGGACCGGAACGGGTGCTTGATCAACTCCATCTCGGTGACAAGATCGGCGGCTTCGATCAATTCTTCTTTGGCGTTGCGCCCGGTTAGAACCACGTGGGTCATGGCGGGTTTTTCATCCGTCAGGAAACGCACAACTTCGTTCACGTCGATATAATCATAACGCAGCGCGATGTTGATTTCGTCCAGAAGGACCATTTTGTTGGCTGGGTCGCGGATCAGGTCCTTGGCCTTTTCCCAGGCCGCTTGCGCCATTTCTACATCGCGATCACGGTCTTGGGTTTCCCATGTGAACCCTTCGCCCATCGTGTGAAACTGGCATTTGTCGGTAAAGTTGGCGAGGATCAGATCGCGTTCGCCGGTGGACATGCCACCCTTGATAAACTGAACAACGCCGCACGGCATGTCATGGGCGATGCAGCGAAAAATCATGCCGAAGGCGGCCGTGCTTTTGCCTTTGCCTTTGCCGGTGTGAACAATGATCAGGCCCTTTTCATCGGTCTTGGTCGCCATGATCTTGTCGCGGGCGGCTTTCTTCTTGGCCATTTTGGTGGCGTGGCGGGCACTGTCTTCGGTCATCGGAAATCTCCTGTCGCGGGCGTGCAGGATGGGTCATAGCGCCGGGCGTGGCAAGGGGCGAGGCAGAGCACAATGAATGGGCCGCCCCCCGATCAGAGGGGCGGCCCGGTAACAGAGACAGACGCGAGGGAAGGGAAGGAAATGGCGCGCCTGTTTCGGTTATTCCGCAGGCACTGCCACGGTTGGACTGGTGCCAAAATGCTGGCGGTTCAACCGGAAGACCAACCAGACCATAAGCGCCTGAGATACCAGCGCGATTGCCGTGATTGCCCAATAGGTTGCGCCGAACTTGTCGATCACCTGTGTCGCCACAAGTCCCTTGTTGACGAAAAAGTGGATCATCACCGACAGCGCCACACCTGGACAGACCAAAGCATAAGAGCCGGGAGAGGTTTTCGATCCTGTCACGAAATCCGTGAAATAGCCCTGACGTTTCAGAACGGCCCAACCGAACAGAAGAAAGACGATCTGAACGGACAGCGATTTGGCCAGGAACATCATGGTGGCGGCGGGTGTGATATGGTCGTCCATCGCGACGTGCAGCCCGTGGTTTTGGCGCAGCACAAGGATGCCAAGAACTGTCACCAGCGGCACGATGATCATTAATGTTGGGGCGGCCTCTTTTGCGACGCCATGTTCCAGCATCGATGTGATCGCGGTGATCAGAGCGATGACCGCATAGACAACAGCCGCAACCGCAAAGAATGTGGACAGAGCGAGCGAGATCGCCACCGTCGATTGCGCCGTTGACATGGCCGCAGGTGCCGAAAGCCCAACAGCCACCATCGCAAGGGCAAATGCCGGCAGGAGCTGGCCAAAGCTGTTGTGCTGGCTAAGGTCGAATGCCCCCGGTGTGGACAGAATGCGCGATACATAGCGGCCGATTTCGCCAAGGGCGAGGATACCTGTCAGGACGAAGGCGACCATGGCGGCGGGAAACAGGAATTCGACGATGTCCCAAAGGCGTGGGACAAAGACCAGTCCGACAATGAACATCGCGTTGATGGTCATCGCAAACGCCAAGGGGCGCGCCAAAAGGGCGGCTTCGGCGTTTGATTTGCGCAGGTTTGCCCAGTTATCGGTTTTGCGGAACCGCGACAGGGCGCCAATGTTCCAGATCAGCGATTTGACGTTGATAAATGCGAATACCGCAATGCCGACAACCGCAATTGCGATCGCCAATTGAAGCGCGGGGCCACCGGTGGAAAAGGCGGCCGCGATGTCTTCGAAGACCGGGACAGGTTGGCCCGGATGCGGCACCCAGAACATCAGATACATAAAGAAGGTAACCGCCAACCCACCCGCGCCAACCGAGGCGAGGAAATAGAGCGGTGAGTAGGTGTCGGCGGGGCGTCGGGCAGGGTCTGACATGTGAGTCTCCTGAGTTACATTCTGATTTCGGAATGTATATAGCATTCTAAAAATGGAATATGAACTGACAGCATGTCGCATATTCACGATTCATGGATTGGTAATCTGTCAGCGCCAGAATTTCGTGATGAAGGCGGCCTTGATCCTGACGTTTGGTACTTTCCCGTTTCTGTTGGCGGCCTGTCACGGGCCTTCGCGGCCATTCGCCGGGATCACCCCCGTTCGCGTGAACGTTGACGGTGCGATTTATGATGTGCGGCGTCGGGGCGCGCTCGGCGAAGCGATCCGGCGCAATCCGCAATACGCGCCGCGGTTGGGGCGTTTGGCACAGACCGCCCGCGCGGCGATTGAACTGGCCACGGGATGTCGGGTTATCAGGGTCGAAGGCGACGCAGCTGTGGTGATCGGCCAGTTGGATTGCGCGGATGGCCCTGCACCCCGTGCACCATCACGCCCGGTTCGGGCCGAATGCCACCTGTCATCGATCATGCCAGGGGTCGCGATCGGCACAAATGCGTATTCCGACGTCGAAGTGATCTGTGAGCCGCTCTGAGATCGCGGAATTCTTGGCGTTGCCGCCCGCTTCGCGCTAGTCTGCGCGAAAAGGCGGGCCAATGTCCCGCGACAGGGACAAAACACCATGAAGATCGAAGCGGTCGTTTTTGACATCGGCAATGTGCTGATCGAATGGCAGCCGGAAAAATTCTATGACCGCGAAATCGGGGTGACCGCGCGAAAGGGATTGTTTTGCGATGTCGATCTGCACGCGATGAATGACGCGGTTGACCGGGGTGGCGATTTCCGCGCGACGATTTATGCCACCGCTGACATGTATCCAAAGCACAGCGATGCGATCCGCATGTGGCATGACCGCTGGCTAGAATTGGCGCGCCCTGTCATCCCCCGGTCGGTGCGATTGATGCGTGCGTTGCGCAAACGCGGCGTCCCGGTTTTTGCCCTGACCAATTTCGGGATAGGGAGTTTCGCGCTCGCCCGCACGGAATATGATTTCCTAAGCGAATTTGACCGCCCCTATGTGTCCGGCCACATGGGGGTCATCAAACCCGATCCGCAAATCTATCAGATGGTCGAAGACGACAGCGCAATCGCGCCCGGTGCCTTGTTGTTCACCGATGACCGGCTCGACAATATCGCCGCGGCGGCCGAACGTGGCTGGCGCACCCATTTGTTCGATGGCCCCGAAGGGTGGGCCGCCCGCCTGGTCGCCGAAGGCCTGCTGAACACGGCCGACGCCGCATGACCCTGCCAGCCACAATTTCCTATGAAGAGGGCGAAGCCGCCCTAGACTGGATAGGATTGACTGATGCGTTGGCCGCGGGCCACGCGCTGCCAAGGGCGGAAATCGGTGACACGTTCCTTTACCGCGGCGAAGATACGCTGCTGTCCAGATCCGCGTGGATCGATGGCATGGGGATCGCGGTCAAAACCGCCACGATATTTCCCGGAAACCGGGCAAGGGATCTGCCCGCCGTGAATGGCGGCGTGACCCTATACGATGATTGCAATGGCCGCCTTGAGGCGATTGTCGATTTCCATCTGGTGACCAAGTGGAAAACGGCGGCAGACAGCTTGCTCGCCGCGCGCAAATTGGCCCGGCCGGATAGCCGGTCCATCTTGATCCTCGGGGCGGGAAGCGTCGCGCGCGCTCTGCGCGAGGCCTATGGCGCCGGCTTTCCCAGTGCCTCTTTCTCGGTTTGGAATCGCACGCCGCAGGGCGCTCAGGCGCTGTGCGATGCCTACCCCGACACCGTGGTCGCAACGGACCTGGCACAGGCGGTGGCAAGTGCCGACATCATTGCGTCAGCAACAATGGCAACCGATCCGATCCTTAAGGGCGATTGGCTGCGTCCGGGAACGCATGTGGACCTGATTGGTGCATACCGCCCGGACATGCGCGAAGCAGATGACAAGGTTCTGCAAATGTCGCGCATTTTTGTGGACAGTTTCGACACGACGTTGGACCACATTGGTGAATTGAAAATCCCTTTGGCAAACGGCGTGATCGGCGGTGCCGATGTCTTGGCCGATTTCTATGACCTCGGCGCTTTTGGCCGCCGGAACGTTGATGACATAACGCTTTTCAAGAACGGCGGTGGCGCCCATCTCGATCTGATGACCGCCCGATATATTTTGGATAGGTGGAGATTGCGATGACCTGGACAGCCCTGATTTTCGGACTTTTGCTGGCAGTATTTCTGGGGCCGTTCCTCATGGAACTCCGACGTCCCAAGGTCGATGCGCAAACCCGTGAAGGCGTGCCCGGCAGTTTTGCCAAGCTGTCTCAGGGAATAACCTATTTCCGCTGGCACAATGACAAGGTGCGCGGTCCGGTGGCCATCTGCATACATGGGCTGACCACGCCCAGTTTCGTCTGGGACGGGCTCGCGGATGAACTCGATGCGCTTGGTTATCGGGTTCTGGTCTATGATCTTTATGGGCGTGGCTTGTCCGATCGCCCCGCCGCACAACAGACACGCGCATTCTTTCTGCGCCAGTTGTCCGACCTGATCGCCCACGAAGACATCAAGGGCGACATCACTCTGTTCGGCTATTCTATGGGCGGTTCGATTGCCACATGCTATGCCGCCAAACACCCCGAAATGCTGCGCCGCCTCGTCCTTCTTGCCCCGGCAGGCATGGGAAGCGCCCGGTCTTCCCTTGATCGTTTCATGATTGGCACGCCGTTGATCGGGGATTGGCTGTTCCGGTTTGTGTTTCCGGTGCGCCACCGCCGCCTGGCGCACAAGTTGCACCAGAACGAAGGCGTCCCGGCGGATGTCGCCGCCGCGCAAGCCGCCCAGGTGGAATTTCGTGGCTTTGTTCCCGCTGTCCTGTCCTCAATGCGCCGCATGCTGTCGGAAACCTTGGAAACCGAACATCGCGAAATCGCCAAATCCGGGGTGCCGGTGATGGGTATCTGGGCGACCCGTGACACCGCGATCCCCTTGGCCAATATGGGCAAACTGACAGATTGGAACCGGCAGGCCGATCAGGCCCAGATCAATGGTGCAACCCATTGGGTGCCGATCACCCACGCCCGCGAAATCGCGCGTGTTTTTCGCGGCGCGGTTCATTTCTGAACGGGCCTGCGGTCTTCATCTTTCGATAAATACTTTGGGGGGCGGCCCGCAGGGCCGTGGGGGCAGCGCCCCCTCACCCTTCTCAGGCAGGCAGGGCGGCGCGATTTTCGCGCACCGGCAAATGAACAATCGCGGAAAACGCGCCGATCCCGACACCGATCCACCAAACCATGGTGTAATCGCCAAAGGCATCATACATGCGCCCACCCAGCCATACGCCCATGAACCCGCCAATCTGGTGGCTCAGGAACACGATCCCATAAAGCGTGCCCATGTATTTGATGCCGTAAATATGGGCCACCAACCCGCTGGTCAGTGGCACGGTTGCCAACCAAAGCGATCCCATCAAAGCTGAAAAGACAAGCACGGATACCGGCGTGATCGGCAACAGGATAAACGCCGCGCCAACAATCGTGCGCAATGTGTAAATCCCGGCAAGCAGGTATTTCTTGGAATAGGTTTTTCCCAGATACCCGGCCAATAACGTACCACCGATGTTTGCGAAACCGATCACCGCGATCGCGACGGCCCCCAGGGCCGATGTCGTGGTGATACCGATGGAATGCAGCAGCCCACCCGTCAGGATCGGCCCGCACATCTCGGTCACAAAGGCCGGAAAATGCGCGGTGATAAAGGCCAGTTGATAGCCACAGGAAAAGAAGCCGACAAAGATCAGGGCGAATGACGGGTCCTTTGCGGCGCGCAGCAGAATGCCGCCCAGGCTTTCCTCAAGTTCGGCTTTCGTGGCGACGGGTGCCGGTATTCGCATGAACGGCAAAAGGAAAATGACCCCCAGGATCATCGCGCTAAAGACCAGGAACACCTCTTGCCAAGGCATGATGGTCAGCAACCATTCGGCCAATGGCGGCCCGAAAATCTGCCCCGCCGACCCGGATGCCGTTGCGATTGCCAGAGACATGGACCTGTTGGCTTCTGATGACGCCCGCCCGACCACGGCCAGGATCACGCCGAACCCGGTTCCGGCGATGCCAAAGCCCACAAGGATTTCAAGAAGCTGATGCGCTTCGGGTGTGACAGCGGCCGAGCTGAGGACAAGCCCGACAGAATAGCTGATCGCGCCGATTATGATGGCAAGGCGATCCCCGATTTTTTCCGCGATGGCCCCGAACAGGGGCGCGGCGACGCCCCAGGCAAGGTTTTGAACCGCAATCGCAAGCGAGAATTCGGTTCGCAGCCAACCAAATTCGGCCGAGATCGGGATTTGGAAAACCCCAAAGGACGATCTGATCGCAAAACCGACGACAATGATCAGGCATCCCACGATCAGAACCGGTGTGAAAAGAGGTGTCTGACGTGACATGGGCGCTCCTGCTGGCCGCGGTAAAGATATGATGTTTCCGGGATGCGTCAATTCAGGTTTCTTGATGGGCGCCATCACGCTTTGCACTGGGTTGCGTCTTTTCAAGATCGGCTGCCCGCGCTATCCCGCCCATATGGCAAGAATGAACGACCTTTATCAATCCCGTCTCGCGGATGGAACGATCCATCCCGACCCGGCCCAGGTGGCTGTCATGCCCGAATTCGACCGGATCGAAGGCGTGCTGGACGCGCCGGTGAAACGCGGTTTGTTTTCGCGCAAGGCACCGGAAACGCCAAAGGGGCTATATCTTTGGGGGGGTGTCGGGCGGGGCAAGTCGATGCTGATGGATCTGTTCGTCGAAAGCCTGTCGGTCCCGGTGCGGCGGGTTCATTTCCATGCGTTCATGCAAGACGTGCACGAGGGCATGCACCGCGCCCGCCAGGACAAGGTTGATGACGCCTTGGCCCCGGTGATTGCCGATGTGGCCGGGGCGGTCAAAGTCCTGGCATTTGATGAAATGCAGGTTTCCGACATTGCCGACGCGATGATCGTCGGGCGGTTGTTCGAAGGATTGATGGCAGCGGGCGTCGTGATCGTGACGACCTCAAACCGCCATCCGGACGATCTTTATAAACATGGTCTGCAACGGGAACGGTTTTTGCCGTTCATCGCGTTGATCAAGGACAGGCTTGCGGTCCATGAACTGGTCAGCCCGCGTGATTATCGGCAGGATCGGCTTTCTGGTGGTCAGGTGTATTTCACGCCCATCGACAGTGACGCCCGCGCCGCCATTGATGCCATCTGGGATGACCTGACCGGGGGTGAGGCCGACGCGCTGGTCCTTAAGGTCAAAGGGCGTGACGTGGCGATACCGGCGTTTCGCAATGGTAACGCGCGCGCCGGATTCCACGACCTGTGCGGGCGCATGTTGGGCGCGGCGGATTTCCTGGCTTTGGCCGATGCCGCGCGGGTTTTGGTGCTGGAAGATATCCCATGTCTTGGGCGTTCGAATTTTAACGAAGCCAAGCGCTTTGTCACCTTGATCGACGCGCTGTACGAGGCCCGCGTTCGGCTGATCTGTTCGGCGGCGGCATGGCCCGAATCGCTGTATCTTGAGGGCGAAGGCGTGTTCGAATTTGAACGCACTGCCAGCCGATTGCGCGAGATGATGTCGCAGGATTGGGCGCAAGATACGTGACCTGCACAAAAAAAGGGGACCGTTGATCGGCCCCCTAAATATTGTGCCCGCAATGTTCTCGCCTGCCACCTGTGATTACAGAATCCGGTTTGGAGGGACCTAGTGTTTGACTGAGAAAGGTCGTCCGGAGGTGGTTTGGAGTGCCTGTGCTGCTATGGGCACACTAGGCGAATCAGTGCGAATCAGTCAACCGAAAGTGATTCGCTGTGGCCCGAATTCTGCATTTTTTTTGCTTTGGGCCGGGATTTCGGGGAATCGGCGCGAATCGGGGCCGCAAATTCAGCCGTTTTCGCGCAAAATCCGCCCGGCGAGGTAGAGCGATCCGCAAATCAGCACCCGAGCGCGCGGTGATTTGCCGGTGATTTGGGTTAATGCCTGGTCAACGGATGGGGCCGCTATGGCGTCAAACCCAGCGGTTCGGGCCGCCGCGCAGGTTGCTTGGGCAGACAGTGTCGCCGTTTCGCCGGGGATATCGACGGCGAACAGGCTGTCGGCATGCGCGGCAAGGGGGCGCAGGAAACCGTCGATGTCTTTGGTGTTCAGCATTCCACAGATCAAATGGGTTGGCCGTTTCGGCAGGGTTGCCAAATGCCCGGCCAACGCCTGACCCGCCGCAGGATTGTGCCCACCGTCCAGCCATAATTCGCAGTCTGGCGCGATGTCGAACAATGGCCCGGTTTTCAAACGCTGCAATCGCGCTGGCCATGTCGCGTTGCTTACCGCCGCCTCCATGGCCGTTTCGGGCAGGCCAAGGTGGCGCAGCGCGGCGAGCGCTGTTCCGGCATTGTCGAATTGATGTGCGCCGGGCAGGGCAGGTGGGGGCAGGTCCAAAAGGCCGGTTTCATCCTGAAAGACCAACCGCCCGCGTTCCTGAAACACATGCCAATGCTGCCCCTGGGCGATCAGGGGCGCACCCAGCCGTTCAGCGGTTGCTTCGATCACGTCCATCGCTTCGTCGGGTTGGGGGCCGACAACGCAGGGCACGCCGCGCTTGATGATGCCCGCCTTTTCTGTGGCAATCTGGGCCAATGTGTCGCCAAGGAATTGCTGGTGGTCGATCGAAACCGGCGTGATGACACACAGCTCCGGGCGGTCGAAAACGTTTGTCGCATCCACCCGCCCACCAAGGCCCACTTCAAGCAGGCAGTAATCGGCGGGCACGCGCGAAAACGCCAGATAGGCGGCACAGGTGGTGATTTCGAAATAGGTGATCGTGGCGCCGTCATTGGCCGCATAGCATTCATCTAGAACCGCGCTCAGGGCGTCTTCGGTGATTAATTCGCCTGCGATACGGATGCGTTCATGAAATCGGGCAAGATGCGGAGAGGTGTAGGCATGTGCCGTCATGCCCGCGCCTTCGATCCCGGCGCGGATCATCGCCTGGGTTGATCCCTTGCCGTTCGTGCCCGCGATATGAATGATTGGCGGCAGTTTGTCTTGCGGGTTGCCAAGCGCATCAAGCAACCGCCACATCCGATCCAGGGTCAGGTCGATGATCTTGGGATGCAGTTTCATCATCCGGTCAAGGATGACATCGGATGAAACGGTCACTTTTTCGCAGTCTTGGGTTTGGGTGATTTCGCGTCGTCCCCGGCGGGTGCCTTGGCCGATTTGTCTGGGGTGGCGTCCCCTTTGGCGGCCTTGGCGGGCGCGTTTTCGGACGGAAGAGGGGAGTCCGCAACCACGGCTGGTTCGCCCGTTTCGGCGGTGGTTTCAGGATCAGGTGGGGGCAGGTCGCCGCGAACCGCAGGTGGCAGCCCCATGATCATCCGAACAATGGTAATCAATTCGCCACGCATGTCGGTTCGCGGGGTCACGCGGTCCAGCATGCCGTGATCCAACAGGTATTCGGCGCGTTGGAATCCTTCGGGCAGTTTTTCGCGGATCGTCTGTTCGATCACGCGCGGCCCGGCGAAACAGATCAACGCGTTGGGTTCTGCAATGTGAACATCGCCAAGCATCGCGTAGGATGCCGTCACACCGCCCGTGGTCGGGTGGGTCAGGACAACGATATAGGGCAGGCCCGCCTCTTTCAGCATTTGCACAGCGACGGTGGTGCGGGGCATCTGCATGAGGGATAGGATCCCCTCTTGCATCCGGGCGCCGCCGGCGGCGGAGAACATGATCAAGGGGCGTTTCATTTCCACGGCGCGGGTCGCGGCGGCGATAAAAGCGTTGCCGACATACATGCCCATGGAACCGCCCATGAATGAAAAATCCTGGGCCGCCGCGACAATGGGCGTGCGGCCAATTTCGCCTTCGACGACCAGCATCGCCTCTTTTTCGCCGGTTGCCTTTTGGGCGGCGCGCATCCGGTCCGGGTATTTCTTTTGGTCGCGGAAATGCAGCGGATCGGTCAGGGGTTCCGGCACTGGTACTTCGGTGAAAATGCCGCCATCGAACAGGGCTTCGAACCGGGCCCTTGGTGCAATGGCCATGTGGTGTCCGCAATGGGTGCAGACGTTCAGATTGTCGGACAATTCGCGGTGAAACAGCATGGTTCCGCATTCGTCGCATTTGGACCAAAGATTTTCCGGCACTTCGCGACGCGAAAAGATCGAATTGATCCGTGGACGAACGTAGTTGGTGATCCAGTTCATATGACCGGTTCCTCACGGCTGCGGTTGATTTCCGAGATAGTCGGCAAGCGGACGGATTGCAATCGCCCGAGGGTGCCGAGGCGGTCGTTGGACCGGGCTTTTATCGTCGAATTGCAATTCGGGCGGCCAGCCAGGACATCCAGACAACAACAAGATCAATGAACAAGCCCATCGTCAGGACCGGCCCGGATTGCCCGCCCCCACCGGGCTGGCCTGTCATTTCAGGCAGCAGGAACAGGGCCAGACCGCTGTCATTGCCGCCAATTTCACCGTAGAGCATAAAGGCAAAGGCGTTGTTGGCCAGGTGAAGACCGATCGCCGCCCCAAGGTTTCCGGTCCGGGCTGTCAGGTCCGACGCGGCAAGTCCGAAGAAAAACGCCCAGATCACGTATTGCCATCTGTCCACCGTGGTCACGCCATTGTCCCAGTGGGCAAAGGCAAACAACAGGTTCGGCGCAACCATCCAGATCACCGGGTTTGAAAACCGCGCTGCCACCTGTTGCTGAATATATCCGCGATAAAACACTTCTTCTGCGCTGGTCTGGATAAGAAGCGCGAAAAGCCCGAATGGGACTGTCAGTGCCCAGGCGATCAAGTGACGTTTTTCCGATATTGCGGCGGTGTCCCACCAGGGTGGCAGTATTTCGAGAGCGAGGTGAAGCATCGCAACACCCAGAAACACAGCGACAAGCGTTTGGATCGCGGCGATCGGGTCGCCCAAAGTGGTCAGCAGGTGGCGGTTGTGGTGCCGTTTCAGGACAAAGCCAATGCTGACAATAAGCAGTGCAAAGGACAGCAGTTGCAGGATCAGACCGATCGGAGTTGTGCCGGACACATAGGTATATGCAAAGCCCGGTGACAGCCCTTCAAGCGCATTCCCGAGCATGATCAACCCAAGCGCAAACAAGAGTTCGACCGCAAGTATGCCGGTGATCAGTTTGCCGATCTGGTTGCTGGCAAGCGCCGGTGCCGCAAAAGCCGTGTGGGGCGCGTAAGCGGGCGTAGACGGGCGATCTGGTTTGGTCATTTACGCAGCGCCAAACGAACGCAAAGCCACAGGATAAACAGGAAGGCCAATTCGACGGGCAGTGTGTCCAGCATGGCCGGATCGCTGAGTTCGACAGGAAGACGATAAAGCGCGAGGCCAGATAACATGCCCATGGGCGCGATCAGAAAGATCGCAGCGAAGTTGTTTATGAAGTGAATGGCGATGGCTGGCCCAAGATTGCCACCGCGCGCAGTCAGGTCCGCAGCCAAAAGCCCAAAGGCAAGGGGCGGCAGCAAAAGCCAGGGTGCGTTCGCGCCTGCTTCGCTGGGGTTATAGTGAAGCCCGGCGAACAGGAGTGCGGGCAGTACCAGCCAGACAAGCGGTGATCGGAACCGCGCGGCGAGTTGGCTTTGGATATAGCCGCGCACGATAAGTTCTTCTGCGGTGACCTGAATGGCCAGCGCGACAAGCGCCGGGGCAAGCCATTTCAGCCAGATGGCGAGGGGCAAGGCGGGTTTCGGCGCATCAAAATCAAAACCGGTCAGGATCAGGCCCGCAATATACAGGGCGATTGTGATCGGGACGGTGCGCCAGACCGCGTGCCAAAAGGCGCCAGCCGCACCAAAAAGGCTCCGCAACCGGCGTTTGTGCAGAAAATGCAAAGCAATCCAGAGGCCGGGGTACATCAGCGAGAATGACGCAAGCATCAGAAAGGTCGATTTCGGCGTGTCGCCATTGGCAGAGATCCGCGAGGCCCCCCTGCCTGTCACCTCATAGAAGGCCATGACAACGCTGATCAGCGCCACGATAACCGCAAAAACAAGGGCAAGTCCGAGGATTAGCCGCCAGATCGCCGGACGTCGGCGTGCGGCTGCGATCAGGTGGTCATGTGCTGCGTAATTCATGCGGCGGACCGTAACGGCGCGATGTCCGGGCCGCAATCAGGGTTGTTTCGCCCCTTTGCGTGATTTATCCACAGCCCGTCAGGTTGCTGGCCGTCAGCGCCCAAATCGGGGGCAGGGGCCAAGGTAACAATGCGGGGGCACATGGCGAAACGGGTCAATACGTGGGTAAGGATCGGCATCGCGATCGGCGCGTTGTCTGTGCTGTCGGCATGTGCGGATTTGACCGAATTGACCGGCCTTGGTGGTGCGAAGAATTCCAGTGCGGGCCCAGATAAGGGCACAGACAAGGGCACAGACAGGGGCGCCGCGAACAAGAGCGCGGGCACGTCAGCGACAGAAACCAAATCAGACGGTGGCGGATTGTTCGCGGTGTTTTCGACCGTATCACGCCCGATAGGTGACCCCATTCCACAGGCGCCGATCGCGCGCGGCGCTGTCGTGGTAAAAGGACCAAAGGGGTATTGCGTTGATGCACGGTCATTGCGCAATCGCGCGGACGGCGGGTTTGCCCTGCTTGCGTCATGTCGTGTGATGACGGGCGGCAAAGACGGCGCGGCGGTTATTCCGGCGCTGATGACGTTGAGTGTGGTCAAAGCAGAGCCTGGCACCAAGACACCGGATGTGAATACGCTCGCTGAATTGTTCGACCCGTCCCAGGTGTTGTCCAAGCGGCGCATTTCCGGTGTGTCCATGGTTCAACTGGGCGCCTTCGAGGCGCAACCGATCAAAAAGGCAGACCCGAAACACTGGCGCGGCGTGATGGCATTGAACGGGCATTTGATCAGCATGGCCGTTTACGGACCGAAAGACGGGTCTGCGGCCGCATCGGCGGGTCGCGCGCTGCTTGTGGAACTTGCACAATCGCTGCGATCGGCCTCTCCACAACCTTAGGCTGCAAAACCCCTGAAAATAGCGACGGAAATGCCGCACCGGCCCTTGAACGGGCAATGTCTTCTGGCCTGTTTGGGTAAGGCTTTCTAAGTTAAGATATGCGAAGCCCGGACGGTGATGTTCCGGGGTGGACGCGTAACAGGCGATACAGGCTTTCACATGGAAAAATCGGGCGGGTCCCTGATTGACAGGCTGGCATGGCGGCGCGAATTGCGGCGCTGGAAACGGCTGTCTGCGAGTGTTGATACCGCCGAATTGACTGGACTGCGCCGGCATCGCCAACAGGCGCGGGCACTGCGTGAACATTTGGATCGATTGATCTTTCGCGCCGACAGTCGGCTGGCCCTGCCGCGGATCGGGTCAAATGCGTTTCAGGTGCCGCAGGGGTCTGATTGGTCGTGGCGGCCTGAATTGTGGCGCGGCCCGTTGCCTGAACAGGGCTTGGCATCGGTCAAGTCCAAGTCGATGCTGGGCAATGAGGTAACGCTGTTCCATGATTGTGAGCGCAGCGAACTGACATTACGCCAACTGCGCAACCGCCGCGAAGCCGACCTTGCCCCGTTTGGATTGCGCATGGACGTCTTTTCCTTTGATGGATCGTTCCTGTCCCTTGTTGTTGATTTACCGCCCGAAGCGGTTGCCGGTCTGAAGCGCAAGCATCTGATCCGCATGGACACGATTGTTGAACTGGAAAAGCCGCTCGAAATCTTTGCGCGTTTGAACATCAAGCATGGCCCCAACACCGAACAACTGGTGCGTGAGCTGCCGCTGAATGACGAAGAACGGATGGTGGAATTCGATCTGGCCTATTCCAACCTGAATGAAAAACGGGTTGAGCGCATCTGGCTTGACCTAATTTTTGAAGGCCCCGAAATGAACCAGGTGGTGATCCGGGACCTGACCTTCAGCCGCCGCCCGCGGGCGGACCTCTGACAGGAGATGTGCAGATGAGCGTTCTGACGGTGACAAAAACGAAATTCATCGAAGGCATCTGGGAAGGTGTCGTGACAGGTGGGCCGGACGATACCGAACCAGCGGTTGAGGTGTTGCACCTGGAACTGCCGGTGCCCGGCGTTGTTCTGGAACCGCTTCCAGAGGCCGGGAGGTATCTGTTGAAAGTGCCGGTCCCGAAAGAAGTCATCGGGGACGGCATTCATACCTTTATCATTCGCGATCGTGAAACACAGGAAACCCTGGCCGATTTCGCAATGTTGGCGGGCGAAGCATTGGCCGACACGATGCGCGGCGAAATCGACCTGCTGCGCGAGGAGCTGGATTTGCTTAAACGTGCGTTCCGCCGCCATTGCGTTGAAACCGCCTGACCGGGGCAAAGACAAAAACACCACGCAAATGGCCCAAGCCACCGACCATTTTGCGTAAATTGCGCCGCCATTTGTTGCCAGAGGCATAATAATAAGGCGGTTGCGTGTGGTTTGGCCCTATGCGGGCTTGTTTCCTGGGCATGGCCAATCCCCGACATTACCCCGATATTGTCAGCTTAATTCCCCGACAATGCCGGGACCCCGCCGCCTTACGGCCCCATTTGGCACCGATACATTGTTTCCAACGAGCAGTGATACAGGTGACAACAATATGGACCGTTTGACCGAAATGGAGGCGTTCGCCACCGTCGTGGACCAGGGCGGCTTCACGGACGCGGCCAAGAAGATGGGGATTTCAAAATCCGCTGTCTCAAAGCATGTCTCGTCATTGGAAGCCCGACTAGGTGCACGTCTGTTGAACCGGACGACCCGCCGGGTCAGCCCGACCGAGATTGGACTTGCCTATTATGACCGCGCCCGGCGCGTTCTGAATGACGCAGGCGAAGCGGATGCGCTGGTCACATCGATGCAATCGGCACCGTCCGGATTGTTGCGCATCTCAGTCGCGACAGACTTTGGTGTGAACCACCTAAGCCCGGTTCTGGGCGGGTTCCTGGCCGAGTTCCCGGACATCACGGTGAACATGGTCCTGAACAACAGGTATGTTGAGTTGATCAGCGAAGGGTTCGACATGGCGATCCGTATCGGAGAGTTGGAAGATTCCACTCTGCGGGCCCGCAAGTTGACCGAAACCTCAAAACGCATGATCGCGAGCCCGGAGTATTTTGAAAAATACGGACGCCCGCAAAAGATCGACGATCTGAATGAACACAAGCTTCTGCATTATTCGAGCCAATCTTCGGGCAATGTATGGAAGATCACCGCGCCTTCTGGTGAAAAACGCCAAGTTCGCACCGCCGGGTGGTTGAGCGTGAATGACGGGCAAAGCCTGTTGAACGCCGCAATCGCCGGTCTTGGCATCGCGTATCTTCCCAGCTTTCTTTACGCCGAAGCGATGGAAAAAGGGTTGGTCGTTGACGCGATCCCCGAACTTCCGGTCGAACTTCAGGGCATCTATGCGGTTTATCCGCCGGGCCGGTTCACCCAGCCCAAGGTGCGCGCATTCATTGATTTCCTGGTTCGTGCCTTTTCCGACAAAGGCCCAACTGAATGGTGAGCTGAGCCTCATCGACGACACTTCCTTCCCCGAGCCTTGCCAAAGGCAACCTGCCCCGGTCTCTTTCAGAGCCGGGGTATTTTTTTGGCTGTTTCGGGTGGATGGGGTTTGCGGACCAATCCCTGTGTTGATCGCACATGCGCGCCTGGATCGTTTGGGCGTATTTGCAAATGAATCCGACGCGATGCGGGCGAAAGGGGCGGTCATTTAGGCCGGGGGCGATTTCACGCGCCGTTTTGCGCCTGCAGCCCGGCCCTTAGGGCCAGTTCCGGCGATGCAAGAACAGGTTGGGCAATGTCGCACAACAGAACCGCCGCACCTGCCATGGATGCCTGAGCGAGAACAACGCAGTCACCGCCATTGTCGCGCAGTTCCTTGCGAATGGCGGTGGCGATCCCGTTATCAAAGCGCGGGATATCCCCCTGTTCAAAGAAATGCCAAAGCCCGGTCAAATCGAGCGGGACAATTTCGGCGTCATCGTTCGTGTTTACGGCCAGGAGTGAGCGCGACGGTTCCAATGTGCTGTCGAGCGCATAGGCCATGATGATCCGCCCGCCGATCTGTCCGGCGGCTTGCATCATGGGGCGGTCGATCCGCGTGGCGCCTGCGGCTTCGGCGGCGGGGCCAAGGGTGGTGCACGTGCATATCACCGGGCCGGGGGCCGTGGCGACAAAGGTTTCGATTTGGGCAGCAAGGTCAGGGGTTATGCCATTGGCACGCGCCTGATCTAGCCATTCTTCGCGCACCTGCTGGTTCAGGGGGGCATGCGGGGCCAGTTGATCGCGCAATGTCGCAAAGGTGGGAAGATGCGCGGGCGACGTGTGCAGAAGGGTCAGGGTCATATGTCAGTGATATAACACAGGCCAGAGTGACGCCATCAGGAGGATGGCCATCGTCCAGTTGAACACATGCAGGCGCATCGGGTTGGTCAACAGGCGGCGCAATTGTTGGCCAAGCACGGCCCAGGTTGTGATCGACGGCAGGTTCGTCAAAGCAAAGGCGATGGCGACAAAGGCGATGCCCGAAAACGTGCGATCCGGTGCGTAAACGGTGATTGCCGTCAGGGCCATAGTCCACCCCTTGGGATTGACCCATTGGAACAGCGCCGCCTGAATGAATGTCATCGGGCGCCCCTGGGGTGTTCCGCTGACCTCGGGTGGGGCAGCGTGGGCGATTTTCCAGGCGAGCCACACCATATAGGTGACGGCCGCCACCTTAAGAATGGTTTGGCTGATCGGGTAGGCGTCAAAGATCTGTATCAGGCCGATCCCGACCAACAGGATCATCACGCTATGCCCAATCGAGATTCCGAGCATGTGCGGGATTGACCGGCGAAAGCCGAAATTCGCCCCCGAGGCGAGCAGCATCATGTTGTTCGGTCCGGGTGTGATCGACGAAACGAAGGCAAAGCCGAGCAAGGCGGTGAATATTTCAAATGTCATGCGGGCAAAATTATGCGGCAATGCTTCGCATGTTGTTGCAATTCGCGGCGATCAGGGGAAATATTGACAACAAATGATCAAGATTGATGAAAAAGACCGCCAGATATTGCGTGCTCTGACCGAAAGCGGACGGATGAGCAACCTTGAACTTGCCGACAGGGTTGGGCTTTCGCCCTCTGCGTGTTTGCGCCGGGTTACGGCATTGGAACGGGCCGGGGTGATTAGCGGGTATCGCGCGGTATTGAATCCGGCCCATATGGGCATCGGGTTCACCGCCTATGTTTCCGTCGGGCTGAACGAACACACCAAAGTGGCCCAGGAAGCGTTTGAAAAGGCCATCGCGCAGGCCCCCGAAGTGCGTGAATGCCACAACGTAACCGGTGACCGGGAATACATCCTGCGGATCGAGGCGGCCGATCTGGCCGATTACAAACGCTTTCACACAGATGTTTTGGGCACGTTGCCACAGGTCAGCGCGATCACCAGCTATGTGGTGATGGGGTCACCCAAAGATGACCGCGCCTGACCGGGACACGCGGCCATTGATGATTTGATCACTTGCAGTATTTCGCCTGACCGTTGAGGGCCGCGGTGAAGCCTTTCAGATCGACTGGAATGGTTTGACCGGCAATCGTCAGTTCATTGCCTGCTTTCATTGCCCCAAGGAAACCGGATTCCTTGGCGTCGTCGTCAAAGACCACTTCGTATCGGTGAATGTCGGATTTCGTGAATGTCGGATCCGGCGTGGTGCCGACCGGTTTTGCCATCGCCGCGTGGGTCTGTCCGTCGATGATGAGGCTGACAGGCACATCATCTTTGCCAGCGACAGGTTCTGGAAAGCCAAGCCTTACGTCCCGATCCATCTGGTCGCCCTTTTTGACGCAACTGATGGTAAAGTATTCGCCGTTTTGACCGCGCGGGACCGTCAGGAACATCAGGGCACCATTTTGTTCAGGAATTTTGGACTGCACCCATTGGCCTTCGTAGACGACCATCTGATCGGTTTCGATAACGTCAGCAGCGGCAGACACAGTTGCGGTCAAGGCAAGCGAAGTAGTCAGGGCAGTCAGGCGCATGGATCGTCCTTTTGGATGCGTTCAAGCCGAAGGATTTCAAAACCGGACGGCAATGGCAAGAATAGGGTGGGATATCCTGAGCACCAGACCCCGGAGGCTGTTTGACGCTATCGTGAAGCGCAAGCGTGATCTGGAAAAGCTTGCGAAATTGCCGGAATTGCGCAGGGTTTGTTTCATAGCGAGTCATTGGAGGGACCGAGATGGGCATAGCCGTAAACGCGCTTGAGGTTCTTGCACTGATATTCGTGTTTGTTCTGGGGGTCGCATCCGCAGTGACGCTTGTGCTGTTCTTTGTGGATCGGTTTCAGACCGATGATGCAATCAGGCGCAATTACCCGGTTATCGGGCGGTTTCGGGGCATGTTCAGCAAGCTTGGCGAATTCTTTCGCCAGTATTTCTTTGCGATGGACCGCGAGGAAATGCCGTTCAACCGCGCGCAAAGGGAATGGGTGTACCATGCCACACATGGCAAGGGGAACACGATCGCCTTTGGGTCAACGCGCAACCTGTCGATTCCGGGCACGGCGATTTTTGTAAACGACACCTTTCCACCGCTCGACGATCAATTTGCGGCGACCCAGCCATTGCAGATTGGCCCCCATTGCCGAGAGCCGTTCAATGCGCCGTCGTTCTTTAACATTTCCGGCATGTCTTATGGCGCGATTTCGCGGCCTGCTGTGCGCGCGCTTAGCAAAGGCGCGGCCAAGGCGGGCGTTTGGCTGAATACCGGTGAAGGCGGGCTAAGCCCCTATCACCTGGAAGGCGGGTGCGACATCGTCTTTCAGATCGGCACGGCGAAATATGGCGTCCGCGACGCCGAGGGGCGCATTGATGATGACAAGCTGCGGTCTGTGGCCAAACACCCGCAGGTGCGGATGTTTGAAATCAAGCTGGCACAGGGGGCGAAACCCGGAAAAGGCGGGATTCTTCCGGGCGAAAAGGTGAATTCCGAAATTGCGGAAATTCGTGGGATCCCTGAAGGGCAGGACAGCATTTCGCCCAATCGTCATTTCGAGATACCGGATTTCGCCGCCTTGTTGGACATGATTGCCCATATCCGCGAGGTCACAGGCAAACCGGTTGGTTTCAAGACGGTGATTGGTTCATCCGACAGCTATGAAGAATTGTTCGAAATGGTCGTGGCGCGTGGTGTGCAAAGCGCCCCGGATTTCATCACGATTGATGGGGGGGAAGGCGGCACCGGGGCGGCACCGATGCCGTTGATGGACCTTGTGGGGATGCCGATCCGCGAGGCCTTGCTGCGTATTGTCGATATGCGGGATCGCTATGGTCTTAAGGATCGAATTCGCATCATCGCGAGCGGAAAGATGGTCAATCCCGGTGACGTGGCATGGGCATTGTGCGCGGGCGCTGATTTCATCACTTCGGCACGGGGGTTCATGTTCTCGCTCGGGTGTATTCAGGCGTTGAAATGCAATCGCAACACCTGCCCCACGGGGATCACGACCCATGACCCGCATTTGCAGCGTGGTCTGGTGGTCAGCCAAAAATATGAAAGCGTCGCCAATTACGCGAAATCCATCATCAAAGAGGTGGAAACGATTGCCCATTCTGTTGGGGTGGCCGAACCGCGGTTGATGCGGCGCAGGCATGTGCGGGTTGTTCAGGCCAGCGGTGAATCCGTGGTGCTGCGCAAGCAACGCCCATCATGGGACCCGTCGATGGGCGAAGCCAACCGGCCCGGCGACCAATCGGTGCGGTGACCGACGTCAAACGTTACAGTTTCGGCACGCACATTTGACCAGCGTTCATTTGCCCGAATTGGCCCGTATCGTTACCCCGTTGGTCAACACACCAACGAGGAGACACGCCATGCCCCGCCTTTGGAAATCAAAGTTTAAAGATTGTCACGTCACGCCCGAAACGGCCTATTTCAACCGTCGCCAGATCATGGGCGGTGCGGTGGCGGGTATGGGGCTGGGCCTGGCCGGTCCGGCTTTGGCCGCGCCCGAGGGGCTGAAGCCGAATGATTATGACGACATCACCCAGTACAACAATTATTACGAGTTCGGGACAGGAAAATCTGACCCGGCCAAATATGCGCACACCCTGACCACCGCCCCGTGGAGCGTCAAGATTGACGGGTTGGTGGATAATCCCGGCGACTATGCGCTTGAGGATATTCTGTCCAAGGCCCAGATCGAAGAACGTATCTATCGTCATCGCTGTGTCGAAGCCTGGTCGATGGTGGTTCCTTGGAACGGGTTCGAGCTTCGGTCGTTGTTGGAACGCGTCGGTGTTCAGTCTGGCGCGAAATACGTCGCCTTTGAAACACTGGCTCGCCCCGAAGAGATGCCGGGCCTGCGGTTTCCCGTTTTGGACTGGCCTTACCGCGAAGGGCTGCGGCTGGATGAGGCGATGCACCCGCTGACGATCATGGCGACGGGGATTTATGGCAAGGACATCCCGAACCAGAACGGCGCCCCCCTTCGGTTGATCGTTCCATGGAAATATGGGTTCAAGGGGATCAAGTCGATCGTGCGCATCACATTGCAAGAGGACGAGCCGTTTACATCGTGGAATGATGCGAATGCGCGCGAATACGGGTTCTATTCCAACGTGAACCCAAAGGTTGATCACCCCCGGTGGAGCCAGGAAACCGAACGGGTCATTGGTGCCGGTCTGTTTGGATCACGCCGCGAGACCGAAATGTTCAATGGCTATGCCGACGAGGTCGCAAGCCTTTATTCTGACATGGATCTGACCAAGCAATTCTGATTTTGGAAACGATCTGTTCTCGGGAAATGCCGATAAAACCCAAGTTTTGCTGGCCTTTAGGTGATAAAGGCTATTTGGGGGCAATTTGCCGAGGATTTTATGATGATCAAATTTGGACTGCTTCGCCCGGCATTAATCGCCGCAGCAATCGCTGTTGCGGCGCCAGCCATGTCGGCCACTGTCACGAACGGTGGATTCGAAACCGGCGATCTTTCCGGGTGGACCGTCAGGAACACACGCAACGGCACGAGTGTCGTTTCGGATGTCGCCACATTTGACACAACCGGTGCCGGAGCAAGCAACGCTGCCCGGTTTCAGGTTGGTGTCGCGTCTGTCACGAACCCGCTCAGCTACGGCGGCATCTTTCTGATCCAGAACTTTGCTGTCGCGACGGCGGGCGATTATGCCATGTCGTTCGACGTTGCCATTGCCAACATGAGCAGCGTCATGAACAGCTCTGGCGGGCGGTTCCAGTTGCTGGTTGACCGGGTTCTGGTGGATTCGTTTTCCGTAAACGATGTGGCGCCTTTGGCCGAACGTCGCGATACGTTGGCGGGTGACCTTTCGTTGGGCGCTGGCAATCACGAGATCATGCTGCGGATCACCCGCAAGTATGAAGCCGGGTCCACACTTGTTTCGACCAGTGGCGGGACGCCAATGCAATTCGTGGACAATGCGTCCCTGCGGATGATCGCCCCAGCGGTAAGTGTTGCGGCTGTTCCGCTTCCGGCCAGCCTTCCGTTGCTGGTTGCCGGTGTTGGCGTGATCGGCGCGATGCGCAAACGGCGTGCCAAAGCCTGAAACATTTGGGCACAACATCTGATAATGAAGTGAGGGGCGCTTAGCGCCCCTTTCTTTTTGCGTATCTGATGGGATTGTCGTCACCAACGAAAGGCGGACCCAATATGGATATGATCAATCAAGCGGTGCGGCGTGTCCCGGCGTGGTTACTATATATACTGGGCGCTGTGCCGCCGATGTGGCTGTTGTATTCCGGCCTGACAGGCGGGCTGGGCGTGGATCCTGTCAAGGTGATGGAACACCAGATGGGCGAATGGGGCTTGTGGCTGTTGATCGCGGGGCTGTCCATTACGCCGCTGCAACGGTTCGCGGGCCTGCGTCTGATCAAGTTTCGACGCGCCGTCGGCGTATTGGCCTTTGTCTATATACTACTGCATCTGCTGGTGTGGCTGGTGCTGGATGTTCAGATCGTCAGCCAGATCATCAAGGACATCTACAAGCGCCCATATATCACCATCGGCATGGCGGCTTTTGTTATGATGATCCCGCTTGCCCTGACATCGAACAACTGGTCGCTGCGCAAGTTGGGCACGCGGTGGCGCCTGCTTCACAAGCTTGTCTATGTCATTGCCCCTTTGGGCGGGCTTCATTTCTTTATGTTGGTTAAGGGCTTTCAGATCGAACCGATCGCATATCTGGCGGTCATCCTGGGCCTGCTGGGTGTTCGGCTGATCAAGCAAAAGCGACGGCGCGCGGCCCCGGCCCGCTGACAAGCCTGTTTGCCGCATTTTTGGGGCAGGGTTGGGCAGGGTTCGAAACCTTTGCCGTTATCCCTTCGCGGACTGCCGGATTGTTTGACGGGTCACCCCGCAGAAGGTCGCGGGACCACGCACTGACAAAGCGCCGCGGAACCTCTGCCATGTGTGATGGCACAGCCGGGATGCAAACGACCCCCACTATATACACAGTTCGAATTGGGGCCGGCGCGACCGGTCAGGCCGCGGAATCCCCCTTGGACCGCAAGATGGCCAATTGGCTGGCCCCAGGTCATGCTGATGTCGCCATCGACGCGGATCCAGGGTGAAGGGCGGGGCGACGCTGTCCTTGGACTTCGCGGCGGGGGGGCTCACTGATTTGACCGGATTCGGAGAATCCTTTGGGTGACTCGCCGCTGACTCGCCCGATTCACCCTCTGAATCGGCTTACGCCGGGGCAGATTCACGCCCGAGTCTGCCTCCTCTTGGGGATAACCCTTGGGATAACCCTAAATCTGGTGTTAGCGCAGGTAGTGGCCCAAATGATTCACCGATACCCGCAGAAAAGTCGGCAAAAAAATGCACGCGTAACCATATGAAAAATAACGATTATCAAAGAACATGTAAAAAATATGACGCCTCTCTGAAAAAACCCCTTGCGGACCCACGGCCCTAACCGTAAATACCCCCTCACCGGCGGCGCAGAGATGCACCAACGGGGCGCCAGACGGGCCACACGGCAACGAGACGCAAGAATAAATCAGAGGTAATCGAGGCGGGGCGCGCCAAGTAAGTTAGGGCGCATCCAGTCACTTTTGTCTCTACGCTCTTTGAAATCGCGAGTAACTGAAGAGATATGTGGGCGGTTTGGTTCATTCGATGGATCAACCTTCGCATATCAACGCTCTTAGGCTTCGGCCGATGATAGAGTGTCAGCTTCACTGTTTGAACGGCTTAACGTTACTTCGGTAACCTAAGCACAACAAACAGTTTTCCCAATCTTCGGATTGGGAATGATGTGCAAAGGTCGAACGTCAAGGATAAGCTGGTAACAGCTTTTCAACTTGAGAGTTTGATCCTGGCTCAGAACGAACGCTGGCGGCAGGCCTAACACATGCAAGTCGAGCGCACCTTCGGGTGAGCGGCGGACGGGTGAGTAACGCGTGGGAATATGCCCTTCTCTACGGAATAGCCTC